>JAXDJV010000024.1:0-377311 GCA_034667465.1 Acidobacteriota bacterium | reverse complement strand
CATCGTCTCTTCACCAAATCAAGTTCGCGATCTCCCTGGACCATGCTCAGGATCGGGCTCTGACGCACCATAGCGTTACCGGCCTCTCCACGAGTCGCCGATTCTCATCCTACTCGCAGGTTTCTTTCATCCAGCACTGCGCTTTCGCGCAGTGCCCAGCCTTCTAAGAAACCCCTGTCAATTTTGGAAACAAACGGCCGGATCGGAGCTGGGGTTTCTTTCCATCAAGCGCTGCGCTCGCGCAGTGCCTCGACTCAGGATGACTGCACGTCGGCCGGCAGAATCGGCAGCGACGCGAAGGCTCTGCCACATACGCGGCCGGCCGTGCCGGCTTACATCTTCGGCATTTCCGTGCCCCAGTAATACTGATCGAAGAACGACGTGTAATCGTTCGCCGGATCGATTCGCTTGAGCAGCTTCGGCATTTCATCCGTCGTCAGATAGCGCCACTCGTACAGCTTCTGCAGGTTGCGCATGAACGACAGGAACTTGTTGTCGCCGAGCTGTTTGTGGAGCACCGCGAGGAGATACGCACCCTTGTCGTAAATGAGGTATGTCCGATGGAGGAACTGCATCTGCCCGTCGCCCGGAATCGAGATCCGGTTCGCGAGCGGAATCGACGACACGTCATGCGAATCATTCGCATTGGCGCGCCACGTCGCGATCATCGCGTTGTAGGCGCTGTTGCCCTTCAGCTGCTTGATCGCCAGCGCCGACGAATATTCAGCGAACGACTCGGTGATCCACTGCTCTTCCTGTGAGCCCATCTTCACGACGTGGCCCCAGTACTGGTGCGCGATCTCGTGCGCGAAGCGGTGGTTGATTCCCTGCGAGAAGATCTTGTTGAGATCTCCCGACATCGGATTGAACGCTTCCTTCGTAATGAACATCGTCGCCGGCGGCGCCTGTCCATAGCCGAACTGGTTGATCTCGATGATGTTGAATTCTTTGAACGGGAACGGTCCGAGCCACGGCTCGTAAAACTTGATCAGCTTGTACGCGAGGTTGTTGAGCTGCTTCATCGCGCGGTCGTTGTTGAGCGCGTAGGTGGCGACGCGAATGGTCAGACCGTCGTCGTATTTCTGTTCGTCGTAGGCGTATTTTCCGGCGTGGACGACCGCGAACTGCACCGGCACATCGAGGCGGTTTTCGACGACGTTGTATTCACCTTCCTCGCCGCGGCGAACGGTATCGCCCGGCGCGAACGCCGTATAGGGCTTCCGCACCTTTACGAGCGAATGAATCTTGTAATACTGGCCGTTGAGATTCGGCTGCGGGAACCACGCGTCGGTCCCGAGCTGCCAGAAGCTGTCTGAGTTCGGGTGATAGAGGAAGTTTCCTTCGATCTCGAATTTCAGCTGCACCGCTTCGTTCGCCGGAACGGCTTTCGGCAGACTGACGATCAGGCTGCCGCGATTGTGATCGAACGACAGTTCATGTCCCTCAGCATCTGTGACCGTGCGGACCGTGTAGATTCGTTTCTTGTTGCTGGTGTCGTAATCATCGGAATTCATATCGAATCGGAAGACGCGCTGGTCCGCATTGCGCGGAATCACCGTCTCCGTCACCGACAATTTCGCCGTTTCATTCGCTTCGGCGATCAGCGTGTAATCGAGCTGCGTCAGCAGATAGAGCGGATCGTTGAACGCCTTCCGGCTGCGGCCGATCGGCTGGTCTGACAACACGGTCGGCCAGAGATATCCGGAGAGCTCGCGAACCGAAATGTTGCGATTCCTGTTGAGCGAATAAAGCGATTCGCTCCGTTCCTCGACTCCGTCGTAGACGTACATGGTCGGAGTTCCGCCGCCGCTGAATTCGGCGACGGCAAACGGCGTCGACGGACTATCGAGCTTCTGCTTTGCGAGGAGCTGCGTGATCGGCGTATAGCGCTGTCTGCCGAAGTCTTCGCGATGGCTTGTAAATGCGTCCGCGATCGCCGCGCCGCCACCGGCGGAAAGATCGGGCAGTCCCGAAACCGCGCGCGCGCGAATGTAGAGCTGCTTGAACGTTCCCTTCAGCTGCTGCTTGCCGTTCGCGGAAGTCAGCGTCAGATCGGACGCCTTCTTCACTTCGAACTGCACGTTCTTCGCTTCGAGCGGATCGGCGGAGACATATTCAAACGATCCGTCGCCGACGAAGAAGAGGCCGAGATCGTCGCCGCCCGCGGTGACTTTCGCCGCGCTGCCGGACGCGAGGCGGATGGTCATGTTCGGCGAGAGAGTGATCGAAATGTTCTGCACGCTCGACGGCGCGCCGAGCGTCGGATGCTCGTAACTTTCGATGACCGCTGCGACCTTCTGCGGGTCGGCGGCCGCGAGCGGCAGGGCAAGAGCAGCAGCCAGTGCGGCCGCGAGAAACGTTCTCATGGAGGAAGCTCCTTAAAGTTGTCTGCGGACGATACAACGCCACAGACAACCAAAAGTGACGTTTTATGCCTCGCGGCGCGCGCTTTGTTCGCGCCAGAGCGCCGCGTACAGGCCGTTCGTGGCCAGCAGCGAATCGTGCGTGCCGGTCTCGACGATATGCCCTTTCGCGAGCACGTAGATCCGCTGCGCGTGCGCGATCGTCGAGAGTCGATGCGCGACGAGCACGGTCATCCGCTGATGCTGGCCGGTCGTGAGATGTCGAATCGTTTCGGTGATCGACTTCTCGGTGATCGAGTCGAGGCTCGACGTCGCTTCATCGAAGATGATCAGTTCCGGCTGCCGCAACAAGGCGCGCGCGATGGCGAGACGCTGCCGTTCGCCGCCGGAGATCTTGATTCCGCCTTCGCCGATCTTCGTGTCGAGCCCGAGGCCGCCGCGCTCGATGATCGGCAGCGCGGCCGCCTGGCGGAGAACGGCGAGGCAATCGTCATCAGTCGCCGCCGGATTCACGAACAGCAGGTTGTCGCGAATGGTGCCGGCGAAGAGCTGCGTCTCCTGCGTCACGAGACCGATGCGTGCGCGAAGCGCATCGGAGTCGAGCTCGTTCGCGTCGAGGCCGTTCACGCAGAGCTGTCCTTCCGTTGGCCGATAAAGACCGACGAGCAATTTCACGAGCGATGTCTTGCCGGAGCCGGACGGACCGACGAACGCGATCGTGTCGCCTGCGCGCACGGTCAGATTCACATTCTCGAGCGACGGTGTCGCCGAGGACGGATAGGTGAACGTGACGTTCTCGAACGACACCGCTTCCAGCGCGCCGATCGGCTTCGGATTCAACGGCATCGGCGCCGGCGGGATGTCGAGCACGTTCTCCAGTCTCTCCATGCTCGCTTTCGCTTCCTGATACTGCGCGATCATCGCGCCGAGCTCCGCGAGCGGCGAGAAAATCGGGAACGAATAGAAGAAGAGCGCGAAGAACTGGCCGATGGTGATCGCCTGCCGGAAGAGAAGCCACAACATCAGAAACAGCAGCGCCGCGCGCGTCGTGTTGATGACCGTTCCCTGCATGAAACTGTAGAAGCGGATGAAGCGGATCTTCTTCAGCTCGAGCTCGAGGATGCGCGCGTTGACGTCGTTCAAACGGCCGATTTCCTGTCGCTCGAGGCCGAGCGATTTCACCAGCTCGACGTTGCGCAGCGTCTCGGTCATCGATCCCGCCAGCTCCGCGGTTTGGGCGACGATGACGCGTTGCTGCACTTTGATCTTCCGGCTCGTGAAGAACATGAAGACGCCGATGACCGGCGCGAGCAGCACGTAGACGGAGCCGATGCTCCAGTGCACCGTGAATGCGTAAACGGTGACGAAGACGAGGCCGACCAGCGACACGAAGATCATGTTGATGACGTTCGTGATGAGCTGCTGCGCGTCGGCGCGCGCCTTGTGCATGACCTGCAGAATTTCGCCGGAGCGCTGATCTTCGAAGACGGCGTACGGCAACGAGAAGGAGTGCGAGACGCTCTGCTGATAGAGCTCCGCGCCGACACGCTGCGAGATCACGTTGACGAAGTAGTCCTGAAAGTTTTTCGCGATGCGCGAAACGAGCGCGACGCCGACGTAGGCGCCGAGCAGCAGCAGCACGCCGCGCACGAACACGCCCTCATCGATGTGGCCCAATTTGACCGCATAGCGATCAACGATGAGCCGGAAGACCTGCGGATCGAGGAGCGAGAAGACCTGGTTGATCGTCGCCAGTACGAGGGCTGCAACGAGGAGATGGCGCTGGCGGGAGAGGTAGTTGTACAGCAGGCGCATGGGCGCGAGTTTACCCGCGACGGACGTGCGCCGAGACCTTTCTTGCGGAACGTTTCGGTTCCTTTTATCCTCCTTTGAATCCATCCCAAACGTTAACGTTGTGCCGGAGGTTGCGATGTCAGACTCGCGGGACTCCCGAGGTGGCGCGTGGACGCGCAGACGTTTTCTCGATGCGGTCGGCAAAGCGGGCGGCGCCGCTGCTCTCTACGAAACGATGACGGCGCTGGGACTGGTACGCGTGCCGGAAGCGTTCGCCGGTCCTCCCGATCTCTCTCCGACTCACGGCGCCGGCAAACGCGTCGTGATCCTCGGCGCAGGCATCGCCGGACTGACGTCCGCGTACGAGCTGAGCAAAGCCGGCTACGAAGTGATCGTCCTCGAAGCGAAGGAGCGTCCCGGCGGACGGAGCTTCACGGTCCGGCGCGGCGACGTCATCGAGGAGATCACCGGCTCGACGCAGACGTGTCACTTCGATGCGGGACCGCAGATGTATCTGAACGCCGGTCCCGGCCGTCTCCCGTATCACCACACCGCCATCCTGCATTACTGCAACGTCCTCGGCGTCGAGCTCGAGGTCTACAACATGATGACGCGCGCGAACCTCTTCCAGACCGGCGACGCCTGGGACGGGCGGGCGATGGTAAATCGCCGCATCGCCAACGACACGCGCGGCTGGATCTCCGATCTCCTCGCGAAAGCGGTGCGCAGCGGCTCGCTCGATTCGCGCCTCGGCAAGCCCGAACAGGAAAAACTTCTCAGTCTGCTGGCGACCTTCGGCGACATCGATCCGAAAGAGAGTCCGGATTACGACTACCTCGGCTCCTCGCGTTCCGGCTATTTAATCGAGCCGGGCATTGAAAGCTGCGGCGATCTGCTCGAGCCGCTCGAGCTTTCCGATCTGCTCGATTCACGCTTCTGGAAGAATCGCTTCTATCAGGCCGAGGAGTATGAGTGGCAGCCGACGCTCTTCCAGCCGGTACACGGGATGGATCAGATCGTCAAAGGTTTCATTAAGAAGGTCGGATCGCTCATTCATTACAAGCGCGAGGTCTTCGCGATCCACAACGCGGGCGACAAGGTGAAAGTGTCGTGGCGCCCGTCGGGCAGCAAGTCGACACACGGCGAGACGATCACTGCCGACTGGTGTATTTCGACGATTCCGCTGCCGATCCTCGAGCCGATGGATACGAATTTCGCCGACGACTATAAGCAGGCCATCAAAGCGGGGCATTTCGCGTCGACGTGCAAAGTCGGCTGGCAGGCGAACGGCCGCTTCTGGGAAAAGAAAGACCAGATGTACGGCGGTATTTCTTATACGACGGACGAGATTACGCAAATGTGGTATCCGTCTTATGATTATTTCGGTCAAAAGGGCATTTTGACCGGCGCCTACAATTACGACGAGAACGCCGACAAGCTGGCGGCGATGGAGATTCCGGAGCGCCTTACACACGCGATGAACGGCGCGAAGAAGCTTCATCCCGATTTCGACAAATACGTGCCGAAAGCGCTCGGCCTGTCGATCGCGTGGAAGAATGTTCCTTATCAGCTCGGCGGCTGGGTCGACGACTGGGAGTGTGAGGACGAGAGTTATAAGCGTCTGCTCAAACCGGAAGGCCGTTTCTGGGTTGCCGGCGATCAGGTTTCGTTCATTTCCGGCTGGCAGGAAGGAGCGGTGCGCTCCGCGCATCACGTCATCGAGAAGATTACGAAACCGAAGGCGAGGCTGATGGCGGCTCCGGCGGCGGTTCCGTCCCCCGATATGGTTCCGAACAAACGGCGGAAAGCGCCGTCAATTCGGCGGCGTACGCGCGGGTGACGGTTATGCCGGTTCGGCCGGCGGGAAGAAGACGACGACGGCGAATGCGATCGCAAACGCGCAGTATCCGAGCGCGACAATCGCAAACGCCAGCGGCATTTTTCCGGCGGCGAACGCTTTCACGAGCGTGATCGCGCCGATCGCGAAGTGCATCAGATTTGCGAGCGCCAGCGGGCGGTTGTAAATCCCGCCGATGCGGCTGTCTTTCGCCATCCAGTTGGCAATTGCAAACGCCACGAGCGTGGCGGCGAGCAATTGAATGATGAGGATTACGGCGTTGTGCTGCGGGACGCCGAGGTATGTGAGCAGTTCCTGAGGCGCAAAGAGCGCTGCGACGCCGCAAAGCGCGAGAAAGACGGCGCAGGCCGCCATGATGATTTTCGTCATGAGGCCGCGCAGCGTACACGCGAACTATCGCGGCGTCACGCGCCAGACCGTGTTGCCGACGTCGTCCGCGACGAGCAGCGCCCCTTTTGAATCGACGGCGACGCCGACCGGGCGTCCATGCGCGTAGCCGGCATCGTCGACGAAATCGGTCAGGACGTCTTCCGCAGTGCCGGACGGTTTTCCATCCGCGAACGGGACGAAAATCACCTTGTATCCGCTGCGCGGCCGGCGATTCCATGAGCCGTGCTGGCCGACGAACGCGCCGCCGCTGTAATGCGACGGCAGCAGCGACGCTTCATAGAATGTCAGTCCGAGCGACGCGGTATGCGGGCCGAGCGCATAATCGGGAACGATCGCGCGTGAGACGAGATCGGGACGCTGTGCTTTGACGCGCGTATCGACGTGCGAGCCGTAATAGCTGAACGGCCAGCCGTAAAAGCCGCCGTCTTTCACCGACGTCATGTAATCGGGAACGAGATCGCTGCCGAGCTCGTCGCGTTCGTTGACGGCCGTCCAGAGTGCGCCGGTTCGCGGTTCCCACGCCAGTCCGTTCGGATTGCGTAATCCGGAAGCGAACATACGCGTGCGGCCGGTGGCGCGATCGACTTCCATGATTTCCGCGCGATCGAGCTCTTCATCGAGACCATTCTCTGCAACGTTGCTGTTCGAGCCGACCGTCGCATAGAGCTTCGAGCCATCGCGGCTGGCGATGACGTTCTTCGTCCAGTGATGATTGCGGGGACCGGCCGGCAGATCGGCGAGTTTCGTGCCTGTCGTTGAAATTTGCGTCGTGCCGCGTTCATACGGGAAGCGGACGATCGCGTCGGTATTCGCGACATAGAAATCATTTCCGACGAGTGTCATCCCGAATGGCGAATTGAGATTCTTCAGGAAGACGGCGCGCGCTTCCGCGACGCCATCGCCGTCGGTGTCGCGTAAGAGCGTAATTCGATTGGCGCTCGGTACCGCCCCACCAGCGCTCTTCGTGAAGAGCTTCATGAACCACGCTTTGATCCCTTTTCCTTCTTTGGGACGCTCGGGCGCATTCGATTCCGCGACGAGCACGTCGCCGTTCGGCAGCACATAAAGCCAGCGCGGATGCGAGAGCCCCCTCGCGAACGCACTGACGCTCAGTCCGGCCGCGGCCGTCGGCGTCCGCCCTTCCGCCCACCCCTTCGCCGTCGCGACGTGCACCGTCGGAATGAGCGTCTTCGCCGGCTCCGGCAGTTGTGGCCGCGCTCCCATCCCGGCCTCGACCGGCAGCCGCGCCGATTCGAGACAGGCAGTGAGCGGAAGCGCGGCGAGCGCGACGACGAGCCGGCGGCTGAAGAAACGCATGGATGCCTCCGCGCCGCGAGGGAGCAAGAGGCGGGCCGGGGCGCGTTACTTCGCCGCTTTTAACGCCGCGAGATCGGCCAGCACATCATCGCTGTGCTTCGCCGGCGCGACCTTCAGATACACCTTGCGAATGACGCCCTTCGGATCGATCAGGAACGTGTTGCGCGCGGCGTAGTTCGTGCCGTCGTGCACCATCAGCGATCCGTATTTCGACGCCACCACATGATCGGTGTCGGCGAGCAGTTTGAAATTCAATCCTTCTTTCGTACAGAAGCCTTTGTGCGAATCGACCGGATCGAGACTGACGCCGAGGATCACGGCATTGTCCGCTTCGTACTTCGCGAGATCGCGCTGGAAGTTATGCGCTTCGAGCGTGCAGCCGGACGTGAAGTCCTTCGGATAGAAGTAGAGGACGACCCATTTTCCGTGCAGGTCGTTCAGCGAAACGGCTTTGCCGTCCTGACTCAGCAGCGAGAACGCCGGAGCTGCAGTTCCTTCGGCGGGAACGGCTGAAGCGACGTCCGCGGCCGGTGTGGTGGCGGCGAAGAGAAGAGTGAGCGCGACGATCGAGAGTAGTTTCATGGTTTCGTTTCCTTCCGACGCCGTACCATACAGCAGAAGACGGCGAGGTTCCCGCAATGTCTGATGCTGATGCGACCACGAAAGGCGCGATTCTCCGCAGCCTGCTGAAGTTCATCGACAGTGATCTGACGCCCGCGCAACGCGAGGCCGCAATGAGCGCGCTGCCGGCTGGCGATCGCGAAATCGCTTCGCGCAAAGCGATTCTCGCCAGTGAGAAGGTGTCGGAGTTCACGCTGAATCGGCTGACGGTCGAAGCGGCGAAGGCGAAGGGCGAATCGCTCGATCACTTCGGACGCCGCGCCGGCGCCGCCGAGCTGCGCGACGCGCTCGGCGTCTATCGCTTCTTCACGATCGTGCTGACGCCGACTGCGCTGCTGAAAAAAGCATCGTCACTCTGGTCGACGGTGCACAGCCACGGCGCGCTGTCGGTTGAGAACGTCACCGACAACTCCGCGCGCATCCGCCTCGCGATGTTTCCGTCGGAGGAAGCGCATTGCGCGCGGCTCACCGGCTGGATCGAAGGCCTCGGCGACATGACCGGCGTGCGAATCGTCCACGTCGATCACGACGTCTGTCTTACGCGCGGCGACGTCGACTGCCAGTGGGCGCTGGAGTGGACGAAGAAGTAAAGTCAACTTCGGGGGTCAGACCCCGGAAATTGACTTTAGCAGCGCCGCGAATTGCGGGTATTGGAGAATCTCCACGCCGTCCGGCGCGTCGCGCTCCGCGTTGATGCGCATCGCGCGGCCGAGGTCTTCGACGGCGATCGGATGAAACCGTGCCGGCAGCAGATGACTGATCGGCGGAAAGAGCGCCTGCGTCAGACGATCCTGTAAACCGTAACGAATCTCCTTCGTGACGAGCAGACTCGGACGAAAGAGGCTTGTTCGCGCAATGCCTGCTGCGACTACGCCCGCTTCCGCTTCACCTTTGAGCCACAGATAGAACGAGCTCGCTTTCGAATTCGCGCCGACCGACGAGAGGAGCGAGATATGACGAACGCCGCCGGCGCGTGCGCCGCGCGCGAATGCCGCCGCGTATTCGACGTCGACCCGTCGGACTTCTTCCTTCGACAGTTTGCGCGGCTGTCCGACGCCCATCGTGCAGAACGCCGTGTCGCAGCCGAGCGCCGCGTCGGTCGTCTCGCGCTCGATGTCAGCGAGATCGATGACGCGCGACACGAGCTTCGGCTGCGGACCGAAATCGACCGGCCGGCGCGTCAGCGTCACGACGTACTCGACGCGCGGCGACGCGAGCAGTTCGCGTACGAGCGAGGAGCCGACGGCGCCGGTTGCGCCGATGACGATCGCGCGCATCGTCAGACTCCGCGCGCCTGGACGTCGGCCCGTTCGAGCTCGCCGATCGCGGCGAATCCGCGAAACATGAAGGCGATGATGAGGACGCGCATGATCACGCCATGGAACCCCGGGTTGCCGGGTCCGGTGAACGCATTGAACATGATGAGCGCTGAGTCGACGGCGAAGAGCGCGAGGGCGATCCCGAGCGCAACGCGCGAGCGCTGCATCATCACGAACAGGCCGAGCGCGAGGAAGACGCCGCCGTAGATCAGGCTTCCGACTCCGCCGCCGATCTCGGTCAGCACCTGCCAGCCGAAAGCGAGTGCGCCGGCGCCGAGGATGATGTTCACGCCGGCGACGAAAAAGATCGACGCGTAAGCGCCTTGCAGTTGTGTCTGCGGATGCGACGCCGAACCGGGCAGCGGCTTGCCGTTGAGGTTCACGTGCAGATCGACCTGATGCAGCGAGCGCTCGAGCATCACGCCGAGCATGCTGTTGTCGGGTAGCGTTACGAGCACCTGACGCTCGAGATCCGCCTTGCTGAACGGGCCGCCGATCTGCTGCCCGTCGAGCTTCACGACGAGGTCCTTCCAGTTGAACTTCCAGACGAGCTCGAGTCGCTCCGGGCCGCCATCGGCGAGCGCATAGGTCCGTTTCGGCATCGTCGCCTCCTTATTGTTTCGCAGCCGTTCGGATGAGCATGCGACAAGTATCGACGGAATCGCCGCGGTGCGACCATCGTTCAAATCGGTGCATGTCCAACATCAACGATCGACAGCCGATCGGCACCGTGCTGAAGCGCGGGCTGCGCGGTCGCTGTCCGCGTTGCGGAGAAGGGGCGCTCTTTCGTCGCCGGCTCGAGACGTACGAGCGCTGCTCGGAATGCAATCTTCTCTATCAGCGCAACTACGGCGACACGTGGATGTTCATCATCATCACCGACCGCATCCCGGTGCTGATCGGCATCGTCGCCATCTACTTCGGATTTCGTGCGACGAACTGGATGACGTCGCTGGCCTTCGCGGTCGCGCTGCTGTTGCCGCTCTTCGCGACGCTGCGTCCGCGCCAGGGACTGGCTCTCGCGCTCGATTACCTCTCGCGCGTCTATCTCAGCGATCCGTCAGACGAGCTGCACCGCGTTTAGCGCCACGCGTAGATATCGACGTTCGCCCGCGCGCGCAGCTGGCTCGTCCAGCGATCGATCTCTTCCTGCAGGCGTGACGACTTGAGCGCCGCGCGGATCTCTTCGCGCACTTCGCTGAGCGGCGGCACCGCCAGCGATCGCGCGCGGCGTTGCGCAGTCCACGGACCGTTGTAATACGTCTCGATCTCCTCGGTGCTGACGAAGATCATCGGCGCGAAACGCTCCTGGACGTACGCCTCGACCTGCAGCTGTCGCTTCACGAGCGCGCGCACTTCATCCTGCGTCAGCTCGGCGCGTGCGACGGCCGCGTCGAACTCAGCTGGCGACGCGAAGCGTCCCGCGATCTCGTGCAGCCGCGCCTCGATCGAATCCTTCGGGATGTCCTGCGCGCCGAAACGCTCGACGTCGCGGAAGCGGAGCGCCTGCGCGATCAACGCTTCCAGCACCGCGCGGCGATATTCATCCTGCGTCTGCTTCGGCTCGCGCTGAAAAAAGCGGAGCTCGACCATCTGACTGATCTCGCTCACAGTCAGCACCTGACGGTCGAGCACGGCAGCGACACGGTCGACGACCGCGGCGTTCACCGACAGCGACAGCGCGGCGACGAGGCTAAACGTAAGGAATCGCAAGCTGTTCTGCATCGTTGGTCTTGACACTCTCATTCTGAGAGTGCTAATCGCAGACCAGCATGGTATCGAAACTGGAGATTTACGGCGATGAGCTCGACAGCCGCGCCCGTGAGGTGCTGCGCGAGATCGTCCTGCAGCACATCGCGTCGGGTGAGGCGATCAGCTCCCGCTCGCTCGCGAAATGCGGCCGTTTTCAGCTTTCACCCGCCAGTCTGCGCAACGTCATGGCCGATCTCGAAGACCTCGGCTATCTCGCGCAGCCGCACACATCCGCCGGCCGCGTGCCGACCGATCGCGGCTATCGGTTTTTCATCGATTACCTGATGAAGTCGCGCAACCTCACGCAGCGCGAGCGCGACGCCATCGACGATCAGGTCGGTCATGTGGATGAGTTCGACGCGATGTTGCACCAGGCGTCGCAGGTTCTTTCGCAGCTCAGCGATCAGGTCGGCGTCGTCTTCATGCCGACGCTGCTGCAGTTCGCCATGCGCTCGTTCGATTTCGTTCTCGTCGCCGAGAGCAAGATCATGTGCGTGATCGTCGGCGCGAACGGCGTCGTCGTGAACAAGATCGTCGAGACGCGGCACAGCTTCACGCGCGACGAACTGCAGCGCATCAGCCGCTACATCACTACCGAATTCGGCGGCATGACGCTCGACGCCATTCGACGCCGCCTCATCCGTATGACGGAAGAAGAGCGAGCACAGCATGACGTCATGCTGCAGAAAACCATCTCGCTCGGGATTGAAGCGGTCGGTGAGATGGCACCGGTCGAGCACGAGCTGTACGTCGAAGGGGCCGCGTCGATCCTGACCAAGCCCGAGTTTGCGGACGCCATCTCACTGCGCAAGACGTTTCTCGCGCTGCAGGAGAAGGAGAAGCTGGTCGAGATTCTGGAATCGTGTCTCGTCGCCGACGGGCTGCAGATCCTGATCGGGTCCGAAAGCGACTTCACGCAGATCCATAACTTCAGTATTGTCGCGCGCCGCTACGGCACGCACGCCGCGCCGCTCGGAATGGTCGGAATCATCGGCCCGATGCGGATGGAGTACGCGCGGATGGCGCCGCTGGTCGATTACCTCGGCCGCACGCTGAGCAGGAAGATCGAAGAAGAAGAGGAGTATCGACAGTGACTGACGAGAACGATCGCAAACGAGAAGGCAGCGGCGGTGACGACGACACTTACGTGATCGAAGACAGCGGCAGCAGCGTCGAGGACATCGAGCACGAGATGGAGCTCGCGGCGCAGCAGGCCGTTGACGCGGTCGGCGTGCCGGGCGACGGTTTCCCGGTCACCGATGAAGCGCTGCGCACGGAAAACCGCGAGCTGCGTGACCGCGTGCTACGCACGATGGCCGACTACGAGAATTTCCGGAAACGCGCCGAGCGGGAAAAGCAGGATTTCTTCCGCTACGCACTGGCCGGCACGATGAAGGATCTGCTCCCGGTGCTCGACAACTTCGAGCGCGCGCTCGAGCACTCCGAGGAAGACGACGATTTTCACAAAGGCGTTTCGCTGATTTACAAGCAGCTCGCGGAATCGCTGCAGAAAGCGGGATTGCGCGCGATCACGGAATCGAACGTCAGGTTTGATCCGAATATCCACGAAGCGGTCGTGCGCGAAGAGAATTCGTCGGTTCCGTCCCACACGGTTGTTGACGTGCTGCAAAAGGGTTACTTCCTGAATGACCGCCTGCTGCGTCCGGCGCTCGTGAAAGTCGCGGTCGGCGGACCGGAAGGGGATGTGGCATCCTGACGAGCCGAAGTGCCGGCACGTGCCATTGACCCATGCCTAAAATCATAGGAATCGATCTCGGTACCACGAACTCGTGCGTCGCAGTCGTCGACGTCACGACGCCACAGGTCATTCCGAATCGCGAAGGAAGCCGCACCACGCCGTCGGTCGTCGGATTCACCGAGGATGGCGAGAGACTCGTCGGGCAGATTGCGAAACGCCAGGCGATCACGAACCCGTTCAATACGATTTACGCGATCAAACGACTCATCGGACGGAAGTACGAATCGGACGAAGTGTCGCGCGCGAAACAGGTTCTTCCGTATCAGATCGTTCCGGCGTCGAACGGCGACATCAAGGTCAAGATCCGCGACCGCGAGTATTCGCCGGAAGAGGTCTCCGCGTTCGTCCTGATCGAGATCAAAGCGTTCGCCGAAGAGTTCCTCGGCGAGCCGGTCACCGAAGCGATCATCACCGTCCCGGCGTACTTCAACGACTCGCAGCGTCAGGCGACGCGCGACGCCGGCAGGATCGCCGGCCTCGAAGTGCTGCGCATCATCAACGAGCCGACCGCGGCCGCGCTCGCGTACGGTCTCGACAACAAACAGAACCAGCTCATCGCCGTCTACGACCTCGGCGGCGGTACGTTCGACATCTCGATCCTCAAGCTCGAAGACGGTCTCTTCGAAGTTCTCTCGACCTCCGGCGACACGTACCTCGGCGGCGAAGATTTCGACAAGCGGATCATGGACTGGCTCATCGAGCAGTTCGAGAAAGAGACGCAGATCGATCTTCGTGAAGACCGGATGGCGCTGCAGCGATTGAAAGAAGCCGCCGAGCGCGCCAAACACGAGCTCTCGGTCGCCGACGAAACGCGCATCACGCTGCCGTTCATCTCCGCCGACGCGAATGGACCGAAGCATCTCAACTCCGTCCTGACGCGGCGCGAATACGAAAAGATGGTCGACGACCTCGTGCAGCGGACCATCGATCCGGTCAACGACGCGATGAAACAGGCCGGCGTGACCGCGGCGCAGATCGACGAAGTCGTGCTCGTCGGCGGCCAGACGCGCATGCCGAAAGTCGTCGAAGCCGTTCAGGCGGTCTTCGGCAAAGAACCGAATCGCAACATCAATCCCGATGAAGTGGTCGCGGTCGGCGCCGCCATTCAGGGCGGGATCATGCGCGGCGACATCAAGGACATGATCCTGCTCGATGTCACACCGCTTTCGCTCGGCATCGAGACGCACGGCGGATTGTTTACGAAGATCATCGAGCGCAACGCCACGATCCCGACCAAGAACGCGCTGATCTTCACGACCGTTTCCGATCACCAGAGCAAAGTGCAGGTTCACGTGCTGCAGGGCGAGCGCGAGTTCGCGCGCGAAAACAAATCGCTCGGCAAGTTCGATCTCGTCGGCATTCCGCCGGCGCCGCGCGGCGTTCCGCAGATCGAAGTCACGTTCTCGATCGATTCGAACGGTATCGTCAGCGTCACGGCGCGCGATCAGGCCACCGGTCAGTCGACCGGCGTGCAGATCAATCCGGCCGGCGGACTTTCGAAGGACGAGATCGATCGCCTGATCACTGAAGCGACCGAGCATTCACGAGCAGACGCGGCGCGGCGCGAGATCCGGATGCTGCAGAACAAGCTCGAGGGAATGATCTACACCAACGAGAAGGTCTTCCGTGAGTTCGGCAAGCTGCTGAGCGACGGCGACCGCGAACGGGTCGACAAAGTCATCACGAGCGCGAAGGCGATGGCGACCTCGGAAGAGAAACAGCGACTCAATGATGGAATCTACGAACTGCAGAGCGCGGCGCGCGTACTAACGAGCGTCATGCTCTACAACCCGCTCAAGGCCGGCGCGCCGAGCGAGAACACGACACCGCAAAAATGACGATGGCAACGACCGAAAAACGTGATTACTACGAAGTGCTCGGCATCGCGAAAGGCGCGAACGTCGATGAGATCAAGAAGGCTTACCGCAAGCTGGCGGTGAAGTACCACCCCGACAAAAATCCCGGCGATCCGGACGCGGAAGAGAAGTTCAAGGAAGCGGCGGAAGCGTACGGCGTGCTCTCCGATGAGGAGAAGCGCGCGAAGTACGACCGTTTCGGTCATCAGGGTCTCGGCGGCATGGGCGGGTTCGATCCGAATCAGTTCGCCGATTTCGGCGACATCCTCGGCGACCTGTTCGGCTTCGGCGATTTCTTCGGTGGCGGACGCCGTCGCGGCGGCACACGCGCCGCGCGCGGCAACGATCTCCGCTACGACCTCACGCTCGAATTCGAAGAGGCGGTTTTCGGCAAAGACGTCTCGCTCGACATTCCGCGCACCATCAATTGCGTGACCTGCAGCGGCAGCGGCGCGAAGCCGGGCACGCAGCCGGTCAGCTGCACAGGCTGCGGCGGACGTGGCCAGGTTCGCTACTCGCAGGGATTCTTCGCAGTCGCGCGTACTTGTCCGCAGTGCGGCGGCGCGGGCAAAGTGATCAAGGATCCGTGCGTGACCTGCAACGGTGCGGGCCGCGTTCGCGAAGAGAAGAAGATCTCCGTGAAGATTCCGGCCGGCGTCGACGAAGGCTCGCGCCTCCGTGTCGCGGGCGAAGGCGAAGCGGGATTCAACGGCGGACCTCCCGGCGATCTGTACGTGTTCCTCTCGGTCAAAGAGCACGCGAAGTTCCAGCGCCGCGACTACGACATCCACTCCGAAGAGTCGGTCAGCATCACGCAGGCATCGCTCGGCGCCGACCTGAAGGTCGAAACGATCGAAGGCGACGAATCGCTGAAGATCCCGGCCGGCACGCAGCCGAATCAGGTCTTCCGCCTGCGCAGCAAAGGCGTGCAGTTCCTGCAGGGAAGCGGCCGCGGCGATCACTACGTGCACGTCACGGTACGCGTCCCGACGACGCTGACCGACGAGCAGCGCGATCTCCTCGCGCGCTTCGCGCAGACGCAGGGCGAGATCGTGCCCGAGCCGAAGGGCGTGCTGGACAAAGTGAAGGATTTCTTTGCGCAGTAGACGGTAGGGAAATCTGCCACCCGGAACACTCCTGATCAGGTCCGTCTGAAAATCAGGAGGAAGTGATGCTCGGTCTCGACATGCTCGACGTTGCCATCGGTGTCGTCTTCGTGTTCCTGCTGGTAAGTTTGATCGCCTCGGCGATCGCGGAGTACATAGAGAATTTCCTGAAGTACCGCGCGTCAGATCTCGAGAAGGGGATTCTCGAAATGCTGCGGGGCGACACGAAACTGCTGCAGCAGGTCTACGAGCATCCGCTCATTCTCAGTTTGTACGAAGGCAAGTCGCACGCCGAGGCGAAGGGGACGAACAAGTTGCCGGCGTACATCCCGGCGCGGAGCTTCGCGCTGGCGATGATGGATCTGTTCATGTCGACGGACGATAAGTCCGGTGCGGCAGGTGCCACGCCTGCCGACGCTCCGATTTCGCAGCCGGTCGCCGGCGATGTCAAAGCCGATCCCTCGAATCAGATCGTGCAGAACGCGGCGAAGATCAAGAACGTCGCGGAAGTCATCGTGAAGAAGTTGCGCGAAGTGGCGACGAAGGCTCAGTCGGACGCTACGGAGCGGCTTACTCCCGAGCAGCGACTGCAGGCAATGCCCGCTGACGTTGCGAAAGTGCTGGTCACCGCCATCGACGCCGCCGGCGGCGACGCGTCGAAAGTGCGAGCGAACATCGAGGGGTGGTTCAACTCCAGCATGGACCGCGTATCCGGCTGGTACAAGCGGCGCAGCCACAAGATTCTCGTCGGCATCGGGCTCCTGCTGGCGATCGCATTCAACATCGACACGATCGCGATCGTGCAGTCGCTGTGGATGAACAAGGGAATGCGCGACGCGGCGGTTTCCGCGGCGGGCGCGTTCGCGAAACATCAGGCGGGGAACCTGCCAGCGACGACGACCACAGCTGCGTCGCCGGCTCAACCGGATCCGACGGCGGAGGCTCAGCGAATTCAGAAAAACATCAGCACGTACGCGACCTCGCTCAACGCGCTGAAGCTTCCGATCGGATGGGAAAGGGAAGTCGAGAGCTGGCGGGATGCCGCAGTCGCGGCCGGCAGTAAGCGCACAGATGTCAACGTCTGGTGCAAAGCCATCGAAGGCTCGCCAATGCACCTGATCGGCTGGCTTATAACGGCCGCCGCGGTCTCGATGGGCGCGCCGTTCTGGTTCGACACCCTCAACAAAATCATGGTCATCCGCTCCACCGTGAAGCCCCGTGAAAAGAGCGCCGAGGAGGCGCCGAAGGAGCACACGACCGCCGGAACCTGACGCGGATACAATCGGCGCATGGCCGAACCCTTTTCGCGCTCGCGACCGCATCCGTGGCACGGCCTCATGGCCGGCGCCGACGCGCCGCAAATCGTCAATGTCTACGTCGAGATCACGCCGTTCGATCTCGTGAAGTACGAAGTCGACAAAGCCAGCGGCTATCTGAAAGTCGATCGTCCGCAGCGGACGTCGTCGCAGCCGCCGACGCTCTACGGCTTCGTGCCGCAGACGTATTGCGGTGAGCGCGTCTCGAAGCTGCTGCCGGTGTCGACGCGCGGCGATCACGATCCGCTCGATATCTGCGTCCTCAGCGAGCGGCCGATCTCGAAGTCGGAGATCCTGCTCAGCGCGCGCGTGATCGGCGGCATTCAACTCCTCGATCGCAATGAAGCGGACGACAAGATCATCGCCGTGCTGCAGAACGATTACGTCTGGGGCGCGGCGCGCGACCTTGCCGACGTGCCGGGCGTGCTGATCGAGCGGCTCGAGCATTACTTCGCGACGTACAAGCTCGTGCCGAGCGAGCCGGCCGCGTTGCGCGTGCTCGGTACGTACGGACATGAGCACGCGTTCGCCGTCGTCAACGCCGCGATGCAAGACTATCGCGCGAACTTCGGCACCGCGTCATGACCGATTTCATCCTCGAGCTTTCATTCGACGCGCGTGACGCGGCGCTCGACGAGGAGATTCAGTCACGGCTCTTCCTCACGCCGTCGAGCGGCAGCTCATCGACGGACGTGAACGGCACCGCGATCGTCTCGGCGTATTTCGATTCGACGGAAGAGCGCGACGCCGCGGTTGCATCGTTCGACGGACTCGACATCGAGCTGCATCGCACCGAACGGCCGCGCGTCGACTGGCTCGAGCATTACCAGCAGTCGCTCGAGCCGCTGTTCATCGGCGAGCGCTTCATCGTTGCGCCCGATCGCGCGCTGATTCCGTCCGACAGCGATCGGATGTCGATCGTCGTTCCGCAGGAACAGGCGTTCGGCACCGGCTCGCACGAAACGACCGCGCTCTGCATCGAGACACTCGAAGCGCTCGACGTCCGCGGCCGGCGCGGACTCGACGTCGGCAGCGGCAGCGGCATTCTCGCCATCGCCATGCTGCGCCTCGGCGCCGCGCGCGCGATCGCATTCGACAACGATCCCGACGCATACGGCGCGCTGCGCGACAACCGCATTCGCAACGGCATCAGCGACGACGCGATGCCGCTCTTCATCGGCGGAACGGAAGCGCTGCGCGGCGGCTCGTTCGACGTCGTGACGATGAACATCATCCCCGAGGTCATCATCCCGCTGCTGCCGCAGGTCGTGCCGCGCGTGAACGGGCCGCTGATCCTCAGCGGAATCCTCGTCGTGAAGCGCGACGAAGTCGTCGCCGCATGCGACGCGCATCGGCTGAAACTCGTTTCCGAACGGCAGCGCGGCGAGTGGTGGGCCGGAACGTTCCGGTAAACTACCGCGACCATGAATCAGATCAGCGATCGTCTCCGCGGCCTCGTGCAGTCCGACATCCGCCGTATGTCTCGCGAGTGCGAGCGCGTCGGCGGCATCAACCTCGGGCAGGGCATCTGCGATCTGCCGACGATCCCCGAGCTCGTCGAAGGGGCGCACGAAGCGATCACGCTGTCGAAAGCGACCTACTCGAAGTTCGAAGGAATCGATCTGCTGCGCGAACGGATCGCGCGCAAGATGGCGCACTTCAACGGCATGAACGTCGATCCGGCGACGCAGCTCGTCGTCACCGTCGGCTCGACCGGCGGCTTCGCCGCGGCGACGCTCGCAACGCTCAACGCCGGCGATGAAGTGATCCTCTTCGAGCCGTACTACGGCTATCACCTCAACACGCTGAAAGTCCTCGGCATCACGCCGAAGTTCGTGCCGCTCGATCCCGATGACTGGTCGATCGACTTCGACAAACTGCGCGCGGCCTTCGGTCCGAAGACGCGCGGCATCGTCGTCTGCACGCCGTCGAATCCCTGCGGCAAAGTCTTCACGCGCGATGAGCTCGAACGGATCGGCGCGCTCTGCCGCGAGTGGAGTGCGTGGGCGTTCACTGATGAGATTTACGAGTACATCGTCTATGACGGACGCCGCCATGTGTCGATGGGCTCGATCGATTCGTGCCGCGACGTGACGATCACGATCTCCGGCTTCTCGAAGACGTTCTCGGTCACCGGATGGCGCATCGGATACGTCTCGGCGAATGCGGAGATCATCCAGTCGATCGGACTCGTGAACGATCTCTTTTACGTCTGCGCACCGACGCCGCTGCAGTGGGGAATCGCGCGCGGCCTCGAGGTCGGTGATGAGTACTACACGAACCTCGCCGCCGACTACGAGAAGAAACGCGACATGCTGGCCGAAGCGCTGCGCGAGGCGGGATTCACGCCGAGCGTGCCGCAGGGTGCGTATTACATGCTCGCGCGCTACCCGGAAGAATTCCGCGACGATCGCGAAGCGGCGCAGGCGCTGCTCGAAACGTCGCGCGTGGCGTCGGTGCCCGGATCGGCGTTCTACAGCTCGGAGATCGGCAAACGGATGCTTCGCTTCTGCTTCGCGAAAGATTTCGCGTCGCTCGAAGAAGCGTGCAAACGGATTCGCGCGTTTCGGCGTGGAGTCGCTGTGGGGGCGGCCGCTTCGGCCGCCCTGGCCGGCGAAGCCTCGGCCGCCACACGTTGAGAGACCTTACGGTGTAGCGTTCGCCGCCGGTCCAACCGGCCGCGTCGTCGACGCGGTTGCCGGCGCCGGCGAGCAGCCGTTGCCGAGCGCGGGCGCCGTCATCTCGACGGCGTACGTCGGCTCCGCGAACAGCGTCGTGATCACCCATCCCTGACTCTGGCGCGGACCGACGCTCGTCGTCGTGCCGGTGCGGAAATCGCGGCCGGTCGCGGCGCTGTACGCGGTCGAGCCGCCGTTGTTCAGGTTCAGATACATCCAGCCCGCGACGTCGCCCGCCGCTGATGGCACAGGCGGGAAAACGCTGCTCGTCGTTGGCAGGAGGGAAGCCGCCTGCAGCACCGTCTTCGACGGCAACGTGACCGCGTTCTCATGCTCATCGAAACGGAACTGCTCGGCGATCGTCATGTTGCCGTTCGTGACGTACGTGTTGCACGCGGCGTCGCCGCTCGTGAGCGCTTCGCGCCAGATCTTCAGCTGCGTGTTGAAGCCGCCGGTGCCGCCCTGGATGTAGCGCGCGGCGAACGTCGACGGCAACGGCTGGCGGCGGTCGAACGTGCGCGACGGCTCATTCTTCGTCAGCCGGTCGTAGAACGTGTACGGCAGATTCGTCGCCGGCTGCGACCCGATCGCGCCGCCTTCCGGAATGGCGCGGATGTGAACCATCGGTCCGCCCTGCGCGTAGCTCGTTGCGCCGCGCGGCACGACCTGCTGATAGTCGCCGACGAGCACATTGTCGAAGAGGATGACGTGGCTGAAGTAGCCGGTCGATGTCGGCACGTCGTTCCAGCACGTCGAAACGACGTCGATGGTCAGATAGCCGATCGCTTTCGCGCCGTGATTCGAGCCGACCTGCGCCTGCGAAGCGCCCGACGGACAGCTGATGGAGTTTCCTCCGCGACCGGTCGTCAGCAGCGTCCGCACATCAACGAGCATCGAGCTCGGGATGCTTTGCGGGACGACGCCCTGCGCGCAGTCGAACGCCGCGGTCGGCCCGAAGTTCGGATTCGACGCGTTCGCGTCCGGTCGCGCTCCGGCCGGATTGTTCGCCGGCAGCGGCGATTCATTCGACGTTCCCGACGGCGGCGCGATCCGATTCGCGACGAGCACATCGTAGAGATTGATCGCCTGTACGTCGTAGCCGCTCAGGAACATCGGGAAACTGATGACCGGATATCCCCAGTCGGTCCAAAGCGTCACGTGCGCGATCTGCGGCACCGCGGAAACGTTCTGCACCGTGAAGAGCGTGGTCGCGGCGCCTGACTGCCCCGCGCTGAAATCGACTTCGAAATACGGGACGAGCAGCGTCGCCGCCGGCAGCACCGCGATGTCGCAGCTGTCGTCGTTGTTCGTCGTCCGCGGCGATACCGATGAGGTTCCGGCTGCCGCGGGAACTGCGATGAGTGCGATCGCGAGTGCGAGCGCTGCTGTGATTTTCAAGGTGTGGCTCCTCCTGCAGGAGCGATTTGCGTCGTGACCGCCGGCGACGGCGTGCAGCCATTGCCGAGAGCGACCGCCGGCGATTCGATCGCGTAAGTCGGCTCCGCGAACATGGAGGTTATCACCCAGTTCTGACTCTGGCGCGGACCTTTGGTCGTGCTGGTGCCGGTGCGGAAATCGCGCGGGATTCCGGAGGCGAACGCCGCGACGCTGTACGCGTTCGAGCCGCCGTTGTTCAAGTTGAGATACATCCAGCCGGCGACGTCGTCGGTCAACGGGCCGGCTGGGAAGGGCGAGCCTCCGGTCCGAACGACTGACGTCGATGGCAGGGGCGGCGTCGCCGGAAACGGGTTCATGATGACGCCCGACGCGAGAAGGGTCGCGTTCTCGTGCTCATCGAAGCGGATGATGTCGGTGAGCGGCATGAGGCCATTCGCGTTGTATGTCGCGCATGCAGCATCTGCCGCGGTGATCGCCTCGCGCCAAATGCGATAACTCGTGGTGAATCCGCCGGCGCCCCCCTGAATGTAGCGCGGTGCGAACGTCGACGGCAGCGGCTGGCGGCGATCGGATGTCCGTTCCGGCGCAGCGGTCGTGAGGCGATCGTAGAACGTGTACGGCAAACTCGTCGCGGCCGCTGAGTCTTCCGGAACGGCGCGAATGTGAACCAGCGGTCCGCCGAGCGCGTAGCTTTTTTCCGCTCGCGGAATGACGTGCTGATAATCGCCGGTCAACACGTTGTCGAAGAGGATCATCGACGTGTAGTAGTCCGGCGACGCCGGCGTTTTGAGATCACACGTAGCGACGACGTCGATGGTGAGGTAGCCGATGGCGTTCGCATGCGTGCCGCCAACTCGCTGCGGTACACCGGCAGCGTTTCGGCAGATCGGCGAATTGCTCGCCGTGCCGAGAGTCAGCAATTCGTTGAGATCGCGAAGGATGCCGGGCGGAATCAGGCCCGGCAGAGAACCCGGGCTGCAACGGAGCGCCGCCGAGGGAGCGAAATGCGGATTGGCGTTGTTCGGCGCCGGCTGCGCGATCGCGGCCGGGTTCTCCGGCACCGGCGTCGCGTTGGAAGTTCCGTTTCGCGATCCGATAAATCCTCCCGAAAGAATGTCGTAGAGATTGATCGACTGCACGTCGTAGCCGGTGAGGAAGATCGGGAAGTTCCCGATCGGAAACGACCAATCGGTCCAGATGGTGACGTTCGCGATCTGCGGCATCGGCGAAACGTTTTGCACGGTGAAGAGCGTCGTCGTCGCGGTCGAGACAGGCGCTTTCGCATCGACTTCGAAATACGGCAGCAGCAGTGTCGCCGCCGGCTGCATGGCGATGTCGCAACTGTCGTTGTTGTTCGTGGTGTGCGGCGAGACGGGCGAGGTGGCGGCGGAAGCGGGGAGAGAGACCGCGAGCATCAACAGCAGCGGCATGAGAGTTCGCATGCCGCTGATACGGAATCAGCCGAGAATTTGTCGCAGGTGATGCTCGAGATGATCGACGTAATCATTCATGAAGTAGTCGAGCGTGACCGGCTCTGATTTCGGTACCGTCTTCCAGCCGATCTCATCGACATTGTGCGACGTTCGCGAGCGCGTTCGCGCCTCGTCCGGCATCGCTTCGATCACGCGCGCGATGTGCAGATTGAATTCGCGCCAGAGCGCGATGAGCGACGCCCACGGCGCGGACTTGTACGACTGCAGGTCGACCCAGCGTTCCTGTTCGTAACCATGGGCGACGAGTTGATCGCTGAGCGCCGCGCGGACGAAACGTCCGTGATTGTTCGACGCCGAATCGATGAGATGGCCGAGCGTTTCCTTGCGCGACCACTTCTCGTCCGCGATCGGCTCGGCCGCGCGCGCGTCGTCGATCGCGAGCAGCTTCGGCATCGCCGATTCCACCGCCTCACGCAGCCGCTGCGCCGCGTCGCTCACTTTTTGTGCGATGCGTTCACATCCGCGAGGACATCTTCGGCGTGCCGCGCCGTGTCGACCTTTTTGTAGATCTTGCGAATGCGGCCGTCGGCGCCGATCCAGAACGTCCGGCGGACGATGCCCCACGAACGCCGCCCGTACATGTTCTTCTCCTTCCAGACGCCGTACATCTTGGCGACGTCGGACGTCTCATCGGAGAGAAGCGGGAAGTTGAGCTGGTACTTGTCGCGGAAGTTTTCGTGGCTGCCGAGCGGATCGGCGGAGACACCGAGCACGACCGCGTGCGCTTTGGTGATGTCCGATTCGTGATCGCGGAAGTTGCAGGCCTCGGCCGTGCACCCCGGCGTGTCGTCCTTCGGATAGAAGTAGAGGACGACGTCCTTGCCGCGAAACTCCTTCAGCGATACTTCTTTCCCGCGCGTTGACGGGAGCCGGAAGTCGGGCGCCATGTCGCCGACCTGCGGTTCGTAGTAATCCTGCATTGCTTCCTCCGAGCTAATTCGCCGGCGCGTTGCCGAACAACACTTTCTCCGCGATGAGCACCGCGTTGAGCGCCGAGCCGTGGCGGAGATTATCGCAAACCGCCCACACCCAGAACCCGCCGCGAATCGACGGATCGGCGCGCAACTCCGCGATCAGCACCTCGTCTTTGCCGGCCGCGTCGATCGTGCCGAACTGCTGATCGCCCTCCGGGAAAGCGATTGCGGGATTCAGCTTCAGTGACGCGGCGATCGCATCGATGTCCGCCTCGCCGCGCATCCGGACGAAGAGCGAGAAGGTGTGGCCGTGAAAGATCGTCCCCTGCGTGACGAGCAGCGCGATTTCCGTCCGCGCATCGGTCAGCGCGCGAATCTGCGACACGATCGTTTCTTCATCGTGCTCGTTGGCCGGATAGAGATTGAAGGCGAGCTGCCGATCGAAGACTTCCTGCGGCATGCTCGAGACGTTGAGCACGCTGAGCGTCTGCTTCGCCAGCTCTTCGACGCCGAGCTGATCGAAATGCGAAGCCGGCTGGACGACCGTCGCGGTGCAGAGCTCGACCGGTGCGACGCGCTCGATCTGATGCAGCACCAGCGCGATCGGAATGGCGATCGGATGCGGCGAGACGATGATCGGACTGGCGTCATCGACGTCATCGAGGTTGATGCCGGCGATGGCCAGCGTGCCGTCGTCGGTGGTCGTCGGCTGCGAGAGATCGACGGCGATGAACTGCACGTCGCGGTCTTCACGCTGCAGCCACTCGCGATTCTTCTCGGCGGGACCGCAGAAAAAGACGAGGTCGAGATCTTCGAGCTCATCGTCGGAGATGGCGGTGACGACCGCCGGCTCGTCGCCGATGTCGGTCAGCGCGCCGGCCTCACCGGTCGTGTCGAGGAGGACGAGACGGTCATGCGGAAAGGAGCGCTCGCGCAGAATCGACTTCACCTCGTTGCCGACGAGCGTGAGCGGATTGACGATGCCGAGGCGGTAACCGGAAGGGTGCTTGGGATCAGGCATGCGGCGGGAGTTTTACCACGGGCGATGGCGGATCAGCGTAGCCCTCTTCAGCGAGTGCCTGCTCTTCCCGTTTGTCGAGATTTGCGCACTCGCGAGCGAGGCGCGAACGCGTCGTCTCTTCGGCCGCCGTGATCGCGATTTTTGTTCGAGCCATGGTGTCTGAAGTTCGCCACTATCGGAAGTGAAGTGACGCCCCGAGCGCCGCGATCCTCACGGCACTTCCATCGGCGTCAGCGGCTGCTCCTCCACGTGTCGCGCGGGGAACGCGATCGACCAGAGTCGCAGGAGCGGGCCGGAGATCAGGTAGCAGATGGCAAATACAAACAGAAACTCTTTCGGCCAGCGGCTGCCGATGGCGAGGAGCAGCGTGAGCAGGAGCACGTAGAACATCGACCGCTCGCGCTGGATCTTCAAACCCTTCTGACTGCGCCACCGAATCGGCGACACCATCGCGAAGGCGACCAGTGTCGTGACGATCAGCATCACATACGCGAAGCTGCGATCGAGCACCGGCGAGGACGCGTAGTAGACGATCGCGGCGATCGTCAGCGCGCCGGCGGGACTCGGCAGGCCGACGAAATACCGATAATCCGTCTTGCCGGTGTTCACGTTGAATCGCGCAAGGCGGAGCGACACGGCGACGAGAAACAGGAACGCGATGCCGGCGCCGAGGTTGTTGAGGATGTGCAGAGCCCATGCGTAGACGAGGACGGCGGGAGCGGCGCCGAACGTAACC
This sequence comes from Acidobacteriota bacterium, assembly GCA_034667465.1. GTDB lineage: Bacteria > Acidobacteriota > Thermoanaerobaculia > Gp7-AA8 > Gp7-AA8 > JAOBAU01. The sequence goes on along the minus strand of JAXDJV010000024.1, from coordinate 351,620 downwards.
ACGTCCGCGAGCGAGTCGTACTCCTTGCCGAACTCGCTCGTTGCGCCGAGCGCGCGGGCGACCAGCCCGTCGAAGGTGTCCATCACCGCCGCGACCAGCAGCGCGAGGCAGGCCAGCTCGAAATGGCGCGTGGCGAGATCGGTGCGGCCCGTGGCCATGTCGGTCATCGCCAGCATGCTGTTGACGATGCAGCGGAAACCGAAGAAGACGTTTAGTACGGTGAACGAAGTGGGGATGACGTAGACGCCGCGGCGAAGATTCGTCCGGACATCACCGCGCTTCATCGCGCGCTCCGATCTCCGCGATTACCGTCAGTCCGACCTTCACCTTGTCGCGCATGTTCACGTTGATCACCGCGTCGGCGGGAAAAAAGATGTCGACGCGCGAGCCGAACTTGATCATGCCGACACGCTCGCCGCGCGCGACCTCATCGCCTTCCTTTTTGTCGAAGACGATGCGACGCGCCAGCAGTCCGGCGATCTGCTTGAACGCCAGCTTCGTGCCGCGCGAGTCCTCCATGACGATCAGGTTCTGCTCGTTTTCGATCGACGATTTGTGCGACATCGCCACGAGCTTTTTTCCCGGGCTGTAGCGGTAGTGAATGATCCGTCCGGTGATCGGCGCGCGATTCACGTGCACGTCGAAAACCGACATGAAGATGCTGACCTGCTTCGTCAGGCCGGGCCAGACTTCGCCGTCGGGGACGTCTTTGATCACGACCACCGTGCCGTCGGCAGGGGAGAGGACGTCGACGTGGTGCGGCGAGCCGGCGCGGTGCGGATCGCGGAAGAAGTTGATCAGGAACGCCGCCACGAGCCCGAGGACGATCGCGATGACGTAGGAGTTGAGGAGGAGGGCGACCGCGGTCAGGATGATGACCGGGATGATGAAGATCCACCCTTCAGGAGCGAAGCGCACTTTTGCCATGTTCGCGGGATGTTATGCAATTGGAGGACCGTGTGGGAAGGATGAATGATGAAGGATGAAGGATGAATAGAGGCGGTACACGGCCGCGCTTCTATTCATCCTTCATCCTTCGTACAAAAACACGAAAGCCCGGAACTTGTCCGGGCTCTCGTTCTCTGACCTGATCCTCGCGAATAGCTCAGGCTGTCGCGTTCTGTGTTTCGTAAGAACGGATGCGCTCTGTCATCTGATCTTTCAGATGAAGTTTTCGCTTCTTCAACGTCTTCTCTTCCAGCTCTTCGTCCGTGCTGACTTCCTTCTTCGAAGAGAGCTCGCTCAGGCGCGCTTCGCACTGATGATGCTCTTCGATCCACTCACGGAACTGTGGGTCTTCGCTGCTGAGAATCTGTTGAATGTCAGGTGATTGCGACATCGATCTTCCTCCTTCGAAGTACCATTCGCATCGTGAATTATAGCGCTGCACCGGGGCTGTGGGGCTGAGGCCGCTTACTCTCATGCCGCGTGGACTTTCCGTCGCTTTCGCCCTCGTGGCGCTCTCCCTTCTGATCACCCCTTTCGGGCGGGAATTGTTCGTCGGCGATGAGACCAAGTACTCGCAGGTCGTCCGCGAAATGCGTGCCACCCACACGTTTTTCCTCCCGACCCTCGGCGGGACGCCGTTTACGCACAAACCGCCGGTGCACTTCTGGATCCTCGATCTGCTGAGCTTCGTTTTCGGGACGTATAACCTCTGGACGTTCGTGCTGCCGTCGCTGGCCGCGTTCGCGTTTCTTTCGTGGCTGATGTGGAGGATGGGCGGCCCGCTCGCGGCGTTCGTCTGCGGATCGGCGCTGATGGTCTGGGGCTCCGCGCAAACGGCGCGGATGGATGTGTCGTTCACGGCGTTCATCGTCCTCGGCGCGTGGATGCTTTTCCGCTTCTTCGATCGGTCCGACTTTCGCGCGTTGCTGTACGCCGCGTTCGCGCTGGCGATCGCGACGCTGATCAAAGGACCGATGGCGCCGGTGATCGCGCTCGTGCTCTTCGCACTCGAAGCGTGGCGCCGCCGCGGCGTGCCGCGCGGCAATTACTTCCCGGCGCTGGCGGCGCTGATCGTCATTCCGCTGCTGTGGGTCGTGCCGGCCGTGATCATCGGCGGACAGCATTACGCGAATGAGATCCTCGTGAAGCAGACAGTCGGACGCGCGGTCAGCACGTGGACGCACGAAGCAGGTCCGTGGTTCTATCTCGTCCGGCTGCCGGCGACGCTTTTTCCCTGGTTCGCGCTCGCCGCGGTCGCCGCGGTGACGCGCCGGCGCGGCGGCGACTGGCCGCGGTTTCTCATCAACTGGATTCTGGCGGTGCTGATCCCGTACTCGCTGATGGCGAGCAAGCTCGATGTCTACATGATGGCGATGATTCCCGCGGTTGCGCTGCTGATCGCCGATTTCGCGTCGAACGCGGATGAGGTGATGTCGCGCCGCGGGCGGATTGCGAACGCGATCACGCTGGTGGTGATCGCGCTGATCGCGATCGCCGGGCTCTGTTTGTCGCCAAGTCAGATCAAAGGGCCGGAAGCAGCGATCGTCGTCGAGCCGGCGGTCAAGGTCACCTTCTTCATTCTCCTGGTGACGGCGATCATCGCGATGGTCATCTCGCTGCGCGGTTCGCTGACCGCATCGATGATCGCCACCGGCGTTACACCTCTCATTGCGTTTGCATTCGTCGGCGTGGTGCTCATCGGCATCGTGAATGAGTTGTCTTCCACACGGCCACTCGTCGATGCGCTCGTTCGGCAGCAGGTGCGCGGCGACGACGTCGCGCTCTATCAATGTCCGCATCTCTGGTCGCGCGATCATTTCCCGCGCGACCTCGAACGCGTTCATTACGCGGATGAACGCGAGGTCCGTACGCTGCAATCATCCGTGATCGTGACGAGCCGCAAACGCGCCGGCGATCTTGCGGAAACGCTGCGCGGCTATCGCAAAGTCGACGAGCTGCGGATGATCGGAAAGTGGTTCGATGTCTATCGACGCTAAGCGCCACTCCGCCGCGGCCGCGCTCGTCGGTCTGCTGATCCTGTCAGTCTTCTGGCCGGCGCCGGTCGTCTCCGTCAACGCGCTCTGCTGTCACGCCTCGCTCCCCGTCGACGATCTCTCATTCCTCGGGCGCGAGGCGCCTTCGTTCGACGTCGTCTTCTGGTGCATCGCCGGACTCGTCGCGATCGCGATCGTGCAAAGCGGGGAGTGGGACGGCTGGCGCGCATATCGCCCGCCGCCGGTGCGCGAGTGGAAGTGGTCGGGCTCGAAACCGGCCGCGCTGCTGTTACTGGCCGGCGCGATCGTCGTGGCGCTGATCTGGCGCTTCCTCGATGAGCCGGCGACGGCGCTTGCGGAGCGGCTGCAGAGCGATGGGACCGAAGCACTCGTTCGGTACATGAATCGCTTCGGCGGCGGGATGAATCCGGCGATCATGATCGTCTTTTTCATCCTCGCAGGATTTGCGTATCGCAGCCGGCGCTGGGTCGCGTACGGCGTGGCGATGGCGCTCTCCGGCGCGCTGGCCGGAAGCCTCGTGCAGGTCGTGAAGCTGGCGGTCGGCCGAACGCGCCCCGAGCTCTGGCTCGGCGCGTTTCATCACGCGCGCATTTCGGCGAGCTCGTTCCCGAGCGGACATACGGTCGGCGCCTTCGCGCTGGCCGGCGTGCTGTTCCTCGCATCGCCGTCGCGGACGATGCGCGTCGTCGCGTTTCTCCTCGCGATTGCCGTCGGCGTCTCGCGCGTTTTCGCGTTCCGTCACTGGACGTCGGACGTCGCTGCATCGGCGCTGCTTGGGACATTCGCCGCATTTCTCTTTACGCGAGCGCTCGTGACCGGAGTCACAACCGATTCCGAATCCCGCCCGTAGTATTCGCGCGCCTTAAGAGGAGAGAACCGATGTCCCGCAGCCGCCTTTCACTGTTCAGCTACGACCTGATGCGCGAGCTTTGCGATCACTGCCGCAAAGAGCGTTTCCACTTCGTTCCCGTCGGCGGCGCGCCGACTACCGGCGCGTGCAAAAGCTGCGGCCGCAACGACACAAAGCTTGTCGACATGAGCGACACCGCGGTGATGCGCCTCGTGATGCAGCCGGATGGTGATGTGGTGATCGTGCCGGTGATGTAGCGCTATCATTCGCTGATGGCGAAGCTGCTCGAGCGGCCTGCGACTTACGAAGATCTGCGCAAGGTGGCCGATCACCTCGTTGCGGAATTGATCGACGGCGAATTGTTTACTTCGCCGCGACCGGCGTCGCGCCACGCACGTGTTCACGGAAAGTTGTTCTCGCGGATCGACGCTGCCTTTGATGACGGTGACGGCGGTCCTGGCGGCTGGTGGATCGTTCTCGAGCCGGAGTTACACCTCGGCGCCGACGTCTTCGTTCCCGACATTGCGGGCTGGCGTCGCGAGAGGATGCCCGAATACCCTGAGGTCCCGGCGTTCGAGCTCGCTCCCGACTGGGCTTGTGAGGTGCTGTCGCCCGGCACGACTCGCATCGACAGGTTCGTGAAGTTACCGAAGTACGCAAACCACGCGATCGATCACGTCTGGATCATCGATCCGAACAACCGGACGCTCGAGGTCTATCGGCACGCCGGTGATCGCTACGAGCTTGCCGGCGTCTTTGACGAAAACGAACAACCGATCGTTCGCGCCGAGCCCTTCGACGCCATCGAGTTCCCGCTCGAATCGCTCTGGCTGCCTACTGCTCCAGATCCGCGAAATTAACGCTCACCAGTCGCGAGCAACCTGCCTCTTCCATCGTCACGCCGTACAGCACGTCCGCCGCTTCCATCGTCCGGCGACTGTGCGTGATGATGATGAACTGCGTCTCTCGCGACATATCCCGCACCAGCCGCACGAAACGCTCGTTGTTCACTTCATCGAGCGGCGCGTCGACCTCATCGAGGATGCAGAACGGCGACGGCTTGTAGCGGAAGATCGCGAACAGCAGCGCCAGCGCCGTGAGCGCGCGCTCGCCGCCTGACAGCAGCGCCACCGACTGATTCTTCTTGCCGGGCGGCTGCGCGACGAGCTCGATGCCGCTCTCGAGCAGATCGTCCTCATCGAGCAGCTGCATGCGCGCGGCGCCGCCGCCGAAGAGCGACGAGAATATCTCGCCGAACGACTGATTGATGATCGTGAAGGCGTCGCGGAACAGCTCGCGCGACGTCAGGTTGATCTTGCGAATCGTGCCGCGCAGCGAATCGATCGCCTGCACGAGATCGTCGCGCTGCGTGCGCAGAAACGACTCGCGCTGCTCCAGTTCCGTGTGCTCGTCGATCGCGAGGACGTTCACCGGTCCGATCTTCTCGATCGAATCGGCGAGCTTCGCCACTTCCGTTTCGATTGCGAGACGCGCCTCTTCGTCCGACGGCGGTTCGATCTCCGCGAGCGCGTCGATGCCGGCGTGCAGATCGAGCGAGATCTGTTCACGCAGCAGGTCGAACGCCGATTTCGCGCGATCCGAGCGCCGCTCCGCTTCGAACAGCGAGTTCTTCGCGGCGTTCCACTGCTCGCGCGAATTCACGGCGCGCGTCTCCAGCTCCTGAACGCGATTCTGCAGATCGGCCACTTCCGCCTCGATCTCCACCCGCTGTTCGCTCAGCTCATGCAGACGAGCGAGCGACGTGTCGAGCTGACCACGCGCGTTCTCGACCGCCACTTCGGTCTCTTCCTTGCGGCGAACCAGCTGCTCGATCTCGCCCGACAACTGCGTGGCGCGCGACGCCAGCGAAACGACGATGCGCGAAAGATTCTCGTGCTCGCGCTGAATCGCGTTCACGTTGCCCGACGCCGCTTCGACGTCGACGCGCGCCTTCGACGCCACCTCCGTCACCTGCTCGAACGCGATCCGCGACTCGGCGAGATCCTTTTCGTATCCGCCGATCTGTTCCTGCGTCGCCTGCTCGGTTTCCTGCAGGCGCGTCAGATCTTCGATCGCCGCGTTCTTGCGCGCGATCAGCTGTTCCTTCTCTTCGGCGTAAAGCTGCTGCTCTTCCGACGCGACCGCGAGGTCTTTTTCGAAACGCTGAAGCTCCGAGCCGGCGCGCTCGCGATTGCCGCGACGTTCACGCAGTTCCTGCTCCGCGGTGCGCGCTTTCTCTTCCGCGAGAATGCGCGCGTCGTCGGCGGCGCGCAGCTCTTCTTCGAGCGACTGCAGCTCGGTTGCGATTCCGCTCGCGCGCGTCTCTTCCGAGCCGAGCAGCGATTCGAGATCAGATAGCTGACGCTTGATCGAGAAGACGCCGGGCGTTGCGTCGGCGGTCTTGCCGCCGATGACCAGCGGTCCGCGGACGACGTCACCTTCCAGTGTTACGAACGTCGCATGCGGACGCGCTTTCGCCGCGTCGATGGCCTGACGCAGGCTGCCGACGATGTACGCCTCCGGCAGCGCCGCGCGGATCGCATCGGCGATCGGACCTTCGCCGACCACCGAATACGCCGCGTCGCCGCGTCGCGTTCCTTCCGCCGTCGCCTCGTAATCGAGAGTGATGAATGCGCCGCGTCCCGCGCCGCGCTCGCGCAGTCGCGCCACCGCTTCGATGGCCGTCTCCGCGGTGTCGACGACCGACGCCTTCGACACTTCCTTCAGCAGCATGTCGAGCGCCGATTCGAATCCTTCCGCGGCGCGCACCGCTTCCGCGGCAGCCGTCGCATTCGGGATCAGCTCGAGCACCGCGCGGCGGACGTCTTCGTCCTGCGCTTCGAGCGATGCGAGGAGCGTCCGCAGTGAATCGATTTTGTACGTCGTCTGCGACACGCGATCGCGCGCCGAGGCGAGCGACTCGCGCAGTCCGTCGCGCTTCGACGTCAGCTCATCGCGATGCGCGAGCGTCTCGCGTGCGAGCGCCTGCGCTTCGGTGAGCGCCTGTTCGGCATCGCGCACCGACTGCTCCCACTCGTACATCGTCTGGCGCGCGCCGTCGCGGCTCTCCGCCGCTTTGCGCGCCGTCTCGCCGAGCTTGGTCAGATAGAACTCGCACTTCTCGACGGCGATCTCGATCTGATGCACCTGATTGCGCGCTTCGCTGATCTTCGCGATCGTCCGCATCAGCACTTCGCGCGAATCGGCGAGCGACTTCTCGTGACGGCGCACTTCGTCCGATTTCTCTGCGCGATCGCGCTCGACCTGATCGGCGATGTCGCGCAGCCGGTTGCGTTCGCCGCGCGCCACTTCGAGCGCCTGCGATCGTTCATCCAGCAACTGCTGCTGTTCCATCGCCTCGGCGCCCAGCGTTCCGGTCTGCGCGGTGGCGTTGTCGATCCGCTGCACGAGATCGCCGAGGTTCGTTTCGGACTGCTGGAGGAACGAGCGGAGACGTTCCACTTCGCCGGAAAGCGTCGCCATCTCTTCGCGAAGCGCGGATGCGCGCGACGCGCGACCGGTCAGCAGTGTGCGGTTTTCAGCGAGCTCCGCTTCCTCGGTGCCGAGTTGCGCCGCCAGCTCCGACTCCGACGCCTGCGCGCCGGCGACGTTCTGCTCCGACTGCTCCTGCTCGAGTTGCGCGAGGACGATCCGTCCCTTGTACAGCGCGCGCTTCGCGGTCGACAGCTGCTCCGAAAGTTCCTTGTGACGCCGCGCCTTTCCCGCCTGGCGCTTCAGTGAATTCAGATTGCGCGTCACTTCCGCGAGCGTGTCGTCGATGCGCAGCAGATTCTGCTGCGTCTCTTCGAGCTTCAGCTCCGCGGCGCGGCGCTTCGTTTTGTACTTCGTGATGCCGGCCGCTTCTTCGATCAGCTTGCGGCGGTCCTGCGGTTTGTTGGAGAGGATGAGATCGATCTTTCCCTGCTCCATCACCGAGTAGTTGCGGATGCCGAGTCCCGTGTCCATCAGGATGTCGGAGATGTCTTTGAGGCGGACGCGCTTGCCGTTGAGGCGGAACTCAGACTCGCCGGTGCGGAAGACGCGGCGGTTCAGCGTGATCAGACCGTCGTCCGCGTTCGGATGCTGCTCGTCGGTTTTCAGGGTGAGCGTCACTTCGCCCATCGACAGCGGACGGCGGCGCGACGAGCCCTGAAAGATGACGTCGTCCATCGTCTCGCCGCGAATGTGCGACGCGCGGTTCTCACCGAGCACCCAGATGATCGCGTCGCAAATGTTCGACTTGCCGCAGCCGTTAGGCCCGACGACCGCGGTCATCGGTGCGGGGAAGGAGAGATTTGCTGGATCGTAAAAGGATTTGAAGCCGTGAATTTCGAGCTTTTCGAGACGGAACATTGACTGACGGCACCTGACCTTCGATTTGGAACGGGGCGGATGGTAGCACTCGGGCGAGCGCGCACCGGCATCCCATTTTCAGTGCGCTAAACCGCTGATTCGACAACGAAATTCGCAGTTGACAGCGACGCAGCGCAGCCGTTCATGTGCAGTGTAAAGTTGCGCGATGCTGACACCGCACGTTTTGTGGGCACTCCGGAATGGCGAGCCGCTCGAGCCTTCACAGCGTCGCGCGGCGCGTCATCTCGGGTTTTGGGCGCTGTTCGCGTATGTGGAAGTGTTCGCGTACGACCTCGTCGCGCCCGAGCTCGTGATCGTCGCGGCGGTGGTCGCAATCGTCTGCGCGCTGTTCGCGCCGTTGCGCTCGCAAACGAGCTTCATCGCCATGCACGCGGCGCTGATCGTGTCGCTTTCGATGGCGGTGTGGCGCGCGCCCGATGCGACGCCGGTCGTCGATCTCTTCCTGCTCGTGCTGCTGGTCGTCACGCAGTTGCTGACGCGAAGCCGCATCGTTCTCATGTCGTTGCTATTGCTGCACGCGCTGATGCTCCTCGTCGATACCTGGTCGTTGCCGTCATCGACGATCACCGCGGCGCATTTCGTGGCGCGCGTTCTGGCGATCGTGATGGTGTCGTCGATGGTGTTCATTCGCCGGCCCGCGCCGCGTGTCGTCGAAACGTTTTCGCCGCCGCCTCCACCCGCCCGTCCGTTGTCGGCTTCCGAATGGGATCGGGCGACGCGATGACGATCGACGACTTTCTGCAGCGCGAGATCGCTGTCGGCAGTTTCCCGAGCGCGGTGTACGCGTTCGGTTCCGCGAGCGGCATTGCTCAAAGCGGCGCGCTCGGACACGCCGTCGCGGTCCCGCTGCGATTGCGCGCGAACGTCGACACGATTTACGACGTCGCGTCGACGACGAAGCCGCTCGTCACCACGACGCTGATCCTGCAGGCGGTCGCGGAAGGTCGCATCGCGCTCGACGATCGTCTTCACGGATTCACGTATCGCGAGTTGCTCACGCACACGTCGGGACTACAGGCGTGGCTGCCGCTGTACACGTATGACGATTACCTCTCGGCGATCCTCACGCACGGCCGGACGCACAAAGCCGGAACGAAGGTCGTCTACTCCGATCTCAACTTCATCCTGCTCTGGTATGCGCTGCGTGATCTGTACGGCGATTACGTCGCGACCGCGCGAGAGCGAATCTTCACGAAGCTCGGCATCGATGACGAAGCGATGTTCAATCCGCCGGCGATTCTTCGTCCGCGGATCGCCGCGACGGAATGGGGACAGCGCTGGGAAGTGAAAATGTGCGCCGATCGTCACCTTCCCGTGGACGGGTTGCGCGACACGCTGATCTGGGGCGAGACGCACGACGGCAACTCGTTTCACGCCGGCGGCACTGCCGGAAACGCCGGCCTCTTCGCGACGGCCGCCGCGATGTTCCGCATCATGCAGGCGATCGTGCGCGGCGAGTTGTATTCGCGCGAACTGCTCGCGGAATCAACGCGCAATTACACCGCGGGTCTCGAAGAGAATCGCGGCCTCGGCTGGCAACTGCAGTCGCCGACGTCGCCCGCGACGAAGATGCTCTCGCCGCGCGCGTTCGGCCACAGCGGATTCACCGGCACGTCGATCTGGTGCGATCCCGAACAGGACGATCGCATCTTCGTGCTGCTGACGAATCGCGTTCATCCATGCGCCGCGCCGGTCGCGATGCAGGCGATCCGCGGCGAGTATCACCGCCGCGCGTCACACCGCCGGTCATCCTGAGCGTAGCGAAGGATCCGGGAGGGCGGGGCGCGCATAACGAACATTCGTGCGCCCCGCCCGCCCGGATCCCTCGCTACGCTCGGGATGACGGCGCCCACGCGCTGCCCGGCGCCCACGCCGCCGCCTTCGCGCGCAACTCCGTCGCGCGCGCTTCATCGCCGGCCGCAGCCGACAACTCGCCGAACATCCAGAGCGTCTCCGCCAGCAGCGGATCGGCATCGGTGTAGTCGTCGTGAAAGCGCGTTTGCAGCAGCACGAGGTTGTCGTCGAAGAGCCGCAGCGCCGCTTCGCGCTCGCCCCGTTTCAGCAGGACGTACGCAAGCGCCAGCGCCTGAAACTCCTGGATCTGTGGATGCGTGGCGATGGTCTGTTCCATCAGTTGCTTCGCTTCATCGAGGTCGCCGCCGCCATGTGCGAGCGAAAGCGCGATCCCTTCCTCAGCCGCGGGATCGTCCGACAAACGATACGCGGCCGCCGCTTCATCGAAACGTCCCAGCAGCTTCAGCGCTTCGCCGCGATGGATGTGATCGCGTTGCTTTTCCGCTTCCGTCGCCGCGTCGGCATAGCGATGCTGTCGAATCAACTGTTCGACGCTCGTCACCGGTTTTTGCGAAAGCATCCACGCGGCCAGCCAGCCGATGATGATGATGGCGGCGACCAGTACGACGACGCTGAGCATCAGCGATGTGCGGGTGCCGGCGGTGTTTGCGGCGCCGGCGCGGCCGCAGGCTGTTTCGCGGCGAGTGCGGCCTGTTCGGCGGCGACGACTTCCGGCGGTTTCACCGCCCCGGGCTCGAGGACGAACGTCCGCAGCGTCTGCGGTTTTCCTTCGTACTGAAACGCCAGCTGCGGCATCGGCAACTGCTGCGTCTGTTCCTGCGCGCTGAGGTCGGTCACCTCGGCGAGCGGCACTGCCGAGTTCGACGCTTCGCGATCGTTGCGCGCGTTGACCCATTGCAGGATCGCGCCGAGGAGGAGGACGGCGACGATGGCTGCGATCGCGATGACGGCGCCCTGTCGCTGGCGTGCGAACTCCAGCACCGATTGCGACGTCGTCACTTCGCGAGGTTTGAAGACTTCCTGCAAAAGCGCCTGCGTGTCAACCTTTTCTCCCGTGCGTGGATCGGCGCCGCAGTACGGACAGAGTTTCGCCCCCGCATCGATCTGATGCCGGCAGGCGACGCAGGTGCTGTTACTCATTTCCATGGAAGGATATGTCAACGGAGAACGGCGCTTCGACCGGAACTCCGTTTTCTGTGGCAGGCCGGAAGCGCCAGTTCTGCACGGCCGCGATCAGTTTCGGCGTCTGGCCGGGAATCGAATCGGCGATGGCGATTCCTTTCACGCGGCCGTCGGCGCCGATCGTCAGACGGAGTCGCGCAGTCATGTTGCGATCGACGTAAATGGATGGAAGCGGCTGATATTCAGGAACCGGTGCCGTCCGTCTCGCGACCGGATGCGAGGTGCTCGACGACGACATCGGCACATCTCTGCGCGGCGCGGCCGGACGTCGCGGAATGTTCGACGTGTCGTATGAAGCGCCGGTAATCGAGCGCGGATCGACGAGCGCTTTGTTCGCCTGCTTCTCCGCTTTCGCGCGTTCGGCGACCGCCGCGTATTCGCTCGACGGCAGCGCGGTAGCGTCATTGCGCTGCGGCGCGTTCGTGCCGTCGGTCGCTGTCGGTGCCGGCGCCGAAGTCACCGGCGCTTCGAGGAACGCGGAGTCGGTGACCGGAATGAGCGTGACGTCGGAGCGCGGCGCGCGATTGTCGGCGACGGTCGTCGCCGGCGTCACACCGTGCTCGGCAGCAACCGGCATCGGACGCTTTGTTTCGCGATGAACGAACGCGCCGATGGCGAAGGCGACGATCGCGAGTGCTAGCAGCGCGCCTCCCAGGATCAGCCGTCGCTTCCAGAGGCGCGCGTCCGGCACGCTGACAGCGTCGGCGCCCGACGTCGTTATCGGCTGTGCGGAAGTCGGCGGCGGAGTCGCCGACTGATCCCAATTACAGTAGACGCATGACTTCGCATATCGGTCGATTGCGCGTCCACATCGGATGCAGGGGCTGCTTTCACTCATCAGTCAGCAAATTTCTGCAACCGCCGTACCGCGTCGTCCCACCAGACCAGCCCGCCGTCCGGCGTGAGCGCGAATGCGTGCGGTCCAACTTCCTTCGCGATCGGCGTCCCGCGCGATTTCGTGAAGCGATAGAGCGTGCCGGTCGACGAGTCGTAAGCGATGCGATTGTCGCCGCGGACGAAGACGCGATCGACGCCGGTCGGGAACTGCGAACTGCCGCCGGAGAAGACGCCGAGCCCGAGGAGACCGCGGAAAAAGCCGCGCATCGCGGCCTGCGTGAGCGACTGCACGCCTTCGACGAGCCAGACGCGTTTCGCGGAGGGATCGGCGACCGCCAGCGTTCGCGCGGAGGTGAGCGTCGCGCCTTTCACGAACGCGATGTCGACCGGCACGGCGCCGACTTCGATCTCTTCGCCGGGTTTCATCGACGCCAGCTCGATGACGCGCATCTTCGCGGCACGCGCGTAGACGAGATACGCGTTGCGCTCGTCGAGCTCGAGATCGGTCGCGAATGGCGCGATGTTCGTCTGCCGCGTGATTCTCATACGCGCCGCATCGACTTCATGCAGCACGCCGCCGACGCGCGCGTAAACGTAGATCCGTCCGGCCGCTTCGCGAAGAAAGGCTGGATCGGCGGCGGTCTCGACGGAGGTCTTCGTTCCGTCGGCGCCGAATCGCTGCAGCAACCGCGCGTCGCGCGCGATGACGTAAAGATCGCGGCCGATGAAGAGTCCGTCGATCGGCGTTTCCGCGGTTTCGATGCGCGTGACGCGACCTGTCTCCAGTTCGACGATGCGTGCTTCGTTGGCGATCGGATCGAGCACCGCGACGCGCGACTCGCCGGCGATGATCGCTCCCGGATTGCGCGGTCCCGGCACCGACCAGCCGCCCTGCAGTTCGATGACGTTGTTGTGCGCGACGACGATTCCCGCGGAGGTGGAGGCGACGGATTGAGCGTGGGCGGCGACGGCCTCAAGCGCGAGTAGCGCGATGATGAGAACGCGCTTCATCGCGCAGCCTCCACCTTCAACGGCTCCAGCAGCAGCGCATCGGCGCCATCTTTCTGCGTCGCGCCGAGCAGCCGATACGTCAGCCGCAGCGGCGAAGTGAGAGTTCCCTGAAACGCGGTCGGCTCGCTGAAGGTGAACGGCACTCCTTCGATCATTCCGCCCGCGAAGACGGTTGTTCCCGGTGCGCCTGGAGTCGGCGCGTCGAAGGATGCGACGTTCGTGAGCGTCACCTTGTCGAGCGTCGCACGCTGTTCGGGCGTGAGCCGGTTTTGCGCGAACATCGCGATCAGCGTCCGCAGCTCTTTTGCCGTGGGAGTCGCGGAGGAGCCACTGCGGAGGAACGCCGGCGCCGGCTCTTCCGCAGCGGCGATGCGGCGATTCACTTCACTCCGCAGCTCCGACAGATGAATCGTGCGCGAACGCGCCCGGTCGACGTCGCCGAGCGCAGCATCGTTCATCGCCGCGAGGTATTGCACGACGTCGTTATTCGGGAAATCGCGCACGAGCGAATCGAGCGTCGTTCGTGCGGCGCGATGCTCGCCGCGCTGCATCGCCAGTAGTGCTTTGCGAACGCGCGAACCGGTCGTTGATTCATCCGCCGAAGCCGCACGCTTCGCCTTCTGAAACTCGCGAATCAGCTCGATCGAGAACGGATTCGCATCAAACGCCTCGACGAAATACCGATCGCGATCGTCACGCGCCGACGCCAGCCGTGCCAGTGCGGCAAGCGCGTTCGCATCGTCGCCGCGTGCTGCGAGGACGTCGCGATAGACGCCCCGCGCCGCGGTGACGTCGCCGCGCTCTTCGTACAACGACGCGAGCAGCAGTTGCGAACGGTTGAGCAGCGAGTTGTACGCGTCCGCCTCGCCTCGTGCCGTCGAATAGATCTCGAACGATTCGCCGCGTGCGATCTCTTTTCGCAGCGCGTCGAACTTCGAGCCGCGCAATGTCGTGATGATCTCGGCGAGCAGCCGTTCCGATTCGCGTCTCTCCGGCGTGTCGACGATCGCGATGGCGAGCGAGTAGCGATAGATGGCGAGATCGATCTCGTTCGCGACCGTCGGCGATTTCGCCGTCTCCGCGATCGCGATCGCCACCGCGTTCCGCGCGGCACCGGCCGCCTTCTTCGGCATGCGCAGCTCCGTCATCGCGTTCGCGCGGAGGTTCCACGTTTTCGCCGAATCGCTCACGTATCGCAGCGCTTCGTCGCTCAGCGACAGCGCATCGCCGGCGCGTCCGAGCTTCGCGTTCGCGAGCGCCGCGTACGAGGTCGCGTACGCGTAGCGTTCCATGTTCGAGGCGCGGCGCGCAGCGAGACGCTCGTTCGTCGCGATCGTCAGCGCGGTGCGATATTCGCCGCTCGCCAGCGACGGTTCGTTACGCGTCGACCGGAGGTCGCCGAGGTTGAGATGGCCGGAAAGTTGTGAATTGAAATCGTGCGATTGCGCGAGCTGCTTCTGCATCTGCGCGATCTCGAAATCGGACGCGACTCGCGTCGACTGCGCGAACACCGCGGTCGTCATCAACATCGCCAGCGCGAGTGCGCGTTTCATTGCGCGAAGTACTCCTTGCGCGGGTTGATGATCTCCACGTTGCGACCGTTGGCGATCACCGAGACTTTCCGCCAGCCTTCACCATTTCCATGGCTCTGATACGCGAGCGTGTAGCGGCTGTTGATGTCGACGATGAGCCGCCGCAACTGCTCGTCGAGCGTGCTGCGCGACGCGCGCACGACGCTGCCGCCGGTCGTCTTTGCGACGCGATCGAGGAACGGACTCGAGTCGCCGAGGATGATGGACGAGACGACGGTTTTCGTGCCGCTGATACGGCGCAGTGATTCCTCTTCCGACGATTCGCTGTTGCGATCGCCGCCGTCGCTGATCACGATCGCGTACGTTCGTTCGCGCGACGCCGCGGACGCGAGCGCATCGCGCAACGACGTGCCGCCGTTCGGCAGCACTTCGCCGAAGATTCGCGCCAGCCGTTCGCCGCGCGCGACCGCACGCGGTTTGGCGACGTTGTGATTGAAGAGCACGACCTCCACGCGATCGTCAGCGCGGAGCAACTTCGATTCCTCATCGACGGCGCGCAACGCGGCGGCGAGCCTGCCGTCGCCCATGCTCAGCGAGCGATCGATGATGAAGACGAAACGCGCCGCGCCGCGATCGGCGCGCAGCTCGCGAATCGTCTGCTCGATCCCGTTCTCGGTTACGCGCAGTTCGCTCGCGTGCACCGCTCGCGGTGCGCGGATGCGCAGCGGCACTTCGACGAAATCGACGTTCGTCGTTTCGCCGGCGGTGACTGCGGCGGTCAGCACGCGCGCGGAATCGACGGTGCGGAATGCGTTCGACCAGACCTTCGCCGTCACTTCGTGCGGCATCGGCGACGTCCCGAAATCGTGCGCGATCCGATACGGCGGCGTGCGCGCGACGCCGGCCAGCGAGCCATCGACGTAGAACTCGACGCGATCGATCTTTGTCGCCGTGGTCGTCACTTCGAGCGCCATCGGCCCGAGCGTCTGCATCCCGTCGAGCGGCGAAACGAACGTCACGGTCGCCGCGCCCGCGGTGATCGCGACGAACAACAAAACGACGCTGGCGATGGCTTTGCGCACGTCCGCTCGTAACTGATCCGACGCTGTAAGTAATTTCGATTGTGCGAGTTGGCTCATTTCGATGACGATCTGTCCTACAATCGCCGCGCATGCTTTCCCCCGATACGCCGCTCGGGCCGTACCGTCTGGTCGCGAAGATCGGCGCCGGCGGCATGGGCGAGGTGTGGAAAGCCGAGGACACAAGGCTCGGCCGGATGGTGGCGATCAAGATTTTGCCGGCGGCGGTCGCGGCCGACGCCGACGCGCTGGCGCGACTGAAACGTGAAGCGCGCACCGCCGCGCAGCTCTATCACCCGAACATCGCCACGATCCATTCGATCGAAGAAGACGGTGATCGACTCTTCATCGTGATGGAGCTCGTCGATGGCGAACCGCTGTCGCAGGTAATGCGGCGCGGCGCGATGAACGAAGCCGATCTTTGCCGGATCGCGCGCGGCGTCGCCGACGCACTCGCGGAAGCGCACGCGAAAGGGATCATTCATCGCGACATCAAGCCGGACAACGTCATCGTCACCGGCTCGCGCGTGAAAGTGCTCGACTTCGGCATCGCCAAACAGGTCGGTGTCGAAACGCAGCACGGCACCGACGGCACGACCGCATTCATGACGCAGCGCGGATTGATCGTCGGCACCGTTCACTACATGTCACCCGAACAGGCGCTCGGAAAAAGTCTCGATGCGCGTACCGATATTTTTTCGCTCGGCGTGGTGATGTATCAGGCCGCGACCGGCCGGCTGCCGTTCAGCGGCGAAACGGTGACGGAGACGATCACGCAGATCGTGCGCGATGAGCCGCAGGAAGCGCGCGCGCTGAACGCTGCTATTTCGCTGGGACTGAACGCGATCATCCGCCGCTGCGTGGAGAAGAAGCGCGAGGATCGATTCGAAAGCGCTGCGGAGCTGGTCACGGCGCTCGACGCGCAACTCGGATCGGCGCCGACGGTGCCGTATACATCAGCGAATGCGGCGGCGACGCCGACGGTGATCACAGGAGTGCGGCCGAAACGGCGTCGATGGATTCCGGTGCTCGCCGCGCTTGCCGTAGTTGCGGCGATCGGTGCGTTTCTGACGATGCGACGTCCGGCGCCGGCGCCTGCGCCGAAACCGGTCGCGCCGCCGGTTGCCGCGCCATCGACGACGAGTGTGAATGTCGTCGCGACAACGCCGCCAACAACGACGACGGTGTCCAGTGTGGCGGCGGGCGCTTCGCCCGCCAGGCCGGCCGAAGCGGCCGGCCCCGCACCAGTTCCCGCGCCCGCTCCGGCGCCCGTTGAGCAGCCGCGTCAGAACTCGCTCGACCAGCGATACGACATCGCCGTGCAGCAACTCCGCGCCGGCGATTTCCTCCTCGCGCGCGATGCGTTCCTCGACATCGAGCGCGCCGACCCGCATCACGCGCGCGCTCACTTTCGCCTCGGCGAGATCTTTCTCGCCACGCGCAACACGGTCGCGGCGCGGACGCAGTTCGAGCGCGCGCTCGAAGACTCCGATCGCCTCGACGCGCGCGAACGCCAGCTGTCGCAGCTCGGCCTCGCGATCTCGCTCGGACAACGCGTCATCGCGCATGAACGAGCGCGCGAGTTTGTCCGCACCTGGCCCGACGATCCCGACTTCCACGCACTGCAGCGCGCGCTGAGAGAAGAAGGCGGCGAGCAGCGTCCGCCGTTGCGGGGCGGGCGGCGCGGGTGGCGACCTTGATTGACGCAATCGCGCTCGCGCGACAACTGATCGACATCCCGTCGACCACCGACAACGAGCTCGCCGTCGCGAACTTTCTCTTCGATGAGCTGACGCGTCAGGGCTACGCCTGCCGCAAACACGAGCTGAGCGAAACGCGCTTCAACGTTTACGCGAGCGCCGGCGGACATCCGCGCGTCGTCATCAACTCGCACATCGACACCGTGCCGCCGTGGTTTGCTTCGCGTGAAGACGAGCAGCACATCTACGGCCGCGGCGCGTGCGATACGAAAGGAATCATCGCCGCGATGCTGGCCGCCGGCGAACGGTTGCGCGCGCGCGGCATCGACGAATTCGCGTTCCTCTTCGTCGTCGGCGAAGAGACCGATTCGATCGGCGCAAAGGAAGCGAACGTCTTCTTCGCCGACCTCGGCTCGGAATTCGTGGTCGTCGGCGAGCCGACCGAATCGACCTTCGCGCGCGCGTCGAAGGGTGCGTTCACGGCGATCGTTCGCTTCGACGGCATCCCCGGACACTCCGCTTATCCGGAGCGCGGAGATTCAGCGATCAATCGAATGGTCGCGGCGATCGCCGAGATCAACGCCGCCGACTGGGGCTCGCACGAAGTGCTCGGCCGATCGACGGTAAACGTCGGCGTCGTGCGCGGCGGCGAGAAGCCGAACATCATCGCGGCGCGCGCCGAATGCGAGATGATCTTCCGCATCGTCTGCGAGCCGCGGCAGATCCGCGAACAGCTCGCGCGCATCGTCGAAAAACATCGCGGCACGATCGTCCTCGAGCGCGGCAATCCGCCGCAGTTCATGGTCGTGCCGGACGGCGAGGAATCGACGGTTGTTGCATTCAATACAGATGTGCCCTGGCTCAAAACCCTGGGCAGGCCGCTGCTGTTCGGCCCCGGCTCGATCCTCGACGCGCACGGCGTCGACGAAAAAATCAGTAAGAAGGAATTGCTCGCCGCCGTCGATACGTACGAGCGGATGGTCATCAAGCTGCTGGAAAGGAAGTGCTGAGTGCAGAGTGCTGAGTGCTGAGTCAGAACGGCTCTTCAGCACTCGGCACTCAGCACTCAGCACTGATTCTGAATGACGAAACTCAACGAAGACATTTTTCTGATCGCCGCCGTCCGGACGCCGATCGGCAAGTTCGGCGGCGGCCTTTCCTCGCTGACCGCCGCACAACTCGGCACCGCGTCGGCGCGCGCGACGATCGAGCGAAGCGGCGTCGATCCGCGGAAAATCGACGAAGTGATTTTCGGCAACGCGCGCCAGGCTGGCGTCGGGCCGAACATCGCGCGGCAGGTGGCGATCAAGTCGGGACTCGCGCACGAAGTGCCGGCGTACACGGTGAACCAGGCGTGCGGTTCCGGTCTCCGCGCCATCATGAACGCGGCCGATCAGATCCGCCTCGGCGCCGCCGAGATCATCCTCGCCGGCGGCACCGAATCGATGTCGAACACGCCGTATCTCCTGCCGCGCGCGCGGTGGGGCTATCGGATGGGAAACGATGAAGTGATCGACGGCATGTACCGCGACGGCTTCATGTGCCCGCTCGCCGACGAGATGATGGGCTCGACCGCCGAGACGCTGGCCGAGCGCTACGGAATCTCGCGCGACGAACAGGATCGCTTCGCGATGGAGTCGCAGGCGAAAGCGGGCCGCGCATACGACGCGAACGCGTTCAGCGCGGAGCTGGTGCCGGTGACGCTGGACGGCCGCAAAGGTCAACAGGTTGTCGATCGCGACGAGCATCCGCGCTTCGACACCGACCTCGGATCGCTCGCGAAACTGCCGCCGGTCTTTCGGAAGAACGGCAGCGTCCACGCCGGCAACTCGTCCGGCGTGACCGACGGCGCGTCATCGATGCTCGTCGCGCGCGGCGACACGATGATGGAGCTCGGGCTGACGCCGATGGCGCGCATCGTCGGCTACGCGCAGGCGGGCGTCGATCCGAAAGTGATGGGACTCGGACCCGTTCCGGCGACGAAGAAACTGCTGAATGAGACCGGCATCGCACTCGACGACATCGATCTCGTCGAGCTGAACGAAGCGTTCGCCGCGCAGGTCATCGCCTGCGATCGCGAGCTGCACTTCAATCCGGCGAAGCTCAATGTGAACGGCGGCGCGATCTCGCTCGGACATCCGATCGGCGCGACGGGCGCACGAATTACGACGACGCTGCTGCACGCACTCGCCGCGCGCAACGGCCGCTACGGCCTCGCGACGCTCTGCATCTCCGGCGGCATGGGCTTGTCGCTCCTCGTGGAGCGGCGGCGGCCACGGGCCGCTGCGTTGGATCGCACAGCGTCGGCGACCGGCTTCGCGGCGGATCATGGTTAGGCCACGGATTCACGTCGGGGCGCGTGTGGCAGTCGCGTTACTCGCGCTCGTCCTGGCGACGGGCGTGAAGCGAATCGACGGCACCACGATCACGCCGGCGAAGATCGATGCGACCGTGACTCATCTCATGGAAGCCGCGCACGTCACCGGCATCTCCGTCGCCATCCTCAACGACAACCGCATCGTCTACGTGAAGAGTTACGGACTCGCGAACGTCGAGAAGCAACAGCCGCTGCGCACCGACAGCATCGTTTGGGCGGCGTCGTTCACGAAATCGCTCTTCGCATATTTCGTGATGCAGCTCGTCGACGAAGGAGTCATCGATCTCGACACGTCGATCGAGCGGTACCTGCCGAAGCCGCTGCCGCAATACGAAAAGTACGCCGATCTCGCGAACGACGAGCGCTGGAAACTGATCACGCCGCGCATGCTGCTCAGTCACACCGCCGGCTTTCCGAACTTCCGTTCGCTGAACGCCAGCGGAAAGCTCGACATCAAGTTCACACCGGGAACGCGCTACGCGTATTCGGGCGAGGGGATCAACCTGCTGCAGTTCGTCATCGAAGCGAAGAGCGGCAAGCCGATCGCGGAGATGATGCAGTCGCGCATCTTCACGCCGTTTGGCATGACGCGCAGCAGCATGACGTGGCAACCGCAATTCGAATCCGACATCGCGCTCGGCTACGACGAAACGGGGAAGGTCATCGGTCACAACAAGCGAACCGGCTCGCGCGCCGCCGGTTCGATGGACACGACGATCGACGACTACGCGAAGTTCATCGCAGCGGTGATGCAGAAGCGCGGCGTCAGCGCGAAGTCGTGGAAGGAGATGTTCCGTCCGCAGATCGCGATTTTCTCGAAAGCGCAGTTCCCGACGCTGAAGCCCGACTTCACCGACGAAAATCACGCCATCCGTCTTTCCTACGGCCTCGGCGTCGGCCTTTTCAAAACGAAGTACGGTTGGGCGTTTTTCAAAGAAGGACACGACGACGGCTGGGAGAATCACTTCCTCGTCTATCCCGACCGAAAAATCGGCATCGTGCTGATGTCGAACAGCAGCAACGGCGACAGCATCTTCATCCCGCTGATGAAGGAGTTGATTGGCGATCGATCGACGCCGGCGAGGTGGGAAGGGTACGCCGCAAATAGATAAAGGTGCTGAGTGCAGAGTGCAGAGTGCTCGGGGTTGACTCAGCACTCAGCACTCAGCACTCTGCACCTCCATGATCTTCACTGACTCCCACTGCCACTTAACAATGTCCGACGGCGCGGCGAATCTCGACCGTGCCCGCGCGCAGAACGTGCGCGGTTTCGTCGTTCCCGCGACGAAGCTCGACGACGCGCCGCAGGCGGTCGCGCTGGCGAAACAGCATGACGACGTCTGGGCGGCGGTCGGATTTCATCCGCATGAAGCGAAGGACTGCGACGACGCTGCGTTCGCCGAAATCGAGCGGCTCGCCGCCGACGACCGCGTCGTCGCCATCGGAGAATGCGGACTCGACTTTCACTACAACCACTCGCCACGCGAAACGCAGATTGCCGTGCTCGAACGGCATCTCGATCTGGCTCGCCGTCTGCGCAAGCCGGTCATCATTCACAATCGCGAATCGACGCCGGAGATGCTCGAGATCCTCGGGCGCGATCCGCTTCCCGGCATCCTCCACTCCTTCACCGAAACGCGCGACGTCGCGCTGCAGCTCGTCGCGCTCGGCTACTACATCTCCTTCTCCGGCATCGTCACCTTCAGGACGGCGGAGTCGCTGCGCGAAGCGGCGCGTGCCGTGCCGCACGATCGCGTGCTGATCGAGACCGACACGCCGTTCCTCGCGCCGGTGCCGTTTCGCGGACGCGACAACGAGCCGGCGTACGTGATCAAAATCGCCGAGCTGCTGGCGTCGCTCTGGGAGAAGCCGGTCGAGTATGTCGCCGTGGCGACGACGGCAAATTTCGAGCGCGCGTTCTCAGTTAAACTCCCGCGCTGATGCAGCCAGATCTCTCCGTCGTCTTCCCGGTTTACAACGAGGAAGAAAACGTCCCGATTTTGCTCGCCGAGATTGCGAAAGCGCTCGACGGCAAGCCGTGGACGTACGAGATCGTTGCGGCCGATGACGGCTCGAGCGACGGCTCGCTGGCTGCGCTGCGTGCCGCGCGTGCGCGGTATCCGAACCTTCGCATCGTCACGCTCGAGAAGAACAGCGGACAGACAGCCGCGCTCGACGCTGCATGGCGCGCCGCGCGCGGGAAGTACGTCGTCTCGCTCGACGCCGATCTGCAGAACGATCCGGCAGACATTCCGGCGATGATGAAGAAGCTCGAAGAGCTCGGCGTCGACATGGTCATCGGCGTGCGCGTCAATCGTCACGACACGTTCTCGCGCAAGCTGCAGTCGAGGATCGGCAATGGCGTGCGCAACTGGATCACGCGCGATCAGATCACCGACACCGGCTGCTCGCTCAAGCTCGTGCGGCGCGAAGCGATCGACCGCGTGAAGCTCTACACCGGCATGCATCGCTTCCTGCCGACGCTCGTTCGGATGCAGGGATACAAAGTCGCGGAGATGCCGGTCAACCATCGCGCGCGGCAGTTCGGCGTTTCGAAGTACGGAGCGATGAATCGCGCCTTCCGCGGACTGGCCGACTGTTTCGCCGTCCGCTGGATGTCGAAGCGCGTGCTCGACTACCGCGCGCACGAGGAACCGTGAATCGGATCTTCGATCCCGGCCACTGGCACTGGGACCTGCTCGCGGTATTCGGCTTCGTCGCCCAGGCGCTCTTCGCCGCCCGCTTCATCGTGCAGTGGATCTCGTCGGAGCGTCGCCGCGAAAGCCACATCCCGATCGCGTTCTGGTATTTCTCACTCACCGGCGGACTGCTGATGACGATCTACGGCGTCCTTCGCGGCGATCCGGTGATCGTCCTCGGTCAGGCGCCGGGATTGATCGTGTACATCCGGAATCTGATGTTGATTCGCCGTAAAGTCAAAGTCGGGGGTCTGACCCCCTAAATTGACTTTGGGGCGCTGGAACGCCGCATGCTCCTCACCTCCGCATGCTGACCGGCGAACAACGCTCAACGCTTCTCACGATCGCGCGCGAGTCGATCAAAGCGGGACTCGATGGTCGTCGTCCGGAATTGCGTGAAGACGACTACGACGAAACGCTCCGCCGTCCCGCGGGCGCGTTCGTCACGCTGACGTCGCATGGCGAGTTGCGCGGCTGCATCGGTTCGATCGTCGCGGTGGAACCGCTGTATCGCGCGGTCTCTTCGAGCGCGCTTTCGGCAGCCTTTCGCGATCCGCGTTTCTTTCCGCTGCAGTCGACGGAGCTGGAGAATATCGAGCTCGAAATCTCCGTCATGGGTCCCATCGAGCGCGTCACGAACGTTGACGACATCGTCGTCGGCCGCGATGGCCTGATCGTCGGACGCGGACGAAACGTCGGCCTTTTGCTGCCGCAGGTCGCGACCGATTACGGGTGGGATCGCGACACGTTTCTCGACCAAACCTGCGTCAAAGCGGGGCTTCCGAAGGGCGCCTGGCGCGAGCCGGCGACCAAAATCGAGAAGTTTTCGGCCGAAGTCTTCGGCGAGTAAGTCACTGCAAATAAGTGGTTTGCCGCGACAGCGGACCCTTCGGTCGGTAAGTTCCGCAATAACACTCCATCGGGTGCCGTTACCCATCGCGCTGAGACCTGCAAATAACCGCCGGTTAAAGGGAGACGAGACACGATGACGAATCGCCTGATTGACTCTCTGTCGCGCCGCAACGCGAAGATTCGGCAGAAAACCCAGGGCAACCGCCTTTTCCGTCTCCTCGGCGGACGCGGCGCCGCGACCCTCGCGGTCGGCGCTGTCCTCTCCATCGGCGGCGTCACCGACGCACTCGAAGGAACGCACTTCCTCGTGCGGAAAGATCTCGATCACGTGCAGGTCGTCCGTCAGAAGGGGACACACGACAACGTCGTCGCAACCCTCCAGAACGGCTTCGCAGCGAATTCGGTGTTCAAACTTTCGCGCGTCTTTCCCGGCAGCCTCGTCACACAGCGAGTCTCGATGTTCGATGAAGCGTGGCTGCCCGAAGATCCGGCCAACGCCGAGCTCGACGCGAACGCGACGCCGCTCCAGAAAGAAATCCATCGGCTCAATACGGCCATCCGTCGCCAGTTCTTCGCCGACGCTGTTCCGTTCGGCGGACTGATCCACGAGAAGGCCGAGAAATACAAAGTCGATCCTGCGCTCGTCGCCGCGGTCGTCGAGACCGAATCGCGCTTTCGGACGAACGCACGTTCACAGGTCGGCGCGAAGGGATTGATGCAGCTGATGCCGCGCACCGGTCGCTGGATGGGCGCGCGCAATCTCTACGATCCGGAGCAGAACGTCGACGCCGGTGTGAAGTACCTCAGCTATCTCTCCGATCGCTTCGACGGCAACCTGAAGAAGACGATTGCGGCGTACAACGGCGGCGAAGGGAACGTGAAGCGCTACAACGGCGTACCGCCGTTCCGCGAGACCCAGCAGTACGTCAACCGCGTCATGCACAAATACGAAAAACGGAAAGGCGAGATGAAGCGCTTCGAGGCGGAACAGCGAGGCGGCGGAGTGATCACGCCGCCCGACGCCGAAGTGGCTGCGGTCCGCTGAACGACCCCCGAGGGCGGCTTCCGAGCCGCCCTTTTCGTTTCCTAATCAATTCAATCCGCGCGGCTTATTTGACGCACTGCCCGATTTTGCGCTAACGTTTTCGCCGTTACGCTCTACAGATGTTGGGAGGGGCAAATGGTCAGTGTGCGTCGGGTGGCTCCCATTCTTCTGCTCGCGGTAGCAGTTCCCGCCTTCGCGGCGGCGAAAAAACCGGCGAACAGCTCTACGCCGCCGCGGCAGCTCCATCGCTACGGCGATCACTGGACGGCGTACAACCCTCCCGATCCGGCGACGTATCCCGCGGGCGCGAAAACCTGGACGATCAAAGCGGGCGACACGCTTTGGGGTTTGGCGAAGCAGTTCTACAACAACCCATACCTCTGGCCGCAGCTTTGGGAGTCGAACACCTGGATCACGGACGCGCACTGGATCTATCCCGGTGACGTGCTGCAGGTCGATGGTGAGACAGCAGCCGCTTCCACTGCCGGTGTTGCGACGACAGCCGGCGCCTCGACGTCCGACTCCGGCGCGCTGCTGAGCTCCACGTCGACTCCCGCTGAGACGACGACAGGATCCAGCGTCGCCGCCGACCTCGCGGCAGCCGCCAGCCGTCCGATTCCGCTCGGCGCCGAAGGCGACATCTATTGCTACGGATACGTCGGCCGCGATGACGAACCGATGCCGAATCGCGTCGCGTCGTGGGAAGACGTCGAGCTTCGCTACGTGCCGCACGCGACCTCGCAGCCGCTGGGCGGCTCCGATCTCGATCTTCTTTTCATCGACGGCGGCACCGCAACCGGACTCGTCGCCGGCGAAACCTATCTTGTCGTCGCACCCGAGGAGCTCGTTCGCCATCCGCGCACGAACGAAGTGATCGGCCGCCAGTTCGCGTTTCGCGGCCAGATCAAGATCCTCTGCGCCGATGAGCACGTCTCGCGCGGCATGGTCCTGCAGACCTGCATGCCGATTCGCATCGGCGATCGTCTGAAACCGGTTCCGCAGATTCCGATCCCGCTCGCACGCATCCCGAAGCTGCCCGGCTTCTGCGATCCGCAGAGCGGCAAAACGAAAGGCGTGATCATCCGTTCCGAAGGTGGATGGCAGGACGCGCTTGGCGAAGGTCACCTCATCGAGATCAATCTCGGCCAGGACGATCAGGTCACGCCGGGCGACTTCCTCACCGTCTATCGCAACAGTCCGCAGAAGGGACAGCCGCCGCAGCTTCTCGGCGAGATCGGTGTGCTGACCACGGAGGCGAAGACCGCAACCGCGAAGATCGTGGAGATGCGCTATTCGATGATGGTCGGGGATACGGTCGAGGTGAAGTAGGCGGCCACTTTCTTTCTCCCGTTCCGCGCGCATCCGCTATAGAATCGCGCGTCCGGGTCCATAGCTCAGCGGTTAGAGCTACCGGCTCATAACCGGCAGGTCCCAGGTTCGAATCCTGGTGGACCCATCGGACCCGAGCGGGGAACATGCACAAAACGAAGAACTGTCCATGCAAGCGCGTGCTCATCCGCGAGAGAGAAACCGCACAGGCGTTCCGACTGAGGAACGCCTTTTTCATTTCAGGAGGTGCTGTTGAATCAGGACGTTGAAAAACTGTGGGAGCTGCAGTCCGTCTACACGCAGCTCGCCGATCGCGAGCGGCAGCTGAGCGTGAAGCCGGAGTCGTTCGCCGTCATCGATCGCGAGTGGCAGTCGGCCAACGAAGAGATGGCAAGGCTGGAAGCGCAGATCGAAGTGTTGTCGAAGGAACGCCGCCGCGTCGAAGGCGAGCTTTCCGATCAGCAGGAGCTGCTGAAGAAGTATCAGGGCCAGCTGATGCAGGTGAAAAATCAGCAGCAGTACGCCGCCGCGTGGAAAGAGATCGACGCCACGCGCAAGCACGTCAAAGAGCTCGAGGATTCGGCGCTCAAGCAGATGGGCGACATCGACGGGGTCCAGAAGCAGCTCGACGACCGCAACGCCGCGCATGCCGATCTGAAAGCGCGCTACGACACCGCGTACGCCGCGTGGCAGAGCTCACTCGGCGATCTCCGTGGCGAAGCCGATGCGCTGAAAAAGAAAGCGGGAAAGATCGAAGCGACGCTCGCGGAGAGTCTGAAGCGCGAGTTCCATCGCGTCTTCAAGCAGCGTCAGGGTGTGGCTGTCGCGCCGGTCGCCGCGGAATCGTGCAGCGCCTGCCGCTCGCGAATTCGTCCCGCACTTTCGCAACAGCTGAAGCGCGGCGATCTCGTTCACTGCGAAGGCTGCCATCGCATCCTCTATCTGGAGAAAGGCACCTGAAAGTCACCGCATTCGTCGACGGCGCCTGCCGCGGAAATCCCGGACCCGCGAGCTACGGCGTCTACATGAAAACGTCCGGCGGCGAGATCATCGAAGTCAGCGGCTTCCTCGGCACGACGACGAACAACGTCGCGGAGTACGCCGGTCTCCTCGAAGCGCTTTCTCTCGCCGCGGCCGAGGGGGCGACGGAAGTCGAAGTGATCTCCGATTCGCTGCTGCTCGTGCAACAGATGCTCGGCAAGTACAAGGTCAAACATCCCAATCTCGTGCCGATGTACAACAAGGCGAAGACGATGGTGCGGCAGTTCGCGCGCTTCTCGATTCGTCACACGCTGCGCGCCGGAAACAAGGATGCCGATCGTCTCGCGAACGCGGGTCTCGATCGCCCCGAGGTTCGCGTCAGCGGGAAGTTGATCGAAAGACATCGTGCCGATTCGTGAGAACGTCGCCGCCGTCGAAGCGCGCATCGCGGCGGCGTGTGCCCGCGCCGGCCGCTCGCGCGATGAGGTAACGCTCGTCGGCGTCTCGAAAACATTTCCCGCCGATGTCGTCGATGAAGCGATCGCCGCCGGCATCGCGCACGTCGGCGAGAATCGCGTGCAGGAAGCGCGCGACAAACGTCCGCTCGTTCACGGCAGCGCGCACTGGCACCTCATCGGACATCTGCAATCGAACAAAGCGAAAGATGCGGTGCGACTCTTCGACGTCATCGAAAGCGTCGACTCGCTCGAGCTCGCGGAGAAACTCGCGAAAGCCGCCGCGGCAGCGGGGAAACGTCAGGAACTGCTCGTGCAGGTGAACGTCGGCGGTGAGCTGCAGAAGAGTGGAATCGCAACGTCGGAGGTCGACGCGGTCGTGAAGCAGATCGTCGCACTCGATTCCGTCGACGTCCGCGGATTGATGGCCATTCCGCCTGCCGGTGAGCCGGAAGATACGCGTCCGTTTTTTCGCGAGTTGCGCGCGATGCGCGATACCCTCGGGTTGCGTGAACTGTCGATGGGCATGAGCGAAGACTTCGAGATCGCGATCGAGGAAGGCTCGACCATGGTCCGCGTCGGCCGCGCCATTTTCGGGAGCCGCGGCTGATGCCGGTCATAGTGGCAGTTCGCAACGTCATCCTCATCGTCCTCGAGATCGTTCAGTGGACGGTCTTCGCATGGGTGATCCTTTCGTGGATTCTGCTCATTGCCGGACAGACGTCGTTCCGCTGGCGCCACGCCTCAGCGTTCCACATCCTCAGCCAGATTTACGACGTCTTCGGCCGCATGGCGCGTCCGTTCATCCGTCCGTTTCAGCGACTCCTGCCGTCGTACAAAACGGGCGGAATCGACTGGTCGCCGATCCTCCTCTTCCTCGCGATCTACCTGCTCCGCGCTGTGGTTATTTGGCTGTTCAGCCTTATACTCGGCGGGTAAGACGGGCAGTGCCGGGAGGGTGTCATGCAGGATCTGACTCCGCTGGAGATTCAGAAGCAGACGTTCGCGAGGACGCTGAAGGGTTACTCGACGGATGAGGTGCGCGGCTATCTGCATCTCGTCGCCGAGGAGATCGAGGGCCTGCTGCAGAGCGTCGATCGATTGACGCGTGAGAACGCGATGCTGCGCTCCGATCTCGATCAGCATTCCGAACGCGAGCGCATTCTGAAAGACACGCTCATCTCCGCGCAGAAAGTGTCGGAGGACGTCAAAGCGAACGCACGCAAAGAGGCGGAGCTGACCGTGAAGGATGCGGAGCTGCTTTCGGAGCGTCTCGTCTCGCAGGCGATGTCGCGCGTCAGCGAGATCCAGCGCAGCATTCAGGACCTGAAGGTCGAGCGCAAAGTAGCGCGCAATCGATTGCAGTCGATGCTCGACACGATGCAGCAGCTGGTGGTGCTCGATGCCGAGCAGGAAGCGAACGAGTTGCCGGTGACGGCCATTCATCGCGCCACGCTGTCCTCATCATCCTGAGCGCAGCGAAGGATCAATGGTCCGGCAGCTGTGTCGTTTGCCGGTGCGCTGCTCGATCGTGCTGCACAGCTGCGCCACCATTGATGCTTCGCTGCGCTCAGCATAGAGTGCGAAAGCAGTGGCTCTTCTCATCCGCAACCTGTCACAGATCGCGACGCCGGCGGGCAGCGCGCCGAAACGCGGCCGCAAGTTGCGCGAGCTCGTCACTCACGAGCGGAGCGTCATCGTCGTTCGCGAGGGACGTTTCGCGTACATCGGTCCCGAGAACGACATCGATGACGCGCTGCGCGAAACGATCATCGAAGACTTCGATGCGCGCGGCGCGACCGCGATTCCCGGCTTCATCGATTCGCACACGCACATCCCGTTCGCCGGCTATCGCGAGTCGGAGTTCAATCGCCGGCTGAACGGCGAGACGTACTCCGACATCGCCGCGTCAGGCGGCGGAATCGCGTCGACGGTTCGTGCGACGCGCGCGGCGTCGGAGGAAGAGCTCAGCGCGAACGTCGTCGCCCGTGCGCGGACGATGGCGCGTTACGGGACAACGACCGCGGAAGCGAAGAGCGGCTACGGACTCAATCTCGATGACGAGCTGAAACAGCTGCGAGCGATTCGCGCGGCTGGCGAGACGTCGCCCGTGCGGCTCGTGCCGACCTGTCTCGCCGCGCACGACTTTCCCCCGGAGGACAAGAGTGCGGCGTGGGTCGAGCGGATCATCGACGAGATCATCCCGCGCGTCGCCGCCGAAAAGCTCGCCGTCTTCTGCGACGTCTTCATCGAGCGCGGCGTCTTCACGCGCGAACAGGGCGACGCCGTGCTGCGCGCCGGTGCGCGCGCAGGGATGACGCCCCGCGTGCATGCGGACGAACTGTCCGACACCGACGGCGCGTCGCTTGCCGCATCGCTTGACGCCGCGTCTGCCGATCATCTGATGCACATCAGCGACGCCGGCATCGCGGCGCTGGCGGCGTCGAACACCGTTGCGAACATGTTGCCGGCGACGAGCTTCTTCCTGATGTCGGATCGTTATGCGCCGGCGCGCAAGCTGATCGAAGCGGGCGCGGTCGTGTCGCTGTCGACCGATTGCAATCCGGGCACGTCGATGACGGAGTCGATGCAGATCGTGATGCAGCTGGCGACGCTGCAGATGAAGATGACGGTCGAGGAGTCGCTGACCGCGGCGACGCTGCACGGCGCCTACTCGCTGCGCCTCGCGCACGAGACCGGCTCGATCGAAGCCGGCAAGCGCGCCGACCTCGTGCTGCTCGATGCGCCGAGCTACTTTCATCTCGTCTATCACTTCGGCGTGAACCTCGTGCGCGACGTGCTCCGCGACGGGAAGTTCGTCGTGCGCGGCGGGATGTACCTCGGTTGAGAACCGCCGCGCGGGCGCTGCTGTTCGTGGTGCTCGTCCGTTTCGTCGTGCACGCGCTCTACGTGCCGGCGTACGAAGGTCCCGACGAGCCGTTTCACCTCGCGCACGCCACCGGTTTGGGCTGGCCGGCGTTACCGGTCGACGGCACGATCGTCGCGTCGGTCGTCGCGCATCCGTGCAGCGCCGATTTGCGGCGCGCGTTGCGTTGTCCGCCATTCGGCAGCGCGCCCGCGGAGTGGAACGTGTTGCGATTCGATGCGACGCCGCCGGCCGCGGCGACGATTCCGAACTACGAGCGCCATCAGCCTCCGGCGTATTACGTGATTCCCTCGCTGCTGCCGATTGCGAATCCAATCGCGCGGCTGCTCGCGATGCGGCTCTTTTCGGTCGCGCTGATTTTCATCGCGCTGCTCTTCCCATTGCGCGCGGTGGCGCGATCACGCGGCGATGAATGGTACGCGGCGTTGCTGCTCGTACTGCTGATTCCGGGCGCCGCCGAATCGCTCGCGCGCTGCGCGAACGACTCCGCTGTTTTTCTCTGGACCGCAGTGGTCGTCTCGGCGCTCGATCGGCGAATCGCGACGCCGTGGCTGGCGCTGCTCGCCGCGGTCGGCCCCCTCATCAAGCTGACTGCGCTGCCGATCGTCGTGCTGCTGATCTTCTGGACGCTGATGAATCGAACGCGCATTCAGGCGTTCGTCGTCGCGTGCGCGTCAGCGCTGGTTCTGCCGCTGCAATGGCTGCGCGGATTTCACTGGGGCGGCACGGTCGAACTGAACGCCGCGCGCGCGCCGTTCGACGAGACGCTGATGCAAATCGTGAAAGGACTCGCGCGCAGCGGCTACACGTTCGCGAAGACCGGATTCTGGCTCGGCGAGTGGAGCGTCTTTCGCGCACCGTCATGGCTGCTGATCGCGGCCGCGCTGCTGGCCGTTATCGCGATCTTCTCGATGCGCATTCGACGTCCGCCGCAATGGCAGCCGAACGCCGTCGCGCTGCTGGTCGCCATCGCTGCGACGCTCGCGTGGTTCGTCTCGCATCGACTGTTCTGGGGAAACTGGGGCGGCGTCGGCGGCTGGTACGCGTGGGGCTGGCTGCCGTGGCTCGCCGTCGTCGCGCACGATTTCGTGCAAATCGAACCGCCGCGCAGACGAACGCTCTTCGTCGCCGGCGTCGTGCTGATCGTGATCGCGAACGTGGCGTGGTTCGCGGCGGCGCACGCGGTCTACCGTCAGCTGTAGAACGCGACCAGCTTCTCGTACAGCTTCACACCGATCGACGCTTTCGCTTCCGTCGAACAGCCGGCGATGTGCGGCGTGAGAATCAGCCGCGGATCGTCGGGAAACCTGATCGATGGCGGCTCCGGCTCGTAAACATCGAGTGCGATTCCGTTGAGCTGATTCGCAGCGAGTGCGTCGAATGCCGCCTGCACGTCGAGCACGCCACCGCGCGAAGCGTTGATGACGTACGCGCCGCGCGGAAGTTGCGCGAGTTGCGGCGCCGCGATCATCTTCGACGTTTCTGCATTCAGCGGAACGTGCAGCGCGAGGATGTCCGACTCGGCGAGGAGATCGTCGAGCGTCGCGACGCAACGCGGGTCATCGATGTATGGATCGAACGCGCGCACGTTCATCGAGAACGCCGCCGCCATGCGCGCGACGCGGCCGCCGACCTGGCCGAGTCCGACGATGCCGAGTCGAAAGTGGGAGAGCTCGTGGCGCGTCGCGCAATCGTCGCGCTGCCAGATGCCGTCGCGCATCTGCCGGTCGTAAAACGGGACGGTGCGCGTGAGCGCGATCATGAAACCGATGACGAGCTCCGCGACCGCGTTCGCGTTTTCGCCGGGAAGACTGATGACGGTGATGCCGCGCTCGCGCACGGTCGGCTCGTCGATGTTGTCGGTGCCGCTCGTTCCCTGCGCGATCAGCTCGAGGTGCGGCGCAGCGTCGAGCACGCGGCGGGTGACGTCGTTGTAAGCGCGCGTGACGAGGACCTCGGCGTCGCCGATCACGCGCGCGAGATCGCTCTCGCTGCGCACCGGTTCGTGACGGACTTCGAAGCGCGCGTCGCGGAGCACGCGGTCGGTGAAGGTGCGGTCGACGTCGGCGGCGATGAGGAGACGTTTTTTTGAATTCATTTTGAGCGCTCCGCTCAGGATAAAGTACCTTCACCTTGCGCCGCATCCGCAAACACCGCTTCGCGCTTGCCGCCATCGCCGCCGCGAACTTCATCTTCTTCTTTCCGGTCATCTTCATGGCACGCGTCGTTTCGCCGAACGACGTCTTCTACAGCTACGACCCGTGGGCGTCGGCGCGCAGCTTCGACATTCAGAACTGGCTGCTCAACGATCCGCCGACGTCGTACTACACGCTGATGTCGCTGATGAAAAGCGGCCACGCGTTCGCGTGGAATCCGTTCATCGCGTCCGGCATCCCCGGCTGGGGCTCGTCCGCTGCCGCCGTCCTCTCGCCGTTCATCGCTATCCCGACGCTGCTGCTGCCGCTGGCGTGGGTTTACACCGGCATTATCTTTCTCAAACTCAACGCCGCCTTCTGGTTCACGTATCTTTGGCTGCGCGAAGAACGCCTCGGCCGTCGCAGCGCGGCGGTTGGCGCGATCGTCTTCGCAGCATCAGGCGCGTTCGCGGTGCGCTGGCTCTGGCAGGTGACGAATGCGACGGTGCTCTATCCGGCGCTGCTCTGGATCGTCTGCCGCGTCGCGCGCGGT
The DNA here is from genome assembly GCA_034667465.1 of Acidobacteriota bacterium. Taxonomy (GTDB): domain Bacteria; phylum Acidobacteriota; class Thermoanaerobaculia; order Gp7-AA8; family Gp7-AA8; genus JAOBAU01. The sequence continues at coordinate 318,964 of JAXDJV010000024.1, read as the reverse complement.
AAGCGCGTTCCGTTCGGCGTCGTCGTACTGATCGCGCTCGCGTACGCGCTGGCCGGCTTTCCCGCGACGATGGCATACGGCGCGTACATCGCTGCCGCGTATTTCGTCTTCCTCTGCCTTCGCGAACGACGACTGCCGCTGCGATCCGTCGCCGCGACAACGCTCGCCGTCGTGCTCGCGCTGCTCATCGCGTCGCCGTCGCTCGTCCCGTTCATCCAGTTCATCCGCCGTACCGGCTACCTCGGCATGCGCGCGGCGATGAGCAGCAACGCTTTCCCGCCGCATCATGTCTTGTCGTTCACCAGGCCCGATCGCCTCGGCAATCCCGCGTATCACAACTGGAATGGCGATCGATCGCTCCCCGTGAACAACTACGTCGAAGCGACGATCTACCTCGGCATCGTCGCGCTGCCGCTCATCGCGCTCGCGCCGTTCAGTCGTCGCGCGCGCAGGCGCTGGTACTGGCTGGCGATGCTGCTCATCGTCGCGGCGGGGATGTTCGGCGCGCCGGTCATTTCGCGCGCGCTCGCCGCACTGCCGGGCATTCGTTACTCACCGCTGACGCGATTACAACTCGTGTTGCCGGTCGCCGCCGCCTATCTCGCCGCGGCCGGGACGCTCGTCGTCGCACGACGGCGATTCGCCGGCGCGATCGCGATGACGCTCGCGCTGCTCGCCGCCGCCGATCTCACCGTCTTCGCCGGCCGCTTTCATCCGTACCTGCGGCCGCAGGACACGAAGGTCCCGTCGTCGCCTGCGATCGCATATCTGCAGGCGCAGCCGCGGCCGTTCCGCATCGCGCCGTTCTTCGCGTACATGTGGCCGAATTCGTCGGAGCTCTTCGCGCTCGAAGACGTCCGCAGCCACTTCTCATCGGAGGCCGCATATCGCCGGATGCTGCTGCGCGTCGATCCGACGTCGTGGAGCGGCACGTCGACCGTCATCACGTTCAACAGTCTCCATTTCGATTTCGCCGATCCCTTTCTCGCGCTCCTCGGCATCCGCTACTTCGTCGAACAGCACGCCATCGACATCATTCGCTGGAAGGTGTTCGAGGCGACGGTGCCCGGCGTCGCGGAAGTGAAGTTCTCGAACGTCGAGATGAAGCCGGGCGATGTGCTCGAACGAACGATCCGCGTCGACGCCGAGCCGTTCTGGGCGATCGAACTTCCGGCGACGATGGAGTCCGCCGCCGGCGCGACGCCGCGGCTGATGGTCGCACTGCGCAGGAACGGCGCGGACGTTTTCACGCGCTCCTTCACGCCCGAAGACATGAGCGCGCTCGGCAAGGTCTACATCCCGCTGCAGCCGTACGCGCGCCTCGGCGAAAGCGTGACGCTGCGCGTCGAAGCATTCGCGATGAAAGTGACGCTGCTGCGCGGCGCGACAACCGACGCCGGCGACGCGCCGATCTTCTACGGACGAGTGACGAAGCCGCTGATCTTCGATCGCGAGCTGCCCGATGCCCGGCTCTATCTGAACGTCGCCGAACTGCCGCGCTTCCACGCCGTCTCGCGCGTGCGACGGATGAGCGAAGACGAACTGATTGCCGCGAAGTCGCTGACGTTCGCCGACGAAGCATTCATCACCGATCCGCACGCGGCATTGCCTCCCGCATCGCCCGCAAACGTTCGCCTCGTGAAGTCGACCGACTCCGCACACGAGCTGGTCGCAAGCGGCAACGCACCGTTCTTCATCGCATCGTCGGAGAAACTCACGCCCGAGCTTCGCGTCACGATCGACGGCCGCGAGGCGACACCGATCGCCACAAACATCCTCTTCGCCGGAGTTGCTGTTCCCGCCGGCGAGCACCGCGTCGTTTTCGCGCGACGCATCGGAGGCGGGTGGTGGTGGGTGGCGGCGATCGCGGCGTTGCTGGCGCTGTTGCTCAGCGTGGCGGACGTCGTTACTTCAGCTCGGCGACGATGATGATCTGATACGCGAACAGCGATCGCCACAGCCGCGTCATGATTGTCAGCAGATATTCGCCGAAGCGGAGCAGAGGTTCGGGAGTGAAGCCGCCGACGATCAGTCGAATCGGCACCGACGATCCTCGAATCGAGAGAATCCGAAAACCGGCATTTTCGATCTCGCGGCGAATCGTTCGCTTCGTGTAGAAGCGGACGTGGGTGTTGTCGAGGATGCCGCGCTCGCGATATTCGAAGACGCCGAAGAGCAGGCCGAGGCGGACCGTGACGTTGGCGATGTTGGGGACGGAGACGAACAGCTTGCCGTCGGGCGTGAGCGATTTGCGGATCAGCGCGAGTAGCGCCGGCGCGTCGCGAAGGTGTTCGAGGACGTCGGCGATGACGATCGCCTGCATGCCGTTCGGCAGCTTCCGCACTTTCTCGAGATCGGTGACGAGCGCCTGATCGAAGTGCGCGCGGAGGTCGGGGAGGCAGCTGATGTTGTATTCGAAGCCGATCGTATGCGTGAACTGATCGCGCACCGCGGCGCCGAGCTCGCCGCCGGCGGCGCCGAGGTCGAGGAGCGTTCCGCCGCGGCCGCCGAAGCGCCGGATCAGCTCGATCAGGATGCGATGGCTGCTGCCTTCGAAGTCCTTGAAAGAGTAGACGTTCGGCACGGTTGCGCGAGGGTAGTGGATCGACCTTGCGCGGTCAACGACTGCGAGTGGTTCCGCCCGGGGTGCGTCTGTCATCCCGAGCGTAGCGAGGGATCCGGGCGGTGGTGCACAGTGGCGCGCCCCACCCGCGCAGATCCCTCGCTACGCTCGGGATGACAATCACCTGATCTTTCGGCGTTCCATGACCTCGGCCCTGCCTCAGTAATCAGCCCACGCCCGCCCACCCGCATCGCTCCCGCGCGCGCCGCTGTGCACATCGATGATCCAGACGCGTCGTCCTTCGCCGCCGCCGGCGCGGAAGTCTTCCTGCACCGCCACGCTCTCTTCGGTTGCCAGCCGCCACGTCGCGCGCGAACCGGTGATCGGATCGATCGGTACTTCACGCAGCAGTTTCGCGGCGACAAGATCCTGCATCGTCGCGGGACCGTGACCGGTTCGCGTGCGATACGTCTTGATTGCGCCGCGCATCGACGCCAGTCGTGACTGCAGGCCGGCCGCGTCCGGTTTCGGCGCGGGATGACGCGTCAGCAGAACGCCGCCGATGACAGCGATCAGCGCGCCGAGGAGGACGAAGACGAGAGGAACCGCTTTGCGCCGGCGGCCGAGGCGCGGATGAGAATCCACGTCAGTGCGAGCCGACCGTGCCGACGTTCTTCAACGTTACGGCGACGCCGTAGGTGAAGAGCGCTCGCGGCGCCGGGTCGTAGACGATGTAGCGGCGGAACTCCAGCGCGACGCCGTAGCACGCGGCGTTCATGCCGAAGAGGTAACGCTGCTCGAGGAACGTTCCCTTCTTCACGTCGAAGTTCAGCTGCACGTCGGCGCGGAGACGATCGCGGAAGATCGACGAGCCGCCGCTGAGACGCACCTGGCTGGACGACGAATCGAAGACGACCGGCTGTTCCGGCGTCGGCGGCGGGCGATACGTCGCGAACCAGGTGAAGCTGAGGTACTTGTCGGCGTTTTTTCCGCTGCCGATCAGGTTCGCCGAAAGGCTCGACTGATCGATCTGATGCGAGACGTTGCCGAAGGACGCGTTCGCGTCGAACGTCACCGTCTGATACGGATTGACGTGCAGGCTGGCCGTGAGCGGCGAGAACTTGCCGGTGTCGGTCGTGAACGTTCCGGGCTGGGCGTCGATCTTCGACAGCGAGACAGTCTGCCGCAATGAGAAGGAGAGAATCTCTCGCGCTGACGGATTGCCGGCCTCGCGGCCGAGGAGTCGCTGTGTCAGCGAGTACTCGACGGAATCGCGGACGAACGGAACGACGTCGACGGTGTCGAAGCGGATCGCTCGATCCTGCTCGTCGAGATCGGATGTGTAGACGTAACGGAAGCGCGGTTCGATGACGTGCTTCAGTTTGTTGAAGCCGAGGAACTCTCGATTGAAGACGCGCGAGAACGACGGTCCGACGACGTCGACCTGTCCCTGCGCGTAGAACCGCGACAGCGATTCCTTCACCGCTTCCTGCGGCGTGAATGGACTGGCGGGGTCGATTGGGGTGAGGCTCGACGTGTAATACGTTTCACGCGCGGAGATCTGCGGACGAATCGAGAACCACGCCGGTGTGCGGAGCTGCAGCGACAGCGTCGGAAAGACATCGCCGCGGAAGTAGTCGGCGTTCGGTCCGGTGGCGAGGCCTGTGGCGTTCGTTACGAGATGCGACGCGGATGATTCGAGCGCGAAGTAGAGCGGCGTCGCGCCGACTCGTGTCGGATACGAGCGGAACTGCAGCGATGGCAGCTGTTCGAAACTCTGGCTGCGCTCGGTGGTCGGCGTCGCGCCCGATCCGAGAAGAATCTCGCGCCGATCGGCGAGCAGGTTGAGCGAATAGTTCGAACCGTTCTTCGTCAGATACGCGCTCGAGTAGATCTGCGACTTCACGTTGAGACCGGGATCGCGCGCGTACTTGCGGAAGAAGTCGAGGTCCGAAAAATCTTCGACGTCGATGACGCCGCGAAATCCGCCGGGCAGATTGTCCTGCGCGTGCTTGTACGTGTAACGCCACTGCTCGCGCTTCGCTTCAGGATCGTTGACGGCGAACGCGTTGAGCTCGCCGGTCTTGATGTTCGGCGTCGGCAGATAGCGGAGATCGATGCCGAGTCCGTTGTAGCCGTCGGTGTTGAGATCGCCGTAAACCGTGACGTCGGCGGAATCGCCGACCGGTACGAAGTAGCCGACCTCGAAGCGCGTGCCGAAGTCACCGCTGTAGTTGACGCGCGGGATGAGGAAGCCGCGCGAGCGATCCTTCTTCGTCGGCCAGATCAGGCGAGGCGTCCAGAAGATCGGCGTCTTGTGCGCACGGAAGGTGACGTCGCGCATGTGCGCATAGTCATCGAGCGTGATCTCCGCCTGGCGGACGTGAAACGACCACGACGGATTATCGAGATCGCACGACGTGAAGATGCCGTTCGACATGCGATATGTCTGATCGCCGATCTTCTCGATCTTCTCGCCGGTGAAGTACATCGACGGTTCGAGCGCGCCGGTGGCGTGAAAGAACGTCCCGGTTTTGCTGTCCATGTTGTACACGGCGCGATCGGCGGTGATGCGCGTCGGTCCCTGATCGATGATGACGTGGCCGTCGGCGACGACGTCTTTCGTCCGGAGGTTGTGCGTGATTTTGTCGGCGCGGAGCTTGATGTCCTGATACTCGATCGTGACGTCGCCTTCGAGGATCGAGTACTCATCCTTCTCGGTGATGACCCGGCCGCCCGGCGCGAGCGTGACGCGGACGTCGCCGCCGCCCGGTTTCGGTCCGGGGACGAAGCCGAACTTAGCCTTCGGCTGTTTGTAATATTGCGTCGCCTGCCCGAGGTCCTTCGTCTGCGCGAGAAGGGTTGTGGGGATTGCGGCGAGGAGGACGATCGCGAGCCGGCACGGCCGGCTGCGTATGTGGCAGAGCCCGCGCCTCGTTTCCGATTCTGCCGGCCTGCGTGATTGCGATGACACCTTCGGTGTCATTAGAAGTCGGCGGAGGCTCGTCATTTGCTGCGAGCGATTGTATCCGAGGCGGGGGCGTCGTCATCGGGTTCAGCGTTCCGCGTGCGTGTGGCGTGATCGATGCGGCTCATCTCCTGAATCTGCATCCGCAGTTTGATGATCTCGAGCTGATAGAGCCGCGCCACCTCTTCGGAGCGCCCGCGCTGCTGCCGTTTGCGCAGTGCGATCCGATTGGCGAGCCGTACGAACTCGCGATGCGCTCGCGCGTCAGTCCAGCCTCCGCGGCCGAAACGGAGCAGCGGATGCGCGGTCGTCCGGACGTCGGCGACGTCGACGAAGCCGAGCGATGCTTCGTGCGTCAGCTCGTTGCGAAGCGTTACCCACTGCACGAAGACGGCGACGATGACGAGGAGCGGCGCGAGCGCGGCAGCGGCGATGACGATCCGGCGATCGTTCACGCCGCGCGCGGCGAACAACTCCGGCGCGTATGCGACGCCGATCGCGGCGGCGGCGGTGACGAAGTCGAACAGCATTTGCCGCAGCCGGTCGGCGACGTGAAACGCGGCGAAGGTGATGCCGAATCCGGCGACGCTGCCGGCGAGGAAACATTCCGCGACCGGACGGATCGTCGCGCCGCGAAAGACGATCAGCGGTGCGGCCGCGGCGGCGCCGGTGCAGGCGCCGAGCAGCATCCCGTCGATGGCGTCGCTCTCATCGCCGGTCAGGCGAACGTAGAGCGCGGCGATGGTGAGCAGAATGCCGATCGCGGCGACCTCCCATCGTTCGTCGAGCAGCGAGACGATGACGCCGACGGCGAAGCCGGCCGCGAGCGGCGTGCTCACGGCGCGCCAGACGTTCGCGTCGAGCGTTCGAAAGAATCGCGTCGCCGCCGCGGCGGCCACGAAGACCGCCAGGATGACGAATGCCAGCACGGGATCGGTCATTCGCTGAAGCTCGTCTCGTCGTCGAAGCGAATCGGATGCCGGTAGAACCAGCGCCGCGAGCGCTCGATGTCGGCGCGGATCTGATTGGTCAGCTCGAGCGCGGAACGGAACTGCATTTCGCGCCGGAGCAATCCGTGGAAGTAGAGCCGCACCGTATCGCCGTAGACGTTCGAGTCGAAGTCGAGGATGTGGCTCTCGATCGTCGTCGCGTAGTTTTCGTAGAGAGTGGGCCGGACCCCGATGTTCGTCACGCTCTCGAACGAGCGCGCGAAGCTGGCGAATCGCGATGTCGTGATGTAGACGCCGTCGCCCGGGAAGAGCTCGTTGGCCGGATCCATGTTGACGGTCGGGAAGCCGATCTTGCGGCCGAGACGGCGTCCGGTGGCGACGCGGCCATCGATGAAGTAGTTGCGGCCGAGCGCGAGCGAGACGATGCGCATCGACCCTTTGGCGATGGCGTCGCGGACGAGCGAGCTGGAGACGCGGATGCCGCGGAGGCGAACGTCGTCGACGCCGCGCACGCCGAACCCGAAGCGCGGCGCGAGCGCTTCGAGCTTCTGCAGGTTTCCTTCGCGTCCGGCGCCGAAGCAGAAATCGCGTCCGATGTGGATCTCGCGCACGCGCAGCGCATCGACGAGGAACTCTTCGATGAAGCGATCGGCGGTCCAGCGCGAGAACTCGTGCGTGAACGGGACGACGAGCAGCGCATCGACGTCCATCGAGCGGAGGACTTCTTCTTTCTGCTGCAGAGTGAGGATCTGTTTCGGCACGCGGTCAGGCGCGACGACGGAGAGCGGATGCGGATGAAACGTCACGACCGCCGACGGCACGCCGAGCTCGCGCGCACGATCGACGACGCCGCGGATGATCGCCTGATGGCCGACGTGCATGCCGTCGAAGTTGCCGATCGTGGCGACGCAGCCGGACGGCAGGTCGGTCTGTTTGAGGGGGTCGTGGAGAACCAGCACTTTGGGGAGTTTATCGGATGTCATCCTGAGCCGGCACGGCCGGCTGCGTACGTGGCAGAGCCTTCGCGTCGCTTCCGATTCTGCCGGCCGACGTGATTGCGATGACATCTGTCGGATGTCATCCTGAGCGTTCAGCGAAGGATCTGGGCGGGAGGGGCGCGCAAGGTGCGGCATGGCTCCCCTCACGCCCGGATCCCTCGCCACGCTCGGGATGACCTACGCCAGCCGGAGCACCGGCACCGGCAGCGAGATCGAATCCCAATGCGGCGACTCTTCGCCGAGCATCGCCGAGAAGCTCTGCACCATGTCCGGATCCCACTTGCCGCCGGCCGCTTCGCGGCGCAGGGTTTGGATGGCCGCGGCATGTTCGAGCGGCGCCGGACGATAAGCGCGATGCGAGGTCAGCGCATCGTAGGCATCGACGATCGAGAGGAGCCGCACTTCGTACGGAATGTCGTCGCCGCGCAGCCCGTCCGGATAGCCGCGTCCGTCGTAGCGTTCGTGATGATGGCGAATGATGCGCAGCACGGCGTTGAGCGTGACGAGCGGCCGCACCATCTCTTCGCCGATGACCGGGTGATCGATGACGCGCAGGAACTCGTCGCGCGTCAGCGGTCCCTGCTTGTTCAGCAGCGCTTCCGGAACGGCGATCTTGCCGATGTCGTGCAGCAGGCCGGCGGTGCGGATCATCTCCGCCGTCGCTCGCTCGACGCCGAGGTGAAGCGCGAATGAGTGAGCCAGGTCGCCGACGCGCTGCGAGTGGCCGCGCGTGTAGCGATCCTTCGCTTCGAGCGCGAGCGCCAGCGCGCAGATGACGTTCTGCGTCTGCTCGAGATCGGCGTGGTACTCCTTGATCCGCAGCAGCGAGCGGATGCGCGTGATCAGTTCGAGGCGATTGAGCGGATAGTTGATGAAGTCGTCCGCACCGCTGAGGATCGCCGACTGGCGCATGTCGCTGTTGCGATGCGACGTCAGCACGATGATCGGCAGAAACTCGTGACGCGGATCGGCGCGCAACAGCCGCAGCGTGTCGGCGCCGTCCTGCACCGGCATCAGCAGATCGAGCAGCACGACGTCGATCGGCTCGCTCTCGACGACCGCGATCGCTTCACGTCCGTTCTCGGCGACCGAGACCTCGAAGCCGACGTCGGTAAGCGTCGCCAGCACGAGGTCGCGATTCATCTTGTTGTCGTCGACGCAGAGCACGCGCGCCGGCGTCGTCAAACGCTGGCGCATATGTTTCGTGATCGCCGCCGCCGGCGCTTCTTCGCCCATCGCGGTAACGAACAGCTTCGTCAGCTCGGGATCGAACGCGCCGCCGGCCGCTTCCGCGGTGAGCTGCGCGAGCGCCGCTTCCTCGCTGTCGCTTTCCTGTTCGTGGCGAACTTCGTCGAAGCGATTGGCGATGCCGACCACCTGCGCTTCGAGCGGAATGGCGTCGCCGGCGATGCCGTCCGGATATCCGCGGCCGTCCCACCGTTCGTGATGCGATCGAACGATCGGTACGAACGGGCGGAAGGTTTTCATCGGATCGAGAATCGATGCTCCCATGCGCGTGTGATCGCGCATCTGTTCGGTCTCTTCGGGAGTGAGCGGCGTGGTCTTCATCAGGATCGCGTCGGGGACGCCGATCATGCCGAGGTCGTGAAGCATTGCGCCTTTGCTGATCGTTTCCTTTTCGACGGGCGACATGCCGAGCTTGTCGGCGAGCCGCGTGGCGTATGACGCGACGCGATGGACGTGGCCGCCGCTGCGCGGGTCTTTGTTCTCGAGCGCCGTCGTCAGCGCCATGATGATGTTCTCGCTCGAGTCGAGCTCTTTGCGGAGGTTGCGGATCTTGATGAGCGAGCGGATGCGCGTGCGCAGCTCGTCTTTGTTGATCGGCTTGTTGAGGAAATCGTCGGCTCCGCTTTCGAGCGCGCGGATCTTGTCGTCGGTGCCGGTGAGCGCGGTCAGCATCAGGATCGGGATGGTCCTTCCGCCCGGCTCCGCTTTGATTTTCGCGCAGGCTTCGTAGCCGTCCATGACCGGCATCATCACGTCGAGGACGATGATGGCCGGATTCGCTTTCGGATAAATCTGCAGCGCTTCGCGGCCATCGCGCGCGACCACGACGTCGTAACCCCACTGCCAGAGGTATTCCTCGAGGAGTTGAAGGTTCTGTTCGTTGTCGTCGACGGCGAGGACGACATCTTTCTCCGGCGCCGCGATGGGCGCCTCCGCGATGGCCATCAAATCTCCGATTCGAACCCGGCTGAGCGCGTCGGATTATACCGCCTGAAAAAGTGCACGCTGCGATTCGGATGGATACACCAGATGATCGCCTTCCGCGCGTGCCATCGGGTTGAGCTTGTGCGCTCCGGGCTCGCCGCCGTCGATGATGTGCAGCACGTCGATTTCGCGTCGCACGAGATCATCCGACACGAGGTTTCGATGACATCTCCACGGTACCGCCTCGGCGCACATGATCGCAGTCGGTTCTTCGAACGCGAGCAGCTCGTCGATCGCGCCGGCGAACTCGCGCGTCGCCATGTAGTCGGCGTAGGCGCGGAACTGATCGTTGCGCCAGGCGCCGTTCGGTGAATCGGGCGCCGGCTTCCGCCGTCCGCCGAGCTCCGGCATGTGGACGTATGCGATTCCTTCGCGCGGCAGCGATTCCGCAAGCGCTTCGCGCGAGAAATGCGGATAACGCCGCGAGCCTGGATAGCGACGAATGTCGGCGAGCCGTTCGACGCCGTTCATACGGAGGAGCTCGGTGAATGCATCGAGTGTCCGCGTCGAATGTCCGATGGTATAGATGCGCGCCACGCCGTTTGAAACGACTTCCGGAGGATTTTCATGTCACCGATGCTCATTCGTCGTACCGCCGTGCCGGTCGCCGGCAACCAGCCGCTGCTGCACATCGATCAGACGCTGCGCCGCGGCCGCCGCGGTGAGATGGTGCGGCTGACGCAGGAATGGCTTTGCCTCAATCAATGCGACGTGATGATCGACGGGATGTACGGCTGGGCGACCGATCAGGCGGTGCGTGATTTCCAGGGCGGGAGCGGCGTGCTGCCGGTGACGGGTGAGGTCGATCCGGAGACGTTCGCGATGCTGATCCGTCCGATGACGGAAGCGCTGCGGCCGATTCTTGCGCCCGAATCGACGAAGCTCGGGACGATGGTGGCGGCGTACGCGCTGCAGCATCTGCGTCAGCACGCACGAGAAGTCGGCGGACAAAATCGCGGGCCGTGGGTGCGGCTGTACATGCACGGCGATCAGCGTCCGCGCGATCCGAAACTTCCGCAGGGTTTTGAGGCGTGGTGCGCCGGTTTCGTCAGCACGATGGTCGCGCAGGCCGCGGCGACGCTCGGCCGCGAGCTGCCGCTCGAGTACCAGACGAACTGCAGTCATCTCGCGGAGGAAGCGAAGGCGAAAGGACGATTTGTGTCGGGAGCGCGAGCCGCGGCAGATCCGAGTCGCGTGCCAACGGGCAGCCTCCTGCTTCTGCGTCGGACCGATAAGAAGAACGAGTGGCATCACACGGGAGTGGTGACGCAGACGCTGGCGAAGTTCGTTCGGACGATTGAAGGGAACGCCGCGTACGCGACGGATGAAAACCCATCGGGGCACGAGGTGAGCCGGCAGATGCGGTCGTTCGGTAGTCTCGATTTCGTACGGCTGGATTAGAAGCCGGTGCTGAGTGCAGAGTGCTGAGTGCTGTGTCGGGGACCGGGGCGCGTGACTCAGCACTCAGCACTTCGCACTCAGCACCCGGTTGAATTAATTGCGCAGTAACGAGCGTTTACCTCTCCGTCCAATGGCCACTTACTACGCCGAACATGCGCAGCAGCTGAAGCGGGATCTCGCCGCCGAAGTGCCGACCGAGGCGCTGCGCGAGCTGCATCAGAAGCGGCCGCTGCTGCATGCGCTCATCGCGTTCGCGAACGTCGCCGTGCTCGTGCTCGCCGGCGTCGCCATCGTGCACTTCGATCGCTGGTACTTCTGGCTGCCGTTCGCGGTCGTGGCCGGTTTCGCCGTGTTCGACTTCACCGTGTTGCTGCACGAGGTCGTTCATCGCGCGGTGCTGCCGAAGTCGGACGAATCAACCTACCGAATCCTCGGGCTTTTCTACGCGATCCCGAGCGGCATCTCCGCTTCGCAGTTCACCCGCTGGCATCTCGATCATCACGCCGGCCTCGGCTCATTCGAAGAAGATCCAAAGCGCCATTACCTCTCGCCGAAACGGAACGAGCGCTGGTTCAAGCTGCTCTACTTCACGCCTGCTCTGTTCCCGATTTACTTCCGCGCGGCCGCGAAAGAAACGGCGTCATACGAGCCGGAGCTGCGCAAGCGGATCGCGCGCGAGCGGATCGTGACGATCGTCTTTCAGCTGAGCGTCCTCGCTGCCATCGCGCTCATCGGCGGCTGGGCCATCGCGTTCAAGCTCTACATCGTCCCGATCTTCTTCGTCTTCCCGATCGCGTTTGCGCTCAACCGCCTCGGCCAGCACTACGACATCGATCCCGACGATCCCGCGAAGTGGTCGACGCTGATGAAAAGCTCGTGGTTCTGGAACCCGGCGTTCCTCTATTCGAACTTCCATCTCGAGCATCACTACTTCCCCGGCGTGCCGTTCTACAACCTGCCGAAGGTTCAGCGTCTGCTCGCGAGCTTCTACGAGAAACGGGGGATGACGATGCACAGCTACGGCGGGCTGGTCTGGAACTACCTCGTGCTGAACCGCGAGCCGCACACGAAGTGGAGCGGCGTGCTACAGCAGCCCGGTCAGAATCAGCTCACTGATCTGATCTGACTGCGCGCCGAGGTCGTAAGCCTTCTCCGAGAGAATCCACGACGTCACCATCTCGTCGAGGATGCCGAAGACCGACTTCGCGACGAGCTGCGGATGCAGCGTCCGTTTGAATGCACCGTCCGCCTGGCCGCGCTCGATGATCTTTCGGATGGTGTTCAGGTAGTCGGCGACTTCCTGCTGCGAGAGCAGGCTCATGAACTTGAGGCTGTGACGCAACTCGACCTGCGCGACGATGGCGAGGTTGCGATCGCGCCCGAGCGTTTCGAGGTGATGGCGCACGGCGATCCGAATCCGTTCCTCGGCGCGATCGACGTTGCCGAGCTCGCGCTCCAGCGACTCGAGATAGCTGCGCGTGTGCTCCTGAAAGATCGTCGTCAGGAGCTGCTCTTTCCCCTGCTTGAAGTAGAGATAGATCGTGCCGTCGGCGACGCCGGCCGCTTTCGCGACTTCAGAGACTTTCGAGTTGAAGTAGCCGTTCGCCGCGAAGACGTCGACGGCGGCGCGGAGGATGCGCTCGCGCTTGTCGGTCCCGCGAAATGCTTCGGTGCCTTCGGCCGTGGAGGAGATGGATCTGCGGACCATGGTTCTGAATCGAGCCTAGCACACCGACAACTTGTCGCGGACGGCGGTGGCGAATCCATCCTCCCGTTCTTCGCGTGTCGCGCCGTCGATCGCGGACATGACCGCGGCGCGGTTCGCGCTCGCTGGCACCGGATAGATGTGAAGGTGCAGATGCGGCGTGGCGATGCCGAGTTTCATCAGGACGGCGCGCTCGCATTTCGTCACGTCGAGCAGCACGCGCTCGGCAGCTCGATGAACGCGGATGAAGTGCGTCGCGTCATCGTCGGAAAGGTCCGAGAGGTTCTCGACATGTGAGCGCCAGACGACCATCGCGTGTCCGCGAACGGCCGAGTCATCATGGAGCATGACGAAGCAGCGATCGTCTTCGTAAACGGTCGCGTGCGTCTCGTCGCAGAACGTGCAAGGCGCCATCTGCGCGCAACTATAATCCGCCGCCATGCGCATGATTCGCTTCGGCCGCACGAACGTTCAGGTTCCCGCCATCAGCCTCGGCACATGGGGACACGGAGGCCCAAACACGAACGAAGGCGCATCCGTCGGCTGGACCGGACACGACGACGCCGCCGCGAAGCAGGCGCTCCGTCGCGCATACGAGCTCGGCATCACGCACTGGGACACGGCAGATGCATACGGTTCCGGTCACGCGGAAGTGCTGATCGGCGAGATGTGGGGCGAAGTGCCGCGCGATGCGATCTTTCTCGCGACGAAGTTCGGCTACGTGAAGGGACCGTCGCGTCGTTACTACGAGCCCGCGTTCATGCGCGCGCAGTGCGAGGCGTCGCTGCGCAACATGAAGACCGACACGCTCGACGTCTACTACTTTCATCACTGCGATTTCGGCGAGAACGACGACTACTTCGATGACGCGCTCGCGACGATGCACAAGCTGCGCGAAGAAGGAAAGGTGCGATTCGTCGGCCTGTCGGACTGGGACGCGTCGCGCATCATGCGTTTCGTCGAGCGCGTCGATCCCGACGTCGTGCAGCCGTTCCGCAACCTGGTCGACGACGAATACGAGTCGAGCGGACTTCGCGAATACGTCAACGCCCACGACCTCGGCGTCGCGTTCTTCTCACCACTCAAACACGGACTGCTCCTCGGCAAATACAGCGAGCCGCAGCAGTTCGAGGAAGGCGACTTCCGGCGCAACGTCCCGGAGTTCGGCGACGCCGAATTTATCGCCAGAATGCAACGCGCCCGCGACGCCGTGACTGCGCGATTCCCATCGCTCGCACAGCCGGTGCTGACCGCGCTAACCGGCTCGCTGCTCGCCGACAACCCCACCGCGTGCGTCCTGCTCGGACAGCGCAATCCACGGCAGGTGGAAGCCGCCGCAGCGGCGGGAGAGATGCTGAGCGCGGAGGATGCGGCGTGGGTGCGGGGCGTGTACCGCGGGGTATAATTGACGCATGACGGACCGCTCCCATTGGCCAACGCGCAAGGTGCTGCTGGCCGATGAAGACAAGCACAGCGATGTCGATCACCTCACCCCCAGTGAGCGGGTCGCCATGGTCTGGGAACTGACGAAGACCGCGTGGGCATTTAAGGACGGAGGTTTCAGTGAATCGCGACTTCGTCGAGATATTGCGCGAGTTGTCCGCCGCCGGAGCTGATTTCCTCGTTGTGGGCGCACATGCGCTGGCCGCGCACGATCGCCCACGCGCTACGGGTGACCTGGATATCTGGGTGCGCGCTACACCGGAGAACGCGAAGAAAGTCTGGCGTGCACTCGGCGTGTTTGGTGCGCCGCTTCACAGTGTGACCCTCGATGATTTCTCCACTCCCGGCATCACGTTTCAGATGGGGCTTCCGCCATATCGAATCGATATCCTGACCGCGATAAGCGGAGTGACATTCGACGAGGCGTGGCCAAACCGCATTTCAAACGAGTTTCAGGGCCAGCCGTATCCTGTCATCGGTAAGGTCGATCTGATCCGGAATAAGATCGCGAGTGGCAGGCCGAAAGACTTGGTTGACGTCGACGCGCTTCGTCAGTAATTTCCTCCGTGAACGAGCGTCGGTACAAGGTCGGTGAAGTAACAATTACTCACGATGAGGTCCGAGCGATGACGCCCGAAGAGCGTCTCGGCCTGCAATGGGCGATCTCGAAGTCGGAGTGGATGGCGCGTAATGGAACGAACGAGGAGCCGGAGTTTCGCAGAGAGGTTGCCCGCGTTATCCGACCTGGACGCTGAGTAACGTCATCCTGAGTCGAGGCACTGCGCGAGCGCAGCGCTTGATGGAAAGAAACCCCAGCTCCGATCCGGCCGTTTGTTTCCAAAATTGACAGGGGTTTCTTAGAAGCGCAGCGAAGGATCTCAGGATGCGTCGCCGTTTGTTCAGTCCGGGCTTCTGTTAATTTGAGATTCTTCGCCGTCTTCGCGGCTCAGAATGACGTGCGCGTCTCGCTCAGTAACCCACCAACAGCCGCGCCGCGCGCTCCACCTGCTCCTCACTGACCAGAAACACGTCCTCCAGCGGCGGTGAGTACGGAACCGGAGTATCGAGCGCGCCGAGGATCCGGATCGGGGCGTCGAGGTACTCGAACGCTTCTTCCTGAATGATCGCGGCGACCGATTCGCCGATCGAGCCGGTTCTCGTGTCTTCGTGGACGATGAGGACTCGATTGCAATGCCGGGCACACGCGAGGATTGCTTCGCGATCGAGCGGAGCCAGGGAGCGAAGATCGAGCACGGCGCATTCGATGCCGTCCTTCGCCAGCTTTTCGGCGACGCGCATTGCTACGTGCACGTACGCGCCGTACGAAATGATGGCGAGGTGATCGCCCGCGCGGCGCAGGGCGGCTTTGCCGAGCGGGATGGGCGGGGGCGGGGTGTCGGTAGTCAACTGCTTTACTTTCGGGTCGCGGTAGAGGGCGATGTGCTCGTAGTAGAGCACCGGATCGGGATCGTTGACGCATGAGGCCATGAGCGCTCGCGCGTCGTGCGGTGTTGACGGGACGACGATCTTTAGTCCCGGTGTGCGATAGAACCAGGCTTCGGTGTTTTGCGAGTGGTAGGGGCCGGCGTGACGGAGTCCGCCCCACGGCATGCGCACGACCAGGGGAACTTCGCCGCCCCAGCGATAGCGAATCTTCGCGGCGTTGTTGACGAGCTGATTGAAGCCGGTGGCGATGAAGTCGTTGAACTGGATCTCGGCGATCGGGCGGCGTCCCATCAGCGCGGCTCCGGTGGCGACGCCGAGGACGGCGCCTTCGGCGAGGATCGAGTTGATGATGCGGTCGCCGAATTCTTTGAGCAGCGGCTTGAGCAGCAGGAACGCGTTGCCGTATTTGCCGCCCACGTCTTCGCCGTAGACGAACGCGCGCGGATCGGCGCGCAGCGCGTCGCCGACGCCGAGCATCACCGCTTCGAGGAACGTCTTTCCTTTGGCGTCGAATGGCGGCGCGTCTTCGACCTCCGGCAGCGTCGTGTTGCGTGATGCGTTCTGACGCCATTCCTCGTCGAGCACTTCGACGTGCGCGCGTCGCGGTTCGTTCGCGATGACGCCGTCACCGGCCGCGGCGCCTTCGGGCCATGGCGCGTCGATGACGATGCGCGCCTGCTGCTCGACGAGCTCTTCGATCTCTCGCTTCCACGCGTCGACTTCACCGGCGGCGACGATGCCATCCGCTTCGAGTCGCGCGGCGTACGTCGCGATCGGATCGCGGCCGCACCAGTAGTCGTACGACTCGCGATCGGCGTAGCCGCTCTCGGTGAGCGGCGGATACGACCACGACGTCTGCGGATCCTTGCCGAGGTACAGCATGTCGTCGTGATGCGCATGGCCACACATACGCATCGCGATCAGCTCGATGAGCACCGGACCGCGACCTTCGCGCGCGCGTTCGGCGCCCCATGCGAATGCGGATGCGATCGCGTCGGGGTCGGTGCCGTCGATCGTGATCGCGGGCATGCCGTAGCCGAGCGCTTTGTCGGCGAAGGTGCGCACCGCGGAGTTCTCACCTTTCGGCGTCGAGAGCGCGGTCTGGTTGTTCTGCACGCAGAAGATCGCCGGGAGTCGTCGCGCGGCGCAGGCGTTGATCGCTTCGTGCCATTCACCGAGTGACGTCGCTCCTTCACCGATGAACGAGACGGCGATGTTCGGCGACGCATTGGACTCGCGCGCGTCCATCGCGAACGCCATGGCGATGCCGGCCATCGTCAGCGCCGGACTGCCGAGCGGCGCCATCGCGGGGAAGACACCCCACGTCCAGTCACCGACGTGGAGGTCTTTGCCGTTCATCGGCGCGCCCGCTTTTCCCATCTGCGCGTTGAGCACGAGGCGAACGGTCGTGGCGTCGTTGTGCATCGCGAGGACGGCGCCGAGATCGCGAATCATCGGAGAGACGACATCGCCGCGCCAGTGATCGCCGTCGCGAAAATCAGGGCCGCGTCGAAGACGGAGCGGCGCTGCATAGATCGCTTCCTGGCCGAGCGAGCGGAAACCTTTTCCCTGGAACGAAGCGCTGCCGTAACGAACTTCGCCGGCGGTGAAGAACTGTTTGAGACGGTTGTCGGTCGCGCGCGTCAGCAGCATGCCGCGGAGGATTTCTCGCTTCTCATCGGCGGTGAGCGATGCGGTGATCGCTTCCCGGCGGAGGAAGCCGTCGCAATCGTCAAGTAGTTGATCAACGGCGAACTGCAGCCGGTCGGCGGCGGCGATGCGCGGCTGTGTCTCGGGGATGTCGACGGCGACGCGAAGAGCGTCGGTTGCAGCGATACGCAAGGCGTCGCGAAGTGCCTCGGCATCGCCACCGCTCTGCTCGAATGCGGCGAGCGCGGGCTTCAGCGCGAACGGACGTCGTTCCGCGACGAACGCCGCGAAGCGCTCGCGCAATCCGGCGCGCACCGGCGCCGCGGTTTCGGGGGTCGAGGTCATGACGCGGATTCTACTTCCGGCGCCAGATCGCTACGTCGCCCTCGACAAATGCCGGCTCGAAGTGCGTCTGCAGGTATTGCCAGACGAGCGGCGCGCGCACCGCGTTCGGAACGCTGTCGATCGTCGCAGAAGCTGGCGAGACCGGCACGAGCGCGGCGCGCACGCGCGGGTTTCGTTCGAGCCGCGCGATGACCTCGCGCTGCGCCTCGTCGGTCTCGTACTGAGGAACTTCCACCTGTCGAATCGGCGCGTCGCGATCGAGGAGGAAGTAGAGAATCCCGCGATTCGTGAAGTCGAAAAAGGTCTCATCCTTCGCGAGCGACGCGTCGGTCCAGCGTTTCACGCTGTCGACGACGGCGACATCCCACTTCGCGAACAGCGCTCCCTTCGCGCGCGGAACGCCGATCTCGACGAACACGTCGGTGAGCGGGCCATGACCTTTGCGGAGCATGCTCAGCACCGCGGTGTGGGTGGTGGGCTGGGCGATGATGATGAGGACGATCGTTAGTGTCGTGGCGAGCGCTCGCTGTCGCGCGCGGAACAGCAACAGCGCCGCCGTGGTGAGCAGCGCACCGACCGCGACCTGGAAGTGGAGGTGATGGCGCTCCGCGTACGACGCGGCGCAAATCACGATCCAGAACGCGATCAGCAGCAGCGGCTCGATCCGCCGTCGCGCGCGTTGCGCAATCGCGACGGCGACGAAGAGCAGCGCGCCGATCCAGACGAAATAGAGGAACGAGGCGCGATCGAGAATCGCCGCGAGCACTTCGGGGAAGCGACGCAGCTCGCGCATCGCGTCGGGCGCCTCGAAGACATCCATCGCATATCCGGGGCCGAACGTTGGAATCTCGAAGAAGGTCGTGCGGATGAATGCGCCGAGGATGCCGAACGATGCGAGACCGATGACGAGAAGCGTGACGGCGACGGCGATGCCGCTCGCGGCCGCGCGCAACGCGGCCATCCGCGGGCGGAAGCGCAGCACGGCGACGACGAGCGTAATGAAGGTGTAGGCGGCGAAGTCGAGACTTGTGAGACCGGCGACGACGGAGAGAATGCCGGCGGCGAACAGCAGCCGCGGCTTGCGTTTTCGCGCGGCGGCGACTGTCAGCGCGAGCGCGAAGAGTGCCGGGACGGTGCGCAGCGTGGCCGGCGCGGTGCCGGTGAACGCGCCGAAGAGCCAGGCGAGGAAGCCTGCTTCCGGCGAGCCGCTCGCGGCGGTGGCGAGCGCGTAGATCGCAACGGAATTGAGCGCGCCGATCGTGGAGCGCGCCTTCATCGCGCCGCCATACGTCGCGTCGCGCGTCCGCATCCCGAGGAAGTCGACCAGCCCGTCCTCGAGCAGGCCGTGACCGGGGATGATGTCGCGATACGGCAACTCGCCGCGGAGCATTTCCGACGCCGGCAGCAGGCTGTGCGTGTCCTCGAAAAAGTTGACACGCGGTTTCCCCTCCGCGGCGGAGAGATTGGTCGCCAGCGTGTAGCTGTATGCCGCGAGCGGGTAGATGACGAAGGCGATGAGAATGTGAAGGCGGCCGATCGCGGCCGCCTGGCGGGCGAAGCGCCCGCCGCCACACAGAGGCTGAAGCACGACGACGCTCAGCACCACGATGGCGAGCGAAGGCCAGCCGAGGTGACGTTGCTCCCACGAAAGAAAAGGCGTCTGCAGGAGCAGCGCGAGCGGAGCGAGCGCGAAGCGCAGCGGATCGCGGACGAACAGCCGTAACGCGATCGTCAGCGCGGCGGCGCCGATGACGTAGAGATCGAGTCCGCGCCACGGAAAGAGATCCATGAGCGCGATGAGGATCGTGAGGAACGTCGGGACGAGGATGACGTCCCGGCGCGTGAAGTGCTCGTCGACGTTGCGCAGCGCGACGAATGCGATGACGAACAGCGCTACCGGAATCGTCGTCCACCAGACGTCGGCGTGTACGAGCGCGATCCAGAGCGCGCCGGTCATCGCGATGCAGAGCGCGTTGCGCGCCCACGCGCGCGCCGTCGTCATCGCAGCCGCGAGCGGAGCCGCCGCCGCGGCGAAGATGATCGGCAGAAAAATCAGCGCGGCGATGAATCGCATCGGCGCGTGCGCGTCGATGCCGAGCACTTTCGCGAGGCCGGGAAGCTGCGACGGCGGCGCGATCGTCGTGAGCGACGGAAGCAGCGAGATCGCGGTGGCGAGTCCCCATAACGCGGCGGAGAGGCGGACCAGCGTCGCGCGCATCATCCGGTCGCCGTCAGCTCAGCGTGCGATTCGAATGCTTTCGCGATCAGCCAGCTGACGACCAGCTCCTCCGCCCAGTATTCGCAGCGCCACGGCAGCGAGCCGCCGACGAAACCGACGTGGCCGCCGGTCCGCGTCACGATGAAGTCAATGCTCGGCGACGCCACCTGCTGCGCGCGCGTCAGCACTTCCGGCGGCAGGAACGGATCGTCTTCCGCGCTGACGCAGAGGACCGGCGTCGTGATGCGATCGAGAAAACGGATCGAGCTCGAACGGGCGTAGTAATCGTCGGCGCCGGTGAAGCCGTGCAGCGGTCCGGTCGCGGCATCGTCGAATTCGCGAAACGTCCGCGCGCGCTTCACCGCGGCGAGCGAGACCTTGTCGCGCATTTCGGGGAAGTGTTCGAGCAGCCACTCGGTCTTTTTCGCGAGCGTCTTCACGAAGCTGGCGACGTAGAAACGGCCGGCGCGATTCTCCATGTACTTCGAGCCGGCGGCGAGGTCGAACGGAACCGACAGCGTCGCGGCCGCGGCGATCTGACGTTGCGACGGATGTTCGCCGAGCCACTTCAGCAGCACATTGCCGCCGAGCGACGCGCCGAATCCGAGCAGCGGCACGTGCGGCTCGCGTGCGGTCAGCGTGCGAACGACGAAGTCGAAGTCGCCGGTCTCGCCGGAGTGGTAGAAGCGCGGCAGGCGATTCGGAATGGAGCGATCGACGTTCTCCGGATCGCGCGCGCAGGAGCGGAAGTTGACCGCCGTCGCCGCGAATCCGTGACGCGCGATCGTCGCCAGCACGCCCTGCATGTAAACCGAATGCGAGCTGCCTTCGAGTCCGTGCAGCAGCACGAAGCGGAAGCGTGCGTCGCGTACCGGCGCGTCGAGATGATCGAGGATCAGCTCATCGCCGTCCGGCGTCTCCAGCACTTCGCGGCGAAAACGGACGAGGCGGCGGGGACGGGTGAGGCGGCCCCACACGGTTTGCGCGTGGGCCGAGCGCAGCCACCAGGGAGGTCGAAAAGTACGGGTATGAGGCATGGGTGATGAGGTATGAGTAAAGGCGACTCTACTCGTCACTCATGCCTCATTACTCATACCTCATGCCTCGTGCGCGGAAAAGATGAGCGTAGCGTTCGTACCGCCAAACCCGAACGAATTCGAAAGCACATGCCGCACCTTCTGCGTGCGCGCGGTGTTCGGCACGTAATCGAGATCGCATTCCGGATCGGGCGTCTCGTAGTTGATGGTCGGCGGGATGATGCCGTGCTTCACGACGAGTGCGGCAACGGCCGATTCCAATCCGCCGGCGGCGCCGAGGAGATGGCCGGTCATTGACTTCGTCGAGCTGACCGCGAGCTTGTACGCGTGATCGCCGAACGTCCGCTTGATGGCGATCGTTTCGGTCTTGTCGCCGACCGGCGTCGACGTTCCATGCGCGTTGATGTAATCGATGTCGGTCGGCTGCAGCCCCGCATCTTTCATCGCGCGCTGCATGACGCGCATCATTCCGCTGCCGTCTTCGGCGGGCGAGGTGATGTGATACGCATCGCTCGACATGCCGTAGCCAGTCAGCTCGCAGTAAATCTTCGCGCCGCGGCGGATGGCATGCTCGCGTTCTTCGAGCAGCAGAATGCCGGCGCCTTCGCCCATCACGAAACCGTCGCGATTGAGATCCCACGGCCGCGACGCGTGCTGCGGATCGTCGTTGCGCGTCGAAAGCGCGCGCATCGCCGCGAAGCCGCCGATGGCGAGCGGCGTGACGACCGCTTCGCTGCCGCCGGCGAACATCACGTCCGCCTCATCGCGCTGGATGACCTTGAACGCGTCGCCGATCGCGTGCGAGCCGGTCGCGCATGCGGTGGCCGGCGCGGAGCTCGGACCTCTCGCATGAAAGCGGATCGACACCTGTCCGGCGGCGAGATTCACGATCAGTCCGGGAATGAAGAACGGTGAGATCCGGCTCGGGCCGCGCTCGAGCAGTTTCTGATGCATCTCTTCGATGAGCGGCAGGCCGCCGATGCCGGAGCCGATGATGACGCCGAGGCGGTCGCTGTCGAGTGACGTCGTATCGATGCCGGCGTCATCGACCGCCATCTGCGACGCGGCGATCGCGTACTGGATGAACGTGTCGGATTTCTTGACTTCTTTTTTCTCGATCCACTTCTCCGGCTCGAATCCGCGGACCTCGCCGGCGATGCGGCAGGCGAACGCGGAAGCGTCGAATTTCGTGATCGTGTCGATGCCGGAGCGGCCTTCGATGAGTCCCTGCCAGCTCGGCTCGTTGCCGATTCCGAGAGGAGAGATGATGCCGATTCCGGTGACGACGACTCGACGTTTATCCGACATGCAAACGAAAGGCTCCGGAAAAAGAAATGGTCAGCGCGTTGACCGCGGCTGACCGTTATGAACATCCGAAAGAACTGATTTATTGAGCCTTGGCGCGCTTCTCGATGTACTCGACCGCGTCGCGGACCTTGCGGATTTTCTCTGCTTCGTCATCGGAGATCTCAACGCCGAACTCTTCTTCGAACGCCATGATCAACTCGACCGTGTCGAGTGAATCCGCGCCGAGATCTTCGACGAAGGACGCGTCCGCAGTGACCTCGTCCGCGTCGACTCCGAGCTGCTCGACGATGATTGACTTGACCCTTTCTTCTACGGCCATCGGTATCTCCTTAAAGTTCGTTTCGGGATGCTGAATGCAGCGTGCGTTTTAGCACAAGGTCGGAACGAAAGCGAAACGTGAACGGGCACCGCTGGTACCCTTCGCCCATGCGAAAGCTCGCCGCGTTTCTCCTCCTCGTCCTCCTCGCGTTCGGCGTCTGGATCGGCGCGCGATACGTCCGCCATCGCGGCGAAGTGAAGGTGACGATCGTCTTCCGTGACGCATCGCCCCTCGCTCACGGCGATCCGGTCGTTGAAGATCGGATCGTGGTCGGACGCGTCGTCGAGATCTCGCGCGTGAACGATCAGGATGCGGTGACGGTTCGTCTGTCGCGCGATCATCGACGCTCCATCGTCAGCGACTCGCTCTTCGCCGTCGAGCCGCATCGCATCGTCGTCACGAACGCGGTCGCGGTCGGCGCGCCGGTGGCCGACGGCACGATCCTCTACGCGAAGGAAGACGGGATCAGCCGCTGGCTCGCAAAACATGGCGGCGCCGTGCAGCCGTTCATCGATAAGTTGAAGCGGAAGACCGACGAGAAACTCGACGCGATCAACGCCGACAACTTCGACGACAAGCTGGCGGAGTGGAAGAGCGAGCTGCCGCAGTGGAAGAAGGAAGGGGGCGCGACGGTTGATCGCCGCGTCGCCGAGCTTGAAGCGCGCGTCAATGCGATGACGCGCGATCTGGAGCGCTCGAATCGCGCGGAAGAGGCGCGGCGGCTGAAGGAGCGATTCCAGACGTGGCTGAACGACATCCGGAAGTGACGGACAAGAAGACGTTCACGTACGAGGAAGCGGCGGCAATGCTCCCTCGCGTGCAGGAACTGACCAGCGAAGCCTGGGCGGCAGTCGAAGCGCTCCCCGAGGAAGCGGTCGGCGAATATCAGCAGATCGTCGGTGACTGGGCGGAAGCGATCATCGGCCTCGGCATCGAAGTGAAAGGCCTCTGGCTCATCGATTTCGACAACGGCGGCGGCTACTACTGCTGGAAACATCCCGAAACCTCCCTCCAGTTTTTTCATGGATATGAGGAGGGGTTTGGGGGACGGGTGCCGCTGACTTAAGGCATGAGGTATGAGTGATGAGGTATGAGTAAAGGCTCAAACCTCATTACTCATGCCTCATACCTCATCACTCATGCCTTTACGCGCCATCGCCTTCGACCTCTGGGAAACTCTCCTGACTGACACGCCGGAGTTGTCGCGTGCGCAGGAGGAGTTGCGTCTCGAGCGGATGGAGCGGGCGCTGGTGGCGCGCGGATTTTCCGCCGTAGCGCATCGGATCGAAGAGGCGTACCGGAAGTTGTGGCGGCGATGTCTGGAGCTTTACTGGTCCGTCGATCGCGACGTGCCTTGCCGGCGCCAGATCGAACATTTCCTGGAAGCGCTGGAGCTCGATCCGGCGACGTTCGAGGAAGAAGTGCTCGCGGAACTCGAGCATGCGTACGCGATGGCCGCGGTGGAGATTCCGCCGAAAGTCGTCGATGGCGCGGCCGAGGTGATCTCGACGCTGAAGCAGCGCGGCTTCCGCGTTGGGTTGATCAGCAACACCGGACGCACGCCCGGCTACGCGCTGCGCGACGTGCTCGACAAGCTCGGACTCGGCGCGTCGATCGACGTGATGCTCTTCTCGAACGAGCACGGCGAGTGCAAACCGAGCGCGTCGATTTTCGAGGAGCTGCGCCGCGGACTCGATGTCGCGTACGACGAGCTGATGTTCGTCGGCGACAACCTCTATGTCGACGTGCACGGCGCCCAGCGCCTCGGCATGCGCGGCGTGCACTTTGTCCCGCCCGTGCGCGGCACCGCGGTCGCGCCGCCGTTCGAGCATGGATTGGAGATCGTCGCGGATGCGACGATCTCCGACTTGCGCGAGTTGCTGACGCTGGTTTAGTGCGACATCCCGCTGCTCCGCACCCGCACATACGCGAAGTAGCTCCGCGGCGATCCGTACTCGCTCTTCAATCCGCTCGGCACGTCGTAGAACGTGACGTTGCCGCCGACGCCGGCCAGCATCCGCGCGTTCCGATAGACGTCTTTCGTGTAGCCGACCGTCAGCGCGGCGACGGTGAAGATCTTCTCGTACTCCTTGTCGACCAGCTCGAAGCGGCCTGTCAGATAGTTCGACGTCCGAAACTTCCAGTTTGCTTCGGCGGTGAGGCCGTCGGTGCCGTGGCCGTGCGCCTGGTTGTGTCCCCAGATCAGGCTGGTGGCGAGGCTGCCGTCGGTCAGCGGCAGATAGTGCTGAATCGCCGCGGTGGTTCGCTGCACGTTGCCCGGCTCGAGCGCTTCCGGATTTACGAGATGGCCGGTCGAAACCTGCATCGTGATGTTCGGCGACGGATCCCAGGTGCCGCGCATCGACCACGAATCGATGTTGCCTCCGTCGATGTCCCAGCGATTCTCGTCGGGCTCTTCACCGTGGAAGCCGGAGAGTGCCAGCGAAAACGCTCCTGACTTCGCGCCGATCGTGACGACGTTGTTGGCGATGTGCGTCGAGTCCTCGAGGTGATGGCCGAGCGTTGCCTGCGGCAGTTCCTGCGCGGAGGGACGATGCGGATAAGCGACCGGGCCGAGCGATGGATCGCCGACCGGCGCGACATACAGATAGCCGACGGTGTTGTGGCCAAGGTCTGTGGCGAATTCGGCGGCCAGCTCCATGATGAAATCGTGCGGATGCTGCGAATCGACGATCGGTAATCCGTGCGCGGTTTCGCCGGTCTGGAAGAGCTCGGCGTAGCCGCGGCGCGGCATGAACGCAGGCTCGAGACTGACCATCGAGCGAAGCATCAGATGACCGCCGGCGAGCGGACGATCGGCCATCGCCATCGCCCAGTTCGTGGAGAAAAGCTGATCGCGGCCGCGCGGGCCGGTTTGCGACGTGGCGTTGAGAAACGCGGCGCCGTGCAGCATCACGCGCCAGTCGCCGAGCCGCGTCATCGTCATTTCCATCGGAACGGCAGCAGGCGCGGTGCTGGTGCCGGACGCCTGCTGCATCAGCAGCTCGGCGGCGGGTGACGACGACATCGAGTGGTGGTCGTGCTGCGCAAGCGCAATCGCCGGCGCGGCGGCGAGCGCGAGAATGAAAGCGAACGTCTTCATGGAACGAGACTCCTTCTGCATACGAATCAGCGGCGGAGCGCGAGACGTTGCCGAAGGATCAGATGAGGAGCGTGGCGAGAAGGATCGGCAATCCGACGTCGCGGTCGGAGCGCAGCGCCTCCGCGTTGCGGAACGCGCTCGCGGTGACGCGCGGAACGACCAGCGGCGCGAAGGCGATCACCGTCGTTCGCAGCGGCTTCAGCGACGGCGCCGTTTTCTGCTGCGGCGCGGCGTCGCGCAGCGGTTTCTCCGCGATCACTTTCGCCATTCCGCCGCAGTGCGGCATCGCGGCGCGGAGCACGCAGCAGTTGACGATGCAGAGTGACGTCGTCGCCGCCGGCAGCGACAGCGCCGCGATCCACGTCAGGATGATGAAAAGCCGTCTCACCGGTCGCGGAGAACGGCGCAGCGGCGGATGAAATGCCCGGAAATTCTCCGCAAATCGGCGTCGTTTAGCCGAATAACTTTGTCCAACATCCGCTCCTCTCCCGCACGAAACGGGCGTACGGCGGGAAAGCTGCGCTCGCTTCGCGGCTCCATCCACAACCACTGATTCGGAGGCTTCTTTGTCGAAACACATTCGGGTGTACGGGCTGACGTGTGTCCTGATGATTGCGGCCATCCAGGCCGGCGCGACGACGATCGTGATGCCGACCGACGAGCAGCTCATCGACAAGTCGCCGGTCGTCGTCGAAGCGACGGTGAAGAGCTCCGGAGCGGTCATGCGCGACGGCGGGATTTTCACGGAGACGCATCTGATCGTCACCGAGTCGCTGAAAGGAAGCGTGTCGGGCGAGATCGTCGTGCGCGAGATCGGCGGTGAGCTCGACGGCCGCATCACGAAGATCTTCGGCACGCCGGCGTACGTCGCCGGCCAGCGCGTCCTCACGTTTCTGACGCCGACGCCGCGCGGTGATTATCAGACCGTCGATCTTTTCGCGGGCAAGTTCACCGATCGCGAAATGCTGAACGGCAATCGCTTCTGGACGCGCGACGCGGAAGCGAATGACGTCTCGCTGCTCGACGCCGAGCTCCATCCTCTGCCGCCGGCAAAGACGCAGCGCCAGGCGGAAGCGTTCTCGCAGTTCGTCGCGGAGCGCGCGGCCGGACATTCGAAGGCGCGCAACTACGAAGTCGAGAATCCGGTGCCGGCGCTCGAAGAGCAGTCGATCACCGCGCAGTTCACGCTCATCTCCGAGCCGACCGTCTATCGCTGGGCGACGTTCGACAACGGCGGCAGCGCGCGCTGGTACAGCTACGGCTCGCAGAGCGGTTACACCGGCGGCGGCGTCAGCGAAGTGCAGACGGCGATGGCGTCGTGGAACAACTACGGCAGCGCGAAGATCAGCTACAACTACGGCGGCACGACCACGACGCACGGCGGCAACAACGCTCCGAACGGGACGAATGAAGTGCTGTTCGAAGATCCGAACCAGGAGATCTCCGGTTCCTGGAACGGCCGCGGCGGCGTGGTCGGCCTCGGCGGTTTCAACGGCATCAGCGGTTCCACAAACTGGACCGCGCCGTTCACCGCCGATTCGTCGCACGCGGCGGGAACGTATCGCGCGTACAACATCACCGAAGGCAACTTCGTCGTGCAGGACGGGGTCTCGTCCGCGACCGGAATTCCGAGCGCGACGCTTGCGGAGATCGCGGCGCACGAGCTCGGACACACGCTCGGCTTCGGCCACAGCGCCGACTCGACGGCGCTGATGTACGCGACCGTCAGCGGACGCGGACCGTCGCTGCGCGCCGACGATCAGCTGGCCGCGCGCTGGCTCTATCCGAGCGGCACGAGCACGCCTCCGCCAATCGCGACCGCGCCGGCCGCGCCAACGAATTTGTCCGCGACGCCGAGCGGCACGAGCGTTCGTTTGCAGTGGAGCGACAACGCGACCGACGAGACCGGGCAATCGGTTTACGTCGCGACCGGAAGCGGCGCGTTCAGCAAGGTCACCGACGTCGGCGCGAACGTCACGACATCGAATCTCAGCGGCTTTACCGCCGGCTCGTATCGTTTCTACGTCACCGCGTTCAACTCGGTCGGCGCGTCGACGACGTCGAACGTCGCGCAGGCGACGATCGGCAGCAGCGCCGGCGTCGTCACCGCGGCCTTCAGCGTCTCGGCGACGAGCGGCACCGCCGGACAGACGAGCTTCTCGTTCATCGATCAGACCACCGGCGGCACGATCGCGTCGCGCGTCTGGAACTTCGGCGATGGACAGACGTCGACCGCCGCGAACCCGACACACGTTTTCGCGAATGCAGGCAACTACACCGTGACGCTCGTCGTCACGTCGACCGGCGGCGCGCAGTCGTCTGCGACGCGCAACATCAGCGTCGTCGCCGCATCGGCGCCGCTCACCGCGTCGTTCAGTTACGCGCCGCTCGATCCGATCGCCGGACAGGACGTCACGTTCACCGACACGACGACCGGCGGCGCGACGTCGTGGGCGTGGAACTTCGGCGACGGCACGTCGTCCGCCGCGCAGAATCCGATCAGGCGCTTCACCAAAGCGGGGACGTATCACGTCGCACTCACCGCGACGAAGAGCGGCTCGTCGTCATCGAGCGCAATCGATCTCGTCGTCAATGCTTCGATCCCGGCGACGCCGAGCGTGTCGGCCGCGTTCAGCGTTTCGCCATCGACCGCATCCGTTGGCGACGTCGTCTCGTTCTTCGATCAGTCGTCCGGCTCACCGGCTTCGTGGTCGTGGAACTTCGGCGATGGCGCGACGTCATCGCAGCAGAATCCGACGCACGTCTTTGCGGCGCGCGGCGCGTACCTCGTGACGCTGACGGCATCGAACGGCTCTTCGTCGGCGAGCGCGTCGCATCAGGTGACGATCAACGCCGACACGACGTTCCGCTCGCTCATCTCGGTCACCGCGCAGACGAACGGCATCGGCGGCTCGGTCTGGCGGACGGAGCTGACGCTCTTCAACGCCGGCGATGAAGGTCTGAGCGTGCAGACGATCTATCTTTCGACCGCCGGCACCGCGCCGGTGACGCGCAGCTTCTATCTCGCGCCGCGGCAGGTGGCGGCGTACAACAACGCGCTGCTCGACATCTTCGGCATCGGCAGCGGTGCCGGAGCGATCGCGATCGAAGCGACGGGCGCGAACGCGACGCCGCAGCTGAAGATCGCCAGCCGCACCTTCACGACCGGCTCGACCGGCACGTATGGCCAGGCGGTGCCGGACGTGAACGGCGACGGACTGCAGCAGACGCTGTACGTGACCGGACTCGCCACCGGCGTCGACTATCGAACGAACATCGGTCTCGTGAATCGCGCGAACGCGCCGGTGTCGGCGACGCTCGCGCTGCTCGACTCTGATGGACGGACGATCGGTCAGACCGACGTCAGCGTCGGCGCGAACAGCTTCCAGCAGTCGTCGCTGCAGGCGTTCTTCCCGTCGCTCGGAACGCGCGCGTATGACGTGATGTCGATGCGCGTCATCGCCGGCGCGCAAAACGCGCTGAGCGCGTACGCATCGGTGATCGACAACCGCACGCAGGATCCGGTTTACGTCCAGGCGACTCCGGTTTCGTCCGGCAGCGAGGTGGTGATTCCGGCGGTCGGCCGCGTGCCGGGGGCGAACGGCACGTTCTGGCGCAGCGACGTGACGCTCTTCAATCCGACGAACGCATTCCTCAATCTCGACGTTCGCTATCTCGCATCGGGCAGCGACAATCGCGGCGCCGCGGTGCGCGCGCTGTCGATCGCGCCGAACAAAACGCTCGTGCTCGCCGACGTGCTTTCCTGGCTCGGCATGACGTCGGGCAGCGGCGCGCTCGACATCCGCTGGAGCAGCAGCAGCGGTCCGATCGTGACGAGCCGCACGTATACGAGCACGGTCGGCGGCGGCACGTACGGACAGTCCATCGACGCCGCGCCGATCGCCGATTTCGCGCGCGATGTGTGGGTGACCGGCCTTCGCGCCGACGCCGGTTTTCGCTCGAACGCGGGCTTCGTGAACGGAAGTGATTCGACGATCGGCGTGAACGTCGGGCTGATCGCGAACGGCCAGCAGCTCGCCACCGCATTCGTGCAGCTCGCGCCGCGCGGACAGCTGCAGTACTCGATGCCGGCGCTCTTTCCCGGCGTGAACGCGAACGCGATCGGCAGCTTCACGATCGAAGCGCACACCGACTCGCCGTCGCTGCTGGTTTACGGCTCGATCGTCGACAACGTGTCGGGAGATCCGGTGTTCTTCGCGGGAGAGTGAGACGGAAGGATGAAGGATGAAGGATGAATAGAGGCTGAGGTTGAGAGTTTTTCTTCATCCTTCAGCCCTCATCCTTCATCCTTCGTGTCGTGGCCTTCGACGCATTTCGCGAGCCCGACTATCGGCGCTTCTGGACCACGCAGTTTCTTTCGAACATCGGGTCGTGGATGCAGGCGGTGGCGCAGGGATGGCTGGTCTATCGGCTGACTGACTCGCCGTTTCTGCTCGGGTTCGTGGCGTTCGCGGGATCGGCGCCGACGTTCGTGTTGATGCTGCCCGGCGGCGTGCTGGCGGATCAGTGGAACCGCCGGCGCGTCGTCGCCATCTCGCAGGCGGCGCAGGCGCTGGCGGCGCTGGCCATCGCCATCTCCGTTCACTTAAACACGATCACGGTCTGGCAGATCTGCGCGGCGGCCGCCGTCGCCGGCACGGCGATGTCGTTCTCGGCGCCGGCGTGGCAGGCGATGATCGTCGATCTGCTCGAAGATCGTCAGCGTCTGCCGAACGCGCTGATGATGAACTCGCTGCAGTTCAATCTGTCGCGCGCGATCGGTCCCGTTATCGCCGGCATCGCGCTCTCGAGCGTCGGCGCGTTCTGGTGTTTTCTCCTCAACGCACTTTCGTTCATCCCGCTCATCATCGTGCTCGGACGCATTCGCGATCGACAGCAGCCGTCAACTGTCGTCGGACCGATGTGGACGCGCCTGACGGAAGGTTTCCGCTACGTCCGGCGCGAGCGCGTCGTCCTCATCCTCCTCGGCGTCGTCGCAGCGTCGAGCTTCTTCGGCTATCCGTTCATGAACCTGATGCCGGTCATCGCGCGCTCGCTCTTCACGAACGATGCGGCCGGACTGGGATGGCTGATCGGCGGCTTCGGCACCGGCGCATTCGCCGGCGCGCTGGCGCTGTCGTTCCGAACGCCGACGCGCTACATCCTCCGGACAATCGTCTTCTCGCTGCTGATCTTCGGCGTCTCACTCGGCAGCGTCGCACTCGCGCGCACGCCGGTTCCCGCGGTGGCGCTGCTCGTCATCTCGGGCGCAGCAGCAGTCGTGTCGATCGCGCTCTGCAACACATCGATTCAGCATCGGATCGCCGACGAGATGCGCGGCCGCGTCCTGAGCATGTACACGTTCGCCTTCTTCACCGCGGTGCCGTTCGGCAATCTCGTCGCCGGCTCGCTGGCGGAGCATCGCGGCATTCGGATGACGATCGCGGTGATGGCGAGCGGACTGCTGCTGTCGGGCGGGCTGGCCGGCGTGCTGTTGCGCCGGCGTGGCTAGATCGTCGCGAGAATCTCGTCCATCGTGGCGCGCTTGCACGTGTACATCGGCGTGTCGCGCGCGGTGAACTTCGACGACTCGGTCTCGCGCAGCTCCTGGACGAGATCGAGAAACTCCGACGGCGCATCGGCTTCGAATGCGACGACGAAATCCTGATCGTCGAGACCGAACGAATACGTCGTGTTGATCTTCACGCGCGGGTATTTGTGACCGATGGCGATGTGCTCGTTCATGATCTTCTGCCGCTCCGCCATCGGCAGGAGATACCAGTCGCGCGTCTTCACGAACGGATAGACAAAGAGGAACGGTTTCTTGCCCGGGACGATCTTCAGCCGGCGTCCTTCCTGTCCATCGTGCACGTGCTCGTCGACGTATTGCGAATGCTTCGTCATGGCGAGGTACGACAGCGGGACGTCGAGGAAACGGCCGAGGATGGAGCGATTGATGTCGGCGGCCATGTCGGCGAATGGTTCGATGTCGTAGCCGATGCGCCAGAGCATGAAATCGACGCCGGGTTTCAATCCCATCGTCGTGTAGGGAAGCATCATCATCGGGCCGGTGTAGCGCGCGACGAGCTCCGCGAACTCGCGCCGCGCTTCCGCTTTCAGCTCCGCGCTCTCGCTGCGAAACGCGCGATCGACGCGGAAAAACATGAAGTTGACGAACTGCCGCGCCAGCGGAGTTTCGGCGGGACGGGCGGCTTGCGGCTCGGGCTGCGCGGTGGTGGTCATAGGTCACGGATTGTAGCAGTTGCATTTGCTACGATGCCCGGGCCGTGAACCGACCGATCACCAACGCGCCGAGCAGCGCCCGCTCGTACCAGCAACTCCTGACGCGACTGCTGCGACACGGCAACTATTCGCAGCTGCGAAAGACGATCGACAAGACGCTTGCCGCCGACATCGCGCCGGTGCTGCCGCTGCTGCTGGAAGAAGATCGCAAGCGGGTTCTGTCGCTGCTCATCGAAGCGGGGAAAGCGGCGCGCGCGCTGCTCGAGCTCGACGACACCGACCTCGACGAAATCCTCGAATCGATCGACGACGCGGCACTCGCCGCCATCTGCAGTTCATCCGCACCTGACGACGCCGCCGACCTTCTCGACGCCCTCGACGAAGAGCGGCGCGCGAACGTCCTCACGCTCCTCGGCGCGACGCAGGGCGCGAAGCTCGAGTCGCTGCTCGAAGGGGAAGAAGAGACGGCCGGCTCGCTGATGAACACCGAGTTCCTCGCGCTCGACAGTGAGTTGTCGATCGCGCAGGCGATCGAAGCGGTGCGGCAGTACCCGCGCAAGGATTCGTTCTTCTACGTCTACTGCATCGACGCGGAGATGCATCTCGTCGGCGTGTCGTCGCTGCGCAGCATGATCCTCGCGGAGCCGACGTCGTCGCTGGAATCGATCATGGTGCAGGGTGTAGTGCGCTGTCAGATCGACTCCGCGCCGGAAGACGTTGCGCAGATCGTTTCGAAGTACGACCTGCTCTCGCTGCCGGTTGTCGACGTGCAGAACCGGCTCGTCGGAATCGTCACGGTCGACGACGTGCTCGACGTGATTCAGGAACAGGCTGAAGCCGACCTGCTGCACCTCGCCGGCGTCAACGCATCGGAACGCGTCTCGACCTCGGCGGGCGATTCGTTCAAGCTGCGTTTTCCGTGGCTTGCCATCAATCTCGCGACCGCGTTTTTCGCGTCGTGGGTCGTCCACTTTTTTCAGGGAACGATCGCGCGATGGGCGGCCCTGGCCGTCTTTATGCCGATCGTCGCCGGGATGGGCGGCAACGCCGGGACGCAAACGCTGACGGTGTTCGTGCGCGGACTCGCGCTCGGTGAAGTCGACTGGCGGAGCGGCTTCGGACCGATCTGGAAAGAGATGGCGGTCGGCTTCGGCAACGGACTCGCGAACGGTTTGCTGACGATGCTGATCGTCGGTCTCTGGACCGGCGACTGGGCGCTGGCGGTCGTGCTGCTGATCGCGATGATCTTCAACCTCGTCATCGCCGGAATCGCCGGCGGCCTCGTGCCGCTCGTGCTCGAGCGATTCGGTTTCGATCCGGCCATCGCGTCATCGATCTTCGTGACGACGTTCACCGACGTCGGCGGCTTCTTTTCGTTCCTCGGGCTGGCGACGATCGCGATGCGCCACTTCGCGCATCCGTGAGCCGAGGCATGAGGTATGAGGCATGAGGAATGAGGCATGAGTAACGGCCTTTACTCATACCTCATACCTCATGCCTTCTCAGCGCCGCGACACGCGAGTTCGTCCGGCCGGCAGCGCACGTACGAATGCCCGCTCCACGTTCCCGTCATTCGGTTCCGTCGCGACGCGCGTGTAGATCATCGTCACGCGACCAGGCGCGGTTTGAATGAGACCGAGACCGGCGTTTGAGAGCAGCGTATCGACGATCGTGAAGCGATCGCCGGCTTCGGGATGCGCGGCGACGATCGTCGTGCCGGAGTGCCACGCAACGAGATAGCGAACGCCGTCCCACACGGCCTGCGAGTTGCCACCGCTGCCGAGAACGAGCGGCGTCCCATCGGTGATGATGCCGGAGGCGGAGACGTGTACCGCCGCGATTCCGTTCGGGCTCGTCCACGCGACGAGAAAGTCTTCGCCATCGGAAGCGACCGTCGCGCCGCTGTTGCTCGCCCTTTCGTCGCCGCTGATCGCGATTGCGATCGGCTGGGAATCGATCAGCGTCAGCGAGCCGCCAACGCGCGTCGCGTGGACGTTCAAGCGATACATCGGAAAGAGGAGCACCGACGGCAGCGGGATCAGTTCGTCCCACGTGACGAGATATTCGGAACCGTTCCAGGCCGCGGACGGATTGACCGCCGCCATGTTCGGCGGTGTCAGCGTGAGCGGAAGCGAATCGATGGCGTCGCCGCTGTCGCCGATGCGGACCGCGTCGATCGCGCCGGTCGTGCAGTTCGACCACGCAAGCAGCGAGCTGCTCGCGCCGCGCGCAAGCGTCACGCTTGAAACGCAGCCGTTCGCGACCGTGTGTGTATCGAGCAGATGGCCGGCGGGATCGATGCGCGCGGTTCTGATCGACGCCGTGTTGCCGGTGCGGATGAACCAGGCGGCCAGGAAGTTCGTCCCGTCGAAGATTACCTGCGGCGAGAAGCCGATGTCGGAGAGCTGAATGCCGCGGCCGTCGAGCGCGCCGGACGGAGTTACGCGCGATGCGTAAACGCCGCTGTCCTCGCTCCAGACCGTCATCGTCAGCTCGGCGCCGGCGGCGATCGCAGGCGACGTCTGGCGCGGCGCGGAGATCGACACGAGCCGTTCCGGATTACCGATGAGGAGCGTCGTGTCGACGAGCCGGCTCATCACGTCGTAGTTGATGTTGGATTGGGGATCGACCGAGAAACGGCTGTCGTTCCAGACCAGGAGCGCGCCGTCGCCATTCGAGACGACGTTCGGATAGGCGACGAGCCCGCTCGTTTGCCAGCCGGCGAGCACGGTCGGCTGATCGAGCGCTTTTCCGTCGCGATCGAGATGATGCGAGCGGATCGCGTGCAGGAGATAGTCGGACCAGACGAGGAGATACGTACTGCCGTTCCAGACGACGCGCGGCTGTGAGACCGTGACGCCGGACGGAACGCCGACCGGATGCAGCTCGCGGATGACGTTCAGATTTGCGCCGACGCGCATGACCTGCAGCTCGTCGCTGCTCGAAGTGAGCGCACGCGTGAAGACGAGGAAGTCGGTGCCGTCTGACGCGACGAGCGGACCGTCTGCCGGCGAAAGCGCCTGGGCGAGGATGGCGTTGCCGGCGACGTTTCCGCTCGCGTCGAGGTGCGCGGCCGCAAGCGCGTTCGGGAGGCCGTTCGTCGACGTCCAGACCATCAGGAAATCCGATCCGTTCGACGTCACGGTCGCGCCGTAGTTGTTTGCGGAAGGCTGCGGAACTGCGACGTCGAGCGCGATCGTGCGCGCATCACGATCGAGCACCGCAAAGGAGATTCGCGGCGTCTTCGAAATGTCGGCGGCATACGCCACGATGATGCGCGAGCCGTTCGTCGCGACATTGCGCACGTAGCCAAATGCATCTTCGCGAAGCGTGCGAGGTGCCTCGACGAGCGAGCCGCCGGCGTCGATGCGTGCCACGCGAATCACATACTTCGGTCCGGAGCTCGTCGCGAAGGACGTTTCCGACCAGACGATGACGTACGACGATCCGCTCCAGACCACTTCGGCCCCGCTGCTCGCCGAGCCGCCGATACGGATGCCGGTCTCGTCGAGAACCTGTCCGCGAAAATCGATGCGCGTCGCATACAGACCGCCGAGCGGCGAACGGCCGTCGTTCCACACTGCCAGATAGCTGGTTCCATTCGAGGCGACCGCCGGCGCGGTCTGGTCGCCAGGCGCGTTGCCGTGAGTGACGCTCGAAACCGGGACGTCGCTCTGCGCGAACGTCGCCGCCGAGACGAGCAGGAAAATCGCGAGCAGGGAACCGGTTGATTTCATCGTCGGATATACGGGCGGCGGCCCCATCTTATCCAAATAATTGGGGCTCCGGGACGGTGTTCACGTCGAATAATTTGCGTGAAAAAGACGCAAACACCGCGTAAAAGGCGGGTTAACTGACATCAAAACGGCAATCTCGATTTGGACCCTGCATGTGGAAAGTGAGATTTCGATTTGTCAAGTGCACAATGCACGCTGCTATGGTTGAGGCGGATTTAACTTAAACCTAGTGTTTACATCAACTTAAGCCGTGTCGCACACCTCATTGTGCAAATCGCTCCAAAGGCCGCTGTTTTTGGCCCTTTCTGAGTTTTTCACAGCGATATCCGCAGGGTTTTCCGCAGATTCTGTGTAAAGCCGGGCTCACCCTCGCGAATCAGCCGCGGTTGATCGCCGGTAAAGTCCACGATTGCTGAAGGTTCGCCTTCAATCGGCCCCGCGTCGAGGAGGCCGTTCAGCGCGTCTTGCAACGTCCGTGCGAGGCGATCCGGAGCAGAAATCGGTGGTTCGCCGGCCCGATTTGCGCTTGTCGAGACCAGCGGACCGGTTCGTTCCAGTAGCGAACGCAGCCATTCCACAGCCGGTACGCGGACGGCAATCGAGAACGCCTCACTGGTCGCGAGGACGGCGGTCAGCGGAGCGGGCCAGAGGTCGTTCAGGATCGGCGGAACGGCCGCTCCGAGCGCTTCCACCTGCGCCACGGAGGCGGCAAGAATGACGAACGGCTTTGTTTCCTCCCGCCCTTTGATCGCCGCGATGCGCGCCGTTACCTCGCGATTGCCGGCGAGGCCGTGCAGGCCGTAGATCGTATCGGTCGGAAGGAGCACGACACCGCCGCCGCGCAGCACCGCGGCGATCTCATCCAGCGTCGCCGGTGACGTATCGGTCCAGCGCATCACACACGTACCTTGCGCGGTTTTCCCTTCGCCTGCTCGAGCAGCTCCTTCGCATGGACGATGGCGCTGGCCGGCACCGATTCGCCGCCGAGCATCCGCGCGATCTCGGAAACGCGTTCATCGTGCTCGTCGAGGCGGCGGATGCGCGCGCGTGTGTGTCCGCCGGCGTCTTCTTTCCAAACATAGAAATGCGTCGTGCCGAAGCTGGCGATCTGCGGAAGATGCGTGACGCAGATGACCTGATTGCCGGCGGCGAGCTCCTGGAGCTTGCGACCGACGACTTCCGCGACGCGCCCGCCGATGCCGGCGTCGATCTCATCGAAGACGAGCGTCGCCGCCGCAGCTCGCGTTGACGCCTTGAAGAGCGCGGCCGCGATGGCGAGCTGAATGCGCGACAGCTCGCCGCCCGACGCGATCTTCTGCATCGGCTTCGGCTCTTCGCCGCGGTTCGGGGCGATGAGGATGTCGATGCGATCGAATCCTTCCTCGCCGAACGCGATCGGGCCGTGGTCGCTGGCGAAGCGCGAGTCGGCGTCGGCGGCGGTGCCGAGGTTGATGCGAATGGTCGTGCGCTCCATCGCCAGGTCGTTGAGCTCCGACTGGATCGCCGACTGAAATCCGCGCGCCGCTTTTCCTCGCGCGGCCGACAGCTCCTCCGCGAGTTTTCGGTACGCGCCAAACCGCGACTCCTCGGCGTGCGCGAGTTTCTCGACGTTCGCTTCGTAATCGCTCAGCCGCTCGAACTCGTCCTGAATGGTGACGAGATGCTCGAGCACCGCCGCGATTGAGCCGCCGTACTTCTTGTTGAGCCGCTCGATGGTGACGAGACGATCTTCGACCTCTTCGAGCCGCTCCGGATCGTGACGGACTGATTCGCTGAGATTGCCGAGGCTCCGCGCGGTGTCGCGCAGCTTGTCGATGACGTCGGTGAGCTCGTCGCCCGCCTGGCGCAGCTCGGCGATCTCGCGCGAAAGCGGCTGCAGCAGATGCGCGGCGCGGCCGAGCTGCGTCAGCGCGGAATCGTCGTCATCATCGATGAGCGCGAACGCGCCGCTGGCGGCGGCGATCACTTCGCGGGCATGCGCGAGCATCGCTTTCTCGCCGCGCAGCGCTTCCTCTTCCGTCGGATCGAGCTTCGCCGCGGAGATTTCGTCGACCTGATACTTGAGCAGATCGAGCCGCAGTGTTCGATCGCGCTGCGCTGCTGAAAGCTCGCGCAACTCTTCCGCCGCGATACGCCACTGCCGATACGCATCACGCACGCGGCGCTGCAACTCCGCGTGACCGCCGAATTCGTCGAGCAGTTCCCGATAGCTCTGTCCCGCGACGCGCGACTGCGATTCATGCTGGCCGTGAATTTCGAGAATCGCATCCATCGCCGCGGCGAGCTCGCGGACAGAAAGCGGCGAGCCGTTGATGAGAACGCGTCCACGCCCGCCGGCGCTCAGCTCGCGCTTGACGATAACTTCGACGCCGTCGCCGGATGGTTCCGTTTCGACGCCGGCTGCTTCGAGCGATTCCGCCGCGCGCGCCGGCAGCTGAAAGATCGCCTCGGCGCTCATCCGTTCGCTCCCGGCGCGAATC
The DNA here is from genome assembly GCA_034667465.1 of Acidobacteriota bacterium. Classification (GTDB taxonomy): domain Bacteria; phylum Acidobacteriota; class Thermoanaerobaculia; order Gp7-AA8; family Gp7-AA8; genus JAOBAU01. Next base: position 280,818 of record JAXDJV010000024.1, on the reverse strand, counting down.
ATGTCGGTCGATCCGCGTGCGCCGCGCAGCAGTTCGAGCGAATCGATGAGCAGCGATTTGCCCGCGCCGGTCTCGCCGGTCAGGACATTCAGTCCCGGCCCCGGCTCGATCGCGAACTCCTCGACGATGGCGAGGTTGCGGACCTTCAGGTACGTAATCATCGCAGCTGGCGAGATGGTACCAATCGCGGCAGCAACTTTGCTTTGTATTGCTGAGTATGCACATGAAGAAACCATTGCTCGTACTCCTCCTTGTCGCGCTCGCCGGTTGCAGCCCTGAGCAGACGCAGCAGGTGAAACAGAAAGCAGCGAATGTGAAAGAGCGCGTCGCCGACGCGTTGGATGTTGCAGCGCCGATCGAGCGAAAGCAGGTCCCTCCGGCGCAGACCGCGCAGGAGCGCGAGAAGGAACGTTTCGATCAGCAGTGGCGCGAGCTGCAATCGTTTCGCGCACAGCAGGCGGTGCAGGCCGCGGCGCAGCAGCAGGCCGCGCAGCAACAGGCGGCGGCAGCGCAGCAGGCGGCCGCGGCCGCGTCACTGAATGTGCAGTTTGTCCCGCGCGGAAAGGGGAAGGAAACCTTTCGCGGCCTCGATGCAGATGCGATCAACGCGGCGCCGGTGATGGTGCCGATCGACGGCGATGTGTCGGGACCGTCCGTTCTCAAAGCTCAGGTCTGGCTCGATCGCAATCACTTCTCCGTCGGCGCGCTCGATGGCCGCTGGGGAAAGAATTCGGCGATCGCGGTGTGGTGGTATCAGCGCTCGCACAACCTGCCGGAAAACGGGCAGGTCGATGAGGCGACGTTCCGTTCACTCGCGCAGGGCGCCGGCGCCGTTCCGGCGCTGGTGAAGCACACGCTGACGTCGGACGACGTGAAGGGTCCCTTCGTCACGATTCCGGAGGATGTCTACGACAAGGAGAAACTCGATTGCCTCTGCTATGAGAATCTGCTCGAGAAACTTTCGGAGCAGTTTCATACGACGCAGGAGTTTCTCGGACAGCTGAATCCTGACGTGAAGTTCTCGAATCTCAATCCGGGCGACACGCTCGTGGTGCCGAACGTACACGAGCCGCTCGCCGGCGACACGAAGGACGTCGCGAAGATCGTCGTGTCGATCGCCGGCAATACGTTCAATGGCTACGACGCGGCGGGAAATCTTCTGTTCCACGCGCCGACGACGCTCGGCTCGAAGTACGACCCGTCGCCGAATGAAACGACGAAGGTCGTCAGCATCGTGCGCAATCCGCACTTCCACTATCAGCCGACGCTGTTTCACGAAGTGCCGGACAGCGATCCGGAAGCGCATCTGCAGCCGGGTCCCAATTCACCGGTCGGCGTCGTCTGGATCGCGCTCAGCAAGCCGCACTTCGGCGTGCACGGCACCGGCGATCCGGAATCGATCGGCTACGCGTCATCGCACGGCTGCGTGCGACTGACGAACTGGGACGCGCTGGAGGTTTCGCATCGCGTGAGCCCCGGGATCGAGGTAGCGTTCGTCGACACGCGAAAGAAGGAGTAGCCGTCATCCCGAGCGTAGCGAGGGCTCCGGGTGGGTGGCGGGGCAGGTGAGCGCCCCACCCGCCCGGATCCCTCGCTAAACGCTCGGGATGACGCGCTACGCTCGGGGTGACGCGCTAAGTCGGGATGACGCGCTACGAAATCGCGGCGCGCAGCGCTTCGATCGTGATCCCGGGACTCTTCAGGTTCCCGATCAGCGTCAGCGAAAGCGACTCGGGATCGACGATCGTTTTCGCGACGCGCTGGATGTCCTCCAGCGTCACGGCGTCGATGTGCTCGATGATGTCGTCGGGCGAGAACTGGCGGCCGAAGTAGTACTCCTGGCGCGCGATTCCGGACATGCGGCTGACTGTCGATTCGAGCGAGAGCAGAATCGATCCTTTGAGGTGGAGCTTGGCGTCGCGCAGTTCGGCGGCGGTCGCTCCTTCCTCTTTGATCTTCTTCATCTCCGCGAGCGTGAGGCTGAGCACGCGCTTGAGATTCTTCGGCATGCACGCGGCGTAGACGGCTTCGTAGCCGCCGTGCAGATAGCCGTTGTGATACGACATCACGGTGTAGACGAGTCCCTCTTTTTCGCGGATGCGCTGAAAGAGTCGCGACGACATTCCGCCGCCGAGCACCGCGTTGAACAGCGCCGCCGCGTATCGCTCCTCGGTCTGTTGCGGAAAGCCGCGCGAGCCGAGGCAGAGGTGGACCTGTTCGAGCTCGCGCTTCTCGCGGAGGATGATGTGCTGCGCCGGCGTGGGCGGTTCCCAGTCGCGCCGCATCGGCGGGCGGGGGTCGGGCGGGAAGTGTTTCTCGAGGAACGGCAGGACCTGTTCCGGGCGAATGTTTCCCGACGCGCAGAAGATGACGTTGGCGGGATGAAACATCTCCGCGTAATGCTCGAGGATCTGTTTCCGCTGCAGCCGATTGACCGTCTCCTCGGTGCCGAGAATCGGACGTCCGAGCGGATGATCGGGCCAGAACGCGGTGACGAAAATCTCGTGCACGAGATCGTCCGGCGTGTCCTCGACCATCTTGATCTCTTCGAGAATGACGCCGCGTTCCATCTCGAGATCGGCGTCGGTGAATTGCGGTGACGTGACGATGTCGGTGAGGAGATCGAGCGCGGTATCGACCTGCTCATCGAGGACGTGCGCGTAGAACGACGTGTACTCCTTGCCGGTGAACGCGTCGACGTCGCCGCCGAGGATGTCGATGACCTGCGCGATGTCGGCGGTCGTACGCGTCTTTGTTCCTTTGAAGACGAGATGCTCGAGGAAGTGCGACGCGCCGCCGTGTTCCTCCGTCTCGACCGCCGAGCCGCTGCGCAGGTAGTAGCCGAGCGCGACGGAACGGACGTACGGAAGGGTCTCGATCAGCACGGTCAGCCCGGACGGAAGAACGAATCGGCTGACGTCGACAGGATTGGACGGAGGCATGTGCGGCGCGCATTGTAACCGCCGCGGCGGCGCCGCGGCGGCGACGCGCCGCTCCGTTGGTTCGCAAAGCGTCGGCGGACGGCTTCGCGGCGGATCGTTGCGGGGGTACGGATACGCCGGCCGGCTGTCAGGTCACTGCATGCGCACACGGGCCAGCTTCGCGGCGAGCGCGCGGCGGATTCGGAAGCGGCGCAGGTACTGGCGGTCGGCCGGATGAATCTGCAGGGCGAGATCGAATGCGAGATAGATCAGCAGTCCGAGCCCTTTGAAAAAGAGCAGCGCGAGGAAGGCGATGCGCAGTGCGTTGACGTTGATGCCGGTCGCTTCGGCGATGCCGGCGCAGACGCCGGAGACCTGATGGCGGCCATTGCCGAAGCGTTTGTAGAGCCGTTGTCCGTTAGGCTCGCGCATACGTGCGACGAGCGTTCGGATGATGACGATCGCGATGGCGAGCGGGAGGACGAAGGTGAGGCTGAGAATGGCCGCGAGCTCGAAGGCGAGGCCGCCCGGGTGGACGTCAAAGAATCCGCGCGAGCTCAGGTACGCGACGATCGGAATGAGGACGAGCACGACGATCGCGCCGATTCGGAAACGAGCCCGGAGCTTCGCCCTGCCGAGCTCTTCTTCGGCGCGTGCCGCGCTCTCGTCGATGTTGCTCTCCGGCACTTCGACGTCGTCGGCCAGCGTCGACTGAAACTGCATCGTGGAGTTGAGCAGCTCTTTGCACTGCTCGCAGCTGCGGAGATGCGCGCGGACTTCAGGCGTCAGCGTGTCGCCGTTCTCGATCGACGCGAGCAGTGCGGCCATGGCGGTTTTGCAGTTCATACGTTCTCCCCGCCGATTGCGGCGGCCAGTTTTCGCAGGCCGTGATGGATGCGGCTTTTGACGGTGCCGACCGGGACGCCGAGGCGCGCGGCGGTCTCTTTTTCGGAAAGCTCTTCGAAGTAGCGGAGGAGGATCACTTCGGCGAAGCGCGGCGGAAGTGCGCTGACGTGCTCGCGGACGCGCTGCGCGCGATCGTCCTCGACGAGCGTCTGTTCGGCGGAGTCGCGCGTGCACGGCATCGCGGCGAGATCGAGGCCGGAGATGTCGCGGTGGCGCGACCAGCGATCGCGCACGAGGTTCCATGCGATCGCGAAGAGCCACGCGCTGAAGCGTTGCGCGGGATCGAATCGATGTGCGCTGCGGACGACCCGAATCCACGTTTCCTGCGCGACGTCATCGACATCGGGAGAGTTGCCGAGCGCGCGGCGAAGGAGAGCGAGGAGCGGCTTCTGATAGCGCTCGATCAGCGGCCGGATGGCTTCACGATCGCCGTTGACGATCGAGCCGACGAGAAACGCGTCGGTGGCGCTTCTGAGCTCTTCCACGACAACTGATACTGCGCCGCCGCGGCGAAGGTTCAAAATTACTTCACGGTCAGTGCGGCGGCGCGTGCGTTGATCTCATTGGTCAGCTCCGCGACGGTGTATGTCCAGTCCTCGTAATTGTCGGCGCCGTTCACGGTGAGGAAGCTCTTGCCGGTCTTGTTGGGACGGACACCGACGAAGGGGCCGACGTAATCCTTGTTCGGGCCGGGTTTCTTCTCGGCATCTTTCTTGTCGCTGTCTTTCTTGTTGTTATCGGAGTTCGAACTGGGGTTGGTCGGCTTCGTGTTCGTATCGTTCGGGTTGATGACAGGCTGTCCGGTCGTCGATGGCGGCACGAGGATCCAGTCGACTTCGCCGGTGAGCGGATCGACGATCTCCGCGTTCGGTCCGCGGACGAAGCGCGGCTTGCGCGCTTCTTTCAGCTGATCGAGCGTCGTCGGCATACCGCCGTGGCGTTTCTGATATTCGAGGATCGCGCGCGCGTACTGCTTCATCGCGAACAGCGTTTGATGGTCGCGCTCGCGCGCCATGATCTGCGACCACGCACGCGGAACCGTGTAGGCGATGAAGACCAGCAGGATCGTCATCAGGACGATCGCCGCGGCGAGCGTGAAACCGCTCTCAGAGGTCCTTGTACGCGACATGGTCATCGAGAGTGGTGCCGGTGGCGCGGCTCTTCACGTCGATGACGCCGGGACCGGCCTGGCTCGTGGCGGCATCGGCGCTTCCGGACGTGTCGGGCGGCGCATTGGGATCGGCGGGATTGTCCTGGATCTCTTCCCAGTCTTCCTGCTTCGTGAAGGGATCTTTCGGAATGTTGCGCAGGTAACGCGGCACGAGCTCTTTGAGATCGGTCGGGTAGCGCTGCTTGTCGGCGTAGAAGTTGTCGATCGCTTTGCGCATCTCGTAGAGATCGGCGCGCAGCGCCGTTTCGAGCGCCTTCTGGCGCGCGTGACGCGTCTGGATGACGGCGATGCCGGCGAGGATGCCGATGATGGTGACGACGACGAGCAGCTCGATGAGGGTGAAGCCGCGCTGGCGATCGTCTCTGCGTTTGCGATTGGTCATCTTGTTTACCACTCGTTGTAGTGGGTCTTGCCGTCGAGCGCCATGGCGGTCGATTTCGAATGCACTTCGAAGACGTTGGCGTCGTCGGAACTTCGCGTGTCGGGATCGTCGGTGGTCGAGAGCGTGTCCCACTCCGCTTTGCCGGTCATCGGATCGATCAGGTCGCGCTCGCGAAGAAGCTTGACGACTTTGCCGTCCGACATCTTCACGCCTTTGACCAGTTCGTCGAGCTCCTTCGGATAGCCGTCGGCGCCGAGGGCCTGCATCTGTGCCGGTTTGATCGGTCCGCCCTGGGTCGACATCATCATCAGGTCGTGGTAGCGATCGATGGCGTCGGTGATTTTGCGAAGGCGCTCGCGCAGCTCGATCTCACGCTGGCGGCGAAAGCCGAAGCTCGCCACCGGCATCGCCACCGCGGCAAGGATGGCGATGATCGCGCAGACGGTAATGAGCTCCGCGATCGTGAATCCGCTGCTGCTTTTGCGCACGCGCATCATGGTCAGTAGTCGACTTTGGCCCGTCCTCCGGAGACGGAAGACATCACATCGCGGCCGTTGGTCCCTTTGAGGTTCGGGTTCTCCATCACGAGGAACGTTTCGCCGGAAAGTCCGCCGTGCACGCGCAGCACCAGGACGTCGCCGCCGCCGGTGAAGCGAAGCGGCTGGCCGTCGCTGGAGGTGACCTTGATCGTGCCGGCGTCGCGGTTGATGGTCACGACCGGCGGCGTTTTCGGATCGACGAACATTGCGTTGCCGACGGAGACGCCGATGACGTCGAGTGCGCGCGGATCGAAATGCATCAGGAGTTGCGTGGCGGTGAGTCCGTCGAGATCCATCCCGACGACGCTCCACAGTTTCTCTTCACCCGGCTTGATGGAGAGATTGACCGGCTGCGGTCCGATACGCGGTGAGAGTCCCTGCGCGGCGGCGGAGTCGATGGTGTTGGAGACGAGCGCGGCGCTAGCTGAGGCCATGCTCGTCGTGCTGCTGCTCTGATTGCGAACCTGTGGCTCGGGCTGATTGATCTGCGGTTGCGGTTGCGGCTGCTGCGGTTTGAAGACGTCGTTCGGCGCGCCGCCGGGAATGACGGTCGCCGGCGCGACCGCGGGCGCGGGCTGGATGTAGTTGCCCGGTTCGCCGTCGGCGAGCGGAAGGTTCGGAGCGCCGGTCGGACGAACGGTGAACGGATCGGCGCCGGCCTGCGATTCAATGCGCGGCGAGACGCCGCGGAACGAAAGGTTGTTGCTCGTTCCGACCCACATCGGCGCGACGTCGTCGTCGGTGATGTCGGGGATGCGGACGATGTGCGGCGTCATGGTCAGCACGAGGTCGGTGGCGGTGTGCGTACGTGCGTCGTTGGTGAAGAGGCGGCCGAGGATCGGGATGTCGCCGAGGAACGGGATTTTGGTGCTGTCGGCGGTGTCGTTGCGCTGAATGAGTCCGGCCAGGAAGTTCGTCTCACCGTCTTTCAGGCGGATCGTCGATTCGATGGTGCGCGTGCCGATGATCGGCTGCGGTGGATTCGATCCCGGCGCGTTGCCGGCGAGGTTCGAGACTTCGATCGTCAGCTTCAGCGTCACTTCGCGGTTGTGGTGAACGCGCGGTTCCATCGACAGCTTGATGCCGACGTCCTGGTATTGATACGAGGTGACCGGCGCGAATGAGCCGTTCGCGGTCGTGGTCGAGAGCGAGTTGAACGTCGACACCGGCACCGGAATGCGCTGACCGATGTGCAGCGTCGCTTTCTCACCTTCGGAGATGCGGAGCTCGGGGTTCGCGAGCAGCTGGCCGTTCGTCGAAGTCTTGATCAGGTTGGCGATGATGCCGTTCGGCACGGTGAAGCTGAAGTTGCTCGAACCGATGTTCTTGAGGAACGAGAGATCGATCGGCAGATTGACCGGTTTGCCGTCGACGGTGCCGACGTTCGGCAGCAGCGACATACCGATCGAGTTTGCCGGATTGCCGGCGCTGTCGACGAGGAGCGTGCCGAGCGTGCGCGCTTTGGTGACGTCGATCTGCATCAGCTCGACGTCGACGACGACTTCCGCTTTCGCTTTGTCGTTCGCTTCGATGATCTTTTCGGCGATGCGGACTTTGTCGGCGGTGTCGCGGATGGTGATGGCGTTGAGCGCTTTGAGCGGAAAGACGTTGCGCGCTTCGATCATCGTCCGGACGACGTTGGTGACCTGCTCGGCGTCGCCGTTGGAAAGATAGAACGTCTGGATGACGAGATCTTCGTAGTCGCGGCGCGCCTGCGGGTTGTCGGGGATGACGATGATGGTCTTGTCGTCGAGCGCTTTGTAGAAGTGATTGGCGGCCTGCATGACGCGCTCGAGTGCTTCCTGCGCGGTGACGTCGCGGAGCTCGATGGCGATGCGGTCATCCTTCACGGCCTGATCGAAGAGGATGTTGATGCCGAAGGCGTTGCCGAGCGCCCGGTAGATTTCCTTGACTGACGTCTCGCGCGGGAACGAGAGGGAGATCGGCTGATCGGATGCGGGGTTGAGCTGCGGCGGCTGCGCCTTGCTCACGTTCTTTTTCGCCCGCTTCTTCATCGCGTCGATGGTGTTGGCGTCGGCGGTGCGCGATGCTTCCTGCAGGATCGCCACGACTTTCCCGAGCTCGGCCGCGGCGTACTGGTTGGTCGAGTCGAGCTTCACGGTCAGCTCGAGCTCCGTGCCGGCGAGCTGTGCGAGGCGATACTGCTCGGCGCCGGTGGCGTTGGCGGCGGCGGCGCGCAGCGTCTTGCCTTTTTCGAAATGCTCGCGTGACGCTTCGAGCTTCGCGTGCTGGACGGCCATGCGGAGCTGGATGCTGCCGGGATTGAGCTCGAGGCCGCGCTCGTACTGTTGGACGGCGACGTCCCAGTTCTTCTCGGTCTCGGCGGCTTTCGCTTTCTGGTACGCGTCGTAGCTCGCGCAAGATCCGACGGCGATCATGAGCGTGAGGGCTGCGGCTGCAGTTTTCAGTCGATTCATTGTTTTTCCTGTTGTCGTCAATTGCTGTGACGCCCGGCGTTCGGAAACGTCACCGCGATCATTGACCGATCGGGATGCGGCTGCGAACGTCAGGTGGGAATCCGGTGAAGCCGATCTCCGCCGACTCGATGCCGATGGAGCGAAGAATGAACTTGCCGTCGCCGAATGTCTCGCCGACGCGCACGTTGATGATCTCGCCGTTGTTCGAGAAGGTCGCCAGCGGATTGGCGGGATTGCCGAACGTGCCGATGTATTTGTATGCGAACTGCGGTGGCTGCGGCGGTGGTGGCGGCGGGGGAATGACGGGCGTCATCTGACACACGTCACCGATGCCGTTGCGATCGAGATCGGTCTGATCGGGATTCGGCTGGTCGGGGCAGTTGTCGCGGAAATCGGGCACGCCGTCTTTGTCTTTGTCGGGCGGCGGCGGGGGCGGCTTCGGTGGCGGCGGTGGTGGAGGCGGAGGCGGCTCCACGTAGGTGAAGAGATTGCGCTCGCTGCGATACGAGCCGCTTTGCGCATCGAGCCATTCGGTGTGCAGAATGCCGACGCCCGGTGCGCTGGTCGCTCGCGGATTGCGCAGACCGCCGGCGGTGGCGCGCGGCGAAGGGGAGACGGCGGGCGCGTCGTTCGGCGCCGCGACGGTGTAGATCGCGAACGCTGCCACGAGCACGAGACCGATCGCGGCCCAGGTTTTCCAGTTCTTCCAGTCCATCAATTCTCTCAGCCCGCGGCCGCCGCCGGCGTACCGGTCGGATCGCGGAACAACGTCTTCAGCCTGAGATTGAGCGTCAGCTTCGGATCGGTGGCCGAGCCTGCGAGCTCGATCGAGTCGATGATCACGAACTGTTCCGACAGCTCGAGGAGGTTGATCAGACGCCGCACCTGCTGGTAGTCGCCCTGCACGGTGAAGGTGATGCCGACCGTCGACGTTCCGACGGAGCCGGGACGCTGACGGTTGTCCGACGAACCGGACGTCGCGCCGCCTTCACTGAAGGTGTACGAGACCGGCTCCATCTTCGTCGCGGCGTTGAGGCGCTTGACCTCGAGGATCAGCGACGTCAGCCGCTCGGTCTGCGTCGACCAGCGTTCGTTATAGAGCTTGTCGAGCTCGTGCTGCACTTTGAAATAGCTGGTCAGCTGCTGCTCCGCACTCACTCTCGTGCCGCGTGCTTTCGCCAGTCCATCCTCTGCGTCATGCAGCCGCTGCGCCGCATCCTGAAGGCGGCTCTCGTACTGCACGCGATACGTGAAAAAGAAGAAGACGTTCGCCGCGAAGAGGACGACGAGGACGCCGAGGAGGAGACGATGCTCTTTCCAGATCATTCCGGCACCGCCCGCGCCATCGACGGCTTGTAGTCGACGCCGACGGCGAACTTCCATCCGTCGGCGGCATGTGATTCGGTCGTCGGGAAGGCGTGTGAGAAGTGCGAATCGGCGTTGAAGCGATTGATCGTATTCACCATCCCCTGGCCCGTCTTCGTTTCGCAGAGCAGGTTGAGGTGAATGAGTCCGTTCTTGCCGAACTGCGGCGCGACGCCGCCGATGCGGACGTCGCCCGGCAGGACGTGCTCGAGGCGATCGAGGAGCTCGCTCCACGAGAATGCGCGCTCGGCGAGCTGCGCGTTCGCGAACTGCGTCTGCTCGGCGAGGAGCGCGACGTCGATCCGCTTCAGGCGGTCATTGGCGCGCGCGGCGCGCTGCTCTTCCTGCTGCGTCTGCGCCTGCGTCGCGGCGATCTTTGCGGTGGTCGTTCGCGTCTCGTAGCGATAGCGAAGGAACGTCACCGCGTTCAAGTACGTCATCGCGGCGATGATCGTCGCCGCGAGGACCACCACGATGGTAAACGGTCGCGTATCGCGATACGGACGCGCCGCCAGATTCAGATGGATCGGTTTCACCCGGTGAATACTCCTGTGCAGGCCGTCAGCTCCGCTTCGAAGCCGGAGACGTCGGCCGGAGTGCGCTCCACGACGTTGCGAAGATCGATCGTCCGGACCGGCGCCTGGAACTCCGCCGCGATCGCCGACGTGATCTCGCCGTCGATGTGATTGCCGGCGACGTAGCAGTTCTCGATCGACTCGCTCTGCAGCGTGTCGCGGAGATAACTGGCGGAGAGTCGGATCTCCTGTTGAATGGTCCGCTCGCCGCTGAGATTGCGCGAGCGAATGAAGAGCGGCTGCGTGCCGCGGAAGACGGCGGTGGTGAAATCGCGCTCGCGCAGATAGAAGAAGAGGCGGTCTTTCGTCGTCGCCGCTTCGCGGATGGCGATGGCGTTCCAGATGTTGAGTCCCGCCGGTTCGATGAGGACGATGTCGATGCCGGCCGCGGCGAAGATGCGCTCCAGCGCGGCGAGCGTTGCATCGACGGCGCTGACGACGAGAATCTTCACGCTGTTGTCGTCGCGCGAGAGCACTTCATACGCGACGCGCAGCGTCGAGGGATCGAGCGGCAGCGAGCGCTTCAGGCTCCAGCGCACGACCTCCATCGCTTCGCTGCTGCGCTCCGGGAGCGTCGGCAGGTCGAGGATGTTGATGCGGAACCAGGCGTCGGGAAGCAGGAGCGACGCGCGATCCCAGCGGCCTGTCTCCATCTTCAAACGGCGCAGTGTTTCGGCGAGCGACGATTCATTGGTCAGCTCCGGCGTGACGACCGCGGAAGTGAAGACGTCGTCGGCGACGCGGTAGCTTTTCGCCTGGATGATCTGCGGATCTTTTTTGCCGCGCGCGAGGCGCGCGTGCACCAGCGAGTCGGAGTCGAGGACGAGGACGTCCGGTGGAAACGATCTTGCCATTTATTCGACGAAGGTGACCTTGTTGATCTCGCGCAAAGTCGTCTTCCCCTCCACCACTTTCCGTACGGCCGACTCGCGGAGAAACATCATTCCTTCTTCCTTCGCCGCGCGCTTGATCTCCGCGGCCGGGCGGCGATCGAGAATCATGCCGCGAATCCGGTCGGAGAGGTCGAGAAGCTCGGAGATGGCCAGACGTCCGTGGAATCCGGTGCCGTTGCATTCGAGACAGCCGGCACCTTCCCAGAACGTTTTGCCGCGGTAATCGGCGGGAATGAGTCCCGATTCGGTAATGAGCGATTCCGGATACGTCACTTCGTGCCGGCAGTGATCGCAGATGCGGCGCACGAGGCGCTGTGCGAGCACGCAGTTGAGCGCCGACACGAAGTTGTAGAGATCGACCTTCATGTTCAGGAAGCGGCCGAGAACGTCGACGACGTTGTTGGCGTGAACGGTCGTGAACACGAGGTGACCGGTGAGCGCCGACTGCACGGCGATCTGCGCGGTCTCTTCGTCACGGATTTCACCGACCATGATCTTGTCGGGGTCGTGACGGAGGATGGCGCGGAGTCCGCGCGCGAACGTCAGTCCCTTCTTTTCATTGACCGGGATCTGCGTGATGCCGCGCAGCTGATATTCGACCGGGTCTTCGATGGTGATGATCTTGTCGTCGGGCGACTGAATCTCCGACAGCGACGCATAGAGCGTCGTCGTCTTGCCGGAGCCGGTTGGGCCGGTAACGAGCACCATGCCGTACGGCTCTTTGATGAACTTGCGGAAGCGCGCCAGCATCTCGTCGTCGAAGCCGAGGATGTCGAGGCGAAGGTTCTTGAACTCCGACGACATCGATTCCTTGTCGAGGATACGGATGACGGAGTCTTCGCCGTGCGCGGTCGGCACGATCGAGACGCGGAAGTCGATCGTGCGGCCGGTGATGCGCAGCTTGAAGCGGCCGTCCTGCGGGACGCGCTTCTCGGCGATGTCGAGCTCGGACATGACCTTGATACGGCTGATGATCGTGGAGTGATGGCGCTTGTCGATCGGTTCGAGCGCTTCGTACAGCACGCCGTCGATGCGGTACTTGACGACGACTTCGTTGTCGCGCGTTTCGATGTGAATGTCGGAGGCGCGGCGCTGGATGGCGTTGAAGACGATGGAGTCGACGAGCTTGATGATCGGCGACGATTCCTGCGCCGTGATCGAATCGATCGTCAGCGTCTCCTCGCCGTCCTCGTCTTCACCGACGAGCTGCATGCGGAAGCCTTCCGTCGCTTCGTCGAGGACGCGCTGCGTCGATTCGGACTTCTGCAGTTTTTCGCGGATGGCCGCCGGTGCGGCCACGCGCACTTTGAGCGGCGCGCCGAGGAGGAGCTCGAGCTCGTCGAGCTTCAGCACGTCGGTCGGATCGCCGACGACGACGGAGATGTGGCCGTTCTCACGCTTCTCCGGCAGGAACTGATAGCGGATCATCAGCTCGAGCGGGATGTTGCGGAAGAGCTCGTGATCGACCTGGAAATGGTCGAGGTCGACAAAGTCGAACCCGTACTCTTCGGCGAGACGCTGCGCGCGCGTGGTATCGCCGCCGAGGTCGGCGTTTTTGTAGAGAGTGCGTGGATCGGTGGCCATAGTTTTGTCTGCTACTAACCGGAACCCGCGCCGGACAGCTCGAAGAGCGGGAGGTAAAACGCGTAGAGGAGGACGCCGATCACGACGCCCATCAATACCAGGATGAGCGGCTCGATCGACGCCACGATGCGCTGCAGTCTTGCTTCGATTTCTTCGTCGTAGAACTCGCTGACATTTCCCAGCATTTCCGTGAGTCCGCCGGTGGCCTCGCCGACCTTGATCATCTCGACGGCGAGGTCGGACATGACGCCGGTCTCTTCAAGCGAGCGCCACAGCGGCTCACCTTCACGAACGTTCTGCACGATCCCGAAGATTCGCTGCGAGACGAGCTGGTTGGTGACCGACTGCGAGGCGATCTCGATGGCCGGCACCATCGGCGTTCCGCCGCCGAGCAGCGTGCCGAGCGACTGCGTGAACTGCATGATGGCGAAACGGTGCAGCACACCTCCCGCCAGCGGGATCTTCAACTTGAATTTGTCCCACGCAATGCGGCCGGTGGAGGCGATCCAGCGGTTGAAGGCGATGAAGCTGACGATGCCGACGCCGAGGACGATCAGGATGTTGTGGTTGAGCGTCGTCGCGAACCAGATCATGAATCGGGTGAACGGCGGCAGCTGTTTGTCGAAGCCGGCGAAGAAGTCGGCGAACTTCGGGATGACCTTCGTGATCATGATGAAGATCATCGCCACCGACATGACGATGAGGATGACCGGATAGATGAGCGCGCTGACGACGCGCTTGCGCAGATTGACGATGATCTTCTGATAGCGGAGAAAGCGCTTCAGCACGCCTTCGAGATCGCCGGAGCGCTCGCCCGCGCGGAGTGAGGTCGAGTAGATCGGAGGGAAGGCGTCGCCGTACGACGCGAATGCGTCGCTGAGCGCGATGCCGTTCTTCAGCTGATCGCGGAGGTCGGTGAGCACTTCCTTGAAGTTCACGTCTTTCTGGCGCTCGAGCATGATGTCGAACGACTGCAGAATCGGCAGGCCGGCGCGCACGAGCGCGAGCAGTTCCTGATTGAAGAGGAGAAAGCGCTCGGTGGTGACGACTTTGCGGCTGCGCGGGATGAAATCGCGCAGCGACATCGCGCCGCGCTTCGTCTCGAAGACGTGCAGTCCCTGGCGGCGCAATTCTTCTTCAGCCACGCGTGAAGTCGCCGCCTGAACATGGCGTTCGACGATCTCGCCGTCAGGCGTTCCCACGCGGATGATGAATTCAGGCATTGCGATTCCTGTTCGCCACGCCTCTCTGACGGGCGACTCCGACAAACGTTCCGATTTCGTCTCCAGGGGGCACTCGCAGGACGGATGCCGGCGAAGCGAGCATCCTACAACCGGAGGTGTGGAAATTCGATTCCGGCGGCCACGGGCCGCTGCGTTGGTTCGCAAGCGTCGGTGGGCGGCTTCGCGGCGGATGCAATCCGGGCCGTCGCGTTCGACGGGGCGCTATCATCGCTGCTCCTTATGAATCGGCACGTTTCGAAGGTTGCCCTTCTCCTCTTTGGCTCGGGAATGTCGGCCCTCGTCTATCAGACGGTGTGGCTGCGGCAATTCCGATTGATCTTTGGCGCCTCCACGCTCGCGTCCGCCGCGGTCCTCGCTGTCTTCCTCGGCGGCCTCGGCATTGGCGGGGTCGTGATCGGGCGTCGCGTGGACGAGAGTCGCAATCCGCTCGCCCTCTACGGATTCCTCGAGCTCGGTGTCGCCACGTTCGCGGCGATCACGCCGCTCGTTTTCGCCGCCGTTCGCGCGCTCTATCTCTTCATGGGCGGCTCGTTCAGCATGGGTCCGCTGCTGGCGACGATCGTCCGGCTGCTGCTGTCGATCATCACGCTCGGCGTTCCGACGTTTCTGATGGGCGGCACGCTCCCGGCTGCATCGCGTTCCGTCGAATCGGCCGGCGACAGCGGACGCCGCGCACTGGCGACGATCTACGCGATCAACACCTGCGGTGCGGTCGCGGGCGCGCTCTTCTCGACGTTCTATCTGCTCGAACATTTCGGCAATCGCGCCACGCTGTGGGCCGCAGCGCTCGTCAACGCGCTGGTCGGTCTCGGCGCGATGATGATCTCGAACTCGCTGCGCCGCGCGAAACGCGGCGCGAAAGCAAAGCGGGTCGCCGACGAGATCGAGGTCGTCGAAAGCGCGCACGATGAAGTTGTCGCGCCGCCCATCGCCGCGCCGCGTTTCGTTTATGCCGCGGCCGCGGTCGCCGGTTTCGCGTTCCTGCTGATGGAGCTCGTCTGGTATCGGATGCTCACTCCGCTCCTCGGCGGGACGACATTCACCTTCGGCCTCATCCTCGCGGTTGCGCTCCTCGGCATCGGCGGCGGCAGTCTCGCGTACGCCGCGTTCCGCCGCACGCGCGCGAGCGCCGCGGCGTTCGCGTTGTGCTGCGCGGCGGAAGCGCTCTGTCTCGCCATTCCGTTCGCGCTCGGCGATCGCGTGGCGATGCTCGCGCTGCTGCTCCGTCCACTCGGACAGGCTGGATTCAGCGGTCACCTCATCGGCTGGACGGCGATCACGATGCTGGTCGTCTTCCCGACCGCCTTCGTTTCCGGCGTGCAGTTTCCGCTGCTCATCTCATTGCTCGGTTCGGGACGCGAGCAGGTCGGACGCCACGTCGGCGTCGCGTACGCATGGAACACGGCCGGCGCGATCGTCGGCTCGCTCGCCGGCGGCTTCGGAATCCTGCCGCTGCTGACCGCGCCGGGTACGTGGCGTGTCGTCATCGGATCGCTCGTGTTTCTCGCGCTCGTCGCTGCGTTCCAGGGAACGGGCAATGGCTTCGCGCGACTACTCGCGATTGCGGCCGGGGCCGGCGCGGTGGCGATGCTGTTCGCAACCGGACCGACCGCGTTCTGGCGTCACACGCCGATCGGCGCGGGACGCGTGAATCAAACGAGCTCGACGCCGAACCGGCTGCGCGATCTCGAACATTCGCGTCGCAGAACAACGGTGTGGGAAGCGGAAGGAACGGAGAGCAGCGTTTCCGTGTCGAACGAAGACGGTTACGCCTTCATCGTCAACGGCAAAGGCGACGGACATGCGCGCTTCGACGCCGGTACGCAGGTGATGGGCGGCGTGCTCGCGGCGCTGCTGCATCCGCATCCGCGACGCGCGGCAGTCATTGGACTCGGGACCGGAACGACGGCTGGATGGCTGGCGTCGCTGCCGACGATCGAGCGCGTCGACGTGGTGGAGATCGAGCCGTCGATCATCCAGGTCGCGAAGATGTGCACGCCGGTGAACCGCGACGTGCTGCACAACCCGAAGGCGCACATTGCGATCGGCGACGGCCGCGAATTCCTGCTGTCGCGCGGCGATCGTTACGACATCATCTCGGCCGAGCCTTCGAATCCGTATCGTGCGGGAATCGCCAGTCTCTTTACGACCGAGTTCTATGAAGCGTGCCGCTCGCGGCTGAATGACGGCGGTCTCTTCATCCAGTTCCTGCAGGCGTATGAAGTCGACGCGCAGACGATCAAGACGATTTACGGAACGATCGGTGGCGTCTTCACGCACGTCGAAACGTGGCAGTCGCAAAGCGGCGACCTGCTACTTGTCGGCGCGATGGCGCCGATCGCATACGACGCCGCCACGATCAGCGCACGAATGCGCGTCGAGCCGGTGCGCAGCGCGCTGCGGAATGTGTGGTGGGCCGACGACGCGGCGGCCGTGATTGCGCATTACGTTTGCGGCAATTCGACCGCGCGCATTCTCGGCGGCGGCGCGCGGCGAAACACCGACGATCGGACGCTGGTCGAATACGCATTCGCGCGGACACTCGGCGTGACCGATACGTTCCGTCTTTCCGAGTTGCGCAACTTCGCGCGCGCCGCGTCGGACGATGTTCCGCCGTCAGTTCGTGGTACCGGCGGCGAGCCGATCGTGATCAGCCGCCGGCAGTCGATCGGCATTCCGCACGATGCCGTTCCCGAAGTCGATCCGCTGGTTCCCGATCCGTATCGCACGCGCGCGGTCGCGCAGGCGCGGTACGTCGAAGGGGCGTACGCCGATGTCTGGACGATCTGGCAAAGTCTCAACAACACGGTGGAGAGTCCGCTGGAAGCGCTGTCGCTGGCCGAGGCGCTGGCGGAGCGCGGCGATCCGAATGCGCTGCTGTTGATCGATCGCCTGCAGAACTTCGCGCCGATCGAAGCCGATCTTTTGCGCGGACGTTTATTGTGGCGTCAGGGAAAAACGGCGGAAGCGGCGGCCGCGTTGCAGCGCGCATTCGTCGCATACCGGACCAATCCCTGGCCGCTGCCGATCGTCATGCGTCGCTCGCTGATGTTCACGATCGAGATCGCCAGCGATCGGCGATTCGCCCAGGCGTCGGCGCCGATCATCGATGGACTCTCGCAGCCGTTCGCCGTGGAGATGTTCGAAGAGCTGCGTAAGTCGGCACTCGTGACGCTGATTCAGCAGGCGTCCGGCGGCGCGTGCAGTGCGCGCGAAGCAGAGCTGCTGCATTCATACGAGCCGAACATCCCGTGGCAGTACGCATACCTGCAGCGCCGTGCACGCTGTTACGAGCAGACGCACGACGCGCTGGCCGGCGCCGCGCGGCGGGAGTTCGATGAGTATGTGGCGCGGGAACCGAAGCGGTTGCAGGTTAGCGAGTAGGTAGCGGAGTTGGAATATCCCGTTTCCCAAACCACAATAGGAGGCTTGTAATGACACCGTTCATATCGTTGCTGTTGCCTGTCGTGCTGGCGTCGGTGGCCGTGTTCATCGTCTCAATGATCGTTCATATGGCTATGCCATGGCACAAGAGCGACTACGGCAACGTGCCGAATGACGATGCCGCGATGGCCGCAATTCAATCATTGAAACTCGCCCCCGATGATTATGCGGTGCCGAATCCGCGCCTGCCCGGTGGCGGGAAGAACCCGGATTTCATCGCGAATTTCGAGCGCGGACCGTCCTTCCACATGACGGTCATGGACCCGGGGAAGATGAACATGGGCAAATACCTGGGCACCTGGTTTCTCTTCACCCTGCTCATCTCGGCGATTGCCGGGTGGGTGACCGGCTCGATCGTGCCTCCCGGCGGCAACCCCCGCGCGGTTTTTCACTTCTCGGCGATTATCACCGCCTGCTCATACGGATTTGGCGCCTGGCCTCTCTCGATCTGGTATCACCGGAAATGGTCAACGGCGTTAAAGGGAACGTTTGACGGCATCCTCTATGGCCTCGCGACCGGAGCTGTCTTCATGTGGATGTGGCCCGGGATTTAGCTGGCGGGCCAGCAGGAGCGGAGCGGCAGGGTTCGCGTTTAAGCGTCGGGAGACATCTGCGCCTCAATCGTCGAGATGAGCGACGCGATGTCGTATGGCTTCTGGATGAATGCCGTTTGACGATTCGTCAGAAATGTATCGAGCCGTACAGGCTGATCGTAGCCGCTGGTCAAGATGATTGGCAGATCCGGCCAGTCCCTGCGAATCATTTGGGCTAATGCGCAGCCGTCGACGTCCGGGAGCGTGAGGTCGATCACGACGACATCAGCCGGACGCTGGATCAGGCTGCCGATCGCCTGGCGTCCCACGTTGATCACCTGAACGCTGAAGCCATGATCCACCAGGGCCGATCTGACGGCCTCGGCTGCCATCAGGTTGTCTTCCACGAGCAGCAGGCGGGATACCAATGGTTGTGTCTCCGTAGTCGATAACTGTTGCGACTACACCACTACATCTCAAGCCTTGCGCCATTGCGTCAACGCAGCTAACGCATTCGGCATCATGCTCTTGCGCGATACGTCAGCCGAAGGCGGGTGTCCGGCGACTGGACAGGCGTCGCGGGATCGAACGGTCCAAAACAACAGAGCCGCGGGATCGCCGCGGCTCTGTTTCTTACTGGTCGGTCTCGACTGATGTCACGAGCACACGCGGGATTCCGGGTGGACGCCAGTCGCCGCGTTGCAGCGCTTCGTCATACCAGATGGTCGGCGTACCTTTCGCGTTGACGCCGCCCTGTCCGACGAGGACCGAGCCGTAGTACTCGGCGTTACCGGTCGAGTCGAATTCGTTCTCGATGTACAGCACTCCATCGACAGCGACCGTGAGGTTCACGAGCGCGCCTTCGCGATCGTATCCGTTCGAAGTGCACTGTGTAGTTGACGACGTCGCATACGACGCGCTGCAGCTGACGCGCGGACTGGTTCGGGGTCCGTCGGGCGGCACGAGCTGCTTCGCCACGCGCGTTTGCGACGCCGGGTTCTGGAATCCGATCGGCAAACCCAGTGTGCTGTTGCCGTCGTAAATGACGTTGACGTACGGCTCGTGCGGCTCGGAACAATTGCACGTACCGAGCTGCTGATTGTTGCCCGGCAGACAGCCCGGATAGTACGGCGCGACGAACCAGCCGGCATACGCGCCGCCGCCGTTCGGATTGGTGACCGTGCGCTGCACGATGCAAACGTCGAAGTATTGGTTCGGCGTGCCGGCGCCGGTCGACGAGCCGCTGTTGCTCCACGGCAGATCTTCGAAATCCCACTGCTTGTTGTATGCGCCTTCAATGACCGGCTGTCCCGCGGCGTCGGTCTCGAATGCGCCGACGTTGGTGTTGACGCCCGCCTGCTGCGCGACGCGCCGGTAGCCGATGTCTTCATACGGCTCGCCCGGCTGATTGAAGTTTCCGGTTACGCCGCCGAGACCTTTGGTGCCGAGGCTGGCGTTGACGTAAACGAAGCCGCGAATCGGCTGTGGGCCGCCACCGCTGGGACTGATCTGCAGCGAGATATCACCCGGTCCGCCATTCTGCGGATTCTGCTGATTCAGCGTGTCGAAGAAGTAGAAGCCGCCGCCGCGATTCGTCCACGCGATGAAGCTTTGCGTGGTGATGCCGTCGGTGAAATTCGGACCGGTACCGTTTTCCGGGTAGAGATAGTGAACTTCACCCTGGCCGTTTGCCGCCTGCGCCGCCGCTTTCCATACGTCGTAATTGACGTCCGGGAAGATCAGGCGGCGATACGCCGAATATTGATCGAAGCTCTGGTTCTGGAAGTGATGCGTTTTGGTATAGGTGCCGGGGGCGTTGTATGGGAACGGGTAAGGCTGAGGTCCGGCCGCATCACCAAGGATCGTTCCTGCGGAGCGCGCCTGGAACCACGGGTCTTCGATCGTCAGACCGCTGTTGAGGAAGTTGAGCCACGGAGTATTCGAGTCGTCGCGACCTCCACCGGTGGTGAGCGGGTAGGCGGATGGCGCACGCTCGCGCATGACGACGGTACCGCTGGTGACGGTTGCAGCCGCGCTGGTCGGCCACGCTCCGACGCCTGCTGACGGAGGCTCGGTCGCTGCGGTCGTGCCGGCGGTGGTGACGGTATATTCGTGAAAGCGAAGCGGGGCGTTCGCAGCGAGCGTTGCCGCGGTCGGACGGATGATGTCGCCGAGGCGATAGGCGGTGGTCGCGGCCCACTCGACCGAGGAATCCCATCCACGCTCGTAGTGAAGGCGCTCGTATGCGTTGACCCACGGCAGGGTGACGTAATCCTTTTTCAGATCGAGCGTTGTCTGCGAGCTGACCAGACCCCAGTGCACGTTGAAATTACCGTTGGTGGCGAGTGCGGTCTGCGACTGCAGCGGACCGGCGGGCACCGGCAGCGGGAACTGTGAGACGACGATGCGGCACGTCGTATTCGCGATCGAGACACGGCCGGCGCCGGCTTTGTTGAACTTGTCGACGCGCACTGCGATTGTGGCGACGCCGTAGCGCGTGCCGCCGCTCCAGAACTGATTCGGCGCAGTGCCGACGAGGTTGCCGCCGATGATCGGCGGCGCATAGACGTCAATCTCGGTGATCTCTCCGGCCGACCGCGCCTCACCCGCCGGCGCCGGTCCGAGCAATGTGTTGTTGAGGTTGTCGAGATATGCCGCATTCGCAGGGAGCGCACGAGTGACCTTGACGTCCGCGGACAATTCGGTGCCGAGGAAGAGGTCGTCCGAGGCCGGACCGAAAGGAAGATCGAACAGAAGATCGCTCGAGATCGGACGGTAGTAGCCGGTGTAGCTGCCGGTTGCTCGCTGCGTCTTCACGATCGTGCTGTTTCCGGGCATGAGATTCAGGCCGGACGGACCGAAAGCCGTCGGATTCTGAAACCACTGCACGACTTCCCGTGCACCCGCCTCGGCGAGCGCCACGGTCTGCGCGTGGTTCCGCTCGTTCACGGAGATCGCACTTTCGGTCTCCGAGAGCGCGACGAATCCGAGGCCGAGCAGCGACATGCCGACGAGAACCATCAGCGTCACCAGCAGCGCGGACCCCCGCTCGAACTTTCGCGGGATCGATAGCAGAACTCGTTTTGCACGACGCATGTCGCTACTCCTCAGTTGCACGATGTAAACGGATTACCGGCGCCTGCGCCCGGCACGATGCGGCAGATGAACGTCTGTCCAATGACCGATGCGCGCGTGTACTTCACGCAAACGTTGGAGATGGTGTTCGCCGTCATCGACGGGTTGCCGTTGGTCTTCGAGAAATTCAGCGTCAGTGTGACCGTGGAGTTCGCAGGCACGATGACGTCAGAGGCCGCGAGCGTGACCGGCCGCGGATTGAGCGTTTGGGTGAACGACGCCGGCGTAGAAGCTCCGGTCAGCGTGACGAAGGCACCGCTCGGGAAGGTGATGCGGTCCCATGCGATGCGCGACGGCTGCGTCCACGCGAAGTCGATCGAGCTCAGATTCAGCGCTTCGCTGGCCGAGTTCACGAGCTTGAGCTTCAGCGTGTAGGCCGGAGTCGGGGCGAGCGTCAGCACGGTGGCGTCGTTGGTCGGCGCGCCGAATGTGCTCAGCGTGCAGCCCGGCGGCGTTTCCTGAATGACGTAACGCGTCAGCTGCTGCGTGCACGGCGGCGCAGCGTTGTTGGTCATCGTGAACAGAACCCGGTACGTGGTGCCCGGCGTCTGATCCTGCCACGAGAACATCGCGGGCGAGCTCGTCGTGTTGTAGCTGGCGACGGCCGTGTTGCCGTTGAAGATGTCCATCGTCACCTGCGTGAACGACTGTCCGCCCGGAGGCGTCACCTGGAAGGTGTCGCCGGCGTTCATCGACCACGCCGTGCCGGCCGTGAGTCCATCACCGGTCGTGGCACCAGCCTGCACGATGACGGAGCCGCTGAAAGTACACGGCGGCGGGTACTGCACCTGCGCGGACCAGCCGCTCGGCGCACACGGCGAAACCTGCAAAGCCCGGACGCGATACTTGTAGTAGTACTTGACGCTCGAAACGGCGTGTTCCTGTGCCGTGGTGTCGTCGTAGGTGACAGTTGAGCCGGATGGAGGGCTGGAGACGGTGACGGTCGTCGTCGTAACAGGTGTCGGGCCGCCGGGCAGCCACTGCTCGCGCTCGACTTCATAGCTTCCGACGGTGACCGGATTGTTGTTCGTATCCTGTGTGACCTTGGACCACGTGACGCGAATGCCGCACGTGTTCAGGCTGACGTTGCACGAGCTGTTCAGAGCATCGATGGCGACGTTCGGCGGAACCTGCGGAGTGCCGCTGGTCGACGGCGCGCCGTTGATCCCGTTCGAGCCGTTGGCCGGCGTGATCGCGCCGAGTGACGTCGCGAGATTGTTGGCGATGTTCTCGGCTGCCGCCGCCGCGCACCACTCGACCGCCTGAACGCGGTAGTAGTAGTTGCCGCAGTTCGCGACGGTGTTGTCGTCGTAGGTGTAGTTGCCGTAGCCGTCATTGGACGGCGCGGTGGCGCCGGTTGCGTTCTCGTCGACGATCTGCGACGCAGCGTCGGCGGTAAATCCGGCGGACGTTCCCCGATAGATGCGGAAGCCTTTGATCTCGCGCATGAACGGCGACGTCGGCGGCGTGCCCGACGGCGTGCAGCTTGCGCCGGTGCCGGTATACGTCGACGGTGCCGTGAAGGTCAGCCGTACTTTTCCTGCCATTCCGGCGACCGGCGAGCCGCTGCCGCCGGATGCCACGATGTTCGTGGCCGGTCCCGGCGCCGTGCCGTTCTGAATCGACGCGGTGACGACGTTCGAGAGCGCGCTGCCGGCGCTGTTGTATGCACGGACGCGGAAGCTGTACGTCGCCGAGCGATCCTGCTGCGTCAGATCGACGGAGATGCTGGTGCCGATCGTCGAGGCACTCGAGCCGGAGAAACTGCCGTTCGCGTTCGTGTCGTAGGTGACGACGTAGTTGGCGTTTTGCTGATTGGTGTTGGTGTTCCAGGTGACGACGGCGACGCCGCAGAAGCCGACGCAGACCGAGGTGATCGTCGGTGCCGTCGGCGGCTGATCTTCCGTCTGAATCATGCCGCGCAACCCGAGGTTTCGCGGAACGACCAGAGTATCGATCGACATCTTCCGGTAATTTTTCATCGTGCAGTTCGCGCACGCATTCGGGCCGTATGTCGCGCTGACCGTATCGACGACGGGAGCCGCGGCGGTGCCGGTCACGGTTGCATCGGTGGTGGCGATGCCGTTGATGGTGTCAGTGTCCTGATAGCTGGCGTTGGGGAACTCGTTCATGCCGACGAGGCGGACGCGGATCGAGCGGATGCGTCCGCGATAGAGCCGCGTCAGAATCGGCGTATTGGCAGTGTTCGGATTGAACTGGCCAAGACCGAGAATCGTGTTCGGCGTGTAAGCGCCGTTGTTGTCGAGGAGAGGCGTGCGGCCGGCGGTATCGCTGTAATAGAAGAAGTTGAGGCTGCGGATATTTTCCGCAAGCGCCGTCGTGACCACGCTGCCGTCGTTGGCGAGCGTGTATCGATTGAGCGTGTAAGGCGGGTTGTTGTTGGTCAGATCGACGTTGGGGATCGTGATCTGACGTTCGGCCGTGCCGCCCGCGTAGGAGCGGCGTGTCGGAGCGCCGCTGCTGTTGACGTCGGCGAAGAACTGCACCGACCCCGTGTTCGCCGACGCGTTCGCCGAGACGAGCGCATAGGTGACGATCTCGTCATTGCCCGTGGTGACGATCGGGAACTGAGTCGATTCGAGAGCCGTCTCTCGTCCGTGATCGCCGTCGCCGGTTTGCTGTGCGGAGTAGTCGTAGTTGGCGCGGACAGTGATCGCCGCGGAGTTGATGTACTCGATCTGTTCGTCCGGTTGCTGTGAAGGAATGCCGCCGGACTTTACCCAGGTGGTGGTGTTGTCGTTGACGGTCGTACTGCCACTCGGCCACGCCGGCTCGACGCCGCCGCTGGTGCCGTTCGACATGCAGCGATAGATGTTGCCGTTCGGCACCGCCGGAGTGACGACGGTGCCGGCCGCGTATTGCCGGTTGGCGACCCACGGTGTCGGCACCGAGGCGGCCGGAATGGCGCCGCCGCGCATGTAGTCGAATCCGGACATGCGGAGATCGGCGACCATCCGGTCGTACGCGATGCGCGCGTTCTGCTGCATCTCCGCCGATTCGTTCGACTCCTTGAAGACGCGGTTGCCGCGATCGTAGAGCATCAGCGCGCCGACGATCACCACGACGAGCACCGCCGTCGCGACCGTGACTTCGGCCAGTGTGAATCCGCGCTGTCTGCGCGAGGTTGCCGGGGTATCGTTTCTCATCTTCATTCTCCGATCTGCGGCCGCGCGCGGCGCTCAGAACGTCTTGAGGGTCATCATCTCGATGGAGCGGCGGCGCCCGGCTTCGTTCCAGGTTACGAAAACGCGGACGCGAAGCACTCGCGCCGTTGCGAATTGATCGGGATCGTGGCTGGCGCTGTCGAGGTCGGGCTGCAGAATCAGCGTGACCGCGGCTTTCGTCAGCTTCTTGTTTCCGTCGAGCATCGTCCGCCAGCGCGCCAGCAGCCCGGGCGTGGCGTTCTCGGTGCCGATGTTTGCCTGTACCGGCGAGTGAACCGTCGTCACATCCGTCGAGCGGATCTGCGAGTTCACGTAAGTCACGCCGTTGTAGGTGATGTCGGCGCCGGTGTCGGTCCCCGCGATGTTGAACGCGGTCGCGTACATGTTCTGCATGTTGTACGCGGAGATGTCTTCCATCACACGCGTGCCGAGGGCCACGGCCTGCGTCATCTGTTTGCCGCTGTAGACGTTGCTCCGTCCCATGAAGAAGAGCGTGAAGATCGACAGCGAGACGACGCCCATGATCGCGGTGGCGATGAGGACTTCGACGAGGTTGTAGCCTGCGGAGCGGCTGCGGATTGTTTCGTTCATGCGCTCATTTCTCACACGTGTATTGCCGCTGTATGGATCTGGCCCGAGGGCGCGATCGTGAGGGTGATCTGATTATTCGCGACGTTCCACTGGGTGCGCAGGACGACGGTGCCCGTTACCGTGACAAACGCGCTGGTGCCTGTGTCCCACGTGCCGACAGTGCCGTTCGGCTGGAAGATGATCACGCCATTCTGATAGCCGGTCATCGTCTGGAAGAAAACCGCCCTCTCCAGTTCCTTGACGTTGCCTGATCCCTGGCCGACCACGTTCGTCGTACTTCCCCCGAAGCCGCCACGCATCGGCAGCGCCGTCCACGTCGTGCCCCGATCGGCTGATTGCGTGAAGGTATAGGTACGTGACGAGGTGCTCTCGGTCGCTGCAGGAGCGATTACGACACGCGTCCAGACGTTCTGCGTGATCGCCTTTTGCCGCAGCGTGCGCAGGTCCATCGTGAGGTTTCGCAGAGCCGTCTTCATCTTTCCGGCCCGCTGAAACGAGATGAACTGCGGGACGGTGATGAGGCTGAGCACGCCGATGATGGCCATGACGGTCAGCAGCTCGATGAGCGAATATCCACGACTGCTGTTTCTCTGAGCTCGCATGTTCGAAGGACCTCCTTTAGCAGGGCAGGTGCCACGGAGCGCGATGTCGCGCATGTGCTTCACCACGTGTATGTTACGCCGAATCAGCGCGTTTGCGACTCTGGTCAGTCGAAGTGTTTCTGTTACAAAAAGTAACAGTGATGCCGTCGTCTGCGTTCATTCGGGAAGCGTGACGGTCGCCGTCGCCCCTCCGCCAACGACGCCCGTGAGATCGATACTGCCACCATGCAGGAGCACTATTTTGCGCGCCAGCGGCAGGCCGAGGCCGTAACCGCCGGGACGATCCGACTGGAAAGGAAGGAACAGGCGCGGGACGTCGGCGTTGTCGAGGCCGGTGCCGTCGTCGGAGATCGTGACCTGCGTCGACGGCTCCGCCGCGACGCGAATGTCGACCGAGCCGCTTCCTTTCGCACGAACCGATTCAGCGGCGTTGCGGATCAGATTCTCGAACGCGCGCGCAAGGAGCGCGGCATCGCCGGCGATCGTGACGTCATCGCCGTCGCAGCGAATCGCAACTCCGGTCTCGACTCCGATGCGGCTCGACAGCTCATCGAGAAACGGCGTGAGCGCGACGGTCCGCCGATCGAGCTGCAACGGTCTCGCGAACGCCAGCAATGCATTCACAGCCTCGGCGAGCTCGCCGGCTTCCTTCTCCGCTTTCGCGATCGAGTCGATCGTCGCCGCGCTGTCGGGCGCGCGACGGGCGAGTTTCAGATAGCCGAGGATCGTCGAGAGCGAGTTGCGGAACTCGTGCGCGATGCCGGCGGAGATCTCGCCGAGCTCCGCAAGCGTCTGGCTTTCGCGCAGCCGCGTCTCGAGCTGGCGCACCGGCGTCAGATCGCTGAAGAGCGCGAGCATGCCGAGGAACTGTTCCGATTCGTTGAAGAGTGGAACGGTGGTGAGTCCGATCATGCGCGCGTCGGCCCCGTCACCCGTGGAGACTTCATGTCGCGCGAGCGTTTGCCGTTCCTCGAATGAAGCGGCGAGCGTTTCCGTGAATGCGCCGGCGCCGAGTGCGTCGCGCAGCGGCACGCCGGACAGCGACGCATTCGACACGCGCAGAATCTCGCGCGCGGCCGCGTTGAGATCGACGACGCGTCCCGCGGTGTCGATGGCGATGAAGCCGGAGGTGAGATTGCGAGTGAGCGTGGCGGTGACGCGCTCGAGATCGTCGGCGCGGATCTTCTCCCGCTCGTGCAGCCGCTTCAGCTCCGACTCCTGCTCTTTGAGCGTGGCGATCGACGTGCGAAAGGTGTCGATGAGGTACGTGGTCTCGTCGACGCCCGCAGCCGCGCCGCCGTCGAGCTCCTTCGCGTGATCGAGCAGCTCTTCGATCGGCTTCACGATCTTCGGCAGGTACTGGAGCATGAGCAGCGTGCTGACGAGCGACGCGATCAGCACGATGCCGGCGGTGAGCGCGAAGCGGCGGCGCAGCGTGCGCAGCGGCGCATCGTCGAACCAGAAGACGATCTCGTTCGCGCCGGCGCGCCGCGCGATTCGTTCGGCCGGTTGACCGGGATAGCCGCTGACGAGCGGCGGACGTCCCGGGCGGCGCACTTCGACGGCAGTCAGCGAGTAGCGCGTTCGCATCGAAGCGAGATCGACGGCGGCGAGTGTTTCGTGCGCGAGTGAGTCACGCAGTGAATCGGCCGCGACGTCGGCAGCGAGCTGCCACTGCGTCAGCACGGCCTCTTCGGTTTGGCGGACGTTGACCTGCAGCAGCGTCACCAGCGCGAGGATGAGGACGATGAGAAATCCGATCAGCAGCGCGAGGAAAAGTTTGACGTCGCGCCGGAAACCGATCTTCGTCAGCGCGGGACGAGCGCCAGATACCATTCGAAGAGTGTAGGGCCGTGGAAGAGGACGATCAAAAATCCGAAGCCGAGGAAGACGCCGAAGGGGAGCGCGACGCGGAAACCTTCTTCGCTGCGCATCGCCACGAATGCGCCGACGATCGCGCCGCTGATCGACGCCACGAGCAGGACGGCGAGCAGCGGTTCCCATCCGACGACGGCGCCGATCATCGCCAGCATCTTCACGTCGCCGAGTCCCATGCCGTCGACTTTGCGGACGAGTTTGTAGGCGAGGCCGATGGCGAGCAGGATGCCGCCGCCGACCGCCGCGCCGATCGCGGAGTCGACCAGTGACTGCGCGAGCATGAGCCTCGGATAGACGAGGCCGAGCGACATCCATCCGATGACGAGACCGATGGCGATGCCGGGGATGTCGATGACGTCAGGAAGGATCTGAATGTCGGCGTCGATGTAAATGAGCACGATGGTCATCGAGACGATCGCGGCCAGCGGCAGAAACGCGATGGAGATGCCGGTATTCAGAAAGACGGCGAGATAAAAGAGCGCATTTGCCAGCTCGACGAGCGGATAACGAAGCGCGATCGGCTCCCGACACGCGCGGCATCGCCCGCGCAGCCAGAGCCAGCTGACGATCGGAATGTTGTCGTACGGCCTGATCGGAGTCCGGCAGTGCGGACAGTGACTGGCCGGAAAAACAATCGACTCCTCGCGCGGATAGCGATGAATGACGACGTTGAGAAAGCTCCCCGTGATCGCGCCGGCGGCGAGGGCGTAGAAGCACAAAAGCGCGAACACCAAGGGATTCTACGACGCCGGTGCTGAGTGCTGAGTGCTGAGTGCTGAGTAAAGCTGGCTGACGCGGAGCGTGACTCAGCACTCAGCACTTTGCACTCAGCACCGATTTTGCCTGGTTCAAATTGGCGGAGGCGCGTCGGAATCGAACCAACCCTTCGACGCTTCCGCGCCGAAACAACGGTTTTGAAGACCGCGGAGGCCACCAGACCTCATTCGCCTCCTCAGGAGGGGAGCGGGGACGAGAACGTCCCCGCGGCGAGGGTCATTTCGGGGCGTCGGTGAGAAATCCGACTTTGGTGGCGCCGGCTTCGTGAGCGGCGTCCATCGCTTCGACGGCGCGATCGAAGGGGATTTTGTCTTCGGCGTTGATGAAGACGACGCGCTCGGCGGGCGGACGGCTGACCATCTGCGGTGCGAGCGCGTCGCGCAGCGCTTTCGGCGTCGCGAGGCGCGTGGTGTTGAGGTAGATGCCGTCCGATTTCACCGTGACGACCAGCTGATTCTCGTTGTTCTGCGGCTGCGCGGTGGTCACTTCAACTTTCGGCGGCACTTCGACGTCGAGTCCCATCTGCAGGATCGGCGTCGCCACCATGAAGATGATGAGAAGGACGAGCACGACGTCGACGAGCGGAGTGATGTTGATCTCCGATTTGACGCCGGTCCCGCCCGCTGAAAATGCCATGAATCGCTCCTATTGCCCGGAGGCTACATCCGTCCCTGCGCCATCTGACTGCCGGCCTGCTGGTTCTGGGTCATGATCGCGACGGATGTGAATTCGGCATCGTTGGCCGCTTTCATCACGTCGCGCACTTTCCCGAAATTGATCCGCTTGTCGGCCTTGAGCATCACGGCACGTGAGGTGTCCTTCTGATGCTCGGCTTTGAGGTACTTCGACAGATCGCGATCGGGGATCCAGTCCTGGCCGACGAACACGGTGCCGTCGGGTTTGATCGAGATGATCAGATCGCCTTCCTTCCCCGGTTTCTTTTCCGCGTGCGGACCTTCGGGGAGAAGGACGTCGACACCCGACTGCAGCATCGGCGTGACGACCATGAAGATGATGAGCAGCACGAGGCAGACGTCGACGAGAGGCGTGACGTTGATGTCGCCTTTGACTTCGTCGGGACTGCCGCCACCGGCGCCGAATGCCATGAATCAACCTCCGCCGCGTTACGCCCGTGAGCGCGCGCGAGCTTCGTTCTTGATGAAGTAGTCGATGAGCTGTGAGGAGGAGTTCGACATCTCGACCTGGAAGCGGTCGACCTTGTTCAGGAAGTAGTTGTAGAGCCACACCGCCGGAATTGCGACGAAGAGGCCGAACGCGGTGGTCGCGAGCGCTTCCGCGATACCGGCCGACACGGCGCCGAGTCCGCCCGAGCCGGTGAGCGCCATTCCCTGGAAGGCGTGGATGATGCCGACGACGGTTCCGAACAGCCCGATGAACGGCGCGGTCGTCGAGATCGTGGCGAGGTTGCCGAGCCCCTTCTTCATTTCGGCGGTCGTCATCAGCGCTTCGCGCTCGATGGCGCGCTTGCCCGATTCGACGATGTCGAAATCGTCAGGCAGTTCCTGCGATGACTCGTAGTGGAACTCCTGCAGCCCGGCGCGAAGGACGCGCGCCAGATGGCTGTGGCGATACTTCTTGTCGCTGGCGAGGCGGATGGCCTCTTCGAGCTTGTGCTGCTTGAGCAGCGGCGTGACGCCGAGAGCCACCTGCAGCGACTGCTTCTTCGCGCTCTGGAAACGCCACAGCCGCTCGATTGCGATGGTGAGCGACCAGATCGACATGATCGCGAGGACGATCACGACTCCGCGCGCGAGCCAGTTCATCGACGTCCACATTCCCATGACACTGAAACTTTCGGCTGACATACCTTCCATGAAACTTCTCCTCTCGTACCGCTCGCTGTCGCTCTTCTATTGCAACCGGAAATTGACGGTCAGGTTATAGATGACGGGGACCGGCTGGCCGTTGAGCGTGCCGGGCTTGTACTTCCACTTCTTCACCGCTTCCAGCGCGGCCTGATCGAGGCCCATCGGCAGCGGCTTGAGCACGCGAACGTCGGTCACGTTTCCTTCGCGATCGATGATCGCTTCGATGATGACCATTCCTTCGATGCGTGCTTTCCTTGCAACTTCCGTGTACTGAGGATCGATGCTCGAGATCTTCACCGGCGCTTTGACGTCGCCGCCGACGCGAACCGGTTTGTCGCCGGTTCCTCCGAGCTGTCCGCCAAGCTGACCACCGAGCGTTCCGCCGATGACGCCGCCGACCACTCCGCCGACGACACCACCAACGACACCGCCGACCTGGCCACCAACGACGCCGCCTTCAACGCCGCCGGTCGTATCTGTAGACGCGTCGACCTGCGGGACGTTCTGCGGAATCTCGGTCGGCTGATGGAACGTCGGCTGCGTCTTCGGCGTCTCGACGTGCACGGTCTTCGGCGTCGAGGAATGCGAAGCAGCGGGCGGAGGCGGGGGAGGCGGCGGGGGAGGCGCCGACTGAACGACGAATGCCTGGATCGGCTTCTGGATCACTTCCGGGTTCTGTTTTACGTACAGACCGGCGGCGATGATCGCGCCGACGAGGCCGAGGTGAATCACGGCGGAGATGAGAGCGGTAAGCCATCCGCCCTTCTTTTTGTCTTTTCCCGCAGATTCTATTAGGACGTCATCAAACATGGCGGGTACCTTTCGCGCGCTCTAACGGTTGGGGCAGGGATGATGCCAACCGTTAGACACGGCCCATTGCCTGGCGGAAACCGTTGCCCTCCGTGGTTGAACGAGGCGGACGTTAGCACCGGCACGCAACCGTTGCAAGGCACATAAACGCAAATCGCCGGGCGCGCGGCCCGGCGATGCAAAACAGTTGCGTCGTGTTGACGGTTACCTGTAGAGAGCGTTCTTCCCGGCGGTGTCGTCGGATTCGAGAGTGCGGTTGACGTCATCCTGAGCGAAGCGAAGGATCTCAGGATGCGCTGCTGTCCCGCATTTTGAGATCCTTCGCTTCGCTCAGGATGACGGCTACGAACGTCGTCCCGTCCGCGCCCGATCGTTCCACCTCCAGCGATCCGCCGTGCGACTCCGCGATCCAGCGCGCGATCGGGAGACCGAGTCCGGCGCCGGTGGTTGCGCCGCGCGCGCGATCGCCGCGGAAGAAACGCTCGAAGATTCGCGGCAGATCGTCCGCCGCGATTCCGGGGCCGCTGTCGCTCACACGGATCTCGTACAAGTCCGGCTTCGCCTCGACCTTCACCGCAACACGTCCCCCTTCCGGCGTGAACTTCAGCGCGTTGTCGATCAGATTCAGCAGCAGCCGCTGCAGCAGCTCATCATCGGCGACGATCACCGAATCGGGCGGGACGTCGCACGTCACGTCGATCCGTTTCGCGGCGGCGATGCTTCGCAGCGTGCGCACGCAGCCGGCGATCGCTTCATCGAGATAGAAGCGGCTCTTCGTCATCGGATAGCTGCCCGCGTCGGTGCGCGCGATCAGAAAAAGATTTTCGACGATGCGCGTCAGCCGCCGCGAGGCGACGCGCATGATCTCGATGCTCTCGCGATACTCCGCTGCCGTGCGGTCATCGCGAGCGAGCACGACGTCCGCTTCGCCGAGGATGACTGAGATCGGGGTTCGCAACTCGTGTGAGGCGTCGGCCATGAAGCGGCGCTGCGACTCGAATGCACGCTGCAAACGCTCGAGCAGATCGTTCAGCGTCGTCGCGAGGAACGCCAGCTCATCGCGTGCATCGCCGACTTCGATCCGTTCGCCGAGCGTCTCCGCGCCCATCTGCCGCGCCTTCACGCTCATCGCCGTGACCGGCGCGAGACTCTTTCGCGCGAGGAGATAGCCGCCGGCGGCGGCGATGAGCAGCGCGGCCGGAATGCCGAAGAAGACGGCGCGCGCGGCCGCTTCCAGACGGTCGGCCTGTTCGTCGAGATCGTGCGCGACGGCGACGACGTACCGCGTTCCGTTCGGCGCGATCGGAACAATCGCGACACGCACGCCGTCGCCTTCCGGTCCGCCGGGCACGGTGTGCATTCCGTTCGCGCCGCGACGAATGAGCGCGACGATCGCGCCGCGTTCGGAAGTGCCGACGCGCGAAGGAGAGGCGGCGACGATCGCGCCGGATGGTGCGCAGAGCAGCACTTCGCCGCCGGCGTCGGGATAGTGACGAAGGATCGACGCGGCGCCGGCCAGGTCGGCCGGATCGGAGGCGAAGTTCGTCGCGAACTGCCGCGCGGTCTCGCCGACCGTCGCATCGGTGGCGGCGTGAATGGCGCGGCTCAGCAGCACGTAACTGATGCCGCTGAAGGTGATCAGCACGAGCGCGAGGATCGCCGTGTACCAGAGCGTGAGCCGCGCGCGGACCGATTCGAACATCGTCATTCGTGGGCCGGTTCTTCGTCGATCGTCAGCATGTAGCCGGCTCCGCGCACGGTGCGAATCACCTTCTTCTCCGACACCTTTTCGATGTGACGCCGCAACCGGTTGATGTAGACCTCGATCACGTTCGTAAACGGATCGAACGTTTCGTTCCAGACGTGCTCGGCAAGCTCTTCGCGTCCGACGATCCGTCCGGCGTTGCGCGCGAGATACTCGAGCACCGCGTACTCCTTCGTCGTCAGCACCAGCGGCCGTTCGTCGATGGTGACGCCGTGCGAGCGGGTGTCGATCTCGAGCGTCCCGACGCGCAGCAGTGCGTCGATGGTCGCGCCGCCGCGGCGAAGGAGCGCGCGCAGTCGCGCCAGCAGCTCGCCGAAGTCGAACGGTTTGGCGAGGTAGTCGTCGGCGCCGGCGTCGAGTCCGGCGATCCTGTCGTCGACGCTGCCGCGCGCGGTGAGCATCAGAATCGGCACGGTCGAGCCCGCACTGCGAATGGCGCGGCAGACTTCCACGCCGTCCGGCGCCGGGATCATTCGGTCGAGCACGATCGCGTCGTACGTCGTCAGCTCGCTCAGCTCGAGCGCCGACTCGCCATTCGTGGCGACGTCCACCGCGTACGCCTGCTCGCTCAGTCCGCGCCGAACGAACCGCGCGACGTCTTCATCATCCTCGACGAGGAGAATTCGCATCGCGTGAAAGCGTACGCCGATTTCATCGTCCGTTCATCGACGGCGGTCCACCATCTGCAGCGGAGGATCACGATGAAGAAATCATTTGCAGCAGCAGTGGGCCTGATCATGATCGTCGGAATGAGCGCGTTCGCAGCGGCGCCGCCGGCGAAAGAGGATCTGCAGAAGGAAGCAAAAATCTCGATGGCCGATGCGCGCAAGACCGCAATGACGAAAGAGCCGAAAGGCAAAATCGAAAGCGAAGAGCTCGAGCGCGAGCACGGGAAGCTGATCTACTCGTTCGACATTCGCAATCCGAAGGGGACGATCACCGAAGTCGCCGTGAGCGCCATCGACGGGAAGATCGTTTCGGTCGAGCACGAGAACAAAGCGAAGGAAGCGGCCGAGAAGAAGCAGGAAGCGAAAGAGAAGGCGGCGAAGAAGCATTGAGATGTATCGCAGCGGCGGTTGGTGCAGCAGTGCTGATGTCGGGCGGCGCTCTTCTCGCGCAGCAGCCCGCGGACGCAACGGCGCCGCCGCCGCTCTCGCTTTCCGCCGCGACCTCGGGCGCGTTGCAGCAGCTCTCCGTGCTGCGCCACGCACAGCTCGATGAAGCGATCGCGGAAGAGGATTTGAAGCAGGCGCGCGCCGCGCTCCTGCCACGCTTCCGCGATTCGTTCACCGCGACGTACAACTCGGAATCGCGTCACGATCCCGGCGTCGCCAGTTTCATCGGCGCAAACGGGATCCACGAATATCAAAACCTGCTCGGCGTCACCGGCGAATTCAACCTCGGCATCGTCACTGCCATTCGCCGCCAGCGCGCGCTGCTCGAAGCGGCGCGCGCCGGAACGGAGGTGGCGCGGCGCGCGCTCGTGCGCGGAGTCGCGGAGGCGTATTACGGCGCCGCGCTGGCGACGGCGAAGCGGAGCGCGGCGGAAGTCAGCTTCCAGGCGGCGCTCGAATTCGAGCACAACACGGAGCTCAACTTCCGCGCCGGCGAAGTGCCTGAAGTCGATCTGCTTCGCGCGCGGCTGCAGACCGCCGCGCGGCGTGATGAGCTGGCGCAGTCGCTCGAAGCGGAAGTCGTCGCCAACGCATCGCTCGCGACGCTGCTCGGCGAACCGCTGACCGCGACGCCGTCGATTGAGCCGCTGCCGCAGACTGCTGACGTACGCGAGCTCGAAGGGCTCACCAGCGCCGGCGTCGCGAAACGCCCGGACGTGACGCAACTCTCCGCGCAGCTGCGCGCCGCGAGCGCCGACGTCACCGGCGCGCGCACTTCGTATCTGCCGTCGATCACGTACTCGGTCGATCGCGGATTCGACACGAGCTCGCTGTCGCGCGAGGAGTTGAAAGCGCACACCGGCACGCTCGCCACCGCGAACATCGACATTCCGCTCTTCGACTGGGGAGCGACGCAAAGCCGTTTGCGCCAGGCGCAGTTGCGGCTGCGCGGCGCACAACTGCAGCGCGAGCTGGCGATGCGCGATTTCTATCTGCAGTTCGCGGTGGCGCGGCAGGAAGCGACGACCGCGGCGCAGCGCGTCGACAACGCCCGCGCCGCCCTCGCCGACGCCGAGCGCAACGTGACGATCTCGGTCGCGCGTTACCGCGCCGGCGAAGGTCCGATCAGCGAAGCGACCGACGCGCAGACGATGCTCGCCCAGCAGCGGCTCGCGCTGCAGCAGGCGCTGTTTGATTTCCAGGTTGCGCGCGCGCATTTGAAGGAGGCAGCAGGCGAATGACGGTTTTGCGCGATTTGGAAACGACAGCGGAAACGCGGCGTCCATGGTGGCGCGGACGCGGTGCGATCATCGCGGCGACGATCATTCTGTTGCTGCTCATTGTCGTCATCTGGCGTGGCTGCCATTCGAGCGCGAGCGGCGAAGCGGCGGCGGA
This sequence comes from Acidobacteriota bacterium, assembly GCA_034667465.1. GTDB lineage: Bacteria > Acidobacteriota > Thermoanaerobaculia > Gp7-AA8 > Gp7-AA8 > JAOBAU01. Next base: position 245,741 of record JAXDJV010000024.1, on the reverse strand, counting down.
CGTCGTCGTCAGCGTGCAGGTGGCGAAAGCGGAGCGCGGCCCGATCGCGAACGAGCTGACGACCGTCGCGACGCTGACGCCGCGCCAACTGGCCGACGTTACGCCGAAGATCTCCGCGCAGATCGCGCAGATGCCGCTGCTCGTCAATCGCGTCGTTCATGCCGGCGACGTACTGGCCGTGCTCGAAGCGCGCGACCTCGCCGCGCAACGTGGGGAAGCGGCGGCCGCCGTGCAGGAAGCCGACGCCACCGCGCATTCGACCGTGAACGGCGCGGTGCCGCTGACGAATGCGCAGGACACGAAAGCCGTTCGCGACGCGCGCGCGGCGCTCGACAACGCGCAGAAAACCTACGAACGGCGGAAGGCGCTGTTCGACCAGGGCGGCATTTCGAAGAAAGAGCTCGAAGCATCGCAGCTCGCGGTGACGCAGGCTGAAGATGATTTGCGCCTGGCGGAATCGTCGTCGTCGCTGCACAAAGGCGTGACGAATCCCGGTGACGTCACGGTCGCCGGCGCGAAAGCGAGGCAGGCGCGGGAGCGGCTCGCCAATCTCGACGCACAGCTCGGATACACGACGATTCGCGCGCCGTTCAACGGCGTCGTCATCGAACAGTTCCAGCATCAGGGCGACTTCGCGACTCCCGGCACGAAGATGCTCACCGTCGCCGATTCGTCGACGCTCATCGCGAAAGCGGAAGTGTCCGAAACGGTCGCCGCGACGCTGAAGGCCGGCGATCGCGTGCAGATCGTGCCGGACGATCGTCCGAACGAAACCGTCATCGGCTCGATATCGCTCGTCGGCCGCGGCGCCGATGCGCAGAGCCGCAGCGTCGAAGTCTGGGTGGTCGTGCCGAATCCCGCGGGACGGCTGCGTCCGAACGGCGTGGCGCGCGTCGTCATCCAGGCGCAGGCGATGAACGACGCGATCGTCATCCCGTCGTCGGCGGTGACGCTCGATGCGACGAACGGCAACGCCGGCACCGTGATGGTCGTCGACGAGAAGTCGATCGCGCACGAAGTGCACGTCACGACCGGCATCCGCAGCGGCGGCAGGACGCAGGTGCTGTCGGGATTGAAAGGCGGCGAGACGGTCGTGACGGAAGGGAACTACGGCCTGCCTGATGGCACGAAGGTCGCGCTCCCGGGTGCCGAGCCGTCGCCGAAAGCGAATACCGGAGCAGCCGACTGATGAACGTTGCGCGGCTGGTCGAAACGCAGTGGCGCGCGGTCGTCGTCGTCATCGTGCTGCTCGCGATCGGCGGCGTCTTCGCGGCGACCCGCGTGCCGCTGTCGCTCTTTCCGCAGACCGACTTCCCGCGAATCATCATCGTCGTCGAGAACGGCGAAGTGCCGGCGCCGCAAATGCTCGTCACCGTGACGAAGCCGGTGGAAGAAGCGATGAGCGGCATCCCCGGCATCGCCCGCATTAAGTCGACGACCGCGCGCGGCGCGACCGAGATCGATCTCTTCTTCGGCTGGCGCAGCAACATCGAACAGACGCTGCAGATCGTCCAGGCGCGGCTGTCGCAAATGGCGACGACGCTGCCGCCGACCGCGTCGGTCACGCGCGTCGAACGGCTCACGTTCGCGGTCTTCCCGATCATCGGTTACTCCGTCACGTCGCCGAAGCGCGATCCCGGTACGCTCCGCACGCTCGCCGAGCTGACGATTCGTCCGCCGCTGGCGCGGCTCCCCGGCGTCGCCACGGTGACGGTACAGGGCGGCGAGATTCGCGAGTACCAGGTACGCGTCGATCCGTCGCGTCTCGAAGCGCGCGGACTCACCGTCGCGCAGGTCGCCGATGCGCTGAAGAGCACGAACGTCGTCGAGTCGCCGGGACTCATCGAAGAAAACCACCAGCTCGAGCTCGCACTCGTCAGCGGGATGGCCACCTCTCCCGACGACCTCGGGCGCATCGTCGTCGCCACGGTGAACGGCGTGCCGGTGCTCGTGTCGGATGTCGCCACGATCGATCCCGGCTTCGAGCCGCGCTACACGATCGTGAACGCCGACGGAAAACCGGCCGTGCTGGTGAACGTGCTGCGGCAGCCGACCGCCAACACCGCCGCGCTCGCCGATGCGGTGAAGCTGCAGCTCGATTCGATCCGCAATCAGCTGCCGCGCGACGTCGAGATCAAACCGTTCTACGATCAGTCGCTGCTCGTCCGCGCCGCCGTCGGCTCGGTGCGCGACGCGATCCTGATCGGCCTCGTGTTGTCGGTGCTGATCCTCTACGGATTTCTGCGCAACTGGGGGACGACGCTCGTCGCGACGGTCGTCATTCCGGTAACGCTGCTCGTCACGATCCTCGCGATGTGGCTCGTCGGTCTGAGCTTCGATCTGATGACGCTCGGCGGGATGGCGGCGGCGATCGGACTCGTCATCGACGATGCGATCGTCGTCGTCGAAAACATCTACGCGCACGCCGCCGCCGGCGCGTCGCGCACCGAAGCGGTGAAGCTGGCGATGAACGAGATCACGGCGCCGATCGTCTTCTCGACGATTACGCCGGTGGTCGTCTTTCTGCCGCTCTCGCTGCTCACCGGCGTCACCGGCGTCTTCTTCCGCTCACTCGCATTGACGATGGCGGTTGCGCTGCTGACGTCACTCGTCCTCGCGCTCTTTTTCACGCCGGTGCTGGCGCGTCGATTCGTCGGCGCCGCACACGCAACGGATCACAAAGATCGCGAAGAGAACGGCCCGATCATGCGCCGCGCGGTCGGCGGCTACGAGCGTTTGCTCGAAGTCGCGCTGCGACACTCGCGTGTCGTGCTGCTGCTGATCGTCGTGCTGCTCGCTGTCTCGTACGGCGTTTACAAAATGCTCGGCAGCGAGTTTCTCCCCGCGTTCGACGAAGGAGCATTCATCCTCGATTACGTGGCGCCGCCCGGCGCGTCGCTCGCGGAAACGAATCGGATCCTGATGCACGTCGAGCGGCTGCTCAAAGCATCGCCCGACGTCGAGAGTTTCTCGCGCCGCACCGGCGCGCAGCTCGGACTGGCCGGCGTCACCGAGCCGAACACCGGCGACTTCGCCGTGAAGTTGAAACCGCAGCATCGCCCTCCCGACGAGGTGATGACCGAGCTGCGCCAGGAGATCGAATCGACCGAGCCGGCGCTGCGCGTCGAGTTCATCGGCATCCTCAGCGATCTGATCGGCGATCTGGCCAGCTCGCCGTCGCCGGTCGAGATCCGCCTTTACAGCGAAGACACCGTCGCGCTGCAGCGCACCGCGAAACAGATCGCCGCGTCGATCGGGAAAGTGAAGGGTGTCGTCGAGATTTTCGACGGCATCGTCGTCAGCGGTCCGGCCATCACGTTCCGTGTCGATCCGCAGCGCGCCGCCGCATTCGGCGTCACCGCCGCCGACGTCACCGCGACCGTCGAGGCAGCGCTCGGCGGCACGACGGCGTCGACGATCATCGAGCGCGGCCGCGCCGTAAACGTCCGCGTGATGATCCCGGGCGATTACCGCAGCGGTCTCGATCATCTCCGCTCGCTGCGCGTCCACTCACCGGTGACGAACGGTTTCGCGCGCATCGATCAGGTTGCATCGATCGACTACGATCCCGGCCAGACCGAGATCATGCGCGACGGTCTCCGCCAGTCGCTCGCCGTGACCGCCCGCCTCGAAGGCTCAGACCTCGGCACCGCCATCAGCGCGATTCGCGCGCAGCTCGCGAAAGACGTCCACCTTCCCGCCGGGATGACGCTCGAATACGGCGGGCTCTATGAGGAACAGCAGTCGAGTTTCCGCGAGCTCGCGTTCACGCTGCTGCTCGCCGTGGCGCTCGTCTTTCTCGTGCTCCTCGTCGAGTTCCGTTCGTTCGCGCATCCGGTCGCGATCGTCACCGGTGCCGTGCTCGCGCTGACCGGCACGCTGATCGCGCTGCTCATCACCGGTACGACGCTGAACGTCGTCTCGCTGATGGGGATGATCATGATCGTCGGCATCGTCGCCAAGAACGGCATCCTGATGCTCGACACGGTCGAAGAGCATCTCGACGCGGGCGACGATCTCCACACCGCGCTCGTTCGTTCCGGCCACCGCCGTTTCCGTCCCGTGCTGATGACGTCACTCGCGGCGATGCTCGGGATGCTGCCGCTCGCACTGGCGATCGGCTCCGGCGCCGAACTGCTGCAACCGCTCGCCATCGCCGTCATCGGCGGACTCGCATTCGCTTTGATGCTCTCGCTCGTCGTCACGCCAACCGTCTACGCACTCATTCGCAGGGAGAACGCCACATGAAGAAGAAGCTGCTGCTTGCCGTCTCGCTTTTCTCGCTCGCATGCGCGAGTCACTCGCCGTCGTCGCACTATCACGTCGTCCGTCACATTCCGATCGGCGGTGAAGGCGGCTGGGATTACCTCACGGTCGACAGCGCATCGCATCGGCTGTTCGTCTCGCATTCCGATCGCGTCAACGTCGTCGATCTCGACAAGGGAACGGTCGTCGGAGCGATCATGAACACCCCCGGCGTGCACGGAATCGCGCTCGCGCCGTCGCTGCATCGCGGCTTCATCAGCGCCGGCCGGACGTCGAGCGTGACGGTGTTCGACCTCGACACGCTGGCGACGCTCAGCGAACTGAAGACGACCGGCGAGCGCCCCGACGCGATCATGTTCGATCCCGTTTCATCGCGCGTCTTCACGTTCAACGCGGGCGGGAAGAACACGACCGCCTTCGACGCCGCGACCGGCGCCGTCGCCGGCACGATCGATCTCGGCGGCAAGCCGGAGTTCGCGGTGAGCGACGGCAAAGGGCGTGTCTTCGTGAACATCGAAGACACGAGCGAAGTCGTGGCGATCGATGCACAGACGCTGACGATTGCCACGCGCTGGAAGCTCGCACCGTGCGAAGAGCCGTCCGGCCTCGCCATCGATCGCGTGCATCGCCGGCTCTTCAGCGGCTGCGACAACAAGGTGATGGCGATCAGCGACGCCGACGCCGGCCGCGTCGTGACGACGGTGCCGATCGGCGAAGGCGTCGACGCGAACGCATTCGATCCCGAAGCGAATCTCGCCTTCAGCTCGAACGGCCAAAGCGCGACGCTGACCGTCGTGCGCGAATCGACGCCCGATCAGTTCGCGGTCGTCGAGAACGTCGCCACGCAGCAGGGGGCGCGGACGATGGCGCTGGACGAGAAGACGCATCACATCTATCTGGCGACCGCGAAGTTCGGCCCGCCGCCGGCAGCAACGGCGGAGCGTCCGCACCCGCGGCCGACGATTCTTCCCGGGACGTTCGAGATCGTGGAAGTGGCTCCGTAGTTGATGAGCAGGAGCTCCGCAGAAAGGCCGCCGGACGGACGAGCGCTCATCATCGCGCTCGTCGTCCTGGCGGCCGGCATCGCGCTCATCGCGTCGCTCACCGACGCGGTGTTCGATTTCGCCGCGCAGCTGAAAAGCAGTTCGCCGCCGGTGCAGTATCTCGATCGGAGCGTGCACGACTGGTGCGTCACGCACCGCTCCGCCGCCGGCAATCTGTTCTTCACGGCGATCACGCAACTCGGCAGTCCGATCTCGCTCTCGATTGCCGCGGCGATCGCCGCATTCATTTCGTGGAGGCGCGGTCACAGGATGACGGCCGCCTTCATCATCTTCGCAACCGTCTGCACGTGGGTCATCGACGTGCTGCTGAAAGATCACTACTCGCGCGCGCGTCCGCTGTTGACGCAGGCGCTCGTCGGCGCACACGGCTACTCGTTCCCGAGCGGACACGCGCTCGGCTCCGCCTGCATCCTCGGTGTCTTCGCGTACCTGACGGTGCGCGGCGATCAGCGAGCGCGCGTGAAAGTCGCCGCCTGCATCGCCGCGTCGTTACTCGTGACGCTCATCTGCTGGTCACGCGTCTACCTCGGCGTGCACTGGCTCACCGACGTGCTCGCCGGCGCCGCGCTCGGCGTCGCGTTGTTGTGCGTGCTGATCTGTGCGCGCGAAGCGCTGATCTTCGCGCGCCGTTTTCACCCGCGAATGTGAATCATCACCGACGTCGTGCCGTTGCTCCACGACGGCGTCACCGTCCACGACATCGGTGCGCCATGCTGGCGATGCACGACTCCTTTCGCGACGGCGCGTCCGATCAGTGCACCGGCAAGCACGTCGGAAACGAAATGCGCGCGATCGTTGACGCGCGAGATCGCGACGCCCGAGGCGATGGAGTAGACGATTGTCGGCACGACCCAGCTGTCGTAATGCGAGGCGATGGCGGTCGCAAACGCGAATGCGTTCGTCGCGTGACCGGACGGGAAGCTCGCGTACGAGCTCGAGAGCGGATGAAACGACTCCGCTCCTTCTTCCTGAATCGGTCGCGCGCGTCCGAACGAACGTTTGAGCAGGGGAGTGACGACTCCGCCGGCCCACACTTCCGACTCGAGCGAATCGCGGCCGGCGTCGCGCATCCGGTCGTCTCCCGTCCATGCACCGATGACGATCATCAGCGCCGAGATGTTCTCCGCGCGTCGCGCTCCAAACGGCGTGATCACCTGCGAGAACTGATCGGAGAAGTGCGAACGGTTCGCCTGCACTGCGTCCATGAGCGGCCGATCGGCGGCATAGACCACCGCGACCGCGGCGACGCCTTCGCCGAAGTGAGTCCACGCTGTGCGATCCCAGTGGATCGGCGCGAGCGTCATGCACTTGAAGTCTCGCCCGTAGCGGATGATCTCTTTTTTGATCGCCGTGACCGGGTGATGTTCCTCGGCGACGGCAACTCCCGTCACGACGAAGCAGCCGAGCAGAGCCAGCGCGAAGAGTTTCATTCGCGACTGATATCAATTCGCAAATGAACGCAGCCTGAACGCTCGAATTTAACTTTCGTTCATCAACGCCGAACGATACTGAGCGGCTTGCGTTTCCTACTGACCCTCACACTTCTGCTCTCAGCCACCGCCGTCAGCGCGCAGCTCAGCGACATCCAGGGAACCGTCACCGATCCCGCCGGTTCCGCGGTGGCCGGCGCGTCGATCGCGCTCCTTCCTGCCGGCCGCGGCGCTGCGCTGGCGACGACGACCACCGACACTCTCGGCAACTTTCGTCTGCCGCGAATCGCATCCGGTCGCTATCGGCTTCGCGTCGATGCCGGCGACGGCTTCGACGTCCTCGACCGCACGATCACAGTCGGCGTGGAGATGAAGCCGCTCGCGCTGCAGCTTTCGATCAAGGCCATTCGCGAAAGTGTCGACGTCACCGCCGACGATGCGAAGCCGAGCGTCGATACCGGCGCGAACGTCGATCAGACGAGCGTCAGCGCCGCAGTCCTCGATCAGCTGCCGGTGTTCGATCAGGACTACCTCGGCGCGCTGCAGCAATTTCTCGATCCCGCGTCGATCTCCACCGGCGGCACGACGATCACCGTCGACGGGATGGAAGTGAGCCGCGCCACGGTGCCGAAGTCAGCGGTGCAGCAGATCACGATCAATGACGATCCGTACTCCGCCGAATCGAGCCGTCCCGGCCGCGGGCGGATCGACGTCATCACGAAACCGGGAGGCGGTCATCTGCACGGCTCGTTCAACTATGCGATCCGCAATTCGCAGCTGGCCACGCGCGGCTACTTCGCTCCGCAAAAGAGCCGCGAAGAACGGCAGTCGTATGAAGGATTGCTGAGCGGACCGGTTCCGCACAGCAAGGACTCGTCGTTTCTCTTTTCGTTCTCGCGATCGGTTGCTGACGCCGCCGCGGTCGTGCACGCGGTCACGCCGGCCGGTCCTTTCGATCAGAGCATCGCGGCGCCGTCGACGCGGACGGAACTGATGGCGCGCGTTTCACACGACTGGAACGAGCGCCAGCGAAGCTCGCTGCAATTCAACTGGGAACGTTCGTCGGAACTGCTGCAGGGAATCGGCGGAACGGTTTTGCCGGAGGCGGCAGTCGATCGTCATTCCAGAGAGTTCGACGCGTTCTTCACGCTGAATTCGATGATGAGCGCGACGCAATTCAATCGCTTCCAGGTAACCGTGGAAGTGAATCGCGAGCCGACGGTCAGCGTCAGCGCCGCGCCGTCGATCATCGTGCGCGATGCGTTCGCGGCCGGCGGTGCGCAGTCGACGTTGTTCCGCACGGAGTCGGGTGGAAAGCTCAACGACATCGTGACGCTGTCGCGTAAGAACCAGACGCTCGAGGTCGGAGTGCAGATTCCGAATCTCAACCGCCGCGTTTACGACGACCGAACCAATCAGGGCGGGACGTTCACCTTTCTGACGCTCGCCGATTATCAGGCCGGCCGTCCCTCGGAATATACGGTGCAGCAGGGAACGACGCGCGTCGCGTTCTGGTGGCGCGAATACGGCGCGTTCGTCCAGGATCAAATCACCGTTTCGCCGAGCCTCCATGTATCGGTCGGCCTTCGCTACGACTGGCAGGCGTTCTTTCACGATCACAACAACTTCTCGCCGCGCGCGTCGCTGGCGTGGGCGCCGCGCAAGGACGGAAGTCTCGTCGTCCGCGCAGGCGGTGGTCTTTTTTACGATCGCTCCGGTGTTGCGCCGGTGGCAAGTTTGTTCTTACACAATGGAGAGACGCTCCGCTCTTACACGATCCTCAATCCAAATTATCCCGATCCTTTCGCAGGCGGCGTTTCACTCGCAAACGTTCCGACGAACACCACAATGCTCTCGCCCGATGTACAGATCCCTTACACGTTCCAGTACAGCGTCGGCGTGGAGCGGCAATTGTCGAAATCGGCGTCGATGGTCGTCGGCTATCGCGCGTCGCGCGGACATCATCTCTTCCGCTCCGTCGACGTCAACGCACCGCTGCCGCCCGACTACAGCGCCGTCCCCGATCCAACTCGCGGACACATTCAGCAAATTCGTTCGGACGGGCGTCTGAAATCGGATGCGCTCGAATTGACGCTGCGCGGACGCGCCGGGAAGAAGCTCAGCGGACAGCTGCAGTACACATACAGCCGCGCGCTCAGCAACACCGCGGGGATTTTCTGGTATCCGGCGAATCAATACGCGCCGGCCGGTAAAGAATGGGGACCGACCGACTTCGACGTCCGTCATCGGCTGAATATCCTTGCCACCGTCGACGCCGGTCATTGGGGAAAATTCGGCGCGTCCGGAAAGTTCTCGTCGGCGCCGCCATTCACACTGACCGCCGGCGAGGATCTCTTTCACACCGGTCTGTCCAATGCGCGCCCGCCCGGTGTCGACCGCAACAGCCTGCGCGGATCGGGATTCTCCACCGTCGACATGAAGTGGTCGCATGAGCTTCCGGTGGCGATGGGGAAGGCGAACGGACTGTCTTTGTCGCTCGATGCGTTCAACGTCTTCAACCATCCCAACTTCAGCGGCTACGTCGGGAACATTCGTTCGCCGCTGTACCTGAATCCGACCATCGCCGGACTCGGGCGCCGGTTTCAGCTGTCGATCGAAGCAACGTTCGGCAAAGAGTGAGCGGTCAGTCTCAGGATTGACTTTCAATTGAGACCAGGCAAACATCCGTCTCGTCAGTTGAGACTGAGTCTCAATCCAGTTACGATTCCGGGAGCTGCTTTTTGCGATACATCAACATCTTCACCATCTGCATCACACTCTGCTTTGCCGCGTTGCCCCTTCGCGCGGCGCAGGAACATTTGCTCAGCGGAATGGTCTTCGACTCCTCCGGCCAGGCGGTCGCCGGAGCGCGTGTCGTGCTGCACGTTCGCTCGTATCCCGATCGCGAAACGCGCGCCGACGAGATCGGCAAATTCACGTTCGACCACGTTCCGGCCGGAACCGCATCGGTTGACGTGACCGCGAAGAATCTCAAGCCGGCCACTATGCATCTCGACGCCGCGAGGTCCGACCTCAGCGTCGTGCTCGACACCGGAACCATTTCGGAAGAGATCACCGTCCTCGGCACGCGTCCGATTCCGACGCGCAGCGCGACCGCCACGAAAACCGACACGCCGCTGCGCGATGTGCCGCAGTCCGTCACCGTGATCTCGCGCGAAGTAATCGCGCAGCAGACGATGCGCAGCATCGGTGACGTCGTCCGCTACGTTCCCGGCATCGGCATCGCGCAGGGTGAGGGAAACCGCGACACACCGGTGTTCCGCGGAAACAGCTCGACCTCCGATTTCTTCGTCGATGGCGTTCGCGACGACGTGCAGTACTTCCGCGACATCTACAACGTCGAGCGCGTCGAAGCGTTGAAAGGGCCGAACGCGATGATCTTCGGACGCGGCGGCGTCGGCGGCGTGCTCAATCGCGTGACGCGTCAGGCGGACTGGAAACCGGTGCGCGAGCTGACGCTGCAGGGTGCATCGTGGAACGACCGCCGGCTGACCGGCGACTTCGATCAGGTCCTCGGCGACAACGTTGCGGCGCGCGTGACCGCGATGTACGAAAACTCCGGTTCGTACCGCGACGGCGTGCGGCTGAAACGGGAGGGAGTCAATCCGACGTTCGCATTCGCGATCGGACCGAACACGATGCTGCGGGCCGGCTACGAATACTTTCACGACGATCGGACGGCCGATCGCGGTATCACGTCGTTCGCCGGAAAACCGGTCGCGACCGACGCCTCGACGTTCTTCGGCAACTCCGACCTCAGCAACTCGCGCGCAACGGTCAACACGTTGTCGACCTCGATCGATCACAGTTTCAATGACCGCGTCTCATTGCGCAGCCGTCTCTTCTACGGCGACTACGACAAGTTCTATCAGAACGTTTTTCCCGGCCTCGTCGACGCGTCCGGCCGCAACGTCAGCATCTCCGCATACAACAACGCCACGCAGCGGCAGAATCTCTTCAGTCAGACCGATCTCGTCGTCTCGAAACAGACCGGCCGCGTCGCGCACACGATTCTCGCGGGCGTCGAGATCGGCCGGCAGGTGACCGACAACTTCCGCAACACCGGCTTCTTCACCTCGGTCGGTTCGAACGTGACGAGCGTCTTCGCGCCGCTCAGCGATCCGACGACGAGTCTTCCGCTGACCTTTCGGCAGAATGCGACCGATGCCGACAACCACGGCACGGCCCGCATCGCATCGATCTACGCGCAGGATCAGCTCACGCTTTCCAGTCGGCTGCAGGTCATTGCCGGATTGCGCTACGACAGCTTCCGCGTCGGCTTCCTCAATCACCGCACCGACACGACGTTCAACAGCAACGACGGCATGCTCTCGCCGCGGCTCGGTCTCGTTTACAAGCCGGTCGAGCCCGTGTCGCTTTACGCGAGCTACAGCCTTTCGTATCAGCCGCGCGCGGGCGAGCAGCTCTCGTCGCTCAGTCTGTCGAACGCGTCGCTCGAGCCGGAGACGTTCCGCAACTACGAAGCCGGCGTGAAGTGGGAGATCGCGCGAGTGTTCGAGGTCAGCGCCGCCTTCTATCGTCTCGATCGCGGCAACGTCGCCGTTCCCGATCCGGTCAACCCGTCGCTGACGACGCTCGTCGATGGACAGCGGACGCAGGGCATCGAATTGAGCGCCGCCGGAAACATCTCGCGCGCGTGGAGCGTGATCGGCGCGTATGCATATCAGGATGGTGAGATCACCCGCTCCATTTCTCCCACCGCGCAGGCCGGCGCGCGGCTCGCGCAACTTCCCGAGCACTCGTTCTCTCTCTGGAACAAATACGACTTCTCGTCCGCATGGGGAGCCGGCGTCGGCGTCATTCATCGCGGCGAGATTTTCACGTCGACCGACAACACGGTGACGGTGCCGGGCTTCACGCGTGTCGACGTCGGAATCTTCTGCACGCTGAACGATCGTCTGCGCGCGCAGTTGAACGTCGAGAATCTGTTCGACACGAATTACTACGCGTCGGCGAACAGCAACACGAACATCACGCCCGGCTCACCGCGCGCGATTCGTTTGAGCTGGACGACGCGGTTCTGATTCCTCCGGCTCTTCGTGTACCGGCACATCGCCGTGCGACGATTCGAGAAAGCGTCGAATGACGTCGGCTCGTTTGCGTGCGTCCGCTTCCTGCTCCTCGAAGCGGTGCGCCATCCAGTCGTGTCCGCGCTCGCGTTCCGCGATGCTCAGGCGACGAGACAATCGCGAACGTTCGTCGAGCGTTTTCAGCGCGGTCCAGAGCGCCTCTTCGACCTTGTCGTTTTGCGCGCCGAGGAGCCATTCGGGGGAGAGCGCGTGGCCGACGCGACAGCGATAGCGCGCGTAACCTTCGTGGCTGATCTCCCACAGCACACCGCCGCAGTCGGGACACGAATACGCCGACGGCGTTCCCGGACGTTCGTCGGCGGCCATCGCATCGCTGTCCATCGCCGCGATCCGTTTTTCCATTCCGAGCTCTGCGTCGTGCGGTGACTTGCGATCGGCCGGCGCTCTATCCGAAACCGCGGCGACGATTGCGTCGGCGATCCCGGACAACGGCGCAATCGTGTCAGGTTCGACATGTTCGATAGCGCTGCGCGGCATCGACGGATAAATCGCGTCCTCCGGATCCTGCACGATCGCGATTCCGCCGCGCTGTTTGATGGCCTGCAGCCCCGCGGTGCCGTCGTCGAGACTGCCGGTCAGCACGACGCCGATCACGCCCGCTCCATACGCCAGCGCCGCGCTGCGAAACGTGACGTCGATCGCCGGCCGGTGCCGGTTCTCGCGCGGTCCGCGAGCGAGACGGATGAAACCGTCTTCGACGACGAGATGGCGATCGGGCGGCGCGACGTAAATCGTTCGCGCTTTGAGCTTCGCGCCGTCCGTCGCTGCGACGACGTCGAGCGACGCGCGCCGGCTCAGAATCGTCGGCAGCAGACTCGGCGTATCGGGCGGAACGTGCAGCACGACGCAGACCGGCGCGGCCAGCGTTTCCGGCAGATCGCGGACGATCGTCGTCAGCGCTTCGACTCCGCCGGCCGAGGCGCCGATGACGACGATTCGGTTCTCTTTCACAAAAGGCTCCGGCTGTAACGAAGCAAGAGCATTGCCCAGCCGATACAATGCGCGAAACTCCATGCCCCGGACGGTCAAAGGAACGCGGAGCAACGTCACGGAAGCGCCGCAGGCTGGCGCGTCGGCGAAGCCGCTGCACCGATTCCCGACCGTCGGCGTCGGCGCCTCGGCCGGCGGCATCGAAGCGTTCACGTCTCTGCTGCGCGGCGTCCCCGACGATCCCGGCTTCTCGATCATCTTCGTGCTGCATCAGAATCCGCGCCGCACCGGCGCGCTCGTGCCGATTCTTGCGCGCGCGACGACGATGCCGGTCGCGCTTGCGGTCGCCGGCGAAAAGCTCGCCATCAATCGGATTTACGTCGCACCGGCCGATTCCGAAGTGACCGTGGTCGACGGCGTGATTCAGCTCTCGCCGATTCGCGCGCAGGAAGGCTCGCCGATCGATGTGCTGTTCAGTTCGCTCGCGACGGATTGCGGCAGCCGCGCCATCGGCGTGATTTTGTCCGGCGCGCTTTCCGACGGTGCGCTCGGTGCGCAGACGATCGCCGCCGCCGGCGGAATCGTTTTCGCGCAGGACGCGAGCGCCAGCTTCGACAGCATGCCGCGCAGCGCCGGCAGTCCCGACTACGTGCTGCCGCCAGCCGAGATCGCGCGCGAGCTCGTGCGCATCGCCCGTCATGCCTACATGGCCGACGACAGCGAGGGGTCGCCGCAATTCACCGATCGCGATCTGCAGCAGATCTTCGCGCTCGTCGATGCCTCGCACGATCTCGACTTCAGCCATTACAAAGCGACGACCGTCGAGCGTCGCATCCGCCGCCGCATGGCGTTGCACAAAGTCGATTCGCTCGCCGCGTACATTGCGTTGCTGCAGAACGACTCGAAAGAAGTCGAGCTGCTTTACAGCGACATCCTCATTCGCGTCACCAGCTTCTTCCGCGATCCGGAAGTGTTCGAAGCGCTGAAACACGACCTTCTGCCGGCGCTGCTGAAGAGCCATGCAGACGGCAATCCGGTTCGCGTCTGGGTTCCCGGCTGCGCGACCGGCGAAGAAGCGTATTCGTTTGCGATTGCGCTGCTCGAGGTCGCCGCCGGTGAGCCCGGGTTTCATTGTCCGGTGCAGATCTTCGGTACCGATGTCAGCGACGCGTCGATCGACTTCGCGCGCGCCGGAACGTATCCGGAGAGCATTGTCGAAGAGATTTCGCCCGAGCGCCTGCGGCGTTTCTTCACGAAAGTCGAAGGCGGCTATCGCGTCGTACGGCCGGTGCGCGACTGCTGCATTTTCGCGCGGCAGAACCTCACCAAGGATCCGCCGTTCTCGCGACTCGATCTCGTCAGCTGCCGCAACGTCATGATCTATCTCGGCGCGCTGCTGCAGCGAAAAGCGATGGCGATCTTTCACTACTCTCTGCGGCCCGAAGGCTACCTGCTGCTCGGCAGCTCGGAGACGGTCGGCAGTCACGCCGAGCTGTTCGGCGTCGTCGACCGGCGCCACAGGATCTATCAGAAAAAATCGTCGTTCGCGCGCGTACCGGTCGACTTCACACCGGCCACGACACGCGAACCGGCGGAGACAAGACCGATGGATGATGATTTGACGACCGCGGCCAACAGCGTGCTGCGCGATGCAGACAAAGCGCTGCTCTCCCGTTACTCGCCGCCCGGCGTGCTGGTCAACGACGCGATGGAGATTCTCCAGTTTCGCGGACGCACCAGCGACTTCCTCGCGCCCGCGCCCGGACGCCCCAGCTTCAATCTGCTGAAGATGCTGCGCGAGGGATTGTTCGCCGACGTTCGTGCTGCCATCAGCGATGCGCGCAAACGCGACGTGCCGGTTCGGCGAACCGGCGTCCACGTGACGAACGACATCGGCTCGCCCCTGGTCGACATCGAAGTCGTGCCGTTCATGTCAGGCACGCAGGAGCGTTTCTTTCTCGTGCTGTTCGAAGACGTCCGGCACGATCCGCTCGTCGAAAAGGTGAGAGGGAAGGGAGCCGCGAAAGGCAAAAAGGAAACGACTTCCGATCCGCGTCAGGTGGCGCGGCTCAGGCGCGAGCTCGACGCGACGCGCGAGTATCTGCAGTCGATCATCGAAGAGCAGGAAGCGATGAACGAGGAGCTCCGCTCGGCGAACGAAGAGATTCAGTCGAGTAACGAAGAGCTGCAAAGCACGATCGAGGAAGTGGAGACCGCGAAGGAAGAGCTGCAATCGACCAACGAAGAGCTGACGACGTTGAATGAAGAGCTGGCGTCGAGCAACATCGAGCTCGCGGAGGTGAACAACGATTTGCAGAATCTGCTCGCGTCGGTCGACATCCCGATCGTGATGCTGAGCAGCGATCGCCGCATTCGCCGGTTCAGCCCCGGCGCGCAGCGATTGCTGAATCTCGTGCCGTCCGACGTCGGCCGTTTGATGAGCGACGTTCGCGCGAGCATCGATCTCGCGTCGCTCGATTCCGTGATCACGTCGGTCGTCGACAGCCTCGAGATGCAGCAGATCGACGTCAGAGACCGCGACGGCCGTGCGTGGCTGTTGCGCGTTCGCCCGTATCGGACGATCGACAGCAAAATCGACGGCGCGGTGCTGGCGCTTCATCCGGCGGAGCCGGCGAAGAAAAAGCGCTGACGCTCAGCGCTGCCTGGCGCGCATTCGTCCGCGCATCGAATCGATCTCGTCGCGGATGAAGTCGACCTGCGCGAGCAGCTCTTCGATGTCCTGGGCCAGATCGCGCGTACGCGCCCGGGCCGCGACGGTGCGGCGCGATGCCGCGAGCTCGCGCCAGAGCTGCGTCCGTTTCGTTGCGCCGAGCGCACCGATGCGAAGCACGAGCTCGTCGTCGCTCCCGTGGCCGTTCTCCGCCTCCGCGAGCAAATCGTCCGGCGACTTGCGCAACGTCTTGGCGATCAGCAGAAACAGACTGACGTCGAGTGACTGCTTGCCGTTCTCAATCCGCGAGAGGGTGGCAGCGCTAACGTCCAGTTGATGGGAAAGGACAGTCAGCGAAAGGTGCTGCGCCGTCCGCGCTTCGCGAATTCTCTCGCCGATGGTCATCGCCGAATCCTATCAGACAAGCCTGCCGTCTGTACGCCGCCATGCAATTCAGTCCGTTTTCTCTCGAGACTGCTCGACGCGGCGCCGCAGCTTCTCGATGTTCTCCAGCAGCCGCGAGTTTTCACCCTGCCGAACGGACGTGTTCTCGAGATCTTCTTCCAGATCTTTTCGTTGCTTCCGCAGCGCGTCCGCGATCGCCGTCAGCTCAGCCATTTGTTCGTGCGACCCGACGAAGCAAGGGGTCTGCCAGGCGATCGTCAGCGCGTCAGCACGGCCGCGACCGCTTCGACGAGCGTGAACGGATCGATCGGCTTCATCAGCCGTTCGTCGAAGCGGACCCGGTCCGCTGCTTCCGACTGGATCGGAAAGGCGCTCAGCGCGACGATCTTCGTGTTTGCCAGGTTCGGACGCCGCCGGACTTCCCGCGTCAGTGCGTTGCCGTCCATGCCGGGCATGGCGATGTCGGTGATGATGACTGCCGGCTCGTTGTGCTCCAGATACTGCAGCGCTACGCGCGCCGATTCGAATGCGGTCACATTCGCGCCCGATCGGGCGAGTGCCGCGCGAATGAGAGCGCGTCCGTCGTGATCGTCATCGACGAGGACGATGTCGACGCCGGCGAGCCGCTTCGCATCGATCGACGGCGCCGGCATTTCCGACCCCTGCCGTTTCGGCAACTCGTCGATCGGTACGACGGCGGCGATCGGCAGTTTCACGGTGAAATGCGCGCCGCGGCCGCGGCCTTCGCTGGTCGCCTGAATCGTTCCGCCATGCGCTTCGACGATGTAACGGACGATCGACAATCCGAGCCCGAGGCCGCCGTGTGTGCGCGTACGCGGACTCTCCGCCTGGCGGAACGGTTCGAAAACATGCTGCAGAAAATCGGGCTCGATTCCTTCGCCGGTGTCGCTGACGGTGATCTCGACTTCGCTCGACGTGCGCAGCGCCACGACATGCACGGCGCCGCCGGCGGGCGTGAACTTCACCGCGTTCGTGAGCAGGTTCCAGATGACCTGCTGGATGCGCGTGCCGTCGACGAAAGCGCTGCCGAGCGTTTGTGAGAACGAGGTGTTGATGGCGATCGATTTTGCGTCGGCGCTCTGTTGCACCGAGTCGATGGCGCCGTTGAGAACCGTGGACAGCTCGACGTGCTCGGGACGGAGGCGCAGTTTGCCGGAGACGATGCGCGAGACGTCGAGGACGTCGTCGATGAGCCGTGCCTGCAACTCGGCGCTGCGCGCGATCGCATGGATCGCGTCGTCGATCAGCACGTCGTCGCGGCGCAGAGTCGGCAGCAGTCGCGACCAGCCGAGGATCGCCGTCATCGGCGTTCGCAGCTCGTGCGACAGCGTCATCAGAAATTCGTCTTTGGCGCGATTCGCTTCCGACGCGGCGCGGAACGACGCTTCCGCGTGGCGCTTTTCTTCTTCGGCCTGCAGCCGCGCGGCGCGCTGCTCGAGCAGCGCGCGCTGCGTCTCTTCGGCGCGCTTGCGGTCGGTGATGTCGCGCAACACTTTCGCGAAGCCGCGCAGTTCGCCGTGCGGTCCGCGAACCGCGGTCAGGACGGCGTTCGCCCAGAAACGCGTGCCGTCTTTGCGAACGCGCCATCCTTCGTCTTCCACACTTCCGCGCTCGCGCGCCATATCCAGCTCGCGTTGCGGTTTGCCGGTGCGGACGTCTTCTTCCGGGAAGAATTTCGCGAACGACTCTCCGATGATCTCCGCCGGCTCGTAGCCTTTGATGCGCTGCGCGCCCGCATTCCACGTCGTCACATGGCCTGTCGGATCGAGCATGAAGATCGCATAGTCATTGACCGATTCGACGAGCAGTCGGAACAGCTCCTCGCTTTGGCGCAGACGTTCGTCCGCTTCGCGGCGCTCGGTCAGATCGCGCGTCACTTTCGCGAAGCCGCGGACGGAGCCGTCGCTGTTCCGCAACGGCGTGATGACGGTGTTGACCCAGAAGCGATCACCGTTTTTGCGGCGCCGCCATCCTTCGTCTTCAATGCGGCCGGTTGCTTTCGCGACTTCCAGCTCGTGCTGCGGTTTTCGCGCGGCGACGTCGTTGTCGAGATAGACGATGGAGAACGAACGGCCGATCACTTCCTCGGCTTCGTATCCGAAGATCCGCCCGGCGCCGACGTTCCACGAGCGGATCTCCCCATTCGGACCGAGGAGAAAGATCGCGTAGTCCTGGATGTTATCGACGAGGAGGGCAATCTCCTCGGCGTCCAGCAGTGTGCTGGGGTTATTCACCATCGATGACCAATACGATAACGCTGCCGGAGACGGCAGAGCGACTGCTTTTCCTGACGGATCGCGTCCGGTAACTCATACATGGAAGTGAAGCGGATTCAGCTGTTGCTCTCATAAGCGGCGCGATTTCCCCGTTCCTGGCGCGGTACGTCGGTTGCGATTCTCCGGCAGGCGTGAATACCGCCGGCGATCAAACACTTCGTTCATTCGCTCCCTCCGTTGCAACCGTCGAGCCGCACGTGGTCGTCGCGTCGCTTCTGCTCGCTTTGCTCAGCTTCGTGCGCGTGCTCTGCGTATTTCTCTATCGGATCGATTCCGATGAGCCGCAGCATCTGCACGTCGTTTGGGGATGGGCGGCGGGACTTCGTCCGTATCGCGACGTCTTCGACAATCATCGTCACTGCTACTCGTCGCCGGTGCGCACGATGGCGTTCCAGTCGCCGTCGCGGTCGCGCGTCACTTCGACCTGCCACGGCTGGCAGCAGACCGGACAGTCCTGCACGTACGACTGGCGGCTGGCGCCGCTGTCATCAATGTCGAGATCGGCCGGCTCGCCGCAATAGGGACAGGTGACGGCAATGTAGTCAGTCATCGAAGTGCCAGCAGCAGAGTAATGTCGGAGAAGCATTCCAGCAGAAAACGAGGGCCCGGAGCAGCAGCAGTCCGTTGTTGAGAAGGATTGCGATGACGATCGGCGCGATCGCCATCAGCAGCAACGGAAGCGCGAGGCTGACGCGATGTGCGGCGATCGACATGGACGGGTTCATCTGCGCGCCGAATCCCATCCCGCTCCACGTCAGGCGAAGCGGCCGTCTCCAGACGATGACGTGAAGCAGCTCGTGCACGATCGCGCTGCCGATCACGATCGCAATTGCCGCCGGCCACCCGCCGCGATGGCGCTCGAGATCTTCGAGCGCGCCGCGATGGCGAATGAGCTGGAAGAGGAGAAGCGACGCGAACATGATCGCGAGGATTGCGATGCCGCTCGCGATTCGATGACGATTGCTCGCCGCCACGCAAGGAATCTTACGCGCAGCCCCTCATCCGCCGCTTCGCGGCACCTTCTCCCGGAGAGAGAAGGGTGTTATGAGCTGTGGCGGTCCAGCCAGTCCAGGATTTCGCGAATGCTGCCGGTCGCCAGCGCAATGCAGGTGTCGGCGGCACCGTAATAGAGATTCAACGTATCGCCGTCCGGTGCGATCGTGTAGCCGCAGGGGAACGTCACGTTCGCGACGTCGCCTTTTGTTTCGTATGGCTCTTCCGGACCGAAGATCCATTCGTCGCCGCGCAGCAGGAGCTCCGCGGGATCGTTGATGTTGAACAGTGCGACGCCGAGGCGATAGAGACTGCCGGCGGCGTTCGAACGGACGCCGTGATAGAGCATCAGCCAGCCGCGTTCGGTCTCGATCAGCGGAGGAGAGAGGCCGACTTTGTTCGCGTCCCACCAGCCGCCGCGTCTCGCCTGCAGCATCATCCGGTGACCGCCCCAGCTTCGCAGATCGGGCGAGTACGAAATCCAGACGTGCGCTCCCGAATCGGCGATGGGACGATGGACGAGCGCGTACATCCCGTCGATGCGGCGCGGCAGCAGCGCGGCATCTTTGTCGTCCGGCTGCATGACCAGTCCGCAGCGCTCGAACGTAATGAAATCTTCAGTCAATGCGAGCGAAACGCCCGGACCGCCTTTGCCGAATGCGGTGTATGCAATCGCATAACGGCCGAGGTCGGGGACGAATGTGATTCGCGGATCTTCGACGCCCCAGAGCTCTTCGGGGTGATTTTCGGGATCGAAGGAAAGCGTCGGTTTCGGATCGATGATCCAGCCGTCGATTCCGTTCTTCGATCGCGCGGCGCAGAGATGCGACAGTCCGGTCCGATCTTCGACTCTGCAAAGCAACAGCGTCGTGCCGTCGGGAAGCGTCGTCGCGCCGGCGTTGAAAACGGTATGTACGGGATACGGCCAGTTGGCGGCACTCAGAATCGGATTGCTGCCGACGCGGCGAAAAAGAGTTTCGTACTGCGTCGCCGTCGTCATCGAGCGCCGCCGACTGCGACCAGTTCTCTGACCGGAAGCGCAATCTGCATCGCGTTGCGGCGGACTTCGTCGGCGCGCATGTCCATCAGCGCAAGCAGGAACGAGAGAGTTGACTCAGCGCCTTCATTGTCATTCATTCGATCGGCGTGCAATGCGTCGCGACAACCGCCCGAGAGCGGATCGTACAGCGACTGCTGTAATTGATTTTGTCCGAGGAACCAGGTGAATGCGCGGCGCGCATGCTCAGCCCAGCGACGATCGCCTGTCGCACGAAACGCGTGCATACAGGCGGAGACGGTAGCGCAGGCGTCGACCGGCTGCTGATCGAAAATTGCGGCGGTCATCCCGCGCTCGAAAAATCCATTCGTACCGATCGGTGCGAAATATCCGTCATCCGTTTTCTGGATCGTCATCAGCCATTCGAGCGAACGAAGACCGGTCTCGGTCATGCCGGAGTCGCCGAGCCACGCGCCGGCCGACACGAGCGCCTGCGGCAGCCGCGCGTTGCAATAGGTGACGCTGTTCTCGAACCACGGCCAGTCGGGGTGATCGGTGCGGCGGAACAGCGCCAGCAGACGATCGGCGATCGCTTTGCCGGACGCCTGTACTTCGCGGTCGCCTTCGAATGCGCGCAGATACTGCTCGATTCCGAGCAGCGCGAACGCCCATGCGCGCGGACTCGTAAAGCCGGCGACGGCAGGCAGCGCGTCATGAAACAGCTCGCCGGCGAGACTGTAGCGGCCGGGATCGACCGAGAATCCGACGACGGTTCCGAGCGCCCACAGCGATCGTCCGTGACTGTCTTCGGAGCCCCGCTCTTCTTTCCAGTTGCGCGAGTGCGACATGAAGTTTCGAAACCGGCCCGCCGAACGATTGAACGCGTGACTGACGAACGCCAGATAGCGCGAAGCCAGCGTGCGAACGAGTTTCGGATCTTCGGTGCCGGCGTCTTCAATGAGCGTCATCAGCATCAGCGCGCGGGCGTTGTCGTCGACGCAGTAACCTTCGTCGTAACGCGGCACGTTGTAGGTCGCGTGCTGGAGCATTCCGGTGTCGTCGGTCATGACGACGACGTGATCGAGATTGATGACCGGCAGATCGGCAGGACGCATCGCCAGCGTGCTGGCGCGGAATGCCGTCTGTCGCCGCAGTGAATGCGCGGTGCGCGCGTGCTCGAACGTCTGCAGATACGACTCGGCGACCGCGGGCCAGAGCATCGCTTCGCCGTGCGCGGCGGCGCGCTGTCGCATCGCCAGCCGTTTTGCAGGATCGTCGAGCAAACCGGTGATCTCGGTTGCGATGGCTTCCGCGTCTTTCCACGGAACGAGAATTCCGCGCCCTTCGGCGAGCAGTTCCCGCGCATACCGATATGGCGTCGAGATCACCGCTTTTCCGGCGCCGAGTGCGTATGCAAGCGTGCCGGAGGTGATCTGTTCGGGATTCAGATACGGCGTGATGTAGATGTCGGCGGCGGCGAGAAATTCGGAGAGCTCGGCCTGACTGACGAATCGATTGTGAAAGATTACGCTGCCGTCGACGCCGAGGCGTTTGGCGCGTTCTTCGAGCATGAGGCGATAGGTCTCGCCGTGACGCTCGATGATGTGCGGATGAGTGGCGCCGAGGACGATGTACACGGCGTCGGGGTGACGGAGGAGGATGGAGGGAAGCGCGTCGATGACGTGCTCGATTCCTTTGTCGGGCGAGAGCAGACCGAACGTGAGTATGAGCGGCCGGTCTTCGACGCCGAGCCGGCTTTTGCTGCCGGCGAACGGAACCTTCGGGATGCCGTGCGGGATCACGTCGATCTTCTCTCGGTCGACGCCGTGTACTTCGTGGAGCAGATCCGCGCCGCCGGCGGTCATGACGACCAGGCGATCGGAGAGCGCGGTGAGCTCGTCCATGACGCGGCGCTGTTGCGAATTCGGCGTGGCGAGGATCGTATGCAGAGTCGTCACGATCGGCATGCGCAGCTCGCGCAGCAGCGTCAGCAGATGAGCGCCCGCTTTTCCGCCGAAAATCCCGTATTCGTGCTGGACCGAGATGACGTCGACGGCATTGACGTTGAGGAAATCGGCAGCGCGTGTATAGGCGCCGGTGTCATTGTCGGCCAGCTCGAAACGGACGCGGCCGGGATAAGCGTACTGATGGCGGCCGTCGTTCATCGCAAGCACGAAACAATCGAGCTCGGGATCGGCGGCGGCGATTGCCTCGCTCAGGTCGGTGGTAAAGGTCGCGATGCCGCAGCGTCGCGGCAGGTGATTGCCGAGCATTGCGACGCGGCGAATATTTCGTTCATCAGGCATGCATCTCCGTTGGTGATTAGAAACGTTTTTTCAGAATGGCCGAGGCCCGGCGCTCGAGGTCGTCGCAGCAGGTCGTCCACATCGTGTCGTACCAGCCGTTTTCGCGGCCGTGAATTGAAACCGCCACGACCGGTCCGCCGTGCTCGGTACAGCGCAATTTCGCCGTGTTGTCCAACCGCTCGCGCAGGCGATTGCGTAATTGTTCGCGTAGTGCTGTCTCGCGGCCTTCGATTGTGATTTTCACGTAGCGGCCACTACCTGCGGTGCGAGCGTCGTGCCGTCCGGCGAGCTGACCGGCGGCTCCATTGCGCGCCGTGGCGGCAGCATCATGTGCCAGCGCGCCACGAATTCATTGGGAATGACGAATTCGAACGTCTGACTATGACAGCGAAGGCGTAATACCTTTCCGCCGGCCACGACTGTGCCGGTGGTCAGTTCATTGTCGTATTCGATTTCCTGAACCCATTGCAGATCGAGCGACGCCTGCATGTCGGAATTCTCATAATAGAAAGCCGACTGCGTGACCGCGAGGGCGACATCGAGATGGCGATTTCCATCGATGAACTCGCCACGGCTGACCATGCGTGACGTGGCCCGGCGGCGATCATTGAAGACCGCAATGCGATCGGTCGCGAACCGGCCGTAGAGATTCCTTGCGAGAAATACGACGGCGATCAACGCCGCCAGCGACAGCAAAATCATCATGAGGGTCTCTCGCTTTTTCGCTGCTGCCGCTGGAAGGGTCGCGGAGCTTCGAAAAAAAGGAAAGCTAAGAGGGGTGAGTCCAGAGGTCCTGACTTAGTTCAGAAGGACTGAAGGGGCGAGGAAGTTTCCTCGACAGGCATCCACCATACGCCCTCTGCGCGTGAATGTCACTGCGGGGCGGGTTCCGGCTCTTCAATTCGGTGGCCTTGATCGATCTCGCGCAAAACGGCGGCGAAGTCCCTCGCGCCTGACGCAAATCCGGCAAAAATGGCCACAAATCCCGTTCTGACAATGCAATACAGCATGTATGCTGCGGGTTGCCGATCACACAATCCACCTTCCCGGACTGGAGACGACCGATGACCGCAGCGGCATCCAACCCCGACCGCGACGTACGCGCCGGAGGCATCGACTACATCACGATGTCCTTCCTCATCCTGACGCCGATCATCGGCATCTTCGGAACCGCGCTGTACACCTGGTTCCACGGTTTCCACCTCTGGATGGCGCTGCTCGCCCTCGGCATGTACACGGCCGTCGGACTGTCGATCTGCGCCGGCTACCATCGCTTTTTCTCGCACAAGAGCTATGAAGCGTCGGCACCCGTGCAGCTCTTCTTCGCCTTCTTCGGCGCGATGGCCGCACAGAACTCGATCCTCTGGTGGTCGTCGAGCCATCGCAATCATCATCAATACGTCGATCGCGACTGGGATCCGTACAACATCCGCCGCGGTTTCTGGTGGGCACACATCCTCTGGATTTTTTATCGGCACCCGTCGCCGGACGCCGAGGCCAATGCGCCCGATCTGGTGCGAAATCCGATCGTGCAGTGGCAGAACCGCTGGTACAAGGTGATTCTCATCGTCGGCGGTTTCGGATTGCCGGCGCTGATTGGCGCGATGTTCGGCGACGCGCTGGCCGGCCTCTTATGGGGCGGTTTTCTGCGGCTGGCGGTGATTCATCACACGACCTTTTTCGTGAATTCGCTTGCGCATTACGTCGGTGAGCCGACCTATAACGCGGAAGTCTCCGCGCGCGACAACTGGGGCGTCGCATTGCTGACGCTCGGCGAGGGCTATCACAGCTTCCATCACCGTTTTCCGGTCGACTTCCGCAACGGCATTCGCTGGTATCACTGGGATCCGGCGAAATGGTTCATCGCCACGCTGCGAGTCGTCGGTCTTGCCAGCGATCTTCGTGCGGCAACGCCGCCACAGATCGAACAGGCGCGGATGCAGGCGGAACTGAAAGGGCTCGAGACGAAGCTCGCCGCATCGCAGACCGAGCTTCCCGATGACGTGCATCGCCTCATCGCCGATGCGCGCGCGCATCTCGACGACGCGCTGACGCTCTGGCGCCAGCACATCGAAGAGCGCGCTCGCGACGCGTCGAGCGCGTGGCGACGCAAACGGAGCGCCGCGCATCAGCACATGCGCGAAGCGCGGCGCCGCTGGCGCGATGCACGGAGCAGGGCGGCGCAGGCGGCCGGACGTCGCGAATTGACCGGCGCCGGAATCGGCTGAGCCGGCACGACCGTGACTCGATGATCGGCGCCGCGATCGGTTTTCGAGCACGAACCGGACGAGCGATCGCGATCGTTTTGTCGGGCGATCGCAAGTCGCCCGGCTTTGTCTGGCGCGAGGAAGTCACGCTCGTCGATCCGGCTGTTTTGTCGACGGAAGGGCCGTATCACACGGTCATGCACCTTCACCTTCCGTGGAGCGAAGCGCTGATCGCCGTGCTCGCCGCGACCGCGGCATTAACCGCGCTCGGCAATTGACGCAAAGGAGTCGCTGCCCGATGATGTCGGCAGTGCGTCGAACGGTCGTTCCGGCAATCCTTCTGTTGATTCTCGCCGCGTGCGGCGGCGATAAGGACAGCGATCAGTTGTCCGCTGCGCGCCGCAATCTCCGCCCCGCGGCGTGCGGCGATTCTCCCGCCGTCGCCGGCGCGTCCGGCGTGAACGCCGATCCGCACCAGGTTTATCTCGGCGACTGGATCATCGTGTCGGTCTGCCATCTCGATCAGCTGCTGAAAGCGGCCGACGCCGCGCAGCAGCCGCTCACGCTCGTCATCGAAGGGATCGACAGCGGCAATGAGCCGGTCGGCGTCGACCTCGATTCGGGCACCGTCACGTTCGTGCTCGACCGCACCGTCGAGAATCGAAAACTCTGGAAGCCGTTTCTTTACGATCCGCTGTTCGATCCGCTGGTGACGATGCACATCAGCGCCGGAATTCGCGGCGAGCGTCCATTGCCGCGCGCGCCCCGCGCGAACATGACCGTGCGGCTGAAGAAAATCTATGTGGACTGGGCGACGTGGGTCTGGCTTGCGCTCCTCGCACTCGTCACGCTGGTCATCGCGCTTTCCGCGGCCTATACCGACATGCTGCGCGAAGGTCCCGACGTCGACGGCGCCCGTCAGCCGTTCAGTCTCGGCCGCACGCAAATGGCGTGGTGGTTTTTCCTCATCGTGCTGAGCTACAGCTTCATCTGGCTGGTCACCGGCGATCGCGACACGATCCCGCCGTCGCTCCTCGGATTAATGGGAATCAGCGCCGCGACCGCGCTGGCGGCTGCAGCGATTGCGAAGACGGCTGCGCGCGTATCGCACGGCTTATGGCGCGATCTCGTCGCCGATGAGCGCGGCTCCGCGGTGGCACTCGACCGATTGCAGATCGTCGTCTGGACCGTCGTATTGAGCGGCGTATTTCTCTCGTCGGTGATCTGGGATTTGACGATGCCGGAATTCAACGCCACGCTGCTGGCGCTGATGGGCATCAGCTCCGGCACCTACATCGGATTCAAGCTCCCGACATCGACGTCGACGTCGACGTCAGGCTGAGTATTTGCGCGGCAGCATGACGCGAAACGTCGTTCCCTGTCCCGGCTTTGTGGCCAGTTCCAGTCCGGCGTCGAGCAGCTCGCAGAGTCGTTTGACGATCGTCAGTCCGACCCCTTCGCCCGGCTGTTCATGCTCCGGCAGCGGCGCGGATGCGGAAGGAAGCGTCGCGGCCGCTACCATGTCGCGCCGCCGATCGGTGCTTGCTTCACGCGCGTCATTCGCAACCACGGTGGCGTTGGCGAGCTCCTGCGCGAGCGGCGCTTCCTGATTCTCATCGATGCCGGGACCGGTGTCCTGCACGGAAAACGTCCAGCGATTGGTGTCGCGAGTGGCGTCGGTTCCCCACGTGACCGAAACGCCGCCGTGTGTGGTGTATTTGAGCGCGTTCAGCAGCAGGTTTTGCAGGATGCGCGTGATCTTCGCTTTGTCGCCTTCGACCTCGAGCTCGTTCGGGCCATCCATCTTCAGGAACAGACCGCGCTCGGCGGCGGCCACCTTTGACGCGTTACAGAAATCGCTCAGCAGCACCGCGGCATCGAACGTCGACAGCTCGCGCTGTTCGTGGCCGGCCTCGAGACGGGCGAGACTCAGCAGGTCGGTCAGCATTTCATGCAGCGACGCAACGCTGCTGGTGAGAATCTCTCCGATCTCGACCCGATCGGGACCGGAAAGCGGCGCCGCGGTATCCCGGAGCAGCGTCGTCGCTCCCTTTACGACGGTTACGCTCCCGCGCAGATCGTGAGCGGCAACCCGCCACGCTTCCGCGCGCGAGCGCTCGATCGCCTGCACTGCCGCAAGCGCCTGTTCGAGATCGGTGACGTGACCGGCCGACTCTGTCTGATGCAGTCGCCAGTACTGCGTGGCGCTTTCGGTCACGCCATCGGTACAGAGCTCCGCCCACGCGCGGCGCGCGGTCGGCATGACGTCCGGCCGCAGGTTCGGATGGCTTGCCGCGTAACGTTCCAGTTCATCGGCGACGGCCAGCTGCAGATGTCCCCACTCGCGAATCAGCTCGCGCAGCTGATAGCCCTGCTGCCAGCGCTGCAAACCATGCTCGCAAACTCGCGCCGTTCGATTTGCGTCAGCGGCCGGATCGTTTTCGTCCGGCCATTCGCGAATCGTGTGCGCGAGACAGTCGAGCACCGCCGGGATGTGATCGTTGAACTGCGCGCGCGACAGAGACGAAGCGATGGTCCGCTCTTCCGACCGTTCGCCCGCGCTTCGCCAGGCGGCGAGAATCGCATCGCGCCGTGCGAGCAAAGCGTCCGCGAGCTCGCTCAATTGCGACGTTTCGGCCACGGTGCTCAGAAGCGTACCTCCTGGCTCGCTGCTCGTACGTCACACGCTTCGCACAGCCAGCCGTGGGAGGTGAGCTTGAACGGCGCTTCGTCCTCATCGCGAAACAGAGTGCGCGTTTCATGGCACCAGTCGCAGCGGACGACGTGCGGATTTCCGAATGCCGGATTCGCGCGAAGGATGTCGGCAGCCGCTTCTTTCTCGCCCTCGACCAGATCGTCGCTGCGAAGCACTTTCCCTGCGGTTGTTCGAACGGCCTGTCTGGTCACGAAGTCTCCCTTTGTTGCTGCGGATCCTGCAGCGGCAGCGTGACGCTGAACGTCGATCCGTGGCCGAGGCCGGGACTGGCGGCGCGTACCGTACCGCCATGAAGATTCACGATCTGCTCCACAATCGAGAGACCGATGCCGAGTCCCGGCATTTGATCCGGTCTTTCGCTTCCCTGGCGGTAGAGCTCGAACACGTGCGGTACGAAGTCGGAGCTGATGCCGATCCCGGTATCGCTGACTGACAGGCGCACGTTCCCTTCCTCGCGCTCGAGACAAACGTCAACCGTACCGCCGGCCGACGTGAATTTGATGGCGTTGCTCAACAGGTTCCAGACGACCTGCAGCAGCCGAACCTGATCGCCGCGCACCGGTGACGGATCGAGTGACGGCAACAGTCGAACCGGAATCCTCTGCTCGTTCGCGCTGAGCGCCGTGATGTCGAGTGCCGAACGGACCACGGCCATCAGATCGATCTCTTCGAGCTGAACGCTGAGCTTCTGTTCGCGGATGCGCGTGACGTCGAGCAGGTCCTCGACGAACAACCGCAGCAGGTTGGCGCTCTCGGCGACGCGCGCCAGCGCCTCGGCGTGGATCTCCGGATTGATCTTCGCGAGCTGCAGCCAGCCGAGGATCGACGTCAGCGGCGTGCGCAATTCGTGAGCGACCGAGCCCAGGAATGAATCCTTGTATCGATTGGCTCGCTGCGCCTCGCGGAACAGCATCGCCGTATCGATCGCCACCGCGGCGCGCTGCGACAGCTCTTCGGCCAGCTGCAGATCGACCGGCTCGTAGCGGCGGCGCGATGACGAGAACGTCGTCGTCCCGAGCAGCTTTTCGCGAACGATCAGCGGGACGCTGATCAGCGAGCGGACTCCGAGCGCGCCGATGAGCTGGGTGATCTTCGCCTCCGGTGGCAGGCCGCTGAGTTGCGTTGCGGCGATGTCGTTGAGCAGCACCGACGTTCGCAACCGCAACGCCTGCGGCGCGCCGGGCGCGTGCTCCGGCTCGCTGAATGCCGCTTCCTGGAATTGCTGCGCGAGATCGCGCAGGACCGGATTCGCGTGCGAGACCGTGAGGTGGCGGATCGAGCCGTCATCGTTGAGAAGATCGACCGAGCACCAGTCGGCGAACGCCGCCGTCGAGAGTTGCGCGAGCGAGCCGAGCGTCGTCTCGTAATCGAGCGATGACGCCAGCAGCGCGCTGGCCTGCGACAGCATGTTCGCGGTGCGCGTCGCTTCTTCCGCGCGCAGCACGCTTCGCTTCAGCGCGTTGATGTCGAGGACGGCGACGATGGCGCCGTCGATCTTTCCTTCGCTCGTTCGATATGCGCGGATGCGCAGCAGGCGCCAGTCGCCGCTGTTGTCCTGCACTTCGACGTCGGCGGCGGTCGACGTTTCGATGACCGCGCCGACGAGCTTTTCGAGCTGCGATACATCGAGCGTCGACTTCACATCCGACAGCGGCCGTCCACCGGCGTCCGGTGGAAGGTTGAGCAGCAGTCCGGCGGTGACGTTGAAGCGTCGCACCGTCAGGTCGATCCCGACGAAGAGGATCGGTATCTCGACGGCGCCGAGCAGATTCTCGATGTCGTCGTTCATCCGCACCAGCGCCGTGTTGCGGAGCCGGAGCTCGTCGTTCAGCGTGCTGAGCTCTTCGTTCGACGATTGCAGCTCTTCCTTCGCGGTCTCGAGCTCTTCGTTCGTACTGCGCAACTCTTCATCGCTCGACTGCGCTTCTTCGGCGGCCGCCGCGGCTTCGTCGGCGAGCCGCTCGCGATCGTCGATCGCCGCGGAGAGCGCCTGTCGAAGGCTGTCGCTTTCCGATCGGTCGGCGGCTTCCTTCGCTTTCCGTTTCGCAGGCGCGGGAGTGCTGTGGAACACGACCCACGCGCGGTCGTGACCCTGCGATGCGTTGCCGTACGGGATGATTTCGAAGCTGATGCAGCGTCGATCATCGCCATCGACGACGAGGATCTCTTCGCCGACGACCGTGATCTGTTCCCGGAACGCACGGCGAACCGCCGGCCGAAGCTCGGCCAGCACCTCGTGATGCCGGATCAGGCCGAAGAGCTTGAACGACGCTTCTCCCGCTTCCAGCGAAATGAAGGGAGCGACTTCGCCGCGGATGCGGGTGATCTCCATCCGTTCGTTGACGAGCACACCGCACGGCGCAAGCCGCGCGGCGAGAAACGTGTCGTCTTCATCACGCGCCGTTCCGGCCGTGCGACGTGCGGCGCGCACAGCCGGCGCCGCACGGACGGCCTGCGGCGAATGCGGCGCAACGTCGAACGTCTGCAGCGCGCCCGGCAGCGGACGCTTGCGATAGATCAGCGGATTTATGGAGACGGCGGTGAGCTGATTGGTTGCGCCGCGAAGGTTTTCGGATCCGCCGAGCATCAGAAATCCGGACGGCGACACGGCGTACTCGAGCAGCGCCACCGCTTTCTTCTGCAGCTCGGGATCGAAGTAGATCAGTACGTTGCAGCAGGTCAGCAGATCGATCCGCGAATACGGCGGATCGCGCGTGACGTCATGCGCCGCGAAGACGCAGAGCTCGCGCACCGCTTTCGAAATCTTGTAGCCGCCCGGCGCGACCGTGAAGTACTTCGCGAGCCGTTCCGGCGAGACTTCGCTCACGGCGTCGTCCGAATAGAACGCCGCGCGGGCCTTCGTGAGCGACTGCTCGTTGATGTCGGTTCCGTAGATCGAGATTCGCGGCAGGTCGGCGCGGCCGTCGAGAAACTCGAGCAGCGTGATGGCGAGCGAGTAGACCTCTTCGCCGGTCGAGCAGCCGGCGACCCAGATGCGGATGCCGCTTTCGACGCTTCGGTCTTCGACGAGCGCCGGAAAGACGACGGTCTTGAGCGCTTCGAAACGCTCAGGCTCGCGGAAGAACGAAGTCACGCCGATCAGCAAATCCTGGTAGAGCGTTTCGAGCGCGGCTTTGTCTTTTCGCAGCGCGGCGGCGTAGCTGCGCAGACTGTCGTGGTTGCCGAGGACGACGCGGCGGAGGATGCGGCGTTCGACGCTGCCGCGTTTGAAGTGATTGAAGTCGACCGGATGATGTCCGCGCAGCAGATCGAGGATGCCGTCGAATGCCGCGCCGGCCTGTTGCTCGGCGCCGGAACGATCGCGGACGACGACGGTCCCGAGGCGTTCGGCAATGCCGGCCGGCGCCAACACGAAGTCGGCCGCGGAGGCCGCCGCGCGCGGCATGACCTGGAACTTCGCACTCTCGGGGTTTTGCGCGAACGTGATTCCGCCGGCGTCGCGGATGAGCTGCAGTCCCGCGGCGCCGTCGGCGTCATTACCGGAGAGCACGATGCCGATGGCGTCGTTCTTACGGTCGAGCGCGAGCGAAGAGAAGAAGGTGTCGAGCGGACGATGCGGCACCTTCGGCGTGCGCGGTGCGAGCCGCAGCATGTCGTCGTGAATCGTCATCTCGGTATCGGGCGGAATCACGTAGACGTGATCGACCTCGATCAGCATCTCGTCGGCGACTTCGTGCACCGGCATCGTCGTCGCGCCGGAGAGGATCTCGACGAGCATGCTTTCGTGGCGCGGGTCGAGATGCTGGATGAGGACGAAGGCGAGTCCGCTGAGCGGCGGAATCGCGGAGACCAGCTCGATGAATGCGTCGAGACCGCCCGCGGACGCGCCAATGCCTGCGACGCGTACGGCGGTGCCGGGCGGCATCGCCAGAGTTTTCTCTGTTGGCTTGCGGGCCTTCCGGGGAGCTGGAGCGCGGCGAGACATCGGGCCATCCTTTTGGAGATCGTCTGAGGATGGAGGCAGTCGCGGAGCGCGCAAACGGGCCGCCGGAGTGGCGGCCTGGATGGTGCGCGCCTGTCGCGACCGGCTGGATCAGGCGTGTGACTACTGATGGAACGAATTCAGTCTCCTCCGATATTTCCCTTTTGGCAATGTTTACGCAATGCGTTGCCTGATTGGCAGTCGATGTGCATCGGACGGAAAACGTGTACGGCCGTGTGCTCAGGCAGCTTCGCGAATCAAAGGGCCGCAGCCAGGCTGAAGTGGCGCGGAGTGCAGGGATTTCCCCGGCGCAATTAGCGAGACTCGAAGCAAATCAGCGCGGCCTGTATGTCGAGGATTTCGTCAGCATTGCAGAAGTGCTCGGAGAAAAGCCGGGCAATCTATTGCCGAACGACCTCGGCGACATCGGTCATTTGAAGCCACTCATCGATCGGCTGGCATCCATCAGGCCTGAATTTCTCCCGCGCATCGCCGCGATCATCGAAAAAATCGTGCTGCTCTCGGAAGACGTGGCAGCAGTCAGACCTCTGGCGGTGCGCAAGTTGCGCCGCTGACCCCAATTCGCGACACGCTCTTCGTCATCCGACAAAAGAAAGAAGGACTCAAATGGAACTCATCTGGTTTTTGATCATTGGCGCAATCGCCGGCTGGCTGGCCGGACAATTCATGAAGGGGAGCGGCTTCGGTCTCCTCGGCGACATCGTGGTCGGCATCATTGGCGCCTTTCTCGGCGGATATCTCTTTCGGCTGGCGGGCGTGAACCTCGGTGGCGGACTCATCGGCGCGATCGTCGTGGCATTTATCGGTGCGATCGTTCTGCTGTTCCTTGTCGGCCTCATTTCGGGCCGCCGCGGCCGGCGATAGCGGCCTCGGCCATTGTGAGGGCCGACAATACGCCCGGTGCAAAACCGATCGATCAATCTTTCCTTAAGATGGAAAGGAAGGTAAAATTTCCGTGCTGAGGCGGTTTACCGTATCGTCGCGGGCGTATATATTGCCGCGCAATCGCGGCGAACACCAACGGCGCCGTCGGCCTTTTTGACAGGAAAGCGAGACTCCAATGAAACGTACACACGCAGCGCTGTTGATTCTCTTTGTCCTGATCGCGATTCCGTCGAGCGCGATCGCACAGGTTCCCCTCGGTACGGCGCAAAATTTCGGTGTGCTCGGCGGTTCGACCGTGACAAATACCGGACCGACCGTCGTCACCGGCCAGTTGGGCGTTTCTCCCGGATCGGCGGTCACAGGATTTCCTCCCGGAACCGTCGTCGGAGGATCGATTCATTCGAACGACGCGGTGGCCCAGCAGGCGCAGAACGACCTCACAACCGCGTACAACGCCGCCGCCGGTTTGCCATGCGGCACCGATTTGACCGGACAGAATCTCGGCAGCATGGTTCTGACGCCCGGCGTCTACTGTTTTGCCACCTCTGCAGGCCTCACCGGTGGACTGACGTTGAACATGCAGGGCAATCCGAACGCACTGTTCGTCTTCCAGATCGGCAGCACGCTCACGACCGCGAGCGGTTCAACGGTACTGCTGATCAACAACGCCGGTGCGTGTCCGACGAATGTGTTCTGGCAGGTCGGCAGCTCCGCGACGCTTGGAACCGGCTCGTCGCTGCAGGGCGACATTCTGGCGCTGAGCAGCATTACGGTGACGACCGGCGCCACAACGTCCGGCAGAACGCTGGCGCGGAATGGCGCGGTGACACTTGATACCAACACGGTAAACGCGTGCGTGCTGGCGCCGCCCGGCGGTGGTGGGCCTGCAGGCGGCCCGACGCTCGACTGGGTCGGACTGACGGCATTGACGATCCTGCTCGCCGTGGCCGGACTGTTCGTCATGAAGCGACTGTCGATCTGACGTCGTGAAAGCCCAAAGGACCGCGCCGGAAACGCGGCCGCTCAAACCGCGACTCGTCTTCATCGCGAGGTTCGTCGCGGGAATGGTCGTGCTGTACGCCGTGGTGGCGCTCAATGCGGTGAACGATCACGTCATCGTGCCGTTCACCGCATTGGTCGCGCGCTGTGCGGCGGCATTCCTGGGCGGAATCGGGAGCGGCATTGTCGTGACCGGAACGGTGATGCGATCGCCGTCGTTCGCGCTCGACGTTCACAATGGCTGTAATGGAGTTGAGGCCGCGATATTGCTGATCGCGGCGATCCTCGCATTTCCGGCATCGCTTCGGTCGCGGCTGCTCGGGATCGCCGCGTCCGGCGTCGCCATCGAATTACTGAACCTCGTGCGGCTCAGCTCTTTATTCTGGCTCGGCGAGCATCACCGTCAGGTATTCGATTTCTTTCACGTCGCCGTCTGGCAATCGCTGATCATCCTTGCAGCCATCTCGCTATTCGTGTTCTGGAGCCTGAAATTTGCCGAAAGACCTCCGCTCGAATCTCGCTAAAGGAGCGGCGGGATTCATTTTCGGCATTGCCTTCTGGTGGGCGTTATCTGCTCCTTATGCGCGCGTGCTCGCCGCGCTGAGCGAGCCCCTGATTCGAATGTGGGAACGTCCGGCGGTGACGAGCATCATCGCCACCGGAACGGAGCTGACGATCGATCGCGCTGATTTCCCGCCGCAGTCGCCGCGCCCCGGACTGACACTGATGGACCTGACGGCGAATATCGTCCTGCTGACGACGCTCTTCGCCGTCAGCCGCCGCCCGTTGCACGACCGGAATATCCGCGCCTGGCTGCTCGCGACCGTGCTGCTCGTGCCGGTCCACGTCGCCGCGATCATCATGAACGTCCAGTCGATCTACGCGCTCCGCCTCGGGCCGTGGAGCCGCGTTCACTATGGCGCGGCCGCGGCCAACTTCTGGGGAGCGGGAGCGCACTTCTACTCGCTGATCGGCGAGTTCGGCGCCGCCTTCGCGCTCTGGTGGCTTTTCCGTCCGTCACCGGATCAAATTAAGGGGTGATATCGGGCAGGCAGTCCGTTATCATTTGCGGAGGTCGCTCCCGAAAGGAGATCCCCCAAATGAGTCTGTTCGATTTTCCGCGGATCAACGTCAAGGGTATGCTCCAGCTCACTCCCGGGACCGCCAACAACGACGATTACGCCGGGGCGGTGACGTTCCCCGCGAGCTGGGGACCGTTCGGCGGGCAGACGCTGGCGCTGATCGATTCGAAGCTCGTCGAGGCGCAGACGTACGGGATGTCGGACGACCAGTTCATCGCGTGGGTGCAGAAGGCGCAGCCGTTCACGTCGTCGTCGAATCCCTGCAAGACGAAACAGATCATCCCGGCCGAGTGGAACTATTACGGCGACATGGCTTCGAAGGTGTTGTCGGCAAGCGTCATCGGCGTGCAGACGGCGCCGGATACGATTTATTCGGCGGCCGACAGCAAGGTGCCGCTGACGTCGATGATCGGCTCGTCGCTGACGTACACGGGCGGGATCACAGATGTGAATTCCGAAGGCTCGCCGCCGGCAACGCAGTTCTTCATCGATCAGTTGACGCTGATGAACGGCACCGCGAAGGCGATTCAGGGAAAGCCGTCGAAGGGCGCGTGCCAGTGGTTGAATTTCTATCGAAACGTCAATCTGACGGCCGATGGCGGCGCCGGCGGTTACGTCTATCACGTAATGCTGAAGGGGCCGGGATGCATCATCAATATCCCGGAATTCCAGGATCCGAAAATCGCCGGCGTCATCTTTCGCTATTACCTCTACCGGCCGATGCAGAAGATCACCGGAAACGACGCGATCGAAAAGATGTATGAAGAGAAGGGGATGAACGCGTCGACGATGGAGTTCATCGCCACGATCGCGCCGCTCTATGCGGACGAGAAGATCGTGACCGGACCGACCGGCCGTCTGCTGATCTCGAACACGGCCGCGATTCCGACGCCGGCCGGGACGAACAACAACGGCAATAATGGCCTGATCGCGCTTGCGCCGGCGGTGATGCAGCGCTTCGGCAACCGACTCTCGGCCGATTTCGCGGCGACGTTTCCCGATTACTACCTGGGTACCAGCAACGACAAATACGACTTCGGTCCGGTTACGCTCGTCGCGACCGACAGCAGCGGAAAATCGGCGACGATCGGCGCGATCAATTACACCGACACCAGCGCCGGCGATCAGGCCGGCTGGGTCTTCGATTTCGACATTTCGAAGAATACAGACGCGCAGGCGGTGCTGCGGGACGCCAATGCCTCATTCCAGCTCGTTCATCCGATATGGGGAACGGTCCTCGGCGAGACCGATTTCTATTTCGTCACGAACCAGCAGGCGATTTATGCGGAGCAGCACGGCACCAGCGATCGTTTCCTGAATCAGGGAACAGAAGAGCTGCTGACCGTCTCCGCTTATCGCCGCGGACAATTGCTGACCGGAAAAGAATGTCCGCCGATCACGGTCTGGCAATATCGCTCCATTCCGCTGCAGTCGCCCGGCAATGCCATCGCGATCAATACGAATTTGCGTACCGGCGATCCGATCGTCGTCGATACATCGCAGCCGGGTAATTATCTCTTCACGTTCACCGCGCAGGCGGCGGGCTCTGTCCCTCCGGCCAATTATCCGCCGCAGAGCTACAGCACGTTCATGAATCCGCCGTGGGTCACCAATGCGCCGTCCATCAGCCTGCGCATTCTGCCGAACAATGAGGATTTCTCCCGCTATTACGTCGAGCCGGCCGGACCGGAACCGGTCGGCAACAGGCAGCTGACGTTCGACGTCGTCTACGCGAAAGTGCTGCGGACGTATTACCTGCTTTATCCGGTCATGAACAAGTTCATCGACCTCAGCTCGGAAAAGGCTGTGAAAGACAACGCTCAGGCGATTCTCGATGCGACGGAGAAATCGCTTTGGATGACGACGCACTACATGCCGCGCACGCGCGATATGTCGCAAAGCCGGAGGCAGTTATTGCGGGCGTGGTGCCGGAAG
Organism: Acidobacteriota bacterium; assembly: GCA_034667465.1. GTDB lineage: Bacteria > Acidobacteriota > Thermoanaerobaculia > Gp7-AA8 > Gp7-AA8 > JAOBAU01. The sequence goes on along the minus strand of JAXDJV010000024.1, from coordinate 209,462 downwards.
GTGAAGCGCCCGTCATCCTGAGCGTTAGCGAAGGATCCGGGCGGTGGGACTCGCTGCGGTAGCGCGCCCCGCCCCGCGCAGATCCTTCGCTAACGCTCAGGATGACGGCGGCTCAGAACCGCCACGTCAGGCCGATGCGCGCCGTTCGTCCCGGCGCCGGGAACTCCATCAGCGTCGGACGTCCGGCGAAATCACTGAGCGTGTAGCCGAGGTATGTGTCGTGGCTGTCGAGCAGATTGCGGATTTCGAGCTCGGCGCGTAAGCGGCCAAACGCACGCTCGAGTTTCGCGCTGACGCTGTGGACGTCGGGGAGCGCGTACTGGCCGGCGTCATCGGCGAAGCGGCCGTGCTCCCATCGATATCCGATCGATGCGCCGACGGCGCCCGGCAGCGTGGAGTGCAGCAGTAATTGCGCGACGTGCTCCGGAATGTTCTTGAGCTGCGTGCCGGGCGAATCACCTGATTCGACGCGCGTCCACGCCCAGGTGATCGTCGGCTGCACGATTCCATGCGTCAGTTCAGCCATCGCTTCGACGCCGGTGTGCTGGCTGCGGCCGATGTTCTTGTACGTGAACGTCTGCGGATCGAAATCGATCTCGTCGACGACGTTCATCCGGTACGCGCTGACCATCCAGTTCGCGCGGCCGGAGCTTTGACTGACGCCGATCTCCGCGTTGCGCGCGCGCTGCGGTTTGAGCGATGGATTGGAGATCGTAAAGCTCGAGCCGCCCGGTCCCGGGAAGGGACGCGGATCGAAGAGCTGATCGAGCGTCGGCGCTTTAAAGGCACCGGCGAGTTGCGCGAAGAGGACGATCGGCGCGGCATCGCCGGCGTTGCTCAGGCGAAACGTGGCGCCGAGACGTGGCGACCAGGCGGAGCGATGTTCGGTGCCGGCGCGCTCGTCGCGAATGTCATCGAAGCGCAGTCCGGCGCTGATGCGAAGACGCTCGTCTGCCTGCCAGTCGCCGGTCGTGAAGAACGCTTTCTGATCGCGATGCGCGTTCGCGGAACCGACGAGCGTTCCGTGCGAATCGTCGTAATGCGCGCGCAGCGACGCGCGCTGCATGTCGGTACCAACGCGCAGCGACGTGTTCCGCCACTCGTGCGCGACTTCGAACAGTCCGCCGACGCTGTCGGTGTCGATATGGCGTTCGAGCGTGCTGCCGAATCCCGGCGCGAAGAGGAGCGTTCGCGGAAAATCGGTGCTGCGGTCCGACGCGTAAACGGCCGCGCGAATCGGCAGCGTTCCGAACGCGTCGTAGCTGAGCGCGTAGCGATGACGATCGCTCTTTTCGCGATCGAGACGAAACGCTGCGTTCGAGCCGCGGCGATCTTTCGAGACCTCCGCGGCCGTGAGCGGTCCCGGTTCTTCGCGATCGAGCGACGCCAGCGACGCGGTGAACTGCAGCCGGCTGCGATCGTCGACGCGCTGCAGCGTGAGATCGCCGCCGCTTTCGCGCGACGCGGAGTGCGCGCGATAGCCGTTCGACGTCGCGACGAGTCCATTGAGTGCGATTCGCAGCGCGCCGGCGTCGTGCTTCACGAAGACGTCGGCGGCATGGCTGCCGAGCGCGCCGGTGGAGAGATGGAGATCGCCGCTTTGCGCATCGCCGTTCGTGCCGCGGCGCGTGAATACCTGAATGACGCCGCCCATCGACGCGTCGCCATAGAGCGACGAGCCGGGACCGCGCAGCACTTCGATCCGCTCGATGTCGGCGACGCGAATGTGCCGCCAGTCGATGAGTCCCGATTCGACGTCGCCGGCCGGTACGCCGTCGACGAGCAGCTTCACGTATTCAACTTCGCCGCCGCCGAAAAATCCGCGCGAGGTGATCATCGGCGCGCCAGCGCCCGGCGCATCGAAATACATCGTCATGCCGGGAATCGTGTTGACGATCTCGGCTAACGACTCGGCGGGCAGCCGCTCGATCTGTTCGCGCGTCAGCACTGTGACCGCGGCGGCGACCTGATCGCGCGCCGCGGCGCCGCGCTCGGGAGTGACGACGATCTCTTTGCGCACGACCGGCACGGCATCGTCGGCCGTCGCCAGCAACAACAGGAGCCCGAGGGTAATCATCAATGCTTCCGTCCGGGAGGCGTCCAGCCGGCGGGAATTGATTTCACGCCGAAATTCGGGACGTTGTAGTGATTGGCGACGAGGTAGATCCAGAGTTGCAGCGTCAGCCGCTTGCCCGCCGAGAGGTCGCGCGTGATCGGCATCGCGTAAGTGCTTTCGACGGCGGCCGGCGCGGAGATCGCGGACCAGATCGGGCCGATGTTTTTCTCGACCGCTGCGCGGCTGCCGAGGTTGACGTGCTCGAGCATGACGTTGAAGAGCATGTCGTAGAGATAAAGGATTTTGTTGTAGACGAACGACCAGGCGGCGTCGGGATTCCTGTGCGCGTTCCAGTCGTCGATGAAGGCCTGCGGCACGAGATCGTCGAACGGCAGAACGCGGATGGTCGTATAGAACGCGTTGTCGGTGAAATTGAACGACGGCGCCGGCGGCGGCAGCGTGTTGCCGATATATGGATAGAAGCCGAGGACCGGAAATCCGGGACTCTGCGCGACGATGCCGACTTTCGCGGAACCGTTCCTGTCGGTAGTGACGGTAATGACGTCGGCGGTGATGTTGGGTGGTGGCGGATTGCCGTTCGGAACGGTGACGGTCGCCGCATTGCCGTTCGTGAAATTGACGAGGCCTGGCTGGCCGGTGGCGATCAGCGAGAGACCGGAGTCGTATCGCGCGATCAAAATATTGACGCCGGCGGCGCGCGCGCCGTTGTTCGTCACGACAACTTCGAATTCCGTTCGTTCGCCCTGATTGAGGTAAATACCGCGCCGATCGGTTTCGGCGGTCAGGTTCAGCTCGAGCAACGCGGTCTGTCCCTCCACCTGAATCGCCAGCGCCCCCGATTTCAGCAGCCCCTCGGTGCCGGAATCGGGGAACGGGATATCGATGATTCCGGCGCTCGCTTCATACGGGGCGCGCGCGTACTTCTCGTAAGGAATCGTGGCGATGGCGGTGAACGCGCTGCCGTTCATGACGCCCAACGACAGCGGGCCGAAATTGGTTTTCTCCAGATCGGACGGCCACGAGCCGGGCGTCCCGTTTTCCGGCATGGTGGAGCCGAGGTCGAGGGAGATGAGCTTGTGCTTGTAATCGATGTGAACGGCCACCGGACCGAGCGGAACGGGCGATCCGGTCACCGCGATCGAATTTGATTTCAGCTCGTGGCCGACGATGCGCACGGCCTGCGGCGCGGCGCTCGGCGCGTTGTTGGTGATCCCCATCGGCAGGACGGCCTGATCGGCATTCAGCGTGCGGCCGCTCGGGACGCTGGCCAGCTCGCCGTCGTTCCAGACGCCGATCGTCCCGACGATGTGGCTGTAGCAGGGATTTGAAAAGAATCCGGAGGTGTCTTTTCCGCCGCTCTTGTTGTACGTATCCCAGCCGGCCTTCAATGCCGCGGCGAGCTCTTTGAAATTACCGGGGGTCGCCTTCTCGTCGTTTAAGGCGCCGTTGGCGAAATAGACGTTCACATAGCCGGTGAAGCGGATCATGATCCCGAGCGCGCCCGGCTGCGCGGCCGCTTTCTTCAGCTCATGGATGAGATCCGATTTGCAGCCGGCCGGCCATTTCACCTGCTTGTAGGGAATGCATGTCTGAAAGCAGACACCGATGCCGGCGGCCGGCGCGGTGAGCACCTGATCGCTGCTGTAAATGCGGTTCGCATTGAGCCAGCGCGACTGCATCCGAAATGCGCGCGGCGCAATGACCGCGTTCTCGCCGGAGCCGAAAGACATCTGCCCGAAATAGACCTGCGTCGACCAGGGCGAAGCGGGATTCGTATCGACGAGACGTCCGCGACCGTTGCCGCCATCGCCGGCGATTGCGATCGGGTTGCCGATGATCGGATCGTCCTTCGATGGTTTCCCGTATGCGAGGTCGCCGCCGGTAATTTGCGACGTATATTCGCCGTATTGCACGAACGAGACGCCGTGCGTGCCGAACATGTTCCATTCGCACGGAACGCGCGGCCCGGACGGGCTGTCGACGTCATCCGGGACGAGGGTGATCGCCCATGGCCGGAACGTCTCCGTGAAATTCTCCTGCGTGATCTGGTGCTTTGCGAGGAATTCCCAGTTCAATGCGGCGTGAGTCGGATCGTAGGTCGGAAATTGCGACCAGTCGTTGTTATTGAACGTGCAGGGATCCCACTCCATGAATCCCTTGAAATAGATTCGTGGAAACGAGAGAACGCTCATCGCCGATCCTTTCTCAATGCGGCAGCGCCGCGGCCAGTTGCATCATCGATTCTTCGTCGGCCGGCGTGATTTCCCCTTCACGCATCCACGCGATGCCGACCACCGCGCGGACGGAACCGTCTGCGTTCAAGACCGGCAGCGCGATTGCGGCCTGGGCGTCCACCGCCTTCGCTCCCGGCTTGATCGTGCCGCTTTGATCCGTCTGGAGATTGCAGGTTTGCACCGGCGCCCTCTTTACCTGCGCGACGCCGGCCATCCCTTTGCCGTGCGGAACGCGCGACACGATGGCGATTACCTGCGGCGGGATGTTGTGCGACGCGGTCAGATAAAGATCTTCATCCCGCTGAATGTGAACGGTCCCGGCGCTGCCGCCGAGCCGCGCAATGAGCGCTTCGAGCCACTGCTGCTGTTCGGTCTCCGGCATTGGCGTCGATTACGGCGGGCAGCCCTGCGCGATCCACTCTTTGAACGTGGCGATGTCCTGTCCGCTGATCGGCGGACCGTAATTCGCCGGCGGCATGCGCGGGAAATCGGGATCGCCGCAGATGAACGTGTCGATCAGCGTGGCGTTCGCTTTGACCTGCTCGTAATCGCGCAGGTCGAAGCGCCAGATCATCGCCGCATAGAACGGCGCAAAGATCGGAGCAATGTCGTTGGCAAACGAGAGCGGCATTTTGTCCTCCGTTGTTAATTGCGAAACCATCTCGAGGCGGCGATGACGATTAGCGCGATGCCGCTGATGACGTCGCCGTATCGCGGCATGAGCCGGCCGATGCGTGAGCCGCCGGCGATTCCGGCCGCGCACATGGCGGCGCTGATTCCGCCGATCGTCAGCGCGGCGACCGCCGGCGGATAACCCAGTGATCCGACGCTGACGCCGATCAAGAGGTTGTCGAGTGACAGTGAAAGCGGCAGCGAAACGATCGTCCAGGGACTGCTGACGATCGGCGCGCCGTCGCCGTCGGTAAATGATTTCCAGAGCACCGTGACGCCGCACGCGATCACGACCAGCGGTGCGTAGCGATTGAGCGACGCGCCGGGCGGGAGCCGTACGAGATGCGCGAGCGCGACCCCGATCAGCGGCGTCAATCCTTCGCACAGGACGAACGAAAGCGTCAGCCAGCCGCGGCGATCGCGCGTCATCGGCGCGATGCTGAGCGCGACCGCCGCCTGCACGTTGTCGATGCCGGCCAGCATTCCGAGCAGAACGAGCGTGAGCATTACTTCGACGCCGCCGGTTTCACGAGTGTGTAGATGTTCAGCACGCCGCCTTCACCGCCGGCCACCAGTCCGCCGGCGACGACGTAATCGCCCCAGATTGCCGGACCGAGACAGTAGCCGTAGCCGCCATTGAAGCCGCCGGTCTGCTGGCCGAAATTCTCGATGTCGGTCCAGAGCAGCGTGCCGTCTTTCACGCTGAATGCATACATCGCCACCCACGTCGTCGCCATGAATACGACGTCATTGACGACCGCCGGGACGCTCAGGCCGCTTTCGCCGCCGCGCAGGTACATCGGTGGCGCGGCGAGCGTGTATTTCTTCGGATCGCCGTCCATCGGCCAGCAGTCGTCGAGCGTGTTCCAGTCCATGGCCCGCATGAACGGCGTCGAGTTCGAATCGATACCGGAGCTGACCCAGTGATAGTTGTTCCCGCCGACGCCGATGAAGAGCCGCTCCTGCGCCGAGCAGACCGCCGCGGTGCTGTAAGTACCGTGAAAATTCTCGGCCGGCGTGGCGTTCGACTGAATGTTCGTCAATGGCGGATTGGGGTTGGCCGACGTGTCGGGCCCGTGCGGATCGACGGTCGGGATCTGCGAGCCGTCGTTCATGTAGGGGAGCATCTGCCGCCACGTGATGATGTCGTGCGTGGCGGCGTCGACGGTCATGTACGCGCCGTTCTTGCAGCCGACGCCAACAATTTTCCGCCCATTGGAGGTGAAGATCGTCGGCGAGCCGCCGACGTCGATGTCGATGTCGGACGGCCGGTAACTCGACTGCCATGGGAACTGGACGAATTTGAGGAAATCGCCGGTGCTCGCTTTCAGCACGAGGATGCCGTTCGAATAACCGGCGCTCGGCAGCGAGCTGTCGGGAACCGGATTGCCGGTCGCGCAATAAAGCGAGTCGAGCTCTTCGTCGTAAGCGATGCACGCCCAGACCGACGAGCCGAGCGTCACCGGCTGCGGCGGGCTCGCATTCGGATTCGTCAGGAACGTCGTAAACGGCGGATTGACCGGCCCGGCGACGAAATCGGCCGGCAGCACGTTGACCTTGTTGTCGACCCCCTGCACGTACTGACACGTATTGAAAATCCAGATCACGTTCCCGCTGGCGATGTCGAGGCAATAGACGAACGCGTAAAGGTTCGGATTTTCCCCTTCGCCGATGCCGACCCACAGCTTCCCGTTTGCGACGACCGGCGACGACCAGCCGGCCGCCTGCGGCGCCTGCGTGTAATTCCGCACGTTGCGCACCGGCTGATTGTGCGCCGGATCTTCCCAGCGCAAATTCGTCTGCCAGACCAGCGACATGTCGGCCGCCTTCAGACAATAGACGATCCCATTGAAGGCGATGAAATAGACCATTCCGTCGACGACTGCCGGCGTGCAGCCCATTCCGGTAAAGCCGTGCGAGTCGCGCTCGTTGATGTCGATGACCCAGCTGAAGCTCGCCATCGTATTTCCGTTCGTCACGTCGATTTTCAATACCGTGCCGCCGTTCGAGCTTTCCACGCCCGGCGCGTGGCTGTTGGCGAGTCCGACGTAAATGAAGCCGTCGACGACGGCCGGCGTCGAAAGAATCGAGCCCGGCACATTGATCGAGGCGATGTTCTGCAGGTTCGCGATCGTCGTGCTGGAGATGTTGCTGTCCGTTACTTCTCCGCTATGCGCGGGATCGCCGTGATACATCCACCAGTTTTTCGGCATCTCGACTCCTCTCAGGCGTGCGGCCGGCGCTTCAGACCCCAGCTGAAGTCATAAAGCGCGGCGTTGTAGTGGCAGCTCATGCAGCTGTTGCCGCCGGCGCCGACCGCGTCGCTCGACGACTGAAAATAGGTTTCCATCGTGACGTTGACCGCACCGTTTTCCGGGAACGGCGCGCCGGCGCCGCAGGGATATGTGCCGCGATTCTCAGGCGCCTTGAAACTGCCGGCATTGAACGGCCACTGCGTGACGACGAGCTGATAATTCGCCCAGACCGTTCCGGCCAGCGACTGCTGAAACAGTGTGTTGGCGTCGACGGTCGATTGTCCGGGCGGCGTCGTCGGAATGGCGTTCAGCCGCGCCGCCTGCACCGGCGTGCGGTTGGCCGGATTCGGATCGAGCGTCGTCGTCTGCGGGCGATTGGCGAAACCGTGCGCCTGACTGCAATCGGTGGTCGTGCAGGCGGGAAGCAGTCCGGGATGCTGCGGCGTCGTCAGGACGTCGACCTGCTCGAAGGTGGACCAGACCCATTCCGGGAAATCCTGGAGTTTCTGGACGATATGCAGTCCGACCAGACCGACATCTTTCGCCGTGCACTGCTGTGTTTCCGGGTTGTAAACCTGCGCTTCGACGACGTAGTAACGATTGCGCTCGTTCGCCGGAACGCCGGTCATGTCGCGCCACGCCGCCTTGAGCATCATCGCGCCGAGCTGATCCTGCTCGCCGGGATGCGCGGCCGCGGCGGTCGACATCGGCATCGTCTGCTGCGTCGGCGGGCTGAGGTTCTTCGCGAGATAAAGCCACGACTTCTTATTGACGTCCGTGCCACGCATGAACTCGTACGCGGCGCGGTTGTAGCGCACTTCATAGAAGAGGTAATTACTGTTGGTGTCTACGAGCGGGAAGGAGAAGGCCTGCACGCCGTCATTGAGGACGGTGTTTCCCTTCGACGACATGACCAGCTCGCGCTGACCCGGCTTCGCGGACGAGCATTGCGCCGGAATCTTTACGTCGTACGAATCGAACGGCGTCGGCCGCGCGCTCCCCTGGTTGAAGAGCTCCCAGTTCGCTTTCCACGTTCCCCAGACAGTCGCCGATCCGTTCTTCGCGTTTTTGAAGACGCTCGCGTTCGACGGCTGATCGGCATTGCCGCGGCCTTTCGTCGAGACCGGCCAGTTGAGGGCGATGAACTCTTCCCAGGAGAACCAGTCGAAGTACGGCCGGATCTGCACCTGCGAGTTGACGACGTTCGGCAGCGGCACGTACAGCGGAATGTTGCCGCTGATCACCGCCGGCGGAATCTGCGACGGACCGCCGGTCGTGGTCGTGAAGCCGCACGGGCTGGTCGCGTCCGCCGCGGTGGCGGCGACGGCGGCCGGCGCCGGCGAGGAGGAGGTCGTGGTCGGCGGCGCGGTGGAGGTCGTCGCTGTCTCCGGCATCTTCCCGCGACACGAGAGCGTCGCGACCAGCAGCGCGGCGAGGGATATTCGGCAGATCACTGTCATCACCGGATCCTTTCCATCAAGCTTTTCGATGCGGAACATCGGACTCTGTCGGAGGAGAGTGATGAGAGCACAGTTTCCCTACCTGGCGTTTTTTGTCCCTTCAGTGCGGAAGGCGGGAGACCTACACTGTCGGTCATGACGAACAAAAAACATGAGCCTGCGCACCCGCCCGCGTCGATCGTCGGTTGCTGGACGATGGTCGAAGCCTGGGACATGAACGATCCCGGCAAGCCCGGCAAGTCGTACCCGTGGGGCAATCCGCCGCTCGGCTACTGGGTGTACGACTCCGCCGGAAACGTCTCGGTCCAGATCTCGCTCAACCCGCCGCTCTCAAACCTTGGCGACAGCTGGTGGACGGCGACGCCGCCGCCGGTGAGCGACATGGTCGATTCGTTCAACAACTACATGGCGTACTTCGGCACGTACACCGTCGATTACAAAGGCGGAATGGTGACGCACATCGTCACGACCGACGTGCTGCGGCAGTACACCGGCACGTCGCAGGCGCGGCAGTTCAGGATCGTCGACGGCGAGCTGCTGATCGGCGACGGGACGACGTATCTGCGCCGCTTCAAGCGCGTCGCTTAGAAAGCCGTCCGATCGCCGCCATCGCCAGCGTGACGATGATGACGCCCGCGAACAGCACCGCCGTACTGGCGGTGCTGAGCGTGTGCGCGCCGGCCCACGCATAAACGATCGCCGGCACGATGGAGCCGGCGGTCGATGCGATCGTCATTTGCCACCAGGTGAGCGGCGAACTGCCGGCGAGCAGCGCCGTCGTCTCCGCAAGAATCGGGATGGGACGCGTCGCCGCCACCGCACTCGCTCCCCATCGTTCGAGCAGCGCGCCGGCGCGCTCGTACTCGCGCGGCGTGACGAAGCGGCGGACGAACCGGTCGCCGGCACGTCCGATCGCGAACGCCGTGAGCGCCGCCGCGACCTGACCGATGATCGACAGCACCGTCCCGCCGCCGATGCCGAACAACGCGCCGTTCGCAACCATGACGAGGCTCGAAGGGATTGGCAGCAGGACGTCGGCGATGAGCAGCAGCACGCCGATGACGGCCGCGATCGGCCGCGAGCCATGCATCGCGACCGTCGGATCGGCGAGGAAGGCGATACCGGCAGCGGAGAAGAGAAAGAAGGTCAGCAAAAGCGTGGACGCAATCGCGAACGCAAGCGACCACCATCGAACGAGCATGCGGCGATTGTAGCCTCGCAGTAAGATCGAGCTCCCACATGCCTGAGGACACTGCACCCGCGGAGCTGGGCCACTATCGCATCCTTTCTCCGCTCGGCGCCGGTGGAATGGGCGAAGTCTTTCTCGCCACCGACACGCGGCTGAATCGCAACGTCGCCATCAAGGTTCTGCCGTCGAACATCGGCGCTGATGAAGAAGCGCAGCGTCGCATGCTTCGCGAAGCGCGGCTCGTCGCGACGATCGATCATCCGAACGTCTGCACGATTTTCGAGATCGGCACCGATCACGATCGGCCATTCATCGTGATGCAATACATCCAGGGCGAAACGCTTTCGCAGCGGATGCATCGCGGCGCACTTTCGCTCGCCGAGACGATCGACATCGCGAGGCAGATCACGTCGGGACTCGCGGAGGCGCACGCGCGCGGCATCGTCCATCGCGACATCAAGCCGGGCAACATCATGATCAGCAGCTCCGGCATCGTGAAGGTGCTCGATTTCGGACTGGCGAAGTCGTTCGCGCGCGAGGCGAATGAGGCGACGGAAGTGATCATCTCGACGCCGGGGCTGGTCGCGGGAACCGGTCCGTACATGTCGCCGGAGCAGTTACTCGCGGAGCCGCTCGACGGACGGAGCGACATCTTCAGCCTCGGCATCGTCCTCTACGAGATCGCGTCGGGCAGGCGGCCGTTCGATCGCGCCACGGTGGCCGGCACGATCTCCGCGATTCTCGTGCAGGCGCCTCCGCCGCTCGAAAACTCCGAGCTCTCCGCGCTCGAGCCGCTGATTCGCCGCGCGCTGGAGAAACAACGCGACCAGCGATTTCCGACAGCCGCTGCGATGCACGAGGCACTCGGCGCGATCGGCACGCCGCGAAAGCGGAAGAGCGTGCGAGATGCCGCTGCGCCGAAGAGCACGCGCCGCGAAAAACCGCCGTCGACGAAGCGTCAGACGAAGAGCGTGAAACTGCCGCCCGATCCGGCGGCGGAAAAGCTCTGTCTCCGCGGACGCTCGCAGTGGAACAAGCGCCATCCGGAAGCGATCCGTCAGGCGATCGCGCTCTTTCAGGAAGCGGCGGACGTCGATCCTATGCACGCCGGCTCGTACGCCGGACTCGCTGATGCCTACGTGATGCTGGCGTTTCTGCAGGTCATCCCGCCGCGCGACGTCATCCCGAAAGCGAGAGCGTCGGCACTGAAGGCGATCGCACTCGAGCCGGAGCTCGCCGAACCGCATGCAACGCTCGGATATCTCGCGGCGATGTTCGAGTGGGACTGGCCGACCGCAGAGCGCGAGCTCAAAGAGGCGATGCGGCTCGATCCCGCGTATCCGTGGGCGCCGCACTGGTACGGCCTCGTCGTCGCGCCGAAGTCGATCGAAGAATCACGCAAGTACGTCACGCTCGCGCGCGAGCTCGATCCGCTGTCGCCGATCATCCAGACGGCGGTCGGAATCAATCTGCATCTCAGCCGCGACTATCCGGCCGCGCTCCGGATCTACACGCAGATTCTCGACACGGAGACGGCGTTCGCCCCGGCGCACTACTACATCGGGCTGACGTACGAGCAGCTGGGTGAGTACGAGCTGGCGATCACGAATCTGCGACGCGCTGCCGAGATCGCCGGCCGCGGCTGGCTGTTTCTCGGAGCGCTCGGGCACTGCTACGGCATCAGCGGACAGCACGAGCTCGCGCACGAGCTGCTTCGGGAAGTCGGGCAGTGGTCGCGCGACCGCTACATTTCTCCTTCCAACGTGATGCTCATCCATCTCGGCCTCGGCGACGCCGGCGCGACGTTCGAGTGGTTCGAGCGCGCGCTCGACGATCGCGCCAGCTGGCTGTGGCACACACCGCTGGAACCGCGATTCGATCGCATCAGAGACGATGCGCGGTTTCGGGAGTTGGTCGCGCGCTACGGGCTGGCGCAGCGCGCGACGTAGTCGTCGCTTACTTTTTGTACGTGACCGTCACTTCGAGGTCGTCCATCGCTTTCTTCGACGCGGCGAGCTTCTGCAGTTTCGCGAAGTCGTACTCCCAGATCAGCGTCTTTCCTTCTTTGCGCGTCGCGTTGCTGGAAATGACGTCGAACGGCGCGGTGATCTTCCACGCCACGCGCATGTTTTTGAAGGCGTCGTTCATCAGCTTTTCGGTGTCGGCGTCGAGTTTCGGTCCCTGTTCGCCCGCTTCGGCCTTCACCTTTTCGGCCGGGTTCTGCGGCTTCGAATGGATGGTGATCGTGCTCGCCGTTTCCGACATCTCCAGACCCTGGAAGGGGGAATCGATGACCGACTTCTTCGTCGGGTCGCCGGCCGCTTCGCCGTCTTTCTTCGAATTGAGCTTCACGCCGACCAGACTGGAGATTTTGTCGAACGCGAACTTCATGGTCGTGGTCATCCCGAACTCTTTCTCGTCGACCGCGACGTCGAGCAGTTTGACGCCCGGCGGCAATCCTCCTTCCGCTTCTTTCCGCGGATCCTCGGTTTTGCTCGTCGTCTTCTTCTCGTTCTTTTTGAAATCCGCTTTCGCCGCTGCGATCTCCGCCTTCGTCAGCGGACTCTTGTCGCCGCTCATCTCCTTCTGGACTTTCGCCATGATGGTGATCATCGGCTCCATGTCGATGCCGAGCTTGAAGTTCGCCGTGCCGGACATGTCTTTCTTGAGATCAATCGATTGCTCGATTTCGAAACAGCCGGTGGCGAAGAAAGCAAACATCGCCGCAACCAGGATTGCGCGGGCACGAATCATTGGAATCTCCTTTACCCAGGGAGTATAGGCAGGTTCCGCGATGCGTCAGTGAGGGAGGTCACGCCGCCATCTGCGCGCGCATCTTCGACTTCGCGCGAACGTACATCGGGCCGATCGAGCCGAGCGGAAGATTCAGGATCTCGCTCACCTCGTCGTATCCGTAGCCTTCGATGGCGATGAGACGGCAGAGATCTCGCGACTGATCGTCGAGGGCGGCCATCGCCTGGCTCAGTGCGATCTCGCTGTCGTGTTCAATGGAGATGGCGGGGAGCGCGCCGAGCGCTTCATCGCCGGGAAACGTTTCTCCGCGACGGCGGATCCGTCCGAGCTGCTGTTTGCAGAGATTCGCGACCGTTCCTGTCAGCCACGGGCGCGCCTGCCGAATCACATCGCGATTCTCGAGAAAGAGCAGCCACGCCTGCTGCACGATCTCCTCAGACTCCTGGTGCGTGAGGCCGTAACGCCGTTGCGGGATTGAATGCAGAAGGCGGCGGAGGCCGGTGTACAGGTTCTCCAGGTCGAGCGTTTCCTCGCTTGCTGCAAGCCTTTCGACTTCGCTGAGGAGCTTGCTGATGGCGGCGACGATCTCGTCGCTGCCGGCCGGTTTTCGAATCACCATCACCGAGCCGCGGCGAAGAACTTCTTCCTCGAGCTCCGGCGTGCTGAAGCCGGTCAGGGTGACGACGCGCGAGCGCGGACTGATCCGACGGATGTCGTCGAGCAGGCTCAGACCCTCGGCCACCGTATTCAGCCGGAGATCGGCGACGATCACGGAGAAGAACGTTTCGTCCATGAGCGACTCGGCTGACACGCGATCCGAAGCGCCCGAGCTCTCGATCCGCTCGACTTCGAGCAGACACATGAGACCCTCCACGATCGCTTCTTCATCATCGACAACCAGCACTCGTCCATTCATTCGTGTGATCTCCGCGTAGTCAGAAGAGCACTCGTCAGGCCATATGCCGGAATGACCGGATCTCCAGTGTTCGTAATGATTTAAGCCCTGTAAGACGAAATTGCGAGGCGCGCGGATCGCGGACAGGTGTCGCGATTCTCGACACAACTTCAGGTCGCCGCTTCGCGAACGCACGCCTCCACGGTCGCAAGGACCTCCTGGTAATCGAACGGCTTCGTGATCACGGCGAACGTTCCGTGATCGTGAGTCGATGACAGCCGGTAGCCGGTGAGCAGAATGACGCGGCGGAGGATCGGCGGATCGGTCAGCTTCCAGTAATCGGCGAGACGCTCGCCATCGAAGATCGGCATTTTCATGTCGAGCAGAATGACGTCGTACACGTTCTTCAACGCGACGGCGTCGATGCCGTCGCGAAGCGTGTCGACTTCGAATTCCGCCGTTTCGAGAAGTACCTGCAGCAACTCCCGAATGTGATTGTCGTCATCAATCACCAGCGCGCGCTTTCTGGCTGCATCGGGAGTCACGGCGTTTCTCCTGTCTCGAGCTCGGCCATCATCGCCAGCAGATCGGTGATTTCGAACGGCTTCTGCAGAAATCTCGTGCGGGAGTCATTGAGACTGTCGTGCAGCACTCGACGGTCGCCATGGCCGGTCGCAAAAATGATCGGGATCGAAGAATTGAGCTCGCGGATGAGCGTGTAAACCTCGCTGCCGTCCATACCCGGAAGGCCGTAGTCGAGCAGAACGACATCCGGATGAAAACGGCCAATCGCCTCCGCGGCCTCGAAGCCGCTGCCGATTCCTTCGACCTCGATTCCGCTGCACTCGAGGAGCGCCTGGATGCCTTCGACGATCGATTGCTCATCCTCGATGATCAGCAACCGCTTTGTTGCCGGCGCGCAATGCAGCGCAGATACGGGCTTTTCAATGCAGGCGGAGGCAGTTGCTTTCGCCAGAAAGAGATGGAACGTGGTGCCGCGACCCGGTTCGCTCTCGACGAAGATCGAGCCGCCGTGTTGCGTCATGACCTGATGCGCGACGGCCAGCCCGAGGCCGGTGCCGCCGCTCTCCCGGGTCGTATAGAGCGGTTCGAAAATATTTTCCATGACCTCGGCCGTCATTCCATGGCCGTTGTCAGTGATTGCGATGTGCACGAAACGTTCGGGATGGGAGACGACACCGAACGGGAACGTCGCGTCTTCCGCGAGCTCGCTGGCCTCGACGATGAGTCGTCCGCCGGTTGCCATCGCGTCGCGCGCATTCGCGACGAGATTTGCAAGAACCTGCGAAAGCTGCGTGCGATCGGCAGTGACGCAAAGGCCGGCGGGGATGATCGAGACGAGCTGGATCATGTTTCCGAGGACCGCTTCCGCTTCGGGAACGAACGCGGTCCACCACTCGTCGACGTCGACGGCGGCAGTGATCGGTACGTAAGGCTGAGTGAAGCGAAGGATGTCGAGCACGATCCGTTTGCCGCGCTGAATTGAATTCGCGATGTGGCCCGCGCCTTTGGAGATCATCTGCGGCGTCGCGTCCGGGCGCTGCATCAACTCCGCGAACGGCTGCATGCCCATGAGCACGTTGTTGAATTCGTGCGCCACCGTGGCCGCCAGTCGTCCCAGTCCGCTCAGTCGATTCGCCTGGAGCAGCTGCGTTTCGAGGAGTTTTCGTTCCGTGATGTCTCGGGCGTTGACGACGATGCCGGACGGTCTGCCGTTCCGAGTGAGGACATTGGCGATGATCTCGAACGATCGCCATGAACCACGATAGTGGCGAGCCCGCAATTCAATGGTGTGACTCGCGGCCGGATCTTCGATCGGACCGGTCAGAAATGCGGCCGCTCTCTCCGTATCGTCGGGATGAATGATGTCGAGGAGCGGTTTGCCGCCGAGAATATCCGGCGGATAACCGAGCACCCGTTCTACGGATGGACTCTCATAACGAATGCGACCGTCCAGCTCGACGATCACGATCACGTCGGAAGCATTCTCGATAATGGAACGGAACTGCTCTTCGCTGTTGCGTACCGCCTTGAGCGCCTGCGCGAGCTCGGTCACATCTCTGGCCACGACGCGAACGATCGGCGTCTGTTTGTCATTCGTATCCATCGTGGCGCAGTACTCCCAAACGCGGTAACCGTTGTCATGCGTGATGACCTTCATCGTGCCGGCCGCAAATGAATAGCGGGTTACCGACTGCATGTACGCGGCGAAACCGGATCCGCCGCCCGAAGCCAGCACGTCCTGAACGGTCAGGCCGCGAAGCTCCTCTTCGGAGAGCCCCATCGATTCGCATAGCGCGTGATTGACGGAGAGAAAGCGCCCGTGGAGATCGTGAGTACAGACCATGTCGCGGGCCGCGCCGGTCGGAACGCCGCCCGATTCGCGGGTCATCTCGAAACGGTGGGGCTCTGCTGAATAGAAGAGGCCGTCGGCTTCGCGCGATCGGGTTTCGAACATCGGGGTGGCGGCTGTCACGGGAACGAGCTCCTGACTGATCGGATTTTCGCAGCCGAGTGAACCGGCGCTGTGCAGGAGTCGCGTGGCGGTCTCTTTTAAATACAGCCCGAAGTATTTTTCCTGCTCGCTCCGTGGACAGAAGGACAAATGCTGACGAAAGTAACGATCGCGGTCCTCTTCAACCCGGTCCGTCGCTCGTGCTGAGAGCGGACTTCGAATTTTGATGTTCTTTGTATCAATTCAGGTGTCTAAAGCGACTCCCGTATGTGCGCATTGAAGGAAAGTCGATGAAAATCTCGCTCCGCTCGCAGTTCTGGTTCCTGATCATTCCGTTTATCGGGGCGCTGATCGCGCTGCTGATTTCGACGCTTGCGCCCTATCTGGCAATTCATCGAAACATTCTCGACGTCGAGCATGAGCTCGCTTACACGCTGGCAATGCGTGCATTTGCCGACTCCTTCACGGAACAGACGAGAGAGTACGCCGACTATGTCGTGACCGGCGACGCCGTTGAGGTTCAGGAGTCCGACAGTGCGTTGGCCGCTTCACGCCGGGACCTTGTTGCGTGGCGGCAACTGGCCGCGCGGGACGGCGGCCAGAACTTCGACCTCGTTCGCCAGGTGACGGCAGATCACAAGAGAGTGACGAAGCTCGGCACGAAGATCATCGACCTTCGTCGCGCCGGTCAGCGCGACGCCGCAGCAGCCGCTCTCGTCGACGAGCTCCTTCCGCAGATCAGGAACGTGTCACGCACGCTCGATCAGAATGTTCTCGAACATCAGCAGTCGATTTTCCGCCATGTTTCGATGATTTCCGGCGCAATCAGTTCTTCCACGATTCTGCAATTCGGCGGGATGCTGAAGCGAATCGATAGCCTCAACTCGGATCTCAGGGAAGTGCTCGAGTCGGTTACCTACAAGCGCGCGATCGAAGAGGAAGTTCAGCGCTACTGGTACTTCTTTCTCTCGGGCGGTCGCATTGGAAATGACATCGATGCGGACCATGAGCGAGTGAACCACGCGTTCGCGATCTGGCGCCTCTCGGTGAAGGGGTTTGTGGATGAGCACACCTCCACGAACCCGAAAGTAGTCGAAGAACTGCAGATGGCCGACGAAATCCAGCGCGGATATCTCGCGCTGCACGCGATTGGCGAAAAATCCATTCAGCTCACCGCTCATGGCGCTCCTCAGCGCGCGCAGTCGCTCCTGCAACATGAGCTGGAATTTGAAAACACGGCAATTTCGAAAACGATGGAGGAGTACACGGCGAATGAGATTGCGATTGCGGGTAAGAATCTCGAGCGCCTGGAGCGCGAGGCGGCCCGTTCACGGATCATGCTTCTGGCGGGTGGTCTGCTCATTCTCCTGATCGCCCTCGGCGTGCCGTGGTTCCTCTCCAGAAGAATGATCGATCCGATTCTCGATCTGCAGCGAGCGGCGCTGCGCATCGGCCGCGGCGATCTCGAGACCACGATCGCAATGCCTTCGACGATTGAGCTGGCAAGCCTTGCGACGACGTTCAATGACATGACCAGGGAGCTGAAGGTTGCACGTAACAAGGACCTCGAGAAGAGCGAGGAGCGTTTCCGGCTGGCGGCCCGCGCGACGATGGACATGATCTGGGACTGGGACCCGCGGACCGACCAGGTCTGGGTTGACGAACGCTTTCGAGAGAATTTCGGGTCGGGCGGTTCTCACCTGTCCGCTGCTCAGTTCAATGAGGTTATTCACGTTGACGACTGGCCGCGCGTCGAGCTCGGTTTCCAGACGGCCGCTGCAGGTACCGAGCCCTCCTGGGCGGACGAATTTCGGCTCCGCCGCCCTGACGGCAGCTGGGCGCAAATGATCAGTCGAGGCTATATCGTGCGTGAGCCGGACGGAGAAGCCCTGCGCATGATCGGTGCGATGACCGACGTCACGGAGCGCAGAAACGCCGAGCAGGCGATGGCTTCTCTGCATCGCCAGAAAGAGATGATTCTCAACTCCGTTGGCGACGGCATCTTCGGACTCGACGCCATCGGAAATATCGTTTCAGTGAACCCCGCAGGCATCGCAATGCTCGGTTGCGAAGAGAGCGACCTGCTCGGCAAGCCGGTGACCAGCGTCGTCCATTGCGTGGACGCACAGGAAATCCCTCTGATTTTCACGACCCTGCGGGACGGGACGCTTCAGTCGAGCGCTGAAGAGCTTTTCCGGCGTGCCGACGATTCGAGTTTTCCAATCGATTATGTGAGCAATCCGATGTGCGACGACGACGGCAACGTCGTCGGCGCGGTGGTGACGTTCCGCGACATTACCGAACGACACGAGATCGAGCGACTGAAGTCACAGTTCGTCGCGACGGTCAGTCATGAGCTGCGCACTCCGCTCACGTCCATTCGTGGAGCACTCGGCCTTCTGAGCGGCGGACTGCTGGGAAGCGTTTCGCCGAAAGGACAGCGAATGCTGGAGATTGCGGTCTCCAATACGGACCGTCTCGTTCGCCTGATCAACGACATTCTCGACGTCGAACGGATCGATTCGCAGCCGATGAAAATGGCCGGCGCGGTCGTCGATGCATTCGACCTGATGAAGCGCGCCGCGGAAAGCGTGCAATCGATCGCCGACGTTGCGGGAGTTCGCGTCGTGGTCGAGCCGGCGACGGTATCGATCGCCGGCGATGCCGATCGAATCATTCAGACGTTGACGAACCTCGTCGGCAACGCAATCAAGTTTTCTCCGCGCGATACCACCGTCACGGTGAGTGCCGGCGCCTCCGGAGACAAATGCACGTTCCGCGTCGCCGACGAAGGACGAGGGTTGCCGGCCGACAAACTGGAAATGATCTTCGAGCGCTTTCAACAGGTCGACGCTTCCGATTCGCGCGACAAAGGCGGCTCGGGTCTGGGACTGGCTATCTGCCGAAGCATCGTCATCGCGCATGGCGGTCGGATCTGGGCGGAAAAGAATGAGCCGGCCGGCTCTGTTTTTCAGTTCACGATTCCTTTGGCAATCGCGCAGGCGCCGGGCGTCGAAGCGAACGGGCGCACGCTGCTGGTCTGTCAGGAGAGCGACTCGGCGATGCCCGGCATCGTCAGGATGCTGGAAGGCGAGGGCTTCCAGGTACTGCGCTGCTTCGAATCCGAAGTCACCGCGCGAGTCGCGGAGACGCGGCCCGACGCGGTCGTCCTCGATCTGGCGAGCAATGGCGGACATGGCTGGCAGGTCGTGGAAGCGCTGAAGTCCGATCCCGAAACGCGCGATGTGCCGATCGTCGTGGCGACGATGCAGTCACCGGAGTCATGGGAGCATTACGCGGCGGCCGTGGCGAGCTGGGTTCGCCAACCGTTCGGATGCAGAGATCTTCTCGATGCTGTTACCGAGGCGTGCAGCGGACCGTCCATTCTCGTGGTGGAAGACGACCCCGATCTGGCCAAGGTCCTGACTGCGATTCTGCAGAGGCACGGAATCCGAACCCTTCACGCGGCAAACGGACGCGACGCGGTTGAGCTCTGCAGGCAATGCGAGCCGAGCCTCATCGTGCTCGATCTCATCCTGCCGGACATCGATGGCTTTGCCGTCGTGAAGGCTTTGCGGGAGAGTGCGGCGCTCCGGCGCATTCCGCTTCTCGTTTACTCCGGACTCGACGTTGACGCCGCCGATCAGGCGCGCCTGCGTCTCGGACCGACGGAATTCCTCATTAAGAGCCAGGCCAGCCTCGCGGAATTCGAATCGCGCGTCGTGCGGCTTCTCGACACGATGACGACGAACGCCGAGGCAGCGAATGCAGCCTGAACATCAGTGCCGCGCGACGCGATGTTTGAAGGAAACGGCGGGGCTGAAGCCGATTCCTGTGCCGATGATCGTTCCGTGGTGCGTCCGCCACGAGTCCATGGCGTTACCTTCGAACTGGTACCAGGCTTCGAGCGACTGGAACAGGCCGGTCACGTCGTTCGACTCCGGCATGTAGTGCACGAACATCGTCTGTCGAATCTGTTCCTGCGTCCGCGCCACCTTCCAGATGCGCAGGTCGTCGATGCCGCCCTCCGCCATGTAGTCCCAGTCCGGATCGCTGCCGATGCGCAGCGAGCGCGTCGATGTCGACGTCGCGGTCTCCGCTCCTTCGAAGACGAGATTTCCGTCGATGTAGTGTCTGCGCGTCGTTCCATCCGTTACGACAGCGATATGGACCCAGACGTTGGCCGCGTCGGGGATGACCCCGCCGGTCTTCACACTCGCAAAGCCGTTGAAATAGCTCCGCATCGACGTGCCACAGAGGCCGAGCCACCAGCCGGTGGAGTATCCGTTCCCGGCGATCGAGGAGCAGGCCGACGAGTGAGCATCACGAACCGAGACCCAGGCCTCGACCGTCATCGCCGGCGTGTCGAGCAGGACGTCCGGCGGGATTTCGATGTAGCCGTGTTGCGGATAACCCTGCAGCCGGAGGTACTGGCCGGAGGGCTGCGCAAACAGCGGGCAGGTAATGACGACGAGCGCAATCACGATCGGGACGATTTTCACGAGCGGAGTTTAGACGATCGTTCGCGGCGGCGTGCGTCTGTCTGTACGTAGCGTGCGTCGGCGGGGTAGGGTTATGGACTTGCCGCGACACTCCCATATGGAGGGAAAGCCGTCATGGCGGATTACACGATCAATATTTTTCAGACTCACGACGCGGGGATGCACTTCGCGCCGGATCCACTCAATGCTGCGGCCAACGATCTGATTTCATGGGCGAACCGAACGCAGAGCAGACAGCAGATCAGCATCAACGGAGTAGTGTTTACTGAGGTGATCGAACCGTTCACGTCGTCGAGTCCCACGTACGTCTGCCAGGGCGCTCCGGGGTCGACCATTGAGTACGAGAGCGTGTTCAACAGGAACCTGTTCTTCGGGCCGGGAAAGATCAACATCGTCGCCTTCCTGATGTGCGTGCTGCTGATCGGGATTTTCGCGCCGCCCGTGAATGCCCAGTCCCAGTTCACGGAGGTCGGTTGCAGTTCGATCGTCGGACAGCCATTCAAGGACGTTCCCGAGATCACCACGAGCGGGAACATCCTGAAGGGAACGCTGGTCGCGACCGGCTCGAACGTGATCATGGCGATCGCGCAGGGCGGGCGTCAGCCGGGGCCGTTGCTCGCCCCCGGTCCCGATGGCAAGCCCAGGATCCGGTGCTTTAAGCAATGGGTCCGGGCGTACGACACGGAAGAGGGGAACCAGAAACCGAACGCGTCTCCCGGCAACCCGCTGCCGGGGCCGACCCTCCGCGGGAAGGTCGGCGGCCTCGTCGAGCTGACCTTTCTGAACCTCATCGACCCGCTCAACTTTCCGCGCGCCGACCTCGGCAAGTGTGAGCCGACCTATACCGTTTCGAACGGCAAGAAGGTCAAGGTCTACCCTACGCTCGACAAGTTCCCCGACTGCTTCAACGAATCGATCATCACGAATGTCCACTTTCACGGCACGCATACGAATCCGGGCTCGACCGGCGACAACGTATTTCTTCAGATCATGCCGTCGCCGCGATCGGCCGACTCGGACCGCACGCCGGCCGTCGATGCCGCCAGCGTGCAGACTCCCTTCGCTGCTTTCTTCCAGAAGTGTGAAGAGGAACTCTCCTCGGCCACGGTGCCGAAGCAGTGGCCGCGGCTCTGGACGGACGCTCCGAAGTCGTTTCGCACCTGGGCCGAAAACACTGTGAAGAAAAATGAGCCCTCGGACAAGCCCTGGTCCACGCAGAATGGGGCGGCAATCGAGAACGGCGCCTGGCCGCAGTATTTCGTTGGTGCCGTTCCGTACTGCTATCGCCTCCCCGACTACACTCCGGCGACATGGCCGCCGGCATCGCAGGCGGTCATGATGTCGGCACACGCCGGAGGCGCCGGCGCGGCGGAGATGGACGAGACACAGTCGCCGGAGCGGCCGCTGATCATGGGACAGGCGCCGGGAACGCACTGGTATCACGCACACAAGCACGGCTCGACGACGATCAACGTGTCGAACGGCATGACCGGCGTCTTCATCATCGAGGGGAAATACGACGAGGACATCAGGAAGAGACTAAACCCGCCCAGCGGCCCCACGCAGCATGTCCTCGTCATTCAGCAGCTCGGCGGCACGCCGTTCCTCGCGCGCGGTGCCCGCGGCGTCGATCCGTATTTTTCGGTCAACGGGCAGTTGCAGCCGGTGATCACGATGCGGCCGGGCGAGGTGCAGTGGTGGCGCATCGCCAATACTTCCCCCCCGCGCCGGAACGTACTTCCTCTCCCCGAAGAGTCTGAAGCCAGGTCTGAGCTGGAAGCAGCTCGCCCAGGACGGCGTGCAGTTCAACAACGCGAACTACCAGGCGAGCAACGACAACGCCTTTCTCCTCGCCTCCGGAAATCGCGCTGACCTCCTGGTCAAAGCGCCGGCGGTCGCTGACACCTATCCCGTCCTGGTCTACAACAGCGTCGATCCGAGCGATCGCGACGCGGCCGCCAACCCCGACGCCCTCACGCTACTGAACGTGAAGGTGGAGGGGACGAACGCGAACATGCAGTTCCTCTCGGCGGCGCCCGATTTCCCGCCGTACCTGACCGACATCGAGCCGAGCAAGGTGCAGGCGACGCGCACGCTGGTGTTTTCGTCATCCCCGAACCCGGAACAAAAGGTCCCGCCGGGAGAGGCGGTGCCATTCGCGAACCCGGCGTTGCATAAGATCGACGGAAAGCTCTTCGACGGCGAGGTTGGCGCGGCGGTGGTGCTGAATCAGGTCGAGGAGTGGAAGGTGGTCAACGAAACCTATCCAAACTCGGAGGGAGGAGGCAATCGGATCTCTCATCCGTTCCATATCCATATCAACCCGTTCCAGGTCGTGGAGATCTTCGATCCGAACGCCACCATTCCGGGTACGAGCCTGCGCCAGTACCTGACCTCGAAACCGCCGGACGGATCGAAACAGTGCTTCATCGACCTGAACGATGAAACGACCTGGAAACCATGCGACAAGGTCCCCAGGCCGTCGAACATCTGGTGGGACGTTTTCTCGATCCCCTCGGGCGCGCTTTTCCTGAACCCGGGCAAGGGCGTCAAGCAGGTGCCGGGATATTTCAAGCTGCGCAGCCGCTTCGTCGACTACGCCGGCTACTACGTACTGCATTGCCACATCCTCGCGCACGAAGACCGCGGGATGATGACAGTCGTGTACGTGACGCCGCTGCAGCCGCCGTTCTCACATCACTAGGCCAGCGGTAGCGCGGACACCGGGAAGGGCCTGACAAAGCGCGGCCTCGCGGCCGCGCTGGATTGTCGATTGAAGTGGTGGAGCTGATCGGGATCGAACCGACGATCTCCTGAATGCCCATTCAGATCGGGACGAATCGCATGTTGCGAGTCTGGACGATCGTTCGCGGCGGCGTGCGCCGATCCATCCTGATCGCGTCGGGCGGCGGCGTAAATCACGAACGGAGCCCAGTATCTCGGCTTCTGCTGGCTCGTGCCGGAGTGGATCAGTGTGCGCTTTGCGTCGCGCAGGGCGACGGCCGGATCGCTTCCTCGGCGAATCTGCGCGTACATTTGATTCATTAGTTTCGTCGTGGCGGCATCGTCCACTTCCCACAGCGCGGCGATGACCTGCTCCGCGCCGGCGCGGAGGAACGCCCAGGCAAGACCCACCAGGCCTTCCCCTGCATACGCGCGCGTTCCGGCGCCGTGGCAACTCGAGATCGTCACCAGTCGCGCGGTCAGGTGCTGGTCGATGATGTCGCGCGCGACAAGTCTGTAGTGATCCGTGTCGTCTCTCGCCAGGATCACGGCCGAGTCGAGCGGCTGCCTGGACGTGGCGACGCCATGTGCGACGAAGTGGATGACGTCGAACGTCGCCGGCGCGGCGCCGAGGAACGCCTTCGGCGTGGCTGCCGCGCCGCTCAGTACTTTTTTGCGTGGAAAGTGCGTACCGACCATCTGCATCTCCTGACCGGCGTTCGGCAACGGTCCGAATGCCGCATCGGCGCGTGTTGGATTGCCGACCAGCAACAAGGCCGGTTCCGCGGTGTGCTTCGCGCCAGGACGCCCGAGGAGGTGCAATGAATTCGCGCTGGTGACGATGACGTCGTCGATCAACCAGTGTGGCCGCGGGGTGGGAACCACCAGCGTTTCGAAGTTCAGGGAGTGCAGTTTGCCGTCGGCGATGATGATGATTCCGGAGCCGGGCGCGAGACCGCTGACGGATGGAGAGGCGAGCATCTGAAACAGCTTCTGTCCGCGCGGCGCGCACTCGCTGAGTGAGCCGTCGTTGAGGACCTTCCTGTATTGGTCGAGGTCACGCTCGATCTCCGCGTCGGGCGGGAGCTGGCGAATCGAGACGCCCTTCGCCGTCACCGTCCAGACATATGAGCGGCGCGTGCCGAGCCAGTACGAGAGGATTGTGGCGTTGGTGAGTTTCGCGATCGACGGCGCGTCGAGAGTTTTCTTTGCCGCCGCGATATTCAGTCCTTCCGCCAGAGTGCGGGCGCGGCTCTCTTCCGTAATCTCCAGAGCCTTCTCGATCTGTTGGCTGTCGACGAGAAAATCGATGTAGGCGTCGAACAGGTTTTCGACGCTGTTGAAAAACGAAAGACGGTAGTCTTCCTTGATCGCGTCGCGCTCGGCGATGGCCGTCTCCACCGCGCGTGCGAAATGACGCTCCGCAGGATCGTTCGTTTTCTGCGCCGCGTACAGGCGGCCGAGCCCTGTTTCCGCCTGCAGGCGGGTGAACGGGTCCTCCTTCGAGGTGGCGATGACGTCCTCGAGCTCTTTGCGGGCGGCGTCGTAATGCAGCGCCGCCATCTCGAGCGACGCGCGGATGACGCGCGCTCGCGGTATGTCTTCGCGCTCCTGTGATTTCATACCGAGGCGGATTGCTTCGTCGATATAACGCCGTGCTTGAGGGAGCTGTCCGCGCTCGATCGCAATCTGCGCCAGATTCGAGAGCGCCCGCGGAAGTTGCCTGTGCCCGTGAAGACGCGCGAGTTGTTCGGCTTCGCCGTACCATCGGGCCGCGCCGTTCAGATCGTGCATGGCGAGATGCACGTCGCCGAGGCGGTCGAGCCACACCGGAAGATCGTGCGCGGTCTTGAGCTTTCGCGCTATCGCCTCGCCACGGAGAAAGTACTCGCGCGCCGATTCGTAATCGCCGAGCGAGAGATAGGCGGAGCCGGCGTTGCCCGCGATCGTGCCGACGCCTGCCAGCCGCGCCTTCTCGAAATCGGGGAGGACTCTCTCCGCGACCTCCACAGCCTCGGCATACCGTCCCTCTGATTCGAAGGCGCGGACGAGGAGCGCTTCGCTTCTGAGCGCGAGCGTCGCATCGCCGGCCTTCTTCGCCAGTCGAATGGCCTTGCGAATATCGGTTTCTTCCAGGCCCAGGTTGCCGCGCATGTAATAGGCGTGGGCCGCCATAGCCGGAACGTCCTTCGACGCCAGCGCCACCATCTGGTCCGTAATAGCGATCGCGTCGTGCAACTCACCCCTGCTGTGCTTCGCCATCGCCAATCCGGTCAAGCGACGTATTTCAATCTCCGTTTTGCGCAATGCGGGCGGCAACGGCTCGGCGAGGATCGCCTCTGACTCGCTGAACTCGCCTTTCGACAGTCCCTGGAGCTCCGCGCGATACAGACGCAGTGCAATTACCCACGGGTCGTCCGAATTGCCGGCGCGGCGCAGCGCGCTCTCGACGATTTTCAGTGCGGCCGTCGGCGACTGGAACAACGTCGCGTTGCACGCTTTGCGATACTCCGTCTCCCACGGAGACGGACGAACTGCTGCCGCCGTGCCGAAGACCAGCACGAACAGCAGCAGTCCGAAAGAGAATCGCGTCATCGCTTATGGCCAGCTGGGAGCGCCGTTGCTGTGCTCACTGATCACCGTCATCGTGCCTTTGAGCGGACTGGACGACGTCAAATCCGAATCAGCTGCGGAGCGGAACATCACCGTGGGATTCACCAGCAACCTGTCATCGAACGTCAGCGTCGAATCGAACACGAAACGGAGCAGATTCACGCGCCGGGTTCCGGGTTTCACGACCAGTTCGCCGAAGTGGATGGTGCCGAAGTTTTTCACGGGGAGCTTGCAGCCCTGGTGCGGACCGATCGTACTGCCCTGCTTGTACTGGAGGGCGTTGACGAACGAGGCGCAGATCGGTTCCGTCTTCGCATCGAGCACCTGCTGCAGTTCATCCTTCGTGACACCGAACTGTTCTGCGTACTTCTCATGCGCTCCGCCGATCTTTCTGGTGAACTGCTCGTACGTCGGCGATTCGACGAGGTCGAGGTCGAATTGCGGGATGACTTCGACGCCGTCGATCGTCAGGCCTCGGATCATCGAGTGCATCGAGAAACAGGCCTTGTCCGGATTGGACTCCGTCGTCATCTCGCCGCTCTCCAGTACCTCGCGCGTTGAGCTGATGCTCGTCTGCAGGATCGCGACCTTGACGCGGCCGAACAGGTTCAGGTTTGTGATGTAGACGTCGGAGCTCGTAGTGAATGTGCGGTACGCCGTGTCGTATCCGACGATGTGGCTGCTCGCATTCGAAAACGAAACGCCGTCCTTGTTGTAGTTCGTGACCTCGATGAAACCCTCGCCTCCGGTGGGAGCGAGAGCGACGGACGCGAGACTGGGAACGATGGTCGTCGCGTCCCGGTCATCGGTTAGAACGCCGCCCAGACCGAGGGCGCTCGCATTGTAGTGATAGGTGAATTTCCCCATGGCTGCCTCCTTATGCGCCCGCTCGTTCCAGCGGACGTTTATCTCTCTCCAACCGTGAATGGATTGACGGTGATCCGGAAGCGTTTGCCATCCTTTCGGACGCCCTGGATCACCAGTTCACAAGGGCCGGCGGGCAACTCGCCAAGCCGCAAGGTCACTGCATCGGCCGCCATTTCCCGGCTGATGTCGATTGTTGACTGTGTCTTTCCCCCGCAACTGACGTCCGCGGCATACCGCACCGCGTCGTCACTCGGCTCTATGTCGAGCCGCAGTTCGTCGCCGGGCTGCAGCACCGGAATCGTCGTGGGCGTTCCGGAGCGGGAAACGCCGGTCTCGAAACCGACGACGCGCACGAGCTCAGTTGGGACGTGTTGCTGCCGTATGGCGACGAGATAGCCGGCCGAGCCGCCGGCCAGGGTGAAGGCCAGCGAGGCCGCGGCGGCCGCCGCGAACCAGAACCGCTTCCGCATCGGCACGACGTTCCCCGTCCGGGAATCCTCCGTCGCGACGCGCCGGCCCGCCATCATCATCCGCGTTCCGTCCGTCACATCGGCCGCACAGGCGTGGCAGTCGAAATAATGTTCTTCAAAGATCGTCCGCTGGTCTTCGGTCATCTCGCCCAGCAGATAGCGTTCGACAGCGTGGTCCTGAACTGCGTCTTCGTGTCTCATTGCTCTCACAGGTAGTGATCAGGTGACGCCGGACGTTTCAAAAATCTTTACGGCTCGTTTTGCCGCCGAAATGCGGCCGTGAACTTTTTCTTCGCGCGATGCAGCAATACGCGGAGATTGTCGGGGCTGACGTCATACCGCCGGCAGACCTCTTCGCGATCCTCGTCATCGAGATAGATCGCACGCAGAATCTCCGCCTCGCGGGGCGTGCGCATTTCGCTGAGCGCCTGGCGCACCGCGGCGGCCGCCTCTTTTCCGAGAAAATCCTTTTCAATATCCCAATCGCCGACGAGGAGCAGGAGCCACTCTTCCAATGGCTCCGTCCGCACCTTGCGGTACTGCTCCAGCATCACGTTGTTGCAGGTCCCCAGGACGAACTGCGGGAGCTTGCAGCCTTCACGCAGATTGTCGAGTCTCTTCAGGACACGAAAGAGGACGTCCTGTCTGACGTCTTCGATGTCCTGTACGGGGAGGCGTCCACGGAGCTTCGCCACAAGAAGCGGGCTGAAATACCGGACAAAGTGCTCGCCCGTTTCGCGGTCGTGTTCCTTCAGACGCCGCACATAGAGGTCGTCGAACGAGAATCTGTCCATTGGAGTGTATGTCCATAATACCGCAGAGGAGCACGCATTGCTGCTCCGTAGCTATTTCTGCAACGTTTGCCGTCGTCTTCTCACTACGTCTTTGTAAAGGGCAGCGCCCGGCACGAAGGAGACAGACCACATGGCAGTTGCGCGCCCGCAGGGTTGGCCGGCCAACCCTCACGGATCACCGCGGCCACCGGCGCTGCCTCCGCGACGACGCTCAATCCGGCCAACATCGTCGGCACGAACATCAATTTGATCACTGCCGCCGTTTCGCAGATCGGCAACGTGAGCGTGGTGGCGACGGGTGCGACCGCGCCGCTCGTGGTCTCGATCTCGCCCGCGAGCGGATACGGTCCGCTGACGGCGACAAGAATCACTCGCTGCAGTTCGACGTGATCTTCAAAGCGCCGGCGCGCCGGCGTGCAGGTTTGATGTGACGCAGGTCCTGAACGGCGCGCTCGACGTCGTGGCCGACGGGTCGGTCGTGGCGAGCAAGCCGCGGGCCGCGAGCCCCGCTTCGCCGGACGGAAAGCTTCCGACAGGATCGTGCTGCCGCCGCACACGGCCACGATGGACGACTGCTGCCGTCTGGCCGAGATGCTCTTCGGCGCGACGACGGACTCGCTGGCGCTCACGATCGGTTTCCTGGAGATCATCAGCCCGGTCAAGCTGAGCGTCACCGCTGTCTACGCCGCTACGGACGCCGACTCGAACGCGGTCAGCATCGACGTCGAGCAGATCGACGCGAAGAAGGTAGCGGTTCCGCGCCTCACTACCGTGTCGGGCGCGCTGCCTCACACGGACGAAGTCTGGTTCAATGAAAACGGCGGCCGCGCGGCCGCCGTTTTCATTCGCGCGGGACGCACTCGCCTGGACTCGGCCTACACTAGCGGCGTCAAAATGATTCCGTCTCCCGCCGCCCTCGTCATCGCACATCCCGGACATGAGCTTCGTCTCCATCACTGGCTCGAGACAGCCAGGCCGCGCGTGTTCGTCATCACCGACGGCTCGGGCTCAGGACGATCGCGAATTCACTCGACGATCGAGGTGCTCGAAGCGACCGGCTGCACTGCCGGCACGATCATGGCCGCGCTGACGGATCGTGAGATCTATCGGATGTTGCTGCGGGGCGATGTCGATCCCGTTTTCGCGATGACGCTCAACCTGGCCGACAGCCTCATCGATGACGGAATTCGCGCGGTCGTCGCAGACGCGTGCGAGTGGTACAACCCGACGCACGATCTCTGCTCGGTGATGGCGAGACTGGCCGCGGAACGGGCGGGCCTGACAACCGGACGGCGCATCGCGTGCTACGAATACGCCGTCACGGAAGCTGCTTCGAGCCGTGGAGAGACGCTTGAATTGGATGACGCCGCACTCTCCCGGAAAACGGCGGCTGCGCATCGATACGAGGCATTGAGCCTCGAGGTTGAGAACCTGATTGCGAGAATCGGAGACGACGCGCTCCGGCGCGAGGTGCTGCGGCCGATCGCGACGGACCTCGAGCTGCTGCAGCCCCGTTCAAAGCCATTTTATGAGACGCACGGCGAGTCGCGTGTCGCGGCAGGTCAGTACGACACCGTCATTCGATACGAGCAGCACTTCCGTCCCTTCGTGGCGACGTTGATTGCAGCAGTCCGGAATGCCGCTCCGGCCGCGAGGGATTAGCATCCAGCCATGACGATGCCCGAACCGCGTCGCGTGCTCATCGCCACGATCACGCTGGCCGCGGGAACCGGCACCGCGGTCTACACGCGTGACCTCGCGCTGGCGTTGCTGCGCCGCGGACATCTGCCCATCGTCTATGCCAGTCAGACCGGCCCGCTCGTCGAGGAACTGCGTCACGCGACCATTCCCGTCGTCACCGACCTCGATGACATGGCGGCGCCGCCTGACGTCATCCATGGCCATCATCAGTTCGAGACTCTTGCCGCCGTGACACGCTTTCCGCGAGTCCCCGCGCTGTTCGTTTGTCACGACGGCCTGACGTGGCACTCGATCCCACCCGTCGGACCACGCATCGGCATGTATGTCGCGGTCGATCGCAACTGTCGTGACCGGATGATCTTCGAGCACGGCATCTCCGAGCAGTCGATCCATCTGCTCACGAATCCTGTAGACCTGCAGCGGTTCGCGCGGCGTTCGTCGCTCCCATCAAAGCCCGGGCGTGCGCTCGTGTTCAGTAACAATGCCGGCGAAGAGACGTGGGTCCGGCACATTCGAGCCGCATGTCAGAGCCGCGGCATTGCACTGGAGATCGGCGGAGGCGGACGGCCGATCGACCGGCCCGAAGAGGTGCTGCCGCAATACGACCTGGTGTTCGCGAAAGCCCGCTGTGCGATCGAGGCGCTTGCAACCGGCTGCGCCGTGATTGTCTGCGACGCGCAGGGGCTGGGCGGCCTGGTCACCACGAGGTCGCTGGAGGCGATGCGTCAACTCAACTTCGGCGCGCGGACACTCAGACGGGTCATCACGGACACAGACATCGAAGAAGAGATCGACCGCTATGATCCTGCGGATGCTGCCGCGGTCTGCACGCGTATTCGGCAATCAGCGGATTCCGACCTGCTCGCCGATCAGTTCATCGCTCTCTACGACGAGTTGTCTGCTCGACCGCCGGCGGATGGTGATGAGCTGCTTGCCGTCAGCCGCTCGCTGTCGCGGATGGCCGCGCAGCTCTACGCTCATTCCGGAACGGGGCAGGTCGCTTCCACCGGCGTGCTGAGCCGGCTGGCGCGCCGGTTCAGGAGAATCATAAGCACGAGAGCCGCCTTTCGGCGGCTCTGAGTGTTTGATTGAAGTGGTGGAGCTGATCGGGATCGAACCGACGACCTCCTGAATGCCATTCAGGCGCTCTCCCAATTGAGCTACAGCCCCACTTGCGAATCTCGCTGCCGGAACGCGCGGTGCGGGTGAAAATTCCGCGGCGGCGGCGAACGCGCGGCGCATTCTATGCGACCGGCCCGAACGGTGCAATGCGTTACGATTGATGGAAATGCGCAAGCCGTTCGTTTCGAAACCACGCTCGGCGTCGGCAGCGTTCACGCTGTCCAGGCGATTGCCGCCGCTGCGGCTGCCGGCCGGTTCGGTGTCGGGATCCGGGGCACGGCCGAAACCGCAGGTCGGGCGGCCCGGGCGCGCGATTTTCGGCGCGCTCTCGAGTGCGCCGGGCGGCGCTCCGGCATCGACCGCGAATCCGACTCCGTATCCCGGAGAAGATCAATGTCAGCGCTGCGGACACGACGAAGAGCTGCATCCGGTGCGCTACGTCTGCGACAAGTATCCGCATCCCGATCCGCTGCAGATTTGCGGCTGCGAGTCGGAAACGCTCGACGAGCTCTGCCATCACTGCGGTCACAAAGCGCGGTGGCACAAGCCGAGGCATCGCTGCAAAGCGGCGGCGTGCAACTGCTGGGGCTTCGACGGCGATAAGGAATGACGCTGGAAGGAGCACCGAAGCACGCGTGTTAGCCTCGCCCGAGATGGACGACGACTCCCGGCCGCCGCTGCATCCGGTCATTCAGGGCCTGAAGACCGTCTGCCGCTGCAACAACATCAAATACAGAACGATCGAGCGCGCCATCCGCGAAGGGGCGACCACGCTCCATCAGGTCGCGACGCGAACGACCGCGACGACCGGTCACTGCGGCGGCAGCTGCACGCCCGAAGTCCAGGAGATGATTGCCGACCTCGCGCCGAAACGTCCGGTGGCACCGCCGCCGGCGCCGAACAAGAGCGAGAATGCCGACGCGTGGTGGCTGAGGAAAAAATGAAAAAGAAACTCGACGTCTATCTGAAACCGAGTTGAACGAGTTGCAGGAACGCGGTCGCGTTCCTCGAAGAGAAGGGATACGAGCTGGTCAAACACGATCTCGCCAAAGAGCCGCCGGCGCGCGAGCTCCTCGAGCGGCTCATCGATGAGTCACACCTCGAGGACTTCGTGAACACGCGCAGCCCGGCGTACAAAGAGCGTGCGCTCGACGTGACGAAGATGACGAAGAAGCAGGCCATCGATCTGATGATGGAAGAGCCGAACCTGATCAAACGTCCGCTGGTGATGCGCGACGCGAAGCGCTACGTGTTCGGCTGGAAGCCCGTCCAATACGACGAGGTACTCGGCGACCGATGATCCCGCCTGCCGGAATGGCGATGGCTGCCATCACCGTGATGCTCTGGATTCTCTGGAGCGACACGATTCGCGCGCGGCGCGGTCCGCGCATCGTCTACGCGCTGCGCATCCTCTCGTATCTGGCCATGGCCGGCGTCCTGGTGTGGAACGCGGTGACGCGGCCGGAGCTGTTCGGGATGGGCGGACGCGCGCTCGTTCTTGCGGCGGTGATCGTTGCCATTTCAGGCGCCATCTATTTTGGCCGGAAGTTGCTGAAATGAGCCCGGGCGGAACTCTTGAGAGTCTTATCTCTTTAAGGGTGGACACGCCGACTGCATTTCAGTAACATATAGCGCATCAGGGTCTGGTCAGGTTGGCAAACTCTCCGAGCGGGAACTTGGACCTGACAACGAGTTGCCGGCGCGATCACACTCTCATGATCCCCGCAGCTCGTACTGAGGTGAGCCCTTCACCTCCGTCAACCGGATCAGACCCTGTTGTTTTCTCCCCCTGCCGCCAGCTCTTCCCACAACTCGTCGAAGCTGACGCCGACCGGCGGACGGACCGCGGGACCGGCTAAAAGATCGCGCAGTTTCCGCGACACCGACGATCCGAATCGATACGCCGAGCCGCCCTGCGCGATGTACAGCGCGCTGGCCTGCTGCGCCAGCGATCGCGTCACGAACAGCTTGCAGTCGCGGACCAGCCGCCGGTACGCCGCATCGGCGACCTCCGGCTCCGTCGCGACGCAATGCCGCACGAACGCCAGACACGACTGCACCGTCAGATGCAGATCGACGGTGTTGGTCTGATGAAGGATTCCGCCGCGCTGCCGCGACACCTCTTCGAGCAGCGATTCGGCGATGCCGGTGAAGATCGCGGCGAATGAGACCGTCGCCCAGTGACGGTTGTTCACGCCGTCGATGAGACCTTTGTACGCGAACGGTCCGATAACCGGCGCGCCGTCGAAGCGCAGCGACACGCTGTCGCTGCTGCGCATTCCGATCGCGTCCCACTCGGCGGCGACCGACACCTTCTCCGCCTCGTTGCGGACCAGGTAGTAATCGACCTTCTCCGCTTCGTCGCGCGCCGCGGCGAGGAAGTAGTCGGCGTGCGTTCCCATCGAGCAGAAACTCTTCACGCCGGTGATGAGTCCATCTTCGATGCGCGCTTTCGAACGCTTCACGTCGCCGCCCGCACCCGCTTCCGAATTCGCGACGCCGAAGATCCGCCCTTCGAGCGCTTCGCGATACGCCCATTCGCGTTGTTCCAGGAACGCAACGCGTTCTCGGACAGGGATATGACGCGGATCGATCGTGTAGTGGGAAAGCGTCGACGTATGCATCGCCAGCATCAGCGCCGCGGACGGCGAGCCGTGTGCGATCACGCGCAGCGTCTCGACGGTACCGCTCAGCGATTCGCCGATGCCGCCGAGCTCCGCCGGCACATTCAGTCCGAGCAGTCCCGCCTCCGCGATGACCGCGAGATTCCCCTCCGCGTAGCGGCCGGCGAGATCGTGCTCGCGCTCAGTGGCGGCGAGCCGCGGGACGAGCGACGCGGCGATTTCCGCTCCCGGCAGGGCGGCGGCGCGCGGTGCGGTTTGTTCGTTCCACATCGAGGATGTCCTCCAGGGTCGTCTCCTCGAGAATCGCCGCGATGGCGTCGCGCACGCGGCGGAAGAGACGGTGATAGGCAACCGACGCCTCGACAGGGCTCGGCTGGTAAAAATTTTCGCTGACGCTGGGAGTGGGGGCGAGCGCGCCATCCATGGCGCGGACGACGCCGGCGATGACGATCTCCGACGCCGGACGGGCCAGCCGATAGCCACCGTCGGCGCCGCGGCGCGAGACGATGAAGCCGGCGCCGACGAGCTTGCGGAGGATCTGCTCGAGGAACGCGTCGGGGATGTTGAAGCGCTCGGCGATGTCGTGGCGCTTGCACCAGCCGTCCGCTTCGCCGACGGCGAGGAGGGCCAGACATCCGTACTCCGAAGCGAGCGTCATCCGCATTTGCGGGGATTGTCTGCATTGTTGATCAATTTTGTCAAGAAAGAGAGAATCGGCGCGTGGCCATCGCAGTCATCATCCCGGCGCTCGATGAAGAAGACGCCATCGGCGCGCTCCTCGCGGCGCTCGATCGCGGCCTCGTGCGCGACGTCATCGTCGGCGACAACGGCTCGCGCGATGCGACCGCGACGATCGCGCGCGAAGGCGGCGCGGAAGTCGTCCACGTCGCCGAGCGCGGCTACGGCGCGGCGTGCGCGGGCGCGCTGCAACGGCTGCGCGACGACGTCGACATCGTCGTCTTCATCGACGCCGACGGCTCCGACGATCCGTCGGAATTGCCGCGCCTGCTCGCGCCGATTCTCAGCGGCGAAGCCGACCTCGTCATCGGCTCACGCGCGCTCGGCGTCGTCGAGCCCGGTGCGCTGACGCCGCAGCAGCGCTTCGGCAACCGGCTGGCCACAAACCTCATCGCGCTTTTCTACAACCATCGCTACACCGACCTCGGTCCGTTCCGCGCCATCCGCCGCGAGCTCCTCGATCGCATCGGCATGCAGGATCGCCGCTTTGGCTGGACGGTCGAGATGCAGGTACGCGCGCTGCAGCTGAATGCACGGGTCGCGGAAGTGCCGGTGACGTATCGTCGGCGCGTCGGGCGGTCGAAGATTAGCGGAACCGTGACCGGCGTCATCAAGGCGGGGTTCTGGATCGTCTATACGATTCTGAAGCTTCGTACGTAGACATTGATATGAAACGGCTCGCCCCCGCAGTTTTGCTCCTGGTACTCACCGCCGGCGTCGCGCGCGCGGCGACGTTCATCGTTGCCGACGATCGGACGCTCGTCCTCGCGTCGCACGCGGTCGTCCTGGCCACAGCAGGGGAGTCGCACACGCGGTGGGCGCCGGGCGGCTGGATCGAGACCGTCACGCCGATGCACGTCGATGAAGCGATCAAAGGCGAGCCTGGCGCGACGATCGACGTCGTCGAGCTCGGCGGCGTCGTCGGTGACGTCGGCTACCTCGTCGCCGGCAGCCCGCGTTACGTGAACGGCGAACAGTTCCTGCTCTTCCTCGAGAAAAACGATCGCGGCGATTTCGTCGCGAAGAACATGGTCGTCGGCAAATTCTCGTTCGCACGCGACGCGCGCGGACGACGACTGCTCGTGCGCGACGCAGGTGAAGTCGTCGGATGGGATGTCGACGGCGAGCCGCATCGCGAACAGATGCGCAGCGCCGGCGCGTTCCTGACTTTCGTGTGCGAGACGGCGCGCGGCGGCGAGCCGAAACCAGACTACTTCGTCCGCGATCCGCTGCCGATCGTCACCAACAGCGTCACTGCAAACGTCACTGCATCCCCCGTCTCGATCGCCAGCTATCTGCTGCAATCCGACGGCTCGCAGGGCTTGCTCGGCATCCGCTGGAACGTCTTCCCGAGCTCGGTCGTCTTTCTCAGCCACGGCTCGCAGCCCGGCGCAACGAACGGCGGACTGACCGCCGTGCAGCGCGCCTTCTCATCGTGGACGAATGACGGCGGCTCGAACATCGTCTATGTCTACGGCGGCACGACCAACATCGCTCGCACCGGCTTCAACTCCGGCAACAGCGACGGCGTGAACACGATCCAGTTCGACGATCCGGCCGGTGAGATTCCGGGCTCGTTCACCGGACAGGGGGGCGCGACGCTCGCCATCGGCGGCGCGTGGTTCAGCGCCAGCAGCGCCGCCAGCACGCATCAATTCGGCGGCGAGCGTTTCTACACGATCGCGGAAGCAGACCTCGTCATTCAGAACGGCATCACCGGCCCGGGGCTGACCGGCAACGGACTCGATCACGTCGTCACGCACGAGCTCGGGCACACGCTCGGACTCCGTCACTCCGATGAGCCGCCAACCGGCGGCACGAGCTCGTCGACGGCGATCATGAACTCGACCGTCGCGTTCAACAGCGACGTCTACGGCGCCGCGCTGCAGCCCTGGGATCAGGAAGCGATCGCCGCGGTTTACGGCAGCGGTCCCGCCTGTTCGGCGCCGCAGATCACGCGTCAGCCGATCTCGACTTCTCTCGGCACGACGCCGGTCACGCTCTCGGTCGTCGCGACCGGCACCGCGCCGCTGCTATATCAGTGGTACCTCGGGCCGAAGGGAAACATCGGTTCGCCGATCGCCGGCGCGACCGGCGCCTCGCTGACGGTGACTCCCGCCGTGACGTCGTCGTACTGGGTGCGCGTTTCGAACTCCTGTACGCCAGCCGCCGACAGCGATGCGGCGATCGTCACGGTGAACAACTGTCCGGCCGTGACGATCAGTAACCTCTCGCCGAACGCGAACATCATCGAAGGCGCAACGACGACGCTCTTCGTCGGCGCAAGCGGCGGAACGCTCAGCTATCAGTGGTACCAGGGAGCGAGCGGCTCGACGGCGTCGCCGATCGCCGGCGCACGCAGCGCGGTGCTCGACGTTCGTCCGGCTTCGACGTCGACGTACTGGGTGCAGGTGTCGAACGACTGCGGCGCGTCGGCGTCGAGCGACACGATCACGATCGGCGTCACGCCATGCACCGCGCCGCGCATCGTCGTGCAGCCGACCGGCGGCGACGTCGTGAGCGGCGGCGTGGCGACGCTCTTCGTCGGCAACACAGGGACCGCGCCGCTGCATTACACGTGGTACCAGGGCGAGAGCGGCGATACGTCGAAGCCGGTCACGAACGGCACGGGCTCGACGGTGACGATCGGCGGCGTGACGACGCTGACGAGTTACTGGGTGCGCATCGCCAACGATTGCGGCACCGTCGACAGCGCGCCGGCGCGGATCAGGGTCGTCGCAAACTGCACGGCGCCGGTCATCACGCAACAGCCGGCGTCGACGACGGTGACGACCGGCGCGAGTACCGTGCTGATGGTTGGCGCGACAGGCGCATCACTCACGTATCAGTGGTACGCCGGACAGGTTTTCGATTTCACATCGCCGATCGGCGGAAGCGCGGCATCGGTGGCGACGCCGCCGGTGACGTCGCCGTCGTCGTTCTGGGTTCGCATCGTCAGTCCGTGTGGCACGGTGAACAGCGTGGCGGCGGTCGTCACGCCGGGAGTACCGCCGAAGCGGCGCACCGCTTCGCACTAAGATTGCCGAACGCCTCAACGGCGCGACGTCCCGCGCCGTAAGCAGTCCGTTGATGTCGCTGCTGCTTTATACCGTTACCGCCGCCGTGCTCGTGCTGCTGGTCCGACGTTTCGTCGCGCCGCTCTCGAACGTCACCGCGCTCGTCCTCTTCCTGATTCCTTTCTGTCTGACCGGACGCGCGCTGCTGACCGACAGCGTCTACGGGCCGGTCGATCTGCCGTACATCACCGAGCCGCTGGCGCGGATGCGCATTCCGCTCGGCGTCCCGGAATGGCAGAACGGCGCGCTCTCCGATCTCTACGCGCAGATGATTCCGTGGCGGGCGGCGGTGCGCGATTCGCTGCTTCACGGTCAGTGGCCGATCTGGAATCGCTTCATGCTCTCCGGCACCGTCCTCGCGCCGGCGGCGCAGGCGGCGGCGTACAGTCCGTTCACGCTGCTCGCCTGCATTCTGCCGGTCGCGAAAGGGCTGACGTATTCGGCGACGCTGACGTTTTTCATCGCCGCGCTCGGCGCATTTCTTTTTGCGCGGGAGCTCGGCTGCCGCGATGCGGCGGCGACGATCGCCGCGGCCGGCTGGACGTTCTCCACGCCGCTCGCGTTTTTCATCCTCTGGGCGATCGGCGTCTCCTGGTCGTTTCTCCCGTTCGTCCTCCTCGGTACACGACGATGCGTGCGCGAACCGTCGTTGCGTTCCGCGGCGATCCTGACGACGGCGTTCACGTTCCTCCTCCTTTCCGGTCATCCCGAAACGTCGCTGCATGTCGTCTTCCTCGGCGCGATGTACGGTCTGTTCGAGCTGGCGCAGCGACGGCGCGAGCTCGTTCGTCCGATCGCGATGGCCGTCGGCGCCGGCGTGGTCGCGCTCCTGCTCTGCGCGATCTATGTACTGCCGATCATCGAAGCGGCGCCGCAGACGATGGAGCATCAGTACCGCGAAGGCACGTGGTCGCAGGAACCTCGCGGCGCAAAACCGGCCGCCGTTCGCGCGCGACTGCTGACCGATTTCTTTCCGATGCTGCACGGCCAGCGCTTCCGATGGGAAGGCGTCAACTATCTGCCGCACGACGCATCGGCCGCCGGCAGCGTCGTCCTCGCGCTCGCGATTTACGGAATCTGGCGGACGCGCCGAAAGGAGAGCTGGTTCTTCGCCGGCATGCTGCTCTTTTGTCTGCTCGCGCGCGCCGACTGGCCGCCGCTCAGCCGCGCGCTACAGAAGCTGCCGCTGTTCAACATCACCATCAACGAGCGCTTCTCATTCGGCGCCGCATTCTGCTTTGCGTTGCTCGCCGCGCTCGGCGTCGAAGAGCTGTTCCGTCGCGGCGGCGATCGCGCATTCGGTTACACGCTCGCCGCGACGTTCTTCGCGATTGCCGCCGGCATCGTGCTCATCGAGCGCGCGCAGCTGACGGATCGTTCCCAGGGGTCGTGGGCGCACTACACGCTCGCCGCGGAACTGCTGTTGCTCGGACTGGCCGCCATCGTTGCGGTGATGCGTCCGCAACTTCGGCTGATGGCGCCGCTGATGCTTGCGGCGATTCTCGGACAGCGCATCGTCGAAGCGGGTCGCTACTATCCGACGCTGCCGGTCGCAGCCGCGTATCCCGACGTTCCGATCCTCCGGCCGATCCGCGATTCTCCCGACCTCTTTCGCTTTACCGCGCTGTATCACGGACTCGTGCCCGGCACGAGCACGCTGTACGGACTGGAAGACGTGCGCGGCTACGAAGCGATGACCTTCAGCCGTTACGCGGCGACGTATGATTTCTGGTGCATCCCGCAGGCGGTCTGGTTCAATCGCATCGACGATGCCACGCGGCCGTTTCTCTCGTTTCTGAACGTCCGCTACATTCTCGAGTCGAGCGAGACTTCGGTGCCGGCCGGATGGCGCGTCGTCGCCGAACAGCGCGGCGCGCGCGTCATCGAGAATCCGCACGTTCTGCCGCGCGCGTTTCTTCCGCGCATGGTGCGTCTCGGCGCGAGGGATGACGGTCAGACGATCCGGGAGATGACCGCCGCAACCGACTTCTCCGAGCTGGCGTGGTTCGACGCGCCGCTGTTGCCGCAGGATCGCGCCAACGGCAGGGGAGAGTTGAAGACCGCGCGCGAAGGGAACGGCTTCCGAATCACCGCCGACATGAAAGAGAGCGGTTGGGTCGTCCTCTCCGAGCCGGCGTGGGAAGGCTGGCGCGTCTACATCGATGATCGCCGCGTGCACGACTACTTTGCGAACGTGGCCTTCCTCGGGTTCTTCGTCCCGCAAGGACACCACGACATTCGCGTCGTCTTCCTGCCGAACGCGTTCGTGATCGGGCGAGCGGTCACGTTCACGACGCTGGCCGTGCTGATCGTTTTGGTGGTGTGGAGTCGGCCGACTCGGCGGGCGAAGCGCCCGCCGCCACACGACTGACAGTGTGACCTTCGTTACAGCCTCACTGGCTCGCGGACTTAGAATGAATGTTCGGGTCCGACAAATGGGGGAAACGTGCGTCCAATGCTTAGTCGTTTTGGAGTTGCTGTCTTTCTAATCACCACCGCCTCCGCCGCTTTCGCCGCAACCTACGTCGTACCGGAAGACCGCGATCTGATCGATCGGGCGCACGCGATCGTTGTCGCGAAGGTCATCGATACGAACGTTCGTTTCGAAGAGGCATCGGGAATCGTGACGGTTGCCACCCTTCGTGTGACCGAGGGGTTGAAGGGTGTCGCGACGAACGACGTCATCGAGGTGTACGAGCCTGGTGGTACTTACGGCGGGATGACTACGGTCATTGCCGGAGTGCCGAAACTCGTGCCCGGCGAACGATTGCTGCTCATGCTGCGCACGCGTCCTGACGGCAAGTGGGCGGTCATGGATCTCGCGCTCGGCAAGTTCCGTTTCGCGCACGATGAGTCAGGTCAGGAATTGCTCGAGCGCGAAGACATTAGCGGCTGGGATTCGCACTTGCGTCCGTTTGAGGATAGCCGCCGCTCGGCGAAAGAGTTTCTCGACTTCGTTCGCGCGCAGGTTCGTGGAGACTCGCCGGTGACGAGCTACAACCTTCCGGCGCCTTCGTTGAAGTCGAGTGCTGCGTCAGTCACGATCCAGGTCGCGCCGTTTACCGCGGGGTCGTACACGATCGGCCCGGCGCGCCGGCCGGGATTCTCTTCCAACGTCGTTTACGGACGCGGTTTGTCAACGGAACCGGGAGCGGCAGGAGGAGGCGACAACGCCATCAACGCCGCATTCAGCGCCTGGGTGGGTGTCAGCGGAACCGACATCAAGCTCCTCTACAACGGTCAGTCGCGCAGCGACACCGGCGTGCAGCCGAACGTGGGCGACGGCAAGAACACCGTTCAGTTCGAACGCGATATTTCGTGGGCGGGCGCGGGCCCGTTCACCTGCAACGGCAACAGCTACAGCGGTGTGCTCGGCATTGGCGGCTACCACTCCACCGGAACGCATCCCGGCCCCAACGGAGAAACGTTTGAAACGATCACTGAAGGTGACGTTGAGATGAACGTCGGCATCGCGAACTGCACGGTACTGTTCGCGAGCCCGAATCGCGATTTCGACACAGCCGTTACGCACGAAGTCGGACACTCAATCGGGTTTCGCCATTCGGATCAGACACCGAGTGGATCGGCTCCCTGCTCTTCATCTCCGTCAACTCTCGAGTGCTCCTCTTCCGCGATCATGAAGGCGTTCATTCCGAGCGGAATTCACGCTGCTCCGCAGACGTGGGACATTCACGCCGCACAGGCCGTCTATCCTGGCGCCGTTGTTTGTACGCCGCCCTCCATCTCGAACGTCAGCGGTACCGCCACGATCACCGCTGGCTCGTCGACGCCGCTGAGCGTCACCGCGTCCGGCACGACGACCCTCACCTATCAGTGGTACACCGGCGCGAGCGGCAACACATCGAACCCTGTTTCCGGCGGCACGAGCTCGCAGATCAGCGTCTCTCCGACGACGACCACGACGTACTGGGTTCGCGTCACCGGACAGTGCGCGCCGGTCGCCGACAGTTCGACCGTCACCGTCACGGTTACGCCATGCGTTGCACCGTCGATCAGCAATCAGCCGGCAAGCGTCTCCATCAGCTCCGGCACGAACACGTCGCTGAGCGTCACCGCAAGCGGCTCAACCCCGTTCACGTATCAGTGGTACATCGGTGCATCGCCGAGCACCGCGTCGCCGACCGGCGGAAACAGCAGCACGCTGAACGTCAGTCCGAGCGCGACGACGCCGTACTGGGTGAAGGTGACGAACGCCTGCGGCTCCGCGAACAGCAACACCGCGACCGTCACCGTCACCTGCGTCGCGCCGCTGATCGTCACGCAGCCTTCCGATCAGACGATCGTTACCGGCAACACCGCCACACTCACCCTCGGGCACAACAACTCCAATCCGTCAGTCGTCTGGTATCAGGGGACGGCGCCCGACACGCAGAACCCGGTCGGCACCAGCCGCACCATCACGACCGGACCGCTTACGCAGACGACGAAGTTCTGGGCGCAGCTGAGCAACAGCTGCGGCGTCGTCAATTCGCGCACGATGACGGTGACCGTTGTAGTGAACTGCAGTTCGACGGCGATCACGTCAGTCACCGCGAATCCGTCGACGATCAGCTTCGGTCTTGCGACGACGCTCACGGTCGTGGCCACCGGCACGAGCCTTTCGTATCAGTGGTACGTCGGCGCGAGCGGTAACACTTCGAGTCCGCTGAATGGCGCGACCAGTGATGCAGTCAGTGTCACCGCGACCGGCAGCTCGACCTACTGGGTGCGCGTCTCCAGCGGTTGCGGCGCGGCCGCGGTCGACAGCGTCGCGGTGCCGGTCACGGTGGTGACGTGTGTTGCGCCGACGGCGCTGACGATCAGCGGTCCGGCGAACATACCGCCCGGCAGCACGGCGACGTTGACCGCGACGGTCACCGGTTCGCCGACGCTCGTCTATCAATGGTTCCAGGGATCGAACGGCGACACCACGAAGCCGGTCGGGACCGACAATCTGACGTTCATCACGCCGCCGCTGACGACCGATACGCTTTACTGGGTACGCGTCCAGAACACCTGCGGCGGAGCCGATGCGCTGAACTACCTCGTCGTCGTCAAACCGGGACGCCGGCGCAGTGCAAACCACTAACGATTGATGAACGCATCCAATGACACCGCGGAGGTCGGCAGAATCGGAAACGACGCGAGGGCTCTGCCACCTGCGCAGCCGGCCGTGCCGGCTCGGGCCGCAATTCTGATCGACGAGTTGCGGCTCGAGCGTCATCCGGAAGGTGGCTGGTACCGGCAGACGTTTCGTTCCGACGCGAACGTCATGCGCGGCGCGGACGAGCGCAGCGCGCTGACGGCGATCTACTTCCTGCTCGTGCGCGGTGAGCGAAGCCAGTGGCATCGCGTCGCGTCCGACGAGATCTGGACGTATCTCGAAGGAAGCGCGATCACGCTGTGGCAGTCCGAGCGAAGTGATCTGCTCGCGCCGCTGGCCGAAGGTGGAACGCCGTTCATCGTCGTGCCGCGCGGCGAATGGCAATCGGCGGAGACGATGGGCGATTACACGCTGGTGGCCTGCTTCGTCGCGCCGGGATTCGAGTTCGCCGATTTCGAGATGCGGTGACGGCGGGCGAAGCGCCCGCCGTCCTGTTGCTTCACATTGTTTCCAGCTTCTTCTTCAAGGCGGCAATCGTCCGGTCGCTCTTCTGGCCTTCCGGCAGCGACTCCGCGTATCGAATCGCTTCGTTGATCGTTTCCTTCGCGGCGGCGGCGTCGCCTTTCGCGGTGTAGATGTCGGCGCGCGTGCGATAGATGCCGATCTTGCGCGGACCGTACGCCTTCGCCAGCGCGCGATCGTTCGCGGCGAGCGCGTCGTCGAATTTCCCCATCGCTTTGTACGCGGAAGCGAGACGCGCCGGCGCGTTGTAGTCGTCGGGAAGATCGCGTTCCGTCTGCTGCAGCATCGGCACAGCTTTCTCGGGATGCTTGAGCGCCATGTACGCGCCGAGACGATGAGGATCGTATGCGGCGCGCTGCTCGGGCGTTTTTGCTTTGGCTGCTTCGGCATCGAGGAACGCCGACCACTCTTCGGTTAGCTTCTGCGCTCCCTCTTTGTCGCCGGCCGCGTTGCGCGCGTCGATCAGAGATTGATAAAGCCCGGAGCGATCGTCGCCCGACATGACGATCTTCTTATCGTCGAACGCTTCGCGCGTGGCCGTTTCGAGCGTCGTCAGCAGCGCCTTACGCTTCGCATTCTCGGCTGGCAATTCCGTTGCGCATCCGACGCCGACCGCCGCGACGTTGACGCCGGAGATCGTGCCGCGCACCCGCGGATAGAGCGCGGCCGCGCGCGTCGCGCACGCTTCGCCCTGATCGGACATCGACAGCGCCAGCACGAGCGATTCCGATGCCCGGCCGAGTTGCGACCACCCTTTCGGCGCGTTTTTGATCGCCTCGTCATATGCGGCCGCCGCTTCCTTCGTCTTGCCG
The DNA here is from genome assembly GCA_034667465.1 of Acidobacteriota bacterium. Lineage (GTDB taxonomy): Bacteria > Acidobacteriota > Thermoanaerobaculia > Gp7-AA8 > Gp7-AA8 > JAOBAU01. The sequence goes on along the minus strand of JAXDJV010000024.1, from coordinate 165,780 downwards.
GATGACGCGAGACGATCGGCGCGCGCCAGCGCTTCATCGGCGGAATTGCCCTTGCCTTTGACTGTGCGCTCTCCATCGTCCAGCAGCTTCTTCAGCTGCGGGACCGTCGCGCCGCCGGGATAGCGCAGCGCGACCGCTTCCTTCTTCGGATCGATGACGAGCAGCGTCGGCAGCACCGGGATCGGGAACTGTTTGAGGAACGCGGCGTTCTTCGCGTTTTCGGTGTCAATCGCGAGCCAGACGAACCGTCCGGCATACCGCTCGAGAGCTTTGTCCGTCAGGACGTAAGCCCGCATCGAGCGGCACGTGTGTCACCACGGTGCCCACGCTTCGACGAACAGCGGGAGCTTGCTCGTTTTCGCGCGGGCGATCGCCTTCGAGTAGTCATTCTCGATGAACGGGAGCACCTCCTTCGCGCGCGCCGCGGCGGCCGCGAGAAGAAGGGTGAGGGTCAGGAGAACTTTTCGCATCCGCGGATGCTACGACCGCGGCGCTACTTCTTCAAACTCTGCAGCACCGCGTTGCGGATCTGTTTCGCTTTTGCAACCGCGGCCGGGACGTCGACGGTCAGCACTTTGCCGCCGCGCATCAGGATTTTTCCATCGACGATGGTCGTGTCGACGGCGCTTCCCGACGCCGCGTAAACGATCGCCGATTCGACGTTGTAGACCGGCTGAATTCTCGGCTGCTGCAGATCGATGATGATGACGTCGGCCTGTTTGCCGGTTTCGAGCGACCCGATGCGCTTGTCCATGCCGAGGACGCGCGCGCCGCAGATGGTCGCCATCTCGAGCGCGGCGTGTGCGGACATCGCTTTCGGATCGCCTTTCGATACTTTCGCCAGACGCGCTGCCGACGCTGCTTCTTCGAACATATCGAGGTTGTTGTTGGAGCCGGCCGGACCGTCGGTGCCGAGGCCGACGTTCATGCCGGCGTGGAGCATGTCGACGACCGGCGCGATTCCGGAGGCGAGCATCATGTTGCTCTCCGGACAATGCGCGACGCCGGTCTTCTTCTTCGCGAAGATCGCCTGCTCTTCGGGCGTCAGCCAGACGCCGTGTGCGGCGACGACGTCGGGCCCGAGGAAGTTGATCGAGTCGAGATAGTTTCCGGGCGTCATCCCGTTCTGCTTCGCGGCGACCTGCTGCAGCTCGTTCTTCGTTTCGGAAACGTGAATCAGAATCGGAACGCCGAGCTCCGTCGCCAGCGCGCGCACCTGAATCAGATGTTCGCGCGAGACCGTGAACGGCGCGTGTGGTGCGAACGCGGGAGTGACGAGACGATCGCCTTTCCATTGCTTGACGTAGCCGCGCATGTAATCGATGGCGGCGTCCCACGTCTTGTTGTCGGGTGCGGGGAAATCGATGAGCGTCTCGCCAAGAACCGCGCGCAGGCCGGCCTTTTTCGTCTCGTCGGCGATGTCGCTTTCGAAGTAATACATGTCGGTGAACGTCGTCGTGCCGGAGCGGATCATTTCCGCGGCGGCGAGCCGCGTACCGGCGCGGACGAAGTCGCGCGTCACGTTCTTCGCTTCCGCCGGGAAGATGAAGTTCTGCAGCCAGTCCATCAGATCGCGATCGTCGGCGATGCCGCGGAAGAGCGTCATCGGAACGTGTGTGTGCGTGTTGATGAGACCCGGCATCACCGCCTTGCCGTGCGCGTCGATGGTCGTCTTCGCGGTGTACTTTTTGTCGATGTCGGACGAGAGTCCGACGGCGACGATCTTTCCGTCATCGATGGCGACCGAGCCATTCTCGATCGACGGGCCGGCCATCGTCAGGACGGTGCCGCCGGTGATGAGCAGATCGATCTGTTTCGGTGCGGCATTCGCGAGCGCCGCGACGAGTGCGACGCAGAGTGTGAGAAGCGAACGGCGAAGCATCAGTCCTCCAGCGAGAAGTAGAACGGGTGGGGGAAGAGTTCGGAGAGCTTGTAATCGGTGCGATCGCCTTTGAGATTGGCGAGCGCGATGTCGATGTCGCCGCAGTACTCCCACATCAGCTGGCGGCATGGACCGCACGGCGTGCCGGGCACATCGGACTGCGTGACGACGGCGATGGCGGTGAACTTCCGTTCGCCCGCCGCGAGCGCCGACAAGAGCGCCACGCGTTCCGCGCAGACCGTCAGTCCGTAGGTGCAGTTTTCGACGTTGCAGCCGTGGAAGACTTTCCCTTCCGCGGTGACGAGCGCGGCGCCGACTTTGAACTTCGAGAAGGGAGCGACCGCGTTTTCGCGAGCCTTTTTAGCTTCTTCGATGAGGTCAGTCATGGACGCGCGAGGTTATCGCAATCGGTACAATTGCGCCATGACGGAACGCCTGCCGCTGACCGACGAGAATGCCCGCGCGCTGGCGAAGCTCTGCGCGCAGATCGCAGCCGGCGCCGACTACGATTCGTGGTCGTTCGCATTCGGACGGACGCTGGAGCTGGGCGGCGAGACGATCGCGCCCGACGTCGCCGGCTGGCGTGATGGCAGCGACACCGGCGTGCCCGACTGGGTTTGCGACGTCGCGCCGCACGGCGAAACGAAAGCGTACGCAAAGCATGGCGTCGGCTCGGTATGGCGAATCGATTCGGAGCTGCGCGTGATCGATGTGCTGCAGCGCGCGAGTGCCGGATGGTTTTACGACACGTACGATCGTCGACTGACCGCCGCGCCGTTCGACGGTGTGGAGATCGACGTGCGCGCGATCTGGGCGCAGTAGTCAGCCGGCGTATACGAGAGGCCGGCGTTCATCCGCCGCGAAGCCGTAGGCCGCCGCTGTGCGAACCAGCGCAGCGGGCCGTGCCCGCCGGGCCGTGCCCGCCCGTGCCCGCTACAATCGCGCGCTATGAATCTCGACGAACAACTCGACTACCTCGCGAAGGGCTCCGTTGATCTCATCGAACGGAACGACCTTCGCTCGAAACTCTCGCGCGGCAAACCGCTCACCATCAAAGCTGGTTTCGATCCGACCGCCCCCGACATCCACCTCGGCCACACGGTGCTGATGCGGAAGATGAAACACTTCCAGCAGCTTGGACATCGCGTCATTTTTCTGATTGGCGATTTCACGGGACTGATCGGCGATCCGACCGGCAAGAAGGCGACGCGTCCGGCGCTGACGAAAGAAGAAATTCTGCAGAACGCCGAGACCTACAAGCAGCAGGTCTTCAAGATTCTCGATCCGATCAAAACGGAGATTCAGTTCAACTCCGAATGGCTCATGGCGCTCGGCGCCGACGGCATGATCAAGCTCGCCGGCAAATACACGCTGGCGCGCATGCTCGAGCGCGACGACTTCTCGAAACGCTTCGGTGCACATCAGCCGATCGCATTGCACGAGCTGCTCTATCCGCTCGCGCAGGGCTACGACTCCGTGGCGATGAAAGCCGACGTCGAGCTTGGCGGCACCGACCAGCTCTTCAATCTGCTCGTCGGCCGCGACCTGATGCGCGAGTACGGACAGGAGCCGCAGGTCGTCATGACGATGCCGCTGCTCGAAGGGCTCGACGGCATCGAGAAGATGTCGAAATCGCTCGGCAACTACATCGGTATCAACGAAGCGCCCGGCGCGATTTTCGGGAAGGTGATGTCGATCAGCGATGAGCTGATGTGGAAGTACTACCTGTTGACGACCGACCTGACGCCGGCCGAGATCAACACGAAACGCGAATCCGTTTCCAGCGGCGCGCTCCATCCAATGGAAGCAAAGCGCGAGCTGGCGAAATCGATCATCCGCGATTTCCACGATGCCGAAGGTGCCGACGCAGCCGAGGCGGAGTTTCGACGGATCTTCAGTGAGAGACAGGCGCCGGCCGACGTGGAAGAGAAGCGGCTCGACGCGTCGCCGGAGCCGCAGCTCGTCAGCCGCGTCATCACCGCGGCCGGACTTACCGAGTCGAACAAAGATGCGCAGCGGCTGATCGCTCAGGGCGGCGTGCTCGTCGACGACGTGAAGGTCGAGGGACTGAAGCAGACGCTCGATGCGACGGCAGGGAAGTCGTATCTGCTGAAAGTCGGCAAGCGGCGCTTCGCGAAAATCGTCTTCGCATAAAAAACGCGCCGCCCCTTTTCGGAGCGGCGCGCGGAGGGCAGCTCTCCGGCGGGATTAGCGGAAGCGAACCGGGATCGTGAGGATCGTCGTCTCGTAGCCCGACGTCGCGCTGACTTTCAGCACGCCGTTCTGACCTTTGACGTCGCCGCCCGGCGCCCAGACCACGGTGCCGTTGCCGTCGAGCAGCTCGGCGTCGCGCGGCGCGTCGACGAGGTGATAGGTGACGGCGAGGCCGCCGTCAGTGTTGCTGACGAGGCGGAAGTAGTTAGGGAAGAGCGACGTGTAGATGTCGAGCGGCTGATCGACGACACCGTCGTGATCGGCGTCGAACACATCGACGACTCCGTCTTCATTCGTATCGATGCCGATGAAGCTGAGGCGGATGTCTTCGCGAGTGCGGAAGCCGCGGACGTAGTACGGATCGCCGGTGGCGTTGTTGACCGCGCTGCCGTAGAAGATCGCTTTGCCTTCAGTGATGAGTGCGTGGATCGAATCGTTGTCCTTCGCTTCGACATTGAAGAACGTCGCGACGCCGTTGTTGTACTGCGTCTGCGAGCTCTCCGCGTAGTTCACGTTGCGCGACGCGGCGACGGTGCCGTCGGCGCGAATCAGTTCCCACCGAACGGCGGTGGCGCCGATGGCGTAAACGCCGAAGTTGAATCGGTATGCGGTTGCCGACGACGGCGCCTGAAGGATGCTCAGCTCGCCGGTGACCGGCGCGTCTTCTGCGCGCACGGCATCGACATCCTGGCCGAACTCACCGGTCGGCGAGACGTTGAGAATGCGCGAGCTGACGGCGATCTTCTGCGCGAATGCGTCCGGCACGGTCACTTCGATGCCGCCGGTCGTCGACGGACGTTCGAAGGTCGTGGCGACGACGTCATGCATCGACACCGTGCCGCGCGCCGGGATCGTCACCTCTTCGGTTTTGGTCGTGGTGCGGTCGCGGAACGTCACGCCGACTTTCACCACGGACGCGCTGGTGTTGTGCAGCGTCAGCTCGCTCTGCCAAAGACTGTTGTTCGAGCCCGGGCCGGAACCGGCCACCGGAACGATGATGCTTGCTGCGCCTGCGACGAGCGGCATGAGCGCAATGGTGCCTGCGGTAATGATGTGTTTGAGTCTCATGGGAATGTCTCCTTCTTTCCTGCGGGGCGGCTGTTTTGATCGCCGCTGTAATTGCCCGTTGATACGCGCCATGCACGCGGAGCGTTGGGGGAACTTTCGATTACACTCTCGCCGCCATGCCGATCCCGTTGCTCGATCTCAAAGCGCAATACGCCACCATTCGCGACGAAGTGCTCCGCGTAACCGAAGAGGTTTACGAGTCGCAGCACTTCATCCTCGGAAAGAAAGTCGACGACTTCGAGCACGACTTCGCGACGTACTGTCACGCGAAGCACGCCATCGCACTTTCGTCGGGAACCGACGCGCTGCTCATCGCGCTGATGGTGCTCGGCGTCGGTCACGGCGATGAAATCATCGTCCCGGCCTATTCGTTCTTCGCCACCGCAGGCGTCGTCGCTCGCCTCGGCGCGGTGCCGGTCTTCTGCGACATCGACCTCACCGACTACAACATCGATCCGACGCGTATCGAAGCGCTGATCACGCCGCGCACGAAAGCGATCATGCCGGTGCATCTCTATGGTCAGTGCGCGCCGATGAACGAGATCAACGCCATCGCCGCGAAGCACCACATCGCCGTCGTTGAAGATGCGGCGCAGGCGGTCGGCGCCGATTACGAAGGGCGCCGCGCCGGCACGCTCGGCGCGATCGGCTGCTTCTCTTTTTTTCCGTCGAAGAATCTCGGCGCGTTCGGGGATGCGGGAGCGGTTACGGTCGGCGACGACGCGCTCGCGCAGAAACTGTTCGACTACCGCGTGCACGGCATGCGGCCGAAGTATTTTCATCACTACGTCGGCGGCAACTTCCGCATCGACGCGCTGCAGGCGGCGGTGCTGCACGTCAAGCTTCCGCATCTCGAATCGTGGACGGAAGGTCGTCGCCGCAATGCCGAAAGCTATCGCGAGCTGTTCGCCGATGCGAAGACCGACGGTCGCGTCGTGCTGCCGGAAGAGCTGCCCGGCCGCCGTCACGTCTTCAATCAGTACATCGTCCGTTTCCCGGAAGGACGCGAGACGCGCGACCGCGTGCTCGAGCATCTGAAGTCGCGCGGTATCGGCTGCGAGATCTATTACCCGCTGACGCTGCCGGCGCAGGAATGCTTCCGCGACGTCCCGGGTGCGCACGATCGTTTTGAGAATTCGGAGCTGGCGGCGGCGCAGACGCTGGCCATCCCGATCTATCCCGAACTGCAGCGCGACCAGCTCGCGGAAGTCGTGCGCGAGATCAGCAGCGCGCTTTGATCCCGCTGCGGCACACGCTTCCCGCGAAGACGACCGCGGTCGTCAATCGGACGCTGGTCGCCACGAACGCCATCATCTTCATCACCCAGATTTTTCTCGGCTCTCGCGCCGAGATGCTGATGAGCGTCTTCGGCTTCATGCCGGCGCGTTTTCTTCATCCGCACGCGTTCGGCTACACGCCGCTCGAAGTGACGGTGACGCTCTTCACGTCGCTCTTTCTGCACGGAGGTGTCGTCCACCTCCTCGGCAACATGATCTATCTGTGGGTTTTCGGCGGCGCCGTCGAAGACGCCTTCGGCCACTGGCGCTACCTCGCGTTTTTCCTCGCGTGCGGCGCGATCGGCAGCCTGACCCACACGCTGCTTTTTCCGGCATCGACCGTTCCGTCGATCGGCGCGTCCGGCAGCATCGCCGGGATACTCGGCGCGTTCCTGGTGCTGCGGCCGCGCGCGCGCATCCTCACGCTTTTCCCGCTCGTCGTTTACTGGGCGATGGCCGAAGTGCGCGCGCTGATCTTTCTGCCGATCTGGTTTCTGATGCAGTTCTTCAACGGATTCCTCGCCATCGCCGCGGCGCGCGGCACGCAGGAGATGGCGGGAATCGCGTGGTGGGCGCACATCGGAGGCTTCGCATTCGGAGCCGCCGTTGCCGGGATTTATCGCATCACGCGCCGGACGACGACGTAGCGAAGATCACTACGTCGCCGCGATGTCGGACGTGTATCCCTCTTCCTGTTCTTCCTCGCGAACGCGCGCGTGCAGCAGGCAGAGGACGATGATGATCGGCAGCGCGATGAACACCGCCAGCAGATCGTACATCGCAAGGTTTTTCAGATTGCGCGTCCGTTCGGTGTGCGCGGTCGGCGGCGCCGTGAGCGTGTAGAGCTCCGTCGACGGATTCAGATTGCGCGACACCTGTTCGTAGATCTCGTTCACGCGGCCGACGAGCATGCGCACTTCGTTCTGCGTCGCGGCGAGCTCCGCGCGAACCTGATCGGCCGACATGCCGGAGCCGCCCGCTGACGGCGCGGTGCGCAGCATCGCGATCACTTCACGGTCGTACGCGACCGCCTGCTGCATCGGGATCAGGCCGCGAAGACCGCGGCGGAAATCATCGGCCAGCTTCTGACGATAGAGGATGTCGACCGACTGATTCGTCATCGCCACGATCCGGTCGAGAAACGAATCGTTGATCTGCGGCATCAGCGTTTCGGCCGCCGGCTGCCGCGATCCGTTTCGATCGAGAGCGGGCGACGCCGCCGCCATCGCTTCCTTCTCCGGCTGCAGCGAGTTCTGATTCGTGTAGACCGCCAGCGACTGGCGGATCGCGTCCGCATCGTCCTGACGCGCGTTCAGCTGACGGAGATCGTAGGCGAGCTGCGTGTCGAGAAAGCGAAGCGTCTCCGGCGCGTTCGTCATCAGTCCGTTCGCGCGCGCGGCGCTGACGAGCGGCTCGATCCGATAGCGCGTCGTATCTTCGAGACGGACGCGGATCTCTTCGAGCGACATTTTGTCTTTCGGCGTGCGGGCCAGCTCCGCGCCGGGGATCTCGCCGAGGGTCCGGACGTTCTCGAGCACGCGCGAGACCTTCGAGCGGAGGATCAGCAGCGAGACGATCAGATCGGGACGGGCGTTATCGGTCTCGACGATGTTCGGCGACAACACCGCCAGCTTGTAACTGAGGACGTGCTGCTCGTGAATCGCGTACTGCGCCCACTCCGCGAGGATGTCGGAGAGCACTTTGCGTACGAGGCTTTCCGGAATCTTGTCGGTGTTGCCGCCGCGCAGATAGTTGAGCGAGTAGTCGTTCTTCGAGATCGCGGCGACCTTCGCTTCCCACTCGCGCTGAAGGCGATCGCGGTCGAGCGGACCGAGTTTCGGATCGGCGAGCCGCGCCTGGTAGGCGGCGGCGAGCTGGTCGTACGCCGCGTTTGACTCGAGCACGAAAATCGAGCGGGAGAACTCATTGAAGCCGGTGAACTGGTTCAGGTGGTTCGCGTCGTAGACGCGAAGAAGCGTCGGCAGCGTCGTGATCTCGGCGCTCGAGAACTTCAGCCCGTTCGGATACTTCCCTTCTTCCGCGTGGTCGAAATCGAGGCGAAACTGCTGCGTGGTGATGCGCTGTGCCGGCGCCATCAGATAGAGAAGGAGTGAGACGATGAACGAAGCCACGGCGACCGCCAGTGTTCCGAGCAGGATCGCCGGCGCGTACGCGCGAATCGTATGCACGATGTGGCTGACGGAAATCCCGTCGGCCGCTTCGTTCTCCTGAGTATTAGCCATTCCGTTGATTCTCCCTGTACTGCTCCGGCCGCCAGGGGCCGGACCGAAAAGATGCGCAAGCATCGCAGCGTAACCGGAGCCAGTCAACCGTGTGGAGGCGGGCGCTTCGCCCGACGCCGGACCCGCTACCGAAGCGGCGCCGTTCATGTTTCAATGCGCGCCGATGCGAAAAGGAATCATCCTCGCCGGCGGCTCCGGAACCCGCCTCTACCCGATCACCTCGGTCGTCTCGAAGCAGCTCCTGCCGATCTACGACAAGCCGATGATCTACTACCCGCTGACGACGCTGATGCTCGGCGGCGTCGTCGACATCCTCCTCATCACCACGCCCGACGATCAGCCGCTCTTCCGGCGTCTGCTCGGCGACGGCTCGCAATGGGGACTGAACTTCCAGTACGCCGCGCAGCCGGAGCCGGGCGGTCTCGCCCAAGCATTTCACATCGGCCGCGAGTTCGTCGGCAGCGATCCGAGCTGTCTCATCCTCGGCGACAACATCTTCTACGGGCATGGTCTCCCCGAAGCGCTGCGCCGCGTCGCCGCGCAGGAACATGGCGCGACCGTCTTCGCCTATCGCGTCAACGATCCCGAACGCTACGGCGTCGTCTCGTTCGACGATCACGGCCGCGCGCAGACGATCGAAGAAAAGCCGAACGCGCCGCGCTCCAACTTCGCCGTCACCGGTCTCTACTTCTACGATCAGCAGGTCTGCGAGATCGCGCGCGATCTCAAACCGTCGCTGCGCGGAGAGCTGGAGATCACCGATCTCAATCGCGTCTATCTCGAACAGGGAACGCTGCAGGTCGAACAGCTCGGCCGCGGCTACGCGTGGTTCGACACCGGAACGCAGGAGTCGCTGCTGCAGGCGGCGAACTTCGTCGAGACGGTCGAGCTTCGCCAGGGACTGAAGATCGCCTGTCCGGAAGAGGTCGCGTATCACCTCGGTACAATCTCAGCCGACGACGTGCTCCGCGCCGCGGAGCGTTTGCGCAAGAGCACCTACGGCGACTATTTGCGGCGCGTCGTCGAAACCGCGCCGCTTCCGGCCGCGATCGACTGACGCCATGCCTCTGCTGCGGCGCGAGCCCGACCTGTCGCCCGACGACTTCTTCGAGCTCGACGCCGCGCATTTTCCGTGGGGCGTCGCGCACGTCCGCAGCCGCCAGGAGAAACTGCTGGCGCGTCATCTCGCCGAGCGCGGCGTACCGTTCTATCTCCCGCAGTTCGCGTCGAAGAGCGTTCGCTCCGGGCGAACGTTCACCTCGTGGCTGCCGCTCTTTCCCGGCTATCTTTTCTTTCGCGGCGATGCGTCCGCGCGCGATGCCGTGCGGCGCAGCAACGTCGTCGCGAACACGATCGACGTCGGCGACGCCGAGCTGCTCGCAAAGCAGCTCCGTCAGATTCGCGAGTTGCAGCTGGCCGGCGCGTCGCTGCAACCGTATGACGCGCTCGTCGCCGGCGATCCGGTGCGCATCCGCGACGGCGCCTTCGCCGGCTACACCGGCATCGTCGAGCGCGAAAAAGGACACGATCGGCTGGTTGTAATGGTGGCGCTGATCAATCGCGCGGTCACGGTCGAATTCGAGCGCGGCGTTCTCGCGAAACGCAAGCACTGATTCATCCGCCGCGAAGCCGTTCGGCGACGCTTTGCGAACCAGCGTGGCGGGCCGTGCCCGCTTCATGGTTGAATACCTCGCGTTCAATCGTTGAACGGAACCCATGCACACGATCAGTGATGACGTCCGCTACCGTCTTCTCAAATACCTCGCCGACCACCCGGAAGCGAGCCAGCGCGAAGTCGCGCGCGAGCTCGGCATCAGCCTCGGCAAGGTCAACTACTGCCTCCGGGCGCTGATGGAGCGCGGCCTCGTCAAGGTCCGCAACTTCACCAACAGTCAGCACAAGGCCGCCTACGCCTACATCCTGACTGCCCGCGGACTCGAGGAGAAGATCGACGTCACCCGCGCATTCCTTCGCCGCAAAGTCGCCGAATACGACCTTCTGGTGAAAGAGATCGAGACGCTCAGTGCCGAAGTCGACGAGATGAAGCAGCAGGAAAGCGCGTAGCGAAACGAGCAGTACGCCGCGCGCGTGGAACGACGAAATGTCGCCCGGAAGAAGGAGCCGCTCCTGGTCGGTCTGTACACCGAAGGGGGCGGAGCCCGCTTACGCGCATCGTGAAGGGAAACGAAACGCATGTATCTCGTAACCGGCGCCGCCGGATTCATCGGCTATCACGTCTCGAAGAAGCTCCTCGAAAGGGGAGAGACGGTCGTCGGCATCGACAACGTCAACGACTACTACGACCCGGCGCTGAAAGAAGCTCGGCTCGAGCTGCTCGCGCCATTCGAGCGCTTTCGTTTCGTGAAGCTCGACGTCGCCGATCAGAACGGTATGGCGGCGCTGTTTGCTGCTGAGAAGCCGAAGCGCGTCGTCCATCTCGCGGCGCAGGCGGGCGTTCGCTATTCGCTGATCAATCCGCACGCGTACATCTCCGCGAACGTCGCCGGCTTCACGAACATCCTCGAAGGCTGCCGGCACAACAACGTCGAGCATCTCGTCTACGCGTCGTCGAGCTCCGTCTACGGCGCGAACACGAAGCAGCCGTTCTCCGAGCACCACAACATCGATCATCCGGTCTCGCTTTACGCCGCGACGAAAAAGGCGAACGAGCTGATGGCGCACACGTACGCGAGCCTTTTCGGATTGCCGTCGACGGGACTTCGATTTTTCACCGTTTACGGACCGTGGGGGCGGCCCGACATGGCGCTCTTCAAGTTCACGCGCGGCATCCTCGCCGGTGAAGCGATTCCGGTCTTCAACGAAGGGAAGATGATCCGCGACTTCACCTACATCGACGACATCGTCGAAGGGGTCGTGCGCGTGACCGATTCCACCGCCGCCGCCGATCCGGACTGGAACGGCGACGATCCCGATCCGGCGCGCAGTTACGCGCCATACCGCGTCTTCAACATCGGCAACAATCAGCCGGTCCCGCTCCTTGAATGCATCGCCATTCTCGAAGAATGCCTCGGTGCGAAAGCGAAGATGGAGCTGTTGCCGATGCAGCCGGGCGACGTTCCATCAACGATGGCTGACGTTACCGAGCTCGAGCGTGCGGTCGGTTTCCGCCCGTCAACACCGCTCCGCACTGGAATTTCCCGCTTTGTCGACTGGTACCGAAAGTATTACCAAATCGACTAAAACGTGTCGCCGGTCACGGCGGGTGCACGCTCAGGCGATTAGATTGCGTCCAGTTTCGGCAACGTTCCAATAAGACAGGAAATCTCAATGAGCAATCATTTGCGGAAGTCCGTGTGGCTCGCCACGCTCACCGTCTTCTTCTGTTTCGCGAATCTCGCGAGTGCAGGCGTCCAGACGCCGCTCGGCGACAAGGCATTCAACGCTCTCTTTGCCGCGCGGACGAAAGCGGGACACATTCGTGTCGCGAATGTGCCGCTGGCGGATCAGGTGCCGGGCACGCTGGAGCTCGACCGCTTCGAGATTTACGCGCCGGACTCGGTCGTCGTTGTTTACGGCCCGCACGGTCCGACGCGTGTGGCGCCGCCGCAGATCACCTTCTTCCGCGGCAGCGTCGACGGCGATCCTGGTTCGCTGGCGTTTGTTGCGATCACCGAGGAATCGATCGGCGGATTCGTGATGACGCATGACCGGAAGTTGTTCCTGTCGTCGCGTCATGGTGGCGGACCGGTGCAAAGAGAAATGGCCGGCATGGAAGTGACGATCGAAGAAGCGACGCCGAGCGATGACTATGACGCGCAGGGCACGTTCATGTGCATGCTCGACAAAGAGGAAGGAACGCATTCCGATCTGATGCGCGTCATCGGTGGCGAGTACAAAGAGCAGTCGATCGTCACCGCGACGGCGACGTACATTGCGAACGTCGCAGTCGACACCGATTACCAGCTGCGCGTGAAGCTCGGGTCGGCTGCAGCGGTCAACACCTACATTGCGAACCTTGTCGCCGCGGCGTCGACGATCTATCACCGCGATCTGAAAACCGACCTCGTGCTGAAGTATCAGAGCGCGTACGACACGGCCACCGATCCATTCACGATCACCCCACTCGCCAATGGCACTCCGACCGTCGGCGACGCGCTGGTGCAACTCGGCCAGGTCTGGCATGCCGGGGCATCTCCGCGGAACATCACTCGCTCCGCCGCGATGCTCGTCAGCGGCAAGACCTTCGCCGACCTTGCGGGTGCCTCGGCGGGCGTGGCATTTGTGCAGCAACTCTGTTCCTCCGACTTCGCATCTCCCAGCGCTGCCGTTCCCGGCGGTTACGGCGGCGCGTACGGCATGCTCAACGGCGCCGGCGGCACCGGCACCGTTCCGAATCCGAACGCCAATCCGAATTACGTCGCAACGACGAGCATCTTCGACAACAACTACTGGACGCTGCTGGCGTTCACGCACGAGCTCGGACACGTCGTGCAGTCATCGCACACGCACTGCACCCAGCTCTCCGCACCCGATCAGGGACTCTACGGCCGCACCTACGTCGACAACTGCTACAGCGGTGAAGGCGGCGGCTGCTATACGAATGGTTCCACCGGAGCAGTCAACGCAAACGTTCCCGCGGAAAAGGGAACGATCATGAGCTACTGCCACCTGACGACGAGCAATCCGGGCGGCTACGGCATGGCCACGCGCTACACCTTCGGCCAGAGCGGCGAGGCCAGCCACACCATCGTCGACCTGATGACAGCGCGGCTGAACACGATCACGCCGGCGCTCTCCGCGATCACCGCTCCCGCGTCCGTCACCGCCAACTCCACCGGCAACATCGCCTCGATCACCGCGGTCGCCGGCGCGACCTACGCGTGGACCATCACCAACGGCACGATCACCTCGGTTGCAACCGCGAACAGCGTCACGTTCACCGCCGGTGCGGCCGGTTCCGTTAATCTGAAGATCGTCGTCACCGGCTCGAACAGCTGCGGCGCGACCGACAACGTCAACATCACCATCAACGCGCAGCAGCAATGCTCGAACACCGCGCTGCCGGCCACGCGCACACACACGCCGCCTGCGATTACCGGCCAGACCATCGCCGTCACCAGCGCCTGCGCCTGGACGGCCGTCAGCAACAACGGCTTCATCACCATCACCGGCGGCTCGAACGGCAACGGCAACGGCAACGTCACCTACAGCGTCGCCGCCAACCTCACTTCGCTGCAGCGCAGCGGAACGATGACGATCGCCGGACAGACCGTGACCATCACGCAGAAGCCGTCGATTCGTGGCGACATGGATGGCGACGGACTCGTCGATTTCATCTGGCGCAACAAAGTTACCGGCGCGAATCGGATCTGGTTGATGGATGCGGCGGGCGGCGTGCGCAGCTCTGTCGCACTGCCGGCCGTTGCTGATCTCAACTACGTCGTCGGCGGTATCGGAGACTTCGACCGCGACGGCAACCAGGACATCCTCTGGCGCAACCAGGCAACCGGCGCAAACATCATCTGGTACATGAACGGGACGGCTCAGAATCTCTCGACGTCGTTCCAGGGTGCGCCGAACACCGCGTGGAAAATCCGCTCGGTCAACGACTGGAACCACGACGGCTGGCCCGACGTCATTCTCCGCAACACCAGCACCGGCCAGAACGTCATCTGGATCATGGCCGGCAACACGATCACCACGACGACCTACCTCCCGCAGGTCACCGATCAGGCGTGGGAGCTCTCCGGCACCGGCGACTCGAACTACGACGGGCAGGAAGACGTCTTCTGGCGCAACACGTCGAACGGACAGGTCGTGCTCTGGTTCATGACCGGCGTGAACCTCTCTTCCTCGACGTCGTTGCAGACGATCACGGATCAGAACTGGAAGTTGCAGTCGATCTCCAGTCTCAATGGCGATCCGATCAGCGATGTCATCTGGCGCAACTACACGAACGGTCAGACCGCGGTCTGGGTCATCGGCGGCGGTCAGGTGGGCTTCACGTTCTACACACCGACCGAGGCCGATCTGAACTGGGAGATCGTCTCGCCGCGGTAACGCGACTCACAAACGCAACTCACCTCTTCACCGGCGGATGGCTTTTGAAGCTGTCCGCCGGTTTCCCACATTAATACGATCGAAACGCATCGCTTCCTGCGATGCGGTGGAGCACATGCATGACTGATGTTTCAACGGATCTCGCGGCGAAGATCGCCGGCCGCACCGCGCGCGTCGGCGTGATCGGGCTCGGCTACGTCGGGCTGCCGCTGGTCCTGCTGTTCGAAGAAGCGGGATTCCCGGTCGCCGGCTTCGACGTCGACGCCACCAAGACCGAAGCGCTGACGCGCGGCGAGTCGTACATCCGCCACATCGGCGCCGCGCGCATCGCCAAAGCGTTTACAGTCGGCGGCGCCGTCGCCACGACCGACTTCGCGCGGCTCGCCGAATGCGACGCCATCATCGTCTGCGTTCCGACGCCGCTCGGTCCGCATCGCGAGCCCGACCTGAAATACGTTCGCGTCACCGCCGAGACCATCGCCCGTCACCTCCGTCCCGGACAACTCGTCGTCCTCGAATCGACGACCTATCCCGGCACGACGCGCGAAGAACTGCTCACCCGCTTCACCGAAAAAGGGCTCGTCTGCGGCACCGACTTCTTCCTCGCGTTCTCTCCCGAGCGCGAAGATCCCGGCAACGAGCGCTTCAACACGAAGAACATCCCGAAGGTCGTCGGCGGCATCGACGCTCCATCGCAAACGGTTGCCACCGCGCTCTACGGCGCCGTCATCGATCACGTCGTGCCGGTGTCGTCACCGGAGGTCGCGGAGTCGGCCAAGCTGCTCGAGAACATCTTCCGCGCCGTCAACATCGCGCTCGTGAACGAGATGAAAGTCGTCTTCGAGCGGATGGGCATCGACGTCTGGGAAGTCATCGAAGCTGCGAAAACGAAACCGTTCGGCTTCATGCCGTTCTATCCCGGCCCCGGCCTCGGCGGTCATTGCATCCCGCTCGATCCGTTCTATCTGACGTGGAAAGCGGCGGAGTACGGCACGTGGGCGCGCTTCATCGAACTGGCCGGCGAGATCAACACGTCGATGCCGCGCTACGTCATCGACCGCACCGTCGAAGCGATCAATCGCAGCGGCAAGAGCATCGTCGGCGCGCAGGTCCTCGTGCTCGGTCTTTCCTACAAACCGGACATCGATGACGATCGCGAATCGCCGTCATTCGAATTGATCGAGCTGCTGCAGGAGCGCGGCGCCGTCGTCGCCTACTGCGATCCGTACGTTCCGTTCGCGCGCAAAGGACGGAAGCACGATCTCGGTCTCGCGTCCGTCGCCTGCAGCGCCGAAGAGTTCGGGAAATATGATGCGGTCCTGGTGTCGACGCCGCACTCGCAGTTCAAAGATCCGGCGCTTTATGCGAACGTGAAGCTCGCCATCGACACCCGCAACATCGTTCCGCGCGACGGCGTCAACGTCGTCCGCGCCTGAGAGCACGACATGTCTGACATCAAACGCGCGCTCGTCACCGGCATCACCGGCCAGGACGGCTCGTACCTCGCCGAGCTGCTGCTCGAAAAAGGGTACGAAGTCCACGGCATCATCCGCCGCTCGTCGTCCTTCAACACCGGACGTCTCGATGAGGTCTATCAGGACCCGCACGTGAAGGATCGCCGTCTCATCCTGCACTACGGCGACCTGAACGACGCCTCGTCGCTCAACCGCATCCTGCGGATCGTCGATCCGATCGAGATCTACAACCTCGGCGCGCAGAGCCACGTCAAAGTCTCGTTCGATACGCCCGAGTACACCGGCGAAGTGACCGGCCTCGGCGCCACGCGGCTGCTCGAAGCGATTCGCGAGCTGCAGATCCGCCCGCGCCTCTATCAGGCGTCGTCGTCCGAGATGTACGGCAAAGTCCTGGCGGTGCCGCAGAACGAAGAGACGCCGTTCTATCCGCGCTCGCCGTACGGCGTCGCCAAGGTCTACGCCTACTGGATGACCGTCAACTATCGCGAGGCTTATTCGCTCTACGCGGTGAACGGAATTCTCTTCAATCACGAATCGCCGCGCCGCGGTGAGACGTTCGTCTCGCGCAAGATCACCCGCGCCGTCGGCCGCATCAAAAACGGGACGCAGGATCGCCTCTACCTCGGCAACCTCGACGCGAAACGCGACTGGGGCTTTGCGAAGGATTACGTCGAAGCGATGTGGCTGATGCTGCAGCAGGAACAGGCCGACGACTACGTCATCGCCACCGGCGAGACGCACACCGTGCGCGAGTTCTGCGAGCTCGCCTTCGCACGCGCCGGGATGCCGATCGCATGGCGCGGCGAAGGGATCGAAGAAAAAGGCGTCGATGCGAACGGCCGCACGCTGATCGAAGTCGATCCGCGCTACTTCCGGCCGACGGAAGTCGACCTGCTCCTCGGCGACGCCTCGAAAGCCGAACGCCAGCTCGGCTGGAAACCGCGCACCGCATTCCGTCAACTTGTTGACCTGATGACCGACGCCGACGTCGCGCTCGCCGAAAGCGAACAGCGCGCCCGTCTCGTACCGGAGGCGGTCCGTTGAGCGCCTTCTGGTCGGACAAGCGCGTGTTGCTGACCGGCGGCGGCGGCTTTCTCGGCGGCTTCATTCGCGAACGTCTCGAGCGTGAAAAGCCGGCCGCGATCTTCGCCCCGCGCGCGAAAGAGCTCGATCTGCGCGACGCCGCCGCAACGCGGGCGTACCTCGCGGCGCACAAACCGAATCTGATCATTCACGCCGCCGCCGTCGTCGGCGGCATCGGCGCGAACAGAAAACATCCCGGCCGTTTCTTCTACGAGAACGCCATCATGGGCATTCAGCTCATCGAGGAATCGCGGCTCGCCGGCGTCGACAAATTCGTGCAGCTCGGCACCATCTGCGCCTATCCGAAACACGCCCCGATTCCGTTCCGCGAAGAAGAGCTGTGGAACGGCTATCCGGAAGAGACCAACGCGCCGTACGGCGTCGCCAAGAAAGCGCTGCTCGTGCAGCTCCAGTCGTACCGCGACGAGTACGGCTTCAACGGCATCTTCCTCCTGCCGGTGAATCTCTACGGACCGCACGACAACTTCGATCTCGAATCGAGCCACGTCATTCCTGCACTGATCCGCAAGTTCGTCGAGGCGAAAGAGCGCGGCGATGAATCGGTCGTGTTGTGGGGCGACGGCTCGCCGACGCGCGAGTTTCTCTACGTCGAAGACGCCGCCGACGGTATCGTCCTCGCCGCCGAGAAGTACAACGGTGTCGACCCGGTGAACCTCGGGCGCGGCGAAGAGATCGCCATCCGCGACCTTGCCGAAATCATCAAAGAGAAGGTCGGCTTCGCCGGCGACATCGTCTGGGATACGACGCAGCCGAACGGTCAGCCGCGCCGCAAGCTCGACGTCTCCCGCGCCGAGCGCGAGTTCGGCTTCCGCGCGCCAACCGACTTCAATACCGGTCTCGCCAAAACGATCGACTGGTACGTCAACTCCGCCGTTCGCTGATCCTGATGTCGCGACAATTTCGGTTTCTGCTCGCCGCCAGTGCGACCGCTCTGGCGCTCGCCTGCCAGGAGCAGCGTGTCGCTGCGCCGGCTCCGGTGAAGCACCGCGATTCGGCGATGGTGGCCGCTGCCGCATCGCCGGTCGCCGCACCGGCACGTGCGCCGGAAGTGGTCCCGCCGCATCCCGCGCCGCCGAAGCATCCGAACTTTCTCCTCATCACACTGGACACGGTGCGCTTCGACGTCACCGCCGCCGATCCGCGCACCAGCAACGCCACGCCGTTCATCGACGAGCTCGCGCACGCCGGCGTCAACTTCGTCCGCAGCTACTCGACCTTCGACGGCACGCCGCAGTCGCACTTCTCGATGCTCACCGGATTCGTGAGCGGCTGGGGAGCGCTGCCGCTCGACGTCAAAGAGTTCTCCCTCCCATTCCAACTTCGCAGGGTCGGCTATCGAACGTTCGGCATCGCCGCCAACGGAAATCTGAGCGCGGCCGGCTTCCGCCAGTCGGCCGGCTTCCAGCAGTACACCTGTCTCAATGACGTCTGGGATGCGATGCCGGCGCCGGAAAAATCGCGGCAGCTGAAAGCGATCGATGCACGCCTCGATCACTACGCTGCGCCACGCAACGACTTCAATCGCCTGATGCTCTACAGCTCCGCGAACGAAGTGCTGCCGCGACTCGCGAAGCAGCTCGACAGAAAAGGCGGTCCGTTCTTCGGCTTCATCAATCTGATCGACGCGCACGATCCCTACTTTCCCGATCCGAAGCGCTACGACGCGCGCGAAGTCGAGTCATCGCTCAAACTCACCGGTTTCGAATCCGATCTCCGGACGCGCAAGCTCACCGAAGAGCTGACCGCGCCCGAAGCGATCGCCGACGAGAAACGCCGTCAGTGGGTCGTCAGCAAAATCCGCGATGCCGGCGGCCGTCCGTGGAGCACCACCATCGGCATGACCAAAGACGGTATCCGCGCATACCGCATGCGCTATCGCGCTGAAGTGCGCGAGCTCGATCAGACGCTGCGCGCCGTCTTCGCCATGCTTCGCGAGCGCGGACTGCTCGACTCGACGATCGTCGTCGTCACCTCCGATCACGGCGAAGCATTCGGCGAGTCGGAGATGCTCACTCATTCGTTCGGCAACAAAGGCGATCGCGAAGCGACGCATCGCATCCCGCTGCTCTTCATTCTTCCGCCGGCGTACGGCGCCAGCGGCGTGCAGGCGCAGGTCGAAACATCCGGTGCCGACGTCGCCCCGACGCTCTACGATCTCGCCGGCGTCGACTGGGCCGCCGTCAGTCACGAAGCGCTTCCCGGCAACTTCGGCAAATCGCTCGTCCCGTATTTCGGCGCGACCATCCGCACCGCGTACGGCGCTGCAGCATCGGTCGATGGTCGGCCGAACGTGACGCCCGAAGAGATCGCTAAGAGCCGCTCCGAAGCGGAGAAGCGTCTCCGTTCCCTCGGCTACATCCGCTAAACCAAACCAAATGTGCGGCATCACCGGCAAGGTCGATTTCTCCGGCGCGATCGTCGACCGCGCGCTCATCGAAAAGATGTGCGCGACGATCGTCCATCGCGGACCCGACGACGAACGCGTCTGGACCGCGCCATACGTCGGCCTCGGCCAGCGCCGGCTCGCCATCATCGATCTCGATCATCGCGGCGCCGCACCGCTCTCGAATGAAGACGGTTCGGTCTGGGTCACCTTCAACGGCGAGATCTACAACTTCCTGGAATTGCGCGCCGAGCTCGAAGGGAAGGGTCATACCTTCCGGACGAATACCGACACCGAAGTCATCGTCCATCTTTACGAAGAGCACGGCGTCGACTGCGTGAAGCGGATGCGAGGCATGTTCGCATTCGCGATCTGGGACGCAAACGCAAAGCGCCTCTTCGCAGCGCGCGATCGCCTCGGCAAGAAACCGTTCGTCTACGCGCGCACGCCGAACGCGCTGATCTTCGGCTCGGAGATCAAAGCGGTCACCGCCGATCCATCGGTGACGATCGCACCGAACTATCGCGCCATCGACGAATACCTGACGCTGCAGTACGTCCCCAGTCCGCTCACCGCATTCCAGGGAATCGAGAAGCTTCCCGCCGCGCACTGGCTCATCTGCGACGCCACCACGCGCGACGTTCGGATCGAGCGTTACTGGGAAGCGCCGGCAGGCGAGAAAACGCGCGCATCCGAAGAAGAGATCGGCGACGAGATCGTCAGCCGTCTTCGCGAATGCGTTCGGATGCGGCTCATGTCCGACGTTCCGCTCGGCGCGTTCCTCTCCGGCGGCATCGACTCCGCGACCGTCGTCGCGCTGATGGCGCAGGAAAGCGGCAGCCGCGTGAAGACCTTCTCGATCGGTTTCGAAGAGCAGGAGTTCAACGAGCTGCCGTACGCCCGTCTCGTCGCCGATCGCTACGACACCGAGCATCACGAGCTCGTCGTCAAAACCGACGCCGCGGCAGTGCTGCCGCTGCTCGTCCATCACTACAACGAACCGTTCGCCGATTCATCGGCGCTGCCGACGTATTACGTGTCGAAGATGACGCGCGAGCACGTCACCGTCGCGCTCAGCGGCGATGGCGGCGACGAGAACTTCGCCGGCTACAACAACTACGGCGCGGTGATGTCGTGGTCGAAGGCCGATGCCATTCCGTCGCCGCTGCGCAACGTTGCCGGACGGACGATGTCGGCGGTGCTCGATGCGCTGCCGCACGGCACGCAGACCGCGCGCGCCAGCCGCGCCTTCACGATGCTCGCCGGCGAGCTGCCGGAGCGCTTCCGGATGCAGACCACGATCCTCAAGCCGCAGGAAAAAGCGGCCGGCTACAGCGATCGCTTTCGCGCGCTGTCAGGCGAATCGCACTCGCCCGTCGGCATCGAGTGGGACGAAGAGATGGACGCGCTCGACTGGATGATGCGGCACGACCAGACCTTCTATCTGACCGACTGTCTCAACGTGAAGGTCGACATCGCCTCGATGGCGAACAGTCTCGAAGTCCGCTCGCCGCTGCTCGATCACACCTTCATGGAGTTCACCGCCACGATTCCGAGCGCGATGAAACGCGACGCCAGCGGCGGCAAGCAGATCTTCAAGCGCGCCGTCCGCCATCTCCTCCCCGACGAGATCCTGACGAAGCGCAAAACCGGATTCGGTCTGCCGCTCGGCGCGTGGTTCCGCGGTCCGCTGCTGCCGATGCTGCGCGAAACGCTGCTCGATGACGTGGCGAAAAAACGCGATCTCTTCAAGCCGGCGTTCGTCGCGCAGATGATCGAAGAGCACATCGCCGGCCGTCACGATCGCAGCGCGCGTCTCTGGGCGCTGCTCTTCCTCGAGCTCTGGTTCCGCGAGTTCATCGACTGACATGAGCCGCATCAAACGCAACGTCCTCGCGAACCTCGCCGGCGGAGTCTGGACCTCCATCCTCTCGCTGCTGTTCGTGCCGCTCTATCTCCGTTACCTCGGCATCGAGGCGTACGGACTGATGGGCTTTTACGCGACGCTCATGGCCGTCTTCAGCCTCCTCGATCTCGGTCTCGGCATGACGCTCAATCGCGGTATGGCGCGCCTCTCCGTGCAACCGGAAAGCATCGGCGAGCAGCGCGATCTCCTCCGCACGCTCGAGATCATCTACTGGTCGATCGCCATCGTCGCCGGCGGGATTCTCTTCGTCGCTGCCGGTCCGGTGGCCGCACGCTGGGTGCACGCACAACATCTCTCCGTCGAGACGATCCGCACCACCGTTCGATTGATGGGAATCGTCAGCGCGCTGCAGTTCCCGTTCGCGCTCTATCAGGCCGGACTGATGGGCTTGCAGCGACAGGTCCTCGTCAACGCGGTGCTCATCGTCTGCGGCACGCTGCGCACCGTCGGCGCGGTGCTGATCCTCGCGTTCGTCTCGCCGACCATCGAAGCGTTCTTCGCGTGGCAGGCGATGGTGATGTTTCTTCAGCTCGCCGCGACGCTCATCGCCACGTGGCGTTCCGTCGCAGCGCCGACCAGACCACGCTTTCGCAAGTCGATGCTGCGCGATGAGTGGCGTTTCGCCGCCGGCGTCTCCGCGAACGCCGTCATCGGCGTCTTCCTCACGCAGTCCGACAAAGTGCTGCTCAGCGGTCTGCTGCCGCTCGCCGACTTCGGTTACTACGCGCTCGCCGGCACCGTCGCCGCCGCGCTCTGGTGGCTCATCGTTCCGATCAACGCCGCGCTCTTCCCGCGCTTCACGCAATTGCTGGAGTTGCGCGATGAATACGCGCTCCGCGAGCTCTATCACTCCGCCTGTCAGCTCGTCGCCGCGGTGATTCTGCCGGTCGCCGGCACGCTCGCGTTCTTCTCGCACACCGTGCTGCTCGTCTGGACGCGCAACCCGGTCACCGCCGAACACGCATCGCTGATCGTCACGCTGCTCGTCATCGGCACCGCGCTCAATGGAATGGCGAGCGTGCCGAGCTACTTTCAGTCCGCCGCCGGCTGGCCGCAACTGATGATGTACACGAATCTCGTCGGCGCGCTGATCCTCGTGCCCGGAATCATCGTGATGGCTTCACGCCTCGGCGCGCCCGGCGCCGCATCGGTCTGGCTGACGCTGAATCTCGGCTACGTCTTCGTGACCGTGCCGATCATGCATCGCCGCCTGCTGAAAGGGGAGACGCGACGCTGGTACGTCGAAGACGTGCTGCTGCCGGTCGTGTCGATGGTGCTCGTCGCCGCCGCGTTTCGTCTCGCGATGCCGGCCGGCCTCGGCCGAGCCACCGCATTTCTCTATCTCGCACTTTCATTCGCCGCGATGGCGGGAGCGACGCTGCTCGCGCTTCCTCGCGCACGCGTGCTTCTGCTGCGCATGGTTCGCGGCAGAGAGGAGACGATCGCTTGATCGACGGCATCAAACGCTTCGCGCGCCGCCGTTTTCCGGAGGCGCTCGGCGCAATTCACAGCTTCCGTTTCGCGCGCCAGCTCAACGCGCGAAAGATGCAGCAGACGCCGCTCGGCTTTCGCTTCGTCGGCCATCAGGCGATGGAAGACGGTTCGTTCGAGCCGGATGAAACGCGCCTGATCGGTACGTTCGCGGCGCCCGGCAAAGTCTACGTCGACGTCGGCGCGAACTACGGTTTCTTCGCCTGCCTTGCGCGGCAGCGCGGCGCGCACGTCGTCGCCATCGAGCCGCTGCCGTCCAACCTCGAGATCCTCTATCGCAATCTCGCCGTCAACGACTGGAACGACATCGAAGTCGTGCCGCTCGGACTCTCCACGAAGCCTGGCGTGGCCATGATTTACGGCGGCGGCACCGCCGCGTCGCTGATGCAGCGCTGGTCCGGCGCATCGGAAACGTGGAAGACCACCATCGCACTCTCGACGCTCGACATCGTTCTCTCCGATCGCTTCGCCGAGCAGGATCTGCTCATCAAGATCGACGTCGAAGGACTCGAGCTGCAGGTGTTGCAGGGCGCCGTTCGAACGCTTGCGCGTGACCCGGCGCCCACGTGGCTTGTCGAGATCGTGCTCACCGAACATCATCCCGCCGGACTCAATCCCGCCTTTCGCGATGTCTTCGAACTCTTTTGGAACGCCGGCTATCAGGCGTTCGCGCTCGGCGCCGAAGAGCGCGTCGTGACGTCGGACGACGTCGATCGCTGGGTCGCCAATCGCCGCCGCGACTTCGGCTACTGGAGTTACGTGTTCAGGAAAACGACTGCATGACCGAACCGAAACAGAAAAGCCTCGCGCGCCGCCTCGCGAGGAAGTGGCTCTGGTGGCCATATCAGTTCATGACGCGCTCATTCTTCGAGCCGTTCGGGATCGTCAACAAGTTTCGCGGCGCGCCGTACTTCGTGCGCAACCTCGCGAAGTACCGTCGCGGGAATCTGAAGAAGACGTTTCGCTTCCGGCTGCGCGATCTCTGGTATCGCTCGTACGATCGCTTCTCCTCCGCCGGCTCGCTGACATTCCACTACTTCTACCAGGATCTCTGGGCGTCGCAGTGGCTGTTCGATCGCGGTGTGAAAGAACACGTCGACGTCGCCTCGCGCCTCGACGGATTCATCGCCCATCTGCTGCCGTTCTGCAAAGTGACCTACGTCGACATCCGGCCGATCGACGTCGACTGGACGAACTTCGCGTTCCGCGCCGGCACGATCACCGAGATGCCGTTCGCCGACAACTCGGTAGACAGTCTCAGCTCGCTGCACGTCATCGAGCACGTCGGCCTCGGACGTTACGGCGATCCGGTCGATCCGCTGGGATACGTAAAGGCGGCCGAGGAGCTGATGCGTGTGCTGAAACCGGGCGGCACGTTGTTGCTCGGCACGCCGGTCGGACAGGAAGCGCTCTACTTCGATGCACACCGCGTCTTCGATCCGCAGACGATCCGCGACGCCTTCGCGAACCTCGAGCTCGTCGAGTTCTCCGTGATCAACGACCGCAACGAACTGCTGCGCAACGTCGCGCTCGACGCCGGACGGCCGTGGGATCACGGCTGCGGCCTCTACGTCTTTCGCAAACCGGAGCTCGCCGCGTGAGCATGCTGTCCTCACTGCGCCGTGCGGTTGCGCGAGGACGCTACACGCGCGGCGCCGCCGATCTCGCGCGTCCCGCGTATCGCGCGTTGCGCACGCAATGGCTTCGACTCCGCCATCCGCGCGGTGGATTCGTCAGCGGCAACGGCGTCAGCGTCTTCGTCGATTTTCAAAGCCCGACCTACGCGTGGTACGACGCCGACGCGCCGAACCTCGCCTTCGACAAGCGCGTCATCGCGTCGCTGATCGAACAGAGTGAAGGAAACCTCTTCTTCGACGTCGGCGCGCATTACGGCTTCTACGCCGCGTTTCTCGCGCAGGCGCTGGCGAATCGCGCCGGAGTGCGCGTGATTGCGTTCGAGCCCGACGCGCGCAGCTTCGCCTGTCTCGAACGAACCGTTGCCGCCAGTCGCGGTTCCGTCGACGTCACCGCGATTCGGATGGCGGTCGGAGATTTCGACGGCGACGTCACGCTGCATCGCGCTGCCGGCGCCGCCTGCGCGCATACGTACAGCGACGCCAGCAGCAGCAGCTTCGACACCGCGCCGATTCGCCGCCTCGACACGCTCGCCACGGAACTGCTGCGCGACGGCGATCGCATCGCCTTCATGAAGGTCGACATCGACGGCGCCGAGCCGTCGCTGCTCCGCGGCGCGGCGGCGACGCTCGAACAGCATCGTCCGCTCGTCTTCATGGAATTCGGTCCGCCCGGATTGCGCGCCGCCGGCGCCGATCCGCGCGAGCTCTTCACGCGGCTCTGCACCGAGTTCCACACGTACTGGGTGATCTTCGATCGCGGCGTCGTTCGCGCCGTCACCGCCGCCGACTACGACGAGCTCGAACGGCACGTCGGCGATCGCGTCACCGATCTCGTCCTCTCGCGCCGGCCGCTCTCATTTCCCGACTTCGCCTGATGTCACTTCCGCCGCTGCTCGTCATTTCCTGCGATCGGTACTCCGATCTGTGGGAGCCGTTTTTTCGCGTGCTGCGCGCGCGCTGGCCCGATTGTCCGTTCCCGCTTTTCCTCGGCACGAACCACAAGACCTGCACGATCGACGGCGTCACGACGATCAACATCGGTGATGACATCAGCTGGACCTCCGGCGTTCGCGCGATGCTCGATCGGATCGATAGCGACGACGTGATTCTTTTTCTCGAAGACTTCTTCCTCATCGAACAGGTCGACACTACCGCTGTGCTGCGGCTCGTCGACGCCGCGCGCAAATATCGCGTCGGCAGTCTTCGCCTCGCGCCGCTTCCCGCGCCGACGCCGCTGCCGACTGTCGCCTCGCCGGTCGACGGCATCGGCATCGTGCAACCCGGCGAGGTCTATCGCGTCTCGACACAGCCCGCCATCTGGCGCAGGGAGACATTGCACAGACTGCTCCTTCCCGGATTCAGCGCGTGGGACTTCGAGCATCTCGGCACGCAACTCAGCGCGGAGCTCGACGATCAATTCTGGGGTCCGCTCAAGCCGTCGCTCGTTTACGACCACGGCGTCGAGAAAGGGAAGTGGAAGCCGGAGGGAGTCGCGATCTGTCGCGCCGCCGGCGTCGAGCCCGATCTCTCCGCGCGCCCGCTCTTCACCGACGCCGAACTGCAATCGCATCTCGCCGCCGCCGAACCTGCCATGCGTGAGTACGCGATTCAGCGCGACGCCATCGACGCCTTCACGCGCGGCGAGCGCGTCACCGGATTGCGTTTCGTCGCCCGCGGCCTGCGTCGCCGTCCCGCCGCGCTGCCGCTCTGGGCGCTCGTCCCGTTCGGCATCGCCGGTCCGCGCGCCGTTGCGTGGCTGCGCCGTCGTCATCTCCATCGCCGCATCGCCGCGGCGCGCCGCCACTTCGAGCAGAAGCTGGCCGGAGGAGCGCGCTGATGTGCGGCATCACCGCCATCGTCGGTCCCAACGCGAAGTCGTATTCCGATGCCAACGCGCGGATGATCGACGCCATCAGCCATCGCGGTCCCGATGCGCGCGACGCGTGGTCGCTCGACCACTGCACGCTCGGCCACGCGCGGCTCGCCATCATCGATCTCACCACCGGCGCGCAGCCGATGTCCGACATTTCGGGCCGCTGGTCGATCGCCTTCAACGGCGAGATCTACAACTACCCGGAGCTGCGCCACAAGCTCGCCGCGCTCGGCCACGAGTTCCGCACGCACTCCGACACCGAAGTGCTGATCGCCGGCTACAAGGAATGGGGCGCGGCGGTCGTCGATCGACTGCGCGGCATGTTCGCATTCGCGCTGTGGGACGCGCAGGAACGTTCACTCTTCGTCGCGCGCGATCTCTTCGGCGAGAAGCCGTTGTACTACGCAACGACGAACGACGGCACGCTGCTGATTGCGTCGGAACTGAAAGCGATCACCGCATCGGGACTCATCGATGCCCGGCTCGATCGCGAGGCCGTCGATGCGTATCTGACACTCGGCTACGTCCCGCCTGATCGAACGATCTACAGCAACATCGAGACGCTGCCGCCCGCGCATCACCTGACGTGGCGCGACGGAAAAATCGCCGTGACGCGCTACTGGATGCCGAAGTTCGAGACACGCACGATCTCGCTGCGCGACGCCGCCGACGAACTGCGTCGCCTCATTCGCCAGGCGGTCGAACGGCAGATGACGGCCGACGTTCCGGTCGGCGCGTTTCTCAGCGGCGGACTCGATTCGAGCACCGTCGTCGCGCTGATGCAGCAGCACAGCGACATCCCGGTGAAGACGTTCTCCGTCGGCTTTGGCAGCTACATCAACGAGCTGCCGTACGCGCGCGCGGTCGCCGAGCGTTACAACACCGAGCACCACGAGATCGACCTCGGCGAGCCGGACGTCGCCACGCTCATCCAGCGGATGGCGCGCGTCTACGACGAGCCGTTCGCCGACACCTCGAACATCCCGACCTACCTCGTCTCCGAGTTCGCGCGCCGCTCCGTGAAAGTCGTCCTCTCCGGCGACGGCGGCGATGAGCTCTTTGGCGGTTACTGGTGGTATCCGGCGCTGGCGATGTCGGAGAAGGTCGCGGCGCCGCTCGCGCAGTGGGCGGTGTTGCGCTCGTTCAGCAAACTGATGCGACATCGCTATCGCAAGCTGACCATTCGCTCGCACGCCGCCGGACTGGCCGCGCGCTGGCGCGACGTCTGGACGCGCGACATCATGAGCCAGACCGTCTTTCGCAAACATGAGCGCTCGCGGTTGTGGGGGAGTGATGACGTCGCGTCGTTCGAGCCGGGCGGTTACTACAAACCGTCGAACGACACGCACGGACTCAATCGCGCTTTCTACTTCGATCTGACCTCGTATCTGCCGGGCGACATTCTCGTGAAAGTCGATCGCGCCGCGATGGCGCACGGACTGGAAACGCGCGCGCCGCTGCTCGATCGCGACGTCGTCGAGTTCGCGCTCTCGCTCCCGGAAACGCTGAAAGTGAATGGCACGACAGACACGAAGCTCGTGTTGAAGGAAGCGTGTCGCCAGTTCTGGCCGGAATCGCTCTGGAATCGTCCGAAGCAGGGCTTCGGCGCGCCGACCGCCGCGTGGCTCAACCAGCCGGCGATGCGTCCGCTCCTCGATCGCGTCTTCGCCGCAGACTCGCCGCTCCGCTCGCTGCTGCCAGGCGTGCGCGGTGACATGAAAAACGGTACCGACTACCGCGCGTGGTCGCTCTTCACGCTCGGACTCTGGCTCGACGCGCGCGAGGTAAATCCGTGACGTCGCCGCGCATGACCGTATTGATGTCGGTCTTCAACGGCCAGCGCTATCTGCGCGAAGCGATCGACTCGATCCTCGCGCAAACGTTCACTGACTTCGAACTGCTGATCATCGACGACGCCTCAACCGACGATTCGCAAACCATTCTCAGCTCATACAACGACGCCCGCATTCGCATCATCACGAACGAAACGAATCGCGGACTGACCGCCTCGCTCAACGCCGGACTCGCCGTCGCGAACGGAGAGCTGATCGCGCGTCACGACGCCGACGATCGTTCGCGCCCGACGCGACTCGCGGAACAGGTCGCGTTTCTCGATGCCCATCCCGATGTCGCGGTCGTCGGCGCGCAGGCGGCAGTCATCGATGAAAACGGGCGGCGGCGGCGCGCGCTCGATACCGTTCGTCCCGTTTCCCCGGCAGCGATCCGATTTGCATTGATGACGATCAGTCCGATGGTGCATGGCTCGGTAATGTTCCGCGCCTCCGTCGTGCGCGACGAGCTTGGCGGTTATGACGAAACGTGGCGCACCAGCCAGGACGTCGAGCTCTGGTCGCGGGTCGCCGCACGGCATCCGATGCAGAACCTGACGCGCACGCTCATCGATTTTCGCGTTCACTCGACGTCGGTCACGTCGACGCGCTACACGCGCGAGAACGTGCTGCGCGTCGAAGAAGTGTTGCGCCGCGGCGTCATCGCCATGACCGGCGACGTCGCGCTGGCGAACGAGTGGGCGCCGTTGTGGGTGGCGCTCGTCAATCACGCCGTGATCGATGAACCGGAGCAGCCGGAGCGCGCCGTGACGATCGTCGATTCACTGCGCCGAAAATTTCTCGAGCGCGAGCCGGCCGCGCGCCGCGATCCCGGTGTCGCCTCGACGTACGGCATGGTGCAGCTGATCATCGCCTCGTATCTGGCGCGCCGAAATCGCGGAGCCGCCGGCGGAGCCGCCGCGCGGGCGATGTCGGCCGCTCCCTCTGCCGCATTCCGCGCGTTGCCGAGGCTTGCGGCTGCGGCCGCATTGCCGCGAGCCGCGTATGCAAGAGTGCGAGCGCACCGAAAAGGAAATCGATAGTGTCGACGCCCGACATTCCGCCGCCGGCCGTCATGCCGCTCGACCGCGAAGCCTGGCGCCGCGAGTTCCACCTCTCGAATTTCGTCAACAGCGCGTATCAGTATCGCGACCTGCAATCGCTCGGTTCCGACGTCCGCAAAATCCTGATCATCGGGCCGGGGCAGGGGCTCGACACGCACGTTCTTCGCTGGCTCGGTTACGAAGTAACCACCTTCGACATCGACGCCACGTTCAATCCCGACCGGATCGGCAGCGTGCACCAGATGACGATGTTCAGCGACAAAGAGTACGACGCCGTGGTTGCGTCGCACGTTCTCGAGCACCTCGCCGTTCCGTATCTCGACACCGCGATCGCGGAGCTCGCCCGCGTGGCGCGCTTCGCGCTCGTCTATCTGCCGGTGGCCGGACGGCACATGCAGTTTCGCTTCGTTCCCGGCGTGCGCGGTCTCGACTTCACGCTGCACTTCGATCTCTTCAACTGGTTCGAAAAGCCGGACGGGCTCACGCCGCGCTATTCGGGCGGACAGCACTTCTGGGAGCTCGGCCTGCGCGGCTGGCGTCTCCGCGACGTCTCGCGACGCCTCGCCGCAAAGTTCGAGATCCTTCGCTCCTATCGCAATCGCGACTGGACGCCGAGCCACAACTTCGTTTTGAAAACGCGATGACCGACATCGGAATCGTCAGCGCGGCGGAACTGCCGTCGACGCCGCAGACCGCGCGCCGCGTGCGGCGGCCGCGCCGCCTCGTCTTCGATCCGCAGCTGATCATGCTCGGCCTCGTCTTCGTGGCCGGCATCATCGTCTGCGCGATGACGCCCTGGCCGCATCGCGCGATCATGTTGCCGGCGGTGATGATCTTCGAGCTCACCGCGCTTTACGTGCTCGTGCTCTACCGTCGCGATCGCGCGCTGCCGGTGTTCGAGATCGGCAGCGTCTGGGTGGCCGCCGCCTTTTTCTACTCGGTCTACCCGATGATCAACTTCATCGCCAACGACTATCAGTGGGACGCCGCCACGTCCGACTGGCGACTGACATCGGGAGCGCCGACGCCGGAGCTCGTCGGCGCGTTCGGCTGGCGTTACGTTCTTTACTTCGGCTCTTTCGTGCTCACGTATCTGCTGCTGCGCGGACGGGCGCGCGTGCGAACCACCGAGATGGACTCGCCCGGCCGCTCCCGCATCGTCGCGCTCGTGACGATGCTGGTCGTGATGCAGACGTTTCTGATCGTCATCGCGAAGGTCTACAACTTCGAATACAACGCGCCATACAGCGAGGTGCTGAGCGGCCGCGTGCAGACGCTCGTCTCGCTCCCGCATCTCCTGCTGCAGTTCGTGCAGAACTTCGATCACATCCGCTTCACCTATTCGCAGTTCCTCGTCTCCATCTTCCTGCTGCGCTGGCGCGACTGGCGATATCGCCTTGCGCTGATCGCCGTGCTGGCGGTCGACATCGTCTACACCGCATCACAGCACGGTTCGCGCAGCGAGCTGATTCTTCTGCTGCTCACCGCGGTGCTGCTCTATCACCGGATGGTGCGTCCGTTGAAACTGAAATGGGCGTTGATGATCGGCTGCGCGATCTTCGGCGGCTTTCTCACGCTCGGTGTGATGCGCAATCGCGCCGTCGAGCCGCTGTTCGACGAATCACACGTTCCGTTCCTCGTCCGGAACAACGAGTTCCAGGCGGTGTGGGCGACGTCATACGACATCTTCAGGCTCAAGCGTGACGGCGTGCTCGGCACTCCGCCCTGGCAGCTGTTCTTCAGCGATTTTTACTTTCTCGTTCCGAGTCAGCTCCTGCCGTTCGAGAAGATCGATCCGTCGGCGTGGTACCTGAACGCGGCCGGCATCGACGGCGTCGGTCTGATGTTCGGCGCGGTCGGTCAGGCGGTGCTCGGGTTCGACTGGCCGGAGATTTTCGTGCGCGGCATTCTGCTCGGCGCGATCGCCGCGATGCTGCACCGCTGGTACGTCCGGCGTTACAGGAGCTGGTGGGTAAACATGTTCTACCTGTTCGTGTCGGTCTGGACGTACTACAGCATGCGCCAGACCTCGTTCGCCTCGCTCTACTTCATCGTCTACTGGTTCGTGCCGACGTACTTATCGGTCGAGCTGGTCGCGATGCTGCTACGTAAGACGCGCACACGCGTGCTCGGTGCTCAATCATGAATCGTCGTCCCTTCGTCTCATTCGCACGCCGTCTGTACAGGCTCGTGCCGTTCCTGCCGGTGCGAGAGCTGATGTACAACGCGTTCGCGCGCCTCGTCCGCAATCGCCGCACGATGGCGACCGTCGACGGCCTGGTCTTCGATCTCGACCTCGGCGAATTGATCGACCTCAGTCTCTTTCTCCAGCAGTACGAGCCCGACGTCACCGCAGCCATCCGCCGTCACACACGGGCGGGGATGACGATCGTCGACATCGGGGCCAATATCGGCGCGCACACGCTGCTCTTCGCGAAGCTGACCGGGAGCGGCGGACGGGTGATCGCGTTCGAGCCGACCGACTTCGCATTCTCGAAACTGCAGCGCAATCTTTCGCTCAACGACGCCAGGCATGTCGACGCGGTAAAGCTCGCACTCTCCGATTCCGATCTGCCGCCGCGGGAAGTGAACTTTCGCTCCAGCTGGCGCACCGACGGTTCGCGCCGCGACGGCGTCAGCACGGTCGCGTTTCAGCGTCTCGATGCCTGGAGCGCGCAGACCAATCTCGGAAAGATCGACCTCGTGAAGATCGACGTCGACGGCAACGAGTTCCCGCTGATCGTCGGCGGCCGCGAGACGATCGCGCGCAATCGTCCGCTCATCCTGATGGAAGCGGTCGGCCCGCATTTCGACGACCCGAATCGCAATCCGTTCGCGGTCCTGCGCGAGCTCGGTTATCGCTTCTGGGATTTGAAGAGCGGCGAAGAGCAGACGGTCGAGCAGATGGCGGCGCGGCTGCCGCGCAACGATCCCGGTATGACGAAGTCGTTCAACGTCGTTGCGGCAACGGCACCACCCGGCACCTGAATGCGCATCCTTCACTGCATCCCCAGCATGGCCGGTGGCGGCGCGGAGCGGCAGTTGACGTATCTCGCATCGCCGCTGATTGCGGCCGGACACGACGTGCATGTCGCGCTGCTGCATGAGGGGACGCATCTCGAAACGCTGCGCGCCGGCGGTGCGGTCGTCCATCACATCGATACCAGAGGGAACTACGATCCGCGGCTGTCGATGCGATTACTGAAGCTGATCAAACGAATCAGGCCCGACGTCGCGCAGACGTGGCTGACGCAGATGGACGTTGGCGGCGGGATGGCGGCGCGCATCGCCGGTGTGCCGTGGATCGTCAGCGAGCGAAGCTCGGCACTCGCGTATCCGCGCGGACTGAAGAATGGGATGCGCGTGCTGGCCGCGCGCGGCGCGTCCGCGATCGTGGCGAATTCCGAGGGCGGGCTCGATTACTGGCGATCGCGCGCGAAACCGCGAACGCTGCAGCGGTTGATTCGCAACGCGGTGCCGGTCGCCGAAGTGGAAGCAGCGGCGCCCGCCGACCCGGCGTCGGTCGGACTCGATCCGGCGAAGCCGCTGATCGTTTTCATCGGGCGGCTTTCGGCGGAGAAGAACGCCCGGAAATTCATCGATGCGTTGTCGATCGTGTTGCAGCGGCACGACGTGGTCGCTGTGATCTGCGGCGACGGACCGCTGCGCGACGATGTACGTGCGCAGGCGGCTCCGCTCATCGCGGCGCGGCAGGTCGCGTTTACCGGATTCGCGACCGATGCGTGGTCATGGCTGCGTCGCGCGAACGTTTTCGTCTCCGTCTCGACCTTTGAAGGGAATCCGAATGCGGTCGCAGAGGCGATGGCGGCCGGATGTCCGGTAGTCGTGAGCGACATCCCGGCGCATCGTGAATTTCTGGATGGCGATTCAGCGCTTTTCGTCGACCCCGCGTCCCGTGAATCGATCGCGCTCGGTTTGTCGCGCGCGCTCACCGGCGTCGACGAATCACGGCAGCGCGCAAACGCCGCGCACGCCATCGCCGTCCAGTGGACGGCTCCGAAAATCGCGCAGCAGTACGCGGCCGTCTACGAAGAAGTCGCTCGATGAAAATCATCTACTCATACAACAAGAAGGGATTCGAGGGCGCCTACTGGGAGCGCGAGATCGCCGCCGCGTCGACCGATCGCTACACCTTCATTCCGTTCAATCACGACCCGTATGTCGATGCCTCGCGCATTCTGCGTGCGCAGATGCTCGATAACCTCTACTTCGATCGCGATGCGGGATTGATGAAGCTCTACGACGACCTCAGCGAGCTCGTCGCGCGCGAAGGGGCGGACGCCGTCATCGTCGACAATTCGCTGCCGTATCACCCCGAGTTTCTTCGCAGAGTCGGCATCTACAAAGTGATGCGGACGACCGACGGTCCGCTGACCGCGTACGACCGCGACTTCGCGTACGCGCACGCATACGATCACGTTCTCTATCACTCGCCGGCGTACAGCCGCGATCTGTCGATGGCCGCGAAGCTCGAGTACGTCGGTGCGACGAACATCGACTTCTGGCCGCTGTCGCTGCACGACGTCTTTTACGATCCCTCGAAGAACGAACAGAACATCCTCGACGGCGAGCGGGACATCGACGTTCTTTTCGTCGGCTGGCCGTATCCGAACAAGATGCCGCTCCTCGCGAAGGTGAAGAAGGCGTTCGGAGAACGCGCCATGATCCGCGGCCGGTCGAGCGCGAAGTGGAACCTCTACTACAACGCGAAATACGGAATGCCCGGCTGGATCCGGCCGGTGGCGTTCGAAGAATACGTCCCGCTCTATCAGCGAACGAAGATCGGATTCAACGTTCACAATCGCGGCGACTACACGGTCGGCAGCTATCGCCTGTTCGAATTGCCCGGCAACGGCGTGATGCAGATCTCCGACGGCGGCGAGCATCTCGGCGCCTTCTACGAGCCGGGCGAAGAGATCGTCGGCTACTGCGGCGTGGACGATCTGATCGATAAGATCCGCTATTATCTCGAGCACGACGAAGAGCGGAAGCGGATCGCGCTGAACGGCTATCGCCGGGTGATGCGCGATCACCGATTCCCGCATCGGATGCGACAGGCCGGCGAGCTGATCGAGCGTGGCATGGAGAGGATCGGCTGGCGCCGGAACGAATGAAATGTCGCTGAGAGATACCGTCGAATCGATCATCAGACAGTACCCGGAGAAACTCGTCGCCGGACAGCTGACGCAGCTCGACCGCTTCACTTTCGAAGTCGGACTGGTGCTCGAGCGCGCCGGCAAAGGGGCGCGCGTTTGCGATATCGGCGGCGGCTGGGGCACGTTCGCGCTCGGCTGCGCGGCTTCCGGCATGAAGTCGGTTCTCGTCGACGACTTTCGCGATGAGGGTTTCTTCGAGCAGGACGTGATGGACGCGATGCGAAGGCTCTACGACAAGTACGGCGTTGAAGTCGTTTCACGCGACGTCGTCGCCACGCAGATCGACTTTCCGGAGCGCTCGTTCGACGCCATCACCACGTTCGACGCGCTCGAGCACTGGCACGCCTCGCCGAAGCGGCTTCTTGCGCGCGTTGCGAAAACGGTTCGCAGCGGCGGGCTCTTCGTCCTCGCCACGCCGAACTGCGTGAATCTTCGCAAGCGGATCACCGTGCCGCTCGGACGCGGCAAGTGGACGCCGATGGAAGCGTGGTACGAACAGGAAGTCTTTCGCGGCCACGTGCGCGAGCCGGATGTCGACGACCTTCGTTACATCGCGCGCGACATGAACCTCGCCGGATACGAGATCATCGGACGCAACTGGATGGGCTACGACGCGCGTTCGCCTTTGGTGCGCAAGCTGACGCCGTTCGTCGATCGCCTGCTGCGTCTGCGGCCGACGCTCTGCTCCGATCTCTATCTCGTCGGCACCGTCGCCTGACGCCAACTCCCAAACATCAATGTGTGGAATCGTAGGATTTGCGCAGTCGCGTGCTGCGGCGCAGCCGCCGCTCGACGCGATGGTGGCGACGCTTTGCCATCGCGGTCCCGATGATTCGGGGACGTTCCGCTCGGACGATCGGCGCGTCGGACTCGGGCATCGGCGGCTGTCGATCATCGATCTGAGCGCGGCCGGACATCAGCCGATGTCGAGCCCGTCGGGCGATGTGCGGCTGTCGTTCAACGGCGAGATCTACAACTATCGCCAGTTGCGCGACGAGCTGGCGGCGCTCGGTCATTCGTTCCGCAGCGCCAGTGATACCGAGGTGTTGCTGGCCGGCTATGCGGAGTGGGGGACTGAGTGTTTGGAGAGGATCGACGGCATGTTCGCGATCTCGCTGTTCGATCTGCGAACGAAGCAGCTTTTGCTCGCGCGCGATCGGGCCGGTGAGAAGCCGCTCTATTTTTCGCATCGCGACGGACGGCTCTGGTTCGCTTCGGAACTGAAGGCGCTGATGGCCGATCCCGGGTTCGAGCGGCGCATCGATCCGGCTGCGCTCGAGTTTTTTCTCACGTACGGCTATGTGCCGGCGCCCTTCTGCATTCTCCATGGCGTGGAAAAGTTGCGTCAGGGTGAAGCGCTGTTGTACGACGTCGATCGCGACTCGCTGCGGCGCTGGACGTACTGGAAACTGCCGGAGCCGGCGAACGACTTAAACACCAACCCGAACGAGCTCGTCGCCGAGCTCGAGACACTGCTCGAATCCTCCGTGCGGCGACAACTCGTCGCCGATGTGCCGGTCGGCGTGCTGCTCAGTGGTGGGGTCGATTCGAGTCTCGTCACCGCGATGGCGGCGCGCGTTTCGCCGACGCCGGTGAAGACCTTCACGATCTCCTTTCCGGGCGGCGGCAGTTACGACGAAGCACCGTTCGCGCGGCTCGTCGCCTCGCACTTCGGCACCGATCACACGGAACTTCCGGCCGATCCGCTGTTGATCGAGCTGCTGCCGAAAATGGCGCGGCAGTTCGACGAGCCGTTCGCCGACGAGTCGATGCTGCCGACGTATCTCGTCTCGAGCGCCATCCGTCCGCATGCGCGCGTCGCGCTTGGCGGTGACGGCGGCGACGAGCTGTTCGGCGGCTACGACCACTACTCGTGGCTGATGCGGATGGAGCGCTATCGCACGCGGCTGCCCGCTCCTGCGCGCCGCGCGCTGGCCGGTGCGGCGCGCCGCCTTCCGCCCGGGATTCGCGGCCGCAATCACCTCATCGGTTTCGGCGACGACGCCGGCGCCAGCATCGCCCACATCAACCTCCTGTTCGATTCCTTCACCCGCGCGCGGCTGCTCGCGCCTCTTCGCCGCACGATCGGCGTGCCGTCGCCCTCGCCGGAATCGTTTCGCGCGGGCGTGGCCGATTCATCGCAATCGCTGCTGCGGCGCGCCACCGAGACCGATTTCCGGACGACGATGTGCGACGGCTATCTGGTGAAAGTCGATCGCGCCAGCATGCTCGCGTCGCTCGAAGTGCGTGCGCCGTTTCTCGATCGTCGCGTGATCGAGTTCGCGTTCAGCCGTGTTCCCGATGCATTGAAAGCGAATGAGCGCGAGCGAAAGATTCTCCCGCGCATGCTCGCGGCAAAGCTGCTGCCGCCGGAGCTCGACACGAAACGGAAGCAGGGTTTCTCGATTCCGCTCGACGACTGGTTCCGCGGCACGACCGGCGACGCCCTCGAGGCGATTCTCGCCGACGCCGATCCGTCGATCTTCGACCGCGGCACGATCGACTCGCTCATTCGCGGACAGCGCAAAGGGCGGCGCAATGCGCGCCGACTGTTCGCGCTGACCATGTTCGAGTTGTGGCGTCGCGAGTATGGGGTCTCGATCGCATGAAGCCGGCGCTGCTCGAGCTCCTTCGCTGTCCCGCCGCCGGCGGACGACTCTCGCTTACGAGCGGAGTCGCGTCGCCGGAAATCGAAGACGGCACGCTGACGTGCGACTGCTGCGGCATCGCGTATCCGATCGTGCGCGGCATCCCGCGTTTCGTCGAAGCCGACAACTACGCGAACAACTTCGGCTTTCAGTGGAACCGCTTTCGTGAGACGCAGCTCGACAGCCACACCGGCGTGCCGATCTCGCGCCGCCGCTTTCTGCGTCAGACCGGCTGGGATCAGCAAACGCTGCAGGGCCGGCTCGTGCTCGACGCCGGCTGCGGCGCCGGACGTTTCGCCGAAGTCGCTCTCTCCCTCGGCGCGACGCTCATCGCCATCGACTTCTCTTCCGCGGTCGATGCCGCGTTCGCGAATCTGCCGCATCCGAACCTGCATCTCGTCCAGGCCGACATCTACCGGCTGCCGTTCGCGCCCGGCACGTTCGACTTCGTCTATTCGCTCGGCGTGCTGCAACACACGCCCGACGTCCGCAAAGCGGTCGACTCGCTCGTGCCGATGGTGAAGCCGGGCGGCGGACTGACCGTCGATCTCTATCTGCGGCGCTGGACCAACGTCGCAGAGCCGAAGTACTGGCTGCGGCCGTTCACGACGCGCATGCAGCAGGAGCGGCTCTTCGCACTCGTCGAGCGCGTCACGCCGTCGCTGCTGCGACTCAGCCGCGCGCTCGCGCGGATTCCGCTCATCGGACGCTTTTTGCGGCGGCTCGTGCCGGTCGCCAATTACGAAGGCGTCCATCCGCTCAACGAAACGCAGTTGCAGCAGTGGGCGGTGCTCGACACGTTCGACTGGCTCGGCCCGCGCTACGACCAGCCGCAAACGCCGTCGACGCTCCGGCGCTGGCTCGAGGAAGCGAAGCTGGAACGCGTCGAAGTGATGCACGAGAGCCATCTCACCGGACGCGCGGTGAAGCCGCGGTGAGAGCCGGCATCGACACCGCGAACCTGCGCGGCGGTGGCGGGATCACGCATCTCGTCGAGCTGTTGCGTCACGCCGATCCGCGCGAAAGCGGCATCGAACAGGTGACGGTGTGGGGGAGCGCTGCGACACTGGCACAGCTGCCGCGCGATCGCGACTGGCTCGTCCTCGTCGAACAGCAAGAGCTCGAAGGCGGTTTGCGCGCGCGCCTTGCGTGGCAGCGCGGACCGCTGAACGAGCTTGCGCGCGCCGCATGCGACGTGCTGTTCGTTCCCGGCGGCGCGTACGGCGGATCGTTTCATCCGTACGTGACGATGTGCCGCAACATGCTGCCGTTCGATCTTCGCGAAGCGGCGCGTTACGGCGCGTCGTGGATGTTCGTTCGGCTGCTGCTGCTGCGCTGGGCGCAGCGCCGCACGTTTCGCAACGCCGACGGCATGATCTACCTCAACGACTACGTGCGCGGTCTCGTCGATCGCGGCCACGCGCCGGAGACGACCACCGTCGTGCCGCACGGCGTCAGCGATCGTTTCCGCTTCGCGCCGCGCGCGCAGCGGCCGATTTCGGAGTACAGCGAAGAGCAGCCGTTCACGATCCTCTACACGTCGATCATCGACGTCTACAAACATCAGTGGAACGTCGCCGCGGCGGTGATGAAGTTGCGCGAGGAAGGATTGCCGGTCGTGCTGCGGCTGGCCGGCGGCAACTATCCGCCGTCGATGAAACGGCTGCGCGACGTGCTCGCGCACGACACGCGCACGGTCGTCGAACTGGCCGGTGAAGTGCGGCACGCCGCGCTTCCGGCCTTGTATCAGGCCGCCGATCTGTTCGTATTCGCTTCCACCTGCGAGAACATGCCGAACATCCTCATTGAAGCAATGGCGGCCGGCCTGCCGATCGCATCCTCCGGCCATCCGCCGATGCCGCGGTTTCTCGGCGATGCCGGGATTTACTTCGATCCGAATCAGCCGGACGACATCGCCCGCGCCATTCGCACGCTCATCGCCGATCCGGCATTGCGGACGACGCTGGCCGAGCGCGCATTCGCGCGTGCCGCGCAATATTCGTGGGAGCGTTGCGCGCGCGAGACGTTCGATTTTCTCGCCGCCATCGGGAAGCGAAAGGGAGCGGCCGCGTAGATGTGCGGAATTGCGGGAGCGGTGAACTGGGCCGATGACGCGCTCCTGACGCGGATGACCGAGGTCCAGCATCATCGCGGGCCGGACGATGGCGGGATCTGGTCGGCGACGACCCCATCGGGCGATTGGATCGGACTCGGCTCGCGTCGTCTCGCCATTCTCGATCTCTCGCCGGCCGGACACATGCCGATGTCGACGCCGGACGGCGCGATCACCATCGTTTACAACGGCGAGATCTACAACTTCCCGGAGCTGCGCGCCGAGCTCGAAGCGGACGGTGTTCGCTTCCGCTCGCATTGCGACACCGAAGCGATTCTCTATCTCTACGAACGCTACGGAACCGATTGCTTCCGCCGGCTCAATGGCATGTTCGCGCTGGCGATCTGGGACAAGCGCAGCGACACGCTCGTCATCGCGCGCGACCACTTCGGGATCAAGCCGCTCTATTACACGCAGCAGGGAAAACGTTTCGCGTTCGCGTCGGAGCTCAAAGCGATCCTCGAGCTGCCGGGCGTTCCGCGCGAAGTCGATCCGTTCGCGCTGAAGCAGTACCTGGCGTTTCTCTGGGTGCCCGATCCGCGCACGATGTTCCACGGCATTTTCAAACTGCCGGCCGGCCATTTTGCGACGCTGCGTGGCGGCTCGCTGAAGATCGAACAGTACTGGGATCTCGCGTATCCGCCGGCGGGAACGCGTTATCCGGCGAGCGAAGAGGAGTTGAAGCGCGAACTGCGTGAACGTTTCTGCGCGACGGTGCGAAAGCAGATGCTCAGTGACGTGCCGCTCGGCGCATTTCTCAGCGCCGGACTCGACTCCAGCTCGATCGTCGCCGCGATGGCGGAATCGACGGCGACACCGGTGCGCACGTTCACGATCGCTTTTCCGCCGCGGT
Source organism: Acidobacteriota bacterium (assembly GCA_034667465.1). Taxonomy (GTDB): domain Bacteria; phylum Acidobacteriota; class Thermoanaerobaculia; order Gp7-AA8; family Gp7-AA8; genus JAOBAU01. Next base: position 125,501 of record JAXDJV010000024.1, on the reverse strand, counting down.
ATCGGAAAGGGGAGGTGCATCTCGACGACACCGACGTCGCCGAGCGGACGGCGCGCCACTTCGGCTGCACGCACACGCACATCACCGTCGAGCCGGACGTCGTCGATCTGTTGCCGAAACTCGTCTGGCACATGGACGAGCCGACCGCCGATCCGGCCATCATCATGGCGTACCTCGTCAATCGCGAAGCGCGCCGCGACGTCACCGTGCTGCTCTCGGGAATCGGCGGCGACGAGCTGTTCGGCGGCTACCGAAAATATCGCGCGCACTATCTCGCCGAAACGTATCGGCGTTTGCCGCGCGCGGTTCGCGAATCGATGATTCGTCCCGCCGTCGAGTCGCTGCCGTCGATGCGCGGCAGCCGTTTCAAAGGCTACGTGCGGCTCGCGAAGAAGATGGTGCGCAGCGGCTCGCTCGCGCCGGTCGATCGCTTTCTGATGGACAGCGTTTATCTGACCGACACCATGCAGGCGGAGATCGCGCCGTCGCTTGCATCGCTGCCCGATTCGCGCTCCGAGCACCTCGCGCACTTCGCGAAGGTGAGCGACGCCGACTTCCTCGATCGAATGATGTACGTCGATACGAAGGCGTTCATGGTCAGTCTCAATCTCACCTACAACGACAAGATGAGCATGGCGTCATCGGTCGAAGTGCGCGTGCCATTTTTGGATTGGGAGCTCGCCGAGTGGACGGCTGCGAACATTCCGCCGTCGATGAAACTGCGCGGCGGAACGACGAAGCACATCCTGCGCGAGGCGATGCGTCCGATGCTGCCGGCGGAAGTGCTGACGCAGAAGAAAGCCGGCTTCGGCGCGCCGGCCGATTACTGGCTCGCCAATGAATTACGCGAGATGGTCGACGACCTGCTGAGCGAGACGAACATTCGGCGGCGCGGCTATTTCGAGCCGGCGCCGATCCGGCGAATGATCGAGGAACAGCGCAGCGGACGCGAAGACTGGTCGCTGCAAATCTGGCAGTTCCTCACCTTCGAGCTCTGGCTGCGCGCCTTCGTAGATTAGCGCGTCAGCGCGGTCCGACCAGCTTCCAGCTGACGTCCGTCTCGTACGCGCTGTAGGCAGTGAATCCGACCTGCCCGCCGCCGAATACCCAGACGGCATTCTGTCCGTCGGTGTAATGGCGCCAGACGAGATCGGCAACCGGATCGTTCGTGAAGCTCGAGACCGCGCCGATCTGCCACGTCTGATCGGTCACGGTCGACAACGCGGTTGTCGCTTTCAGCGTCGCCGAATTCGCGCCGGTCATGAACCAGACCACGTTCTGGCCGTTCGAGAAGTTTCGCCAGACGATGTCTTCCGCGCCATCCGAATTCGTGTCGCCGCTGCCGGCGATGTGCCACGACGTGTCGGCGACCGGGTTGATAGTGACGCTCGACGTGAGCGTCGTACCGTTCATGAACCAGATCGAGTTCGCGCCGGTTCCGTAGTGACGCCACAGCAGGTCGGCTCTGCCGTCGTGATTGAAATCGTTCACCGACTCGATGCGCCACGCCACGTCGTTCACGCTCTGAAGCGTGAGGCTGCCGGTCTGTGAAGTTCCGTTCATCAGCCAGACCGCGTTCGCGCCGGTCGCGTAGTTGCGCCAGACGATGTCCTGCTGGCCGTCGCCGTTGAAGTCGCCCGCGCCGGCGATCTCCCAGTTCAGATCGGTCACGGACGGAAGCGCGACGGCGGAAATCGGCGTGGTCCCGTTCATCAGCCACAGCCGGTTCGCGCCGGTGGCGCTATTGCGCCAGATGAAGTCGGGATTGCCGTCGTTGTTGAAGTCGCCGCGTATTTCTGCTGCCGGCGGCGGAGGCGGCGCGGCATTCACGGTCACGGTTGCAGTCGAGCTGTTCACGGTTCCGCAACTGTTCGACACGCGCACCCAGTAGTTCGTCGTCGACGTCGGCGTGACGGTGACGCTCGGCCCGGTCGCGCCGGGAATCGGGTTCGTGGTCGTGCCGCTCGTGCCGGTGTACCACTGATACGCCGGCGACGTTCCTGTGGCGCTGACGGAAAGCGTCGTCGCCTGTCCCGCGGTGATCGTGCTCGACGCCGGCTGCGCGGTGATCGACGGCGCCGTGCACGTTCCGCCGCTCGGCACTCCGTTGACGAGCGTGCCGTTGCCGTAGACGTGATTCACGGCATCCTTGTCCCACGCCTGCAGCGACGCGCCATACGCGCCCGAGACGACGGAATTCATCACGGCCTGCGTCGACGACGGCGTTCCCTGATCGGAGTGGCGGAAACCAAGCGTGTGCCCGAGCTCGTGCGTCACCGCTTCGTCGAATGCCGACTGCGAGATCGACAGATTGGAACGCATCACGACGTCGCCCTCCGACGTCGTGTACCAGGTCTCGTTGTCGAAGGTGTGCTGTCCGTCGGCGAACCATTTCGAGTAGCCGATCGCGCCGGACGGCACATCGGTCGACGAATTGAAAACGATCGTGTTCTGCCCGTCCTTCACGAAACCGGCGCTCGTCGTGCCGATGACGCTGTAGCGGACGTTCGAGTTCGGATCGTTCGTCCACGCCGCCGTTCCGCGCGTGGCGGCGCCCGCCGAGTCGTATCCCGGCTGCGAGCCTGACGTGCGGAAGTTCACCGTCTGTCCGGCGTCGAACGCCGTCCAGCGAAAGTTTCCCTGCGTATACGACGACGCCGGCACGTGATGATTCGGTACGATCACCAGCTGGTGCGGGTTGCCCGCCACCATGGCGGCGCTCGTGATCGTCGCATGCTCGACGATGTACTCCTCGCGCGCCACCGCACGGACGCGGTGATGCTGCCAGCGGCTGATGAAGTCGATGAACTCCGCGGCCTTGCGCGCCTGTTCTTCGTGCGGTTTGCCGGTCGCTTCGTCGAAGCCGAAAATCTCGCTCCCGAGGCCGCGCGCGAGCAGTGTCTGACCTTCCGCGTCCTGCGCGAAATTGAATTTGCCGAGCGCCATCCCCCACGTCTTCCAGTTCTCGTCGCCGTCGCGCTGGAGGAACATCAGGACGTGCTCGCCCGGGACGAACGTCACGCCGCCCGACACCGCCATCGCTGACTGTCCGACCACGCCGCCGAGCTCGCGTGTCGTGATGATCGTTCCCGGTTTGATGTTTCCCTTCAGCACGGTTTCGACGTTCAGCGTCGTCTTCGTGCAGATGTCGCCGTTGAGTTCGTACGCGCCGTAACCGTCGCCTGCAGTGGCGATGACGATGGCGTCGGCGGAGTCGATCAGTTTGCCGTCCGTCGGCACGATGTAGACCGTGGCGCGGGACGTCGCGGCGGTGATGATCGACAGTGCGGCGAAGACGATGGCAGCGAGGACGTTTCGATGGGCTCTCATGGTACTGACGAGCCTCGGCTGCAACCGTTATGCCGCTGTTATTAGTAGAACTGACGGGTCCGCTCTTTCTGCTACTATCCCGCTTCTTTCGAAGGCTATGAGCGCGCGATGAAGCAACTCATTCAGTCGGTGAGCACCGGCGAGCTGGCGGTGCTCGACGTCCCGGCGCCGGAGGTTCGCTCATCGGGGATTCTGGTCCGGACGCGCGCCAGTCTCGTCTCCGCCGGAACCGAGCGGACGATCACCAGTTTCGCGCAGGCCAGCCTGATGCAGAAGGCGCGCTCGCGGCCCGATCTCGTTCGCCAGACGGTCGCGAAAGCGAAACGCGACGGCGTGCTCGACACGATCGACGCCGTCCGCAATCGTCTCGATCAGGCGATGACTCTCGGCTACTCGGCGGCCGGCGAAGTGATTGCGGTCGGCAGCGAAGTCTCCGAGTTCCGCGCCGGCGATCGCGTCGCCTGCGCCGGCGGCGGTCACGCCGTCCACGCGCAGATCCTCTCCGTGCCGCGCACGCTCGCCGTTCGCATTCCCGACTCCGTCACGTTCGAAGAAGCGGCCTTCTCTACGCTCGGAGCGATCGCGCTGCACGGCATCCGGCTCGCCGCTCCGCAACTCGGCGACGTCGTCGGCGTGATCGGTCTCGGACTTCTCGGCCAGCTGACGATCCAGATGTTGCGCGCCGCCGGTTGCCGCGTTGCCGGCATCGATCTGCAGGCCGATCGCGTCGCGCTCGCGCGGACGTTCGGCATCGACTGGGCCGGAACCGATGCCGACGAATTCGGATCGCGGCTCGCCGCACTGAGCGGCGGACATGGCGCCGACGTCGTGCTCATCACCGCCGACGCCGCGAGCGATCAGCCGGTCGAGCTGGCCGGCACCGTCGCGCGGAGTCGCGGCGTGATCGTCGCCGTCGGCAACGTCGGAACGAAACTTCCGCGCAAGGTCTACTTCGAAAAGGAGCTCGACTTCCGCATCTCTCGTTCGTACGGACCCGGTCGTTACGATCCCGAGTACGAGGAGAAAGGCCGCGACTATCCGTACGCGTATGTGCGCTGGACGGAGAATCGCAACCTCGCCGCGTTCGCCGAGCTCGTCGCGGCGAAACAGGTGAACGTTTCGCCGCTCGTCTCGCATCGCTTCGACATCGACGCCGGCGAAAAAGCATACGACCTGATTCTCGGCCGCACCGGCGAGCCATTCCTCGGCGTCGTCCTCGGCTACGAAGCGGAGCCCGATCTCGCGCGCCGCATCAGCGTGACCGAACGCGCGCCGCTTCCCGCCGGCACTGCGTCGCTTGATCGCGTACGCGTCGGCGTCCTCGGCGCCGGTCTCTTCGCAAACGCGACGCTGTTGCCCGCGCTCGCGAAAACGGAAGGGGTCGAGCTCGCAGGCATCAGCAGCAGCGGCGGCGTCACCGCGCGAACGTCGGCGAAAAAATTCGGCTTCGCATACTGCGCATCGAGCGCGGATGAGCTGCTCGCCGATCCCGCAATCAACACGGTCGCCATTCTCACACGTCACGATCTGCATGCGCGCCAGGTGCAGGATGCACTGCGCGCGGGAAAACAGGTCTTCGTCGAGAAGCCGCTCTGTCTGACATACGAGGAGCTCGATGAGATCGACGCCACGCTGCGGGCGCTGCCGTCGGCGCCGATGCTGATGGTTGGCTACAACCGCCGCTTCGCGCCGTTCGTCGTCACGCTGCGCGATGCGCTGCGTGACGTGAGCGAGCCGCTGCTGCTCACCGCGCGCGTCAACGCCGGCTTCATTCCTCCCGAACACTGGACGCACGATCCGGCGCAGGGCGGCGGACGGCTGCGCGGCGAAGGTTGTCACTTCATCGATCTGCTCATCCATCTCGCCGGCGATCGCGTGCGGCGTGTCACGACACGGCCGCTGCCCGACAACGGCCGCTATCGCCAGGACAACTTCCAGGTCACGCTCGAGTTCGAGCACGGTTCGCTCGGCACGCTCGTTTACGCCGCGAACGGCTCGCGCTCGTTCGGCAAGGAAGCGTTCGAAGTCTTCGGCGGCGGACTGGCGGCGCGGCTCGACGACTACCGTTCGCTGCACGTCGATCGCAACGGAAAGGCGACGAAGCTGTCATCGCATCTGCGGCTCGACAAAGGGCATCGCGGCGAGTGGGAAGCGATCGTCAACCACTTGACGAAGTCCGCCCCGGCGCCGATTGCGATCGACGAGCTCTTTCACTCCACACGCGTCACGCTCGCGGCGTACGACAGCCTGCGCAGCGGCGAGCCGGTGGCGGTGGAGGGGTGTTGAAAATCCTGCACGTCGTCGGTGCGCGTCCGAACTTCATGAAGGCAGCGCCGGTGCATGCCGCGCTCGCGGCGCGCGGCGTCGAGCAGCTCCTCGTGCACACCGGCCAGCACTACGACGCCGCGATGTCGGACGTTTTCTTCACCGAGCTCGGACTGCCGGAGCCCGACGCGAACCTCAACGTCGGCAGCGGTTCGCACACCGTGCAAACGGCGGAAGTGATGAAGCGGATCGAGCCGCTGCTCGTCGAACAGCGGCCCGACTGGGTGCTCGTCTACGGCGACGTCAACTCGACCGTCGCCGCCGCGCTCGTCTGCGCGAAGCTGCGCATTCGCATCGCGCACGTCGAAGCGGGACTTCGTTCGTTCGACCGCTCGATGCCGGAAGAGATCAACCGCATCGTCACCGACGCGCTCAGCGATCTGCTGCTGACGCCATCCGCCGACGGCGACGAGAACCTGCACAGCGAAGGCGTCAACGCCTCGCGCATTCGCCGCGTCGGCAACGTCATGATCGACACGCTCGTCCGTCTGCTGCCACGCGCCGAAGAGCGGTGGCCGAAGCTGTCGCGCGAGCTCGATCTCGATCGCTACATCCTCCTGACGCTGCATCGCCCGTCGAACGTCGATGATCCGGCGACGCTGCGGCCGATCGTCGAAACGCTCGCCGAGATCAGCGCGCGCATTCCGGTGCTCTTTCCCGTTCATCCGCGAACCGCGGAAGCGCTGCGAAAGATGAACGTGCAAACGCCGGCGACGTTCAGGCTCACCGAACCGCTCAGCTATCTCGATTTCACCGCGCTGCAACAGCACGCAACAGCGGTCATCACCGATTCCGGCGGCGTGCAGGAAGAGACCACATTCCTCGGCGTTCCATGTCTGACGATGCGGCCGAACACCGAACGGCCGGTGACGATCGCGGTCGGTACGAACACGCTGATCGGCAACGACCTCGGCGCATTGCGCGCGGCGGTCGACGACATTCTGGCCGGCCGCGGACGCCGCGGTGCCATCCCCGAGCTGTGGGACGGACGCGCCGCCGAGCGGATCGCCGACGTGCTGCTGACGTCGTGATCGATCTGCGCCGCCTGCGGCTCCTCGTCGACACCGCGCGCCACCTCACTCCCGCGCAGCAGCGTGCGCGAGTCGTGGCGATGGCGAAGTCGGCGCTGCGCAAAGCGACGAAGCCGCGCTTCGAGCTGCCGCGCGATGTGCGCGTCGCCGCGCATCAAGCGCTGCACGACGCCGAGTCGGCCGAGCGTCTCGCCAACGCACGTGCGATCGCAGCAGGGACGTTCCGTTTCATCGGCGTCGAAGCAAAGTACGACGGTGAGCCGCGATGGCACGATCCGACGGTCAGCCGTCTCTTCCGCTATCACCTGCACTACTTCGACTACGCGCTCGATCTCGCGGCCGCAAATGATGTCGAGACGTTCCGCCGACTCGTCCGTTCGTGGCTGCGCGAGAACGCGACGATGACCGGCGACGGGTGGCATCCGTACACCGTCTCGCTGCGCATCGTGAACTGGTGTCGCGCGCTCGATGCCTTCACGCTCGCCGATGAGTTTCGCGACGACCTCGCGCGAGCGATTTACGGCCAGGCGCGTTTCCTCTTCGCGAACCTCGAGCACGACGTCCGCGGCAATCACCTGCTCGAAAATCTCCGCGCGCTGATCCGGAGCGGCGTCATGTTCGAAGGAGGCGAAGCCGCGCGCTGGCTGCGCGACGGACTGCGCATGCTCGAAAGAGAAGTCGCCGAACAGGTTCTCGCCGATGGCGGACACTTCGAACGAACGCCGTCGTATCACGTCGTCGTGTTGCGCGACCTCGTTGAGATCGCCGAACTGCTCCGCGCCAACCGCGAAGTGCCGCGCTGGCTCGACGACGCGATCGCGCGAATGTTCGACTTCCTCGACAAAATCCTCGGCCCGAACGATCGTCTGCCGCTCTTCAAGGACTCAACACTCACCGATGTCCCGACACTCACATCGCGAGCTCCGCGGACGAGCGAGTTCCTCGCCGCGAGCGGCTACGCGATCATGCGCGACGACCGCGTTTTTCTCATCGCCGACTTTGGCAAACCGTGTCCCGACTATCTGCCGGCGCACGCACACGCCGACATGTTTTCGTACGAGCTGACGCTCGACGGAAAGCCGCTCGTCGTCGACTCCGGCGTCTTCGAATACGAAGCGGGCCAGTGGCGTGACTGGTTCCGTTCGACGCGCGCGCACAACACGGTCGAAGTGGCCGGCGAGAATCAGTCCGAAGTGTGGGGAAGCTTTCGTGTTGCTCGACGCGCGCGGCCGCACAACGTCGTCTGGCTCAACACAGCTGACGCGAGCGTCATTCAGGGCGAGCACGACGGCTACACGCGACTGCGGCCGTCCGCGATTCATCGCCGCACGATCGCGCATCTTCGCGGCGTCGCGATCGTCGTCATCGACGAAGTGACCGGCAGCGGCGGGACGCGCGCGGAGAGCCGCATTCATCTCCATCCCGACGCGCAGTTGTCCACGACACGCTTGCTCATCGCTGGCGCGCGTTTGTCGGAAGGGGAGGGCTGGTACTCCGAACGTTTCGGCGAGCGCGTCGCCAATCGCGTCCTCACGCTGACCGCCGAAGGAGAAATGCCGCTGCGATTTGTGTACGCTCTCGCGCTGCGCGACGGCGTCACGCTCGACACGCGCGACGATGGCGACGCGTTCATCGTCACCGCCGGCAGCGTCACGCTGCGCCTGCCGCGCAGCGGAAGTCCGATCATCGAATGAACATCGCTTACTACTCGCACTACTTTGTCCCCGAGATCGGCGCGCCGTCCGCGCGCATCCACGATCTGTCGCGCGAATGGCTGCGCGCCGGCGACGCCGTGCAGGTCGTCACCTGCTTTCCGAATCATCCGACCGGCACGCTCTATCCCGGCTATCGCAAACGCTCTTATCAGCACGAGGTCATCGACGGCATCGACGTCCATCGCGTCTGGAGCTACATCACGCCGAACAAAGGCTTCGTGAAAAAGACGATCGGCCACGTCTCGTTTCATCCGTCGGCGATCGTCGCCAGCCGCCTGAAGATGAAGACGACGCCCGACGTCTTCATCGGCACCTCACCAACGTTCTTCGCTGCGATCGCGGCCGATCACGTTGCGCGCGCGCGAAAACGGCCGTTCGTCATGGAAGTGCGCGATCTCTGGCCCGCGCTGTTCGTCGAGCTCGGGATCCTGAAAAACAAATACGCCATCGCCGCGCTCGAAAAGCTCGAGCTGTCGCTCTATCGCAAAGCGACGCGCGTCGTCGCGGTGACCGAAGCATTCCGGCAGAACCTCATCGAGCGCGGCGTCCCCGACTGGAAAGTGCGGACGATCCCGAACGGCGCCGACGTCGATTTCTGGACCGAGCGCGGCGAAGGGCGTGCGCTGCGCCGGCGGCTTGGCTTCGATGGCGAGTTCGTCGCGCTCTACATCGGCGCGCACGGAATCTCGCAGGGACTGACGAGCGTCATCGACGCCGCGACGCGACTGCGCGATCGCCGCGACATCCGCTTCGTCTTCGTCGGCGAAGGGGCCGACAAAGAGAAGCTTGTCGCGCACGTCGCACGCGAGAATCTGACCAACGTCTCCTTCTTCGAGCCGGTCGGCAAAGAAGAAGTGCGAGCCTTCTATTCGATGTCCGACGCCTGCCTCGTGCCGCTGCGCGACATCCCGCTGTTCGAGACGTTCATCCCGTCGAAGATGTTCGAGATTCTCTCGATGGAGCGTCCGATCGTCGGCGCTGTGAAAGGGGAGGCGGCGCGCATTCTCGAAGACTCCGGCGGCGCGATCGTCGTCGCGCCCGAGAACGCCGAGACGCTGGCGAACGGCATCGAGCGGCTCGCGTCGCTGAGCGCCGAAGAGCGTGCGTCGATGGGCGCGCGCGGACGGCAGTTCGTCATCGATCGCTTCTCGCGGCGCGCGCTCGCCACGACCTATCGCGAAGTGATGAACGACGCCATCGCCGACTACAAAAAAGGGCGCCGGTGAAAATTCTTCTGACCGGCGCGACCGGCTTCACCGGCTCGCATCTCCTCGCCCAGCTGCTCGAACGCGGCATCGCTCCGCGTTGTCTCGTCCGCGCCACGAGCGACGTTGCGTCACTGCGCGGCGTTGAGGTCGTACGCGGCGATCTCGGCGACGCCGATTCACTCGCGCGCGCGCTCGACGGCGTCGACGTGCTGCTCAACACCGCCTCGATCGGATTCGGTCACGGTCCCGGCCTCACCGCTGCCGCGAGAAACGCTGGCGTTTCTCGCGCAATCTTCATCAGCACGACCGCGATCTTCACGTCGCTCAACGCGAAGACGAAAAGCGTTCGCATCGAAGCGGAACAGGCCATTCGGGACAGCGGGCTCCGTTACACGATCGTTCGTCCGACGATGATTTACGGCACCGAGCGCGATCGCAACATGATCCGCCTGATCCGTTTTCTGCGGCGCTGGCCGGTGATGCCGGTCATCGGCAGCGGCGAACATTTGCAGCAGCCGGTCTACGTCGACGACGTCGCGCGCGCCGTGCTCCTCGCGCTCGATCGCGACGTTGCCATCGGTCGCGAGTACAACATCGCCGGCCGCGCGCCACTCACGTTCAACGAGGTGATCGACACCGCCGCGCATCTCCTCGGCCGTCGCGTGCGCAAACTGCATCTGCCGGTCGCGCCGGTCATCGCGCCGCTACAACTCGCCGAGAGATTCGGCGTTCGCCTTCCCGTAAAAGCCGAACAGATTCGCCGCCTCAACGAGAACAAAGCATTCGACTACAGCGACGCCGCCCGCGACCTCGGCTACGCGCCGCTGTCGTTCGAAGAAGGGATCGCCCGCGAGATCGCATCGTCATCCTGAGCGTGAGCGAAGGATCCGGGTGGAAGGGACTCGCTGCGCGCACCACCCGCCCGGATCCTTCGCTCACGCTCAGGATGACGGGGGCTCCAGCGCGCGGATCCGCGCTTTGAGCCGCTCGATCTCATCTTCGGCCGAGTAGCCGAGCTTCAGCCCGACCGGCAGCCGCGGCGCGCTTCCGTCCGCAAGCTCGTACTCGTCGAGCCACAGCAAACCGTCGCCGGTCTGCACGAGCGGCGCGCCGCCCGCGACGTGCAGGATGCGGCCGGTGACTCCGCGGAACGGCACATCGGCAACACGCGCACGCCAGATGATCAGCTTCTGATCGCGCGCGTACGTGTACGCGCCGGGATACGGCTTCGACGCGGTTCGCACGAGCCGCAGAATCGAATCCGCCGATTGCGACCACTCGATCAGCCCGTCTTCCGCGGCGCGCTTTCCGAACCAGCTCGCTGCGCTTTCGTCCTGCGGCGTCGGATTCGACTCGCCTGCGATCAGCGACGGCAGCCAGCGATCGAGCGCGCGATCGATGGCGTCGCGCACCGACTGAATCACATCGCCGGCGTACGCATCGCGCGCGACTGCGAACGGTTCCTGCACGAAGATCGCGCCGGCATCCGCTTCGTTCTCGAGCACGAAGAACGTCGCGGCGCCGTTGGTGCCGTCGTACGTCAGCCAGGCCACCGGCGCGCGTCCGCGGCCTTTCGGCAATCGTGTCGGGTGAAAGCCGATCGAGCCCATCGGCGGGATCGACATCAGCTCGCCGTGCACGAGTTGCGAAAGCCCGACGACGAACATCAGATCGGGCTGCCATTCGCGAACCTGCGCGACGACCGCCGCGTCGTTGATCTTCACGAAATCGAGATACGCGATTCCGGCGTCCTTCGCGATCACGTCGAGCCGCGCGTAATCGCTGACGTTTTGCGACGCTGACTCCGCGAGCCCCAACACTCCGACGACGTTCGCGCCGTGTCGCACGAGACCGGCGAGCGTTCGCTCCGAGAAGCTGACGCTCCCGGCCAGAACAATGCGAGTCATGAGCGCGACTCCGCAAGCGCCGGATGGACGACGTACTTTTCTTCGCCGTGCAGCAGCACGCCGAACGTCCGTGCGATCAGCCGCAGGTCGAGCGCGAGCGAAAGATTGCGCACGTATTCGGCGTCGTAGAACCAGCGCTCCGGCCACGTCAGCACGACGTTGCCGTGCGTCTGCGCCATGCCGCTCAGTCCCGGCCGCACGAGCAGCCGCAGTTTCGCGTTGTCGTCGAACTCCGCGAGCTGAATCGGCAGTTGCGGACGCGGCCCGATCAACGACATCTCGCCGCGCAGCACGTTGATCAGCTGCGGCAGCTCATCGAGTTTCGAGCGGCGGAGAAAGCGTCCGACGAGCGTCACTTCCGACGCGCTGCCGCTGAACGCGATCGTGTCGGGGACGCGTTCTTTGTGCGTCATGGTCCGGAACTTCAGCGCCTGAAAGACGGTGGCGTGACGGCCGAGGCGCTCCTGGCGAAAGAACGCCGGTCCGGGCGACGTGATGCGGATGAGCAGCGCGATCAGTGCGAGGAACGGCGCGCAGATGACGAGCGACGGAATCACGACGATCAGGTCGAAGAGTCGCTTGCCGGCCAGCGCGTAGAACGTCCGCGGCATCGCTATACCGTCACGTCCCGCACCACCATGAACGCTTCCGCGAGCGGCACGCCGATCTGCGCGCCGCGCACGTGCGCGAGGTGCTTCACGTTTTCCAGACTGCGCGAATGCGGGAACGGTTTCATCGCCCCCTCGAAATGCGCGAGCGCGAGCAGCTTCTGCTCGAACGTCGCTTCGACGTCGAACCATGCGTTCGGCTGAAACTGCGACACGGTCGGCAGCGCCCAGTCGGTCGACGACAACACCTCGCAGAGAAACACTTTGCGGATCATCGTCACAGGCATGTCGCTCGTGCCGCGCTGCGGGAGCATGATCGCGGCCATCGTCGCTTCGTGACAGACGCGGTGATCGATGTTGAGATCCGACGGATGCATGGTGAAGATCCAGTCGGGACGGAAGCGCACGATCGCTTCTTCGATCTTCTTCACCATCTCGATGTGCGGGACGGAGTTGAAGCGGATGTTCTCGAAATCGTAGTTCGCCGATTCCTCGACGCCGACCATCGCCGCGGCTTCCGCGGCGAAGCGATTGAGATCGGGAGGACGGTTCGCGCGCGCATCGGCATTCGCACACAGCACCGCCGTGTACACATGATGTCCCTCGGCGCGAAGACGGGCGAGAGTCGCGCCGCAGCCGAGGATTTCGTCATCCGGATGGGCAACCACGGCAAGGATGTTCATCGGCGCCGGAGAATAGCAGAGGTGTTCACTTACGGTTTCGTTTCGAGCGCTCGGCGATCGGGCCATAGACCGCGATCACGCGGCGGTAGACCTCGTCGTGAATGGTGCCGGGCGGGATGTCTTCGATCGACGAGAACTGCGCGAAGCCGGCGGTCTCCAGCGATGCTGTCGCTTCCTCGAAACGTCCGCGATCGAGCTGCGCCATGCCGAGGTTGAAGTAAAGCTCGGGGCGTTTGTCGAAGCGCAGCGCGTTCGTGTATTCGCGCACCGCCATTTCGCTGTCGCCGCGCGCCGACCAGTTCGAGGCCGCGAGCAGGTGGACGTTCACACTTTCCGTTTCGCACGACGCGCACTCCTGGAGAAGACGGTGATTCTCGCGTGCTTCGGCGGCTTGCTGAAAGTCGGGCATCCGATCCTTGAAGAGATGCGCGGTGCGCGCTTCGACGGTGCGGATGGTGATGTTGCAGACGTACGGCATCCACGCCGTGCGATATGCGACGAACGCCGCGAGTGCGAGCAGGACGGCGGAGATCGCGCCGCGCACGAACTTCATGACGGTTTCGCTCCCGCGACGATCAGCGCGGCGTAATGCAGCGCGACGCTCATCGGCGCCGCGAGTGAGAGCGGGAACTGCGCGAGCGCGACGACGCCGAACGCGACGACGAGCGGCAGCGCGGCGACCGACGCGAACGTGCGCGGCTCGTCGTGATCGCGACGCAGCGATCGACGTCCGAGCAGGACGAGCGCAACGACGAAGAGCGCGTAGCCGGGAAGACCGGCGACGGCCAGCGTCTGCAGATGATCGTTGTGCGCTTCGCCGAAGTTCTCGCCGAACGGCAGGAACTCGATGTGCTCGCGATTGAGCTGCACTTTGTACGGCATGTACCAGAAGCCGTAGCAGCCGGGACCGACGCCGGTCAGCGGGTGATCGGCGAACATCCGCATCGCCGCCAGCTGCGCCGGAATCCGATAGGAGGTCGCGGCGAGATAGCGGCCGTCTTTCACGTCGGACAGCGTTCGGATCGCACGCGTTCGCAGCGGCGCGTACGCGACGGCGACGATGATCGCGATCGCCGCCGTGATCGCCACCGCGCGCTTCGCGCGGCGAACGGAGAGCATCAGCAGCGTCGCTCCGGCGGCGGCGAGTGCGGCGATCGCGCTGAGCGCTTCCGACGCGATGATCCCGGCGATGAGCAGCGCCGTTGCGCCGATCCAGAGTTGCCGCGCGCGGCCGCGCGACGTGATTGCCAGCGCTGCGGCGACGACGGTCGGAACGAGCAGATAGACGCCGAGCTCGTTCGGGGTTCCGATCAATCCCGCGGTGCGGAAGTGCAGATCGATGCGCGAGTCGAACGTCAGCACGTCCGACGTACCGCTGCGCTGCAGCAACGCGACGATCGCGTTCACGAGCGCGGGGACAATCGGAGCTATGTAAAGGGCAGGGAACAGTGCGCGCGTCGGCCGTTCCGCGACGAGCAGCGTGGCGAGGAACATCACCGCACACGAGCAGACCCAGACGAACGAATGCGCGCTGAGCGCGCGATTCGTCGATGCCGCCGACGCGATCGCCGTCCACGCCACGGCCGCGAACGTCACCGCAATCGCGGCTCGCTGCTCGCGCCACAGCCGTCTGAACGGCGCAGCCCCCTGATACAGCGCAAAGATCGCCAGCAATGCAGCCGCGAAGATCGCCGCCGCTTCGAAAAGCGATTCCTTCGGCACGCGGAAAACATCCCACCCCGTTTGCGACACGACGAGCGGAACAAAGGTGGCTGAGGCGAGCAGGACGGCGATGAGAGCCGCTTCCGTCCGGGAGCGGCGGAGCGGCTCGACGGCCGCCTTGTCGTCGATCATGAAGAGAGGTCGCCGCGTGCGCGTTTCGGCATCACCAGCACCGGCGTCATCGGCGTCTTCGCGCGCGATGCCGCCACGGCCGCATCCGACGTGAACTCCGGCACGAGCCGCGCGAGCATCGCCGCGGTCCGCTCCGGCGTCATCGACGTCGCGACTTCCGTCAGCCACTGCCTCACGCGCGCCGAATCGGGCTGCGGCGCTTCGGTGATCACGATTCGCGGGTGGACGGTCGGATGAATCGACTCGCCCTGCAGGCGGATCTCCTCGAACAATTTCTCGCCGGGACGCATCCCGGTGAAGGCGATCTGAATCTCATCCTCGCTGTGATTCGAAAGACGAATCAGGTCGCGCGCGAGGTCGACGATCTTCACCGGCTCGCCCATGTCGAGCATGAAGATTCGTCCGCCGGTGCCGAGCGTTGCTGCCTGCAGCACGAGCGACACCGCTTCCGAAGTGCGGAGGAAGTAGCGCGTCACTTCCGGGTGCGTGACGGTGATCGGTCCGCCGGCTGCGATCTGCTCCATGAAGAGCGGAATCACGCTGCCCGACGAGCCGATGACGTTGCCGAAGCGGACGATCGTCACCTTCATCGGACCGCCCGCGGCGAGGTCGAGCAGCGCGATCTCGGCGGCGCGTTTGCTCGCCCCCATGACGCTCGACGGGTTGATCGCTTTGTCGGTCGAGATGAAGACGAAGCGCTCGACGTCATGCTTCGCGCAAACCTCGGCCAGCGTCCGCGTGGCGATGCAGTTGTTGCGGACGTACTCCGACGGATTTTCTTCGCCGAGCGGGACGTGTTTGTGTGCGGCGGCGTGCAGCACGATCTCCGGCCGTTCGC
The DNA here is from genome assembly GCA_034667465.1 of Acidobacteriota bacterium. Classification (GTDB taxonomy): domain Bacteria; phylum Acidobacteriota; class Thermoanaerobaculia; order Gp7-AA8; family Gp7-AA8; genus JAOBAU01. The sequence goes on along the minus strand of JAXDJV010000024.1, from coordinate 110,002 downwards.
GCGCGAGCAGTCCGTCGAGAATGTCGGTGTCGCAGATGTCGACGAGGTTCGACGTGATCTCCGAGCTCGCCCACGCTGCTTCGCGGCCGAGGCGCTTGCGCACTTCGTAAAGCGCGTATTCGGCGCGCTCGACGAGCGCGAGGCTGGCCGGCTCGAACTGCAGGATCTGGCTCGACAGTTCCGCGCCGATGGTGCCGCCGGCGCCGGTGATCAGCACGCGTTTTCCGCGGAACAGCGCGCGAACAGGATCGCCGGGAAGGTCGATGCGCTCGCGGCGCAGCAAGTCCTCGACGTTGACCGAACGAAGCTGCGTGACGTGAACCTTGCCGCTGACGAGATGATCGATGCCGGGCATCGTCTTGAACTGCAGGTCGGCGGCGGAGAGATGGTGAATGATCTCGCGAAGGCGTTTGCCCGATGCGCTCGGAATGGCGATCAGCGCCTCGGTCGCTCCGAGCTCGTCGGCGAGCTCGCCGATGTCGGGAATCGGACCGTAGACTTCGATGCCGCGGATGTGTGAGCCCCACTTCGCGCGCTGATCGTCGACGAAGCCGACGACCTTCATGCCGAGCTGCGGACGATGTTCGATCTCGCGCGCGAGTGTTTCGCCCGCGTCGCCGGCGCCGATGATCAGCACGCGCCGCGTCGTGTCGCTGGCGCTGAAAGCGTCGCCGGGACGGAGACGATCGCGGCCGAGGCGGATGATCACGCGCGCGCCGAAAAGTGAGAGGAGCGCGAACGCCCAGTCGATCATCAGTACGCCGCGCGGCGTCTTCACGAAACGATCGTCGATCCCGAACGTCGGACCGGCGTACCAGAGCCCGAGGAGCACGGCGGCGGCGGCGGAAAGTCCGAAGACCAGACGGACGACGTCGGCGATGCCGACATAACGCCACCAGCCGCGGTAAAAGCCGAATACGCTTCCGGCCAGCAGCTGAATCCCGACGACCGCGAGCACGCCCCACTTGAACTCCGGCAGATATTCAGGGGCGACGGAGAACTCGAAGCGCAGCAGATAGGCAAACGCGTAGCAGGCCACGAAGACGAGCGCGTGAAAAAGAAAGAGGATTGCGACACGCGCCGCGGCAACGCGGAGAAGGAACGAATTGAGGAATGACGTTTCCGGATTCTTCATTCGTCGGCGGACTTAGTGATGGAACACGGCATGTTCAGAGAGCTTTTACCGGGCCAGGCGATAATAATTTTACTTTGAATGTGAATTCTACCCGAAAGTGAGAGTGCCGCAGTCGAACATTTCCGATGACTTTGCATCATTTATTGCAGCAGGTGAAAAAACTCGGTCGTGTCGAGCTCGCTGCGTTCGTTAACGAGAACCTCAAAGCGCTCAACGAACAGGAAGCGCTTGCCGTGCTCGACAATCCCCATTGCACGACCGCGATCTGCCAGTCGATCGCGCAAACCGAGCGGCTCATCGCTTACTACCAGGTACGTCTGCGCCTCGTCGCCCATCGGCGAACTCCGCAGGCGCACGCATCGAAGTTCGTCCATTACCTTTACTGGTCGGATCTGCTGCGTCTGTCGATCGATGTGCAGGTGCCGGCGCCGGTGCGGCGCGTCATCGACAATCAGCTGCTCGTCAACCTGACGAAGCTCTCCCTCGGCGAACGGATCACGGCCGCGAAGCGCTGCAGTCACGCGCTCATTCGCGTCCTGCTCTTCGATCACGACCCGCGCGTCTTCGAATCGCTCCTCATCAATCAGCGCGTTCGTGAAGACGATCTCCTGCTGCTCGCGTCGTCGACACGGGCCACTCCCGAGCAGCTGCGGCTTCTCGGCGACGATCGAAAGTGGTCGTACCGTTACGCGATCCGAAAGGCTCTCGTGCTCAATCCTCTCACTCCGCGTGCGACCGCGGCGTCGCAGCTTCGCTTCCTGACTCCGGAGGATCTCCGGTCGATCGCGTCGAAGCCCGACACGTCGATTTATCTGCGGCGCTGCATCGAGCGTCTCTCGACCAGCCACGTGTCGTCATAGCCGCTACAATGGCGCCTCACCATGCCTGAACAGGAAACGCCATCGGTGCCGCATTCGGAGCTCGCCTCATTCGGCGAAGAGCTCCGTCGCGAGCGCGAGATTCGCGGGATCTCGCTGAAAGAGATCGCCGACGCGACGAAGATCAGCAAGCGGTTCCTGGAGGCGATCGAGCGCAACGACCATCGCACGCTTCCGGCGCCCGTTTTTACGCGCGGGTTCGTCCGCGAGTACGCGCGTTACCTCGGGCTCAACTCCGAAGACATGGTCAATCGCTACAACTTCGCTGCGGCGGGGGACGATCGGATCGAGAAGAGCATTCATCTCGATCGACTGACGCAGCCGCCGGCGCCGGTGAAACCGGTCAAGCCGCTGAAGCCGCGCGGGATTCCTCAGGCGTACGCGCGAATCGATCGCAACGTCGTCGTGACCGTGCTGATCGTCATCGCGCTCATCAGCGTCGCGGTATGGGCGGTTCGCAATCGCCGCGAAGCGATCGCGCGCATCGACGGCGCGGAAGTGCACGACACCGTTGCAGCGACGCATCCGGCAACGCTTACTTCCGCGCCGCTGCCTGCGACCGCGCCGGTCAGTCCGGCAACGGGCGACATGCTGCGGCTGGTCGTCGAGCTGAATGATGATTCGTGGGTCAGCCTCGATGCGGACGGCAAGTCGGTTTACAACGACGAGATGCATCGCGGCGACAAGCGGACGTTCGAAGCGAAGGATCACTTTCGCTTTCGCACGATCGGAAACGCAGGCGGCCTCTCGCTGACTCTGAATGACGTGAAAGTGCCGGCGCTCGGCCGCGCAGGACAGGTGCTGCACGACCGTGTCTTCGATCGCGCGTGGCTGCAGAACGCAGGAGGCGCGGCGCCGAACCCATGAGTGAAACGGCCGGGACGATCGACGACACGACCCAGGAGCTAACCGCGGCGACGGTCATCGAGCGGATTGCCGGCGGCCAGTATCCGCCCGAAGTCATCTCGACGATCGCGCGCGGATTTCTTCCGCTGTCGCAGGACGATCTCGTCGCCGTTCTCGCATATCTCGCCGGAGCGGAAGATGAAGAGCTGGCCGGCCAGGCGCGCGCGTCGCTCGGCGAGCTGCCGACGCGCACAGTCCTCGGCTTCGCGCAGAACGAAGCGGCCGATCCCGACCACCTCGGTCTTCTCGCGCGTGTCACCGACGACGATCTCGTCGTCGAAGCGCTGATTCGCAATCGCGCCGTCTCCGACGAAATGGTCGCGGAGCTCGCCACGCGCGTCGGCGCCATGCTGCAGGAAATCATCGTCATCAATCACGCCCGCATTCTTCGCGCGCCGGAGATCCTCGACGCACTGCTGGCGAATCCGCAGCTCACCGCCGATGCGCGTCGCCGCGTCGACGAAACGCGTGAAGAGTTCTTCGACAAACGTGCGCGCGTTCAGGAGCAGCTCGACCGGGAAGCGCTGGAGAACGCCGAGATCGCCAACGCGGCGGAGATCGCCGATCTGCTCGAGAAGGCGGCACTGGAAGAGGCAGCATCCATCGCGCCGTCGCCGGCGCCTGAGCTCAGCGAGCTCGAACAGGAAGACCCGGAAAAAGTCTCGTTCTACACGATGGTCCTGAAGATGTCGGTCGGCAGGAAAGTGAAGCTGGCGTTCAAGACCGACAAGACCGGACGACTACTTCTCGTGCGCGATCGCAACCGGCTCGTCTGCTCCGCCGTCATGCGCAACCCGCGAATCACGGAGCAGGAAGTGGAGATGATCGCAGGGATGCGCAACGTCGACGACGAGGTGCTTCGCCTGATCACGATGCGCCGTGAATGGATGGCGAAATACTCGATCGTGCAGACGCTGGCGCGTAACCCCAAGGCTCCGCTGGGGGTTGTCCTGCCGTTGATCAATCGATTAACCTTGCGTGACTTGAAAACCCTGAAGGACGACAAGGGAGTCAGCGAGACGATCCGCACCCTGTGCCGGAAGGCGTTCCAGCTGAAGAATAAAAAAACCTGAATGAAGGTCAACTATTACGAGGTTCTCGGCGTCGAGCGCGGCGCATCGGAGCAGGAGATTCGCGACCGCTTCCGCAAGCTTGCGCGAGAGAACCATCCGGACCGTTACAACGGGTCTGACAAGGCCGATGCGGAGCGGAAGTTTCAGACGCTCACCGAGGCCGTCAACGTGTTGACGAACGTCACGCGGCGCCGCCAGCACGACAGCGAGCTCTCCAGCACGACGTCAAAAGGGACCGCGGATTTCGCGCAGGTGGCGAAGGCGTATCTCGGCAAAGGCGTGAAGGCGTTCAAAGAGGGCGACTTCCGCACCGCTTATGAGAATTTCGACATGGCCGTGAAGCACAACGGCCAGGACGCCAAAGCCTTCCATTACCTGGCCCTTGCGGCCGTGCGCGTGCCGTCGATGGCGCGTCAGGCGGTGCAGGCAATCGAGACCGCCGTACAGCGGGAACCCGTAAACGCCACCTATCTTAAGGATGCCGGCCTCATACTGAAGCGTGCCGGCCTCGTCGCGAAAGCGGAGAGGTATCTCGACGAAGCGGCGAAATGGGACCCGAGCAACATCGAAGTGCAGAGCGCGCTGGCCGAATTGCGGCAGGGCCGGGCGGACTCCAGGGAGGCTGGAAAGGGATTTTCCCTTTTCAAGAAGAGCTGATCGGCATGCAAGTCACGGCTTTTGGTCTCACCCACGTCGGCCGGCAGCGCCAGCACAACGAGGATTCCTACCTCGTCGCGGGCGAGCCGGGCCTGTTCCTCGTCGCCGACGGGATGGGAGGCCACGCCGCCGGCGAGATCGCCTCGCGCATCGCCGTCGACTCCATCTCCGAGTTCATCCTGCACACGAAAGAAGACGACGGCACCTGGCCGCACGCCTACGACGAGCATTACAAACGCTCCACGAATCGCCTCATGGCGGCGGTGCGTCTCGCGAACACGCGCGTGCTCGAAGCGATGCGCAAAGATGCGCGGCTGCGCGGCATGGGGACGACCGTCGTCGCCTGTCTCGCCGATGACGACATGATGTCATTCGCGCACGTGGGCGATTCGCGTGCGTATCTGATTCGCGCCGGCACTCTGTCGCGCATCACGAACGATCATTCGTGGGTCTTCGAACAGGTTCAGGCCGGAATGCTCACCGAAGCCGAGGCCGAGAAACATCCGCTGCGCAACGTCATCACGCGCGCGCTGGGTGGCGCGCTGTCCGTGACGCCGGATGCATCCGAAGTCGAGACCCGTTCCGGCGACGTCTATCTGCTCTGTTCGGACGGACTCACTGGCATGGTTCCCGAAGATGAGATTCGCGACATCGTCGACAAGAACACCGACGATCTCGAGAAAGCGTGTCAGGTCCTCATCGACACGGCCAACGAGCGCGGCGGTCTCGACAACGTCACCGCGATTCTCGTGAAGACGACCTGACGTTCCCGGAGAGCCACGTGCACGTTCGCATCGACTACTGCGGAGTTTGAAACTACCTCCCCCGAGCCTCCAGTCTGGCGGCTGAGATCAAAAAGGAAGTCGGCGTCGACAGCGAGATCGTGCGCGGCAGCGGCGGCATCTTCATCGTGACCGTCGACGGAAAGCAGATCTTCTCGAAGCGCGACGAAGGCCGCTTCCCGTCCGAGCGCGAGATCCTCGATCAGCTGAAGTCGATGGCGTAAAGTCAATTTCCGGGGTCAGACCCCCGAAATTGACTTTACGAGCTCACAGCTGCCGCTTGAGCATCGCCGACAGCCGGTCGATCGCGCGATGACGCGGATCGCGTCCGTGCCACCGCTCGCGCGTCCACTCCTCCGCATGCCGCACGTCGTCGATATATGCGGCGCGGAGCTCTGAAGCGACGTCGGCATCACAGATCGCCACCGTGATCTCTTCGTTGATCCGGAACGAGCGCGGATCGAAGTTCGTCGAGCCGATCGCGCACCAGACGCCGTCGACGATCATCACTTTCTGATGCAGTCCGGAGCGGACATGCTCGAGTACGCGGATACCGGCATCGAGCAGCGCGCCATAGAAGTAGTGACTGGCGTGCTGCACGATCGGAAAGTCGCTTGTCACGGACGTCGGCAGCATGATCGAGATCGCCACGCCGCGCTTCGCCGCATCGCAGAAGAGCTGGCGCGCGCGCCGATCGGGGAGAAAGTACGGGTTCTGCAGGATGATCTCGTGCTGCGCGGCGGCGATGGCCATGTAGTAGAGCCGCTGCACGGCGCTCATCGATTCACGCGGCGATGCGAACGCAACGTGCAGCGGGCTCTTTCCCGTTTTCGGCAGCCGCGGGAAATACGCATCGCCGAGCGGCGCGACGCCGGCCGTCTTCACCCAGTTCTCGAAGAACGCCGACTGCAGATCGTTCACCGCCGGTCCTTCGATCCGCGCGGCGGTGTCGCGCCAGCCGGTCGGCTCCTCCGGCGTGCCGCCCCACATGTCGGCCATGCCGTGACCGAACGTGTAAGCGATCCGTCCGTCGATCACGGCGATCTTCCGGTGATCGCGTTTGTTGTACAACGCGAATTCGCGGAAGCGCGCGCGGTGATAGACGCGGAAGTCGCATCCCGCTTCATTCAGCGCCGCCCAAACCGCCGGCGACGTCTTCTTCGAGCCGCGCGAATCGACGAGCACGCGTACTTCGATTCCCGCGCGCGCTTTCGCGCAGAGTGCAGCTGTGATGCGATCGGAAACGTCGCCGTCCTGCCAGAGAAACGTTTCGAGATGCACGTGATGTTGCGCCGTCGCGACGTCGTCGAGCAGCGCATCGAAGAAGCCGTTGTTCTGCACGACCGTGACGCGATTGCCTTCCGAGACGCAGCCCCATGTCATGCCGGCCATCGATCGCATGAGCGAGCGCAGTTCGACGCCGGACGGGACGACGAAATCGAAGTCGCGCCGGCGCGAGCGTCCCCAGAGCGCGTAGCCGAGGAACGCGGCCAGCAGCGCGAAGACGATGGTGAGTGTGACGTGCGCGGCGTGCGGCATCGCGCTCAGCGTTCCAGATCCGCGACGAGCGGCCAGTGATCGGACGGCCCGTGCCTCATCACCTTCGCGTCGACGATCTTCCACGACGGATCGACGAAGATGTAGTCGAGACATTGCCGCGTCGCGCGATGCGTCACCACCGCGTCGACGAAGCACGACATCACCAGCTCGCCTTCGTGAAAGACTTTCAGCTCGTCGCTGGTGGGACTGCTGTTGAAATCGCCGGTGAGGATGAACGGCTTCGTCGATGACGCCGCGAGGTCGGCCACCGCTTTCGCCTGAGCGAGTCGCGTCCGCGTCCCGAAGCGTCCCCACGCCGCGAGATGCGTGACGTACGCATTCACTTCGATCGAATCGAGCTGGATTGTTGCTTCAAGAACAGTGCGCGGCTCGCCGGAGCCGGGAAGGGGAGCGATGTGCGATTCGGCGATCCTGCCGCGCGTCAGGATGGCGTTGCCATACTGCATGTCTCCCTTCACCATCGCCGGTCCGAACGCCAGACTCATGCCGGTCAGCCGCTCGAGGTCAGCGGCCTGATCGTGGAAGCGCGCTTTCCACCCTTTGCGATGGACTTCCTGCACGCCGACGATGTCCGGCTTCGCTTCCGCAATCATCGCGGCGATGCCTTCGATGTGGCCGCCACGCAGCAAGGTTCCGTGACCTTTGATGTTGTAGGTCATCACGCGAACGGTCATCACGAGAATGACTAAGCGAAATCGATGCACGGTCCTGCTTTACACTTCTCGCCGTGCACCCCGAGGTCGAGGAGCAAAAGCAGAAAATCAAGGAGATCCTCTACGACTGCGCGGTCGAGATCCGTGCAACGAAGGCGGCGCTCTATCTCTCCGATGGCGGCGGCCGCTACGAGCTGGTGACCGAGTACGGCTTCCGTTCGACAGCGAGGGTTTCGCTCGATACGAACGATCCGATCGTCGATCGCTGCGGCCGCGGACGCAACGCGTTTTTCATCAACGGCCTGACGGCCGAGCCGCGCTTCTCGGAGCGGTTGTACGAAGCGTCGAGCGAGCGTCTGCTGGCGGTGCCGATCTATTCGCGCGGCCAGCTCGTCGGCATGATCGATATGCGCGACAAGCAGGCCAAGGCGCCATTCGAGCAGAGCGACATTCCGAAAGGGCAGGGGATCGCCGCGCGCATCGCGGAGCTCTTCTCGAACAAGAACGTCTTCGGCCAGCGTTTCATCACGCTCTCCGAAAGCGGTGAAGGCGGATCAGCAGCGGTCGAGCAGCCGCCGAACGCCGCGCCGCAACTCGCTCCGCCACCTTCCACGACGCCGACGCCGACTCCGCGGCCGTCCGCTGCTCCCGCCGCCGCGCCGCCGCTTCGCGCTCCGGAGCCGCCGCCCGCGCGCCGCACCGAACTGCCGCAGGTCGCGAACCTCGTGCTCGAAGCGCGTCAGGCCGTGAATCAGCGCGTCAACGTCGCCGCACTTCCCGATACGCTCAACGACACCGATCTTTCCGCCGCGCGCGACGTGTTGCGCATCGTCCTCCTCCTCCCTGGCGTCGTCATCGCTTCCTTCTCCGCGTTCGGTCACCTCGGCGGCGTACAGGAAGTCGTCTCGAAAGCGCCGATCGGCGACGAGGCCATGCGCGTCTTCGAAGCGAAGCTGAACATCTGGATGAAAAAGCGTGGCGAGAACGCCGCGTCGCTGAAGACCAACGTGCAGACGCCGTTCGGTACGAGCGGTCAGCCGGTGCGTTCCGATCAACTGGTCAAGGTGTTGACCGCTCCGGTCGTCGTCGGAACGCTGAGCGGACTGGCGCTGACGGTGGCGTTTGAAACGGCGCCCGATCGCCAGACGCACGAGATGCTGGCGGCCTTTCACGCGCAGCTGCAGATCGCCATCGAGCAGTCGATCTCGCGCAGCGCGGTCGGCGCGCTTCGCTGGCGCGCCGCGGGGAAGCTGCTCGAGCCGGACTTTCAGCATTACCCCGAGCTGCGCAATCACTCCGCGGAAGTCACCGCGCGTGCGGAAGACTTCGCGAAGTTCCTCGCGCTGTCGGCGGCCGAAGTCGAGAACGTGCGGCTCGTGGCGACGCTGCACGACGTCGGCATGCGGCTGCTCGAATACGAGCGCCTCTATCGCAAATACGATCTCTCGCCGGACGAAGTCGGGATCCTGCGCGAGCATCCGTCGGTCGGCGCCGCGATCGTCGAGCCGGTCTTCGGACGCGAGCTCGCGCGCGCCGTGCTCTCGCATCACGAACGGATGGACGGCGCCGGCTATCCGCACCAGATTCACGGAGACGACATCCCGCTGCTCTCGCGCATCGTGCAGATCTGCGATGCGTACGAAGCGATGGTGTCGACCGATTCGTATCAGCCGCCGCAGTCGCGCGACGCCGCCATCTCGACGCTCGCACTCGGCGCCGGAACGCAGTTCGACCGCGAGCTCGTGCAGCGGTTCCAGGAACTGATGCGGACGCGCTAGACTCGCGGCGTATGGAGATCGATCGCGACGAAGCGCGCCGCATCGCGAAGCTCGCGCACATCGAGCTCGACGACCCCGCGTTCGATCGGATGGCGTCGGAAATGACGAAGATCCTCGGCTACATCGATCAGCTGCGCGAAGTCGACGTCGCATCGTCCGTTGCCGACATCGCCGAATCCGCGACACCGCTGCGCGATGACATCGCGCGGCCGTCTGTCGATCGCGAACTGGTCGCGCGCAATGCGCCTGCGTTCGCGGACGGCTGCTTCGTCGTCCCGAAAGTCATCGGCGGCGACTAAAGTCAAAGGATGGGGTCAGACCCCCGAAATTGACTTTGCGGCGTCCGCGAAAAAGCACACGCTGACCTCCGGACGGGGCAGTGATCGCGCGTCGGCTTCGATGTTCCTCTCTGCGGACGCATGGCAGAGCCGTTGCGATGAGCTCGCTGCATGAAACGCATTTACGCGCCGCTCGCACTCGCCCTTCTCCTGGCCGCCTGTTCCACAACGAAACCAAACGTTGATCCGAGTACCGACCCGAGCGTCGTCGGTGCTGTCGACGAAGCGGCGCGAGAAGCGAGCATTCAGGCAGACGCCGCGGCAGAGACCGGCCATCGCATCGGAATCGCCGCCGGCGTCGTCGCTGCCGTCCTTGGCGGACCGCCGAGAGAATCGGTGGACGACGTGATCGATCGCTATCGCGAAACGCACGATGCGGTCGTCGTTACGGCGGCGCTCATCGGTGCGTCGAAAGGAGCGACCGCCGGTGCGAAGCGCGGATTCGTGCTCGACCAGCAGTTCGCGGAGTTGCATCAGATCGCAGGCGTCGAACTCTTTCGCCCGCAGCCGGATCAGATCGATGTGTACTTCACCAGCGCTCCGACTCCGCAAACACTGGCCGCGATCGCCGCGGTTTTCGCCGGACGCGAAGCGCGTGCGCTCGACGTCTCAGCACCCGGCGACGCCGCTCTCGATATTCGCGAATCGCTCATCGACCACGGCATCCCGTCAACGGACATCAGTGCGCGTCGCAACAAGGAGCTCGACCGCGCCGTGCTTCGCATCCGCTATCGCGATTGAGGCGCATAACTTAATGAGCGATCGCAGCGTCTGACGAATGGAGGTCAGACCGATGCGCTCGCTCATGCTGCTCGCAATCCTCACCGCCACTTCACTTTCCGCCGCCGTTCCGAACGATGTGGTGGCGACGCGCGCCGTCGCCGGCGACGCGAACGCCATCGCGCAGTTGCGCGCGCAGGGACAGCGCGGCGTCGATCGTCTCGTCGCGCTGCACGCGCGAACGAAGCTCGACGAGAAGGCGTACCGCAACGCCATCGATCGCGTCTGCCGCCAGCGTGATTGCGCGTGGTCGCAGCTCTACTGGTACACCGATCTCAACACTGCAACCGCCGCCGCTCGCGCGCAACATCGGCCGATCCTCTCGCTTCGTCTCCTCGGCAACCTCGACGACGACATGAGCTGCGCGAACAGCCGCTTCTTCCGGACGATCCTCTATTCGAATCGCGAGATCGCCGATTACCTGCGCGCGAACTTCATCCTGCACTGGTCGTCGGAACGGCCGGTGCCGAAAGTGACGATCGACTTCGGCGACGGACGCGTGCTGCATCGGACGCTCACCGGCAACAGCGTTCACTACCTGCTCGATCAGAACGGCGCGCCGCTCGATGCGCTGCCGGGTCTTTACGCGCCGATCGCGTTCCTCGCGAACGTTCGCGACATGCGCAATCTGTTCGATGACGTGCAAACGTGGGTTCCGGCCGAGCGCGCCGGTCACCTGCAGCTCTATCACATGGGTCGAGTGAGGTATGCAACGCGCGGCGGCGATCGCGTGTCGCGGCTCCTTTCTCCCGCGACCGCGTGGGATGCCGCGCCGCGCGCGGGCGTGAAAGGGATGGCCGAGATTCCGATCCTGACGCGCGTCTCGTTCGGCACGAGCGCCGCGCGATTCATCGAGCGCGTCGGAGCGGTCACGAAAGACGAATCCGATCTGACGAAGCTCGATGACAACTCGCTCGATCTGATCACGACGAAGCATGGTGGCCGCGGCAGCGGAATCGATCTCGACGCCGCAATGGCCAGCATGCGGCGGATGCTCGCCGCCGATACGCTGCGCAACGAGTACGAACTGCGCGCGCAAATTCATCGCTGGTTCTTGGAGACGACGAGCCCGTCGTTTCGCGATCTCAACACGTTCGTCTACGACACGGTTTTCCTGACGCCGCGCGGCGACGAATGGCTCGGACTCGTGCCGGCCGACACCTTCACGGCGATCGAATCGGAAGGACTCGTAGTCGCTGATACGATGCGCAGGTGAGCGAGCTTCTCGATCTTCCGTGGCATGAAGCGCAGGCGCAGGCGTCGCCGCGCGAGCTGGTCGACGCCTCGCTGCGCGCCATCGAAGCGCGCGACGAAAGCGTTCACGCGTTCCTGCACGTGAACGGCGACGCGCGCGGCGACGGCATGCCGCTGGCGATCAAAGACAACATCGTCACCACCGACATGCCGACGACGTGCGGCTCGCGAATCCTTTCCAACTTCACCTCGCCTTTCGACGCCACCGCGATCGCGCGGCTGCGCGCGACCGGCGCGTCGTTCGTCGGCAAGACGAACCTCGACGAGTTCGCGATGGGCTCATCGACCGAGCATTCGGCATTCGGTCCGACGCGTAATCCGTGGGATCTGACGCGCGTTCCCGGCGGCTCGTCGGGCGGTTCCGCGGCCGCCGTCGCGGCGCGCATGGTGCCGGCGGCGCTCGGATCGGAGACGGGTGGCTCGGTGCGCCAGCCGGCGGCGTTCTGCGGCGTCGTCGGACTGAAACCGACATACGGACGCATCAGCCGCTCCGGCCTCGTCGCGTTCGCCTCGAGTCTCGATCAGATCGGCATCCTCACGAAGACCGTTCGCGAATGCGCGGAGCTTCTCGGTGTCATCGCCGGCGCCGATCCGCTCGACTCGACTGCGAGCACGCAACCTGTCGATGACTACGCCGCCGATCTCGCCACCGGCGTGCGCGGCTTGCGCTTTGGCGTCGTTCGCGAAGCGGTCGAACGGCTGGAAGGGGAAGTGCGCGCGAACTTCGACGAAGCGCTGAACGTCCTCCGCGGCGGCGGCGCGATCATCGAAGAGGCGACGGTGCCGGCGATCTCGTACGCGATCGCCATCTACTACATCGTCGCGAACGCCGAAGCGAGCGCGAACCTGTCGCGGTTTGACGGAGTGCGCTTCGGACATCGCAGCGAGCGCTCGAAGACGCTCGACGATCTCTACTTCCATTCGCGCGGCGAGGGATTCGGCGCCGAAGTGAAACGGCGCATCATGCTCGGCACCTTCGCGCTTTCGTCGGGTTACTACGACGCATATTACGGCCGCGCGCAGGCGGTCCGCGCAACGCTGCGCAGCCAGTTCGCCGATGCGTTCACGCGGTTCGATTTTCTGCTGACGCCGACCACGCCCGAGCCTGCGTTCAAAATCGCCGAGAAGACCGACGATCCGCTGTCGATGTATCTCAGCGACATCTTCACGGCGCCGGCGAATCTCGTCGGCATCCCGGCCATCGCCGTGCCGTCCGGCTTCAGCGCGGAAGGATTGCCGCTCTCGCTGCAGCTGATGGCGCCGCATTTCGGCGAGCGCGCGTTGTTCCGCGCGGCGGCGTTTTTCGAGCGGGAGACTGAATACTGGAAACGCCGGCCTCCTGCGGCCTGAGCCCACACCCTGCTACACTTCTTTTCGTGACTCGGGTGGGTGTGATGGTGGTGGTTGTCATGCAGGCGGCGATCCTCTGCGCGCAGCCTGTGGTGACCGCCCGCATCACTCCCGAAGTTCGCGCCACCCTCGGGCGCGATTACGTCATCGACGTCATCGTCACTCCGCACGAAGGCGACGCGTGGTCGCGGCTCGCGAAACGCGTCACCGGCGACGGCGAGAACTGGAAGTCGATCGCCGCGTTCAACAAAGCCGGCGACGTCCTCACCACCGAACAAAAAGTGCGCGTGCCGCTCTCATTGTTGCGCGCCGATCTCCAGCGTCAGGTCGTCTCGACCCTCTTCCCGAATGACAGGCGGGTCGGCGGCGCGTGGCGGCACGTCGTCGTCGGTGCCGCGGGCGTCGAAGGGGAATCGCTCTGGAACATCGCCGAGTGGTTCACCGGCAACGGCGCCAACTACATCTCCATCCGCAAAGCCAATCCAGCCCAGGGACTCTCGACCCGCAAAGGTGACGTGATCATCGTTCCCAAAGAGTTGCTCGTGACCGCATTTCGCGGCCGCGAAACGGAGGGTAAGGATGCACCGAAGACAGCAGAGGTTCGGAAAGCGGCAGACGATCCGGTTGAGCGTGCGGCAGCGAATGTTGATGTTCCGGAGGCGGCCGTGGAGGCCGTTGCCGCAGGACAGCAGCCGTCGCTGAGCTATGACCGGAGCGCCCCCGAACCGTACGCGGTCTACCGGCTGCAAAAAGGAGAGGCGCTCTATTCATCGGTGGCCATCCGGTTCACCGGCCGTGTCTATTCGAAAGACGTCGGCGACGTCCTCGATCGCCTCGTGAAGTTCAACGGGATCGGGGACGTCGCAAAGATGCGCGTCGGGTACGCGGTGAAGATCCCGATGGAACTTCTTCTTCCCGAATATCTCCCCGCCGACGATCCGGCGCGACTCGCTCGCGAAACGTCGCAGCGCGAAAGCGCGAGACTGGCAAAGCGGACGCGAGCCCGCGGACTCTCCGGCGTGCAGGTGATTCTCGACGCCGGCCACGGCGGCCGCGACGTCGGCACCACACACGACGGCGTGTTCGAGTCGACGTATGTCTACGACGTGATGTGCCGCCTCAAGCAGACGATCGAAGCAAAGTCGGCGGCGAGGGTTTACGTCACCACGAAGTCGAAGAAAGCCGGCTACGACGTCGCCGACAAGGACGTCATCGATCCGCACAGCGATCACGTCGTGCTGACGTCGCCGAAGTACACGCTCGAAGATCCGGTGGTCGGCGTGAACCTGCGCTGGTACCTCGCAAACTCGATCTTCAATCGGGCCATGAAAACGGGCGTCGCGCGCGAGAAGGTCGTCTTCATCTCCATCCACGCCGATTCACTCCATCCATCGCTGCGCGGCGCGATGGCGTATATCCCGGGCGAGCGTTACGTGACCGGCTCGTATCAAAAGAGCGAGCAGGTTTACCTCGCGCGCGCCGAAGTGCGCGAATGCCCGGTGGTGACGCATTTCGAGAAGGAATCGCTCGAAGCGGAAGGCCTTTCGCGCGACCTCGCCGAGTCGATCGTCGACTCGCTCGAAACGAAGGGGCTGAAGGTGCATCCGTTCAATCCGATCCGCGACAACGTCGTCCGCGACGAGCGCGAATGGGTTCCCGCCGTCATCCGCTACAACCTCGTCCCGACGCGCCTGCTCCTCGAAGTCTGCAACCTCGGCAACGAGAAAGATCGCTCGCTGATCAAAACGAAACGCTATCGCCAGCAACTCGCCCAGGCGATCTACGACGGCCTCCTGCACTTTTTCGAGGAGCAGGACAGCGAACCATCGATGCTCGCCGCAAAAACGACGAAGTAGCGATCGTCATCCTGAGTCGCCAGCGAAGGATCCGGGCGGTGGGCCGCGCGGTCGCAGCGCGCCCCGCCCACGCAGATCCCTCGCTACGCTCGGGATGACACCGGCGCTACGCCGCGCTACACTCCGCCCCCGTTATGCCTCGCTCTTTCGAAGGTGACCTCAATGCCGATGGCCTGCGCTTCGGCGTCATCGCCAGCCGCTTCAACGACGAGATCGTCGCCGGGCTGCTGAGCGGCGCGCTCGACTGCCTCGTGCGCCACGGCGCGGCGGATGAATCGATCGACCTCTTTCGCTGTCCCGGCGCATTCGAGATTCCGGCGTTAACGCGTATCCTCGCCGACCGCTACGACGCCATCATCACGATCGGCTGTCTGCTTCGCGGCGACACTCCGCATTTTGAATTCATCGCCGCGCAGGTCACGAGCGACCTCTCGCGCGTCGCGGTCGACACGCAGAAGCCGGTCGCGTTCGGCGTCATCACATGCAACACATACGAGCAGGCGGTCGCGCGTTCATCGCCCGGCGCCGGCAACAAAGGATGGGAAGCGGCTCTTGCCGCGATCGAAATGGCCAATCTGTGGCGCGTGCTTCGCACGGAGAAACGGTAGATGGGCGCTCGCAGAAAAGCGCGCGAGCTCGCGCTGCAAATGCTCTTTCAGTACGACATGTCCGGCAATCCGCCCGACACCGTCATCGCAACGTTCGAGGATCTCGAGAAATCGAAGGCGAACACGCGCGAGTTCGCGACGAAGATCTTCCGCGGCACCGTCGATCACATGCCGAAGATCGACGAGATGATTCAGGCCCAGGCCGACAACTGGCGCCTCTCGCGAATGGCGGTCGTCGACCGCAACATCATCCGGATGTCGATCTACGAATTCCTGCACGAAGATGACACTCCGAAGCTCGTCATCATCGACGAAGCGATCGAGATCGCGAAGAAGTTCGGGACGCAGAAGTCGTCGCAGTTCATCAACGGCATCCTCGACGGCATCCTGAAACGCTACAATCTCGCCTCGTGAGTTTGCTGGGGCGGCTCGAGGATCTCTCCCTCACCGATATCGTCCAAATTGTCTTCCTGAGCCGCCGCACCGGCGTGCTGGAGATCGTTGACGACAAAGGACGGCACACCGTGCTGTTCCGCCAGGGGCTCGTCGTCAATGCCTCGTCGCCCGAACATCCCGATCTCGTGGCATGGTTCGAAGCCAACAAACTCATTCCTCCCGGCGCCGGAAAAACGCTCCGGCAGATGGAAGAGAACGGCATCCCGTACGGCACGGCTGCGGTCGAGCTGAACCTGATGTCGAACGAAGATCTGTCGAACGCCGTTCGCGATCGGATCATCGACGTCGTCTCGCCGCTGCTTCATTCGCGCGAAGGTGAGTTCAACTTCATCCTCAGCGATCAGGTCAATCCGCTCGACATCGAATACGACGCCGACGCGCTCTTCAAAGAGGGCGGTTTCGCCCCCGGCAAAATCCTCGGCGCCGCCGACGGCGAGAAGATCAAGCCGCTCAAGGGACTCGAGGAATCGCTGAAAGCAGGGAAGGCGCTGCTGCGCGGCACCGCGTCCGCGGAGACGACTCCCGCATCGCTGAATCTCGGACTCGGTCAGCCACTCGCGCCGCCGGCACCGACGCGACTTCCCGGTACCGCGGAGAACGCGACCGACAACGTGCTGCCGTTTCCCGCGCGTGAAGATGAAGACGATGCGCCGTTCGGCGAAACAGCCGCGCCGCCTCCTTCCTCCGCGTCCACGGAAGAAGATCCGTTCGGTGGCGGACCGGCGCCTGTTCAGTCGTTCACGCCGATATCGCCACCGCCGCTCCCGGAACCGCCGGCCGCTCCGCAGAAACTCACCTATCCGCCGCCGGATGCGATGCGCGGTTCCGAGCCGGTTACCGGCGACGTTCCGCGACAGCGCAGCGGACAGTTCAAGGTCGCCGGCGGTCTGTTCGAAGTCGAGTCGCCCGATCAGGCCTATCGCAACGTCGTCCTCTTCGAGCGCAATCCGCTGATTCGCGTCGCAGCGCGGCGCGCCTTCGGGAAGAAGGGCGTGAAGATCGTGCAGTACGGATCGCTCGACGACGTGCGCGGCGCGATCACCGAGCTGATGCGCTCGAACAGTTTCTTCGTCACGTTCCTCGAGCTGACCGAAGCCGATCTCCATCCCGATGGGGCCGGACCGTCCGTGCAGACGATGGTGCGTCTGAAGAAGCGCAATCCGCGGCTGCCGATCGTCGTCATCGACAACGAAGCCGATCTGCGCAGGCGTCACGCGCTGCTGCGCGCCGGCGCCGATCTCTATCTGACCAAGCCATCGCCCGCGCGTCTGCAGCCGGGACTCGCCGAGGAGGAGCTCGCGCTCTTCGCCGACGAGCTCGTGCTTTTCGCCGAGCGCGCCTTCGAGCAATGGGAGCAGTTCACCGGCGGCTTCGATCCCGACGCCGGCAAGCGTTTCTACGACATGGCGGAGAAGGAGAGTCTCGATCGGAGCTTCTCCGTGCTCAAGCAGTTGATCAATGAGTTGTCGAATCCGAACGACATCGGGCAGGTGGCGGCGACAATCCTTCGTCTGTCCGCCGAGTACCTCGACCGCGGCGCGATCTTCATGGTCGGCGAAGCGCAGTTCACGGGACTGGGCGGCTTCGGTATCACCGGCGACGAAGTAGAGATGGACGGCCGCGTGAAGGCGATCCGCATCCCGCGCAAAATGCCGTCGCTGCTGAGCGAAGTCGTCGATGGAAACGAGGCGAAGCGCGGCAAGATGCGGAAGACGGCGGTGAACGTCGAGCTGATCGAAAAGCTCGGCGGGATATTGCCGACGGAGGTCGTGGCGCTGCCGATCATGCACGGCGGTCGGACCATTGGTATCCTGTACGGCGACAACGCGGAACATCGCGCTTCCATCGACAACACCACCGGACTCGAGATTTTTCTTTCTCAGGCGGGCTACGCGTTCGGCAATGCCGTATTCGCGGCGGAGAAGGCGGGAGGGCGCTGACCTGACATGAAGATCCTGGTCGTCGAAGATTCGACATCGATGCGCGCCTATCTCACCACGGTGATCGAAGGTGGGACGGAGGCGTACGACCTCGATATCGTCGAGGCGGCCAGCGGTTTCGAAGCGCTGAAGACGCTCCCGCACCACACGTTCGACGCCATCCTCACCGACATCAACATGCCCGACATCAACGGGCTGGAGCTGGTGAGCTTTCTGAAGAACCACCCCGTCTACAAAACGATCCCGATCATGGTGATCTCCACCGAATCGAGCGACGAAGACCGCCGCCGCGCCGCCAACCTCGGCGCCGAGGAGTATCTGGTGAAGCCGTTCCAGGCGGCCGAGCTGATCGAGAAGTTGCGGCGGCTGCTGAAGGTGACGTAGTTAGCTACTTACAGGTGTCTTGACGGCTGATGCTTCTGTCCGTATGTTTGTGGTCGGAGGAAATGAGCGATGTCAGGATCTCTGCGTGTTCTGGCGGTGACGCTCTGTTTGCTCGCGTCGGCAGTCGCAGTGAATGCAGATTGCCAGCTGTACGAATGCAGGACCCGCGTTGATACGGCCGACTGCTGGATCCGGTTGTCGGGACACTGGGCATCCGCAGCGACATGTACCGGTTACTGCGACTGCATGCCCGATCCGGGTAACGGCAATCTTTACTGCGAGTGCTATTGCAGGATGGATTACTGCTACTCGGTATGACCGGGCGTACGCTCTTCCTTCTGCTTGCGCTGCCGGCCGGCGTCTTTGCAGCTGACGTAGTCGTGCGCATCGCGCCGGTTCCCGCTGCCAGCGGCTGCCTTTCGCACGCAACCATCATCGCGCTCGATGTCGACGGTGGCGAGGAAACGCGCGTCGTCGTTCCTGACGGCGCGAGATCGGCGACCGTCGTCGTAAAGGATGGTCATCCGGTGCTGATCCGAGTGTCGGCGCCAGGATGCTGGAGTGAGACCGCGGAGCTCACGACGCCGCACGAAGGCGATGTGATCCTCGCTCTTCGTCCGGTGGCTCACCTGCAGAGCGCGTTCGAACCTGGTCGCGTGAAGTTCCCGGCGAGCATCGAAGCGACGGCTTTTCCGTTACCGGCATCCGGCGAGCGCGCGCAGTTACCGGCGTCCGGCCATCGCCTCGATTGCAGTTACGCCGATGGAAAGTGGGACTGTCTCGGGCCGGCCGATCTGCCGTTCGATTTGCGGCTGACCACTCCTGGTCTCGCGCCGATTTACTACTGGGGTGTCATCGCCCGCGCCGGTGAGGTTCGCTCGCTCGAACCGCGCGCTCTTCATCCCGGCGGCAGTCTTTCCGGCTGGGTCGAGGGACCTGATGGAAAGCCGCTCGAAGGTGCGCGACTTCTTCTGGCTCCCGCCGCGACGGCATCTGGTGAAGAAGGCCATGCGTTGCCGCGCGAAGTTTTCGCACGAACGAATCGACGCGGTTTCTTTCAACTTACCGGGATCGCTGACGGCGAATATCGTCTTGTGTCGCGCGTTGAAGGTTTTTCGCCGGTGTTGCTGCCGGTAGTGAACATTCGCGATGGTGAAAGTCTTACGTGGCCGCGTGCGATCCGGCATCTTCCATGGGCGGCGCTGGAAGTTCGCCTCGATCCACCGGTCGATTCCGATGGAAAGCCGTGGACGATCGAACTGGAAGAGCGGATTCCGCTTGCGCGTGAAGCGACTCCGCCGCTTCGTCACGCTGCATCGCTCGAAGGCATCTGGCGCGCCGAGCGTCTTCGTGCTGATGACTATCGAGCCGTCGTCAAAGACCGGAGCGATGCCATCCTCGAACGGTTCGACGTCGACCTGTCGAAAGGCGCGACGACGACGATTCCTCTCTCGATTCACCGCATCATGACGCGCGGTGTTCTGCGTGTTGGTGATGCGCCGCTCGAGGCTGAGATCCGCTTCACGCAGCAGTCGGGCCGCAGTGTGAGCGCAAAGACGAACTCCCTCGGCGAGTTCGACGCAGCATTTCCACGTCCCGGTTCCTGGACTCCGACGATCTATCCGCACGGTCCCGATGGCGCGCGCATCCGCGCAAAGAGCATCAACGTCCCTGAAGCGACTGAGACGCCTGCATCCATCGAAATCACGCTTCCGGGCGGACGCATCCAGGGAACGGTTGTCGATGCGAAAGGCTCTGAGGAAAGGGCCGCCGTCCACGTCATGCGGGACGGACGACTGGTTGCTCAGCAGATGACAGACGACGATGGGAAGTTCGATTTCATCGGAATCGACGAAGGCAGCTACGCCATTGACGGTGAAGGACGCAGCGGAACGGCGCCCGGACGCCCGGCGCACGTTACAAAGGGTGAGACGACCGAGGTCAAACTCCAGCTGGAGCCCGTGCATGAAGTCTCCGCAATCGTGATGACACCGAACGGCGCGCCGGCGAGCGGAGCCGTCGTGCGTGTGTCCGCCGATGGGGGCGAATCGTGGACTCTGCTTTTCACCGACGTTGAAGGCCGTTTCGAATATTCATCACCGCGGCGCGGCCCGCTGCAGGTCATCGTGATGACGCAGTTGTACCCGGCGCTGGTCGCGCAACTCCGGCAGGAATCGAGCACGCCGGCGACGCTGGTGCTTCAGCCGCGCGGAGGAAAGTTGCGGCTGCGGAGCCGCGGGTACGTTGGTCGAGGAGGAACGCTCGCCTCGTTGAACATGTACTTCCTGCCCGGCTCGCCATTCGGATTGTACGAAGGGGCTGCGTATCTGGAGCCCGGCGTCTACACCGTTTGCGCGGAACATGTTCTCGATGGCCGCTGCAGGCAGGTGACGATCAATCCGCTCACGGAACAAACCGTCGATCCGCGGCCGACCGAGGAGGCGACTCCATGATGCCGGTGATCGTGTTGATCATGGCGTTGGCAGGAGCGTCTCCGCGCGCGGCATCGCCGGGGTGGCTGGGAATGCAGTACACGTGGTCGGCGCCGTCGAAGTCAGGGCATCGAGTGTTGAACGTGCGGAGCGTTGCTCCGGATGGTCCGTCCGACCGAGCCGGCGTCCGCGCCGGTGACATCGTGACGACGATGAATGGTCGGTCCGTCGATTTCGGCGACGAGCTCGAGCTGCTGCTCTTTCTCGGCGAGCAACGTGCTGGAGATCACCTCACGCTCGGTGTCGTCCGCGAAGGTCGTTCGCTGAAACTCGACATAATCCTTGGCACGATGTCGCCGCAGGCACTCGCGGCTCGCAGGCAGAACCTCGAAGCGGCCCGCCGCGCGCGCCTCGCTGCCACTGCTCCGAGCGCCCCCGCGCCGTAAGCGTCGAGATCGCCACTCCTCCACTTACAATTGGCGCGATGACTCGGGAAGACGATCGCGCCCGCGAGGAGTTCACCAGCGAAGCCGAAGAGCTCCTCGACACGCTCTCGCGCGATCTGGTCGAGTTCGAGTCGCAGGGAAAGAACGTCCGGCCTGAAGTCGTCAACAAGATCTTTCGCGAGGTGCACTCGCTCAAAGGTCTGGCCGGGATGCTCGGATTCGCCGAGATCTCCGAGCTGTCGCACAACCTCGAGGACATGCTCGATCGCCTCCGGATGGGGAAGATCGAGATCAATCGCGAGCTCATCGATCTTCTCTACGACGCCATCGATTCGCTGAACCGGCTCGTCATCGCCATCAACGATCCCTCGCTCGGCGGACTGATCGACATCACCGGCCTGACGCGCCGCATCCATCAGACCATCAGCGCGCAGACGCAGAAGAAAGTCGACGATCCCTTCGCCGATCTCACGCTCGACGAGCAGACGAAAAAGTCGCTCACCGAATACGAAGAGCATCGCCTGCTCGAAAACGTTCGCGCCGGCAAGTACATCCTCTCCATCGAGCAGACCTTCGACTTCTCCGACTTCGACGAAAAGCTGCGCGCGCTGACGAGTGCACTGAACGAAGCGGGCGAGGTCATCTCGACGCTTCCCGCACTTGACGCCAGCGGCGGCAGCGGGATCGCCTTCCGACTGCTCTACGGCTCGACGCTCAACGACGCCGCGGCGGCGATGCTCGCGCCGGAAGCGAAAGTGATCACGCTGCGCAGAGTCGAACCTTCCGGAACGGGCGGTGCGCATGCGCCGAGCGAGATCGCGCCGATGCCGGAAGCGGCTGTCGAGGAAGAAGTATCGCTGCGATCGGTGTCGCAGACGGTGCGCGTCGACATCGGCAAGCTCGATCACGTCATGAACATCGTCGGCGAGCTGATCGTCGAGAAGACGCAGCTCGAAGCGCTGACGCGTTCCGTCGAAGCGCAAGCGTCGCGGATGCTCGCGCACGAGCTGACCAAGATCTCTCGCAACCTCGATCGCAAGCTCAACGAACTGCAGAAATCGGTCATCGAAACGCGGATGGTGCCGGTCGGACAGATCTACTCGAAGCTCTCGCGCACGGTGCGCAAGGTCGCGCGCGAGCTCGGCAAGGAGCTCGAGCTCGTGTTGCGCGGCGAAGATACGGAGCTCGACAAGATGATGGTCGAGGAGCTGACCGATCCGCTGATGCACATCATCCGCAACGCCATCGATCACGGTATCGAATCGGCGGAAGAGCGCGCCGCTGCCGGCAAGCCGGTGGCCGGTCGCGTCACGCTGCTCGCGTATCAGCAGGGCAACTCCGTCGTCCTCGACGTCACCGACGACGGACGCGGCATCGATCCCGAGCTCATTCGCAAAGTCGCGGCGAAACGAGGACTCGTCGGCGACAAAGAAGTCGTCGATCAGCAGCGCGCGCTGGAGCTGATGTTCACGCCCGGATTCTCGACCGCCAGCTCGGTCAGTGAGATCTCCGGCCGCGGCGTCGGACTCGACGTCGTGAAGAAAAACATTCAGGAGCTGAAGGGAACGATCGACGTCACGTCGACCATCGGCCAGGGAACGACGTTCCGGATCATGCTGCCGATCACGCTGGCGATCATTCAGGCGCTGGTCGTCGAAGCGGGCGGCGAGCACTTCGCGATTCCGCTCACGTCGGTCGAAGAGTCGCTGCGCATTTACTCGAAGCACATCCGCACCGTCGAACGGAAGGAAGTCTTCACGCTGCGCGATTTCACGCTGCCGCTGCTTCGACTCGCCGACGCCTTCAATCTCGAAGACGGACGCGATCACGGCCCCGACACGAAGTGGTTCGTCGTCGTCACGCGCAGCGGTGAGAAGGTCGCCGGCATCCTCGTCGACGCGCTCGTGCGTCAGCAGGAAGTGGTCATCAAGTCGATCGGTGAGCGGCTCAAGACGATTCCCGGCATCGCCGGCGCGACGGAAGTCGGCGAAGGAGAGATCGTCCTCGTCGTCGACGTCGGCTCGCTCATCGATCACTTCGGAGGCCGCGCGCGTGAAGCGCGGGCGCACGCGGTGAACTGACGCGCATGTTCGAAGAACATTTCGGCCTGACGAGCAAACCCTTCGGCAAGACGCCCGATCCGTCATTTCTTTACGAGTCCGATCAGCATCGTGAAGCGCTGGCGCGGCTCGAATACGCGGTCGATGAAAAAGAGCTCGCGCTGCTCGTTGGCGACATCGGTTCCGGCAAGACGACGCTGTCGCGTGCGCTGATCGATCGGATCGGCGAAGCGCGTCCGGTCGTGCTGCTGATCAATCCGCGACTGTCGCCGACGCAGCTTCTTCGCGCCGTCGCCATCGGACTCGGAATCGAGCCGGCGCGTTTTCGCAACGACGTGCTCGATCAGATTCACACGAAGCTTTACGCGCTGTACGAAGAAGGGCGCGAGCCGGTGCTGATCATCGATGAGGCGCAGCTGATCCCGACGAAAGCGACGTTCGATGAGATCCGCCTGCTGACGAACTTTCAGCTCGACGATCAGAACCTGTTGTCGGTGATTCTGATCGGCCAGCCGGAGCTCGATCTGCGGCTGGACCGGCAGGCGTATGCGCCGCTCCGGCAGCGGATCGGGATGCGCTATGCTCTCGGTCCTTTGTCCGCCGAGGAGACCTGCCGGTACGTCGAGCACCGAATCCGCGTCGCCGGCGGGAAGCGCAATCCGTTCAGCGCCGAAGCGATGGCGGAAATGCACGCCCTCAGCGGCGGCATCCCGCGACTGATCAACACACTCGCGACGACC
The DNA here is from genome assembly GCA_034667465.1 of Acidobacteriota bacterium. Lineage (GTDB taxonomy): Bacteria > Acidobacteriota > Thermoanaerobaculia > Gp7-AA8 > Gp7-AA8 > JAOBAU01. The sequence goes on along the minus strand of JAXDJV010000024.1, from coordinate 85,936 downwards.
GCGTTGCTCGATGCATTCGGCGAAGACGCGGAAAGCATCGACACGACGAGAATCGTCTCCGCGGCACGCGAGCACCGGATGGAACAGCCGCATGGTTGATCTGGTCAAGATCCGGAAGAAGATCAAAAAGAAGATCACGGGCGAAGAGCCGGTCGTGGAAACGTCGCACGTCGAAACACCGGCGGAGCCACTCAGTCCTCAGTCCTCAGTCCTCAGTCCTGAACCCCGGTCGTCGAGCACTAAGGACTCAGGACTAAGGACTCAGGACTCGCTCCCGACCACCGACAAGCTCGCAAAGTTCAAAGAAGAAGCCGGCCGAAGAAGAGAGCTCGACTTCACCAGCACCGAAACGACCGACGGCGAAATCCTCGAGCTCCTGGCCTTCCGAATCGCCGGCGAACAATACGCCGTCGAGATCGAACGGATCGTCGAGATCGTCACGCCGCGTCCCGTCACGCGCATCCCGAACGCCGACGCGGCGATCGTCGGCATCATCTCGCTGCGCGGCACCATCGTCACCGTGATGGACGTCCGCCGCCGGCTCCGTCATCCGCCCGCCGGCGAGGAGAACGTCGACGCGCGCATCGTCGTCGTCGAGTACGGCGGCGAGACCCTCGGTTTCGAAGTCGATCACGTTTCGCGCGTCGTCAAAATCGAGCGCGCCACCATCGAACCGCACCCCGTCGTCCATACCAGCGAACAGCGCGACGCCATCCGCGGCGTCTTCCGTCACGCAAATGCGTTGACGATCCTCGTCGATTTGGACAAGCTACTCGACGCCCGAGCTCCTTCCTATGGAACTAACCTGTAAGCAGTGTGGCTCGAAGTTTCGCGCGGCGCTGGAGCTGCCGCTCACGCGCGCCGTCCGCGTCGCATGCCCGTCGTGCGGAAACCAGATGGTGCTCAAGCCGCAACCTGTAGCCGCCGGCGCTTCCAGTGTGGCTGCGGGCGCTTCGCCCGCGGTACAGTCCGCGCCGGCTGCCACACCGAAGCAGAGTCCGCAGCGCGTCGCCGCCGTCGCCGATGAGCCGCGTCCCTTCCGCCAGTTCCTCGGCGAGCATCTTCGCCGCCTCGGCTTCACCGTCGAATACTTCGAGACCGGAGATCCGACGCTCGAGTTCGTCCGCAAAACGCGCGCGGAGCTCGTCATCGTCAACGTCTATCTGAAAGGAAAGCTCGGCGTCGAAGTGTCGGAAGAGATCAAAGCCGATCCGACGCTGACCAATACGCGCGTGATCCTCATCGGTGCGCTCTTCCGCGCGAACCGCTTCCGCGCCAATCCGACGAACCTCTACGGCGCTGACGAATACATCGAAGAGCAGATCCCGGAGAAAGAGTTTCGCTCGATCATCCGCAAGCTCTTTCCCCAGGTTGGCTCGACGATCGAAAGTCCGATCGAGCCTCGCGAGTACGACGAAGCGCGCCGCCTTGCGCGGCTGATCCTCTCCGACATCGTCATCTACAACGCTGCGAAGGTGGAGCGCGGAATCCGCGAGAACAATTTCTTCGATGTCCTGAAAGAGGAGATCGAAGAGGGACGGCAGTACTACGAATCGCGCGTGCCATTCCGCGTCCGCCAGGACACCGAGATCTTCAACGAAACACTCCAGCAGTTCGTGAACATGAAGCGCGAGGAGTTACAGCGGGCCGCCGCGCAGTGACGTCCCGGCAAGGGAAACAATGAGTGCAGACCCGCAACTGATTCAGCAGGCCCGTTCGAGCGATCCCGACGCACGACAGAAAGCCGCCTACCTCGTGTCGCACGCGCTCGACGATGAGCGCGACTACGCGCTGATGTTCGAGCTCCTCGGCGACAAGGACTGGCGCGTCCGAAAGACGATCGTCGACGGATTCGTGCGCGACGCGCGCAGCGAAGTCGTCACAGGTCTCATCAATTCGCTCGCCGATCCGGAGAACGCCGGCAAGCGCAACTCCGCCACCGAAGCGCTGATCCGCATCGGCGAGCCGGCCATCGAGCCGATCGTGTCGCGGCTGCAGAACGAACAGGACGTCGATGTCCGCCTCTCGCTCGTCAACCTCCTCGGCGATCTCCGCAACGACCACTCCTACGACGTGCTGCTGAAACTGCTCGAGACCGAGCCGGACATCAACGTCGCCTCATCGATCGTCTCGTCGCTCGGCAAATATCGCGACGCCGGCGCGCTGCCGCATCTGATGCGCGCGCTGCAGCGCGACGATCTCTGGCTGAAGTTTCACGTCGTCGAAGCGCTCGGCGAGATCGGCGATCGTTCCGCGCTGCCGGCGATCCTCCCGCTCTACGCGGAGAAATCGCTGCGCAAGCCGGTGCTCGAAGCGGTCGGCAAGATCGCCGACGTCGGCACCGTCGCGTTCCTGCTGAAGATCATCGCCGACGAAGAGAAGCTGAACCTGACCGCGTTGCGCGCGCTCGTGCGCATCGCCGAAGCGAACAAGCCGCGCATCGTCGAACAGTCGGAGCGCCTGCTGATTCAGCGAAAGTTCCGCGAAGCCTTCCCGGCATCGAAGATCCCGCCGCTGATCGAGCATCTGCACACGACACCGAAGCGCGAAGTGAAAAACTTCATCCTGAAGTTCCTCGGCTGGTCCGGCGATGAGCGTGCGCTTCCGGTGCTGATGCAGTATCTCGAGCAGCCGGAAACGTCGGAAGTCGCGGCGCAGGGATTGATCGACTTCGGCAAGGGCGCCGTGCCGGCGATTCTCGACACGCTGCGCAACGCGGATGAAGACGAGATCGTGGCGCTGCTGCTGCGTGTCATCAACGTCGTCGCGACCGCCGATTCGATTCCGAGCATTCTCCCGTTCCTCGATCATCACAATCCGATGATTCGCCGGCTCGGCATCGAGACGCTCGGCGAGATCCTGGATCCGTCGTCGATCGATTACCTGCTCGCGAAGCTCGACGACAGTGACGTTGCGTCGCAACAGGCGGCCGTCAACGCGATCTCCGCGCTCGTCGGCGCGTATCCCGAGGTCAAGCAGGAAGTGCTGGCGAAGATACGGAGGATGTTGCAGGCGGCGTCGGTGCCGATGAAGCTCAACTCGCTCTCGGTCTTCGTCAACATTCAGGGCGAGGGGTATCACGACGAGCTGCTGCTCGCGTCGAAGGACAGCGACGAAGTCATTCGCCAGAAGGCGATCTCGCTGATGGGGAAATTCGGCGAGGAACGTTTCGCCGATCAGCTCGTGCTTTCGCTCGCCGATGAATCGACGGCGGTGCGGCTCGCGGCGATCAACGCGATCGTGAGGCTGCGGCCGGAGAAGGGGCTGGAGCCGCTCATCGCATCGCTGGAAGACACCGACATCTGGATTCGTACCGCCGCCGCGCAGGCGCTCGGCGAGTATCGCCATCACGACGGCATCCAGCCGCTGATGCGTCACCTGGAGCACGACCTGCCGCCGGTGCGCATCGCCGTCATCGAAGCGCTCGGCAAGTCGGAAGAGTCGGCGGTGAAGGACATCCTCTTCAGCTGCCTCGGAGAAAGCGATCTCGAGATTCAGCGTGCGGCGCTGCTCGCGCTGGCGCGGATCCCGGGCAACGATGTGTTCGAGCGGATCTGTCATTCGCTCGATGATGAAGACTGGCGCATTCGCGCCGCCGCCGCGACCTCACTCGGAAATCGCGGCGATCGTTACGCACTCGAAGCGCTGCACCGAGCGCTCGAAGACTCCGATACCTACGTGCAGCAGTCGGCGGTGCTCGCTCTCGACAAAATCGCCGACCGCTCGTCGTTCCCGCATCTGTTCCGCGCTCTCGAGAACCCCGCCATTCTCGACGATGTCTCTGAGGTCTTCGTGAAACACAAGCAGCTCTACCGCGACCTGCTCGAACAGGCGTGGCGAACTGCAGACAGCAGGAGAGAAGTCGTCATTGCGGCGATTCTTGCCGCCATGAGTGAGAAAGGATGAAGGATGAAGGCTGAAGGATGAACGCTGCGGTTTTCTTCAGCCTTCATCCTTCATCCCTCAGCCTTTGACATGAGCACGTTCAACCTGTCGCTGAATCATCATCTCGACCTGCCGGACGATGTGTTCCGGCAGCTGCGGGACCAGATTTACAAGCGCACAGGGATGTACTTCAGTGACACGACGAAATACCTGCTGCAGAAGCGCCTTTCGCCGCGCGCCCGCGAGCTGAATTTCGAGTCGTTCCAGAAGTACTTCTACTTCCTCCAGTACGATCCGCGCGCCGATGCGGAGTTCGATCACATCTACGATCTGGTCACGACCAACGAAACGTATTTCTTCCGCGAGCCGGCGCAGCTGACCGCGTTCATCGAGGAGATCGTTCCCGACATCCTCGCGAAGAAGTCGATGAAGAAGATTCGCATCTGGTCGGCCGGATGTTCGTCAGGCGAGGAGCCGTATTCGATCGCGATGCTGTTGTCGGAGGCGGGACATTACAACCACGCCACGTTCGAGATTTTCGCGAGCGACATCAATCAGCAGGTCCTCGCGAAGGCGCGCAAAGGGCAGTATCGCGAGAGCGCGTTTCGCGCCACGACGCCGGAGCTGCGCGAGAGGTATTTCAACCGCGATGCAGACGGCTCCTGGCGTGTGAAGGATGAAGTGCGCAACCGCGTGCAGTTCGGACGGCTCAATCTTTATGACGAGGCGCGCGTCTCGCTGCTCGGCAACCTCGACATCGTTTTCTGCCGCAACGTGATCATCTATTTCGACGATCAGTCGAAGCGGGTCGTCGTCAACAACTTCTACAACCGGTTGCTCGAAGGCGGTTACCTGCTGCTCGGCCACAGCGAGTCGCTGATCTCGCTGTCGACGCAGTTCAAGCTGCGCCATCTCAAGAACGACATGGTCTACCAGAAGTGATCCTCTGGCTGATCTTCCTGCCGGCCATCATCTTCGGAATCGCCCTCATCGTCATGCACGGCGGCCCCGTCGCGCTCGCGTCCGCCGTCGTCATCTTCCTGTTCTATGGCTCGGTGCTGGTCGCGGTGACGCGGCGCTGGTGGCGAGCGCGTCGGCGCTGAGCTGCAATTCTGGATGGCGGACGTTGTTACGCGTTCGCAGGTCCCAATAATCATAGGTCTACCGAGCGCGACTGTTTCTGCTCGCAACCGTTTAGCAGGAGAGAGCAGAGCTATGTTTCGAACTCAGGTCCGCAACGAAACCAGGTTTCGCATCAACACTGTCGTTGCGCTCGCCGCCACGGCGCTTGCGCTGTTTGCTGCTCGCAGCAACGCGCAGGTTCCTCCCGTTAATGGCGGACTGACGACCATTGCATCGTTCGATGGTACAAACGGAGCGACGCCCTCCGGCCCGCTGATGTTGAGTGGCTCATCCCTCTACGGTGTGACCCGTACCGGAGGCGCAAATGACCTCGGCACGGTTTATAAGATCGATCAATCGAGCGGTGCGTTGACGACTGTCGTTACCTTCAACGGTTCAAACGGGTATTACCCCAACGGCGGCCTTACGGCGTCGGGGTCGTATTTGTATGGTCTGACGATCAATGGCTCCTCTCTCTTCAGACTGGATCCGGCCAGCAATGCATACATGATCTTCAGCTCGCTTCACGGCTCCTTTGCCGGCGCCGCCCCGACTGCGGTGGAACCTTATCTCTACGGCACAACGTCCGGCGGCGGGGTGAACGGCCTGGGCTCGCTGTACAGAATCGACACGCGAGACCAGCAGTTCGCCCTCGTAACCGACTTCGGCGCGGGGAAGGGAAATCGTCCGCATGCCGCACCGATCCCCGTCGGCGACTACATGTACGGAACTACCGAGGATGGCGGCCCGGGTGGAGGAAACGGAACGGTATATAAATACTATCCGCCAAGCGGCGTGGTTACGACGTTTTCCGTGCCCGGTCCCATCTTTTTGTATTCGCCTGTAGTCGAGTTCGCTGGCGATCTGTTCGGAACAAATACAGGCTCTTCCCTGTACAGGGTGAATCTGACGACAGGTCAGTCGACGGTGTATCCGTCGCCGGTGGAGGGCCTGGCTTCCGGCGTCATCGTCGCTGACACATTTCTTTATGGCGTGTCCAACGGCGGCGTAAACAATAACGGCAGTGTTTACAGATTCGAGCCGTCGACCGGACTGTTTTCGATCGTAGCAACATTCGACGGCACGAACGGAAAGCATCCGAACACCGCGTTGTTCCTGAGCGGAGGATATCTCTACGGGACGACCGGGGAGGGTGGTCCGGGCGGGAAAGGCACTCTTTTCAGGCTCCCGGTGCCGGTACCGGTCGCAACGACTACTACCGTTGACTGGCCACTGTCGAGTGCCGCATACGGCGCTCAGGTAACGCTGAAAGCCTGCGTTCAGCCAGCGGCCGACAGCGGCACTCTTACCTTTCGAGATGGCACCACGGTCCTTTCGACGGTTCCCGTCGCAAGCAACGGTTGCGCTTCATTTACGACGACGTCGCTCCTGCCCGGCTCGCACTCGATTACCGCGGCTTACAGCGGCGCTCCCTACTTTCGTAACAGCACGTCTGCTGCTGTAGTGCAGATCATCGATCCGGTTCCGACGACTACGGGGTTAAGCGCCTCGACATCTCCGTCGCATGAGAATTACGCGGTGACTTTTACCGCGAATGTTTACCCGCCGCCTCTCGGTGGAAACGTTCAATTCAAAGACGGCGGCAATGTTCTCGGTACTGTGGCGGTAATTGGCGGCCTCGCGCGACTCACCACGGCGGCACTTACCGAAGGCAGTTACAGCATAGTGGCCGTCTACGATGGCACCCCGCAATTCCAGACCAGCTCCTCCTATCCGCTCCCACACCTCGTCCTGCCGCGATCGAAGACGAAGGGTGATTTGAACGGAGACGCGACCGCCGACGTCGTGTTTCAGCACAGCAGCAGCAACGCGGTTGCGGGTTGGCTGCTGAATGGTTCGACGATCCTGGCGACGAACACCATTGCCACTCCTGCTGCCGACTGGAAAGTTGCCGCTGTCGGCGATCTCGATGGCGACGGCAAATCGGATCTCGTTCTCAGAAACTCTGCGACGCGCGCTACGGCCGTTTGGCGGATGAATGGATTGACGATCCTTTCCGGATTAGCGTTGCCTTCAACAGCTACGGATTGGCGAGTCGCTGCGGCGTTCGATTTCACTTCGGACGACAAGGCCGATCTGATTCTGCAAAACCCGGCTGGCGCTGTCGCTCAGTGGGAAATGAACGGTGCAACGCTCGTCGCAGGCCGCGTGCTGGCGAATCCGCCCGCCGATCTGAAGGTCATTACGGCTGCGAGTTTCGGCGGCAGCGCCGGTGTTGTGCTTCAGAACAGTACGACCGGCAGTGTTTCGCGCTGGCTCGTGAGCGGTTCGACGATTACGTCGGACGTCGTCGTGGCAACGCCTTCAGCAGACTGGAAAGTGAAGGGCGCAGGCGACTTTACGCGCGACGGTGTCGCGGAGCTCGTCGTGCAGAACGACGCGACAAACGCGGTCGCCGTCTGGACTCTCTCTGCGTCGGGCGTGCTCGATACCGAACATGTGATTGCGACGCCGGTCGCCGGCTGGAAAGTGGTCGGCGCTGCCGATTACGACGGCGACGGACGCCACGACATCCTCATGCAGAACGTCAACGACAACCGGATTGCAATCTGGCAGACGGATGGTGTGACGCTTCTCTCCGGAAGGGTCGTCGCGACGCTGAGCCCAGGCTGGACGCCAATCCTCCGCTAACGCCGCTAACTACTTGACCACCGTCACCTCTCCGAACGGTTCCACCTGCTCCTTCACTTTCGCCCAGTCGCCGACGATGACGATGGCGGCGCGATAGGTGTCGAAGTATTTGGCGGCGGCTTTGCGGATGTCGGCGGCGGTGAGGGCGTCGACTTTGCCGTGGAAGGTTTCCAGGAAATCGCGTGGAAGGTCGTACGTGTAGATGGTCGCGATGCGGTTGGCGAGCCGGCCTGCGTTTCCAGCTCTACTTCCGTTGAGCCGATGGTGTAGCGCTTCGCGGAGGTCAGCTCTTCGTCGGTCACGGCTTCGATGCGCATGCGATCGAGCTCGTAGAGCATTTCGAGGATCGTCGATCCGGTCACTTCATTGCGCACCGCGGATTCCGCGAAGAACGTGCCGGCGCGTCGTTGCAGTTGGGCGGCGCTGTATGGCGAGTAGCTGTAGCCCTTGGCCTCGCGGATGTTGCGATTGAGGCGCGAGTAGAAGGCGCCGCCGAGGATCGTGGAGGCGACGCGGAGCGGGATGTAATCGGCGCTTTTGCGCGGCGGTGCGAGTGCGGCGATGCGGACGATGGACTGCACCGAGTCGGGACGGTCGACGAAAAAGATCTGCCGCTTGTCGCGCTTCGGGAACGGCGTCGATGCGTCGGCAGTCCGCTCGACTTTCTTCCAGTCGCCGAATGCTTTCTTCACCTCGGCGAGCGTGCGATCGACCTCGATGTCGCCGACGACGATCAGGTGCGCGTCGTTCGGCACGTAGCGGGTCGCGGCGAACGACTGCAGCTGTTCGCGTGTCAGCTTCGCGATCGCGTCGGGCTCCGCGGTGACGAACGAATACGGATGTGCGCCGAAGAGCGCTTTGCGCATCCGTTCGTCGACGAGGAAGTCGGGCGATGAGCGCTGCTCAGCGATCTCCGAGGCGAGGTTGGTTTTGGCGAGATCGACTTCGCTCTTTGGGAATGATGGATGGCGTGCGACGTCGGCGATCAGATCGAAGAGACGCGGTGTGAATTCGGAGAGCGACGTCGCATCGAACGTCGTCGCGTCGGCGTCGGACGCTGCGCTGAGCGAGCCACCGATGGCGCGCAAAGCTTCGCGTACCTGACGGCTCGAGCGCGTCGTCGTTCCCTCGGTCGCGACGCGTGCGGCGAGCTGCGCGATGCCGGGATGTTCGCGATACGCGAAGCCGTTGCCGCTCATGAACGTCAGCAGCGCGGTGACTTTCGGCACGTTGTGCAACGGCACGAGGACGACCGTCAGTCCGTTGTCGAGCTTTCGCTCCGTGATTTTCGGCCATTCCGTCGCGCGCGGCGCAGCGGGCGGGGGCGGCGTTTTCTGTTCCGCTTGCAGCGACGTGGCGACGAGCATCAGCAGTGTTGCGATGACGCGTTTCATTTCGCCACCTCCGCAGGGACGCGATCGATGCTCGTTCGATTTTGCGGGACGAGATATTTCTTCGCCGCCGCCTGGAGTTGATCGGCGGTCACGTTGTCATACGTTTCGAGCACGGTGTTGATCCTTCGCGGGTCGTCGCGGAAGAGAGCGAATGAAGCCAGCAGATTCGCGCGGCCGAAACTCGTTTCGAGCTGGTCGTACCAGTTCGCGCGGAAGCGGACCTTCGCATCCGCGAGTTCTTTGGCGGTCACTCCCTTTTCGATGATGTCGTGCGCGACCGCATCGACCTCTTTCAGAATCTCGTCGCCGCTGTGTCCCGGTTTGTACGTCGTCCGCGACGCCATCAGCATCGGCCCGTCGTAATCGAATTCGTTGCCGAGCTCGAAGTTGATGCCGCCGTTCCAGTCGAGCGAGATCGCTTTGTCCTTCACGAGGCGCTGATAGAAACGCGATCCCTCATCGCCCTGCAGCACGAGATTGAGCAGCGCCATCGGCGCGTAATCGGCCGACTCCTGATCGGGAAGGTGATAGCCGAACGCGAACGCCGGAACGTTCGCGAGCTTGTCGGTCTGTTTGATCCGCTTCTCCGATTCCTGCGCTCCTTCCGAAATGTCGGGCCGCTCCGGCACCGACTGAAGCGGGATATCGCCGAAGTACTTCTCGATCGCGGCGCGCGTCGCGGCGACGTCGACGTCGCCGGTGACGACGAGCACTGCGTTGTTCGGCGCGTAGTACGAGCGGAAGAACTGGCGCACGTCGTCGATCTTCGCCGCTTCGATCTCCTTCAGATCGCCGTAGAAGTTGTGCGCGTTGAACCAGTTTTGATTGGCGTTTTGCCAGAGGTCGAGCCACTCGAAGAGCGCGTACGGCTGATTGAGCACGTTGTTCCGCACTTCTTCGCTGACGACGTTCTGCTGGTTCTTCAGGTTCTCTTCGCTGACGTCGAGCGATCGCATCCGATCGGCTTCCAGCCAGAGCGCGGTCTCGACGCTCTCCGCCGGCAGCGTCTCGTAATAGTTCGTCAGATCGAGTCGCGTCGAGCCGTTGAGCTGACCGCCGGCCGCTTCGACGAGCTTCGCGTGCTCGAACTTCTTCACGTTCGCGGAGCCCTGAAACATCATGTGCTCGAAGAGATGCGCGAAGCCGGTGCGTCCCTGCGGTTCGACGCGGAAGCCGATGCCGTAGTAGACGGCGACGGTCGCCACCGGCGCGACGCGCGACTCCGAGATCACGACCTTGAGTCCGTTCGGCAATCGGTAGTACGTCACCGGAATCTCGGTGCTGGCCGCGAGTGCGGCCGTTGCGATGAAGAGCGTTGCGATGAGTGCAGCGATTCGTTTCATGTCGACCTCGTTTCAACTTTTGGCGAATAGAGTGCGAGCGCGGCGGAGATGACGCCGAGGACGCCGCAGGCCGTCCAGAGCAGCGTCGCGTGATGCTGGTAAGCGAGTGTGCCGAGCGGCGGACCAAGCATCATTCCGAGAGACCACATCAGGACGAGCAATCCCATGTAGCGTCCGCGATATTGCTCCGGCGCAAGATGCGTCGCGTACGCGCCGGCCATCGGCGACGAGATCATCTCGCCGAGCGTCCAGACGATGACGGTTGCGGCGATCGCGGCGAAGCTGTGCGCGAGTCCGGTCAACGCGAAACCGAGACACGAGAGAAAGTAACCGATGGCGATGACGGTACGCGGCGGCATGCGTTGCGTCCACGACGTGATGAAGAGCTCGAGCGCGATGATCATCAGTCCGTTGAAGGAGATCAGCATCCCGTACCTGGCGGTTGAGAATCCCTGCGACTGCACGTAGAGCGCGAACGTCGAGCCCATCTGAAAATCGACGAGCGTGACGCAGAGCGTCGCGGCGAGGAACGTGACGTAGCGCCGATCGCGCGACGCCACGATGATCGCTTCGCCGAATCGTTCCTCGGCGCGTGCGCCGCGCAATCCGTGCGGCAGAAAGAGCAGCGCGATGAGGCCGTAGCCGAGCGACGTGACGGCGTCGCCGACGAAGAGCCAGAGGAACGAGCGCTCGGCGAGGAAGCCGGCGGTGGCCGGTCCTGCGGCGATGCCGAGGTTGACGGCGAAACGATAGAGCCCGAATGCGGTGACGCGCTGGTCGGGCGTGACGAGATCGCCGAGGAGCGCGTGGCTGGCGGGACGATAGAGCTCGGTCGTGACGCCGACGATGGAAGTGATGATGACGATCATCACGAAGCCGCGCGCCTGCGACAGCGCCAGCATCGCGGCTGCCGACGAAAACATCGAGAGTGCGATGGTGTTGCGGCGGCCGATGCGATCGGCGAGATGTCCGCCGAGGAATGAAGCGACGAGATGGCCGGCGCCGTACGCGCCGATTGCGAAACCGGCCTGCGCGACCGAGTAGCCGTTGCGCGTCAGGTAGAGAATCAGGAACGGCATCACGAACGTGCCGAACCGATTCACGAAACTGCCGCCGAACAGCACCCATGCGGCAGGCGGCATGGCGCGGATGTTGGCGATGACGGAGGAGTCGTTGGAGGTCAGCGACTGCATGGCGAGTCAGCGTGAAAGGATGAAGGATGAAGGATGAAGGTCAGCCCGGGTTTTTCATCCTTCATCCTTCAGCCTTCATCCCTCCGATTACGCTCCGATCTGCGCGAGCGAGCGGAGGAACGTCGTCACGACGGTTTCATCGAACTGGCTGCCGGCACCTTCGCGAAGTTTCGTTGCGGCCTGATCGCGTGACACCGGGATCTGATACGAGTGCGTCGACGTCATCGCGATCCAGGCATCGCAAACCTGGATGATGCGCGACGCGATCGGAATCGCCTGGCCGGTCATGCGGCTCGGATAGCCGCGGCCATCGACCCGCTCGTGATGACGAAGCACCGCCTGCGCGACTTCGTTGCCGAGGAGCGGCTCGACAAGTGCCGCGCCGACGATCGGATGTTCGGCGAGCCCCTTCATCTCTTCGGCGGTGAGGTTCGGACGTTTGTACAAACGCTCGTAATCGAGCAGACGAAGGCCGACGTCGTGAACGAGTCCCGCCAGCCGCACGGTCTCGACCTGCGGCGGCGCGAGCTCCATCGCGATGGCGAGACGCTGCGCCATCACCGACACCTGTCGCGAATGATCGACGAGCTCGGGATAGCGCTGAAAGTCGGGCTCGAGAAGTTTCTCCGCGATGAGCTGGCGATCGTTGCGTCCGCCGCTTGCGGCGATCGCCGATTCGACCGACTGTTCGACCTGGCGGAGGAAGATATGCATCGCGCGTTGCGCCTGCGCTTCCGGCGTTCGTTCGAATGCGACCGTGAGCACGAGTCCTTCGACCGATTGCGCGTTGACCGGCGCGCTGAGGATGGTCGAGACTCCGGCGGCGCTGACCGGCACGACCTGCACGCCGAACGGATAGACGACCTGCGGCCGCGTGGTGATCGCCGGCTGATGCGTTTTCTTCAGCCACGCCTGCAGATGATCCTGCAGCAGATCGAGCGCGTCTTCGGTGACGGTGGCGATGGCGACGATCGCCTGCGGATTGTTGACGTGTCCCGCGGCGGAGAAGCAGGCGAGGACCGCGCCGGGGATAGCGATCGCGGCGGGAAGCAGCAACCGGACGACTTCGAGGTCGTGTTCGGTCAGCACGCGTTTCGCGGTCGCGGCGTGTGCGAGCTGGCGTTTCGCGAGGAGCTCGCGCGCCTGCTCGATCGCTTTCAGCGCCTGCGGCGAGAGCTCGTGCGGGCTGGTCGCCGCCATTGTGCTCGGCGCCGCCGTCGATGCGATGTAATGCGCATCGATGTTCGATGGCGCAACGCGCTGCGGCGGCGCGTCCGCGAGTGCCACCGGTCCGACGCCGAAGAGGTTCTTCGCGCTCAGGACCGCGAGCACCTCGTCAGCGATCTTCCGCGCCGCTTCGACGTCGGGCGCATCGAACGGTTTGCGTCCCGCTTTGTCGCGCATGTCGATGAAGCCGACGAGCCGTCCGCGCGAAAAAAGAGGGGTGGCAAGGATGCGATCCGTTCCCTGGCGAAAAAGGATTTCGGAGAAACGCTGATCGGTGCCGAGGCCGTTGACGTAGAACGCGTTGCGCTTCACGGCGAGACGATCGACGAGATCGTCGGTTCCCTTCACGATGCGCCGCGTTGAATCGTTGTACTGATAGCTGGTGACGAGCTCGTAGACCTTTTCGTTGAGGTCGTGCGACGCGGAGATGAACAGCGCCGCTTTCGTCGCCTGCACGTGCTCGACGCAGCCGTAAAGGATCTGCTTGAGCGTCGGCTCGATCGCTTTCACCTCGTTGAGCATGGGCGAAGTATACGGGGGAGGGCATGAGGCATGAGGTACGAGGTATGAGTAAAGGCGGTGTTACTCATGCCTCGTTACTCATACCTCATGCGGCTTTGCACCTAAAGTCGCGTTTCTAAGCGGCATTGTATGCAGCCATCGCACTTTGTGTGCAGGTTGAGAGACCGGGGATCGTCACCCCGAGCTCGAAGATGGAGTGAATCAAGACCCGAATGTTGTGGGCGACGACCATCAGCAGAAGTTCGTTAGTCTGTGCGTCCGTCGTCTTCGACCGGAGCGTCTCGGTGAAGACGCGCTTCATCATCGAGAAGGTGCTCTCGGCGTTGCTTCTCCGGTGGTAGTGCGGGAGAAACTCGTCCGCTCGGTAGTTGTACAAGTGGAACAACTTCGACCAGAGCGGCGAGGTCGCGTCGTCGCGCGCGTTGGAGCGGAACGGAATGAACGGCTCTGCCCCGATCGCGACTACCGCTTCGATGTTGCTCCGTCCGCTGTACGCCTTGTCGGCACTGACTTCCTTCATGTCGAAGGTCTGCGCTCCGACCTCGATCAGCGGGCGGAACGCCGGGTAGTCGTGATAGTCGCGATCGGTCACGGTCGCCGCCACGATCACGTTGGTCTTCGTTCCGATCAGCGCGTGAAGTTTGACGTAGTTCCGCGAGAACTGATCGTGCCCGTACTTCGCGTTGTAGTGCCGGTAGAAGCACTGCGTTCCGAAGCCGGTGGAGTCCACGGCGAACGCGCTCTCGACTGACTTCAGAGGCGCCGCGCTTGCCGCTACTAGCTTCTGAACGGGGGGCGTGATCGTCGGGTCGTCGATCACCTTCAGGACGGTGTTGAAGTGCCAGGGACGCGTGACGAACCCCTTCTCGTGTGCGACGCGCAGATCGCTCATGAACCGGCGACTGCTCACGCCGGAGTAGACCTTGAAGCATGCGGCGAACAGCGCCTCGCTGAGCGGCACCGACGGACGGCCCATGCCGCGCGGCGGCTCCGGCACGGCGGCGCACAGATCGCGGAGTAGGTGGCAAAACAACTCCTTCTCCGCCGTCTGCGCCGCGTTGTACGCGGGCCAGTTCTGCGGGTAGGTGACCCGCACGCCGCGCGTCTCCGTCAGCACGGTCTCCCCGTCAGGAGCCACGGTGGTTTCGCGCTTCAGATAGAACTCCACAGCGTAGCCGTGCTTGCATGTCGAGTGTCGGAGTTCGAAGTCCGGGCACGAGCAGCGGAAGCCCTGCTCATCGCGCGTCACCGTGTAGCGGCCGACCAGCGTCTGGGACGGCACGATCCACGCGTCGCCCTTCCGCTGAATGTTCAGCGTCGCCGCGATCTCCAATCCGCGCTGCTGGCGTGGCTCCTGAGTCGTCATCTCGTGCCTCCGTCTTACCTATTAGTAATATACGTAAGAGTAAGCATGTTGTCCAGCACTTCTTACCCTTTGGTATATCACTCGTAGGTGTGATAAAAACGGCGGCATGGCGGAGATAACGCTGCGCGGATACCGATGCGAACGATGCAGTCATGAGTGGGCTCCAAGGCGGACGAGCCAAGTTCCGACCGTCTGCCCGAAGTGCAAGTCGCCCTTCTGGAATCGGCCCCGCAAGGATGCGGCTGCGCCGACTAGGAAGCGGAAGGCGAAGAAGTGAGCGGGGCAGAGGGCGCGATCACGCGCGCCTCTGCCCCGCATGAAGTGCGACCTCACCTGCGCTGCCGGCGCGACGCCGGGCGACGCCAGCCCGTGCGGGAACCTCGGTCACGCTTCGCCTGATTGCGCCGCATCTTTCGCTCGCCGCGTCTCGTTCGAACCGAGCGACGTTCGTGATTGCTGGCGCACTTCTCCTGTGCTAGTATTTCTCTAGACATTGAACCTTCCATCCTGCCAAAACGACGGCAAACGAGGGTTGATGTTGGGGTAGCGGTTTGGGTCAACTTTAGACGGCTGGACCGACCGGCACCGACAGATTTCGGCGATCAACGGAACCCCGCGACGATTCGACCCGTCGGCGGGGTTTCGCTGTTTCTGCTGCATTAAATGCTCATGGGAAGTGCTCCTCGCGTTTCTCGCGCGACCGCTCGGACGCGCCGCTCGAAAGGATGGTCTCACAGGAGCGTCAAGCCGCGCAAGCCGCAAGTCATTCAGTCTAAAGCACTTAAGTTACTTTATGGCTCGTTTGTGCGGCGAGGTCGACGGCTAGAGAGCGCGCATCTTCTGTTTGGTGCAGGCGCGAAACAGTTCTGAGGGCAGCACGTCCAGCGCTGCGGCGATCCTCAGCAGCGTCAGCGTCGAGGCGTTCTGCCGCCCTTTCTCGACCGCGATGATGAACGTGCGGTGCATCTCGCAGAGGTCCGCGAGTTGTTGCTGCGTCATTCCGCGCGCCAGCCTGATCTCCTTCACCGCCTGACCGATCAGCGAGAGGATTGAAGCGCCCATTGACGACCGATGCTAGGAGTCGCCGCATGCGTCGATGTCGCTTTTGACTTACGTACTCTATAAAATGCTCGCCCCGAAACAATCAGGGAGCTGAGCCCATGGGATGCGTCTCGATGTTGTTGCTCATCGTCGTCATCGGCGTTGGGGTCGCCTACGCTCGGAAGGCGCTGACCGCTCGCGTCGTTGGGGCAATGATTTTCATCCTTGCCGTCATTCTGATCGTAGCTTTCGCGAGTTCCTCACAGATGGAGAGCCGCCAAAGGTTGGAGGGGGCAACGAATGCAGAAGCCAAAAGCGCGGATGCAACGCTGAACGCGCTCCACCTCGCCCGATCGAAGAAGCAACTGTCATTGATGCCAGCCTCCGCGCCACTCCGGCAAGTGGCGGCTCTTTGCGACGACATCAAGAACAAGGACTCCGCATACTCCGCTAGTTCAGAGTTCAGCCAACGATGCGCTTCGGCTCATCTCGATGTTCTGCGCCGGGCCATCCGTGCGGGCGAAGCCGCTCCGAGCCGAGCAGCCTTCGATTCCGCGAAGCGCGACGGAGCCACACCCGAAGTCTTGGCGCGTTTCGAAAAGCCTGTGAAGGACTTGGAAAAGCAATATGAGCTGATGGCTCCGGTCCGAGCTGCGCTCGCGGCTAGAGAACGCGAAGTTGATGAACGTCGCGCATATGCGATTCACCTGCGTGACTACTTCCTGGATGGGAAAGAGGACATCGGAGTAGAAGTGAGCGGAAAGATGGCCGACCGGATCACGCTCAGATACGTCTTGATGGGCGCAGTGCGAGCGCGGGCGTTTCAGAAAGGCACCCTGATTGACGAGATCCGGGCGAAGGGGTTCCGGCGAGTTGATTTGATCGGTTACGACTACCACGTCTACTGGGATCTCTCGAAACCGTAACGGAACGGAGGAGAAGTTCAAATGTTGAAAATCTCCGCGTCTCGTGCCGCTGCCGTCGTGGGAGGCCAGCGAGCGGAGAAATGCTGAGAAGGCGCCGTTCTGAGGCACCTTCTCGGCTACTTTATGTGCAGGCCTTAGACTTTATGTGCAGCAGCTACTTTGTGTGCAAAGCCACCTCATGCCTCGAACACAACGCTGCAGCAGGTCAATCCGCCCTCCGCTTTCGCGAGCTCGCCGGCGTCGATCACTCGCACGTCGAAGCCGCGTTCGCGCAGGCGCTGAGCGGTTCGCGGAAAGGCGGCGGAGCAGACGACGGTCGTGCCGATGGTCAACACGTTGGCGGCGAACGGTTCGGATGGATCGACCTCGATGATGTCGAAGCCTTCTAATGGATCGACCCACGCCGGATTGATGATCAGCGTGTTGTTGCCGGCGTACGTCACGGCGGTTTTGAGATGCAGCGCGTCGCGCAACGGGACTGATTCGATCGCGTAGCCGGGAAGGAGCGCGCGAAGTTGCGTGACCGCGTCGCTGCTGCTGCGCGCCGACTCACCGACCCACAGCCGCTTGCCGATGTGCAGCACGTCGCCGCCGTCGATCGTGGCCGGTTCTTTGATGTACGCGAGCGGGCGATAGTCGCCGAGCACTGCAGCCATCGACTCGATTTCGTTGCGTCGCGACTCCGCGCCCGGGCGCGTGATGATCGCCAGTTCGTCGACGACGATCGCGGTGTCTTCGACGAAGACCGCGTCGGGCATCGCCGGCGCCGGATCGATTCGCCGCACCGTGCATCCAAGCTCTGCGAGCAATCGTTCGTACGCGGCGTGCTGCTCCTCGGCGCGCGCGAGGTCGATCGGTACGCGCGCGACGTGCGTCAGCTCGGCGTGGTCGATGGTGGGGGAGATGGCTCGGGTCAAAGCAATTCGCATTTAGTCGAACTCGAAGCGAACCCTTTCGCGCAGATGACCGAGCATCGCGCCGAGAAGAGTTCCGCTGGTGTTGTAGATGACGTCATTGATGTCGGCAACGCGCGACGGGAGAAAGTATTGATACGCCTCGATGCCGAGCGTGAATGTCAGTCCGAGCAGCACCGTCAGTACATAGATCTGCACGGTCGGACGTTCTTCCGTGTGCAGCGCGAGGAACAGGAGAAATCCCCACGGCACGAACAGCAGGATGTTGGCGACGATCGGGACGATGATCACGGCGAGGATCTGCGTCGGGATCTGGCGATGCTCGAGTCGCTGCGCGAGGTGACGGATGTCCTCGAACGGTACCGGATCGATCTTCGAATAGCTCTTTCCCGACATCCAGAGCGTGAGGATCACGATGGCGATCGTGACGAGCATCAGCATCACGACGGTGATACCGCGATGAATCGTGATCGTGGTGACGGGGGCCGGCATTCCCCGCGAGTGTAGCGCGGCGTCAGTGCGACGCCGGCACTTCCATGTTGTAGTAGAAGCCGCAGGTGACGCGCTCGGTCGCCATCGGAAAGTCTTTCGGCAGCGGATTCAGCGGCGACGAGAGCTCGATCGCTTTCTTCGCGGCGAAGTCGTATGGCGGGATCGTCGACGTGCTGAGAATCGTGACGTCGCTGATGCGGCCATCGCGATGGATCGTGAAGCGGATCGTGACGTTGCCCTTGAGGCCGGTGCGCAGCAGCTCGGGCATGTTGTTCATCCAGTTCACGCGGATGCGGCTGACCATCGAATCGGCGTAATCGCCCCAGTTGTACCACTGCGATTCGAACGAAACCGGTCCGTTGTCGGCGAAGCCTTTGTCGCCGCCGAGCGAGCCCTGAATGTCGGCGCCACCCTGACGGCTGCCGCCGAGCGACGCGACTTTTCCGACTTCGCGAATTGCGTTCTTCCATTCGACAGCGTTGTTCGGCGCGACGGCGGCCTGCTGCGGCGGCTGATACGTCGTCAGCGGTTTGATGTCGGTCGGCTGCTGCATCGCGGAGACGGTTTCTTTCGCAGGCGCGTTTGCCTGTTGCGCATTCTGCGGCTGCTGTTGTTGCGGCTGCGCGGCTGCCGTTCCTTCGGAACTGCCGCCGCTTTTCACCGAGCGCGGGACGTAGATGTTGCTGCCGTCGCCGGGGCGAGTCGTCGGTTTGTCGCCGGTCGGATGCGGCGTGCTGGCGCGACGATTTGCGTTCGACCATGGAGCGTTCAGCGGCGCCGACTTGAGCTTCGCTCCCGGCGCCTGGACGAACTCGCGTTCGCGCTCCTGCTGCGGGTTGCGGCGGATCAGCTCCACGTAGCGGGTGATCGGTGTCTTCGCGGCGTTGTTCGTCACCGGCTTGTAGTTGTTGACCAGGTAGATGAGCGTGGCGGTGTGAAGAATGACGGACGCGACGATGGCGATCGTCGCTCCCGGACCCTGCTTCCGCTCCTGGGGAACCAGCTCGATCCGCTCTTCGTCGTCTGTCGCGAGCTCGCTTTCGCCGAGCTCCGACAGAATCGCTTTCAGTTGCTGGCGCAGGAAGTATTCGCGCTCCGGGTCGTTCATCTCCACCGTTGTCTCAGAAGTGTAGACGTCCGGCTTTTCTTCCAGGTTCCGTTACACTTCAGCTGTGTCCGACATTTCGCAGGATTATCCGCCACCGCCGCCGCCTCCCGCGCCGCCGCGCGTGCCGGGATCGAGCTATGACGTGCTCCGTCCGTTCACGTATGTGTTCGACGATCCGAGCTGGCTGCCGAAGATCCTCATCGGCGGACTTTTCATCCTCGCCAGCGTCGTGCTCATCGGCGTCTTCTTCGTCCTCGGCTACATCGCGCGCGTCGCACGCAACGTCATCAACAACGTCGAGCGGCCGCTTCCCGAATGGGATGACCTCGGCGACTATTTCAGTGAAGGACTGCGGCTCTTCGGGATCGGGCTCGTCTACTGTCTGCCGATCATCGGACTCGGATTTTTCTTCATCGTCCCGATGGCGATCGGCAGCCACGCCGACTCCGATGTGGTTCGCGGAATCGCCACCGGCATCGGAATGATGTTCTGGTGCCTGATCATGCCGATCAGTCTCGCGCTTGCGGTATGGATTCCGGGCGCGATGCTCTTCTCAGTCGTCGAAGGAAACTTCAGCGCGGCGTTTGAATTCTCGCGCATCGCGCGTTTCATCCGCGCGAACGTCGCCAACTATCTGATCGCGGTCGTCATCTATTTCGTCGCCCGCTTCGCGGCCGGCGCCGGGATCATCCTCTGCTTCATCGGCGTCGTCTTCACCGGCTTCTGGTCGGCGCTCGTTGCGGCGTATGCGTTCGCGCAGGTCTATCGGCTTTCGAGCGTGAAGTGAAACGCGACACGAAGATCGTCGCGGCATTGCTGGCGGCGATTCCGCTCGTCGTGCTCTCGGCGTCGCTGCTCTGCACGTTCGCGATCGCGCACGGTGCGTCGATGAACTGGCGCTGGCTGTTTCGGATGATGTGTCACGGGATGCCGGCGCGTTGTTTGATCGTATGGAACGTGCCGATGCCGATCTGCGCGCGCTGCACCGCGATCTATTCGGGACTCTTCGCGGGCGTCGTGCTCTTCGCCGTCACGCGTGTACGGATCGGAGTAGCGAAAATCTTTCTGATCGGCGCGTCGGCGGCGATGGCGCTCGACGGTTTTACGCAGCTTGCGGGGTTGCGCGAAAGCACGAATCCGCTGCGGATTGCGACCGGACTGGCGGTCGGAATGGCGTTCGGAATCTGGGCTTTGGCGGCGATGGAGAAATCGGCCGAAAGTGCGGACATGCGTGAATTTACCTCTTCTTGACGCGCTACCAGTGGTGGGTTACGCTCTCGAAACCGCAGCGCGAAAACGCCAATTCGGAGACAAATGGCCTTCCAGGGATCTCTAAAAGAACTGCCGTTGCCCGACATTATTCAGTTGGTCAGCGTGTCCGGGAAGACCGGGAAGTTCACGCTCTCGCGCGACGGTGAGCGAGGGTTCATCTACCTCAAAAACGGCCAGATGGTTCACGCGCAGGTGGCCGATCTGGTGGGCGAGGAAGCGATCTACGCGCTCGCCATCTGGAACCAGGGCGAGTTTCAGTTCAGCCCGGCCGAAGAGCCCGATCGTCAGACGATCACCAAATCGAACACGAACCTGCTGATGGAAGCGGCGCGTCGCCTCGACGAATGGCGCGTGCTGTCGAAGAAGATTCCTTCGGTTGAAGTCGTCCCCGAGCTGCTGATTCGCGAAAGCCGCCACGAGCAGATCACGCTCAATCCGCAGGAGTGGATGCTGATCACGAAGATCGACGGCCATCGTTCGATCGCCGACATAGGCAAAGCGCTGGCGATCTCGTCGTTCGACGTCGCGAAAATCCTCTACGGGATGGTCACGTCCGAACTGGTTGCCGTAAAAAAAAAAATTGATCGAGGAAGCGACGAGGAGAACAGCGAGCTCGTCGACCTTGCCGCGCGTATCCGCGCCATAGCCGAGGAGTACATCGGTGACTCGGCGCACAAGACCATCGAGAAACATTTTCTGCACGCGCTCGACGGCATCATGAGCGGCGCCGGCGAACACGCCGTCGAAATGATGGTGCTGGAATTCGAGAAGACCGCGTCCCTCCTTCGCGGCCTCGCGGTGACCGAGCAGCTTCGCTCGCGAATCTCCGAGCTTCGCTCCGTCGCATCCTGACGCCGTGCGCCGCGCCGCTGCGGTCTTCCTCGCTGTACTTGTTCTCTCCGCTACAGCCGCGCCCGCTGACGAGCCGCGTCTCGTGCTGACGACGTGGGGAATGCCGGGTGAGCCGCGCTTCGTCGTTGAATTGTTCGCCAACGGAAAGCTGCGCGTGACGCGCGAAGCGCCGCCGTTCGACGATGAAGGGAAGCTGTCGAAGAAAGTGATCGAGCGCCGTATCTCACGCGCGAAAGCGGACCGCATCTTCAAGCTCGCCGCTGATGCGACCGATTTCGCATCCGGCTGCGGACGCGTTTCCGACGGCACCAGCGCCTCGCTCCTGTTGCGAAACGAGATGAAAGAGGTTCACCGCGCCTGCCACAACGCGGACGTCTGGCCGAACGGCAGGCGCGCCCGCGCGATGCTCAACGCGATCAACGCCGTGGTACCGGGCGACATGCGCGTGTACTAAAGTCAACATTTGGGGTCAGACCCCTGATATTGACTTTGCTATCCTGCGCGCGGAGGCTCCATTGGACGGTTACAGAGGCGGTTGGATCGAGATCATCGCCGGCGGCATGTTCTCGGGTAAGTCGGAAGAATTGATTCGGCGGCTGCGGCGATCGGTGATCGCGCGGCAGCGCGTCCAGGTATTCAAGCCGGTCATCGACGATCGCTTTGCAACCGAGGAGATCGTGTCGCGTGACGAGCGCCGTTTGAAAGCGCTGGCGGTTGCGACGAGCGAACAGCTTCTTGCGAAGGTCGAGATCGGCGTGCAGGTTGTCGGCATCGACGAGATCCAGTTCTTCGATGACGGCGTCGTCGACGTTTGCATGCAGCTGGCGGATGCCGGCATTCGCGTCATCGCGGCGGGACTCGATCAGGATTACATGCGGCGTCCGTTCGGACCGATGCCCGCTTTGCTGGCGGTCGCCGAGGACGTGTCGAAAGTGCATGCGGTGTGCGTGCGCTGTCGTGGCGCGGCGCATTACTCGCAGCGGGTCGCGGGCGGCAATGCGCAGGTGGAAGTCGGCGACTCTTCGTACGAAGCGCGCTGCCGTTCCTGCTACGAGATCTATACCGCGGCAGCGGATGAAGATGCGGCCGTGCAGCTGACGATTCCGCAGCCGGTGGAAGCGGCGCGCTGACACGATTTGTCAGTGCGGTGACGCAAAGTGACGGAGAGCCATCTTCGGGTCTCTCCGTCCCGAAACGTAACTCGTTACAGATCAGGCGTTTGACGCAATTCAGGTTTCTGGTATCCGCTTTGCGATTGTCGCGGCGGGTCGGAGGAAACAATTTGTGTTGAAACGTGAGAGGGGCTTCACGCTGATCGAACTCCTCATAGTCGTGGCGATCATCGGGATCATTGCCGCGATCGCCATTCCCAATCTTCTGACCGCGCTGCAGCGCGCGAAGCAGCGTCGCACGATGGCTGACATTCGGACGATCGCCAGCGCGTGGGAAGCGCGCGCATCCGACACGAATCGCTACAACGCCGCGGCCGGCGTCGGCGGCGCCGATCAAATTGTCGCTCCGTCGCAGCTCGTCGTATTCCTCTCGCCGACGTACATGAAAAGCCTTCCGGCGCGCGATGGATGGGGAACGCCGTTCGCCTTCTTCACCGACGTCGCGGTGGGCAGCACGACCCTCGCGCAGAGATACGCGGTCGTCTCCGCCGGCCACGACGAAGTGATCTCGCCCGAGATCCTCTCCGGACCGTTCACGAACTACGACTGCGACATCGTTTACGCCAACGGCGGCTTCCTCGCATATCCGGCAGGCATCGGAAGATAGTCGCTTATACTCGGCGCGCCGCATGAGTCGCGCCACCCACGCGCTGCTGTTTGTCCTCCTCGCCACCGCGCTTCTGTCGCTGAATTGCAGGCGCGCCACCGGCAGTCCGGAAGACCCGCTCGACGCTGAAGCCCGCCGAATCCTCGCCGAATATCTCCGCATCGACACCTCCAATCCGCCCGGCAACGAGACGGCCGGCGCGAACTATCTCCGGCAGCTTCTCGCGAAGGAAGGAATCGAGTCGCAGCTGCTCGGCAGCGATCCGAAACGCCAGTCGCTTTACGCGCGGCTTCGCTCCGGCTCGAAAGAAAAAGCACTGGTGCTGATGCATCACATCGACGTCGTGCCGGTCGCTCTCGCGGAATGGACGAAGCCTCCATTCGCGGGACTCGAATCGGGCGGATATCTGTTCGGCCGCGGCGCGCTCGACATCAAATCGCTCGGCGTCGCGGAGCTGATCGCGATGATCGAGCTGAAGCGGCAAAAGACGCCGCTGCGCCGCGACGTCATTTTTCTCGCCGTCGCCGATGAAGAGGCGGGCGGACTGCGCGGCTGCAAAGAGCTGCTCGACAAACATCCGGAGCTCTTCGCCGACGCCGGCTTTGTGCTCAACGAAGGCGGCTACAACGAGACGATCGTCGACAAGGTCGCGTTCTGGGGAATCGAGACGCAGCAGAAGCTGCCGCTCTGGTTGCGCGTGCGCGTCAGCGGCGCGCCGGGACACAGCGCCGCGCCATCCGACGACGGCGGGACGATCGGGCGACTCGTCCGGGCACTCGCAAAAATTGAAGCGATCGAGACGCCGTACCGACTGACGCCGCCGGCGGAACGCTACTTCGCCGCGCTGGCGAAGACGAAGAACGATTACCGCGGCGATGCCATGCGCGCCTTACGCACTCCGCTCGACGTCGATCATCTGAAGAAAGCGCTGTCGCCCGGTTATCGTGCGCTGCTGCACGACACGATCGCGCTGACGCGCGTCAACGGCGGCACGTCGCTCAACTCGATTCCTGCGCACGCGACGGGCGACGTCGACATTCGTCTGCTGCCCGATGAAACGCCCGACGCGATGATCGCCGCGGTGCGCGATGCGGTCACGGCAGGTGCGGGGAAGCGCGGTGAAGTCGACGTGCTCGTTTCCTCGCAGCCGGTGCCGGAGAGTCCGAGCGACACGGAGCTCTATCGCGTGCTGACGCGGCAGATGCAGAAGGCGGAACCGAATTCGGTCGTGGCGACGACGCTCGGCGCCGGAACGTCGGACAGCCGTTTCTTCCGCGCGAAAGGGGTGACGGCGTACGGCATCGCGCCGTTCAAAGTGAACTACTACGACGCCGACACGGTGCACGGCAACGACGAGCGCATTCGCACGAACTTCTTCGTCGAAGGGACGCATCTGGTCCGCTCGATCGTTCGCGATTTCTGCGCGCGCGAGCCGTGATGCGGCGCATCGGCTTCGCGTTTCTCGTCGCGGCCGCGCTGTCGATCTTCACCGCGCCGCTGCTGCGCAACGAAGTCTTCACGCTGCGCGATCACGCCGACTACTTCCAGCCGCTGCGCTTTCATACGATGGACGTGATGCGGCACGGTCATCTGCCGCTCTGGAATCCATACAACGCGTCGGGCGAGCCGTGGCTGGCGAATCCGCAGAGCTGCGTTTTCTATCCACCGGCGTGGCTCTTTCTCGTGCTGCCGTTCGCAACCGCATACACGCTTTTCCTTTTCTTCCACGTCATCCTCCTCGGCATCGGCGCATATCTCCTCTTTGATGATGACGAATCGCCGCACGCCGCGCTCATCGGTGCGACGGCGCTGATGTTGTCCGGTCCGGTGTTGTCGCTGATCGACATCTCGAACAACCTCGCGACGTTCGCGTGGATCCCGCTCGCGCTCTGGTGCGCGAAGCGTCATCGCGACATCGCCGGCGCGTTCGTGCTCGCTCTCTCATTCCTCGGCGGCGAGCCGTTCTTCGCCGCGGTCGGCGCGCTGCTCTACGCGGCGATTACGATTCGCGACCGCCGTCCGCGCGCGCTCGCGTTCAGCGCCGTGTTCGCGTTCGCGCTGAGCGCGGTGCAACTCCTGCCGTTCGTCGCGATGTTGCGGGGCAGCGATCGTCGCGCAGGACTGCCGCGCGCGGAGATGTTGCGCGAGTCGATGCCGCTCTTCGACTGGCTGCGCATCGCCGTTCCACCCCATGCGAATCACAGCCCCTTCGATCCGAACCTCGGCCAGCATTTCATTCCGCTCATTTATGCGGGAGTCGCGGTCGTCGCACTCGCGCTCGCCGGTGCAGTGTTGCGCACACGCCGCGTCGCGCCGTGGCTCGCGCTGCTGTTCGTGGTTGTGATGATCAGCGCCGGCGAACATCTCTCGCTCGTCGCGGAGCTGCTGACGCGTCTGCCGCTGACGCTCTTTCGCTATCCGGCGCGGCTCGTACCGTTCGGTGCGCTGGCGATCGCAGCGATGGCGACGGAGGGATTTCGCGCAATCGCTGCGCGCGAGAAACATGCGCGCCTTCTCGCGCTCCTCCTCGCCACCATCATCGCCATCGATCTCCGCATCGCCGCGCAGCCGCTCTTCGCGACAGCGCCGTTTCGCACCGACGTCGTCCCGTACGCGCGCACGATCGGACGCTCATCGAAACTGCTGCGCTTCGGCGACGCGAACGGTGCGCCGCGCGATCGTGCCGCGGCGATCTCCGGCTACCTCAATCTGTACGATCGCCGCTTCGACTCCGGCACCGCGGCGCCGCTCTCATCGCAGCGTTACATGCAGCTCTACGATGCGGCGGCGTATCGCGGTGATGGACGGGCGCTCGATCGCATCGGCGGCGGCTTCGTCCTCGCGACACGTCCGCTGCCGGCGCCGCGATTCACACCGGTCGCGCACGCTGCGAACATCACCGTCTATCGCAACGATCACGCGATGCCGCCGGCGATGTTGCGCGGCCGCGACGGCAACGGCTACGCGGTCGATGCGTTCTCCGTCACCTCATCGCAAACGCGCGTCGTGCTGCGTGCGCCGGTCGACGGAACGGTTGTCGTGACGCAGCAGGCGGCGCCGGGATGGAGTGTGACGGTCGACGGGAAAGCAGCGCAGTCGCGAACGATCGACGGCATCTTTCGCGGCGTCGATGTGGCGCGTGGTTCGCACGACGTGATGTGGTCGTATCATGCGCCGCTGCTCGCGGCAGGAGCTGCGATCACATCATTCGCGTTGCTGTTTTTCATCGTGCGGTTGTGCATCGCGCGAGCATTTGTCAAGCGTGTGTGACGGGAAAAATTTGTCCCGTGGCACTCAGAAAAGCAGGTGTAGAATCACCGCTCTCAAAAGACGGCTCAGAGGAATTGAATGTTAAGCATCGATGATCGACTCAACCAGATCATTCGCGAGTTGATTGGCAACGGAATCACACTGGAACAGGCAGTCGAAGCATTCGAAGGGAAGTACATCGTCGCTGCGATGTCCGCCAGCCGCGGCAATGTCACCCAGGCATCCAAAGCTCTGGGCGTTCATCGCAACACGCTGCACAACAAACTTCGTTCGCAGACGATGCTCAACGGGTTCGCCGAATCAATTCGGCCGACTCGCCGCCGGCTGTCCGCGAAACGCGTCACCGCCCCCAATCTGAAGCCGAGCCGGTCATCGCGAACGCGCTGATCTCGAGGACGCGGGTATCGTGACTCGCTCCCTCTCCCTTCCCCAACCTTCCGAACTGAAGAAGTCGATCACCGAGCTGCTCCGGCAGAAAGGCAATCGTCTTCTCGCGATCGGCGACGTCTGGGAGCGTCTCGGCGATCCCGACGTGACGCGCGACGAAGTTGCGCGCGCCGTCGAAGAGCTCGAGAACGACGGCACGCTGCTGGCCGTTCGCGGCAAGCGCTACTCGCTGCTCGAGTTCACGCCGTATCACGCCGGACGCGTCAAGGTTCATCCCGACGGTTACGGCACGATCTTCGGCGGCGACGAGCACGACATCTTCATCGATCGCAAAGCGATGAAGGGAGCGATGAACGGCGATCTCGTCGTCGTTCGCGTCGACAAGCGCAAGCCGTCGTATCGCAAGCTCTACAACCGCGATCTCATCGTCGGCGAAGTGACGCAGGTCCTTCGCCGTGCACACAAAACGGTCGTCGGTCGTCTGCATCACGGCGACGGCGAGCCGTTCGTCGTGCCGTTCGACGCGCGCATCGATCACGACATCCTCGTGCATCCGAACGACACGATGGACGCACGCGACGGCGAGATGGTGAACGTCGAGATCGATCGTTATCCCGATCGCTCATCGCTGCTCGCGCAGGGACGCGTCGTCGAAGTGCTCGGCATGATCGGCGAGCCGGGCGTCGACATCGAAGTCGTCATCCGCAAGCTGCACATCCCGCATCATTTCCCGCCGGAAGTTCTGCGCGAGGCGCGGTCGGTGCCGAGCGTCGTTCCCGCGGAAGAGATCGCGAAGCGCGTCGACGTTCGCGACCGCGCCATCGTCACGATCGACGGCGAGACGGCGAAAGATTTCGACGACGCGGTCGACGTTCGCATCGCTCCGAACGGCAACTTCATCCTCGGCGTACACATCGCCGACGTCGCGCATTACGTGACCGAAGGGAGCGAGCTCGATCGCGAAGCCTTCGAGCGCGGAACGTCCGTCTACTTCCCCGGACGCGCGGTGCCGATGCTGCCGGAAGTGCTGTCGAATGGCATCTGCTCGCTGAATCCGCAGATCGAGCGGCTGACGTTTTCGGTCGACATCGAGATCGACAAGCGGGGACGTTTCGTCGATCGCAAGGTCTACAAATCCGTCATCAAAACGAAGGAGCGGATGACGTACACGAACGTCAACGCTATCCTCGTGAACGAAGGGGTCGCGGAGCCGAGCGGTCCCGGAAAAGCGAACGCCGTCGAGCTGCCGGCGGACGAATTGCGCGCGAAGTACGGGTACCTCTTCGACGATCTGAAACGGATGCACGCGCTCTACGAAGTGTTGCGCGGGCGCCGCGATGCGCGCGGCTCGATCGACTTCGATCTGCCGGAAGCCGACGTGCAGCTCGACGAGCTCGGAGGCATTCGCGCCATCGTGCCGAGCGAGCGGAACGTCGCCCATCGGCTGATCGAAGAGTTCATGCTCGCGGCGAACGAAGTCATCGCCACGGAGCTGGTGCTCGTCAATCAGCCCGGGCTCTATCGCGTGCATCAGCAGCCCGATCCGCAGAAGCTCGAAGACCTCAAAGAGATCCTGAAAGAGTTCAAGCTGAAGTTCCGTGGCGACGTCGAAGACGTTCGTCCAGGCGAGCTGCAGCGCATTCTTCGTTCGGTCGCAGGCACGCCGGAAGAGCGATTCCTGACGAACCTCGTGCTTCGTTCGATGAAGCGGGCGTTCTACTCCGAGGAAGACCTCGGGCACTTCGCGCTCGGACTCCAGCACTACTGCCACTTCACGTCGCCAATCCGTCGCTATCCCGATCTCATCGTGCATCGGCGGCTCGCGGAACTCATCGAGCTCGGTCCGTTGTACGGCGATCGGCGCAATCAGGTGGAGGCCGCGCATCCGATGTACGCGATGCAGTCGAGCGAGCGTGAGCGTCGCGCCGACGACGCGGAGCGGGAAGTGATGGAGTGGAAGAAAGTGATCTTCATGCGCGACAAGGTCGGGCTGACGTTCGACGGCATCGTCACCGGTGTCGCGCCGTTCGGACTCTTCGTCGATCTCGATGAGATTTTCGTGACCGGCATGGTTCCGGTGGCGACGATCGGCGGCGACTTCTGGCAGTACCGCGAACGCGAACATCGGCTTCGCGGCGAGTCGACGATGCGCGAGATGCGGCTCGGAGACAAGGTGAAGATCGAAGTGAAGTCGATCGACGAAGATCGCCATCAGATCGAGTTCCGGCTGCTCGAAGTTGCTGGCTCTGCGATTGCACGCCGGGAGCGGTGATATCGTTATTCAGCGTAACGAAGACTACGAACGGCTGGGTGAGATGGCGGAACGGAACGATTTTGCTTCACGCGTGAAAGCAGTGGTCGATCAGCGCGTCGCGCTCGAGACCCGGCTGCAAAACGAAAAAGGTGAGCTGCCGGAGTCGGCGTCGGCCCGCTACGACGCGGAGTACGGAGCGCTTCAAAAGCAACTCGCGACGATGTTTCGCGAGACGAACGACGAGAGCGATCGCATCACGGTGATGCTCGAGATGATGCGCATTCTCGAGAACCGGCTCGTCTATCTGCAGAACTTCATCGTCGATCCGACGTCCGACAATCGCATCCTCGCGCAACTCGTCACCCGCTTCATCGATCAGCTGCAGAGCGAAGGAAGCACGGTGCTGACGACGCTCGAAGCGACGTACTACCGCGCCGTCGCCGCGCTCTACTCGGCCGACCTCGCGAAGGCGCGCGAATGCTTCAGCGCCGCGTGCGCATCCGAGGAGTCGGATGAGGCGAATGACATCAAGTACAAATCGTACGTGATGCTCGGACACCTTTCGCATCAGGAACACGACTACGCGAAGGCGAAGGAGTTGCACGAACAGTCGCTCCGCTACTCGCACAACAACAACGTCACCGCGCAGGCGCTGGCGCTGAAGGCGCTCAACTCGTACGCGCTTGCCGACTACGACGACGCGCTGCATCTCTTCGGCGAGTCGCTGACGCTCTTCGATCCGGAGCAGCCGTTTTTCAATTCGTACTTTTATCGGAACGCGCTGCTCTTCTGCGGTGCGATCCATTTCGATCGCCGCGAGTATTCGCCCGCCGAGTCGTTCTATCGGAAGGTGCTCGACAGCGTCGAACAAAACTCCTACGACTTTTTCGACGCGCTCTCCCACCTCGGCCGCATCTGCTACGCGCAGCAGCGCTACGACGATGCCGTCACCGCGTTCGAGCGCGCCGTGCAGACGCATCGCTTCAGCGAGAACGAGTATCTGGTCGACACCTGGTTCTGGATCGCCCGCTCGCATCTGAAGCGGAACGATTCACAGCAGGCGAGGCCGTACCTCGAGAAGATCGCCGCGAGCGACGTGAAGTACGACAAGAAGCCGCAGGCCGTCGAGCTGCTGCAGAAAGTGTCGTAACGTCATCCTGAGCGTCAGCGAAGGATCCGGGCGGAAGGGACTCGCAGCCCGCCCCACCCGCCCGGATCCTTCGCTTTGCTCAGGGTGACGTGTGCGCGTCACTTCTGCGCCGGCGCGACCACCACATCGCTGTATCGATTGAACAGCGAGCGCGCCCAGATTTCGGGACGCTTTTTGTTCTTCGGCCAGTCGATGACGATCGGCAGGTTCGTGTCGCCGACCATCTGCTGTCCGGCGAAGACGCGCAGCTCGACCGGCTTTCCGGTCGCGGCATCCTTCGCGCTCACCGTCACCTTCTCGCCGCGCTTCAGCTTGTTCGCCGCCGGATTCATTTCGACGACGACCCTGCGCAGTTCGGCGTTGAGTCGGAACTGCGCGGCCGGATAGTTCTGTGGTGTGAGGGTGACCAACGGCGGCACGAGGTCGCGATGCCCGTCTTTGCGCGGCGACTCGATGAGCGTGAACGGCAGCTTGAACGGATAGTACGTCGCCGTCTCGCCGGTCGGATTCGCGGGCGCGTAGACGATTTGTCCTTCGAACGTGATCTTCCCCGGCACCGGCAGGTGCGTGTCGGGATCGAGCGCGTAGAACGTCACCCATCCCTTGTAGTCGACCGGCAGTTTCTCCGGTTTCATCCAGACGATCGGCGCCTTCTCATGCTTCACCATCGGGCCGGCGCATTTCTGCGCGTCCTCCGACGTTTTCTTCGAGCGCTGATCGATGCCGAGCGCGTAGATCTCCATGAACTGCCGGCACTGCTCGAACTCCCCAGGCTGTTTGTCTTTCGAGTACTTCGTCAGACAGACGTCGCGCAGCATCGGCGCGATGAGATCGTTGCAGAAGAGCCGGTTGTTGCCGGGAGTGGCGAGACAGGTGGCCTGTTTCGCACAGACCGGCCCGATCGCTTTTCGGAATTCCTGGTAATGGTCCTGCACCCAGCGCGCATTCATCTCGAGGCCGAGGAAACGGGCGGCGGCGGAAGTGATCTCGCTCTCCGCGAAGGAGTCGCAGCCGTTCGCCGGCGCGCACGGACTCGGCGTGTAATCGTCGGGGAACGGATTCTTCGCCGGCTCATCGGCGGCGAAGAGAGAGAACGAGACGAGCGAGAGCAGCAGCAGAGCGAGAACGGATTTCATCGTGCGCACGAGCCTCTGACGGTGGAGGCGGCCCGAAGTTACTGGAACCGCGTCACGACGAACGCGATGTCGTCGCGGAATTCTTCCGTCGACACGAACGCGGTGATGTCGCCGTAGATCGTTTCGTACGTGCTGTCGAGATCGTGACCGGTGCTCTGCTCGAGCAGTTTCGCGATCCGATCGATCGAGTAGAAGTCGCCGGCGGCGTTGAGCCGATCGGTGAGTCCGTCGGTGTAGACGAAGAGCGTGTCGCCGGGCGAGACGCGGATCGAATGCTCCTCGAACGGCATGTCCGGCATCGCGCCGAGGAGATGGCCGGGCTGCTCGTGGAGGACGACCTCGCCGCGATCGCGGCTGAAGAGGAGAAACGGCGGATGCGCGGCGTTCGAATAGACGAGATTGTTCTCGCCGTCGAGCCGGAAGAGCTGCGCGGTCGCGTATTGCGACGGCAGGCTGACCGTGAAGAGAAAGTCGTTGAGCCGCGACATGAATTCGGCCAGCGACGAACTCGTATCAGCTTCCGTGTGGATGTAGCTTTTCAGCAGCGACACGAGAATCGCCGCCGGCAGACCGTGGCCGGAAACGTCGGCGACGAAGAGATAGATCAGCTCGTCCTGCAGGAAGTAGTCGTAGAAATCGCCGGAGAGCGTTTCGCTCGGGATGTACGCCGAACGAATCTCGATGCGCGGCGTGCGAAAGGTGCCGGACGGCACGAGCGCTTCCTGCACGCGCCGCGCGATCTGGAGATCGCGCTTCATCTGCTCGTTCAGTTTGCGCAGCTGATCCTGATACACCTTCACGCGCAGCAGCGCGCGGAGCCGCGCGAGCAGGATCTCGGTGTCGGAGCCTTTCGTGACGAAGTCATCGGCGCCGGCGCCGAGACCGT
The DNA here is from genome assembly GCA_034667465.1 of Acidobacteriota bacterium. Lineage (GTDB taxonomy): Bacteria > Acidobacteriota > Thermoanaerobaculia > Gp7-AA8 > Gp7-AA8 > JAOBAU01. The sequence continues at coordinate 53,765 of JAXDJV010000024.1, read as the reverse complement.
CAACGACGTTCTGCGCGGAATCGGCGCCCGTCAGCATCAGCACCGGAATCGTGTGCAGCAGCGGATCGGCCTTGATCCGCCGCGTGACCTCGAAGCCGTCCATCCCCGGCATCCGATAGTCGACGACGAACGCGTCGGGCGGCTGCTGGGCGGCGAGCGCCAAACCTTCCTCGCCCGACGTTGCCGCCATAACGTCGAATCCTTTTCGCTCGAGAAAGCGCCGCGTCACATTGACGTCGTTGGCGCTGTCATCGATGACGACGATTCGATCGCGGCGGGACATGTGGACGGAAGGATACCGGATCGGAGCCTCTCAACCGTTGTACCCTTCGCCGGCGCATGAAACTGGGTATGAAACTGATCATTGGGCTCGGCAATCCGGGCGGCGAATACGAGCGGACGCGGCACAACGTCGGGTGGATGGTCGTCGACGCGTTCGCGAAGAAGTTCCGTATCGACATCACGGAGCATGAGAAGAACGCGATGACCGGAACGGGGCGGGTGGCGGGCGGGAGCGTGCTCGTCGCGAAGCCGCTCACGTTCATGAATCTTTCCGGCGATGCGGTGAAGCTGCTTCTCAACGCCTACGCCGAATCGCCGAAGGACGTGATGATCGTTTACGACGACATCGATCTTCCCGCCGGCCGGCTGCGAATTCGCGAGAACGGCTCGTCGGGAACGCACAACGGCATGCGCTCGATCGTCAGCGCGCTTGCGACTGAGTCTTTTCCGCGCTTACGATTCGGCGTGCGCGGCGCGAACTACTCGGAGACGGCACCGCGGCTTCGTGACTACGTCCTCGACGAGTTCGATGCCGATGAGCTGCCGCTCGTCGAAAGCGGCATCGCGCGCGCCGTCGATGCGCTGCTCCTCTTCGCGCGCGGCGATCTCCGCCGCGCCATGAACGAATTCAATCGCGATCCAAGACAACCAAAAGATCCAGAGGAACCTCAGGAACCCGCATGAACCTGCATACCCTGGGCGAGCTTCGCGCCGCCGGCTACAAAGTCCGCTCCGTCAAAGATGAAATGCGCGAGAACCTGCTGGCGAAGATCGCGCGCCGGGAGCCGACCTTTCCCGGCATTCACGGCTACGAACGAACCGTCATCCCGGCGCTGCACAACGCCGTTCTCTCGAAACACGACGTGATCCTCCTCGGTCTGCGCGGCCAGGCGAAGACGCGCCTCCTCCGTTCGCTGACGCAGCTCCTCGACGAACAGATTCCGGTCATCGAAGGATGCGAGATCAACGACTCGCCGTTCGCGCCGTCGTGCAAACGCTGCCGCCGGCTCGCCGCCGAGCGCGGCGATGAGCTGCCGATTCACTGGATCGGACGCGACGAGCGTTATCGCGAAAAGCTGGCGACGCCCGACGTCACCGTGGCCGATCTGATCGGCGACATCGATCCGATCAAAGCCGCCAACCAGCGACTGACGTACTCCGACGAAGAGGTCATCCACTACGGAATCATCCCGCGCACGAATCGCGGCATCTTCGCCATCAACGAGCTGCCCGATCTCGCGCCGCGCATTCAGGTGGCGCTGCTCAACATTCTCGAAGAGCGCGATCTGCAGATCCGCGGATTTCCGATCCGCATTCCGATGGACGTCGTGCTGGTCTTCAGCGCGAACCCCGAGGACTACACGAGCCGCGGCAACATCATCACGCCGCTCAAGGACCGCATCGACTCGCAGATCCTCACGCACTATCCGCAGTCGATCGACGTCGCGCGCCACATCACAGAGCAGGAAGCCTGGACGGAGCGCGGCGCGAAAACGACGATCGAGATTCCGCTCTATGTGCGCGACGTCATCGAGAACGTCGCGTTCGTCGCGCGCGAATCGGAGCTCGTCGATCAATCGTCCGGCGTCTCCGCGCGACTGACGATCGCGGCGATGGAACTGCTGCAGTCGAATCTCGAACGTCGCGCGGCGCTGACCGGCGATCGCATTGTCTTTCCGCGACTCTCCGATCTGGCGATGCTGCTGCCGGCGATCACCGGCAAAGTCGAGATGGTTTACGAAGGGGAGCAGCAGGGACCGGAAGTCGTCGCGCGCAAGCTGATCGGACTCGCGGTCGCGAAGCTGTTCGAATCGAAGTTTCCGCCGGTCGAGCGCGCAGGCGGCGCAGGACGGATGGAGCGCGAACGAAGCCGCGGTTATGGCGAGCTCGATCCCGACGATCTCGACGATGCATTCGCGGGACGCGGCGGACGCAATCGCAAGAAAGAGCCGCAGCGCGAGGAAGCAAAGCCGTCATCGAAGTCCGAGCCGGCGTACGACGCAATCCTCGGCTGGTTCACCGACGGCAACAAGATCACGCTGTCCGACGAGCAGCCGTTCGGCGAATACATGCGCGAGCTGAGCCGCGTGCCGAAGCTCGCCGAGACGGCGTCGAAATACGTGCAGCCGTCGCGCGATGAAGAGCTGGCGTTCTGGATGGAGATGATCCTCGAAGGTCTGCATCAGTCGCTGCGGCTGGCGCGCGAAGACCTGGATTCGACGATCACGTTCCAGGAACTGATGAAGTTCAACGTGCTCCGAACGGTGCGGTAGGAACGGATACAATCGGCGCCATGGTGAAGGTGACAGCCGAGGTTCCCGGCGAGCTCCAGCGGCAAATGGACCGGATCATCCGGGACGGCTGGTTCCCCGATCAGGAAGCGGTCGTCCGCGAAGCGCTCTCGCAGTTCATCGACGCCAAGTCATTCCTCGGCGATTCGCCGCGCATGCTTCACCGTTTCGCCGCCGATGCACTGAACGATTCGAAGCCGGAGACGGCGCTGAAGTTCGTCGACCGCGCGCTGTCGCTGATGTCGAATCAGAAGCTGACCGATTTTTCGCTCTACCAGATGCTGGTCGAGCTCCGCGTACAGGTTCTGCTCGTCCTCGGCCGCGGCGACGACGCGCTCGCATCGCTCGAAGAAGCGCGCGAGCATCTCCCCAACAATCCCTCCATCGCCCGCTGGATCGAAAAACTCAGCAAGCCCCGGTGAGACATCGATACTCGTATCTCGATCCCGACCTGATCCGAAAACTCCTCGCGGAGATGGGCCTTCGCAGGCTCTTCAATCAGCTGCTGCTGCAAAGCGGCGGCGACGTCGAAGAAGCGATGGAGTGGATGCGCGCGCTGCAGGAACGCGGCTACATCGACGCGAACGTCGACCTTGAAGCGTTCTTCGCGCGGCTGACGGAAGAGAACATCATCGGCCAGGACGCGAACGGCAATCTCGCGCTGGCCGCGGGCGGCGAACGGCAGATTCGTCGCGATGCGCTCGATGAGATCTTCGGCGGGCTCGAGAAATCGGCGGCCGGATATCACTCGGTCGCGAATGCGGGGCAGGGAAGCGAGCGGCTGACCGAAACGCGGCAGTACCGCTTCGGCGACGATCCGATGTCGATCGATTCCATTCGCTCATTGCAGAACGCGATGAAGCACAACGATCCGTCGGGCGAGATCGCGATCACCGAGGACGATCTCGAAGTGTTCGAGACCGAGCACAACTCGAGCTGCGCGACCGTCGTGATGATCGACATCTCGCATTCCATGATCCTCTACGGCGAAGATCGCATCACGCCGGCAAAGAAAGTCGCACTCGCGCTGACGGAACTGATCCTGACGAAGTATCCGAAAGACTCGATCGACGTGCTGCTCTTCGGCGACGAAGCGGTTGAAGTGCCGATCTCCGAAATCCCGTATGTGAAAGTCGGCCCGTTTCACACGAACACGAAAGCGGGACTCGAGCTGGCGCAGCGGATCCTGCGCCGCCGCAAGCACAACAACAAACAGATCTTCATGATCACGGACGGGAAACCGTCCGCGCTGACCGAGAACGGCCGGCTCTACACGAACTCGTTCGGCCTCGATATGCGCATCGTCAATCGCACGCTCGAAGAAGCCGATCGCTGCCGCCGCGCGAACATCGCCATCACGACGTTCATGCTGGCGACCGATCCGATGCTCGTGAACTTCGTCGAGCAGCTGTCGAAGATCAATCGCGGACGGGCGTTTTACTCGTCGCCCGACCGCCTCGGCGAGTACATCCTCACGGACTACATTCGCAACCGGCGGAAATTCGTACACTGACGTACAAGTCATCCTGAGCGTGAGCGAAGGATCCGGGCGGGTGGTGCGCGCTACAGCCTTTCGCCCCACCCGCCCGGATCCTTCGCTGAACGCTCAGGATGACGTTATGGTGGGAATCGTTCCTCAGCGCCTCTCCGTTCTCTCGCCCGTGCGCAAGTTATTTGTCCTCGTCCTCATCGCGGCCACTGCGTCCGCGAACGAAATCTCGTATCGCTCGCTGCAGTCGGGCTCGTCGAACGGCGGCACGCCGATCTACGACCACGGGATCCACGGCGAAGGGCAGATCGTCGCGGTGCTCGATACCGGCGTCGATTATGACAGCTGCTATTTCGCTGAAGCGGATCGTTCCGCGCCGCCGATCAACACCGGGGCGCCGAACGGCGGCTACGGATGGACGAACATCGATCCGAGTCGCCGCAAGGTCATCGCGTACGACTTCCTCTATTCGTGCGCGCAGTTCCCCGGCGTTTCCGGTTGCGACGATCCGACGAAGCCGGCCGCGTACGACAATCAGGGTCATGGCACGCACGCCGCCGCAACGATCCTCGGCGACAAGGGCACGCCGCTCGCGCACGACTTCGGCGACGCCATCGCGCTCGGCGCGAAGCTGATCGTGCAGGACGCCGGTTACTCGGGTGGCGACAACTGCTCGCAGCGTCCCGGCATGGGCTGTCCGACGAACCTCACGCCGATTCTCGACCAGGCGTACAAACAGGGCGCGCGCATTCATTCGAACTCGTGGGGCGATCGGCAGGGAACGCCGCCGCAATTCAATCCGCCGACCGCGAACTACTCGACGTCCGCGCGCGACGTCGACGCGTTCGTCTACTCGCACCCCGACATGCTCGTCGTCTTCAACGTTGGCAACTTCGGCACGAACGCCACGCCGCCGCCGAGCACGTTATCCGCGCCGGGCTGCGCGAAGAACACGCTGCAGGTTGGCGGGACGCGCACCGCGACGCTCGACGACAACACGATCACGAACTATTCGCTGAACGGTCCGTCGCGCGACGGCCGCATCAAGCCCGATCTCGTCGCGCCGGCGTTCGTCCTGGCCGGCGACACCGACAACGACAACAAAACGAACAACTGCAACTTCAGTTTTCAGGGCGGCACGTCGTGGGCGTCGCCGTCTGTCGCCGGAGCCGCGGCGCTCGCGCGTCAGTACTACGTCGACGGCTACTACCCGAGCGGCATCGCGACGCCATCCGATCGTTTCATACCGAGTGCGGCGCTGTTGAAGGCGACGATGATCGCCGCGGCGCGACGTGTGCCGTATCGCTGGACCGAAGCAGGTTCCGTCGATACGGCGCCGGTTCCTTCGTACGATCAGGGCTTCGGTTTTCCGGTGCTCGACGACGCGCTCTATTTTCCGGGCGATCGCGTGAAGCTGAACGTCGTCGACGTCGCGACCGATGACGGACTCGCGGCCGGGGCGTCATCGACGCTCCGCTTCAACGTCCACGCCGGCGCGCCGCTGAAGGTGACGCTCGTCTGGACCGATCCCGCCGGTACGCCGCGCGCCGCAACCGATTCGACGCCGGAGCTCGTCAACGATCTCGATCTTCGCGTCGTCGCGCCGAACGGCAGCGTTTCATTCGGCAACGAAGTGCTGCATCCCGGTCAGCCCGATCGGTTGAACAACGTGGAAGTCGTCGCGGTCGCGACGCCGGTCGAAGGGACGTACACGATCACGATTTCCGCTGCGACGCTCGGCTTCGGCGCGCGACAGGGTTACGCGCTCGTCGTCACCGGCGACGTGACGCCGGCTTTGACGCGCGCACGCGTCGCGCGGCACTAACGTCATCCCGAGCGTAGCGAGGGATCCGGGTGGGCGGGGCTCGAGCTGCACCTACCCGCCCCTCCCGCCCGGATCCCTCGCTACGCTCGGGGTGACATCGCGTTTAGAATGCGCCGGCCATGCTTTCACGTGAATACCTGCGCGAACACGCGGATGACTATCGGAACGCGCTGAAGAACCGCGGCGCAAACGTCGACCTCGAACGTTTCCTCGAGCTCGAAGCGGAGCGGCGGAAGATCATCGCCACCGTCGAAGCGCTCAAAGCGCAACGCAACACGGCGTCGCAGGAGATCGCGACGCTGAAGAAGTCGAAGCAGGACGCGACCGCGCAGATCGATGCCATGAAGCTCGTCGGCGACGAGATCAAAACGCTCGACGAGCGTCTCGGCGAGGTCGAGAGCGAGTTGCAGAACCTCGAGCTCTATTTCCCGAACGTGCCGCACGAATCGGTACCCGTCGGCAAAGACGAAACCGCGAATCGCGTCGAGCGGACGTGGGGCGAGAAACGCGTTTTCGACTTCGAACCGAAGCAGCACTTCGACCTCGGCGAAGCGCTCGGCATCCTCGACTTCGAGCGCGGCACGAAGATCGCCGGCGCGCGTTTCGCCGTGCTCTCCGGCGCCGGCGCGAAGCTCAATCGCGCGCTGATGTCGTTCATGCTCGACCTGCACGAGACGCAGGGTTACGTCGAAGTGCTGCCGCCGTTCATCGTGAACGCCGAGTCGCTGCGCGGCACCGGCCAGCTTCCGAAGTTCGAAGAGGATCTCTTCAAGCTGACGACCGACAAACCGCTGTATCTCGTTCCGACAGCCGAGGTGCCGGTGACGAACCTGCATCGTGATGAGACGCTCGATGCGGCGACGCTGACGCGCTCGTACACCGCGTACACGCCGTGCTTTCGCAGCGAAGCGGGCTCGTACGGCAAGGACACGCGCGGTCTGATTCGGCAGCATCAGTTCGAGAAGGTCGAGCTGGTGAAGTTCACGATGCCCGATCGGTCGTGGGAAGAGCTCGATCGATTGACGAACGATGCCGAGGCGATTCTGCAGGCGCTGCAGTTGCCGTATCGCGTCATGACGTTGTCGACCGGCGACATGGGCTCCGCTTCCGCGAAAACGTACGACATCGAAGTGTGGCTGCCTGGACAGAACACGTATCGCGAGATTTCGTCATGCACGAACTTCCTCGACTATCAGGCGCGCCGCGCGAACATTCGCTATCGCACCGCGGAGAAAAAGAGCGGCTACGCGCACACGCTCAACGGTTCGGGACTGCCGCTCGGGCGAACGCTCGTCGCGATTCTGGAGAACTACCAGCAGGCGGATGGCTCGGTCGTGATTCCGGAAGCGCTGCGGCCGTACATGCGCGGGCTCGAGCGGATCACCGCGTAACGTCATCCCGAGCGTAGCGAGGAATCCGGGAGGGAGGGGCGCTCTGCCGCACCACCGCCCGGATCCCTCGCTACGCTCGGGATGACTATGTTCCGGTTGCGAGCAATTCGTACTTGAACTCGGTCGCGCCGAAACGGAGCGCGTCGCCGTCTTTCAGCAGCGCGTGATAGACGACGCCGCCGTTCACCCACGTGCCGTTGCGCGACTTCAGATCCTCGACCACGTAACCGTCCGGACCGCGGAAGATGCGCGCGTGGAAACCGGAGACGCCGAGGTCGTTGATGGCGATGTTGTTCTCGGAACGACGGCCGACGAGGTACTCGGATTCGATCAGCGGGACGACCGTGCCGCGCAGCTCGCCGTTTGAGAACGTCAGCTGCGCAACCGTCGGCTTCACGAGATCGCGATAGGTGAGCTTCGCTTCCTTCGACACGAGCAGCTGCGTGTCGTCGGCCTGCTCGCGCATCGTCGAATCGGCGCCGAACGTCGGCGTCCCCTGGCGGATCGTTTCGTCGGCGGGCGGAGGCGGCGTGTTCTCGAACGGCGATTCATCCGGCTCGGCTTCAGCACGCGGCGGCTCGACGATCGACGTCATGATGTCGTCGGAAGAGATCGAGATGTCGTGCGGCGTCTCCTCGATCAGCTTGTTCGCGAACAGTCCATACACGACGCGATAAACCTGGAACGGTTCATCCTCGGCCGTGTGGCAAAGCTCTTCCAGCGTTCGCTGCCCGTTGATCAGGAACAGGATCTTCCACTCGTCGCGCGACAGCGTGATCTTCTCGTCCTTGTCGGGATTGCTGACCACGCGATAGACGACGCTGCTGTCGGGAAGCAGCTGAAGACACTGTTCCCACTCCTCGATGCGCCGCGCTCCTTCCATGATCAGGTTCGACAGATCGACGGCGATCGTCACCGCGTACGGCGGCAGCGTCAGCTCATCGACGAACGTGAACGCGCCGTCCGGCCAGACGAAGCAGTCGTAGATGATCTCGGAGACCTGGACCTTGAGGTAATCGCGCAGCTGATCTTCGGAGAGGATGCGCTGCTGGATGGCGAGCTGTCCGAAGCGGCCGCCTTCCTTCTCCATCAGCGCATCGATCGCTTCGAACTGCGAGCGGCTGATTCGTTTCTTGCGAAGCAGAATCGCGCTGAGTCGAAGGTCTTCCTGATTCGAGCCGGCGTAGACGACGGCGCCGGCATCGAAGAAAACGTACGACGTGTGCGTGCCGCGGGTGAGTGTGAGCGTGCCGCTCTTCCGCGTCGTCGCCAGAAACGACAGAACGTCGGGCAGCTTGAATGAGTGCAGGCTTCCCTGTAGTGAGGCGGTCATGCGGATGTGCGGCGAATTCTAACGCGCCATGCCGTTAGAATCGCGCACCGATGAAAAGCACTTCCCGCCACGCCGTCGCCGCCGGGTTTCTGGGATGGACTCTCGATGCGTTCGATTTCTTCGTCGTGGTCTTCCTTTACGACGACCTCGCCCGCGCATTTCATGTCGACAAGAAGTTGATCATCGCCACGATCGGCCTGACGCTGGCCTTCCGTCCGATCGGCGCGCTGATCTTCGGAACGCTTGCCGATCGCTTCGGCCGCCGCGGTCCGCTGATGGCGAACGTCATCTACTTCTCGATCATCGAACTGCTCTCCGGTTTCTCGCAGACCTACACGCAGTTCCTCATTCTGCGCGCGCTCTTCGGCATCGGGATGGGCGGCGAGTGGGGCGTCGGCGCATCGCTGGCGATGGAAAACGTGCCGGCGAAATGGCGCGGCGTCTTGTCGGGGATTCTGCAAAGCGGTTACTCGATCGGTTACCTGCTCGCGGCCGTCGCGTTCCGCGTCGTGCAGCCGCACTGGGGCTGGCGTCCGATGTTCTGGCTCGGCGCGCTGCCGGCGCTGCTGGCGCTTTACATCCGCGCTAAGGTTCCGGAGTCGGAAGCGTGGCGCGAGAAGCGCGCCGGCTCGGTCGCCGACATGTTCCGTTCCGTCGGCGGACACGCGAAAGGCTTCGCGTATCTCGTCCTGCTGATGACGTTCATGATGTTCCTCTCGCACGGGACGCAGGATCTCTATCCCGACTTTCTCAAGTCGCGCGGCATCAGCTCGACGACCGTGCCGCTGGTTGCGATTCTCTACAACGTCGGCGCGGTGCTCGGCGCGATCGTCTTCGGACATCTGTCGCAGAAGATCGGGCGCCGCTACAGCATGCTCGGCGCGATGACGATCTCGCTCATCGTGATTCCGATGTGGGCGTTCGGCGGTTCCCTCGGCATCCTCGCGTCCGGCGCGTTTCTGATGCAGGTCGGCGTGCAGGGAGCGTGGGGAATCATCCCCGTCCATCTGAACGAAATGGTGCCGGACAACGTGCGCGGATTGATGCCCGGACTCGCGTATCAGCTCGGGATATTGATCGCGTCGCCCGTCAACTCGATCCAGCACGCGCTGCGCGATCGCGTCGGTTACTCGTGGGCGCTGGCCGGCTTCGAGATCATGACGATCGGCGTGCTTGCGATTGTGCTGCTGTCGGGACGCGAAGCGCGCGGACGAAGTTTCTATTCGGGCGACGTCGTGATCGAGCGCGATTAAAGCGTCTTCATCACCGCGAACAGCGACACCGCGGAGATCGTGACCCACAGCAATACGCCGAGGAGCAGCGGCCGTGCGCCGACGCGGGCGAGGCTCTTTCGCGAAAGTCCGGCGCCGATCAGGAAGAGCGTGATCGTCAGGCCGATGCGCGCCGCTTTCGTGATCGCGTCCCACGGCAACGTCACCGGCGAGTACGTGCGGATGATCGTCGCGACAACGAACCAGAGGATGAACCAGGGGATCGTGATCTTCGCGCTCTTCTTGAAGAAGAACGCGGTCGCGAGCGTCAGGGGAACGATCCAGAGCGCGCGCGTGAGTTTCACGGTCGTCGCGATCGCCAGCGCCTCCGCGCCGTACTTCGACGCCGCGCCGACGACGGAGCTCGTGTCGTGAATCGCAATCGCCGCCCAGACGCCGAACTCGCTCTGCGTCATGCCGAGCCGATGACCGATGAGCGGGAAAACAAAGAGCGCGATCGAGTTGAGGATGAAGACCGTGCCGAGCGAGACCGACATCTCTTCGTCAGTTGCGTTGATCACTGGACCGACCGCTGCGATTGCGCTGCCGCCACAGATCGCGGTGCCGGATGAGATGAGATGCGCGGTCGAATGATCGATGCCCATCGCGCGGCCGGCAAGCCAGCCGAGTGTCAGCGTTCCGGCGATCGTGGCGACGGTGAAGAGGAATCCGGTGCGTCCCGCTTCGACGACTTTGGCGAGATTCATTCCGAAGCCGAGGAGGATCACGGAGGCCTGTAGCAGAAGTTTGGTCGCCTTCGAGTTGTGCTGCGGATACGGATGTCCGAGCGTTAGCGCGAAGACGAGACCGAGTGCGAGCGCGAGCGGCGGAGACGCCCACGGCGTCACGCAGAACAGCACCAGCGCCGCGAAGAGCGCGACGCGCAACGCGTGCATCAGCGAAGGTGCATCCGAAACAACTCGATCGTGCGGCGCCACGCGTCAGCGGAAGCTTCCTCGTTGTAAACCTCGGGGCGCGTGTCGTTGAAGAAGGCGTGATCGGCACTCGGATAGGTCACCAGCTTCACGTCCTTCCCCATTTCCTTCAGTTTGATGGCGAGCTCGGTGCCGGTGTGCGCGGGAACGCCGAGGTCGTTCTCGCCGTAGATCAGCAGCAGGGGAGCGGAGAGCTTCGTCCAGTCGAGAGGAACTTTCTTGAAGCCGCCGTAGAAACTGGCGACCGCGCCGACGTGCGTGCCGATCGTGCCGCCGTACTGCGCAAGCGCGCCGCCCATGCAGAAGCCGACGATCCCGTAGGTCGATGATGAGCATTCAGGACGCGACAGCAGGTATTCGCCGGCGCCGGTGATCTCTTTGCCGGCGCGCTCGACGTCCATCTCCATCAGCAGCTTGCCGGCTTCATCGGGAGACTTCGTCGTTTTGCCGTGGAAGAGGTCGGGGGCGATGGCGAGGAATCCTTCCGCGGCGAAGCGATCGCAAATGTCTTCGATGTGCCGTACGAGTCCCCACCACTCCTGAATGACGACGACGGCCGGTCCTTTGCTACCCGACTTCGGAGTGGCGAGATAGCCCTGACAGGTGTGACCATTGGATGGAAATTCGACGCGTTCGCCCATGCGCGGATTCTAACGCGCCCAAACGTTTCGGGGTGCTCGTTCGTACCTGTGAGGGAGTACTATCCAATTGCTGGAGAGAGGGGCGCGATGATCACCCAGGACGAGGTCAAGGGACTCGCCAACCGGCGTAATTGTCCGCGCTGCGATCTGAACAAGACGATCGGGAACGCGCTCTGCCGGAGTTGCCGCGCAAAGCTGCCGCCGAACATGCGTGCCGCGCTGGAAAAGATTCCGGGCAAGGATGCGTGGACGGTCGGCAGCGCGTTGCGAGCGGCGGCGAATTACTTCAACGTGCACTTTGCGTCGGTGCGAAAGTTCGGCGGCGGGCGCAAGCGCTAAAGTCAAAGTCCGGGGTCTGACCCCCTGAATTGACTTTAGGGTTGGGGTGGCGGAGCGGCGGCGGGGGCGCGCATTACCCGTCGCGCTTCGTAGCCAGGCAGCCCTGCTTCTTTCGCTTTTGTAGCGAATTCTTCCGCTGACAGTTCGCCTGCCGTTGCGCCGAGCGACGTCGCTTTCATCCGCTTCGATGCGCGTTCCCACGATGTCGCGACGTCGCTGCGGCGAATCGTCCGCGTGATCGTCTGCGTCTTCCCATCCTTCACCGACGTGTAGCGAAGAGTCACGGTTGCGATGACGGCGCGGCGGCCCGCGCTCGGTTCAATCTCCAATTCATAGAGCGCGGTCGCTGATGTGTTCGCGACGAGGATTCGTTCGGTCGCGGAGGTCTCGCCGACGATCGGACGGTGCGAGCGGACGTTGGTCGAATCGAAGTCGACGGTCAGCGTCGCATCGGATGCGATCGGCGGAATCGCAGCGCGATTTTTCAACTCGGCCGGCGGCAGATCGATCGAGACGCGGACGAGCTGCTTCGTCGCGTCGGCCGGCGACGGCGCCGCTTCCGCTTCGAGGCGAACTCCGCGCGACGGACGCGTGGCCGGCGCTGCGAAGCGCTGGACCTGATTCGCGGTGCTGTTGTCTTTCGCGAGTTGCCGCTCGGCGATGTCGATGCCGAAGAGCGTCGACGGCATGCCGAGCGAGAGATCGGCCGCCTTCGCTTCGCGCACGAAGTCGGCGGACGCGTTCGCGCCCGCCGCGGCGTCGATCATCGGCGCCTGCGCGGTTACGGTGATCTTCTCCGCCACAGCGGGCGACGGCGCGGCGGGCGGGGGAGGAGCGACCGCGACCGGCTGCGGTTCGGCGCGTGGCTCGACGAACGTTCCCGAGTTGCTCATCGATTTCCGATCGCGCATCAGCAGCGTGCCGCTTTCCGCGTCGAGCTCTTTCTTCGAATCGGCGACGACCGCGACCGGCTTTTTGGCCGGTGTCGCAGATCGGGACGGAAGCTCCATCGAGCCGGTTGCGGGAGCCGCGGCAATCGTCGACGGCGCCACATTCGAAGTCGCCTCCGGCGAGTTGAGGATCCTCTCCGCGCGCTCCATCGCCGCGTTTTCCTGCACGCGGCGCGAGAGCAGCTCAATGCAGAGATAGACCGACGAGATCATCAGAATGATCGACGCCGCGACACGCAGATTGAAATTCACCGACTGCGAGAAACGCCGGCGCTCTTTCTCCGCATCGAACGTCAGCTGCTTCGGAATCTCGCGCTTGATCCGATCGGCGAGACCGGCCGGCGGCTTCGGCACCGAAGCGAGCACCAGCTTCCGCTGCAAATCAGCTTTGCGGTTCGGACTCATCGTTCAACCTCGCTCATGACTCCTTCGAGCAGCGAAAACGCTTTGTGCAGCCGCTTGCGGATCGCGACCGTGGTGATCTCTTCGATCCGCGCAATCTCCTTCACCGCCAGTCCTCCCCAGAAATGCGCCGTCACCGTGAACCGCAGGTCCTCAGGAAGCTGCAGCACCGCGGCGCGCAACCGCTCGCCTTCCTCGCGCTCGCTCAGCACTTCGTCCGCGCCCGGCGCGGTGTCGGGCATCTCCGGTGTTTCCGGTGCGTCGAGCGACGTCGTCCGCCGCGGCCGCCGCACGTAGTTGAGAAACGTCGTGTACGCGATACGATAAAGCCACGTGAAGAGTTGCGAGCGGCCGTCGAACGTGTTCAGCGCCGCCCACGCTTTCTGATACGTCTCCTGCGTCAGGTCGGCGGCGAGATCGCCGTCGCCGCACAATCTGTATAACGACGCATACACCGCCGAGTATGTCCGCTCGACGATCTCCTCGGCCGCGCTCCGGTCGCCGCCGCGAATCGCAGCCAGCAACCGCCGCTCTTCACTCCACGGCGGGACGATCAACGGATCCTGCTCCGCCTGTGTGACCGGGAATGGCGCAACGTTCGGCACACCATTTGGACACCGCTCCGTTGCGAATCGAAACCATCGGTGGAGCTATGCTACCGCACGCATGAAACGCCTCCTCGCTGTCGCTCTCCTCGTCACCGCTTCCTGCCGCCAGTCCGAACCGCCCGCCGTCAAAGGTCAGTTGTCGTACGACGACGAGATTCACAAGTGGCAGAAAACGCGCTCCGAACGGCTGCAGAGCGAGGACAGCTGGCTCTCACTCGCCGGGCTCTACTGGCTCAACGAAGGAACGAGCCGCCTCGGATCCGACAAGTCGGCGAACGACGTCGTCTTTCCGGAAAAGGCGCCGGCATCGATCGGCACGCTGACGCTGACGAACGGCAAAGCGACGCTGACGCCGAATGCCGCCGCGCAGCTGACGATCGATGGCAAGCCGATGACCGCGGCAACCGAGCTGCGCAACGATCTCGATCCGTCCGGAACGCCGACCGTCGTCCGCTTCGGGACCATGAACTTTCAGGTCATCAAGCGAAACGACAAGTTCGCGATCCGTCTCAAGGACAAAGAGAACGACGCGCGCACGCACTTCAAAGGGCTCGAATACTTTCCGGTCGATCCGAAGTGGCGCATCGAAGCGCAGTTCCGTCCGTACACTCCCGCGAAAAAGATCGCGATCACGAACGTCCTCGGCATGACCGGTGATGAAACGTCACCCGGCGCGATCGTCTTCACGGTCGACGGGAAGGAGTACTCGATCGATCCGATCCTCGAGCAGGGCGAGAGCGACTACTTCATCATCTTCCGCGACGCGACTGCCGGTAAAGAAACGTATCCGGCCGCGCGCTACATGTACGCCGCACCGCCGGGGAAAGACGGGAAGATCGTCCTCGACTTCAACAAGGCGTACAACCCGCCGTGCGCGTTCACGCCGTATGCGACCTGTCCTCTCCCGCCGATGCAGAACAAGCTGCCGTTCCGCATCGAAGCGGGAGAGAAGAAGTACGCCGGCGGGCACGCGTAGCGCCCGCCGCCGTTACGCGGCCGCTGTTATGCGCTCTTGCGCTCGTCGACGATCACCTGCGCGACGCAGGCGGTGACGTTCTTCGCCATGCGAAGGTCGAGGAACTCGTTCGGTCCGTGGGCATTGCTATGCGGCCCGAGGACGCCGGTGATGACGAACTGCGCATTCGGGTAGCGCGTGCCGAGCATTCCCATGAACGGGATCGAGCCGCCTTCACCGAACGTGGTCGACGGTTTGCCGTAGAACGCCTGCGACGCGCGCGCAAGCGAGTCGACGAGCCACTGTTCCATCGGCGGCGCTTCCCATCCCGATCCACCTTTCTCCGGCTCGAACTCGACGTGCGCGCCGTACGGCGGATCGCTTTCGAGCAGTTCGCGCAGGCGCGAGTCGACATCAGTCGCGTCGAGCGTCGGCGGAAGACGAAGCGAAAGCTTGAGCGACGTTTTCGGACGCAGCACGTTGCCGCCCTGCACGAGATCGGGGAAGCCGGCCTGACCGGTGTAGGAAAGCGCCGGCCGCCAGGTGCGATTCAGCAGCAGTTCGAGTGAATCATCCGAGACCGGCTTCATGCCGTCGACGAACGGGAACTTGTCCCACACGGCGTCGCCGAGGATGCGGGCGGTTTCGTGTGCTTCCGCGAGACGATTCTCGGGGACTTCGACCCAGAGCCACTCCGGGATGATGCGGCCGGTTTTCGGATCTTCGAGGCGATCGAGAATCGAGCGCAGGATGCGGAAGCTCGACGGCACGATGCCGCTCGCGTCACCCGAATGCACGCCTTCCGTGAGCACTTCGACCGTCAGGTTGCCGACGATCGAGCCGCGCAGCGAAGTGGTGATCCAGAGTTGTTCGTAGTTGCCGCAGCCGCTGTCGAGACAGATGACGAGTCGCGGCGTGCCGATGCGATCGGAGAAGTGATCGATGTATGGCGGCAGATCGACCGAGCCGCTCTCTTCGCAGCATTCGATGATCACGACGATGCGCGAGTGTTCGAGACCCTGCTGCTGCACGGCTTTGATCGCGCTGATCGCGGCGAAGACGGCGTAACCATCATCGGCGCCGCCGCGGCCGAACAGTTTGCCGTCGCGCAGGACAGGCGTCCACGGACCGAGTCCTTCTTCCCATCCGACCATGGCCGGCTGCTTGTCGAGATGGCCGTACATCAGCACGGTCGAGTCGTTGTTGCCGTCGACCTCGATGAACATCAGCGGCGTGCGGCCTTCGATCTCTTTGACTTCGACTTTGAGGCCGGCCACGTTCTGTTGCTCGACCCAGCTCTTCGCCAGGTTGATGGCCTTGTGCATGTAGCCGTTCTGCTTCCAGTCGGGATCGAACAGCGGAGACTGGTTCGGGATGCGGATGTACTGTTCGATGGTCGGGATGACCGATGCCTCCCACATCGTTTCGATGGTGGAGGCGAGGTCGGTGGTAGCGGTTTGTTCGGCTGTCATAGGGACATTCCTTCCGCGGCCGCGAGGTGGCGGGCCGAGCGGCGGAGAATAGCACTCGGTCCTCCCAAACAGCTACGAAGGCATGCGATCATGTCCGCATTAACGGAACTCATCCTGAAACGGCTGCGCGCGGGAGAATTTTGTAAGGAAGTTCGCCGTACGATTGCGATTCGTGATAAGTTCATATGGGTCTCACCAACTCCATAATTAAGCCCGGTCCTGTGCGGAGCGAAGGGAAAGCCGTCGTGCTGGAACAGAACGCGGAAGTGCCGTCTCCGGCCGAGCCGGATGGCCGCGCCGACAACGGCGCGGGCTCGGCTGCCGCAGCGCCCGAGCAAAAAAGCCGGCCGAGTAGCGATGAGATCGAGCTGCTCTACATCGAGCATCGCAAGCTCCTCCTCTTCATCGCCTGCCGCAAGTTCCGCGTCCCCGACTGGGATGCCGAGAATCTGATTCAGGAAGTCTTCGTCTCCTTCATGCAGGTCGGCACGCCGATCCGCGACGTCCGGTCGTGGATGGTCGCGGCGATGTGCAACGCCAGCCGCCATTACTGGCGCGGGCAGGGAAGAACGGAAGCGCTTCCCGACGACATCGGCGAACGTTCCGATCCTCAATCCCACAACCTCGGCGAGAAGTACGCGAAGACGATGACGGTGAGCCAGGCGCTCGGCTATCTGCAGCCGCGCTGCCGCGAAACACTGGAGCTTCACTACTACCAGGGACATTCAGCCGCCGACGTCGCCCGCGAGCTGAAGACGACCACGCGGTACGCCGAAAAACTGATCCACAACTGCCTCGCAAGAATGCGCGAGGTCTACCTGAAGATGAACGCGGTGAAGCCATGACCGCGCAGCATTACAGCGACGAGCAGCTTCTCGAGCTCCCTCCGCATCACGAGCACCTCGCGACTTGCTCCGCGTGTGCGGGCGCACTGACCCACATTCAGCAACTCGCCGCAACTCTGGTCGACGAGATCGTCTGGGATGAGGAGCCGCTCCCCGATACACCACGAGCGTCGACGGTTGCGACGCTTCGAACGATTGCCACGCAGATGGACGCCGAGGATGCGGACGCGGAAAGATACGTGGCTGAGTTGCTGGCGACTCCGCGCGAACAGTGGCTTTCTGTACTTTCGTTGAATCCGCACTATCGGACGCCGGGTTTGGTGCGTCGCCTCATTGTCGAGACCGATCGGTTGATTGATTCACGGCCGGCGGATGTCGTGGAGATCACCGCCGTTGCGGTGGATGTCGCGGATGGGTTGGCTGCGGCGTCGTGGTACGGAGATACGGTGCCGCGATTGCGCGGGGCCGCGTGGCGGGAGCGGGCGTATGCGCTGTACTACGTGGGAAGACATGTCGAGGCACTCGCGGCGGCCGATCGGGCGGCGGGGCACCTCGCGTGGGTGGCGGTAGCCGAGTTTGATTCCGCGCGGTTGATGCTGGTTCGGGCGTTGGTGCTGCGGGAACTCGAGCAATTCGATAGAGCCCTTGCCGCTTCCAACAGTACCGCCGAGATCTTTCAGCGCTTTGGGGACGAGAAGCGTCAATTCTATGTTCTGGGTGTTCAAGCGCTGGTGGCGTATGCAGCGAGAGATTACAGGCGGGCTTTGCCGTTATTTGACGCCCTCGCTAACCATGCGCGGGAATCGGCCGATTGGCGTACTTACGCGATGATGAAGCAAAACATGGCGGGCTGCTATCGCGAGCTGCGGCAGAACGAAGACGCTCTTCGTTCCTTCGGCGAGGCGGTCACACTCTTCGACAAACTCGGAATGGAAGTTGACCGTGTCCGCGCAACGTGGCATGTCGGCCGAGTGCTGCTCCTGGAGGGTCGATACTCGGAAGCTTCGCGCCTTTTGTGTACCGTGAAAGACAACTATGAGCGACTGAACGTCTACGACAAGGCAGCCATGGCAGCTGTTGATGGCGCCGAGGCTTCGTTAATGCTTGGCCGCGGCACAGAAGTAATGGAGCTGTGCAGGCACGCTGTTCAGTTCTTTGAGCGATCGGGCGTGCCCTATAGCCAAAACGCGATGACGGCGCTCAGTCTTATGCACGAGGCCGCTCAATCTGGTGCGCTCGATTCGATTGCTGTGCGTCGGGTCCGGAACTATCTGGAGATTCTTCCACATAGGCCCACTCTTCTTTTCGCCTACGCGAGCGAGTAGGCGTCGCGTTTCGCGCGTATCATCAATCCAGGGTAGGGAAACATGTCTCCGCGTCACTCCTCCATGTGAGGGCGCCCTCCAACGTCAACTCGGCTTCCGAAGCCGAAGGAGGGTGTGAATGCGTCGCTTCCGTACCAGTCTAGCCATTGCTTTGTGTGTCGCTTCTCTCGCCGCTGTTTCCGCTGAGGCGGCGGTGCAGCGCGACACAGGCCGTCGCGATACCGTCATCGGTAGGGTTCTAAAGCAACTGAAGAGAGTCTTTCTGCCCGGTTCTAGAGACGACACAAGCTTCCCCAAACCCTGACCTCTCCCCAACGTACAATGCGGCAACTTTCCATCCGGGGGTTGCTTCAGCATGTCTGTCGTTCTGTCTGTTCGTGACGTCGTCAAAACGTTTGGTTCCGTCCGGGCCGTGGACGGGGTGTCGTTCACGGTCCGACGCGGAACCATCACCGGCCTTCTCGGGCGCAACGGCGCGGGGAAAACCACCACCATCCGCATGATCACCGGCATCTTTCTGCCGGACTCGGGCTCGATCGAGTGGGCCGACAATCCGGTCAACGCCAACGATCGCGTCGGCTATCTTCCCGAAGAGCGCGGGCTGTACCGCACGATGAAAATCGTCGAGTACCTCTCGTTCCTCGCCGAGATCAAGAACGCGAAGACCACCACCGCGAAGATCGAGCAGTGGCTGCGTCGCTTCGAGCTCTCCGACAAAAAAGGGGGCAAGATCGAAGAGCTGTCGAAAGGCAATCAGCAGAAGGTTCAGCTGATCGGCGCGCTGCTCCACGATCCCGAATTCATCATCCTCGACGAGCCGCAGTCGGGACTCGATCCCGTCAACATGGTGCTCGTGCGCGAGCTGCTCCAGGAGTTGCGCGCCGAGGGGCGGACGATTCTGCTGTCGACCCACATGATGGCCGAGGCGGAGAGGATGGCCGACGACATCATCCTCGTGCACAGCGGCAAGGTTGTCCTGTCCGGCACGCTCGAAGAAGTACGCAACTCCTTCGGACGTAACACGCTCCACCTCGACTTCGAAGGCGACGGCTCGTTCCTCGCCGAGCTGCCCGACGTTCGCGACGCCAGCATCCAGATCAACAGCGCGGAGATCGGCCTCAAAGAAGGCGCCGATCCGCAGAAGGTGCTCGCGGCCAGCATCGGGCGGCTGCGCATTCGGAAGTTCGAGCTCGCCGCCCCGTCGCTCGAAGCGATCTTCATGGACAAAGTCGGCGCCGAGACTCTGGAGAACCTTCAATGAACAAGATGTTCGCGGTCCTCAAACGTGAATACCTCACCACCGTCCGGAAGAAGATGTTCGTCTTCATGACGATCTTCGTGCCGGTCCTGATGGCGGCACTTTTTCTTCTTCCCGGACTCATGGTCGCGCGCGGCATCGGCACCAAACGGGTCGCCGTCATCGACGGCACCGGCGAGTTGCGCTCCGCCTTCACCCGCGTCAACGATCAGGCGAAGCCCGATCCGAAAAAACCGCTGGCCCGCCGTCGCGGCGCCGAACTCCCGCAGACGATCGACGTCGACTACATCGACGCTCGCGGGCACGCCAATCTGAAAGAGACGTCACAGCCGTACCTGCATCGCATCTCCAGCGACGACAAAGCGACGAAGCTCGACGCCGTGCTCGTCATTCCGCCGGACGCCTTCGAAGGTCCGGAGGCGAAGATGACCTTCTACAGCCGCGCGTCGACCGACTTCTTCACCCAGGAACGCCTCGCGCGCGTCGCCAACAAATCGATCCAGCTCCGCCGCCTCTCGAAGCGCGGAATCGATGCGGATGCCGTCGACGCGCTGACGCGCGAAGTTCCGATCGACGGAGTGCAGGTTTCGAAGAGCGGCGAAGAGAAGAAGGGCGGCGAAGGAAACTTCATCATCGGCTTCCTCTTCGCGGCGCTGCTGATCCTGCCGTCGTTCGTGCACGGCGTCGAGATCATGCGCGGCATCATTCAGGAGAAGACCGATCGCGTCGTCGAGATCCTCATTTCCTCGATGTCGCCCACCGAACTCCTCACCGGCAAAGTCACCGGCATCGCGCTCGTCGGCCTGACGCAGATCAGCGCGTGGCTGCTGATGACGACGATCCTTGGCTCGTTCGGCGCAGCGACCGCGATGCTGGCCGGCTTCAACCTGATGCAGTTCCTCCGGCCGATGGTCTTCGTCTACTTCTTCGTCTTCTTCCTGCTCGCGTACTTCACATACGTCTGCGTCTACGCGATCGCCGGCGCGGTCTGCAACACCGACAAAGAAGCGCAGCAGATGATCGCGCCGGTCTCGATCATCATGATGCTGCCGTGGTTCATGATGTTGGCGATCATCACCAATCCCGACTCGAACCTGGCCGTCATCTTCTCGATGATGCCGGTGTTCGGACCGATCACGATGTTCGTCCGAACGCTCGTCTCCGATCCGCCGGTCTGGCACATCCTCGTCTCGATCGCGGTGTCGCTCGTGACGATCGCGCTCTTCTTCAAGGCGACGGCGAAGATCTTCCGCGTCGGAATCCTTTCGTACGGCAAGCGGCCGACGGTGCCGGAGCTGTGGCGGTGGCTGAAGGTGGCTTAAGGCGAAGGACGCGCTATCATCCCGCCTCATCCACAAAACAGGCGAGGGACGATGGAAATCAGAACGCTGAACGACATCTACACGGTGACGTGCGACATCAGCCGCCCGGTAGCGCTCAAGTCGAAACGCGGAGATCGCTGGGTCGGCGTCAGCAGCGACGAGTTCCGCGACACCGTCCGCTGGTTCTCCACCGGTCTTCGCCATCTCGGAATGAAGCCGGGCGATCGCGTCGCCATCCTTTCCGAGAACCGGCCGGAGTGGGCGATGGCCGACTTCGGCATCCTCACCGGCGCCGGCATTACCGTTCCGATCTACCCGACGCTGCTCGGCTGGCAGGTCGAATACATCATCAACGACGCCGGCGCGATCTCCGTCGTCGCATCCGACCGCGAGCAGCTCAACAAGCTGCTCGAAGTTCGCAGCCACTGTCCGTCCGTCAACAACATCATCGTCTGCGATCCGCCGTCGTCAACGCTGCCCGCCGGCGTCATGGCGTGGGCGGACGTCGTCGCGCTCGGCCGCGACTGCGAATCGAAAGAAGGACGGGCGCGTTTCGATGAGCTGCGCAACTCGCGCACGCCTGACGATGTAGCGACGCTCGTCTACACGTCGGGCACGACCGGCAATCCGAAAGGGGCGATGCTGACGCACGGCAACATCACCAGCAACGTCATCGCATCGACGTCGGTGATGCCGATCGAAACCGGCGCGATGGCGCTCTCGATTCTGCCGCTCTCACACATCCTCGAGCGCACGGCCGACTACTCGTATTTCTACAAAGGGGCCATCATCGCGTACGCCGAAAGCGTGCTGAAAGTCAGCGACAACCTGCAGGAGATTCGTCCCGACATCTTCGCCGCCGTGCCGCGCCTCTTCGAGAAGATGCGCGCGAAGATTCTCGACACCGTCGCATCAGGCTCGGCCGGCAAGCAGAAAATTTTCAAATGGGCGCTCGGCATCGCGCAGGAGCGGCTCGACTATCGCGTCACCAGAAAGCCGATGCCGTTCGGTCTCGCGCTGAAGTCAGCAGTCGCCGACAAACTCGTGTTCCGCAAGATCCTCGGTCGCCTCGGCGGCCGCGTGAAGTTCATCCTCTCCGGCGGCGCGCCGCTCTCCGCGGAGCTCGCGGCGTTTTTCGTCGGCGCCGGCCTGGAGATTCTTGAAGGCTACGGACTCACTGAAACGTCGCCGGTCATCGCGCTCAATCGTCCCGACAAACGCCGCCTCGGCACCGTCGGTCCGCTCATTCCCGGCGTCGAAGTGAGGATCGAAGCCGACGGCGAGATCTGCACGCGCGGACCGCACGTGATGAAAGGCTACTGGAACAACCCGGAAGCGACCGCGCAGGCGATCGATGCCGACGGCTGGTTCCATACCGGCGACATCGGTCTCATCGATGAAGACGGCTTCCTGAAAATCACCGATCGCAAGAAAGACATCATCATCAACGCGTACGGAAAGAACATCGCGCCGCAGCCGCTCGAAGCGCTGCTCAAGAGCTCTCCGTACATCGGTACGCCGGTGCTGATCGGCGATCAGCGCAAGTACCTGGCGGCGCTCATCGTCCCGAACTTCGAGAAGCTCGAGCGCGACGCCACGACGATGGGCGTGCCGTTCACGAACCGCGAAGAGCTCGTTGCACACGACACCGTTCGCGGCATCTTCCAGGGCGAGATCGATCGCTTCAACACGAACCTCGATCGCCAGGAAAAGATCCGCCGTTTCGCGCTGCTGGCGCGCGACTTCACGATCGACGAAGACGAGATCACGCCTTCGCTGAAAGTGAAGCGGAAGAACATCGACAAGAAGTACAAGGATCTGATCGACTCGCTTTACGTCGGTGAAGATGCCGACGACGTGAGAGAAGCGAAGCGCGCCTGATCGCGGGCGCGGAACGCGGATAAGGAAACGACCGATGGCCGTCGCTGAAGCACTGCCGCAAAACGCATTCACGATCGAGCGCGATGGCGATCTCGCCGTCGTCTGGTTCGATTACCCGGGCGAGAAAGTCAACAAATTCTCCACCTGGGTCATGCAGGAGTTTTCCGGTGTTGTCGACCAGCTCGCCGCATCGACCGACATCAAGCGCGTCGTGATCGCGTCGCGCAAGCCCGGCGTCTTCATCGCCGGCGCCGACATCACCGAGTTCACGAAGGTCACCTCGCCCGAACAGGCGAAGGAGTACACGCGCTTCGGTCAACAGACGTTGCATCGCTTCTCGAAGCTGCCGATGGTCACCGTTGCGGCGATCAACGGCGCATGTGTCGGCGGCGGCTGCGAGCTCGCGCTTTCATGCGATTACCGCGTGATCAGCGATGACCGCAAAGCGCAAATCGGTCTGCCGGAAACGAAGCTCGGAATCTTCCCCGCGTGGGGCGGCACGACCAAACTCCCGCGTCTCGTCGGCCTCCCGGCGGCGCTCGACATGATCCTGCAGGGGAAAGTCGTCGACGGAAAACGGGCGAAGCGGATGGGACTCGTCGACGAAGTCGTTCCCGCGCCGATCCTCCTCGACGTCGCGAAAGCGTTCACGCAGAAACCGAAGCGGCGCGGCAAAAGCGCGCAGACGAAGATCTACATGGAAGGGAACCCGCTCATGCGCGGCGTGATCTTCCGCAAAGCGCGCAAGAGCGTGATGGAGCTGACGCACGGACGGTATCCGGCGCCGCTCAAAGCGATCGACGTGATGGAGTACGGCTACTCGAAAGGAATCGAAGCCGGTCTCGCGCGTGAAGTCGAAGAAGCCGCGTCGCTCGTCACCAGCGACGTCGCGCAGAACCTCGTGCGCCTCTTCTTCATGATGGAAGACGCGAAGAAGGATCACTTCACTGCGAAGCCGCGCGAAGTGACGAACGCGGGCGTTCTCGGCGCGGGCGTGATGGGCGGCGGCATCGCGCAGATCATCGCCGATAAGACCGACGCCGCAGTCCGCATGCGCGACATCAACTGGAAAGCGATCGCCGGCGGATTGAAAGCGGCGTCGAAAGTGTGGAAGCGCAAGGTCGATCGCCGCTCGATGAAGCGCGGCGAGATGCTGCGCAAACTGGCGCGCATCACGTCGACGACCGACTGGAGCGGATTTCAGCGCTGCGAAGTCGTCGTCGAAGCGGTCGTCGAAAACGTCAACATCAAACGTCAGGTGCTCGCCGAATTCGAAGCCGTCCAGCAGCCGGGCGCGATCTTCGCGACGAACACTTCAACGATTCCGATCACGCAGATCGCCGCCGAGGCGAAGCATCCCGAGAATGTGGTCGGGATGCACTTTTTTAATCCGGTCGATCGGATGCCGCTCGTTGAAGTGATCCGCGGCCAGAAGACATCCGAGGCCGCGATGTCGACCGTCGCGAACTTCGCACGCAAGCTCGGGAAAACCGTCGTCATCTGCAACGACGGACCGGGCTTCGTCGTCAATCGCATCCTCGGTCCGTACATGAACGAAGCCGGCTTCCTGCTCGAAGAGGGGAACACGATCGAGTCGCTCGACAAAGCGATGATCGACTTCGGGATGCCGATGGGACCGATGGCGCTGCTCGACGAAGTCGGCATCGACGTTGCCGCGAAAGTCGCGCACATCCTCGGCGATGCATTCGGCGAGCGCGTCCAGCCGTCGTCGATCGTCGACAAACTTTTCGCCGACGGCCGCGCCGGCAAGAAAAACGGCAAAGGCCTCTATCTCTACAAGGATGGGAAACGTCAGGGACCCGATTCGTCGGTCTACAAAGTCCTCGGCATCGCATCGCCGCACGCCGCCGATGCGAAGCTCGTCGTCGAGCGGATGGTGCTCGCGATGATCAACGAGGCGGCGCTGATCCTCGACGAGAAGATCGTCGCTTCGGCCGCCGAGCTCGATCTCGCGATGATCATGGGCACCGGTTTTCCGCCGTTCCGCGGCGGACTGATGCGACATGCGGACGCGCTGGGAACGCCGTACATCGTGGCGCGGCTCGACGAGCTCGCATCGAAATACGGAAAGCGGTTCAACGCCACCGAACCGCTGCGGCGTCTCGCGGCGGGTGACCGGAAGTTCTACGACGCGTATCCGCGCTAATGTCATCCCGAGCCGGCACGGCCGGCTGCGTAACGGGCAGAGCCTTCGCGCCGTTTCCGATTCTGCCGGCCGACGGATCGCGATGACATCTTGGTGTCATCCCGAGCGTCGCGAGGGATCTGCGCGGGCGGCGCATGCTGCCGCTCCTCCCACCCGGATCCCTCGCTACGCTCGGGATGACAGCATTCTTGTGAGATCCTTCGCGACGCTTCCGCGATGGACCTGACTCGCCCTCTTCAACCGCTCACGAACCGGCAGCGCGCGCTCGTCGCCGCCGTCGCGGTCGTCTGCGCCGCGACGCGTTTTCTCGCCGTGGCCCGTTCGCTGTGGGACTGGGACGAAGTCCTCTTCTGCCTCGGCATGCGGCTGTACGACGTCACCAATCACCATCCGCATCCGCCAGGCTTCCCGATTTACCTCGGCCTCGCGCACATCGCGCGCTTCTTCGCGCCGACCGACTTCCGCGCGCTGCAGAGCATCAACGTCATCGCCGCGATGTTCGTTTTTCCCGCGGTCTTCTTCTTCACGCGCGAGCTGCGGCTGCGATTCACGACCTGCATCGTCGCCGCGCTGCTCTTCGCGTTCTTTCCAAACGTCTGGTTCTTCGGCGGAACAGCGTTCAGCGACATCCCGTCGATCGTGCTCGTGCTCGTGGCCGCTGCGATGTTGTTGCGCGGCTGCCGCGACGCGAACTCGTATCTCGTCGGCACGCTGCTGCTCGCGCTGGCGATCGGTATTCGTCCGCAGAACTTTCTGGTCGGACTCGCGCCCGGTCTGATCGCGACCTGGTATCGCGCGCGCGATTCGTTTCGCGACGTCGTCTTCGCCGCGCTGATCGGCGTGGCGACGGTCGTGCTGGCATTTGGCTCGGCGATCCACGCGACCGGTTCCTTCGAGCGCTACATGGTCACCGTGCGCGCGCACGGTGAGTACATTTCGCGCGTCGATTCGTTTCGAGCGCCGGAGCGGCCGCCTCTGTGGCGCCTCGCCGATCGTTTCTTCATCAAGCAATACCAGTCGCCGCCGCTCAGCGTCGTGACGTCGCTCTTCGTCCTCGCGTCGCTGGTGGGCGCGGTGCGACGCCGCGACCGTTCGATACTGCTCAACATATTGACCTTCACGCCGTTCGCGATCTCGGCGTGGCTGATGCTCGATCGCTTCAGCATCAACCGATTCTCGATCGGCTACGCGCCGATGTTCGCGATCCTCGCCGCCGACGGAATCGCGCGCGTGTCGCGCGGACGTGAGCGGATCGAAGCGACTCTCGGCGTGTTGCTGGCCGGCGCGTTTTTCGTCTGGACGTATCCCGGCCTCGCGCCGGTGCGCAACGACATCTCGCCGTCAGTGCTCGCAGTCCAGGCGGTGAAGCAGCACATCGATCCGCGCCGCGATCAGCTCTTCGTCTCGTTCTCGATGACGCCGTTCGTCGAGTACTTCGCGCCGAACATTCCGTTCATTCGCGTCCAGGAGCAGCGCGCGATGCCGTTGACGACGACACCGCGCCGGCCGTTCCTGCTCACCGAAGTGACGGCGGTGCCGCCGCAGGGCTGGTTCTTTAAACGTGAGCGCGAGCGGCTCTGGAACATCGCGCGCCGTCACTACTTCGAAGTCGAGCTGCGTCCGCTTCGCGCGTTGCCGCGTTTCGGCGCCGGCTGGTACGGACCGGAGCGGAGCGCGGAAGACGAAGCGCGATGGATGGCCGGCCATTCGGTGACGATCCTTCCGCCGGCCGATGGTGCATCGACGTTGCGGCTCGACTTCCGCGTGCCGGGCGAAACTGCGTCGCATCATCCGCAGGTGACGGTCACGTTCAACGGAAAGTTGATCGATCGCTTTGCGGCCGCCGAGGCGAACGCGCGCGACTACGAAGTCTCGCCGGCGCCCGCGCATGCGCCGAACGTCCTCGAACTTTCGATCGACCGCACTCTCAATCAAAAGCTCGCCGGAATCAGCGACGACAACCGCGACCTCGGACTTTTGATGCGATTCGTTTCATTCGGTCCGGTCTGAGCGACACGTACAATCGCGCGCATGAAACACCTTGCCGCGATCGCCGTCCTCGCCGCCGCGTGCGCCACCGTCCCCGCCCCTCCGCCCGTCCCGATCGTTCGCGATGACGTCGCGGCGCGCACCGAAAAGCTGCAGCGGCTCGACGGACTCTATCCCCTTTTCCTGGACGAGACGAACGGCAGGCTGCTGATGCTCGTCGCGCGCACCGGTGAAGACTTCATCTATCAGGTGTCGCTGCCGGCCGGCGTCGGCTCGAATCCGATCGGCCTCGATCGCGGCGAGCTCGGCGCGACGCATCTCGTCCGCTTCGAGCGCGTCGGACCGAAGGTGCTGCTCGTCGAACAGAACACGCGCTATCGCGCGCTGAGCGATGACGCGGCGGAGCGACGCGACGTCGAAGACTCGTTCGCGCGTTCGGTGCTCTGGTCGTTCAAAGCGGAAGGGATCGGCGCGACCGGCGTTCTCGTTGACGCCACCGATTTCTTTCTCAGCGATCAGCATGGCGTCATTCGACGGATGCGCGATCTGAAGCAGGGGATGTACGCGCTCGACCGCGATCGCAGCGCGATCTTTCTGCCGCGCACGAAGTCGTTTCCGCGCAACACGGAAGTCGAAGCGACGCTGACCTTCGTGACGCAGGATCGACCGGGCTCGCTCGTCAGCAGCGTGACGCCGGTCGGCGAGCTCGTCACCGTTCGCGAGCATCACTCGTTCGTCGCGCTGCCGGAGCCTGGCTACAAACCGCGGCGTCTCGATCCGCGCGTCGGCGTCTCCGGCGTCGAGTTCTACGACTACGCATCGCCGTTCACCGGTCCGATCGAAAAGCGCTGGGTCGCGCGCCATCGTCTCGAGAAACGCGATCCGGCCGCCGCAGTGTCGGAGCCGGTGAAACCAATCGTCTATTACGTCGACAACGGTGTGCCGGAGCCGATTCGCAGCGCGCTCGTCGAAGGAGCGTCGTGGTGGAGCGCGGCGTTCGAAGCGGCCGGATTTCGCAACGCGTATCGAGTGGAAGTCCTCCCGGCCGGCGCCGATCCGATGGACATCCGCTACAACATGATCAACTGGGTTCATCGCTCGTCGCGCGGCTGGTCGTATGGCGAAGCGGTGATCGATCCGCGCACCGGTGAGATCATCAAAGGCAACGTCCGCCTCGGCTCGCTGCGCATTCGCCAGGATGTGCTCATCGCCCGCGGCCTCATTCCGCAGTACTCCGACACCGATGATGAAGTGCTCGCGCAACTCGATCCGACGACATCGCCGTCGGTGATGGCGCTCGCGCGAATTCGCCAGCTCGCAGCGCATGAAGTCGGACACACGCTCGGTCTCGATCACAACATGGCCGCGTCGAGTTACGGGCGCGCGTCGGTGATGGACTATCCGTCGCCGTACGTGAAGATCACGAACGGTCATCTCGATCTCTCCGATGCGTACACGAAATCGCTCGGCGTGTATGACCTCTTCGCGATCCGCTACGCGTATTCGCAGTTCGCGCCGGGCGTCGATGAAGAGGCCGCGCTGACGAAGCTCGTCGATGACGCGGAGCGCGCCGATCCGCCGATGCTGTTCGTGAAGGATTCTGACGCGCGGCCGGTCAGCGCCGCGCATCCGCTGGCGTCGGTGTGGGATGTGCCGGGCGATCCGGTGGCGATGCTGCGTCACGAGATCGAAGTGCGCCGCATCGCAATGGAACAGTTCGGACTGCGCAATCTCGCGGTCGGCGAACAGCTGTCATCGCTCGAAGAGAAGTTGCTGCCGCTTTACCTGCATCACCGCTATCAGCTGGAAGCGGCCGTGAAGTCGGTCGGCGGACTTTTCTACACGTACGCGGTGAAGGAGAAGGGGAGCATCGTTCCGAACGAAGTGCGGCGAGTCGTCGCGCCGGAAGTTCAGCGCGACGCGCTCGCGACGGTGATGTCGACGCTCGATCCGAAGTTCCTCGCCATCCCGCAGCGCATCATCGATCTGATCCCGCCGCGCTCGTCGACGAACGAAACCGGCATCGCCGAGCTGTTTGATCGAAAGACGGCGCCGGTGTTCGATCCGCTCTCCGCGGCGACTGTCGCCAGCGATCTTGCCGTCAGCGCGCTGGTCGAACCGCATCGCGCCGCGCGAATGATCGCCTTCCACGCCGAGGATGCTGCGAACCCCGACTTCCGCGAAGTGCTCGACGCGCTTACCGGCGCGGCCCTGCGCGAAGGTACGATCGTCCGCGCCACCCGCGCCGTCATCGTCACACGACTCGAAGAGCTCGCCGACAACCCGGACGCCGACTCGCAGGTACGCGCGGAAGCGAACGAAACGCTCATCAACCTCAGCCGTCGCTTCGCCGATCCGGTCGACGATTTCGCCGAGCGCGCCCACCGCCGCGCCACGCGTGATGAGATCGAGCGCTTCCTCGCGCGGCCGGCGGAAACGAGAAAACCTCTACACCTGCAGGAGTTGCCGCCCGGTCCTCCGATTTGAGGAACTCCGAGGTACCATTCCTTTCGTGGACGAAGACGTTAAAGAGTTGATCGGTGGTTTGGCTGAAGAGATGCGGCGCGGCTTCGCGAAGATGGATGCCCGTTTCGAAGAGATGGACGGACGCTTCGAAAAGATGGACGGCCGTTTCGAAGAGATGGACGGCCGTTTCGAAAAGATGGACGGCCGTTTCGAAAAGATCGACGCTCGTTTCGAAGAGATGGACGGCCGTTTCGAAAAGATCGACGCCCGTTTCGAAAAGATGGACGCTCGTTTCGAAAACATCGACGCCCGTTTCGATAAGACGGACGCGAAGATCGACGAGAAGTTCGAAGAGGCGAAGCGCCACTTCGGAGTAGTGGCCGACGGCCTTCGCAGCCACATGCAGACGGTCGCAGAGAGCGTCGACGTTGTGGATCGGAAGATTGATCGCGTCGATGAGCGCCTGTCCGGAGAGGTCGCCGAGATCAAAGCCATGATCCCGATCTCCTTCACACAGCTCGACGGCCGCATCCGTTCGCTCGAGACCGACAATGCCGACCTTCAGTCTCGCGTGGAGCGGCTCGAATCCACCGCGCATTAGCGGTCCGCCATCGAGATCCCATTTCAATCCGATTTGCGTACGCTTCGCGAGAAGGTAACTCGATTCGGTGACCGCACCGAGACTCACCTTAGAAGTCGCATTAGCGCCCCGCGTCCCGCCTCCGCAACACCTCCCGCCAGTCTCCCTACGGTAGAATCCGCGCCGCGATAACAGTAGTCCTTTTAGGAGAATCCCAATGGCATTGACGGCAGAACAGCGGAAGGTCGACCTCGTCGACCGGCTGGCGAGCGAAGCGCGCGCGCGAGTGGCGCCGGAGCTTGCTGACAGCGCGGAGCGTTTCATCCGCCGCTACTTCGCCCTCGTCGCTCCCGACGACATCATTTACAGCTCGTTCGACACGCTTCTCGGCGCCGCGCTCTCCCTCTGGGAATTCGGCGCGCAACGCGAGCCCGGCAAACCGAAAGTCCGTCTCTTCAACCCGACTGTCGAAGCGAACGGTTGGGGGCTCGAGCACACGGTCCTCGAGATCGTGAACGACGACATGCCGTTCCTCGTCGACTCGGTCAGCGCCGAGATCAATCGCCGCGAGCGCACCATCCATCTCCTCATCCATCCGGTCGTGCATGTTCGCCGCGACGCCGGCGGCGCGCGCAGCGAAGTTGAAGACACGATGGGCGCTTCCGCCGACTCGCTCGTCGAGTCGTACATGCACATCGAGATCGATCAGGAGACCGAGGCGGCGGATCTCGAATCGCTGCGCGACTCGATTGAAACGATTCTCAGCGAGGTTCGCGTCGCCGTCGCCGACTGGCGCAGGATGCGCGACCAGGTCGCGAAAGATATCGCCGAGCTCGACACCGTCAGTCTGCCGATGCCGAAAGAGGAGGTCGCCGAAGCGCGCGAATTTCTTCGCTGGCTCGACGACGGAAACTTCATCTTTCTCGGCTATCGGCGATACGGATTCGACACGCGCGACGGCAACGACTACCTCCCCGCCGAACCGTCATCCGGCCTCGGCATCCTGCGCGAAATGCGCCCCGAGTCGCTCCAGCGCAGCCTCGATCCGCTCACGCCCGAATTCAGCGAATACGCGCGCCGCAAAGATCTGCTGATCATCACCAAGGCGAACAATCGTTCGTCGATTCACAAGTCGGTGCCGATGGATCGCATCGGCATCAAGCGCTACGACGACGCAGGCAACCTCATCGGCGAAGATCGTTTCCTCGGACTCTTCACTTCGGTCGCATACAGCCGCAGCGTGCGCGAGATCCCGATGCTGCGACTCAAAGCGACGCGTACCATCGAACGCGCCGGACTCGATCCCCGCTCGCACAACGGCAAGGCACTCGTCGAGATCCTCGAGACCTTCCCGCGCGACGAATTCTTCCAGATGACGGACGCCGATCTGTCCGACATCAGCCGCGGCATTCTGCAACTTCAGGAACGCCAGCGCGTCGCGCTCTTCCTGCGCCGCGACATCTTCGAGCGCTTCGTTTCCTGCTTCGTCTTCGTGCCGCGCGATCGCTACACGCCCGACTTCAAAGATCGCGCGCGCGCCATCCTCGAAGAAGCGCTCGACGGACGCGACACCGCCGTCTACGACCACGTCAGCGATTCACCGCTCGCGCGCGGACTCTTCATCGTCCGAACGAATCCGGGACGGATTCCTGACGTCGATGTGAAGCGGCTCGAAGCGATCCTCGCCGACGCGGCGCGCACGTGGAGCGATCGTCTTCATGAAGCGCTCGTCCAGAGCGAAGGAGAAGAGCACGGCATCGCTCTGCATCGGCGCTTCAAGCGCGCGTTTCCGGTTGCGTACTCGGAACGCTTCAGCGCCGAGGCCGCAAAGTTCGACATCAAGCACATCGACAAAGTGCTCGCCACCGGCCGGCTCGTCGTCGATCTCTATCGCCATCGCGGCCGGGAACATCGCGAGTTTCACCTGAAGATCATTCACACCGGCGAAGCGGTGCCGCTCTCCGACATCATGCCGCTCCTCGAGAACATGGGGCTGAAGGTGCAGTCGGAAGTGTTGTACGAAGTGGAGCCGGCCGGCTCATCGAACACCGTGCGCATCCGCGACTTCAGCCTTTCCGCGCACGGAATGCAGGACGACCTGTCGAACGTGAAGGAGAAGTTCGAGGAAGCGTTCGTCCGCGTCTGGCATCGCGAGGCGGAGAACGACGGCTTCAATCGCCTCGTGCTCGGCGCCGAGGTCGAATGGCACGAAGTGGTCGTGCTGCGCGCGTACTGCAAGTACATGCGCCAGATCGGCGTGAACCTCAGCGAGACGCTGATGCAGCAGTCGCTGGCGAACAACGCCACGATCACGCGACTGCTCATCCAGCTCTTCACGACGAACTTCGATCCGGCGATCGGCCCCGCGCTCGTTCGCGGCGCCGGCATGGCCACCGCGCCCGGCCGCTACACCGCGACGATGAACATCCGCGCGCAGATCGAAGACGCGCTCGAAGACGTCAGCAATCCGGACGAGGATCGCATCCTCCGCCTTTACGTCTCCATCATCGACGCCACGCTGCGGACGAATTACTTCCAGCGCGACGCTGAAGGAAATCGGAAGGAGTATCTGTCGTTCAAGCTCGACTCGCAGTCGATCAAAGAGCTGCCGCTGCCGCGTCCGCTCGTCGAGATCTTCGTCTACTCGCCGTCGATGGAAGGCATCCATCTGCGCGCCGGCAAAGTTGCGCGCGGCGGCATTCGCTGGTCCGATCGGCGCGAAGATTTTCGCACCGAGATCCTCGGTCTGATGAAGGCGCAGAACGTCAAGAACGTCGTCATCGTCCCGATGGGATCGAAGGGCGGGTTCGTCGTCAAGAACCCGTCGTCCGAGCGCGCCGTCTTTCAGAAGGAAGGCGTCTTCGCGTACAAGACGCTGCTGCGCGGCATGCTCGACATCACCGACAACCTGCGCGGCAACGACGTCGTGCCGCCGGTCGACGTCGTTCGCCGCGATGCTGACGATCCCTATCTCGTCGTTGCCGCAGACAAAGGCACGGCCACGTTCTCCGACATCGCGAACGGCATCTCCGCCGATTACGGTTTCTGGCTCGGCGATGCATTCGCATCAGGCGGCTCCGCCGGATACGACCACAAAGGGATGGGCATCACGGCGCGCGGCGGATGGGAAGCGGTCAAGCGCCACTTCCGCGAGCTCGGCCACGACACGCAGTCGGAAGACTTCACGGTCGTCGGCGTCGGCGACATGTCGGGCGACGTCTTCGGCAACGCAATGCTGCTCTCACCGCACATCAAACTGCTGGCGGCGTTCAATCACTCACACATTTTTCTCGATCCGAATCCCGATCCGGTGACGAGCTTCGCCGAGCGCCGGCGGATGTTCGATCAGCGTCTGAACTGGAACGGCTACAACGCCGAGTTGCTTTCCGCGGGCGGCGCGGTGCTCGACCGCAGCGCGAAAGTCGTCACGGTCTCGGCCGAGGTGCAGGCGCTCTTCGAGCTGCCGCAGAAAACGCTCGCCCCCGCGGAACTGATGCGCGCGATTCTCAGCGCGCGTGCCGATCTGCTCTGGCTTGGCGGCATCGGCACATACGTCAAAGCGAGCGATGAAGATCACACCGCCGCACGCGATCGCGCCAACGATGCGCTGCGCGTCAACGGCGCCGATCTTCGCGTGCGCGTCGTCGGCGAGGGCGCAAACCTCGGCTTCACGCAGCAGGCGCGCATCGAATACGCACTGCGCGGCGGCAAGATCAACACCGACGCCATCGACAACTCCGCCGGCGTCGATACGTCGGATCACGAGGTCAACATCAAGATCCTGCTGTACGACGCCATCGCGCACGACGAACTGCGTGCCGAGGATCGCAACAAGCTGCTGGCGGAAATGACGGAAGAGGTTGGCGCGCTCGTGCTGCGCGACA
Source organism: Acidobacteriota bacterium (assembly GCA_034667465.1). Taxonomy (GTDB): domain Bacteria; phylum Acidobacteriota; class Thermoanaerobaculia; order Gp7-AA8; family Gp7-AA8; genus JAOBAU01. Next base: position 19,864 of record JAXDJV010000024.1, on the reverse strand, counting down.
ACTACGAACAGACGCAGGCCATCTCGATCACGCATTCGCTCGGCGAGTCGGTGCTCGATGAACAGGCTCGCTTCATGCGCGCGCTCGAGCGCGCCGGAAAACTCGATCGCGCGATCGAAGGTTTGCCGGACGACGACACGATCGCCGATCGCCATTCCGCGCGAACCGGGCTCACGCGTCCCGAGCTTGCGATTCTGCTCGCGTACAGCAAGATCGTTCTCTATGCCGATCTGCTGGCCGGCGATCTGCCGGATGAGCCGCTGCTCGTCGAAGACCTCGCGCTCTATTTTCCGGAGGCGTTGCAGAAGGGATTTCGCCCCGCCATCGAACGCCATCGGCTGCGCCGCGAGATCATCGCCACCTACATCACCAACAACATGAACAACCGCGTCCGGCCGACGTTCGTCATGCAGATGAACGACGAGACCGGCAAGCCGGCGAGCGACATCGCGCGCGCATTCACGATCATTCGCGATTCGTTCGATCTCCGCTCGCTCTGGACCGAGATCGAAGCGCTCGACAACAAGCTGCCGGCCAGCGTGCAGATCGAAATGATGGTCGACGTCGGACGGCTGCTCGAGCGCGCCGTGGCGTGGCTGTTGCGCAGCGGTTACGAGCAGCTCGACATCGCCGCGTACGTCTCCGAGTTCCGTCCGCGCATCGCCACACTCGCCGGGAAGCTCGATGAGATTCTCCCCGACGCGCTCGTGGCCGGATTGCGCGCGCGCGAAGCGGAGCTGATCGAGGATGGCATCCCGGAATCGCTCGCGCATCGCGTCTCGTCGCTCGGTGTCATGAGCGCGGCGATGGACATCATCCGCATCGCTCGCGACGGCCGCGCCGTCGATGACGTCGCGCGTGTTTACTTCGGACTCGGCGCGCGTTTCGGTCTCGATCGCGTTCGTGCTGCCGCCGCTTCGCTGCCGGCCGAAACGCCGTGGCAGAAAGCGGCGGTCGCGTCGGCGATCGACGATCTCTTCAGTTACCAGAGCACGCTGGCGTCGCGCGTGATCGGTGATGGGAACGGCTCCGCCGATCCGGTCGAAGGGTGGCTGTCGACGCGCCCGCGTGTCGTCGAGCGCGTCGATCAGACGATGAACGAGTTCCGCGCCGCGCAGAGCGTTGATCTGGCGATGCTCACCGTGGCGATGCGACAGCTGCGGGCGCTCGTCGAAAGCTGATGAGGGCGGGCGCGAAGCCCGCCCTCCGTTTTCTATTCTCCGCCGCGATTTGCGCTGCGGTTCGCGTCGATCGAAGCATGTGTGTGCTTCTTGTCGTCGCACGGCTTGCCCTCGCACGGATGGCACTTGCCCTTGTGCTCGCCGCAGTGTTTCTCGAGCACTTCCCGTTTGCGCTCGAGGAGGTCGCGCGGTGGCGGCTTCAGCGTCATGTCGCAGTCGGCGCGGCCGTCGCACTGGTTCTCGGGGAGCTTCGGTTCTTTCGGGCAGAGGATGAACGGCTGAATGCGGAAGTTGTCGTCGACCGAGCCGATGTCGAGAAGCTGCTGGATGACCATGCGCCCGACGGTCCGGCCGAGCTTCATCCCTGCTTCGTGATCGCTGCGCCAGTGAATACCGGCCCACAGGCGGCCCATGCCGATGTTGTCCGCCATGTTGTCGATCTCGACCTTCAGCGGCTTGCCGAGCTCCGACTCGAGCCGCTCATCGTGTGGCAACTCGTCAGGCGTGCATTCGTTGCCGAAGAAGTAGTCGAGGATTTCACTTGCCGCGCCCGAGTAGGTGCTGTGTCCGGACGGATACGCCGGATGGCGCGGAGTGCCGGACCCGTTGGGACCGCACGGCTCGCCCTTCTTCGGCCGGCCGTCCGGGCAGAGGTTGTACGCCGGGTTCAGCTCGTCGGGACAGTCGAAGAGCACGTCGAGCGGACGGAATTCGACCGGGCGCTGGCGGCGCGAGACGTGATCGCGCGGGCTCAGCCACTTGTAATACCACGCCGCCTCCAGCGCGCTTGCGATGGCGACGTCGAGCGCCGCCCAGACCAGCGCCTGCCGCGGCGGCGACCAGTGTCGCAAGGTGATCAGATAGTTCAGTGCGTTGCGGTGATAGAGGCCGGGTGTTTCGCTTTCGACGGCGCGTGCCATTCCGCGGCCGGTTCGAATGATTTGCTGACCCGGGAGTCTGTGCATGAGCGGCGCGCCGATCGGCGGCGGCAGATTCAGCAGCCGGCTGATCGGACGGCGGCAGTCATACGCGCGCGGAATCTCCACCTTCGCGTTCGAGCGACAGGTGTCCGGAAGCGCTTTGCACGGCTTCGTCGAGACGAGCGCACACGGATCGTCGCGATGCCGCGACAGCCACACCAATTCCTCGAACTCGCGCTCGACCTGACGCTCGTCCCACGGCGGGAAGTAGTCGGGATCGTTCGGGTTGTCGGTCTTTTTCAGCAGTTCTTCGAGCGGAACGATGCACGGTTTCGGACAGAATCCCCAGTAACTCGCGTCGGGCTGCACCTGCGGCCCTTTCAAAGCGTACTCGGCCATTTAGCGTCTCCTTTCATTATGGATAGAGAGACGCCGTCGCTATATTTCTGTTAATTTTTCTCGCTGATCAATCCGACATTCTGAAATCCGGCGGTGCGGCAGGCGTCGAGCACATCGACGACTTCGCCGTACGGCACTCGCTTGTCGCCGCGGATGGAGACGGGACGATCGGGCGTCGCGCGGTGAATGCGATCGAGCTCGCCGGCGAGTTGCTCCGATCGCAGCACGCTCGCGCCGACGAACAGCGTTCCATCGTCTCTCACCGTGATCGAAAGCTGCCGCGTCGCTTCGGTCACAGGTTCCGAGGTGTTCGTCTTCGGCAGCTGAACCGGAACGCCGTTGACGATGACCGGCGTCAGGACCATGAAAATGATGAGCAGGACGAGACAGACGTCGACGAGTGGCGTGACGTTGATGTTCGCTTCGAGTGCGGTGGCGCGCGGTGCCTGCATGACAAGATTCCTCCTCGTCTCCTTCGACACCTCCGCCTGCGCAAAGAAAACCTCTGGTAACCTGCGCCGCGTTTGTTGCGACTGATCACCTACCTCGCGCCGAGCATCCCGGCGGATTTCTTCCGCGCCGTTGCTTCGCACATCGAAGCGACGTGCGGCGTTGCGACCGGCCTGACGTTCGAGGAACGGATCTCCGGACCGCTCACCGGCGATCACGATCCGTTCGCCGATGCAACGGTCGACGTCGGATTCGTCTGCGCTCCGTCATATCGCTGGATGCGCGCGAAAGACGCGACGGCCGTCGAGCTGCTGCCTGCTCCGGTGCCGCTCGACGTGCGGGCGAACGGACGTCCGGTCTACTTTGCCGACGTCGTGGTGCGCGCCGATTCGCGATTCATCACGTTCGATGATTTGCGCGGCTCGCGCTGGGCGTACAACGATCAGAACTCGCGCAGCGGCTGGTTCAGCATGGTCGAGCGGGTGAAGGATCCGGAGGAGTTCTTCGGTTCACTGGCGCAATCGGGCTCGCATCTTCGCTCGCTCGAGCTCGTGCTCGCCGGCGACGTCGATGCGGCCGCGATCGATTCGAACGCGCTGGCGCTGCGGCGACGCGCGCAACCCGAGCTCGACGATGCGCTGCGCGTCGTTGAGACGTGGGGACCGTACGCGATTCAGCCGATCATCATTCGCGGCGGCGTCGACCGCGAACTGAAAGCGCGCATCGCCGAAGCGCTCCTGGCGATGACGCCGGAGTCGCTCGCGCCGTTCGGTTTTCGCGGCTTCGCGCCGGTCGACGATTCCGCTTACTGACGCCGCGCTTCGATCACGCCGAAGAGTCCCGGCGTCGGCACGACTCGTTCGACCGCGAAGCCGGCCGGCCGCAGCATCGCGCCGTATTCGTCGGCGGTTCGTTCGCGCCCGTCGAGCATCACGAGCATGTTCAGGTCCATGAAGGTCACCGGTCCCGGCGCGTTCGTCAGCAGCATTTCGACGAGCACGAGGCGCGCGTTCGGCGCGGCGTCGCGGTGGATGACCTTCAGGATCTCGACGCATTTCTCATCCGGCCAGTCGTGCAGGATCGACTTGAGGAGATAGACGTCTGCCCCTTTCGGCACGTTCGTGAAGAAATCTCCCGCGATCAGCTCGATCCGATCGTCGGCCGTCGCGGTGGCGATGACTTCCGGTCGATCGAAAAGGATTCCGCGCGCGGACGGCGCGTTGCGAAGCACGCCGCGCAGCAGCGCGCCCTGACTGCCGCCGACGTCGACGATCGTCTTCGCGTCTCCGACCTGATAAACCGCCGCAACTTCCTCGGAGACCATCGCCGAGAGGTTGCCCATCCCGCGCGCGAACGACAACCCTTCCTCCTGATGGTTTGCGTAGTACTCCCACACCGGAATGCCGAGCGTTTCGCTCGAAAGCGATCGTCCTTCGCGCACCGATTCGGCCAGTCGTCCCCACGGCAGCCAGTGTCCCGGCGCCGTTTCGGCGATGACGAGATCGCGCAGCGTGCCGCGCACGTCGCTGCGCAGCGTTTCGCCGAGCGGCGTCAGTGCGAAGGTGCGCGGCGCTGTTTCCGCGACGACGCCGAGCGTTGCCGCTGCGCGCAGCAGGCGCTGCAGCGCGCCGGCGTTCGCGTTCGCTTCGCGCGCCAGATCATCGACGTTCGTCGTGCCGGCGGCGATGAGATCGGGGATCCGCAGTTGCGCGGTGGCGCTGACGATCTGCGAGACCCACATTCCCATCATCATCTGCAGCATTGCCACCTGCGGTGGCGGCGTGGCCTGATCCGACATCATTTCCTCCGGTGCTGCTATTCGATTGCGTCGCCGAGAATACGTGCGAATGCTTCCGCCGGATTGTCGCCGACGCGATAGGTCTCGGGCGGCAGCTCGTAGCGGAAGACGACCCGTCCGTTGCGCGAGATCGATGCGTGCGCGGAGCGGCGCTTGCGGCCGATGCTCATTTTCTCGATGGTGCCGTTGAAGTCGATGATCGCGTCGGGCGAGTCACCGCGCGACACGATCGTGACCTTGCCGCGCAGCGAATCGGCGACCTGTCTGACGAGCGATGCGTCGCCGCTCCCTTCGACTGCAACACGTCGCACGCCGCGCATGGCGCGCTGCAACTCTTCGATGGCCCCGTCGTTGTTGTCGCCGCCTTCGACGTAGGTCGCGCCGCTGAATGTCGCCGCCGGCTGCGGTTGCGGTGCTGCCGGTTGCGGCTGCGGAACGGGCTGCGGTTCGCGGCGCGGCGGCGCGGCCGTTGTCGTCGCCGGAGCGACGACAGGCGCAGGAGCTGGCAGCGGCTGCGTCGCGGTCGTTGCCGTCGGCGGCGCGACGACGTTCATGCTCGTCGATGACACCTCGCCATCGATGACGTTTCTCGGAGCCGGAGCCGGCGCTGCACTGGCGGTTTGCGGAGTCGCCGCTTCCGGCGGACGTCGCAACATCACGTAACCGGCGGCGGCGCCGATCAGGATGATCACGATGAGCGCGGCGGTCGCAACGCGACTCGTTTTCGGTTTCGGCGGCCGCGGCGCGCGATCGATGATGGTCTGCGGTGACGCGACTTCCGAGCGGACCGTCGAGCGATGCAGCGTGTCCTGCTGCGAGATCGTCGCCGGCGGCGGCGTCAGTCGCATCGTCGAATCAGGATCGGCCTGCGCGGGAAGCGAGCGTTCGATCGCTTCGAGTGCGGCCGCGAACTCGCGCGCCGTTGCGAAACGTTTCGCTCGCTGCGGTTCCATTGCCCGTGCAATGACGTCCTGCAAATCCGATCCGCCGGGCAGATCGCGCGGCAGCTCCAGCGTCCGCATCGCCGTCTCTTTCGAGTGATGGATGATGTATTGATGCGGCGACGTCGCCTCGAACGGCGGACGTCCGGTCAGCATCTCGTAGAGCACGATCGCCATCGAGTAGAGATCGGCGCGGCCGTCGATCTTCTCGTTCTCGGGAAGGAACCCGAGCTGTTCGGGCGAGGCGTAGCGCAGCTTGCCGACGAAGATGCCGGTCTTCGTTTCGGCGTGGCCGGCGTCGTCGAACTTGGCGACGCCGAGGTCGATGATTTTCACGTGCTCGTCGCCGGTCTCGTCGCGCGTGATCATCAGATTCTCGGGGCTGATGTCGCGATGAACGATGCCCGCTTTGTGAATGGCGTCGAGTCCGTGCAGCGCTTCGATGGCGATTCGGATCGCGAAGCGCGGGGAGAGCGTGCCGCGATGCCGCAACACCTGCGCGAGATTCTCGCCGTCGATGAACTCCCACACCATGTAATGCGCGCCGTCCGGCAGCGCGGAGAAGTCATGCAGCGTGGCGACGTTCGGATGCTGCACTTTCGTCGCGACACGCGCTTCGCGCAGGAAGCGGTCGTGCGCGTCGCCGCTGCCTGAGATCTGCGAGCGGATCACTTTGATGACGCGGTCGGAACCGAGGTAAGTGTGATGGACTTTGTAAACCTCGCCCATGCCGCCGGTGCCGAGGCGCTGCACGAGTTTGTACTTCCCGTCGACCGGTGCGTCGGTGTAGCGGCGGATGAAGTCGGTGATCGGCTCGCCGCATTTCGGACACGCTTTGTAATCGGGTTCGAGCGCGGCGTCGCAGCGGAGACAATGAGCCATGAGTGGTGAATGATAGCCGTTAGCGGCGGCCGGCGAATCGGACGACGGCGTCGTAGTAGCGCGCCCCTTCGACGACCGGGATTTCTTCATGGCCGGCGCGCTCGGAGACGAACAGCTCCTTCGGCACGCGCAGATCGTCGTACAGTTCGCGCCCGAGGCGGAACGGGATGACGGTGTCGCGCTTCCCGTGCATCACCAGCACCGGGATGTTCGCTTCGTTGAGCCAGCGGGTCGTCGTCATCGCGAACGGCGCAAACCAGCCGAGCGGAATCGGATAGAGCGCGTTGCCGAGCGCGCGCAGCGACGGCAGCGAATTCTCGATGATGACGCAGCGCGCTTTCCGTTTGCTCGCCGCATACGCCGCGTACGGACCGCCGAGCGATTCGCCGTAGAGGACGATCGACTCCGGCTTCGCGCCGAGGTGCGAGGTCGCGAAGTCATACGCGGCGAGCGCATCGATGTAGAGCTTCGATTCTGTCGGCGAGCCGCCGCTGCGGCCGTAGCCGCGCCAGTCGAAGACGAATGTGGAGATTCCGCGTCGCGCCAGCTCCGACGCGACCTCCGCGCGATCGGTGAGATTCCCGCCGTTACCGTGAAACCAGATCAGCAGCGGCGCATTGGCGGTCGTCGCCCGAAAAAGCCACGCATGCAGCGTGACGCCGTCCGGTGTGGTGAACGTTTGATCGACCGGTTTGATCGGCAGGGAAGTGGTTCGCCAGTCGCCCTGCGGATACGGCGACGGAAAGAACATCCCGGTGCGCCGCATGAACTGCGCGAACGCGAAGAGGGCGACGAGGAGGACGCCGAGAAACGTGGCGACGCGAATGAGGAAAGCGTTCATGCGAATCCCTCTCCCTCCGGGAGAGGGTGGCCGAAGGCCGGGTGAGGGGCGCGGCATTTCGTATAGGCCGACCCCCTCATCCGCCGCTTCGCGGCACCTTCTCCCGGAGGGAGAAGGTGTGGCGCTTTCTTACGCCGACAACTTCTCCCAATCGGTATCGGGCGCATCGAGCGCGAGCGCGAGTCCGCCATCGGATCCGATGAAGACCGGATCTTCCATGTACTTGACCTTGCCGCCGCCGACCTGCTTCAGCGCATCTTCGAGCGTTTTGTCGAGGCCGCGAATCAGTCCGCCGCCGCCCGAGAGAATCACGTTGTTGCGGACGCGTTCCTGGAACTCCGGCTCGACGCGCGAGAGGAGGTCGAGCATCGTCTCGATCGTCGGCGGCACGACGGTCTCGCATGCCGCGCGCATCTCCGTCGTGATGTCCATCTCGGTCGGCACTCCGCGCACCGGCGCGGTGACGATGACCTTCTCGCCGTTATCACCGACGAAGCTGTACTTCTCTTTCCACTCGCGAACCATGAACACCGTCACGTTCGCTTCCGGGTAACGTTCCTCGATCAGCTTGAGCAGCTGGGTATCGATCGAGTCGCCGGCGTTCGTGAGCGTCCGCTGATCTTCTTCAGTCGGATAACGGCCCTTCATCACGCAGAAGTCGGACGTGCCGGCGCCGATGTCGATGATCATCGTGTGCAGCAGTGCGTCGAGCGCGTACGCGACCGCGAACGGCTCGGAGACGATCATCAGACTGTCGACGATTCCCTTCATCGAGTTGCGCAGGTACTGCTTGTTCGTCCGCAGCGACGCGGCGGGAACGCCGACGACGGCACGCACGTTCGCGCTGTCGATTTTTCCCTTTTCGCTGACGCCGACGAGTGCGAGGAGATGCTTGAGGAGCTCGCGCACCGCCAGCACGTCTTTGTCGGAGCCTTCTTTCAAAAGTCCGCGCTCGAGCGGGCGATGAAGATCGAGCATCGTTCGATTCGCCACCGCTTCGTGGCCGATCATGACGCTCCGTTTCAGCACTTTCTTCGCGACCATGTCGACGGGCCAGCCGACGTAGCTCTCGACGACGAAACGTTCGCCGTTGGAGGCGGAGATGGCACTGCGCGACGTGCCGAGGTCGATCCCGACGTGCAGGATGTCGGTGGTGGGTTCAGCCATTAATGAAAGCTCCTTCTTATCCTTTGTTCGCATACGCACGGATGCCGCTGAAGAGCGCCCGCGCGATCTCCTGCCGATACTCGGGCTTCCGCAGCATCGCTGCTTCTTTTTCGTTCGAGAGACATCCCACTTCCGCGAGCACGGCCGGCATCTCCGTGGCGACGAGGACGATGAACGGCGCGCGCTTGACGCCCCAGTTCATCAGACCGGGATCGATGCTCTTCAGGTTGCCGAACAGCTGATCCTGCATCACGGTGGCGAGTCGATGTGATTCATCGCGGCGCGCGTCGGCGTATACGCGATCGAGCAGCGCGCGCATGTCTGTGAGCGAGTAACCCGACGCGCGATTCTCCGCGGCGGCGAGCGTCGTCAGCGACGGATCGCTGGTCGCGCCGAGGTAATACGTCTCGACGCCGTGACGCTCCGGATTGCGAATCGAGTTGACGTGGATGGAGACGAAGATGTCGCCGCTCGACGTATTCGCGAGCCGCGCGCGATCGCGCAGCGGAATGAGGCGATCGTCGGCGCGCGTCTTCACGACTTCGAATCCGCCCGCTGCCAGCAAAGCGCCGAGGCGCTGCTGAATGTCGAGCGTGATGTCCTTCTCGGAGACGAGCGACGCCGAGACGGTGCCGGGATCGGTTCCGCCGTGGCCGGCGTCGAGGACGACGCGCCGCACGGAAAGCGGGAAGACCGACGAATCGAGCGCCGGGAGCGGCGAGCTCGGATCGAGCGTAGCCGGACCGGCTGCGCGCCGCGCCGCCTGCGCTCTCTGTCCGAGCGGAATCGCAGACGCGCGAACGACGGCCGGAGAAGAGACAGCATTTGAGCTCGCCACGAACCAGGTCGAGCCGGCGAGCGTGATCGGAATGAGGAGAATCGGTGCGCGGCGAAGCCACAGCCGGAGCATCCGTCGCGGGCCGCGCACGTTACGCGGCGGCAGCCCTCGCATCGTTTCGAGGTTGTCCTCGACCGCTTCCTTCAGCAGTCTCCGCTTCACCCGTTCGATTCTCGCCACTCTCATTCACTCGCCCGAAGTCACACATAATACTAGCCCTTCTGTCCAGCGGCGCGCCCTTCAGGCCGGTTGCTTGCAATCACCGCCGTTCGTGCAACTGCGAGTGCCGTTTGCGACGCTGCTGAAGATCGCGCTGTTTGTTCTGCTCGTGGTCATCACGATCAGGCTCTGGCCGATCATCCTGATGATCTTCTGCGCGGCGCTGCTGGCCGTGATGCTCGATCCGATCGTGGTCTGGCTCGAGCATCGTCGCGTTCGTCGCGCATTCGGAATCGCGGTCGTTTCGCTGCTGCTCTTCGGCTCCGTCCTCGCGTTCGTCTTCTACATCATTCCGACGATGGTGGCGCAGCTCCGCGAGATGGTTAACGACCTTCCGCAGCTGAGACAGGAAGCATTCGCACGCTTTCCGATTCTTCACAAGTTGCCGCCGCTGCCGAAAACCGATCAGCTCATCGGCCGCGGCTTCGCGATGAGCCTCACTCTCGTCGAAGGAGTCACGGTTTTTCTCTTCGTGCTCGTCCTCGCGATCTATCTCATCGTCGAAGGCCGTCAGACGTTCGAATGGCTGGTCAGTTTCGCGCCGAAGGAGCAGCGTCCGCGCTGGCGAGAGACAGCCATTGAGATCGCCGGCGTGATGCGCGCGTTCATGCGAGGCCAGCTCATCACCTCGGCGCTCTGCGGCGGCTGGGCGCTGATCGTCCTGACGGTGCTGCGCGTTCCGGCGCCGCTGGCACTCGCCGTCATCGCAGCTGTCGCCGATCTGATTCCGGTCGTCGGCACGATCCTGATGATCGCGCCGGCGGCGGCGATGGCGCTGACGCGATCGCCGTCGATCTCACTCCTCGTGATCGCCGCGTATCTCGCGTATCACCTCGTCGAGAGTTACTACATCGTGCCGCGTGTGTACGGCCGTGAGATGCGGTTGTCGACGCTGACCGTCCTGGTCGGAATCGCGGTCGGCGGGGTGTTGCAGGGACCGCTCGGCGCGATCCTGATTCTGCCGGTCGTGGCCGCGTATCCGATCATCGAACGAATCTGGCTGCGCGATGAGCTGCCGTCCGATACCGTCGCGCGACACGAAGCGATCGAGTCGTAGCATCGCGCATACTGCCGCGCATGAATCAACATTCCACCCCTTCGTCCGCGCCGACCGCTCCCGAGCCCGAGCATTCCGAACGCGTAAAGACGCTGCTGATGATCGAGCGCGTCGGCACGCTCGCCACGCAGTCGTCGAAGCATCCCGGCTGGCCGTTCGCGTCGGTGATGCCGTACGCGCTCGTCGACGACGCATCACCGATCTTCCTTATCAGCGGCATGGCCATCCACACCCAGAATCTCATCGCCGATCCGCGCGCGAGCCTGCTCGTGATGCAGAGCGGCGGCGATGGCGATCCGCTCGGCTCGCCGCGTGCGACGCTGCTCGGCTCCGTGTCGCGAATGGAGTCATCGGAATCGATTCGCAACGCGTATCTCGCGCGTCATCCGTCCGCGCGTTACTGGATCGATTTCTCCGACTTCGGATTCTTCCGCCTCGACGTGACCGACATCTATTTCGTCGGCGGTTTCGGCGTGATGGGGTGGGTAGCCGCGAACGACTATCGTTCCGCGGAAGCCGATCCGCTCGTCGATTCCGCGGCCGCGATCATCGAGCACATGAACGCCGATCACAGCGAAGCGCTGCGCGCGATCGCTAAGCATTTCGCGGGACTCGATGCCGAGGAGGCATCGATGGTCTCGTGCGATCGCCTCGGCTTCGTGATGCGTCTCCGCACCGCCGCCGGGATGAAGGGCGCGCGCGTCGCGTTTCCGGAGCCGGTCCGTTCGCGCGAGGACGCGCGACGCGTGCTGGTGGCGATGACGCGTGAGGCGCGCGGCGGCGCGTAGCTACTCGACCAGATCGACCGTGTCGTCCGTCAGGTGCACGGCGCAGCGCGAGCCTTTGTAAATCCACGCCGTCGATCCCGGACCGCGGATCGCTTCCTCGTTGCGCACTTCGTCCGGCTGGCCGGTCGCCGCGCGGACTTCCGCGGCGGTCATGCCTGCACGAATCGCTGCGCATGAAGCGGTCGCGCCGGGTAGGATCGCTGCTTCGGTCGCCAGCTTCTTTTCGCGCAGCGGCGTGCCGAACGCGATGATCCAGCCGACGGCGAGCGCCGCGGTGCCGAAGAGCATCTGTTTGCGCTGCCGAAAACAGAGCGCGACGAGCCATGCGGCGGTTCCGACGATTGCGGCGAGCGCCGCGACGTCGAAGTGCACGCCGCCGATCGTGAATGCGTAATCGATCACATGTCCCTCCGAACCAGCTCGGTCGTGTCGTAGCGCGTGATGTCGTCGTTCTCGAACACCTTCCGCCCGTTGCGTCCCCACGCGCGCAGCTTCGTGTCAAAATCGGCGACGCTGCTGCCGGCGAGCCGCGCGATCGCTTCGTCGGTCGTCGCGCCGTCGCGGAACGCCGCGATCAGTTTGGCGACGCCGGCCGCACCGTACTCCGCTTCGACGAAACGGATGATCGTCTGCGATTCGATGTACGCCTCGCCGATCATGTCGGGGTCGGGCGAGCCGGTGACGATGTCGTCGATGAGCGAGATCGAGAGCAGGCGGTTGTCGTCGTACATGTTGAAGGCGTTCGCCTGGTACGGAACCATTTCGATCCGCTGCGCGAGCCCTTCGTGAAACCAGTGCGGCGCCTGATCGTTCGTCGCCTGCGCGATCATCGCGTGACAGAGCTCGTGGCTCATCAGCGCGACGACGGGCGGCGAGAAGCTGCGCGCGCCGACGAGCGGGAGCGTGATCTTCTTCGCCTGATAAAAGCCGAGGATGAAATCGGAGCCGGTGTACGTGGAACGGAAATCATCCCACCACAACATGTTGACGACGACCGGCTCGAAGTTCGCGACCGGTACCCATTGCTGCAGACGCTGCAGCTCCGCTTCGAGGACGCTCGACGCCTGAGTCGCGAAATTGGCCGAAACCTCTTCGGGGTAGTGAATCTCGAAGTGCGGCGAGTGGTAGGTCGCGTATCGCGTGGCCAGCCGTTTGTTCATAAGGATCTGGCGGATGCGATCGTCGATCATCGCGTTCTGGCGGATGCTGGCCGATTTCTCGAGGAGCTTGATGGCGGCGTCGTAGAGATCGACGGAGGCGAGCATCTCGCCGAGGCGTTCCATCGATGCCGGATCGTTCTTCCGCTGCATGACGCGGCTGACCGCGAGCTCGGCGAGGAGCTGCTTCGCGTCGGCAGCGCGATTCGTTCGCTGCAACGCGAGATCACGGACGAAGAGGAGATCGATCGGGACGTTCTCCGATTTCGGCGTGAGTCCGTCGGTGAGGCGAACGACGTCCGCCCATCGATTGTGATTCGCGAGCGCGTTCGCGCAGCGCTCGAAGCGGCGACGCAGCAGCGGCTGCGTGAATGCGCCGGGCGACGCGGCGCTGACGAGGAGCTGCTCGAATTCGGCGAGCGCTTTTTCTTCTTCGCTGCGATTCCATACGCCGGCGTCGACGATCGGCGTGCCGGCCGGAGCGAGCGATGCGCCGCCGGGAACGCCGAGCTCCTGCTGGCCGAAGGTGATCTGCAGATAGTTGCCGGAGACGCGCGGCGCGGCGCCGGCCGGCAGCGAAAGCGGACGAGTCGCCATCTCCGGCGCGGCGAAGGTCGCTTCCGCTGCGGAGCTCATGCTGATGACGTCGGTGAACGACGCTTTGCGCAACAGCGTCCAGAACGCGCCGGCGTGAATGAGATCGCCGCGCTCGGTCGGACGAAGGTTCCACGCTTTTTTCAGCGACGCTTCGGTCGCTTCCTCGCGGTTTTTTATCGACGAGAGGAGCGCTGCGTCGTAGTAGACGTTCGCTTCGCGCGAGCCGATTCGCTCGAGGCGTTTCAGGTATTGCTCGGAACGTTCGGTGAATCCGAGGGTGCTGAGCGCCTGCGCCGCTTCGAGCCAGAGACCGTCGCGTCCCGGTCCGAGATTCGCGGCATGTTCGTAAGCGACGACCGTGTCGACTTCGTTCCCTTCGGCGAACGCGAGCCGGCCGCGGAGAATCTCGACGAGCGGCACGTCGGACGGCGAGGGAAAGCGTCGCAACACGCTCGCGACTTCGGCAGTCCTGAGTTGCTGCAGATCGGCCTGCGCCTTCCACAGTTCGGCGACTTCACGACAAATGCCGCGAATCGCGACCTGCCTGAACGACGTGTCGACGCCGCCGTTGCCGGCCGTCATTGCGCGCCTTAGCGGCAACAGCGACGCGAGTCGGAGGACAGGCGACTTCGCGCGGCCGTCCATCGATGCGAGCGACGCGCGTGCACGGAAGTCGAAACGCGGATCACGCAGGAAGGCGACCGTGCCGCCGACCGCGATGAGCAGCACCGCTGCGATCGCCATCAGCAGCGCCGGTTTGCGATGGGTGACGATGAGAAACGCCGCGCTGCCGCTGAGCAGCATCGCCATCAGCCCGAGGGCGAGCGAGATGCCGGTGGTGTCGAACGGTTTCGCGGCGCCGTCCGTCTGTCCGGCAATCCGCTCGGCGGGGAAAATCTGCGGAGTCGGGGAGGTCTCGGCGAGGATGCGCAGATCGTTGATCCGATACGCGCCGTTCTCCTGGACGAAATCGAGTGTGACGCTCTCGTCGAGTCCCGATGGGTAACTAACGTTGAAAACTGCAGTCCTGTCTTTCAGCGCGGGGACGACCGTCTGCAGTTCCCACGTCGCTCCGCTCGGCGGTCCGAAGCGGACTTCGATTTCCTGCAGCGCGTCATTGCGCGACAGCGTCCGCAGCGGTGATTTTGTCGCGAGCTGATCGTAAATCGCCTGCGGTCCGCCGCTGAGATACGCCGCGACGTCCTGCACTGCCGACCGCTCCATCTCCGAGATCGGACGAATTTCAGGTTCCGCGGCGAACGCCGGGAGCGCGAGCAGCGGCAGGAGGACGAGCAGTGCGCGCCATGAGCGTCGGAACATGTCGGGAGAGCCTCTCGAAGGGATGCGGCACAGTACAACGGCGCCGCGTTATTTGCAATGTCAGGGAGTCGTGTCGATCTTCCGCGGCTCCGACGGCTGGAAGGCGCTCTCGAGCTCCGTCGCGGTCATGTAATGCAGGTTCGCGGTCTGTTGATACGTAGCGCTGTCGGCAATCAGTTTGTTGAGCGCTTTCGCGTAGCGGCGCTCGAACATGAAGCGCTTGAGGTCGGGGTACATGAAGCCGCCGATTGTCAGCGCGAAGGCGAACATGTTCTCGAAAATGGGAATCCATGGGATCAGAATGATGATGCTGCCGACGATCAGTCCGATCAGTGCAAAGGCGAGACGCGCTGCGAGATCGCCTTTGCGCCAGACGCTGAAGCCGTTTCGCTCGAGCCGGGTGATTTCCAGCGCCGGATCGATGTATTGCGGGACGACGGCGTGCAATACCTCTTTTTCGAGCGCTTCCCAGTAAACGGCGGAACCGCCGAACTCGTCGTAGGCTTTCTTCACCTGCGCCAGTTTTTGTTTGGCGCAGGTCGTGACCGACGATTCGAATTCATCGTCGTCAAACGCACGCCTGCGATGTTCGCAATCCTGTAGTACCGCGTAAACCACCGTTCCGAAGTCGTACTCCGGACCTGCGATGTTCAGCATTGTCACTTGTCCTGGTCTTTTTTCTGTTCGTACTGAATCACGCCGAGTTGTTGCAGCAATTTGTTGCCGTCGATGATCACGTTCGCGCCGCCGGGAAGTTTCGGGATCTGGCGAATTTCTTTCTTCTGCAACGCATCGATGAGCTGCAGGCTGACGTACGCATCACCGGCGCTGCCGTTGAGTGCGGCTCGTTCTTTCTGAATTCCCTGCGCGACCGCACTCTTTTCCGCGAGCGTCGCCTGCGCTTCCTGCTGGCGGCGGACGACATACGCATCGGCGGCGCGCTTGGCCTGTTCGAAATCGCCCGTTGCACGCGTCAGTTGTTCCGTTAATTCGGCGACCTTCTGCTGCAAATTGGCTTTATTCGCTTCGAGCGTCGCAAGAATCTCTGCTTCGAGTTTTTCGGCCTGCTTCTCCGCTTCTTTGCGTTTGTTGATGAGCGTCTGGTAATCGGGCTTGAACGAGAAATCGCCGAGGATGACCTGCTCGACGATGATTCCATAAGGTTTCATGATTCTCGCGAGCACGTCTGTGGCATCTCTCGCCGCGGCAAAGCGCAAATCGGGGTTGTAATACTCCTCGGAATCGAGCCGATTGAGCACGTCGCGCACATACGCACGCGCCTGCGGCCTCACGACCCGTTCCTTCAGCGCCTCGGTTGTCGGCGCGACGAGCTTCCAGACAGAAGCTGCGCGCGTCGGATCGATACGCCAGCGAACGGTGACATCGGTCTCGATGTCATTTCCGTCGCGCGTCTTGAAACGGAGATCGTCCTTCTCTTTGCGATCGCCGGCTTCCACCTTCGCGGACATGACCAGGCTCTGTGTCGACGTGTCGAACGTCGCCCAGTCATTGATGATCGGCGCAAAGAAATAGGTCGCGCCGGGGTCGGCGATTTCGGTCGAGCCGGTAATCTTATTGAAGCGGACGCCGACCTCCGTCGCCTGGGTCGTATGCGGCGTACAGGCGCTGAGAGTCAGCAGTGAAAATGCGAGCAGTGCAATGGTCGTTTTCATCGGCTGCTCCTAATGCTTCGCGATGTCCGTCGGATCGTCGGTGATGTAAATCGGACCTTTGATGCTGTTGAGCAGCGCCAGTCCTTTGCGCAATCGGAGCAGTTTGTCCGAGCCGGCTCCTTCCATCGCGCGATTGATCTGCTCATTACCGCTCGCTTCGGCGCTCTTGACGAGCAAATCCGCCTCGGCGTGTTTCGATCGCTCATAGAAATCGCGCTGCGCATTGAGCGCCGTGATCTGCGCCTGAAACTCTGCCGAACGCACATTGATCGAATTCTGTCCCTCGGCGGACACCTGTTTGAGACGCGTGTCGACTTCCGCCTGTTTCGCGAGCGCGCGATTCGTCAGCACCGACTGGTCCTGAATCTTCTTCTGTTCCGTCAGCTGCTGAAACGTCATCGGATAGTCGTACTGGCGAATCAGGACGTCCGCGAGCTGCAGCCCGTTCTCTTTGAATTTCTGCGCGAGCTCCCGTTTCATGTCGATCACTTTCGCGAGACGCCGATCGCGATAAAACTCTTCGGCTCGCAATTCGCCGAGATGCTGCTTGATGGCCGGGTCGACAAAGCGGACGACGACGTTGTCTTCGTAGCCGCGTCCGAATCCGAATTTCGAGACGACGAGGAACGGATCGGCGACGCGATAGAGGACCGTCGCATCGATGGCCACCGGATAGCCGTCGACGGTCGGCACGTTGATCGCGCTGATCGTCCGATGATCCTTGCCGCGCTCCGTCGCATCGTTCGTGAACTCGACCGCCTGCACGTTGCGCGGGAACGTGCGGATCGTCTCGTAGCCAAAGATCTGGCGTCGATATCCGGGACCGACGAGCTGTTTCTGCAACCCTTTGCTCGGACCATACGAGATCTGCCGCAGCCCGAGCTCGTCGGGCGGCACGTACGTGAAGAAGCAGGCGCGCAGCAGAACGAACGGCAGCAGCACGAGCGCGAGCTTGAAGAGTTTCGACAGCCATCCGCCGCCGGCGAGCGCGAGGATGCGCGGGATGTTCAGACGTGCTTTAAACCGCGGCGGGGGAGCAGCGGAGCTTTCGAACATTGAGGACCTGCCTTTGCATCGGTTAGGGACGCGATTGCATTCATTCTAGTGTCTTCGCCCCCCCTATAATCCGCCGCCATGCTCAATCGCTGGGAAAGCACGGGAAGCGCGGCCTCGGGTGACGTCGAGCAACTCGTTCAGCAATCGCGTCTGGTCGGCATGGAAGAGGACCTCGTCCTCTGGGGCGGCGGCAACAATTCGGTCAAATCAACCGGCATCGATCCGCTCGGCCGTCCGATCGACATCATGTACATCAAGAGCAGCGGCAGCGACATGAAGTCGATCGTGCCGCGGCAGTTTCCGGCGGTCCGCCTCGACTACATCGAGCCGTTGCGCCGTCGTGACGAGCCGATGGACGACCAGCAAATGGTCGATTACCTCGCGCGCTGTCTCGTCGATCCCGCCAGCGCGCGGCCGTCGATCGAGACGCTGCTGCACGCGTTTCTTCCGGCGAAAGCGGTGCTGCACACGCACGCCGACGCGATTCTCGCGCTGACGAACAGTGCCGGACGCGAAGAGACGGTTCGCGAGGCGCTCGGCGCGAAGATCATCCTCGTTCCGTATCGACGTCCCGGCTTCCAGCTCAGCCGCGAAGTCGCTGACGCGTTCGATGCGATGCCCGATGCCGACGGACTCGTGCTGATGAACCACGGACTGATCACGTGGGGCGAGTCGGTGCAGGAAGCGTATGAACGGCACGTCGTCATCGTCACGCGCGCCGAAGAGTTTCTGACCGAGGCGCTGATGCGGAGATCGCCAATCATGGAGATCCCGCGCTCGGACGCGAACGTCACCGAGCTCGCGCTGACGTTGCGCGGCGCGCTGTCTGCGAAGCGGCCGGCGATTCTCGAGCTCGACGACAGCGAGGAGGTGCTGCGATTCCTCGCGCGCGACGATCTCGATCGCGTCACGCAGATCGGAGCCGCGACGCCCGATCATCTGCTCTACACGAAACGCTTTCCGCTGCTGCTCGATGGCGAAGACGTCTCCGCGGCGCTCGCCGATTACGTTGCGCGATACAGCGCGTGGTACGCCGCGCATCCTTCGGAGTTCGCGATGCTCGATCCGCATCCGCGCGTGATTCTCGCGCCCGGCCTCGGCATGTGGACCGCGGGGAAGGACGCGCGCGCGGCGCGAATCGTTCGCGACATCTATCGACACACGATGCACATCGTCGCCGCCGCGGATGCGACCGGCGGCTATGCGACGCTCGACGATCGCGATGCCTTCCACGCGGAGTACTGGCCGCTCGAGCTTTACAAGCTGACGCTGCTGCCGCCGGACAAAGATCTGGCCGCGCGCGTCGTCATCGTCACCGGCGCGGCGAGTGGAATCGGTCGCGCGGTTGCGGAACGATTCGCAATCGAAGGCGCGCATGTCGTGGTCACCGACGTCGACATCGCCCGCGCGACGGAAGTTGCGGATGGCATCGTCGCGAAGCATGGCTTGCGACGCGCGATCGCGCTGCCGCTCGACGTCAGCAATGAAGAGCAAGTCGAGCGCGCGTTCGAAGCGGCCGTTCGTGCGTACGGCGGCGTCGACGTTGTCGTCAGCAACGCCGGCATCTCGTCATTCGGTGCTCTCGACACGCTGGCGACGGCCGACTGGGATCGCAGCTTCGCGGTCAACACGCGTGGACACTTTCTCGTCGCTCGCGCCGCGATCCGGATGATGAAGCGGCAGGGGACGGGCGGCAGCATCGTCTTCAACGCGTCGAAGAACGTGACCGCGCCGGGAAAAGAATTCGGCGCGTACAGCGTGAGCAAGGCCGCCGAGGCGCAGCTGTGCCGGATCGTCGCGCTCGAAGGCGGCGAGTTCGGCATTCGCGCGAACATGCTCAACCCCGACGCGATCTTCGGCGGCTCGCGATTCTGGAGCGATGAGATGCGCGAGATGCGCGCGAACGCGTACGGCATCGACGCCGGCAAGCTCCCCGACTTTTATCGCAAGCGGACGCTGCTCAATGTCGAAGTCACTGCCGACGACGTGGCCGAGGCTGCGCTGTTTCTCGCGGGTCCGAGGTCGGCGAAGACGACGGGAGCGATGCTGCCGGTCGACGGCGGCGTGAAGGAAGCGTTCCCGCGCTGATCTACGGTCCTGACGCCGAAGCACGCCTCAGCACGCCATTCGGAATGTATTGACGCCGAGTGCGTTAACCACCGCACATGCAGTTTCGCTACGACATCCGCAACGTCGCCATCATCGCGCACGTCGACCACGGCAAGACCACGCTCGTCGACGCACTTCTCAAGCAGGCCGGCGCCATCCGCGCCAACCAGCAGGTCGACGACCGGGTCATGGACTCGAACGATCTCGAGAAAGAGCGCGGCATCACCATCCTCGCCAAGAACACGTCGATCCGTTACCTCGTCGATCAGCCCGACGCCCTCGGCCACCCGGTGCATCACGAAGCGACGCACACCGCGTCGGGCCACGATCTGCCGGCGAACTTCATTCACCCGAAAGAAGTGAAGATCAACATCGTCGTCACGCCCGGCCACGCCGACTGCGGCGGCGAAGTGGAGCGCGTGCGCTCGATGGTCGACGGCGTCATTCTTCTCGGCGACGCCGCCGAAGGTC
>JAXDJV010000023.1:0-129642 GCA_034667465.1 Acidobacteriota bacterium | reverse complement strand
GGCGATGTCGAGGATGTCGCCAACGCTCTCCGGCTCGCGATTGAGGAATCGCGCCAGCTCTTCGATCCGCTTCGGAACGTTGTCGCTCACGCCGTGGCGCAACGTGATCACCAGCCGCTCCTTCGGCGACAGTTCAGAGATATGCGCCAGCAACTCCTCGCGGCGCGACTGCTCCTGCATCTCATCCTCGGCCGAGGGGATGGTGGTCTGCTCGATCATGTCGGCCAGCGCCGTGTGCGACTCGGAGTCGAGCTCCGCCGAGAGCGAGAAGTTGTCGCTGTTCGCCTGCAGCAGCGTTTGCACTTCCTTCACGGTGATGCCGAGCTCCGTGGCCAGCTCCTGCGGCGTCGGCATGTGGTTGCCGTCGCTCATCGCCGCGGCGATGGCCTTCTCCAGCCGGTACATCAGATTGGCGCGCTTCGGCGGCAGACGGAATGCGCCGCCCTGTTCCGACAACGCGTGCAGGATCGACTGGCGAATCCACCAGACCGCGTACGTGATGAACTTCACGTTCTTGTCGGGATCGAATTTCCGCGCGGCGTGGATCAATCCAATGTTCCCTTCGTTGATCAGATCGAGGAAGAGAACGTGCGCGTTGCGATAGCGTTTCGCGTACGAAACGACGAAGCGGAGATTCGACTTCACGAGCTCTTCGAGCGCCGCTTTGTCGTTCTCCTGCTGGACGCGGTGCCCGAGCTCGCGCTCACGCTCGGGTGTGAGTCGCGGGATTCGAGCGATCTCCTGAAGGTACTGATTCAGGAGATCGTACGAGTCGTCGCGTTCTTCGTAACGGGCCATTCGTGCTCGATCAGGAGCACGAATTCTACGCCCGATTTGCAGCGATCAACTGTGAGGTTGGGGAGCCGGTGCGCCCTGTCCCTGACCTTCGGGAAGTGGCGGCAACGGCGATTCAGGAGTGACGTGTCCGCGATGACACGTGTAACAGGTGACGTTCGTTCCCTGTTCGTTGATCTTGTCGATGTAGTCGGCGTTGATCTGCTTCGTCATCCGCAGCATCACGCGTGCGACATTCTTTTCAGGTTTCGCGTCGTTGGGGAAATCGAAGTGTTCCTTCGCCCCTTCCGGATTGGGGACGTGACAGTGATCGCACTTCACGCCGAGCGAACGCGTGAAGGAACGCATCGTGGCGATGAGCTGATCGCGCGTGATGTTCTGCGGAAGAACTTTCAGGTTGTGAAACTCGCCGCTGTCGGCGCGAACCGCCTGCGCTTTCTGCGCATTGATGGCGCCACATGCCGTCGCGAAAACGAACAACAGCGTGAAGACATACTTCATCGTTTGAAACCCCCGGCGCGAAGACTAGCAAACCCGGTGCAGAGTGCAGAGTGCTGAGTGCTGAGTCGAGGCAAACAGTACGTGACAGTTCGTCATCGCCATTCGAAATCCCAGACGCATTCCGTGGCTCCTTCGGCCGCGCATGACGTGTGGGCGCAGCGAAGATCTTTCGCGCCGGCGCGCTCGCCGACGACTTCGAACCATCCCGTGATGCGGCCGCAGCCGGCCTCGTGCGCGGGAAAATCTCTGATGCGGATTCGAGCGCGTTTGTCCGCGGCGTCGACGTCCATCGTGCCGCCGTCGTAAACGCGCGTCCACATGAACGGCGCCTTCTTCAGCACGTACTCGATCGACAGCACCGCGAGGATGAATTTGTAGACGCTCTTCACGCCGAGCGCAGCGCCGTAGCGGCCGGCGCGTTTCGCAAACTGCCGGACCGGCTCTTTCTTTTCCGCGGCGCAGAGCGCGGTGAAGCGATTCACGAGCGCGAGTGGAACCATCTCGTGTGCGAGGAGATGTCCTGTGAACCAGCGGCTGTCCGCTCCCATCTTCTCCGTCGCGGCACGAAGCTGCTCGGGAGTCAGCTCTTCCGCAACAAACTGGCAAAGCCCATTCACCGGAACTGCCTTGACGTGCACTTCCTGCATGCAGACCCTCCGTCACTGGCGCGGGAAAGGCCTCAATGATACGCCCGGCGTCAGTCGACCCGCAGCCGCGCGCTCAGCTCCGTCGAGTTGCGCCACGCGAGATCGCCGAAGTCGGTGAGGATCACGCCGGCCGCGGCGACGAACGTTCCGCGCAGATCTTCGTGCACGCGGAAGACGAAATGCCCGCTGCCGTCGACCGTCGTGGTGCCGAGGAAGCGATGCCCTTCCGCGACGTCGGCGGTGTTGGCGTAGAGGTAGAGCGTTTCGCGACGCGGATACGCACGCGGCACGCCGCTTCCTTCGATGATCGTGTCGCCGCTCGCCGCGTCGTAGCGCGCGGAGAGAATCGTCGGGACCGGCGCGGTCTGCTCCGCTGGTGAAGGACCATCGAGTCCGACGTCGATCGCGCGCTGCCCGCTGTTGAGAAAACGGTTTGCGCGGATGTCGATCGTCACCGGTCGCGCGACGGCGATGCCGAAGTCGCGGTTGTTGGCGATGACGTTGTTCTCGATCGTGATGTTGTTCGACTGCGGTCCGATGAAGATACCGCTCGCGCCGTTCGGCAGCGGAGAGTCGTCGGCGGCGGCGACGCCGAGGCGGTTGTCGCGGATCGTCGTGTTGGTTGCGGGATAAAGAAAGATCGCGCTGCGCGCGTTGTTGCCGATGACGTTCGCGGCGATCGTGCCGGTGAAACGAAGCGCCATCAAACCGCGCAGACCGTTGCCGGTGAGGAAGTTGTGCTCGATGCGCTGTTCTGGATTCGACGTTGGAATCTGCGCGGTTCCGCGTTCGAGCAGCAGGCCGTTGCGGGCAAAGTTGCCGATGGCGAGACCGCGCACGACGGCGATCGTGGAGTTGATGTGCAGTCCGTCGGTGTCGCCGGCGAGCGAGCCGTCGAGGAACGTCGTTTGCGCTTCACCATCGATCGCGAAATCGGGAGCGGTGACGATCGGCAGCGACGAGCGCGGCTCGATCGTGAACGAACCTCGAAACACGACCTTGCACGGGATGTTGATCCGATCGTCGCCGCACTGCGCGTTCGCGGCGTCGATCGCCGAGCGAAGCGATCCTGCTCCCTGATCGAATGCGTTCGTCACATCGAAGACGCGATAGAAGATGCCATCCGCCACGTTGAAGTTCGGCAGGCCGCGGAATGCAGCCGGCGTCGCCTGCGAAACGCTTGCGAACAGTTGCGAGCGCAACTCGCGCTTCGGGAACGTCACGCTCATCACGATGTCGCGCGCTTCGTGCGGCGCGAGCGTCGCCGCGGTGCAGCGCAGACCGGGCTCACCGCTTTTCGGGACGCAGGACCAGCCATCCGCGGTGAAACCGGCAACGCTCGAATTGAAGCCGGCGAACGTTTCCACGACGACGGCGTTTGCAGCAACGTCCGACGTGTTCTCGATGTGATACCGGATATCGCCGGTGCGCGACTCATCGAGTCGATCGGGCGACGTGATCGACACCACGAGTTGCGCGATGTCGTACACCGGCGCATCGAGCGTCACGTGATTGTCGGAAGGATTCGCGTCGCCGGTGTAGTCGACGGAACCGCTGACCGTCGCCGACCGAATGCCGGCATCGGGAACGACCTGGAAGGCGGCAGCGACGACGCCGAACGAGAGCCCGGCAAAGTCGCAGCGATAGTTCGCCGAATCGAGCTTGTCGCAGTGATCGGGAAAACTCGTCACGGTCAGCGTCGATGGAAAGGTGAAGTCGGCGCTGAAAGGCCCGGCCGGCGTCGACGAGAGATTGCGAACATCGAATCGCACCTGACTCTGCTGTCGCGGTTGCAGACTCGGGTAGATGTCGACGGAAAGATTGAGATCTACGGCAGCAAAGACATTGACGGTCGCTCTGGCGGTGTCGTTCGCCGGATTCGGATCGTTCGTCGTCAGTGCCGTCGCGCGAATCGCGATCGGCGTCGGCGAGTCGTGCGCGGTGAAGGTCAGCGCGAAGTCGCGTGTCTCCCCTGCCGCGAAGTCGTTCGCGTAACAAAGAATGGCGTCGCCATCGATGAGACAGCTCGGGTATTTGTCGAGCGCAACGAATCGGCGATCGGTGACCTCGATGCGAACGCGCGCGCCGACCGCGGCGTCAGGTCCGGCGTTGTGCAGCGAGATCGTGACCGGGTAGAGCCCGCCGGTGATGACACGATCGGCGGCGCTCAGCGCGACCGAAACGTCGGAAGCGTAAGCGGCGGAGGAAAGGGACAGCAGCGCGAGAAGAACGAGGGGCATCCGGGTCATGACGGGAAAGATACGGAACAACGATCGCGAACGTCATCCTGAGCGTAGCGAAGGATGACGTGCGGGCTCAGTGCGCCGCGACCGGCATGTCGAGTCTGCGATAACGTCTCGTCCCTGGCAGACACGACTTGTGCGTCACGTGGTAGACGTACTCGTCGCGGAACTTCCTCACGCTCGAGATGACCGGACCGATGGCCGCGTCGCCGAGTGCGCAGAGCGATTTGCCGCCGATGTTGTCCGACATGTCGAGCAGCAGATCGGCGTCCTGCGGACGACCCTCTCCCCGCTCGAGACGATCGAGAATCGACTCCAGCCAGTTCGTTCCTTCGCGGCACGGCGTGCACTGACCGCACGACTCGTGAGCGAAGAACTTCGCCAGACGCCAGACCGCGTCGACGATGCAGACCGATTCGTCGAGCACGATGATTCCGGCGGAGCCAAGCATCGAGCCGGCCTTCATCACCGCGTCGAAGTTGAGCGGCAGATCGATCTCATCAGGAAGCAGCATCGGCGCAGACGCTCCGCCCGGGATGACCGCTTTCAGTTTGCGATCGCCGGTGATGCCGCCGCAGTGGTCGTAGATCAGTTCCTTCAAGTTGATGCCCATCGGGAACTCGTACACGCCCGGCTTCTTCACGTTGCCGGAGACGCAGTAGAGCTTCGGTCCGGTGTTCTTCGGCGTACCGAATCCCTTGAACCACTCCGCGCCGTTCTTCACGATGAGCGGCACGCAGGCGAGCGTCTCGACGTTGTTGACGACGGTCGGGCCGCCGAACACGCCGACGACCGCGGGGAACGGCGGCTTGACGCGCGGCTGGCCGCGATGACCTTCGAGCGATTCGATCAGTCCCGTTTCTTCGCCGCAGATGTAGGCGCCGGCACCGCGGTGCACGGTCATGTCGAAGTCGAAGCCGCTGCCGAAAATGTTTTTGCCGAGGAAACCTTTGGCGCGCGCTTCTTCGAGCGCTTTGTCGAGGACGGTCGCGCCGAAATAGAACTCGCCGCGGATGTAGATGTACGCCATCGGGCAGGAGCCGATCGCGTATGCGGAGATGAGCATTCCTTCGAGCAGCAGATGCGGATCCTGCTCGATGATGACGCGATCCTTGAACGTCCCCGGCTCCGACTCATCCGCGTTGCAGAGCAGGTACGTCGGCTTCGGAGCGTTCTTCGGAACGAACGACCACTTCATGCCGGTCGGGAATCCGGCGCCGCCGCGTCCGCGGAGCTCCGAATCTTTGACCAGGTTGATGACCTCTTCCGGCTTCATCGCCAGCGCTTTGCGCGCCGCGGCGTAGTCGCCGTACGTATCGATCGACGCCGAATTCGGCTTGTCGATGTTGGCTGTCAGGACTTTGATCGGATCCGTCATTTGAGTGTCGGAAGCAGCGCGTCCATCTTCGCCACGTCCATGTTCTCGTGATAGTCGTTGTTGATCTGCACGACGGGAGCGGTGCCGCACGAACCGAGGCACTCGACTTCGACGACGGTGTAGAGGCCGTCCTTCGTCGTCTCGCCCGGATTGATTTTCAGGCGATCGCAGAGATGGTCATAGATGTCGTACGCGTTCGAGACCATGCAGCTGAGATTCGTGCAGACCTGCAGGTGATACTTCCCCACAGGTTTCTGGTTGTACATGTTGTAGAACGAGACGACGCCGAACACCTGCGCCGGCGAAAGATCGAGCAACGATCCGACGTAGTGCACGACCTCGGGCGAGATCCAGCCCCACACTTCCTGGGCGAGATGCAGCGTCGGCAGCAGACACGCTTCTTTGGTCGGATAGCGCGTCAGCAGATGTTCGAAGCGCGCTTTGTGCTCGGGAGGAAACTCGACCTGCTTCGCGCGATCGGGGAAGCGGTCTTTTGCGTACGGATTGTCGGGATGCAGATCAGCCATTGGTTGGATTCACTTCCAGTCGAACGCCTTCTTCTTCCAGACGTAGACGTAGCCGACGCCGAGGAGAAGGATGAAGACGAGCATTTCGCCGAAGAGAAACATCCCGGCGTTGCCGTGGCTGGCGTCGCGATAAATCACCGCCCATGGATAAAGAAAGGCGGCTTCGATGTCGAACAGAATGAACAGCATCGCGATCTGGTAGAAGCGGACGTTGACGCGCTTGCGGTTCGTGTCGAGGAGAGGCACACCGCTCTCGTACGGCGCCGCTTTCGACGGATTGCGCTGATGCCGTCCAACGAACCAATTCAGCGAAAGAATGACCACGCCAACGCCGAGAGCGACGATGAGCATGATCAGGACGGGGAGAAAGGAGCGTGTCATTACTCGGTTGCGGCTGCGCCGCGGGCGCGAATGCTAACGGGAAGCAGCGCGAGAGGCAAGGGGATGAGAAGAGGTATGAGGCATGAGTGATGAGGTATGAGCAGAGGCGGTTTTACTCATGCCTCATGCCTCATGCCGCCGTATCCGTCAGATACGCCATCGCCGTCTCCCGCGAGTCGAAGATCTTGAACACCGTATCGAGCTTCGTGATCTTCAGCAGGGCGAGGATTCTGTGCGACGGCTTTACGAGCGCCATCTTGCGCTGGCGGTCTTCGAACTTCTGCAGGTAACCGATGAGCTCGCCGAGGCCGGTCGAGTCCATGTAGTTGATCGCTTCGAAGTTGATCATCACCGGACCGGTCTCGTCATTGAGGACTTTCTCGAGATAGCTCGAGAACTCGCGGGCGCTCTCTCCGAGCTTGATCACACCCTGGATGTCCAGCACTGTGACGTCACTGACGCGGTTTTTGATGATGTTCAAAAGCAGATCTCCTTCGAAAAGTCGGCGCTAGTGTAACAAGACTCAGCTCTTCTCGCGTCGTCCGATCCGATTCGTGATCAGCGAGACGAGCCCGAGGACGATCGCGCCGATGATCGCCCACCGGAAATGACTGATGTCGAAGCCCGGCACGAGCATGTCGGTCAGCTCGAGCATGATCGCGTTCAGCACGATCAGAAAAAGACCGAGGGTCACGATCGTGAGCGGCAGCGTGAGCAGAAAGAGGATCGGCCTGACGATCGCGTTCAACAGGCCGAGCACGGCGGCGGCAATGGCGAGCGTGACGACCGTCCGATACGAAAAGCCCGGCACGACCGTCACCACGATGAAGAGCGCGATCGTGTTCAGCAGCCAACGCAGCAGGAGTTGCATCGCTAGCTCCACTCCTCTTTGACGTCGATCTTCCGCTTCGCCAGCTCATCCATGAACTTCTGCGTCGGGATGCAGCGCTCCTGCGGCATGGCGCCTTTCTTCGTGACGTCTCCGCGCGCCATCATCAGCGCGACGATCGCCGCCGGGAACGCCGTCGTCCGCATCATCGCGGAGAGTCCGGTCGCTTCGTCCTGGTAATCGATGATGTCGTAGCGAAGCCGTTTGCCGTCGCCGATCACTTCGACGCGCACCAGCACGACGTCCGGGCCGTCAGCCGGCAGGTTCTTCACGATGAGATCCGACAGCAGCCGCCGCGGCGCGATGCGCACGCCGTCAACTTCGATCGGCGTCGAGCTGCAGAGGCCGAGGTCGATCATCGTTTTGATCTTCTCGCCGTGACCCTTGTAGCGGATCGTTTTGTAATCGAGCTCTTTCACGCGGCCCTGAAACGTTTCGGGAAGCGTCGACGTGCCGCCGGAAGTCTGGAAGGCTTCCATCTTTCCGAACGGCTCCGGAAACTCCAGCTCTTCGATCTCGGTCATCGATTCGACTTCGAGGATCTTTCCGTCGCGCATGACTCGGGCGCGTTCGACGTACTCGTTGATCAGTCCTTCGACGGAGAAGACCATCTGATAGTTGAGCGGCGGCTTCGGATCCTGCGGCAGTCCGCCGACGCGAATGTGAATCTCGTCGACATTCGTGAATCGCTCCACCGCGTGTGCGACGAGCACCGCCACCATGCCGGGAGCGAGTCCG
This sequence comes from Acidobacteriota bacterium, assembly GCA_034667465.1. Classification (GTDB taxonomy): domain Bacteria; phylum Acidobacteriota; class Thermoanaerobaculia; order Gp7-AA8; family Gp7-AA8; genus JAOBAU01. The sequence goes on along the minus strand of JAXDJV010000023.1, from coordinate 121,543 downwards.
CAGTCGGGAACGATCGTGATTCCGGCGTCGCGCGCTTCGGCATCGAGCGCGAGCTCGGCGCCGACGACCTCGTTGTTGCCGCCGAGGTCGCAGAAGTTCGTGCCGGCTTCGATGGCGGCGCGTGCGAGCTGGACGTTGAGCTTGTAGACGACGCAGCTGAGCGTCGATGCGTGGCCGCGCATTAGCTCGACGACCGCTTTGTGGTCAGTGACGTCGATCTGAACGGGAACGACTTTGCTGCTGCCGATCCGTTTTGCGACCGCTTCGGCGCGAGCGAATTCGATGTCGGCGACGGTAACGCGCTCGACGTCAGGCTGTTGTGCGAAGTCGTAGGCGGCGCCGAGGCCCATGCGGCCGGAGCCGAGGACGAGGATGTTGAACACGGGTGCTCCTTGTTTCAGGATTTTTGGTGAAGGATGAAGGCAGAAGGATGAAGGATGAAGAAGTCAAAGGCCTTCGCCTTTATTCATCCTTCATCCTTCATCCTTCATCCCTTCGAATGTACTGTTCGATCGACGAGAGGAACGTTTTCACGTCGATCGGCTTGGAGATGTAGCCGTCGCATCCTGCTTCGAGGAAGCGGTCTTTGTCGCCGCGCATCGCGTGCGCGGTCAGCGCGAGGATCGGAACGCCTCGCATGCGCGCGTCCGATTTGATCTCGCGCACGACGCTCAGACCGTCCATCCCGGGCAGATGAATATCCATCAGGATGAGATCGGGCGCCTTCGAATCGGAGTCGCGTGTGATCGCCAGCGCTTCTTCGCCGCTGCTCGCTTTCACGATCTCGTATCCGCCCTCTTCGAGCAGATACTCGACGAGCTGCATGTTCATGTCGTTGTCTTCGACGACGAGAACCTTCGGCGCGGCGATTGTCATGCGGGGTGGCAACAGTGTATCGCGCTAAGAGCGGTTTTTCACCGCGGCCGGCGGGACCGGCAGCGTCTTCGCGTTCGGGAAGAACTTCGCGTCGAAGTCGATCTTCGCCGACTTGCGCATCGCTTCGATCTTCTGCATCGCGTCCTGCTGTGCGACGCGCTGCGCGATCATCGAGCGGATCTGTGCATTCGGCTCGCCCTGTTTTTTCGTCACTTTGAAGATGTGAATTCCGTAGCGCGACGGCACCGGCTGACTCACTTCGCCGACCGGCAGCTCGAAGACGATCTTGTCGAGCTCCGGGGGCAGCATGCCGTGCGCGATCTCGCCGAGGCTGCCGCCGCGCGCTCCGCTCGCAGCGTCATCGGAGTACTGCTTTGCGAGCGCCGCGAAATCGCCGCCCTGTTTCAGCTTCGCGCGAAGCTGCAGCGCTTTCTGAATGGCCTGCTCCTGCGTCAGCCGCGCGCCGCCGTCGCGTGGCGGCGCTTCACTGCCGGCGTACGAGAGGAGGATGTGATTCAGCTCGATCGACTCGAGCTTCGCGCGATTCTCTTCATAGAACTTCGTGACCGCCGCTTCGCTGGCCGGCTGCTGCATCTTCGAGAACGTCACGTCGGCGAGCGCGTTGGTGCGGCTCAGCGCGACCTGCGCGGCGACACGCGGCTCCTTCTCGAGCCCTCTCCGCCGTCCTTCCTGCTCGAGCAGTTTCAGACGGACGATCCGCTCGGCGAGCGCCTGCTTCCCGATCTCCGATGCGAACTGCTGCTGGAGCTGTTCCGGAAGCTGCTGAAACGCGGCGTTGAACTCCTCTTCGGTGACCGCTTCGCCGTTGACGTGCATGACGACGTGACCGATCGTTGCAGGCTGCGATTCCGTCGCGGTCGAAGAAGCCGCGTATGGCTGCGAAGGAGTCGGAGGAAGAGGCAGCCGCATGGCATTCAAACCGAAGCAGAGAGCGGCGACGATGGCGATCGCAGCGATGGCGATGAGGACGTCTTTTTTCATGCGAGGCGCATGCTACTACTCCTCGCGTGATGTCGTTGACGATGCGGAATCGAATCGTTATGCTCCGCAACCGGTTTGTGAAAACTTTCACCCGCCTCATGTGAAAGAACCGATCCCCCGCGCATCACCCAGGCGAACACTATGGCGAAAGTAACGATCGACGGCGTCGAGGTCGACGTCCAGGACGGCATCAACGTCATCGAAGCGGCGAAAGCCGCGGACGTTCACGTCCCTCATTTCTGTTATCACCCCTCGCTGACCGTCGTCGGCCAGTGCCGCATGTGTCTCGTCGAAGTCGAAGGGATGCCGAAACTGCAGGCGGGCTGCGCGACACCGGTCAAAGACGGGATGAAGATTCACGTCTACAACGACAAGGTCGACAAAGCGCGCAAAGGGCAGATGGAGTTTCTCCTCATCAACCATCCGCTCGACTGCCCGATCTGCGACAAAGCCGGCGAGTGTCCGCTGCAGGACTACTCGTTCAACTACGGCTCGGTCGAGTCACGCTACGGCGAGCACAAACGGACCTATCCCGGCATGGACCGCACGGCCATCGGACCGCATGTCGTGCAGAACATGAATCGCTGCATTCACTGCACGCGCTGCATCCGATTCACGCAGGAGATCACCGAGACGAAAGAGCTCGGATTCTTCAAGCGCGGCGCGGCGACGGAAGTCGGCGTCTTCCCCGACACGCCGCTCGACAACTGGATGTCCGCGTGCGTCACCGACATCTGTCCGACCGGCGCGCTGACCACGCGCGAGTTTCGCTTCGAATCGCGCGTCTGGAACCTCGACTCCGCGGAGTCGGTCTGCAACGGCTGCGACGTCGGCTGCAACATCTTCGTCGGCCACCGCAACGGACAGGTCTTCCGCTATCGCCCGCGCGTCAATCCCGACGTCAACGATCACTGGCTCTGCGACTACGGCCGTTTCTCGCACGAGCGTTACGAGACCGATCGCGTGGTCGTTCCGAAGGTTCGCAACGACGACGACTACCTCGGCATCTCGACATGGATGGAAGCGCTCGACGCAATCGCCGCGGCGTTCAACGGAACGACCGGCGAGAAGATCGCGGTCATCGCTTCCGCAAACATGACCAATGAAGAAGCGTGGCTGGCGAAGAAACTCTTCGCCGACAACGCCGGCGCCGCGACGCTCGACGTGATGGTCGATTCGATCGGCCCGATCAAAATGAAGACGCGCACGGAATGGATACTCGGCACGCAGGGCGCGCCGAATTTCCGCGGCGTACAAAACGTCGGCGTCGGCGCGAAGACGGCGAAATCGGTAGAACAGCTAATGACCGAAGGCGCTGCGGGCATCGACGTTCTCTACATCTGCGACGCCGGATTCAGCGATCGCGCCAAAGATCCGCAGGTCATCGCGAACCTTCGTCAGGCGAAGACGCTCATCGTCCACTCGTGGGACGTCAATCATCCGCTCAACGAAGTCGCCGACGTGCTTCTCCCCGCGACGGTGCACGTCGAAAAAGAAGGAACGTTCACGAACCTCCAGGGACGCGTGCAGCGCATCCATCAGGCGTATCCGCCGAAAGGCCAGGCGGTGACGGACGTTGAGATCTTCCGCCGCATCGGCGCGAAGCTCTACCCAGCCGCGAACGAGTTCCGTTCCGTCGACGTCGAAGAGATGTTCGAGACGATGCGCGGCGATGTGCCGGCGCTCGCGAACGTCGTCTGGAGTGATGACGGCTCCGGCGCAGTTGCGAGCCAGCCCGCGTAAGGACGATCGGCGATGGCATTCGATACCACCGACATCGTTCTCTCGCTGATCAAGATCGCCATCGTCGTCGGCGCGCTGCTGCAGGTGACGCCGATCATGGTGTGGGTGGAACGGCGCGGCAGCGCGCTGATCCAGGATCGCGTCGGTCCGAACCGCATCGGACCATTCGGTCTCATTCAATCCTTCGCCGACGCGCTGAAGTTCGTCCTCAAGGAAGACTTCACGCCGGCCGGCGCGAACAAGTGGCTCTTCACGATCGCGCCGCTGTTCGGCCTCCTTCCGGCGCTGACGACGATCGCCGTCGTGCCGTGGGGACGTCCGTTCCTCATTCCTGAAACAATCCTTTACGAGCACGTCTCGACGGTCGGCTGGGTGACTGCGCTGCTCCTCCTCTTCCTCGGAGTCGGCATCGCCTTCTCGACCGTTCGCGTCAGCTCACGCGGCGGCGCGAGCAAACTGAACATCGCCGTTGGCTGGCTCGTCGGCGCAGCGCTGATCCTCGGCGGACTGGCCGTCATCCTCAGCCTCGCCGGATTGAAAGCCGTCGATGCGATTCGCATCCCGGGCGGCAATCGCATCTTCGAGCCGATCGTCGCCGATTTGAACGTCGGCCTGCTGCTCGTCTTCGCGCTCGCGTCGATGGGCGTCTACGGGGTCGTCATGGCCGGATGGGCATCGAACAACAAGTTCTCGCTGTTCGGCGGCATTCGCGCGTCGGCGCAGATGATCTCGTACGAACTGGCGCTGTCGCTCGCCGCGGTCAGCGCGCTGCTCGTCGCAGGGTCGCTGAAACTGACCGACGTCGTCTGGAAGCAGACCGGCTCCTTCGTTCTCTTCGACACGATCCGGCTCCCGGCGTGGAACTGCTTCTCGCCGGCGATGTGGATCGCGTTCGTCGTCTTCGTCGTCGCCGCATTCGCGGAGACAAACCGGCTGCCGTTCGACTTCGCGGAAGCGGAAGCGGAGCTCGTCGCCGGCTACCACACCGAATACTCGTCGATGAAGTTCGCGCTGTTCTTCATGTCCGAGTACATCGCCATGGCGACGATGTCGGCGCTGATCGTCACGCTCTTCCTCGGCGGCTGGGACATCCCCTGGTATCACGAACCGCCGACCTTCTTTGGATTCCTTCTCTCCGCCCTCGCCTTCGTGGCGAAGGTGACGTTCATGCTCTTCGTCTTCGTCTGGGTTCGCTGGACGATCCCGCGACTCAAATACGACATCCTGATGAAAGCAGGCTGGAAGATTTTTCTCCCGGCGGCGCTCGTGAATCTGGTGATCGTGGCGCTGTTCATCGCGAAGAGGTGGATATGACTCCGGCTCTGAACTTTATGCTGAGCGAAGCGAAGCATCTCCGGTGCGACAGCTGTGCATTTGGCGTGGCTCGCAGCTGTCGCACCGGAGACTCTTCGCTTCGCTCAGAGTGAAGTCCCAAAAAAGACCATGCTCGAATTCACAATCTTCTTCGTCTTCGCCGCGATCGCCGTCATCTTCGCGCTCGCCGTGATCCTCCACCGCAATCCGGTGGTCGGCGCGCTGTCGCTCGTCGCGTCGTTCTTCGCGCTGGCGGTGATGTACGTGCTGCTCGAAGCGCCGTTTCTCGCCGTGCTGCAGATCATCGTTTACGCGGGCGCGATCATGGTGCTGTTCCTCTTCGTGATCATGCTGCTCAACCTGCAGCACACGCGCGAAGAGAACACGCGTCCGATTCAGCAGTTCCTCGGCTACACCGGCAGCGCCGGCTTCGGACTCGCACTCGTCTATTACATCGCGAAGTACGCGGTGCTGCAGTTGCCGAACGGACCGTTCAACGCCGACGCGCGAGCGGTCGGCGTCGAGCTCTTTCAGGCGTACATCTTCCCGTTCGAAATGGTCTCCATCCTCCTGCTGGCGGCGATCGTCGGCGCGCTGCTGCTGAGCGGCCGGCTGCCGTCGAAAGTGCGCGCGGCCGATGGAGAGGTGGCCCGATGATTCCGACTCACTACTTTCTGATCCTCAGCGCGATCCTCTTCACGATCGGCGTCTGCGGCGTCCTGACGCGCAGGAACGGCATCACCATCTTCATGTCGATCGAGCTGATGGTGAACGCCGTCAACCTGACGTTCCTCGCCTACGCGAGGCAGTTTCATCAGTTACACGGAATGATCTTCGTCTTCTTCGTCATGGCGATTGCGGCCGCGGAAGCAGCGGTCGGGCTCGCCATCTTCCTCTCGCTGTTCCATCACCGCGAGACGATCGACGTCGACGAAGCGAACCTGATGCACTGGTAAAACGCGCCGTTGGCGCGGAGGTCGCATTTTCGAGCTCGACAGGAGCATCGAAAATGGACAAGACCGAAAAGCTCATTGACTGGGAAGAGAACGAACGGACCGACCGGAACCGCAACGGGATCGATGACGACATCGAGCCGCCGATTCCGGACATCAGCGCCGGCTCTGCAAATCTCCGCCACCGTCTCGAAGAGGACGGCGCCGACAGCCTTGTAGTCACGGGAGGCGACGTCGACGCCCGATTCGAAACCGCGGAGGGATCGGGCGACGAATCGGCCGTCTCGTCGATGACCACTCCCGAACAGAATCAGGTCAGCGACATCGGCCGCGCCATGGGTATCGAATACGCCGACGACGAAGAGTTGAAAGTCGGCGAAAAAGAACGAGAACGCGACCGGCACCGCTGGGAGCTCGACCCCGCCTCCTCGGAGGATTACGTCGAGAGGAACAAAACTTAGATCGATGCGGGGTTTTCCTCGCATCGCAACTGATGCGAGGAGAGAACAAAGGATGAAGGATGAAGGATGAAGGATGAATGGGCGGCAGTAACGGCCGCGCCTGATTCATCCTTCATCCCTCATCCTTCATCCTTCGCCCCATGCTCGACAAACTCTGGCTAATCCCCCTCCTCCCGTTCATCGGATTCGTGGTGAACGGGCTCGTCGGCAGGAAGGCCGGCAAGGTGTTCGTCACCGCGGTGGCGCTGGCGTCGACGTTCTTTGCCGCGGTGTTCGCCACCGTCGCCGTCGTCCGGTACCACCACGCGTATCCGGGCGGTGAGCGTCACCTCGACGTCGTTTACAACTGGATCTCTTCCGGCGGGATCTCCGCCGACATCGCCTTCCAGCTCGATCCACTCAGCGTCGTCATGCTGATGGTCGTCACATGGATCGGCTTCATGATCCATCTCTACTCCGCCGGCTACATGGCGCGTGAGGAGGGTTACGCGCGCTACTTCGCGTACCTCAATCTCTTCCTCGCCGCGATGCTGATCCTCGTCCTCGGCTCCAGCTATCTCTTCATGTTCGTCGGCTGGGAAGGCGTCGGACTCTGTTCCTATCTGCTGATCGGCTTCTATTACGAGACCGGCTACGCTCCGGCCGCCGGCAAGAAAGCGTTCATCGTCAACCGCATCGGCGACTTCGGTTTCCTAATCGCCATGTTCCTGATGCTCGCGAACTTCGGCACGGTCGACTTCGCGAAAGTCACGCAAATCGCCGCGCACGGAAATCTCGCCCCGGCGCTCATCACCACCATCTGTCTGTTGCTCTTCCTCGGTGCAACCGGCAAGTCGGCGCAGATTCCTCTCTTCGTCTGGCTGCCCGACGCAATGGCCGGCCCGACTCCGGTCTCCGCACTCATCCACGCCGCGACGATGGTCACCGCCGGCGTCTACATGATCGTCCGCTCGAACGTGCTCTATCGCCTCTCGCCGACGGCGATGGCGGTCGTGGCGATCGTCGGCGCCTGCACCGCGCTTTTCGCCGCGACGATCGGCATCCGGCAGTGGGACATCAAGAAGGTCCTCGCTTATTCGACCGTCTCGCAGCTCGGATTCATGTTCATCGGCGTCGGCGTCGGCGCGTTCGTCGGCGGACTCTTTCACGTCGTCACGCACGCGTTCTTCAAGGCCTGTCTCTTCCTCGGTTCCGGCTCCGTGATTCACGCCATGGGCGGCGAACAGGACATCCGAAAGATGGGCGGCCTCGCGAAGAAGATTCCGATCACCGCGTGGACGTTCCGCATCGCCACGTATGCGATCGCCGGCCTGCCGCTCGCCGCCGGCTTCTTCTCGAAAGACGAGATCCTCGCCTCCGCGCTCGTCTCGCCGTTCCTGCCGCAGCCGGTGCGCATCGTCGTCTGGCTGCTCGGCACCATCGCCGCTTTCTGCACGTCGTTCTACATGTACCGTCTCGTCTATCTGACGTTCTTCGGGAAGTTCCGCGGAACGCACGAGCAGGAACACCATCTCCACGAATCTCCGTGGACGATGACCGTGCCGCTCATCATTCTTGCCGGCCTTTCTGCCTTCGGCGGTTTATTGGGCGTTCCTCACGTCCTCGGCCATCCGTTCCACTTCGATCACTTCCTCGCCCACTGGCTCGCGCCGGTCTTCCCCGAGATTCACGGCGCACGCGAAGCGTTCTTCGAGATCTCCGCATCGACTGAATGGACGCTGATGTTCGTTGCCACCGGCTTCGCCGTCCTCGGCTGGCTGCTGGCGCGCTCGCGTTACCTGAATCGCGGACTCGAAGCCGACGAACAGTTCGAGCGCAGCATGCCGGCCGTCGCGCACGGGATGGAGAACAAGTGGTACGTCGATGAGCTCTACGGCGCGACGATCGTTCGCCCGCTGGAGAAATTCTCGACCTTCCTCTGGAAGATCGTCGACGCCGTCATCGACGCACTGCTGCGTCTCCTCGGCGCCGTCGTCGAAGCGGCCGGCGATCTGCTCCGCTTCTTCCAGACCGGCAACGTTCGCAATTACGCGCTGATGTTCTTCGTCGGCGTCATCGTCTTCATCTGGGCGTACGCATGACCAACCTGCTGAGCATCGTTCTCTGGCTTCCGCTCCTCGCGGCTCTTCCGCTGGCGCTCTTCCCGCGCCGCGCCGATGCCGCGATCAAAGGATGGGGACTCTTCTTCTCGCTCCTCACCTTTCTCCTCTCGCTGAAAATCGTGATGGGCTTTCAGGAAGGAATCGCCGGCTTCCAGCTGATCGAATCGCTGCCGTGGATTCCGCAGTGGGGCATCCGCTACTCGCTCGGCGTCGACGGCATCTCGCTCTGGCTGGTCATGCTGACGACGCTGCTCACGCCGGTCGTGCTGCTGGCGTCGTGGAACTCGATTCACAAGCATCCGAAGGAGTACATCATCGCGATGCTGGTGATGGAGACGGCGATGATCGGCGCGTTCCTCGCGACCGACGTCATGCTCTTCTACATCTTCTTCGAGCTGACGCTGATCCCGATGTACCTGATCATCGGCGTCTGGGGCGGCGCGAACCGCGTCTACGCGGCGATCAAGTTCTTCATCTTCACCATCGCCGGCTCGCTGCTGATGCTGCTCGGCATCATCTATCTCGGCGCGCTGCACGCGCGGCAGAACGGCGGCATCCCGAGCTTCGCCGTGCAGGATCTCTACGGCACCTCGCTCTCGCCGACCGTCTCGACGCTGCTCTTCATCGCTTTCACGCTCGCCTTCGCGATCAAAGTTCCGCTCTTCCCGCTGCACACCTGGCTGCCGGATGCACACGTCGAGGCGCCGACCGGCGGCTCGATTCTCCTCGCCGGCGTCATGCTGAAACTCGGGACGTACGGCTTCCTCCGCTTCGTCCTCCCCTACTTCCCGAAAGCATCGCTCGACTACGCGCCGATCCTGATCGCGCTCGCCGTCATCGGCATCGTCTACGGCGCCCTAGTGGCGTGGGTGCAGCCCGACATGAAGAAGCTCGTCGCTTATTCATCGGTCTCGCATCTCGGCTTCTGCGTCCTCGGCATCTTCGCGATGACGCAGGCGTCGATCGAAGGCTCGATCCTGCAGATGGTCAATCACGGCCTCTCCACCGGCGCGCTCTTCCTGCTCGTCGGCGTGATTTACGAACGGCGTCACACGCGCCAGCTCGCCGACTACGGCGGAATCGCGAAGACGATGCCGATCTACGCCGTCTGCTTCGTCATCGCCATGCTCTCGTCGGTCGGACTTCCCGGCCTGAACGGATTCGTCGGCGAGTTCCTGATTCTCAGCGGTTCCTTCCGAACCTATCCCGGCTGGACGACCATCGCCGCGACCGGCGTCATCCTCGCCGCGATCTATCTGCTCTGGCTCGTGCAGCGCGTCTTCTTCGGCCCGATCACGAATGAAGAGAACCGCCACATCCCCGACATCGCCTGGAACGAGCTGCTCGCGCTCGCGCCGCTCTTCGTCTTCATCGTCTGGATCGGCGTCCACCCGAACACGTTCCTCAGAAAGATGACACCGAGCGTCGAGCAGCTTCTTGCGCAGATGAGCAACGACAAACCGGAAGAAAAAGTGCTGCAGGCATCGTCGAGCACTCAGCACTCAGCACTCAGCACTCAGCACTCGGATAAGGCGGTGTCGCGATGAACCTGACGCCGCTGATCGAAGCACACTGGATCAACGCCATCCTGCCGGAGCTGGTGCTCTGCATCGGCGGGATGTTCCTCATCCTCTTCGACGCCTTCGCGCCGAAAGCGCGCTCGCTCACCGGACCGATCGCCGTCATCGTCTTCATTCTCTGCGCGTGGTCGCAGCGCTTCGTTGCAGTCGGCACGTTCTTCGGCGGCACGTACGAAGTCGGCGGCATCACCCGCGTCTTCGACATCACGTTCGTCCTCGCCGGCATCCTCTGCACGCTGCTCTCGGCTGATTACCTCGAGCGCGAAGGGATCACCGGCGGCGAGTTCTACGCGCTGCTGATGTGGGGAACCGTCGGCATGATGATGATGGCGAAGGGGCTCGACCTTCTCATCATCATCCTCGGCCTCGAGCTCCTCTCGATCTGCATCTTCGTCCTCCTCGGCTTCCAGCGCCGCCTTCCCGTCTCGAACGAAGCGAGTCTCAAGTACTTCCTGATGGGAGCGTTCGCAACCGGCTTCATCCTCTACGGCACCGCGCTCTTTTACGGCGCAACCGAATCGACGAACATCAATGTGATGGCGCGCTGGTTCGCCGGCGCCGACGTCTCCGCGAATCCGCTGCTCACCGTCGCCTTCGTGCTGCTGATGGCCGGCTTCGGCTTCAAGCTCGCACTCGCACCGTTCCATCCGTGGGCTCCCGACGTTTACCAGGGGGCGCCGACGCCGGTGGCCGGCTGGCTTTCCGTCGCGCCGAAAGCGGCGACGCTCATCGCGCTGATCCGCATCTTCCACGCGATGGGACCGGTGCTGCCGCAAACGAAGTGGATGACGATCGTGGCGTGGATGGCCGTGCTGTCGATGGTCATCGGCAACACCGTCGCCATCGCCCAGCGCGATCTGAAACGGATGCTCGCCTACTCCGGTATCGCGCAGGTCGGCTACATGACCATCGCCCTGCTGACGATCAACGAAGACGCGGTCGCATCGATCGCCATCTACACGATCGTCTACGCGCTGATGAACCTCGGCGCGTTCGGCGTCATCTCCATGCTCGCGAAAAATCAGAACGATCCGCAAACGCTCGACGACATCGCCGGCCTCGGCTGGCGCCGTCCATTCCACGCGCTCGCGCTTGCGATCTGCATGTTCTCGCTCTCCGGACTTCCGCCGACCGGCGGCTTCGTCTCGAAGTTCTACATCTTCCGCACGGCCGTGCAGTCGGGACACACCGGCATCGCACTCATCGGCATCATCACCTCGATCGCGTCGGTCTATTACTACCTGCGCGTCGTCTATTACCTTTACATGAAGGAATCGGCCGAAGGGCAGACGCAGATCGACGGAGGGATTTTCGCGACCGGTGCGCTGGCGATCTCCATCATCGGCATCTTCCTGATCGGCATCTGGCCGACTCCGCTCTTTCACGCCGCGAGTTACGCGGCCCATTTGCTACTGGCCCGATAAACGCCCCTCATGGCGACGAACCCGAACTCTCGCCCGACGAACGACCGCGAAGCCATTTCCGAGCTGACGACAGGAAGGCTGTCCGTCTATCTGCGCTGCCTCACGTATCTGGAGTCGGTGCAGCAGCAGACGATCTCGTCGCACGAGCTGGCGCAGCGCTTCCATCTCAACTCCGCGCAGATCCGAAAAGACCTCGCCTGCTTCGGCGAGTTCGGCACGCGCGGAGTCGGCTACAACGTCTCCGAGCTGCGCCAGCATCTGACGCGTACGCTCGGCATCGATCGCGTTCGCAACGTGGTGATCGTCGGTGCCGGCAACCTCGGCATGGCGCTCGCCGACTATCGCGGATTCAACGACAGCGGCTTCCACATCGTGGCGCTGCTCGACGTCGACGCCGACAAGATCGGACGCGAGTCACGCAGCGGCATCCCGGTCCTTCCGTACGGTGAGCTCGGAAACCTCGTGCGCAAGCGCGGCGTCGAGATCGGCATCATCGCAGTGAGTGCCGAGAGCGCGCAGCAGGTCTACGACAATCTCGCCGACACCGGCGTGCAGGCCATTCTGAATTTTGCGCCGGTGCAGATCCGCCTCAAGCCGGACGTGAAACTCAAGAGCGTCGACCTGCGCATCAACCTCGAGTCTCTTTCGTTCTATCTGAAGAACGTCGAAGACGAGTCGTAAAGTCAACATCCGGGGTCAGACCCCGGATGTTGACTTTAGCTGTTGCTCAGCGGCGGTAGTCGCCGATCGTGTCGAGACGATAGGCCTGAAACACGCCGGAGCGCGTCCAGTCACCCGACACTTCGACGTAGTCGCCGGGACGCAGATCATCCCAGCGGCGATCGCCACCGGTCATCACCGACGTCACGAAATTGCCGGAGCGATCGTCGCGAAGGACGAACGTGCCGCGGCGATAGTCGACGGTCTCAACGACGCCGCGCAGCGAGCCCTCCGAGTACACGCCGGCCGGGCCGTCGTAGTAATCGTAGTAGCCGGCCGAGTTGTAGTAACCGCCGAGGCGAATGTCGAGGCCGATACCGAAGTGCGGGAACAGACGGAAACGCGCTTCAGGAATGAAGAACGGATACGGAGCGCCGACGATCCAGACGCGATAGCCGCCGTTGTAGCGGTCATAGCGCGAAACGCGGCCGTGGTAGTAAGACGGAGTACCGTGGTAGCCGCCGCGATACGAATCGTTGCGACCGTACGAGCGGTTGCGATCGTACGAACCGCCGCGATTGTACGAACCGTTGCTCCGGCTTTCGCGATTGTACGAACCGCTGTTCGATCCGTTGCTGCGGTTATCGCGGTTGTACGAACCGCTGTTCGATCCGTTGTTGCGGTTATCGCGGTTGTACGAATCGTTGCGCTGCGTGCTGCGATTGTCGTTGCTGCGAGTGTCGTTGCCGCGGTTGCGGTACTGCGCCGACCGTTCGCGATTTTCGACGGAGCTGCGCGATTCCTGCGGCTGAACCTGCTGCGCCGGTGCCGAGCGCTCGGTGCGGCCGCCGTTTCCGTCCTCTCGCGACACGCGAGCTTCGCCGCCCCGCGTCCCGTTCCGATGACGATCTTCCGCAAATGCGGACGGTCCGCAGAGCGTCGCCACCGCTGCTACTGCTACCAACTGCAAACCCAACTTGTTGATTTTGCTCACTTTACCCTCCTGGGCCTCTGGACGACTGCTCTCTCATATCGCAATCGGCGCGCCTGATTTCTTTACTTTGGGATCAACTTGCCGGGTCCCTCACTGATCACTCGACCCACCTTCAGAACAGAGAATGTTCAGCCGTTGATCCACCCTTAATCGTAAGTTGTTGATTCCACAGTAACTTCAATGCGGTCCGCGGTTTGCTCAGTGCGCTCCACAAGGAGAAGAGTTTTGATGAAAATCGTCACATCCCTCTTCGTGCTGCTCATCGCCACCGGATCGCTCTTCGCACAGAACCTCGAGATCCACTACATCGATGTCGGCTGGGGCGGCTCGGTCTTCGTAAAAGGACCGAACGGCACCACCGTCCTGATGGAAGCCGGCGACACCGGCAAAGGAACGCAGTACGTCGTTCCGTATCTCAAGTCGATCGGCATCCAGCCGGCGAACGGCCTCGACTACATCATCGGCGGACATCAGCACTGCGATCACATCGGCGGTCTCGATGAAGTGATCAACGCCGGCTACAACGTTCGGCTCAAGCAGTACAACAACGGCTCGTCGTACTCATCGTCGTGCGCCGACGGCTGGAACGCAGCCGCTGCGACGACGACCGCCGGCGCGCCGGTCGCGATGCCGGTCGGCACCGTCATCGCGCTCGGCAACGGCGCGACAATCACCTGCATCGCGCGCAACGGCTCAATCATCGGCGGCGGCTCGGTGCCGGTCACCGACGAGAACGATCGCTCCATTGCGCTGCTCATCAAATACGGCGGCTTCGACTACATCTGGGCGAGCGACATGGGCGGAGGATCCGACTCCTGCACCGGCCGCTCAACGACGCAGCTCGACATCGAGACGTCGGTGATCCAGGCGATCTCGCCGGGCGGCGCGCATCCGCTCATCAGCGCTGGCGGCATCGATCTCCTGCACGTCAATCATCACGGCAGCGAGAGCAGCACGAATCCGACGTACTTCAACATGGCCAAACCGGCCGTCGCGATCATCGGCGTCGGCAGCGGCGAGTCATCAGGCTGGGATCTTCCCCGCATCGACGTCGTCGATCACGTGCTCCTCGGCGCATCCTCCTCGTGCGTCACCGCGCCGCCGGCGTTCGTCCTGCAGACGGAAGAAGGTGCGCCGGCGACGTCGCTCATGAGTCACTCCGGCTACTGCGTCGGCAACATGAAGATCACGACGGACGGCGTGAACCTCTTCACCGTTTCCGCCGACGGCGCCGTGCATCAGGGACCGAACGAGCTCACCGCGTCGGGCCTCCCGCGCAGCTTCACGCTCGATGAAACCGGTGGCGGAGGCGGCGGCGACACCGTGCTGCCGACGACGTCAATCACCGCGCCGCTCGCCGGCGCAACCGTCACCGGCACGACGACCGTCACCGCGAACGCAAGCGACAACGTCGGCGTCACGAAGGTCGAGTTCTATCTCGACGGCGCACTCGCCGCGACCGACACGACGTCGCCGTACAGCTGGAGCTGGACGACGACCGGCAGCACCAACGGCACGCACTCGATCTCCTCGAAAGCGTACGACGCGGCGCTGAACGTCGGCTCGTCGACGGCGGTCAGCGTCACCGTCAGCAACGGACTGCCGGCCAACATCGGCAGCTGGACGCTGACGCAGGCCAACTCCACACTCACGTACACGATCCCGGCCGGCACGACGATTCCGTCGAAGGGTTACGTCATCGTCGCGCGCAACGCCACGAAGACGGCGTTCCAGACGTACTGGGGCGTGACGCTCGCCGCGAACGTCATCTACATCAACAGCGCCGACACGATGCCGCAGATCAACGGCAGCGAAACGTACACGCTGAAGAACAGTGCAGGGACGACGATCGACGGCGCGACGGTGGCGATGGACACGTCCGGCGGTTCGAGCCTGCAACGCATCACGTGCGGCGCCGCGAATCTCGCCGGCAGCTGGAGCCGTCTCGCATCGGCGTCGGGCAACCCGGGAACCGGCGGCGTCTCGACCTGCAACAAGGGCGTCACGATCAGCGAGTTCTCCGACGCGCTCGGCACCGGTAACTACGTCTACGAGTTCATCGAGCTGTACAACGACAAGTAAGTCATCCCGAACGGAGTGAGGGATCCGGGCGGTGGCGCGCGCTGTGGCGCCCCACCCGCCCGGATCCCTCGCATACGCTCGGGATGACAATCATCATCCGTTCTTCGATCACTGCTCGCTCCTCCACTCTTCAATCAACAGCCGCGCGATCGAATCGCGCCGCGGCAGGCGAAGCTCCGCGTCACTTTCCCATTCGCCGAAACGATCGAGATCCTCTTTCGTGAACCAGCGCGCGTCTTCGAGCTCGTCCGGATCGATCGTGATCTCGTGCGACTCCGCCTCCGCGCGAAAACCGATCATCAGCGACGCCGGAAACGGCCACGGCTGCGAGCCGCGATAGTGCGTCGCACCGACGCGAATCCCCGTTTCCTCCATCGCCTCGCGCGCCACCGTTTCCTCGAGACTCTCACCCGGCTCGACGAAGCCGGCGATCGTCGACCAGACGCCGCGCGCGAGCGCCGCGTGTCGCGCCATGAGACATGCGCGCGTGCCGTCGGGCAGACGGCGCTCCACGAGCATGATCACGGCCGGACTCGTCACCGGGAACATCTCCAGTCCGCAGCTCGTGCACACGCGCATATGTCCCGCGCGCTCGCTGCGCGACGGCGAACCGCAGCGGCCGCAGAACTGATGATTGCGATGCCAGTGCAGAATGCCGCGCGCGTATGCGAGGAGCGCGGCGTCGGCCGCGCTGACCGAATGCACGGCGGTGCGCAACTCGACGAACGTGCCGCCGCCGGCCAGCTCCCGCGCGGCCGCTTCATCGAGCGGCGAGAGATCGGCGGCGAAGATCGGCGTTCCGTCGCGCATGCCGAGGAACACGAGCTCGGATGGAGGAAGCTCGCGGAGCGAATGAGCGACGGTGGCGTCAGCAACGAGATGACGATCGCGCCAGAGCGGCGCGATCAGCGCTGACGGATCGGCGAGCCGTTCTTCGGCCCATCCCTGCACTTTGCGGAAACGGTCGGCGCGGTCGAGATCGCCGCCGGTGTAGCTGAGAAAAGGTCGCACGCGGCGGAACTATACCGAGGCTGGTACACTCGCCACGAACGCCACAAACGATTTCGGAGGTAACGATGAACGTCACAACCGTCCTCGACGAGACCATCGCGTCGCGTCATCTGCTCGACCATACTTTCTATCAGCGCTGGACCGCCGGCACGCTCAGCAAAGACGAGCTGCAGGAGTACGCGCGCCAGTATTACCACTACGCCCTCGCCTTCCCGACCTTCGTCAGCGCGATGCACGCGCAGACGGAAGACATCGTCACGCGCCAGCTCCTGCTCGAGAATCTCATCGAGGAAGAGCGCGGCGAAGACAACCATCCCGAGCTGTGGCTCCGCTTCTGTGAGTCGCTTGGTCTCGATCGCGATGACGTCAAAGCCGGACTTGCGAACGACAGGACGCGTGCGCTCATCGCCACGATGAAATCGCTCGCACGCGACGGCGCGCTGCACGAAGGACTCGCGTCTTTGTATGCGTATGAGTCGCAGATCCCGGCGGTCGCGAAGGCGAAGATCGACGGCCTGGCGAAGTGGTACGGCATCAGCGCCGACCGCGACGTCGCGTTCTTCGCCGTCCACATGGACGCCGACGTCGTCCACTCGCAGACCTCGCGCGATCTGCTGGCGAGCCTTTGCGACACGGATGAGAAAGCGGCGGCTGCGACCGCTGCGACCGCGCGCACGCTCGACGCGCTCTACGGCTTCCTCGATTCGGTTACCGCGAACTAACTACTGCTGGAGCGCGGGTGCAACACCCGCGCTCCGCACCGGCTTCGGCGTCCGCTCCGGCCAGCCGCGCTGCTTCACTTCCGCGAACGTCAGCAGTGAGCTCGCGTAGAAATCACGCAGCGCTTTCTCCTCCGACGGCCAGCTCCACTTCCCATCCGATTCGACCAGCAGATGGCGCAGCGTCAGCACGTCGCGTGCGGCGCGCCAGAGATCGGCCGGCGTCTTTTCGCGCAGCAGCCAGACGCGATCGTGCCACCGCTCGCGATATGCGGCGATCGCGGTGAGCATTTCCTCTTCCGTCATCGGCGCGCTGTGCTCCTGCAGGATCCGCGCGACGAGCGTTACGGGCGTGATCGGAATCGCGCTCGAGATTTCGTTCATCACCGTTTCGGCGAGGAGCTGCATCGACGCCTTGCGCGTCTCGTAATCGATCGACAGCACGTCGGGATGCTCGGCGATGAATCGATCGACCGACACCGGTTCGCCGAACGTCACCACCGCGTAGCCGTATCGCTTGAAACGTTTGAACACCGAACGGAAGAAATTGCGGAAGAGAAAATCGAACGTCGTCCGCAGCTTCTCGATACGCGTCGAGCGATCTTCCTTCCCCAGCAACTCTTCGGAGAGGTTCCGATCCTCGAGCACGCGGTCGTAATTCACGGCGGTCGGAATCAGATACAGCGGCGCGTCGAACTCCGGATCGCGTTTTGCCGTCACGATGTAGTCGAGCATGCCGAGCTTCGGCTTGAGGAACGCGCCGTCGCGCGTCAGGCCGCCCTCGATGAAGATCCCCTGCGTCACGCCGTTGCGCGTGATCGTCTTGACGAAGTTCGCCAGCACCGCGTGATACAGCGGCTCGCGATAACGGCGCCGGACGAAGTAGCCGCCGAACCACTTGAAGAGATGATTGAGCGGCCAGACGCGCGCCCACTCGCCGACCGCGTAGGAGAGCGAGATGAACTTGAACAGCATGTGCGCGACGAGGACGTAGTCGGCGTTGGAGCGGTGATTGATGATGTAGACGACGACCGCGCCGCGCGGCGCCTTCTCGCTGAATTCGCGGATCGGCTTCCGTTCGACGACCGGCCGATAGAGGAAGTGCATGATCGCCCGCGCGATCGGCGCGCCGAACCGGTAGTACGCGAGCAGATTGAATTTCGGGACGATCTCGGCGAGATAGATTTTCGCCTGCTTCGCCGCATCTTCGATCGAGACGTGATGCTGCTTCGAGTAGTTGCGAATTGCGTCGACGACGTCGCGTGAGCCGAAGACTTCCAGCTCGATCGCGGCATGGCGCCGCTTCAGTTTGAAGCGATCGATGCGGATTTTCTCGGAGCGCTGCAGCTTGCGCGCGTAGCGCTTGCCGAACACCATCGCGAGCAGCGCCACGATGATGAGCAGGACGGCCGCGTAAATCAGCATGCGGTGAGTGTACGCGCGCTAGTCCAGCGCGATGATGCCGTCGCGCCAGAGCTTGTAGAAGATCAGCATCGCGTCCGGCTCGCGGATCGGACTGATCTTGATCAGCGAGCCGATGTCCCACTGTCCGTTGACGCGCGAAAGGATGAACCCCTCGTTCGGCGTGAAGTTCATCTCCGTGATCTCTTCGAACGTCTTCGCCACGCGCGGAATCTTCGAGTCCATCAATCCCGCGTTGCGCAGCTCCGCGAGGATCACCGTCTCCGATCCCTTGATGGCGGCGCTGACGCGCGGATGTCCGGGATCGAGATTCTGCGCGGCCTTCAGCAGCCGCTGCGCCTTCTCGAATTCTTTCGCGCGCAGCGCGTTCTGCGCGCGCTGCAGCATGCCGCTGATCTCGTCGTCGTCCGACGCCGCCATCGCCTGCGCTTCCGCCGCCACGAGCGCGGCGCGTTGCGCGGTCGGATCGGTGAGTCGGATGTAGCCTTCGCGCGCCACCGACGCCAGCGTTTCCGAAACGCGAAACGACGACGAGCGGCTTTCGAGGACGATGTCGGCGATGGTCCGCTTTCCGTCGATGGCACCGATCACCGTGCGCGAAGCGTCGTCGAGCTCGAGCTCTTCCGCCACTTCGTCGTCGACCGGCTTCACGAGCACCGGCACGAGCATCTCGTTCGGAATGAGCTCGCGAATGCGCACCCACTCGTCGAAGCGCCGCGTTCCTTCCATGATGATTCCGGTGACGTCGACCTGCAGCGGAATCATCTCCATCGTCGGCAGCTGATCGTCGATGAAATGAAACTCCCCTTCGCGCCAGAGAAAGATGTCGTAGATCTCTTCCTCCGCTTTGAGCCGCATGAGGCGCGTCAGATCCTTTTCGGAGATCACGTCGATCATCACGAGGATCTTGCCGAGGAGGATGCCGGATTGTTGCTGGACCTCCATCGCCTTCTTCAGCTCGGGCTCGCTGAGGAAGCCGTGGGACATCAGAAACTGGCCGAGGTATTCACGCGGGTCGTTGGAAGCGGACGAGATGACACGTCCGTTCCGGAAGAAGATCTTCTTCTCGACCAGCTTGTTTTTTACGACCAGCGTCCCGCTCTTCTGCCCCAGGCTAAGCCACTGGAGGAGGTCGCCCGGGAGCATGGTTTTGAGGTTGCCGCTGACACCCATCGTAAGGGCGGTGAATTATAGCCGCGATGCTCCTGATAGATTACGCCGCGCATGGCTGACGAAAAACCGTACTTCGACGAGAGCGACTTAACCGCGCGCGGATTCGATCCCGCCACCGACCTCGGCGCCCCGGGCGCTTTCCCGTACACGCGCGGTCCGCAGGCATCGATGTACCGCGGAAAGCTCTGGACGATGCGCCAGTACGCCGGATTTTCGACCGCCGCCGAATCGAACAAACGCTATCGCTATCTCCTCGAGCGCGGTACCACCGGTCTCTCGGTCGCCTTCGATCTCCCGACGCAGATCGGGATGGACTCGGATGACGTCCGCGCGCGCGGCGAAGTCGGCAAGGTCGGCGTTGCCATCGATTCGATCGCCGACATGGAAGCGCTGCTCGACGAGATTCCGCTCGACCGCGTCTCGATCTCGATGACGATCAACGCGCCGGCGTCGATTCTCCTCGCGCTGCTGCTCGTCGTCGCCGAGCGCCGCGGCATTCCGTGGGCGAAGCTCAACGGCACCATCCAGAACGACATATTGAAAGAGTATTCGGCGCGCGGCACGTACATCTTTCCGCCGGCGCCGTCGCTTCGCATCGTCACCGACATCTTCGAGTTCTGCGCGCGCGAAGTGCCGCGCTGGAACACGATCTCGGTCTCCGGCTATCACATTCGCGAAGCCGGCTCGACGGCGGTGCAGGAGATCGCCTTCACGCTTGCGAATGGATTGCAGTACGTCCGCTCGGCGGTCGAGCGCGGCCTCGACGTCGACAGCTTCGCGCCGCGCATCTCGTTCTTCTTCAACGCGCACAACGACTTCATCGAAGAGGTGGCGAAGTTTCGCGCCGCGCGAAAGCTGTGGGCGAAACTGATGCGAGAGCGCCACGCGCCGAAAGACGCGCGCTCGGTCGCATTGCGCTTTCACGCGCAGACCGCCGGCTCGACGCTCACCGCGCAGCAGCCGGAGAACAACGTCGTCCGCGTCGCCTACCAGGCGATGGCCGCGGTGCTGGGCGGATGTCAGTCGCTGCACACGAATGGCCGCGACGAAGCGCTGGCGCTGCCGACCGAGGAGTCGGCGAAGATCGCGTTGCGTACGCAGCAGATCCTCGCGTTCGAGACCGGCGTGACGTCGAGCGCCGATCCGCTGGCCGGCTCGTACGCGATCGAATCGCGCACGCTCGACCTCGAGCGTGATGCTCTCGAACTAATCGGGAAGATCGATGAGATGGGCGGCGCGCTCGCGGCGATCGAATCGGGCTTCATGCAGAACGAGATTGGCGAATCGGCCTACTTCGCGCAGCGCGCGCTCGAAGAGAAACGCGCCATCGTCGTCGGCGTGAACGAGTTCACCGAAAGCGACTCACCGAAGCTGCCGACCATGTCGATCGACGAGCAGGTCGAGCTCGATCAGGTCGCGAGCCTCGTCGCTTATCGCGCCTCGCGCGGCGATGCGTGGAAAGCGGCGCTGGAACGGCTCGATACCGCGGCGCGCGCCGACGAGAATCTCATGCCGCACATCGTCGAAGCGGTACGCAGCGACTGCACGGTTGGCGAGATTGTCTCGACGCTGAAGGCCACGTTCGGCGAGCACCGCGATCAGGGTTTCTGATCGCGGTGCTCGCGAGCGTTTGAAGGTTAGTGGCCGGCCGCGCGGCCTTTCGACTGCGCGACGTGAACGACGTACGTGCCCGTTGACGAGTTGCCGCTCGCATCGGTGGATACGAACGTGATCGTGTAAAGCCGCTCGCTGTTCCCCTGACGTTCTGCACGCAGCTTCACGCTGAGCGGACCGGTGATCTCGTAATCAGGACCGGTGTTGCCGTCTCCGCCGCTGTTCGGCGGCTGATTCGACGAGATCGAAACGATGTGCGTCTGCGGATTCGGATCGACGAGATCGGTCGCCTGCACGGTGAAGGTCACCGGCACCATCTTGTGATCCGGCGGCCAGAGGTTGGTTTCGCTGCCGACGATCCGAATGATCTGCGGCGGCGTGGTGTCGACGACGTTGACGTCGAAGAATCCGAGTGCGGTGTTGCCGTGGGCGTCGGTCGCCGAGCAGCTGACGAACGCGAGGCCGAGGGCGAACGTCGAGCCGGACGGCGGCGTGCAGCTGACCGGAACGTTGCCATCGACGAGATCCGTCGCAGTGGCGCTGTAAATCACGACCGCGCCGTACGGACCGGTCGCTTCAACCGTCAGGTTGCCCGGAATCGAAAGCACCGGCTTCGTCGTATCGACGATCGTGATCGTGAAGCTGCGCGAGGTTGTGCCGCCCGAGTTCGTCGCAGAGCAGTTCACAGTCGTCGTGCCGAGCGCGAAGGTCGAGCCGGACGGCGGCGTGCAAACGACAGGTGCGTTCGACGTCACGCTGAATGAGACGACTCTGCCATTCGGGCCGGTCGCTTCCGCGGTGATGTTCGCCGGCACGATCAGCGTCGGCGGCGGGTTGTTCGTGACGTTCACGATGAACGAACCGTGCGACGTGTTGCCGCGAATGTCGGTCGCGCTGCACTGCACGGTCGTCGATGCAACCGGGAAGAGCGAGCCGCTGGCCGGCGAGCAGTTCGGCGTCACGGCACCGTCGACGACGTCGGTCGCCGTCGCGCTGTACGTAACGATCGCGCCCAGCGCATTCGGCGCCGTGACGTTGATCGTGCCCGGCAGCGAAAGCGCCGGCGGCGTGGTGTCGACGACGTTGACGTCGAAGCTGCCACTCGCCGTTCCGCCCTGGGCGGTCGTGGCGACGCAGTTGACGGTGGTGATGTCGAAGTTGAAGAGCGTGCCGGAGAGCGGCGTGCAGACGATTGATGCATTCAGCGTCGCCGACACGGAATAGGTAACGGTCGCGCCGCCCGGTCCCGTTGCCTGAACGGTGAAGTCGTCCGGCAGTGTGAGCACCGGCGTACCGGGCGTGGTCACGGTGACGGTGAACCTGCCGATGGCGAGATTCGCGTCACCATCGGTCGCGCGGCAGGTGACCGTCGTCGTGCCGTTTGCGAACGTCGAGCCGGAAGGCGGCGAGCAGACCGGGACGATGTTCCCGGAGATCGCATCGGTCGCCGACATGGTCCAGGTGACGATCGGATCGTTCGAGGTGATATTCGCCGGCAGCGTCATCGTCGGCGCGACCGTGTCGACCACCGTCACGGTGAACGAGCCGCTCGTGCTTCCGAAGGCGTCGCTGGCCGTGCAGGTGACGTGCGTCGCTCCGAGCGGATACTGCGCGCCCGACTGATGATCGCACTGGACAGTCGGCGGTGTCGCCGCGTAACCGGTCGCCGATACGTTGAATGTCACGAACGCGCCCTCGCTGTTCGCCGCCTCGGCGTTCACCGCCTCGGGAATCGACAGCAGCGGCGGATCCTCGATCGGCCGCTCGATCACGTCGATGTACGCCGGACCGATGACGCGAGTACCGGCAGCGTCCTCCGCCTGGATGGTGACCGAATAGTGGCCCGCCGTCAGAAGCACCGGCGCCGGAATGAAGACGTAGAGCGGCGAAACATCGCCCGGCTGCGGCTCCGTTGAGTACGTACCGGCCGGGCCGGAGAAGACAACCGTCGTGCTGACGGTACCGGTCAAACCGGTGCCGCGGATGACGAGAAATTCTTCGGTGCCGCCGACGTACCACGTCGCTGGCTGGACGCTCGAAATCTCATCAGCCATCGCGAACAGAGGGACAACGAGACAAAGCAGTGCCAGCCAGAATGGTTTACGCATTGGGAAAGTATGCTCCTTGTCCGCAGTCATGTAAATCGGCCATTCCCGATGGGTCCCCATCCACATCGGTGTCATGCCCGCCGGTACCGAGTCGCCGGTACGTATAATGCGCGGCAATGCCTCCCGCCCGGCTGATTCTCGAAGACGGTACAACCTACGAAGGCGCATCGTTCGGTTCCTCAGCGAACGCGATCGGTGAAGTCGTCTTCAACACCTCTCTGACCGGTTACCAGGAGATCGCCACCGATCCCTCGTATCGCTTTCAGATCGTGGTGATGACCTATCCACACATCGGAAACTACGGTGTCGAAAAGCTTGCCGACCAGAGCGACGAGCCGCAGGTCGCCGGCTTCGTCGTTCGCGACGTGATCGATGAGCCGTCGAACGCGCGCTCCGAGGGATCGCTCGCGAGCTACTTCGAACGGAACCGCATCTCGGCGATTCACGCGATCGACACGCGCGCGCTGACGCGCAAAATCCGGACAGAAGGGGCGATGCGCGGCATGATCACGACGCAGTCGGAACGCGCCGTGGATGACATCGTCGCGGAGATCCGCCGCGCGCCGTCGATGAGCGGACTCGATCTCGTGCAGCGCGTCACGGCGCTCCGTCCCTATCCGTTCGATGAACAGCCGTCGGAGAAAAAGAAGCGCGTCGCCGTTTACGACTTCGGCGTGAAGCGCGACATCCTCCGCCGCCTGACGGACGTCGGCTGCGAAGTGACCGTCTATCCCGCAACGACGCACGCCGACGAGATCCTCAACGCCGGCTACGACGGCGTCATGCTCTCGAACGGTCCCGGCGATCCGGAGCCGGTCACGTACGCGCAGGAAAACATCCGCCACATGATCGGCAAGGTTCCGCTCTTCGGCATCTGCCTCGGCCACCAGCTGCTCGGACTCGCGCTCGGCGGCACAACGTACAAGCTGAAGTTCGGCCATCGCGGCGGCAATCATCCGGTCAAAGATCTCCGGACCGGACGCGTCGAGATCACCGCGCAGAATCACGGCTTCTCCGTCGCGGCGGATTCACTGAACGACAGCGACGTCGAGTTCACGCACGTGAATCTGAACGACGACACGCTGGAAGGTTTTCGTCATCGCCGCGAGCCGGTGCTGGCCGTGCAATACCACCCGGAAGCCGCGCCGGGACCGCACGATTCGTTTTATCTGTTCGGTGACTTCCTCCAGATGATGGAGGAGTGGAAGAAGTAGACGATCGCATCGGCATCGCCGTACCGAGACCATGCGTTATGCGTCAGCAGTCATTCTTCTCATCGCATTCGCGACCGCCGCGGACGCATCGTTATTCAAGGTCACCTCTTCTGATGACAGCGGTCCTGGGACGTTGCGCGACGCGATCCTTCAGGCAAACGCACATCCGGGACGCGACACCGTCACGTTCGACATTACCGTAAAGCCGGCGTCACCGTTGCCCATCGTCACCGACGCTGCCGACATCATCGGCAGCGACACCAACTCTTCCGTCATCGACGGCACGAATGCCGGAACGTCAGCCGACGGCCTCGTGATCGCCGCAGCGACCTCGAAGGTCTCCGGGATCAGGATCCAGAGATTCGGCGGAGATGGTCTCGTGATCGATGCAGACGACGTGGAACTGCAGAGCCTCTACGTCGACAGCAATCAGAACGGCGTTCGCCTCAACGGACATCGCGACGTCCTTTACGGCTCTATTTTCCTGAACAATCGCGCGAACGGCATCTGGGCAACGACCACATCATCCGGGCTGATCGTCGGAGGGCGCGACTCGGGCACTCCGGACATTCCGCCGCACTCCGTCGCTTCTCATTTCAACGGGGCCGCCGGTCTGCGCATCGACGGAAATGCTGCACAAACCGACAGCATCGAGACGACTCACAACGGCGGCGACGGTCAGATCATCACCGGCACCGGCAACCGTGTACGGGGCGGCTCTTCGAACTCGAACGTCGGCAACGGCTACGTCTTCATGCGCGGAAACGCACCGCTGGACAACGGCGCGATGTGCAACCTGAAGCTGGCCATCGACATCAACGGCGATGGCCCGACGCCGAATGACGATCCCGATATCGACGGTGTGATGAACGCACCGGTCCTCACGAGCGTCGTCGACGGCGGCGATGCCCTGACCCTTTCCGGCACGCTCACCTCGACACCATCGAGCACCTTTTTCATCACGTTCTTCAGCGCCACCGCCTGCTTCAGCAACCGGTTCGGTGATCAGTCGGTCACGACGGATGCGAACGGCCACGCCTCGTTCCGTCGAACGCTGAACAAGACCACCTTCGGCGTTTTCTATTTTGCGCAGGCGTGGCGTGCTGCCGGTGAAGTCATCGACGCTTCGGAGTGGTCGAACCTTCTTGCACCGACGGCAACCGAACCGTTGCCCAACGCAGACCTCGACCTCGAAATCACGGCGCCCCACGCCGTGATTTCCGGTGAGGACGTGGTGATCGGATATCGCATTACGAATCACGGACCGTCGGCAACCGGCCCGTACAAACTGCTGCTCGCACATGACGCGGGCCAAACACCGTCCTGCGGGAACACGCCATGCGCGATGCCTGCGCTTGCCAGCGGAGACTCATTCAGTACAGCACGTCTGATTCACGTCAACGGCGCTCCCGGCGGCACGATAACCGAGACGGCCGTGCTCGTACCGAGCGATCAGCATCCCGACCCGCAGCTCACCAACAACTCAGCGACTCTGACGATCCCGATCTTCGATCCCGCCTCCGTGCCGGCGCTCGGGAGCTGGAGCCTCCTCGCCCTCGGGCTCGCCATCGCGGTCGTCTCCCTTCTTCGTCTCCGTCCCTGAACGACAGTCGCCAAAATGTTACGTAACGAATTAAAATGCGCGGCGACCGCAGCTCCTCGTTCGAATGACGACCCCGACATCCATCCTTTCGCGCGTCAGCCGCGCGCGCGGAGCGCTTACGCGCATCCTCACCGCCCGCCGCACACACGCGTCGCGGAAATCGCTGCGTACGACGATCGCCATCCTGAAAGCACAGCAGGAGGCGACGCTCGACGGCATTCTCGTGGTCGATCGCGAAGGTCAGGTCCTTTCCTATAACCAGCGCTTTCTCGACATCTGGGGGATCCCTCCGGAAGTCGCCCTGAACGGCGACGACAACGAGCTGCTCGGATACGCCTCCGAGGCCGTGACTGACTGGGAAGACTTCATCGAGCTCGTCAATCATCTCTACAGCCATCCCGACGAAGTGCGCACCGGCGACGAAGTGCACATGAAAGACGGCCGCGTCCTTTCCCGCGCCTCCGTCCCGGTCGTCGCCAACGGCCGGATGACCGGGCGCGCCTGGTACTTCCGCGACATCACCGAGCAGCGCAAAGCATCCGTGTTGCAAAGCGCGCTCTTTCGCATCGCGCAGCTCAGCCGCGACTCACGCGACCTCGGCGAGTTCTACGCCAGCGTGCACCAGATCGTCGGCACGCTGATGGACGCCACCAACTTCTACATCGCCGAATACAACGCCGAGCGGAACGTCCTCTCCTTCCCCTACTTCGTCGATGAATTCGATCCCGCTCCCGCGCCTCGCCCGCCGGGCCGCGGGCTGACACCGTATGTGCTTCGCAAGGGCGAGCCGATGCTCGTCAGGCCGAGCGACTTCAACGAGCTCGTTCGTACCGGCGAGATCGAATCGATCGGCGCGCCGTCGCTCGACTGGCTCGGCGTTCCGCTCAAGTCCGGCGGCACGACGTGGGGCATGATCGGCGTGCAGACGTACGACGAATCGACGCGCTACTCCGACACCGAAAAGGACATTCTCGTTTTCGTCGGCCAGCACGTCGCATCCGCGATCGAACAGAAGCGCAAAGCCGATGCGCTGCGCGAAAGCGAACGCCGCTACCGGCAGATGTTCGAGAACAACCGCGCCGTCCAGCTGCTCGTCGATCCGGCCAGCGGCGCCATCGTCGACGCCAACGTGGCCGCCGCCGATTTCTACGGTTACGAAGTCGAACACCTGCGGTCGCTGCACATGTGGGACATCAACACGCTCGGCGCCGAAGAGGTGCGGAAAGAGATGAGCAACGCGGCCGAACAGCGCCGCAGCTACTTCCTCTTTCGGCACATGCTCGCCAACGGCGAGTTGCGCGACGTCGAAGTGCACTCCGGTCCGATCGACGTCGGCGGCCGGCAGCTCCTCTACTCGATCATTCACGACATCACCGAGCGCAAACGCGCCGAACAGGCGCTGCTGCAGTCGGAAGAAAAGTATCGAACGATCTTCAACTTCGCGTCGGTCGGCATTTACCAGTCGACGCCCGACGGCCGTCTCATCACCGCGAACACCACGCTCGCGAAGATGCTCGGCTACGACTCGGTCGAGGAGTTGCTCGGCAAGAAGCTCGTCGACGACATCTACTTCCGGCCGACACAGCGCGAAGAGCTGATTCGCGAGTTCGAGCCGCGCGGTTACGCGTCGGACTACGAGCTGATGTGGAAGAAGAAAGATGGCTCGGCAATCTGGGTGCAGCTGAATGCGCACGCGATCAAGGCGGCCCAGGGAACGTCGTACTTCGAAGGGTACGTCTACGACATCACGGAGCGAAAAGAGGCGGAGGAAAAACTCGCCTCCGCGAACGCACAGCGAAAAGCGGTGCTCGACGCGGCCACGCGCGTGTCGATCATCGCCACCGACGCCGCCGGCACGATCACGGTGTTCAACGCCGGCGCGGAACGGCTCCTCGGCTACGCCGCGGAGGAAGTCATCGGCAAATGCTCGGTGCTCGATCTGCATCGTGACGATGAGCTCGCGCATCACAGCGAAGTGCTCGCGCTCGAGCTCGGTCACGCAGTCTCCGGCTTCGACGTCCTCGTCACCCGCGCCGCGCTGCAGGGACTCGAAGAACGCGAATGGACGTACGTGAAGAAAGACGGGACCGCGGTCGCGGTGCTGCTGTCCGTCACCGCATTGCGCGATGAAGAAGGATCGGTGACCGGTTTCCTGCATGTCGCCAACGACATGAGCGAACGGAAGGATGCCGAGGAGTTGCTGCGCAAACAGTCGGCCGCGATGACGGCATCGATGGACGGCATCGGCATCCTCAACGAGCGGCTCGAGTTCACGTACGTCAACGACGCACTTGCGAAATTGTACGGAGTCCCGAAACCGTCCGCGGTTCACGGCTTCGCGCTCGGCGAGGTGTACGACGCGGAAGAGGTGGAACGCTTCACGTCGGAGATCGTTCCAAGCGTGCAACAACGCGGCCGCTGGCGCGGAGAAGCGAACGGCAAGCGCCGCGACGGCTCGACGTTCCCGCAGGAAATCTCACTGACGGCGATCGACGGCGGCGGGATGGTTTGCGTCGTTCGCGACATCACCGAACGCACGTACGCCGAAGAGCAGATCAAGCACCTCGCCTATCACGACGCGCTGACGGGATTGCCGAACCGTCTGCTGTTCAAGGATCGGCTGACGGTCGCGTTATCGCACGCGCAGCGTGATCGGACGCGGCTCGCCGTCATCTTCCTCGACCTCGATCGATTCAAAGTCATCAACGACTCGCTCGGCCACAACATCGGCGATCAGCTGCTGCAGGCGGTGGCCGCGCGCGTCTCGTCGTGCGTGCGCGAATCGGATACGGTCGCGCGGCTCGGCGGCGACGAATTCACGCTGCTGCTTCCGCACCTCGTTCATCTCGAAGATGCGGCGCCGGTCGCTGCGAAAATCCTCGAAGCGGTCCGCTATCCGTTCCACATCGAAGGACGCGAGTTCTACATCACCACGTCGATCGGCATCAGTCTTTATCCGGAAGACGGCACCGACGCGGAAGCGCTGATCAAGAACGCCGACACGGCGATGTATCAGGCGAAAGAGCTCGGCCGCGACAACTACCAGCTGTTCAACGCCTTCATCAATCAGAAAGCGCTGCAGCGCATTCAGCTCGAACACGGATTGCGTCGCGCGCTGCTCAATCAGGAGCTGGCCGTTTACTACCAACCGATCTTCGATCTTCGCCAGGGGAAGATCACCGGCATGGAAGCGCTCCTGCGCTGGCACCATCCCGACCTCGGCACGATTCCGCCCGGCACGTTCATTCCGATCGCGGAATCGATCGGCGTCATGGCGTCGATCGGCGGCTGGGTGCTGCGGATGGCGTGCAGACAAGCGAAGGAATGGCACGATGCCGGATTGAAAAATCTGTCGCTCGCCGTGAATCTCTCGGTGACGCAGTTACAGCAGGGCGATCTGCTGCAGCGCGTGCGCGACGTGCTCGAAGAAACGAAACTGCCGGCGCGACTGCTGGAGCTCGAGATCACCGAATCGAGCGCGATGCAAAGCCCCGAGACGAGCATTCGCACGTTGTACGAACTGAAGAAGCTCGGCATTCGCATCTCGCTCGACGACTTCGGCACCGGCCATTCGTCGCTCAGCTATCTGAAGCGCTTCCCGATCGACACACTGAAGATCGATCAGTCGTTCGTCCGCGACATCACCGAGGATCCCGACACGGCGGCGATCGTCACGGCGATCATCGCGATGGCGCATTCGCTGCGACTGAAGGTGATCGCGGAAGGCGTCGAGTTCAGCGAACAGGCCAAATTCCTCGAGCGATATTCGTGCGATCAGATGCAGGGATACCTGATCAAGCCGCCGGTTCCTGCGGATGAGTTCCTCTCGCTCCTCCTCACCAACACGTCATCCTGAGCCGGCACGGCCGGCTGCGTATGTGGCAGAGCCTTCGCGCCGTTTCCGATTCTGCCTCGGTGTCATCCTGAGCGTTAGCGAAGGATCTGCGTGGGCGGGGCGCGCTACCGCATCCTGAGATCCTTCGCTTCGCTCAGGATGACGTGAATATGGCGCGTACTTCCGCTGTCTCACTGTCCGTGAATCGGATCGCGGTCATCGCGCTGCTCTTCGTCGTGACCTCGGCGCAAGCCGCCGAGCGCATCGACAAAAAAGCAGAGTATCTGCGCGCGTACGTCGCCGCGCTGCGCTTCGCCAATGAAGCGAATCAGCCGTTCATGAGCATGTCGCACATGGAGACCGGCACGCCCGCGCAGCTGACGGAGTTCATCGCGCAGAGCCGGATGGCGCACGACGCGCTGGAGCACGCCGCCGAGCACGTCGCGCCGTTCATGGCCAGCCGCAATCGCGCGGTCGCGAAAAGCGCCGCGCTCGCGAAGGACGTGTTCGAAGCGCGGCAGAAGTTGTGCGAGCGGTGGCGCGCGCTCTACGCCGACATGTCGAAGCCCGAAGCAGCCAGCGATCCATCGATTGCCGCACGTTTCTCCCGACTCCGCGCGGAGATCGATCGCGTCGGAGAGAACCTCGGCGCCTCCGCGGTCGCCGCGTCGTGGGGCATCGTGAACGTCGATCGCCGCGGCAATCCGCGCGGCTGGGGCGTCAGCAGCCGCGATCGCAAACACGCCGTCGATGAACTGAAGAAAACGTTCGGCGATTCGATCACCGCTGGTCCGCGTCCCGGCATGAACTATCTTGAGACCGCCGCCGCGGCGATGTCTTCATTTCTCATTCTCGACAACTGGAAAGGCGCCCCTCCCACCTGATGATCAAACGCTTCGCAGTCGCCTGTCTCTCACTCGCCATCGCCTCTTCGGTCGTCGCCGGCGTCGAGAGCTCGGACTTCACGCATGCGTACATTGCATCGCTCATCGCCGCGAACGAAGCGAACGTGCCGTTTGCGACGATGTCGCATGTCGAGACCGGAACGAAAGCGCATCTCGCCGAGTTCATCGAACAGAGCCGCATCGCACGCGCGGCGCTCGGTCGCGCAATCGTCGAGATCGAGCCGTACACGCGCAGTAAGAATCAGAAGATCGCGAAGGGAGCGATTCTCGCGAAGAACGTATTCGAAGCGCGCCAGGAGCTGTGCGATCGCTGGATGTCTCTCTACACCGACATGGGAAAACCGGACGCGGTCGACGAGGAGATCGCCAACCGCCTCGTCGCGCTGCGCGCGCAGATCGGCTTCATCGGACAGGAGCTCGGCGAGTCGGCCATCGCCGCGGCGTGGGGAATGGTGAAGATCGATCCGAAAGGAACGGCGCACAACTGGGCGATCACATGGGGCGATCGCCGCGCGGCGCTGAAGCGCCTCCGCGAAACGTTCGGCAAGGACATCTCGAAAGGTCCGAAGCCGGGACACAACTACATCGAGACCGCCGCGGCGGCGCTGGCGTCGTTTCTCTCGCGCGACGACTGGGAAGAAGACTTCAACCTGCCGACGCAACCGCGCAAGCATCCGTAAACTGCTCGCATGTTCAAACGTTCGTTCCTCGTCGCCGCGCTGCTGCTTTCGCTCGCGGTGTCACTCGCCGCGCATCCGAACAGCCAGCCTGATTTTCTTCGCGCGTACGTTCACGCGCTGATCCTCGCCAGCGAGGCGAACCGTCCGTTCGACACGCTGCCGCACTACGAGACCGGCTCACGAGAACAGATCACCGCGTTCGCGGAAGCGAGCAAAGTCGCGCGCGCGACGCTGACGCAGGCGATCGACGAGATCACGCCGTTCACGACGAGCATCAATCAAAGATCGCCGGCAGCGCCACGCTCGTCAAAGGCGCGCTCGAAACGCGCATCAAACTCTGCGACGGCTGGCTGGCCGCGTACGAAGAGATGTCGAAGCCGAACGGCGATCAGGAAGCGATCACGAAACGGATCGCCGCACTTCGCGGCGACATCACCAAAGCCGGCGAAGAGATCGGCGACTCCGCGATCGACGCCGTCTGGGCAATCGTGAAGATCGACGCGCGCGGCCGTCCGCAGCAGTGGGCCGTGACCTGGGGTGAGCGTCGCGCCGCGCAGAAAGAATTGCGCACCGCGTTCGGAGACGACATCGGTAAGGGTCCGAAGCCGGGACAGAACTACGTGCAGACGGCGGCCGCCGCGTTCTGCAGATTTCTCGGCGAGCCGGGATTCGCGTTCCTGCCGCGCAGCGGAAAGAACAGATCGCAGCGCTGAGCGCGCGAGCGTCTTCCAGGACTCTGCCCATACGCAGCCGGCCGTGCCGGCTACTTCTTCACGGAGCGCTGCTTCGGAATCACCACCATCACCGTCGCCGTCGTCACTGACACGCCGCCGGCGCTGTCGGTTGCGGTCAGCGTCACCGTGTACGTCCCGGTGCGAATGTACTGGTGCTTCGGATTCGGTCCTTCGCCCAGGCCGGTGTCGCCGAAGTCCCAGCGAAACGCGTAATCAGGTGTTCCGCCGGTTGCCGATCCGCCGAACGCGGTCAGCCCGTAAATCGCCGTGTGCGTCGGAGCAACGATCGACGCGACCAGCGGACAGTGCTTCACGAGATATGTGTCGCTTCCCTCGTTGCGCGGAACGCCGGTACGCTCGACCGTGCCGTTGTAACTCGCACCGCTCCAGACGAACGGAAAGCGCATCGAGTAGATGTTCTTGGTCGGATCGGGAGTGAACAGCGTGTCGCTCACCGCACCGAGAATCTCCAGGCGGAGCAGCCGCGTCTCACCGGGGAAAAGATCGAACCCGATGATCGATTCGCTATACGTCAGCGCCCACTCGCGCAGCGTCGGATTCCAGATGAGCTCGAGAGGCGCGATGTCGACCCCGCGCGCGCGAACGAGCGTCGAATCGGCGGCGATGATTTGCCCGCTCTTGTCGACACGCGCGCTTCGCAGCTCCGACGTATTGCCGGGCAGCGGCACCGTCGAGACGATCAGGAACGAATCGTCGCTCGCGGCGAGCCGCGTGTCGCGTCCCCTGACCGAGATCTCCGTCAGATCCTTGATGTTGTTGTCGGTGCCGTAGAGGAGGAAGTAGAGCGCCGCGCCGTTGAAATCCTCGCGGATCCACGTCACACCGATCTCGCCTGACGTCGCCACGGCGATGCGCGGCTCTGCCGCGGTGTTCGGGAAGTAGATGCTCAGCGGCTGGTCGACCCTGACCGTGCCATCGCGGCTGACCGTCGTCAGCCAGATGGCGCGTTCGAATCCGGCCGGAATCGTATGAATGACGTCGTACGTATCGCGGTGTGCATCCCAGACGATGTCGTACTCCTGGTTCTGCCACTGGAGATGGTTCGGCGCGACCGCGATCGCAGCACCGATTGCATCGCCGCCGAGGCTGATGCGCTGAAAAACCAGCTGCAGATCGTCTCGCTGATAGAAGAGCGCGAACTCCGAGCCGTTCCAGAGGAGCGCGAGCGGTCCGCCGAGGGAAGCGTTCGAGACGATCCGATCGGCCAGGAGCTGATTCAGATTCGCGTCGTACGTCGCGAAGTAGACGACGTTTGAACCGACGTCGACCTTGGCGACGCCGAGGACGGAGCCGGTCCACGCGACCGGTCCGGCTGCGTGGCTCGGAAAAACGACCGGCTGCGACACCGTCCGGATCGTCGAGATGCATTGGGCCCCCGCGGCGACAGGCACGACGAACAACAGCACGGCAACCGCCGCCTGCAATCGATTCAGTCTACCCATGCCAACCGCTCCTCGGACTCCATATTTCGCGTAAACCTCTGCGTGACCGAAGTATAGAGCAATCGAGAAGCCACTCTTTGTGAGGTGTGATACCGTTTCCCTCCCCGTTCGATGCAATCCGCAACTCAACGACCAAGTCGTCGCTACTTTCTCACTCTCTCCCTCGGCGCCCTCGGAGTCGTATACGGCGACATCGGGACGAGTCCGCTTTACGCCCTTCGCGAATGCTTTCATTCGCAGCACGGCGTTCCGCCGACACCCGCCAACATCTTCGGGATTCTGTCGCTCATCTTCTGGTCGCTCGTCATCGTCATCTCCATCAAATATCTGATCTTCGTCATGCGCGCCGACAACCGCGGCGAAGGCGGAATCCTCGCGCTGATGTCGCTCGTCCGCGCGCGTGGCGACGGACGGACGAGCGCGCGACGCGGCGTCCTCATCGCCCTCGGACTCTTCGGATCCGCGCTGCTGTATGGCGACGGCATGATCACGCCGGCCATCTCCGTCCTCAGCGCCATCGAGGGTCTCGACGTCGCCACGCCGATGTTCAAGCCGTACATCGTCTACATCACGATCTTCGTGCTGATCATCCTTTTCTTCATGCAGCGCCTCGGCACCGGCAAAGTCGGCGCCGCGTTCGGACCGGTGATGCTCGTCTGGTTCGCCGTCCTGTCAATCCTCGGCATACAACACATCATCCGCGAACCGCACGTTCTCTACGCGGCGTGGCCTGGCTACGCGGTCGAATTCTTCATTCGCAACCAGGTTCAGGGCTTCCTCGTCCTCGGCGCCGTCTTCTTATGCGTCACCGGCGGCGAAGCGCTCTACGCCGACATGGGCCACTTCGGCGTGAAGCCGATTCGGATGGTCTGGTTCAGCCTCGTCTTCCCCGCACTGCTCCTCAATTACTTCGGCCAGGGAGCGATGCTTCTGCACACGCCCGGCGCCGTCAACCATCCCTTCTTCGAAATGGCGCCGAAGTGGGCCGTGCTGCCGCTCGTCGCGCTCTCCGCGGTCGCAACCGTCATCGCGTCGCAGGCCGTCATCTCCGGTGCCTTTTCGCTGACGCGGCAGGGAGTGCAGCTCGGCTACATTCCGCGTATCGAGATTCGCCACACCTCGGCGCGCGAGATCGGCCAGATCTACATTCCGTCGATCAACTGGATGCTGATGTTCTCCGCGATCGGCCTCGTCGTCGCGTTCAAAGAATCGAGCGCGCTGGCCGCCGCGTACGGCGTCGCCGTCACCGCGACGATGGGGATCACCACGCTGCTTCTCGCGGTCGTAGAGCGCGAACGCTGGCGCTGGAAGATGATCGCGATCCTCGGCTTCACGATCCCGGTGCTCATCATCGACTTCGCATTCTTCGGCGCGAACATCGTGAAAATACTCGACGGCGGCTGGTTCCCGCTCGTCGTCGGGCTCTTCGCCTTCACGCTGATGACCACCTGGCGAACGGGGCGCGAGATTCTCAACCGCCGCCTCCAGGAGCAGACGCTCGGCATCGACGATTTTCTGCGCGACCTCGCGCGGAACACGATTCCGCGCGTTCCCGGCACCGCCATCTTCATGTCGCGCAGCATGGACGGCGTTCCGACCACGATGCTGCACAACATCAAGCACAACAAAGTCGTGCACAAGCGCGTCATCCTGCTGACGATGTCGAACGAAGAGACGCCGCATCTCGACATCGGCGAACGCTACGATCTGACCGACCTCGGACAGGGCGTCTATCGCCTCATCGTCCGCTTCGGTTTCATGGAAGAGCCGAACATCCCCGAGTTCCTCGAGAAGCTCCCGAGCGACAAGCTTTCGCTGCAGCCGATGTCGACCAGCTACTTCCTCGGACGCGAAACGCTCGTCGTCACGCGGCAGCCGGGCATGGCCATCTGGCGCGAGAAACTCTTCGCGTGGATGATGCGCAACGCCAGCAGCGCATCAGGATTCTTCTGCCTGCCGACGAATCAGGTCATCGAGCTCGGCGCACAGATCGAAATCTAACGTCATCCTGAGCCGCGCACGACCTTCGTGTCCTCACGCCTGCTGTGCAAGCATCGACGCCAGCGGAAACGCTTCCGCGACTTCTGCCGCCTCGGCGAACAACGGAATCGTGAACGTGAACGTGCTTCCCTTCCCCTCCGTGCTCTCGACGCGGATTCGCCCGCCGTGCTCTTCGACGATCGACCGGCAGATCGCCAGTCCGAGACCGGTCCCGCCCTTTTCGCGCGCATCCGATGCGTCGACCTGCTGAAAGCGGCCGAAGACCAGCTCCAGCTTTTCGGCCGGGATGCCGCGCCCCTGATCGCGAACGTGGAAGACCGCTTCACGCTCTCTCCTGCGCACGCCGACGTCGATCGTCGATCCGGCCGGCGAGAACTTGATGGCGTTGCCGATCAGATTCGTCAGGACCTGCACGATGCGATCGCCGTCGGCGCGAATGTCGACATCCGCCGGCGACACCAGCAGGCGAATGTCGCTTGCTTCCGCGATACCGCGCATCGTTTCGACCGTCTGCAGCGCCAACTCGCCGCCATTGCAGCGAGCGAGCTCCATCGAAGAATCCGACTCGATCCGTTCGAGATCGAGGATGTTGTTGACGAGCCGCGAGAGCCGGTCAGTGTTGTTGATGGCGATGGTGAGCAGCCGCTGTCCTCGCTCCACGAGCGTGCCGAAATGTCCGCCGCTGAGCAATGTGAGCGAGCCGCGGATCGCGGTGAGCGGCGTGCGCAGCTCATGGCTGACGGTCGCGACGAACTGGCTCTTCATCACGTCGAGCTCGCGCCGCTGCGTCACGTCGCGAATCGTGAAAACACCGCCGCACACCAAACCCTCGTCGTCGCGCAGAGGCGCGGCCGAGATCTCAGCCGGAAGCGTGCTGCCGTCGTCGCGCACCAGATCGAATTCGCGCGGTACGATGACCTCGCCCGCGACAAGTGCCGGCATCAGCTCCGCGCGCGCTGCCTGGAGCGCGTTGAGAATGTGCACCGCCGGAGAAACACCGGTTTGCAGATCGACGTGCGCCATTCGCGCAGCGGACGGATTGAAAAAGACAACCTCTCCCTCCCGATCGATACCGACGATTCCGTCTGCCGTCGCGTCGAGGATCAATCGATTCTGCCGGCTCGCCTGGTTGTAGCGCTGATCAGCGTGACGCTTCGAAGCAATCTGTTTTCTGGTCGTGCGTGTGATCAGCAGCGAGCTGACGACGAGCGTCGCAGTCGCCAGCGCCAGGATGCTGACGAGCCAGCGCGACAGCTCGCTTCGTCGCTCACTCAGAAGTTTGCGCTGTTTCGTCGTCTCACGCGGTAACGCCTCGAGTGTCAGCCGAAGCCGCGCCGCCGCGGCTTCATGCTGCCAGAGCAACGCGTCGGGCGGACGAGTTCGGAGCTCGCCCGTCGCGATGGCCTGATCTTCGATCTTCGTCATCGCGTCGAGATTCGACAGTACGGACTCAGTCGCAGGCGTGATCCTCATCTCGTGCAACTTCCTCGCAACGCGGGCGCTCTCCGTCGCCAGCGACCGATATCGCTGGATCGATTGCGCATCACCCGACACCATCGCCATTTCGGCAGCGCCTGTGCGCGCGTCATGAATAAGGATGGCCTGCCAGACGAGATCTTCCATCGCGGAAAGTCGCCTGGACTGTTCTTCATGGTGCCTGTGCGTGCCCCAGAATCCCGCCATGCCTGTAGCGATCAGCATCACGGTCATCACCAGCGCAAAGATTCCGCCACGCAGCGGAACGAGGGACACTTGTTCGGGAGTCATCATGATCGCGGTGCTATCGCAACCCTGCGGCCACGCCGGCCAATACACGTAAATAGCTGATTCAACGATACTTACTGAATTCACCGGCCACCAGGCGCCATTCTGTTCGTGGACAGCTGTCCAGAGTTCGGACGGGCGGCGGCGCGCTTGTTGCTCTTCCGCGCACCGTGGTTGCCTTCGAAAAAGCGCCGCCCGAGGCGCGGCAACTCCTTCCGGTTCCGATCCGTGAGCTCGGACTGAATCTCGAGCAATCGCCGGTCGCCGAGTACGTCCGACGTCTTTACGACGAGCTCGAAGCGGCCGGACTTCATCACTACCGCCCGCTCTGTTACCTGTCGGATGAATGGGGATGTCCGTCCGAGGAGCCGGTCATCGGCATCCCGTTTTATCTGGGGGACCGGCGCGTTTCGCACATCGAAGCAGCCGTGAACGACATCGAAGGCGAGCGCGAGATCATGATGTATCTCCGACACGAAGCCGGCCACGCATTCAACTACGCATACGAGTTCTATCGCAGCGACGACTGGCACGAGCTCTTCGGCTCCTTTCGTCGGCCATACCGCGATGACTATCCGTTCGTTCCCTTCTCGCGCGACTACGTGCGGCACATCGCCGGCTGGTACGCGCAGAAACATCCCGACGAAGATTTCGCGGAGACGTTCGCGGTCTGGCTCGATCGCGAATCGAACTGGCGCCAGCGGTACGCCGGCTGGGGCGCAATGCGCAAGCTTCTCTACATGGATCGGATTGCGCGCGCGGTCGGCGATCTTCCGCCGAAGCATGCAACCGGCGAGACAGACGTCACGGTCGATGAGATGGAGCAGACCGTCGAAGAGTTCTATCGCGAGTATCACTCCGATGAATCGGAGCTGATTGCCGGACTGGCACTTGACGCCGATCTCACCGACATCTTCGTCGAGCCGTCGCGCCGCGTCGTCGGGAACGACGACGACTATCGCGACGCCGCGGAACTGCTTGCCGAACATCGGCGCGACATCGTCGATAAGGTCAACTACTGGACCGGTGTGCGGCGGACGCTCGTCCGCGCGCTCGTCGTCGCCATCGAACAGAAACTGCGCGATCTGCAACTCTCCGCGCCGCGCGAACGAAGCCGCTCGGCGATGGTCGAGCTCACCGTCTACGTCACCGCGCTGGCGATGACGTTCCTCACCGGAACCCGGCCGCTGCGCCATCGGAAACCGTGATGAAGGTCGGCATTCTGGTCGGCCGGTTCGAAGGATACGAAGAGTATCCGGGCGCCGACATCGAAGCATCGCTGCCGAAGAAATCGAAGCGTCGAAAGAAGACCGACGTCGAGGCGATTGCCGACGCATTGCGCGAGCTCGGTCACGAGCCGTCGATCATCGGCATCGACGGAAAACCTCAGACGCTCGCATCGCTGGCGCGCTCCGACACTGAGCTCTTCTTCAATCTCGTCGAGTCGTACAACGGCGACGACACGATGGAGATGCATTTCGCCGCGTACCTCGATCTGATCGGCCGCCATTACACCGGCGCGGGACCGCAGGGCTCGTATCTGGCCATGGAAAAGGTCGTCGCGAAGATGATCGTCCGCAACTACGGACTCTACACACCGTATGCCGCGGTGATCGACAAAGGGCGTGCCGATTTCGCGCAGGACATCCACTTTCCGGTGATCGTGAAACCGGCGGCGGAAGACGCGTCGAAAGGAATCGACGCAAACTCGGTGGTCTCATCCATCAAAGAGCTCTTCGAGCGGATCACCTGGATTCACGACGAGTTCGCATCGCCGGCGCTCGTCGAGGAGTACATCGAAGGACGCGAGATTTACGCCGGCGTGCTCGGCAACGATCCGCCGGAAGCGTTGCCGCTCATCGAGCTCGATCTCTCGCAACTCCCCGAAGGAATGCCGCACATCGCCGGATACGAAGTGAAGTTCGATGTGCGCACCGAGGCGTATAAGAAAACGAAGTCGGCCCCGGCGAAGGATCTGGATGAGGAGCTGACAGCGGAGATTCAGCGCGTCGCCGTCACCGCATTTCGCGCGCTGAAGCTTCGCGACTACGCGCGCATCGATCTCCGTCTCGACGGAAACGGCCGCGTCTATCTCATCGAGGCGAATCCGAATCCGTGGCTCGATCCGACTGCAGAGCTGGCGATGGCGGCGAAAGAATCAGGAAGGAGCTACCGCGAGCTGATCGCCGCGATCGTCGATGCGGCGATGCAACGCCGGCCGTCATCCCGAGCGTAGCGAGGGATCCGGGTGTGGGGGGCGCCGTACCGCGCGCCGCCCTCCCGGATCCCTCGCATACGCTCGGGATGACAATTACGCTAACCGCAGACCGTTTCCATCAGCATCGCGCAGACCTGATACGGGTCCATGTTCGCTGCCGGACGACGATCTTCGAAATACCCTTTGCCGGTGTTTGCGGTTGCCATCGGAATGCGCACCGACGCGCCGCGATCGCTCGTGCCGTAGCGGAACGAATGGATCGGCGCCGTCTCGTGCATCCCGGTGAGCCGCTCTTCGTTGTGCGCCCCGTACACCTTCATGTGCTCGTCGTGTTTTCCTTCGAGCTTCTTCATCGCTGCTTCGATGATCTTCAGGCCGCCCTCTTCGCGCATCGCCTTCGTCGAGAAGTTCGTGTGTGCGCCGGCGCCGTTCCAGTCGCCCTTGACCGGCTTCGGATAAAGCGTCGCGCTGACGCCGAAGTCTTCGCCGATCCGATACAGCAGCCAGCGCGCGAGCCAGAGCTCATCGGCGACGTCGAGCGGTCCGAGCGCGCCGATCTGAAACTCCCACTGCGCCGGCATCACCTCAGCATTCGTCCCGACGATGCTGATGCCCGCGCGCATGCACGCCTCGGCATGCGCTTCGACGACGTCGCGGCCGAACACTTCATCGCTGCCGACACCGCAGTAGTAACCGCCCTGCGGCGCGGGGAAGCCGTGATCCGGCCAGCCCATCGGGCGATTTCCTTCGAACAGCGTGTACTCCTGCTCGATGCCGAACCATGCTTCCTGGCCGGCGTACTTCTCCGCCACCTGGCGCAGGTGCGCGCGCGTGTTGCTCCAGTGCACGGAGCCGTCCGGATTCAGCACTTCGCAGAGGACGAGCAGATCGTTCTCGCGATGCAGCGGATCGGGAACGATGCGCACCGGGCGAAGGAGCAGATCGCTGAAATGACCGGTCGCCTGTGCCGTCGACGATCCGTCGTAACCCCATTCCGGAATCTCTTCGACCTTCTTCACCGGTCCGTCGAGAATCTTCGTTTTCGAACGAAGCTTCGCCGTCGGTTTCTGACCGTCGATCCAAATGTATTCAGCTGTAATTTTCGCCAATGCGTGACCTCCTGGTTGCTGGATGCCGGAAGATAGCAAAACGCCTCTGCTCTGTGTAGGACTCGCGCCTTCTGTGCGATCATCGGCACAATGCCACGTGTCACCCTCGCGGCCTGCGCCGCCGGCATTGCGGCGCTGCTCCTCGCGTTCCTCTTCATCCCGAGCACTCCGCAGGATCCGCGCTATCACGACTTCGCCGATCAGCGAACGATGCTCGGCATTCCGAACGCGCTGAACGTACTGTCGAACATCGGCTTCGTGATTGTCGGCGTGCTGGGATTGTTGAAGGTGAGGAGGCGCGATGCCATCACCCTCACCTTCTTCGCCGGCATGCTCGCCACCGGCATCGGCTCGTCGATCTATCACCTGAGTCCGCGCGATGCGACGCTCGTCGTCGATCGCCTGCCGATGACGATCGCCTTCGCATCATTTTTTCTGCTGCTGCTCGACATCCGTTCCGTGCGCGCGCTGCTGCTGATGTGCGCGCTCGGCATCGCGACGATCATCTGGTGGCTGACCCTCGACGACCTGCGTCCATACGCGGTTTTTCAGGCGCTGCCGATTCTCGCGTTCATCGTCACGCGCTTTTTCCGAAGCGGACGCGGACCGCAGTGGCCGCTCTGGTTCGTGACCGCCGGCTACATCGCGGCAAAACTATGTGAGACGTGGGACCGGCCGATTTACGCGGCGTTCGACGAGATCGTCAGCGGCCACACGCTCAAGCATGTCGTCGCCGCGCTGGCAACCCTCGCCGTCTGGATCTGGCTTTACGACGAAGCGCGCATGATGCCGGGCGCCGACGTTAAATCTTCGCCGGAATGGCTGACGACGACCTGATTCTTGCCGAGCGATTTCGCGCGATACATTGCGAGATCGGCGCGGCGAAGCAGATCGCTTTTCTCGAGCTCGACCGCCTGCTGCCGTTCGGGATCAGGCACGTGGTGCGCGATGCCGATCGACGCGGAGAGCACGTCGCGCAGATGCAGCGGCGGCATGCTGAAACCCCACTCGCGATCGAGAAAACTGGCCTGCTCGATCGTCTCGCGAATCTCCTCGCAAACGACCAGACCCTGTTCGAGACTGGTGTCGGGAAGGATCATCACGAACTCGTCGCCGCCGTAACGGGCGACCGTCGCATCGCCCTGCTGCACGATTCTCTTCAGGAGGAATCCAACTTCGCGCAGCACCTGGCTGCCGGCCAGATGTCCGTGCTGATCGTTGATCAGCTTGAAGCGATCGAGATCCATGAAGATCAGCACGGCCTGTTTGCCGCTCTGACGCGCGTCGTTCAGCGTTTCGGTGAGACGGACGTTGAACCAGCGATCGTTATAGAGCCCGGTGAGATCGTCTTTCTTCGCCAGCTCGTGCGCGCGCCGCGCATCGAGCGCGTTCTGCAGCGTGAAGGATGTGTAGCCGGCGAAGATCTCGAGCAGCGTCATGTCGCGGAGCGTGAACGGCTGTCCGTCGAGACGATTGATCAGTTCGAGTACGCCGCAGACGTTCTTCCCGATGTAGATCGGGACGCAGACGACCGACGCCGTCTTGTGGCCGAGCTGCGCGTCGATCTGCGGATAGAAGTTCTCATCCGATTCGACGTCGGTGGAGAGATACGGCGTGCCGCTCTGATAGACGCGGCCGACGATTCCATGCTTTGCCGAAAGACGCTGGCCGATGAGGTCGCGGCTGGCGTGACCGAATGTGGCGATGAAAGCGAGCTCGTTTTCGCGCCGCGCGGCCACTTTGCGGAACGGATCGTCGAGCAGAATCGAGCCCGACTCGGACGGCACGAACTCGTAGGCTTTCTGGAGGATTTGCCGCAAAACGAGATCGAGATCCATCTCGCTCTTCAGTGACAGGCCCGCCTTATGACGCTCGAGAAAGCGTTCGAGCTGAGGGACTTCGAGCGAATGGAACTGGATCATAGCCTTGCGGCGAACGGCCGGATTATACGTGCTCGCCGTCTTCAGCAGCGAGCGCTTCCCTCTCGAAGGAGATCGAAGCGTACGCGGCCGATGACGAAAGACCGCTCCGTCGAAGTCTCACGTACTCCGCGAGATAGCGCCAGAGGAAACGCAACGTGCCGAGCTCAGCGAACTGCCGCACGTGCACGAGCTCGTGTCGCAAAAGCGGCGCGAGGTTGTGTTCCGCGACGGTCGACGACAGCCAGATGCGCCGTCCGAACGTGATCGCAACGACATCGCGAAAGAGCAGCGGCCGTAACCACCACGGGTAACCGAATCGCACCTTCGCGCCGGTCGTCACGATCTCGTCATCAAGCTCTCGCGGAACGTTCATCCATACTCCCGAGCCGTCATCCTGAGCGTTAGCGAAGGATCTGCGTGGGGGCGGGCGCGCTACCGCAGCGAGTCCCACCGCCCGGATCCTTCGCTTCGCTCAGGATGACGGGGTGCTTTTCTTGAGCGACAACGTGAGCGCGAACGTTGCCACCGGCTCGGCTCCGAGCTTGCTCGGCACGCGCGCGGTGACGTGCACCGTCGTCTCCTCGCGCTCGCCGCTGGCCATCGTGCGGCGCATCAGCTCCGTGATTGCCGCGCCGTCTTCACACGAAAAGTGGACGTCGCCTTCCGGCCGTTTGAGAAACGACGCCTGAATGTCTTTGAAGACGAACGCGACGCGCGCCTTCTGCTGCTGCATCAGATAGAACGCGATCAGACCGCCGGCGACGTCAGCGCCGATGCAGAGCGCGCCGAAGTACATCGAGCGGAGATGGTTCTTCGTCTTCCAGTTCAGCGGAATGACGACTTCGCAGCGCCGCTCGTTCACTTCGAGCACTTTCGGCCCGACGAACCAGAGCAGAAAAACGTTCTTCAGCGCCCAGAGGCGGATCTGCCACGTCGTCATCGTTTCACCTTGTCGAGATCGATCCGCCGCTTTGCGTACGGCCGCAGCGCGATGTCGTAAATCGCATTCGGCAACAGCCGCACCGTCCGCATGACGAGCGACATCGGTCGCGGAAACTCGATCTCTCGCGCGCCGCGCTCGAGACCGTCGGCGATGATGCGCGCCGCGTCGTCGACCTTCACGAGAAACGGCACGGCTCCTTTGTATTTCTCGATGATCGGCGTGTCGACCCAGCCGGGATTGACGACCGTGATGCCGACGCCGCGCGGTGTCAGCTCGACGCGGCTCGCTTCGAGAAACGCCTGCATCGCCGCCTTCGACGCGGAGTAAACCGACGCGGATGGCAATCCGCGCAGACCGGCGATCGAGGCGATGCCGGCGAAACGTCCGCTGCCGCGCGCCAGCATCGACGGCACGACTGCATCAAACAGATAGAACATCCCGAAGACGTTGACGCGCATGATGCGCTCCGCGTCGGCGACTTTGAAGTTCGTCGCCCAGGTCGGAATGCTGATCCCGGCGTTCGCCACCGCGAGATCGAACGGACCGCCGAGCTCCGACTCCGCGCGCGCCACCGCCGCCCGCACCGCTTCGAGATCGGTGACGTCGCACTCGATCGCCGCGGCAGCAACGCCGCGCGCACGAACTTCCTCGGCGAGCGATTCGAGCAGTTCCGCGCGCCGCGCCAGGAGCGCCAGCGACCAGCCGCGCGACGCAAGCTCGCGCGCCAGC
Organism: Acidobacteriota bacterium; assembly: GCA_034667465.1. Lineage (GTDB taxonomy): Bacteria > Acidobacteriota > Thermoanaerobaculia > Gp7-AA8 > Gp7-AA8 > JAOBAU01. The sequence continues at coordinate 77,185 of JAXDJV010000023.1, read as the reverse complement.
GCGTGGCCGATGCCGGAGGAAGCGCCAGTGATGATCGCGCGCATTAGCGCGCATTATGACGGCACCGGCTCCCGGCAAACGCTGCGGATCGCGAACATCCGCCGCGAAGCGGTGCGCCGAGGCTTTGCCCGGCAACGAGGCGGCACGTTGCCGCCGCTACTCCAGCTTCGGCAGCCGCGCCTTCTCTTTGAACACCGCTTCGAACAGATCGCCGAGTTTCGCCAGGCGATCCGGCATCGTGCGCAGATTGAATTTCAGCGGGTCGAGCTTCTTTGTGATCTCGCTCCATTTCAGCGGCGCCGAGACCGGCGCGCCGTCGATCGCACGCAGCGAATACGGCGCGACCATCGTCTTGCCGTAGCCGTTCTGCATGCAGTCGAGATACAACCGCCCGCGCCGCTTGTCGATGCTTCGCTCCACCGTCATGTACGGAACCTCGGCGCTCACTGCCGCCGCAATCGAACAGGCAAAGTTCGCCGCGTCTTCGTGTGAGTAACCGGATTGCAGCGGGACGAAGACATGAATGCCGCGTTTTCCCGACGTCTTCGGCACGCTCGGCAGTTCGAGATTCTCGAGCAGTCTGCGGATGACGATCGCGGCATCGATCGCCTGCGCGATTCCTTTTCCTTTCGCCGGATCGAGATCGAAGACGAGCCAGTCCGGCTCTTCGAGACTCTCGCCGCGCGACGACCACATATGAACCGTCAGCACCGACATCTGCGCCAGCCACTGCAGCGTCTCCGGCTTGTCGGCGACGAGATGCCGCACCGTCTTGCGGCTGGCGACGCGCGTCGGCGTCTCGATCACGTTCGCCCACGGCGGCGCTTCCTTTCCGACGTTCTGATGGAACCACGACGGCTGATCGATGCCGGAGTTCCAGTGCTCGAGCGTGAGCGGCCGATCCTTCAGCGTTGTGATCATCGCGTCCGACACGGCGGCGTAGTAATCGGCGACGTCCTGCTTCGTGATTTTGTCCTTCGGATAGAGGACGCGTTCGGGATGCGTGAACTTCACGACCGGTGCGGCAGCGGAGGTCGCGCTGCTCTTTTTCTTCGCGGGCGTTTTCTTTTTCGATGGCGCAGCAGCGGGCTCCGGTCGTTCGCGCACCGTCTCCTCCGGTGATTTGTCGTCGCGTAAGCCGAGGAAGGACGGGTGGCGCAGCTTGTTGTCGGACGTCCATTCGGTGAACGCGACCTGCGCGACGAGACGCGGCTTCACCCACGTCGCCACCCGTTCGCGCGGCGCCTCTTTCACCGCCGTCTGCGGAATCACATCCTTCGACAGTTCATCTTTCAGCCAGACGCGCAGCTTGTACGAAAAGCCGGTGCCGACTTTTCCCGCGTAATGCAGCGCGCCGTCGTCGCCCATCACCGCGAGGTGCAATGACCCGATCTCGCGATCGGAATGCGTCGACGGATTGAAGCCGACGATGGCCAGCTCCTGCATGTTCAGCGCTTTGATCTTCAGCCACGCCTTCGAGCGGCGCGGCTCGTAGATGGAATCGTTCCGCTTCGCGATCAGCCCTTCCCACCCTTCGCGCGCCGCTTCCGCCAGCGCATCCGGCGCGGAGCCTTCGACGATGTGCGACAGCTCGATCGCCGCCGGCGAGCGCGCCACGACCTTCTTCAGCAACTCGCGCCGCTCGAGATACGTGAGCCCGCGGACGTCTTTGCCGTGCAGCCAGAGGAGATCGAAGACGACGTAGCGCTCGCGGACGTTCCCCTGCTGCAGCAGCTCGAACTTCGGCACGCCGTCGACGTTCAGCGCGACGATCTCGCCGTCGACGACGATCTCGTCGGCCTTCCACTTCTCCAGCGCCTCGACGATCTTCGGAAATCGCGCGCCGAGATCGAGCTCGTTGCGCGACCAGAGCGCCATGTCGCCGCCGGTCTTCGCGCAAACGCCGCGAAAGCCGTCGTACTTCAACTCGAACGTCCAGTTCGCGTCCTCGGACGGCGGCGCGTCAGTCAGCGTCGCCAGCATCGGCGGGAAGAGCTTGCGAAGCAGCGTCTGCGGAGTCATTGCGCGATCGGCTCTGCAAACGGAGTGCACTGGATCACGCGCACTTCGTCGAATCCTTCGTCGATGGTCGGTGCGACGAGTTTTTTCGCGGTCGTGAAAATCGCCACGTTCGGCACGCGCTCCTTCCGTTCGCGGTTTCGATTGCGCATCACGCACGCGCGAATCGGACAGTCGAAGAAATATCCGACGACGCGCGCGCCGTGACGCCGTCCGATGGCGATGAGCGGCGCGCGGACGGCCATCGTCGGATTGGTGTTGTCGACGACGACCGAGCGTCCGGAGGCCAGTTCCTGTTCGACGAGTCGCTGCTGCTTCTCATCGCGCCGGGCCGCGTTCGGCATCAAATCTTTGCTGACGTGTGCGTGTGTCGACGCGAAGTGCTCGCGGTAGTACGTCGACTTTCCGGCAGCCGGGAGACCGGCGAAGATCACAAGCTCCACGGGTAACATGATGCCCGTGTCGCGCTACATCCGAAACGTCGCGCGTGTCGCCGCGTCGCTCGGCCCAACCGAAGAGCGCGGATTCCGCGTCTGGGTCGGATACGAGATCGATGGCGATTTCGCTGCAGAGGGATTCATCTGCGTTGATGACTGGACGGAGGAGAAGCTCGCGGAATATGGAGTGAAGTCGTTCATCCCGATGTCATCCTGAGCGAAGCGAAGGATCCGGGCGGGCGGCGCGCCTGCAGTTTCGCGCCCCGCACGCCCGGACTCCTCGCTACGCTCGGAATGACACGCTCACGCGAGCCTTCCGCGAATCCTTAAATAGCAGTCGTCGCGCAGTACCACGTCCACCGCTCCCTTCTTCTCCCACTCGCGGAAACGTTCCTGCACGCGCGGATGCTGCAGCGGATCGTCGCCGCCGAAGACATCGGCGAGCAGCGACTTCGGGACGTCGGTCACGCCGCGGCTGCGGAAACGTTCCATCCCGACCTGCAGCGCATCCAGGCGGAACTCCACATCCTCGTCGAGCTGCGCGCGGCCGTCGGCGAGGGCGGCGGTCATGCCGAGGAAACTCTCGAACGGCATCGGGAGAAACTCTTTCACGCCGCGCGTGCGGAGATCCTCCTCGGCGAAATCGTCGGCGAGCGTGAGGCCGGGCAGCTCGGTACCGATGCCGTCGACTTCCCAGCCGATCCATCGCTCCTTCCCGAGCAGGGAGATTTTCTGGATGTAGCGCGCCATCACGGATTGATTTATCCCCCGAAGCACGCCGGATGCGCGTGATCGCTCTCACACCGATAATGGTCAATCGTTCACCGTTTCGTAACAGGATTCCTGCGGGCTCGTCACTCCCATACTGCGGGAACTGATTCGAGCGGGCCGCGACCTTATCCCCCGCGGTTTGGTTCGAACGAGGGACGCGGTTCCCGGCTAACGGCGAGCTCACGCTCGCCGTTCGTCTTTTTTGGGCCAGGCACCAATAAGGAAAACGTCTGCGCGTCTCCGTACCGACACGAGCAGAGATGCCGGTTCCCGCGCGGTTTGCTCTGTTCCGTTGCCCCGAAGTTCTTTGTAGCATGTGCCTGGATGTCGCGTCCCATACCAAAATCGCCCGGTCCCTTACATGTTTGAGACTGTCCGTCGCTCGTCAGCGAGTCGAAATCGATGGCTGCGCTTTGAGACGCTGCCGGTGTCGATTGCGCTGCACGTCCTCGCGATCGCGGCAGCGATCGTCATCTCGAATGCGGAAGTTTCCTTCCCGAATCACTACCCGCGGCTGACCGCGACCTACTCGCTGACGACGCCTCCCCCTCCGCCGCCGCCCCCGCCTCCTCCGCCGCCCGCCGCCTCGAAAGCGACGCCGACGGAAGTGATCATCTCGAAGCAGGTCGTCGCGCCGACCGTCATCCCGGACGAGATTCAGCCGGCGTCCACGCAACCGCCGTCATCCGATCCCGCCGGCGTCGCAGGTGGTGAAGAGGGCGGCGTCGAAGGCGGAGTCATCGGCGGCATTGTGGGCGGCTCCATCGGCGGCATCCTCGGCGGGAAGGTCGATGGCGCGCCGCCGCCTCCCCCGCCACCACCACCTCCTCCGCCATCCGACGGACGGGTGCACATCGCGCGCGACAAGCCGCTGGGGATGTTTCCGCTGTCGCAAACGTGGCCGGCGTATCCGGAAGACATGCGCGTCGCGATGAAGGAAGACAGTCTCCTCATCCGCTACATCATCGGAAAAGACGGGCGAGTGAAAAGCGTTGAGATCCTCGCGCACGCGCAGTTCAAAAAGTTCGATGACGCGACGATGCGCGCCGTTCGCTTCTGGCGCTTCAAGCCGATGATCAAAGACGGACAGCCGGTTGAAGTCGTGCACGAACTAACGGTGAACTTCAAGCTGCAAGCCGATTGACGCCGCGGCGCGGCTGGTAGATTAGTCGGATCCCGGCATGTTCGAGACCGTCGCTACCGCTTCCGTGTCGCGCAGCAGGCGACTGCTGTACGAGACCCTGCCTGTCTCGATCGTGCTGCATTTGATCGCGGTCGGCGTTGCGGTCGGCGCGTCGCTCTGGAAGATCGAGTTCCCGCAACAGTCGCCGCGATTCGTGACGATGTACAGCCTGACTGTCGTCCCCGATCCGCCGCCACCACCGCCGCCTCCTCCACCGAAACCGGCAACGCCGGCGCAGCAACTGCCGCCGAGCCGTGATGTTGCAGTGGTCGCGCAGCCGCCGGTGCCGATTGAAGAGATCGTCGCGCCGACCATCATCCCCGACACGATCCCGATCGTCTCGAGCTCGATCGCGCAGCTCGCGACGACCGCCGTCGCCGCGCCGGGAGTTGCGGCCGGCGTTCCGGGAGGAGATAAGAACGGCCAGCCGGGAGGCGAGATCGGCGGCAAACTGCACGGCATTACCGGCGGCATTCAGTTTGCGGACGATGGACGCGTACACATCGAGCGCGGCAAACCGCTGCCGCTGCTGGCGCTGTCGCAGGAGTATCCGGCCTATCCGCCGGAGATGAAGAAGAAGCGGATCGAAGACAGCGTGATCGTTCGCTACGTCATCGGCACCGACGGCCGGATGAAAGACGTACAGGTCATCGATCCCGCGAAGCAGCCGGTCTTCAACGAAGTGACCGTGGCCGCGATGCGCCGCTGGCGTTTCCGCCCGATGATGAAAGACGGCAAGCCGACCGAGGTCGAGCATGAACTGCTGGTCAACTTCGAGATCGTGCCGGGAGGATAGCGGCCTGTAACGCGTCGCGTTCCTCGCGCGACAGGAGTGGCTTCTCGCCGGCGCGCATGTTCTCGCGAAGATGCTCGACGCTGCCGGTTGCCGGAATCGCGCAGGTCACCTCTTCGTGCGCGATGATCCAGCGAAGAAAGAGCTCGCCCCATGATTCGCAGCCGAGCTCGCGCGCGATAGGCGGCAGCTCGCCGCGATGAAAGAGCGAGCCACCTTCGAACGGACGATTGGCCAGCACCGCGATGCCGCGCTCCGCGGCGAGCGGCAACAGACGCCGCTCGGCGTCGGGCAGGGCGATCGACATCGGCAGCTGGACGAAGTCGAGCTCCTCGCCGCGCATGATCGATTCGAGCTCGCCGAACGCCGACGTCACGTAATGCGTGATGCCGATGTAGCGGACGCGTCCTTCGTCCTTCAGTCGCCGCAGCGTGCGGAGGTGCGTGCGCCAGTCGAGCAGATTGTGAATCTGGATCAGGTCGATCGGATCGGCGCGCAGCAATCGCATCGACCGTTCCATCTCCCGCTCACCTTCTTCGCGTCCGCGCGTCCAGACCTTCGTCGCGATGAAAGCGTTCGGAACATGCGCGCGCAACTCGCCGGCGACCTCTTCCGCACGGCCGTACATCGGAGAGGAATCGATAAGCCGTCCGCCCGCGGCAGAGAAGACATCGAGGACTTTGCCAAGATTTTCTTTGTCGGGGCCTGATGACACATCAAACGTCTGCCACGTCCCCATCCCAATGACAGGAACGTGCTCAGACGACGAAGGGATCGCGCGCGTATGCATCTGACTCAGCACTCTGCACTCAGCACTCAGCACTGATTCTTGCAATCGTCACTCCGTACAGACATGGCCGTCACTCACGACGAACGTTTCCCCTACACATCCGAGCTCGAGATGCCGGTCATCGGCCTCGAAGCAGAATTCAAAGTCTTCGCTGACGACGTCGAAGTCGTCCCGGAAGAGAAATGGCGCACGCCGGCTGGCTTCATCGACCGGCCGCTCATCAGGCGAACGAACAAATCGATGCAGCTGCCGACCGGCGGCGCACTCTACTTCGATGGCGGCGTAATCGAAGTCGTCACGCCGGTGATCGAAATCGCGCCGCAATGTACGGCGCGCGTCGTGCGCAGTCTCTGGGAACAGATCGGCTTCGTGCGCGAGCAGTTCGATCTCTGGGAACTGAAGACTACCGAGCGCATCCGGCTGCAGGCGTTCAGCTGTCACGTCAACATCTCCTTCGAGCTCGCGCGCGACGAGCGGAGCGCCGACCGCACCGTGCAGAAGCTCGCCGTACTGCTCGCGCATCTCCTTCCCGTTCCCGCGATTCTGCTCGGTGCGAATCGCCGCTCGACCGGACTCGGCGTCCGTCCGCGCCGCGAGCGGATCGAGATCACGATGGACTTCACGCCCGATCCCGGACTGATGTCGGCCGCGGTCGCGCTGATCGTCGGCATCGTTCGCGCTGTCATACGGTGGCCGTCGTATCGGCTCGGCGAGCTCGACGCGCGCGGCATTCCGCGCATGGCCGGCGTCGAGCCGGGCAAGCATCCGTCGCGCAAGGGCTGGATCACGAAGGACTATCACTTTCCGCGCAGCCCGTTCACGAGTGACATCGATGAAAAGGTCTGGCGTACGACGCCTGGCGAATCGATCTCGCTGCGCGAGCTCGGCCTCGCCATCGCCACGTTTTTCGAAGCGTCGATCGCCGAATGCGCCGACCCGTTCAGCGTGCGGCTGCTCTTCTCGGTGCTGCGCGGCGAGACGCCGTCGCTCCTCGATCTTCCCGATCGGCCGCCGGCGTACGACGACGTCGGCCGCGCTGCGAAGTGGGGTGCCGTCATCCCCGAGCTCGAAAACTTCACGTCGCTGATGGAGAGCGATGCGCTGCGCGAGCACATCGCCGCGCGCGATGCGCGACGCGTTCGACACGTCGAAGAGAGAAGACGACGGAGCGACGTCGAGCTTCTCTCGCCACCGTGGGCCGGCGAATCGACCGACCGCCGCACGAGCCAGCGCGTAACGCTCGAACGTCGCAGCACGCCGCCGCTGCTGTCGCCAACGCTCAGCCGCTCCGCATACGAGCGCGTGTTTCTCAATCTCGGTAACGGACGGAGTCTCCGCATCGGCGACGACATCCTCACACCGGTGAAAGTGAAGGGCTGGTATCACTCGATCTTCACCACGCCGAACGGCGAGGAACGAATGCTGTCGATCGATCAGCTCCTCGCATACGGCGGCGAGTGGCTGTGAGCTGGCATCGAAAACGCAAACACGAAAACCGCAGCCCGCTGGCGAGTAGTCAGGAGCGCGCCGATAATCCCAGAAGGGGTCGGCGCGCTTTCGTTTTTCAGAGCGACTCCGCAACGCGACGCGCGATCGCCGCATACGCTGCCGCGTTCGGGTGGAATCGATCGCGCGGGCTGCGCCGGTCGGTGGCCGCGAACAGCTCCGCGATCGGCAGCACCGTCACTCGCCGGTCATCCGCGAAGCGTTCCATCAGCGCTCCGTTCCATCGCGCCACCGCGCCGTCGAGCGGCAATCCGCGATACGGGTTGTACAAACCGATCAGCACGACGCGCGCGCGCCCGTTCATCGCGTGCAGCGTCGTCACCAGCACGGCGATCCGCGATCGCACGACCATCGACGCCAGTCGCGGCGCCACCGTCGAGACCAGCTGCGACGGCCGATCGCCGAAAAGATCGTTACCGCCGATCGACAACACGATCACGTCCGCGGACGCGACCACCGCCCGCACCGCCTCGTCGCGCAGCCGCGCGAAAACGTCCCACGTTCGCGAGCCATTCACGGCCGCGTTCACGGTCGGCGCATGCGCGACGCCGCGCGCGTCGAGCTCGCGATCGAGATTGCCGGCGATGCCGCGCCCGCTCTCGTCTCCGGCGCCGTGCGCGACCGAGTCGCCGAGGATCACGACGCGCAGGAGGGCGGCCTCGGCTGGAGCGGCGGCGAGCAACAGAACGATCAGTACCGTTTTCCCATCACTTCGTTACGGAGCGGCGGCTCGAAAGTTCGATATCCTTCCCCTCACATGACGGACAAACTGGCGCAGCTCTATCCCGATCACATCGCGACGCTCATTGGACGCCACGACCGCGCGCTGGCAGACGAGGGATTCGACCATCTCCTCATCTTCGCCGGCTCGCAGCGGATGATGTTCCTCGATGACATGCCGTATCCGTTCAAGGTCAACCCGCACTTCAAGTACTGGGTGCCGGTCATCGACAACCCGCACTGCTTTCTCGTTTACACGCCGGGGACGAAACCGCGTCTCGTCTTTCATCAACCTGTTGACTACTGGCACAAGCCGGCCGAAACGCCGAGCGGATACTGGACCGAGCAGTTCGACATCTCGATGATCGCCACTCCCGAAGAGGCGAAACAGTTCTTCCCGAAAACGGGGAAGACCGCCTTCATCGGCGAGACCGACGATCCGCACGGCGAAGTGAATCCCGAGCCGCTGATGCATCGGCTGCACTTCGAGCGCTCGTGGAAGACCGACTACGAGATCGAATGCATGCGGCTCGCGAACGAGCGCGGCGCGCGCGGACATCGCGCGGCGGAGAAAGCGTTCCGCGCCGGCGCGAGCGAATACGAGATCCACATCGAATATCTGCGCGCCGCCGATTCCACCGAGGAAGAGTTGCCGTATGGAAACATCATCGCGCTCAACGAGCATGCGGCGGTGCTTCACTACTACCACCACGAGCGCGTCAAACTGAGCGAGGGTGATCGGCACTCGTTCCTCATCGATGCCGGCGCGAGCGTCAACGGCTACGCCTCCGACATCACCCGCACGTACTCCACGCGCAACGATGAGTTCCGGCAGCTCGTCCGCGAGATGGATCGCGCGCAACAGGAGATTTGCGCGCAGGTGAAACCGGGCGTGAACTATCCCGATCTGCACATGCTGGCGCATCGCAAAGTCGCGGAGCTGCTGCGCGAGTTCGGCTTCGTCCGCAGTCTCGACGCCGACGGCATCGTCGAGCGACGCATCAGCAGCACGTTCCTGCCGCACGGCGTCGGCCACTTCATCGGGCTGCAGGTTCACGATGTGGCCGGCTTCGCCGCTGACGCGCTCGGCACCACGATCCCGAAACCGGAAGGGCATCCGTATCTTCGGCTAACGCGCGTCATCGAAGAGCGGCAGGTCTTCACGATCGAGCCCGGCTTCTATTTCATCCCTTCACTGCTCGCCGAATTGAAAGCGAGCGGCAACGCGAAGTACATCGACTGGGAAAAGGTCGAGACGTTCCGCAAGTTCGGCGGCATTCGCATCGAGGACGACGTCGTCGTCACGGCGAAGGGTCACGAGAATCTGACACGGAAAGCGTTCGCAGCAACGGCATGAGATGAGCTCCGAGGGCGATGCGACGGTCCGGCTGAGTGGCGGCGCAAGCGCGAGCCGTGAGCCGGGCGGTTCGCAATTCGCCCCCGGCACGATCATCGGCGATCGCTATCGCATCTCTTCGCTCCTCGGCTCCGGCGGCATGGGCGAGGTTTACCGCGCCGACGATCTCAAGCTCGATCAGCCGGTCGCGCTGAAGTTCCTCCCTGCCGCGCTCGCGAACGACGCCGTTTATCTCGAACAGCTTCACGGCGAAGTGCGCCTCGGACGCCAGATCGCACATCCCAACGTCTGCCGCATTTACGACATCGGCGAAGCGGGCGGCGCGCACTTCGTGGCGATGGAGTACGTCGACGGTGAAGACCTCGGCCGGCTGCTGCGCCGCATCGGACGGCTCGCGCACGACAAAGCGGTCGACATCGCGCGCGGCATTGCGGCCGGACTTTCCGCCGCACACGCGAAAGGCATCCTTCATCGCGATCTCAAGCCGGCCAACATCATGATCGACAGCCGCGGCGACGCGCGTATCACCGACTTCGGCCTCGCGCTCGCGAGCGATGATGCCCGCGGCGCGAACTCCGCCGGGACGCCCGCGTACATGGCGCCCGAGCAATTCGACGGCACGCCGGCAACGGTGCAGACCGACCTCTACGCGCTCGGCCTCGTCATGTATGAAGTCTTCACCGGACGTCGCGCGCGTCACGGCATCACGATTCCGGAGCTGCGCAGCGGCGAAGCGATCGACACTCCGTCGTCGTTCGTCCGCGACATCGACCCGGCCGTCGAGCGGATGATTCTCCGCTGCCTCGATGCCGATCCGGCGATGCGTCCGCGCTCGGCGCGCGAGGTCTACGAAGCGATGCCGGGCGGCGATGCGCTCGCCGCGGCGATGGCGGCCGGTGAGACGCCGTCGCCGCGACTCGTCGCCGCCGCCGGCACCGAGGGAGTGCTGTCGCGCAGAGCGGCGTGGAGCTGCCTCGCGGCCACGGCCGTCATGTTCGTCATCGCGTTCGTGCTGCAGCAGCGGACGGCGCTGCTGTGCGCGGTGCCGAGCGACGTGCCGCCGGAAGTGCTGCAGTCGCGCGCCGCGGAGATCGGTCGTGCCGCCGGCCTGCCTGAATATCGATTCCGCGCCTCCGGTTTCGGCCGCGATTCCGATTACCTCGTCTGGCTTTCCGATCATACGAAGGAGCGGCACTGGACCGCCAGGCTGCGCGGCGGCTACCACCCGATTACGATGTGGTTCCGCGGGAGCGAGCGGCCACTGATCACTCGCGAAGTCAGGCCGAGTCCGTGGCACGACGATCCGCCGTTCGAGGAAGGAATGTCGGACATCAGCGTCGACCTCACCGGCCGTCTCATCGACCTGCACGCGTGGCCGCACGCAGGCGCGTCGCCGCCGCGGCGGACCGACTGGGCCCAGCTGGCCGGATTCGCGGGCCTCGACATCACGAAGATGAAGGCGGTCACGCCACGCGAGTTGCCGCCGGTGTACGCCGACGAGCGGGTCGCATGGGATGGCGCTTATGCCGCGGCGCCCGATGTTCCGTTGCACGTTGAAGCGGCGGCCGTGCGAGGAATCCCGGTCTCGTTCGCGATTCAGGGACCGTGGTCGGAGAGTAACGAGGCGTCGAGGCGGATGCCATTCCGCGGCGAGTTCCTCGGGCGATTCCTGAAGCTGCTGCGCGTCGCGATTTTCATTCTCACGGCACTGCTCGCGTGGATTAACTATCGGCGGCACCGCTACGACCGGACCGGCGCGGCGCGCATCGCCGCGACCGTCTTCGTCCTCACGCTCGTGTCGTTTCTGCTGTACGCGTATCACTCGCGCGACGTTGCGACGGAGCTCAACACCATTGGAAACGCGATGGAACGCGCCCTCGTTGCGTCGGCGCTGTTCGCGCTTCTCTACATCGCGTTGGAACCGCACGTGCGGCGGCGGTGGCCGGAGCGGATGATCTCGTGGTCGCGGCTCGTCAGCGGGAATCTGCGCGACCCCATGGTCGGCCGCGACATCCTCATCGGCATCACCGCGGGGCTCGCGCATTCATTGACGGCGTCGCTGGCGCATGCCGTTCCTTCCCTGCTCGGCGGACGCGACGTGCTGCCTCGCGGCGGCGCCGACACGCTGCTCGGCGTACGTGACGCTCTCGGTTTCACCCTCGGCGGGATCACGGATTCCGCGCAACTCGGACTGGCGATGATCGTGGTCGCCGTCTTCTTTGCAATCGTCTTCCGGCGCCGGTCATTCGGCATCGCCGCGCTCTACCTGGTAATGCTCGGCACGCAACTCGTCGCGTCGCGCGGCCATTGGCACCTCGTCATATCCGCATTTCTGATTCCGGCAATCTATTGCGCGACGCTCGCCCGCTTCGGATTGCTCGCCATGGCTACGCTGCAATATGCATTTAGTCTTACGTTTTTCCGACAACTTCCCGTCGATCCGTCGTCATTCGCGTTTGCAGCGGCGTGCGTACCGATCGTGATCCTCGCCGCGCTCGCGCTCTGGGCGTTCCGCACGTCACTCGGCGGACAGCCGGCGTTCAGCGTTTCGCTGCTCGACGACTGAACGTCGCGAGCCATGCCGGATGCTTCGCGAGCAGTTGCAGCGATCGTTCGAGCAACGCAGCGTTCTCGCGCTTGTTGAGCCACGTCGAACGTCCCGACGGATGCGGCAACACGATCACGTCCGCGCGATGGCCGGCGCGCTCGATGTGATGCACGACGCCGACGGCATCCTTCAGCTGTGCGATTCCTGTGAGCTGGATCGATGCAAGCGTGCCGACGGCGATGATGAGCCGCGGATGGAGCAACGCGATCTCGCGATCGAGATGCTTTCCGCACGCGGCGATCTCATCGGCATCGGGGACGCGATCGCCTCCTGCTTTCGGATCGCGGCCGGGGAAGCAGCGGATCACCGCGGCGATGTGGACGCGCTCGCGAAAGTCCGCTTCTTCGACGCCGAGCCGATCGCGGAACCAGCCGAACAGCCGTTTGCCGGCCGTGTACGCAAACGGACGGCGCTCGTCCTCTTCATGCGGACCGGGCGCCTGACCGACGAGCATCACCTTCGCGTCGCGAACGGCGCCGGTGATCGGCACGCCGGCCACGTTCGGACAGGCTCGACAGGCGAACAGCAGCGCGAGATGTTCATCGAACGACATCGCCGGCAGCACAACGTATCGGGCTCGCGGCGACTTCCTGCTACCATCGGGCCGGGTTCCATGAAACGCCTTCTTCTCATCACGCTCGTGCTGCTGCTCCCGACCGTTGCCGGTGCGTGGACGCATGCGTCCGATCAGCGCATCGCGAAGAAATCGGCCGCGCTCGCACCGCCCGATCTTCGTCTGCTGCTCGACCGCTACAGCGCCGAATACGAACGCGGCATCGCCCGCGCCCAGGCCGAGGAAGGAACGGACGCGCATCGGTACTTCGTCGTCAGTCGTACGGGGCGGTTGAAAGAGCAGATCGAGAGCGAGACGGCGAACACGATCGCCGCCATCCGCAGCAACAAGCCGATGACGGAAGTCGTCGAGCGCCTCGGACGCCTCGCCCATCTCGTCTCCGACGCCAACAATCCGTTCCACGTTTCCAACGGCGACGCGCGACTCAGTCTCGTGCACGACGACTTCGAGCAGTACTTCGAGCGCCGCATGTCGAAGTTCGCGACCGTCTTCTACGGACTCGACGAGCACTTCGCGTTGCGCACGTACTTCGAGAAAACGTTCGCGCGCAGTGCGCGTTTCTATCCGCTGATCGGCGAAGAGTATTTCGGCCGCGGCGAACGGACCTCGGCGCAGTTCGACGATCGCTCGACCGCGTTCGGCGTCGCCGCCGTGTCGTACTCGCACGCCGTCACCGACCTCGTCAATCTCTACTACTACATCTGGCGCGAAGCAGGCGGCGACGTTCGTTCGGCGTCCGTCATGCGCAGCGGCAATCTGATGGTGCAGTGATCGAACGCGCAATCCTTTCCGTCTCCGACAAAGCCGGCATCGTCGAGCTCGCCCGCGCGTTGCGCGCGAAGAACGTCGAGATTCTTTCGACCGGCGGCACCGCGAAGCATCTCGCCGACAACGGCATCGACGTCACGCCGATCTCGCAATGGTCGGGCGCCCCCGAGATTCTCGGCGGCCGCGTGAAGACGCTCACGCCGAAAGTCTTCGGCGCGATTCTTCACGACCGCGACAACTCGTCGCACATCGACGACGTCACGCGCCTCGGCATCCCGGCGATCGACCTCGTCGTCGTCAATTTGTATCCGTTCGAGCAGACGATTGCGAAACGCGACGTCGAGCTGAGCGAAGCGATCGAGCAGATCGACGTCGGTGGACCGTCGATGCTGCGCGCCGCGGCGAAAAATCATCGTCACGTCCTGCCGCTCTGCCGTCCGGAGATGTACGAAGACTTCCTCGCCGAATTCGAGAGCGGGACGATCAGCGATGACTTCCGGCTGCAGGCGGCCGTCGCCGTCTTCGCGACCACCGCGCAGTACGACGCGGCCATCGCGCACTATCTGATGGATCAGGTCGGTGCTGATGAAGAGCCGCACGATGACGGCTCGCTGATTCTCGAGCTGGAGAAGTTTCAGGACCTTCGCTACGGTGAGAACCCGGCGCAGAGCGCGGCGTTTTACGTTGCGCCGGGCCAGCGTCCATTCGAACAGCTGCACGGAAAAGAGCTGTCGTACAACAATCTCCTCGACCTCGACGCGGCGATCAAGCTCGCGAACGCGTTCGAGCAGCCGGCCATCGCCATCATCAAGCACACCAATCCGTGCGGCGTCGCGCGACGCGAACAACTCGTCGACGCGCTGCGCGCCGCGATCGAATCCGATCCGGTCTCCGCATTCGGCGGCATCATCGGCGCGAACCGCGAGTTCGACGGCGACTGCGCGCGCGCGGTCGGCGAGATGTTCCTCGAGGTGATCGTCGCGCCGTCGTTCTCCGAAGAAGCGCGCGAGCTGCTCGGACGAAAGAAGAATCTGCGACTCGTCACGACCACTGCCGAGCTGCCCCGGCTCGAGATTCGCAGCGCCGCCGGCGGCTACCTCACGCAGGCGCCTGACCGCGTCTCCGGACGCGACGCGTGGAAGGTCGTCACCGAACGCCAGCCGACCACGGCGGAGCTCGACGGACTTGAGTTCGCGTGGATCGTCTGTGCGAACGTGAAGTCGAATGCGATCGTGCTGACCGGCGAATCGCAGTCGATCGGAATCGGTGCGGGTCAGATGAGCCGCGTCGACGCCGCGAAAGTGGCGATCATGAAATCGATCCTGCCGTCCGTGGGATCGTTCGCCGCGTCAGATGCGTTCTTTCCGTTTCGCGACGGCCTCGACATCCTCGCCGATGCCGGCGTTCGCGCGGTGATTCAGCCGGGCGGCTCGGTGCGTGATCCGGAAGTGGTCGCCGCCGCGAACGAACGCGGAATCGCGATGGTGTTCACGGGCGAGCGGCACTTCCGGCACTGATGTCACGGACACGGCTTCGATTTCACATCGGTAAAGCCGGCGCTCGCCGATCGCTCGTTGATCGTCACCGACATCCGTACGGTCGCTCGTTTCGCTTCGCGCCCTTCGACGCGCATCAGGTAGGCGCCAGGCGGCAGAAGTGCGCAGAGCTCAGCCGATGGATCGAGGGCGAGGGTCCTGACGACGTTGACCAGTCCGTCGCGATAGACGGTCGCAACTGCGTTGTCGCCGCTCGACCGCAATGACATCTTCACGATCGACTCAGCGCGCAGCCGGAACGAGTACCACCGCCAGCGGACCCCCGAGTCGCCGCCGACTGAAGTGATCGTCGCACCGGGAGCAAGCGACTCGGCGCGGTCGACGCTCGGCTCCTCCAGAAAATGCTCGTAGCGAACCGAGAGCGTTCCGGATGCCAGCGCGTCCTTCGCAGCGGCAACGAGGACGCTAAACGTTCCCCCCGCGACGAGCTCCGTCGTGATCTGCAGCCGCTCGCGCGACGGACCGCTCTTCTTCAGCACTCGCGTCGCCGCGTGCAGTTCCAGCGAGACCGGCGCTCGCGAAGCGCCATCGGGTTTGAATGTGATCGTCGCGGTCGTGCGATACGGCGCGCGAATGCGATACCAGCCGGAGGAATGGCTCGCGCCGCGGCCGAGGCGCAGCGACGTCGAGGTATCGAGCGGTATCGCGTCGGAACGCGACGCTTCAACCGGATCAACCTTCGGAGCCGGCTGCGGCGTGTCGGCGCGTTTGTCGTCGCGCCGCGTTCCTCTTCCCCCCTTCGGCTCCTTCGGCTTCGGTTTCGGACGCGGCTGCGGCGCGGGCTGTGGTGCGGGCGGTGTGTAATCGATCGACAGGATGTAATCGGCCTGACGGACGTCGTCCGCAACCGACACGCGAACGTAGTAGGTGTCGGTTTCCGTGAGGAACAACTTCGCTGCCGTGTAGCTTCGCCCTGCGCCGAGCTCGCCGGCCGGATAGCGTCCGTACACGGGAGAATCATCGAACAACTGCCAGGCCGAGCTCGAGGTCCGTTTCTCTGAATTGAGATCGACGCGAAGCGTGCCGCCGGGCGCGACGTTGAAGTGATACCAAACCGATTTGCGGCCCGAAACGGCACCGAGCGTTCCCCGCTCACGTACCGGCGGACTGACATACGTGGAGCTGCCGGGCAACGCGTCGTACAACTCCGGCGCGGCCTGCTCGACGCGCGGCGGTGGCGACGGCGGAGCACTGCCGCAACCGCCCGCGAGCAGCAGGACCACGGCCATCGCCGGCGCGATGCGGCAGCGGCGCTCAGCGCAGCTGCGTATAGATGCTGTCGCCGCGTGAGCGTACGCCACGTTTGATTGCGCTCCGAAGATTCTCAAGCATGCTGCGAACAGATCGCTTCTTGATGAGAGGAACTCCGGAGCTCGTTTTCTCCAGAAACACCTCGGCAGCGGCATCGAGAGCGTCTGCGTCGTCGACTGACTGGTTCGCGGCAAGCCGCGTCCGGAGAGACTCGCCATCGGGGACGAGCGCGGCGATCGCACTGTTCGTCTCCTGCAGCCGTTGCAGAAACACTCTTGCTCGGTCCTGATCGGAGATGAGTGCTGCAGTGAGAACGTTCCTCTGTTCTTCGGCGTACCTGCGACTGTGGAAGAATGTCGCCAGCCCCGCGAACAGGTCACAGGCAACCGCCCCTTTCGGCTTCCACCGCGCGACCGGATAGCGCCCTTCTCCGCCGATCATGCTCGTTTCGCGCAGTTCCGCGATGGCGTCGAAGCACTCCGGCAACAACTCGCCGGCGCTGCGGCTCCCTCCACTACCCGACATGGCGATGATGACGGCGAGCATTCGGAGGAGCGGCTCCGCCTGCGACTTCCCGCGCCAGCTTTCGATGAGCTTCTTCACGCTATCGACGTCGTTCGCAGACAGCTCGGAGAGAAACGACCACGCCATCGACGCCGTCGGCCAGCTGCCATCGTCCGGGCGCAACACCTCGATGAGCTGTTCGGCGCCAAGGCGCTGCTCTTTCCATTCTTTCGCCAGCTTCAGCACCTGCTCGGAAAGAGTTCCCTCGACCTCCGCGAGATCGCGGCGATAGTCGGCGACGCGCATCCGGCGGTCAGCATCCTTGTTGTTTTTGTGTACGGCGTCACGAGCGGCTTTACGCTCTTCCGCTGTGAGCCACGTGCTGTCCGCCTGTTCCCAGGCGTCGGCGAAAATGCCAGCCAGCACTCTCGCGGCGTCAGCCTTCGCGGAGGGAAGCAGTCTCCCGGCGAGCATCAGTGCAGCTTTCGGAAGCGGCGCGATCCATCGCTGTCCTTCCTCGCTGGTCAGCGTCGCAATCGCTTCCGATCCCGGCTTCGCGGCGAGCAGATCGCGATCGTCGCCGCGCAGGAACGCGTCGAACAAAGCGAGTGCGAAGCGCGATTCCGCGTTCGACTCGATCTGCTCGATGAGCGCTTTGTTGCTGCGCAGCGATGCGATGTCATCTTTCGATCCGAGCGTCGCCAGAAAACCGCGCACGCTGTCAGGACGCGGATCACGAAACGCCCACGAGGCCAGCACCCTGTCGTGCAACGATGAGGCAGCGTCGCCAAGTTTTTTGCGCAGCTTGAGCGCGAGCTCGATCTTCCTTCGATCGGGTTCGAGTGCACCGAGGAGCGCCGGCAGCAGATCATCGGTGCTGCGCGGCAACGCGTTCTCGTAAAGACGAATCGACTCGGCAACCTGCTCATCATCTTTCACGGTCGCCAGACGTCGCGCGAACGCATTGGCGATCTTTGCTGCTTCATCGTTCGCCGGGTGCAGATCGCGAATGAACTTGATCAGCTGCGTTCGCTCGGAAGGAAGCTGCACGTTCCTCAGGACAGCCTCGACCACGTCCGGCCGTACTTTCGTGCGCAGGCTTCCGATCTGCTCGAGTGCGCTCGAGGCGAGGTGCCACTTCCGCTCTCCACTCTCCTCACCAACGAGATCGTTGAACGTCACCCACAGCTGCTGCGCGGTCTCGAGCTCTTCCAGGAGGGAACGCGTCCCGATATCCATCGCGCGCTCGATGAAGTTCTGCTGGCGAAGCAGCTCGTCGTATCCGTCTTTCTTCCACGTAGCGAACAACGCGCGGATGGCGGGCGAGTCGGTCGTGATCTTGTTCGAGACGAAGCGCTGCTTCTCCAGTTCGACGATCGATCCTTTCGCCTCGGAGGCCGGAAAGGCACGCATCACCTGCAGCCGTACCGATGCCGACGGATCAGCGACGGCCGTCGAGAAGGTGACTCCTGCGCGCAGCGTCGGCGGCAGCAGCAATAACAGCGTCGGAATCAGATCGCGCCCGGGTGAGCCGACGATCACAGTCGGCGTTTCCTGCACCGCGGCGATGAGGAGGTCGGCCAGAAAGTCGGCGCGCAGACCCGACAATTCGTCTTTCAGCCGCTGTGCCGACGGGTCGGCTTCTTCGCGGAGATCCCACCTGTTGAGTTGTGCACCCGACGTAGCGATCGTTTTTGCCGGAGGCAGGTTGTGAAGGAACGGTGTTGCGTCAGCATCAAGCGCTGCAAACTCGTGATACGGCGCGAGGCAGATGTCGCGCTGCACAAAGTAATTTCCGGTCTTCTCTGTGTTGAGGCTGCGGTAAAAGTGGGCGAACACCGCCCATTCCTGGCCACCGGCCTTCTCCACGCCGAAGTAACCGTACGAGTCGGTAAATCCCGATTCCCGTAAATGTCCAACGGCCGTGCGCGTAACGAGCGCGCTGCGCTCCGCCTCGTTGAGCGCGATGCTGCTCCCAATGACGCTCCAGCCTGTTTTCCCCTCGGCGGTAGCGATGCCGTAAATGAGGTACTCGCCTTTCATAGCCGGCCGTTCATCGCGTCGAGCAGCCATGCGATCGGCGCCCAAACGCCCTCAGGCTCCGGCTGGTCGAGCGGCTTGAAATCCGTTCCCTTTCCTTCCACGTTGCCGGTACCGACGGAGGAAACGGCGAAAAACTCGCGCCGCTCGCAGTAGTCCATAAGAGCTCCGAATGCCGCCCGGCCCATCGTACTCCTGAGGAACGCACGCGGATCGCGGAAAGCCTCCGGAAACTGATCGGCCTTCGTCACGACGATCGCTACGGGCACCGGCAATGATCCTCCCGCTTCTTCGTTGAGCAATTTCGACAGGAGGACACAGTTGCGAAAGATCAACGGGAAATACTCGTTATCGTCAGAGCGCGTCGGATCGATGAAACAGAGGAGACCGTCGCTGCTGCGCAACATGTTCCTGCACTGGGTAGCAACCGGATCGTCCTGAATCAGGCGGTTCGGCTGGCTGAAAAACTCACCGGAAGGATCGAAGAGATTCAGCGTGATTGTCTCGCGATCCGCGCCGGCGCGAATGAGCCACTCCGACATTTTGCGCAGAGAACCCGACCACGAACGCGCCGGTGTGGTGGTCTTTGGCTCGTCGCCGACCGGCCGCGTCACTTCGTAGATCAGCGGCTGGGCGACGACGTCTGATGGCGTGGTCTCAGGAAAGTTGCTCGACCGGAATCGCTCCCAGTCGCGGAGGAGAAGCTCGTTTGCCGCGTCGGTCTGACCGACCATCTTCCAGATGTCGCTCTCTTCCTCTTTCCGGCGGCGTATCTCGTGATACAGCGCCGACACGAATGTCGTTTTCCCCGCGCGGCGTGAGCCCCACATTCCGATCATCGTTCCACTCTCCTCAGATCTTCGTCACCAGCCATGCGAGCACCGACAACTGGCCGGCCGCCACCAGTTCTCCCTGCTCAGGCGCTTTGCCGTCCTCGCGCAGCTGCGAGGTCGCAGAAAATGCTTCCCATCGACGGCAGTGCTCGTCGAAGAGCTGCGCGAGCTCGTCGCTCACGAGCGTCTTCGCGCTGCCGGTTGTCCAGTCGTCGACGCAGGTGAGCACGAGCGCTACCGGGCGCGCGATGCGCGACGCGGGCGCGCCGGCGAGTTTGTGCAGCATCGAGAGTTGCTGCCGTATCGCGTCGAGACTCGCGCGAGAAGTCGCTTCGCCCGCGCGCAGCGTGATGATGAATCCGGTACGTCCGGTGTCGCGCCGGCGGCGTCCTTCGTGCCGGTTCCCGACTTCCACCAGCGCGAGCGGCACGGGACGCGACCCGATGAACTGCGACCAGGCGCGGTGCGGGACGATCGTGTACTCCCCACTCACCGCGTCACTCGAAGCGGCGACGTGTTGCGACGATCCGTGCAATGACGACGTGAGCAGCGTCGTCTCCTCGGTCGGCGTGAGCGTCCAGCTTCCGCGCTCGCGCGAGCGCGTGTCGAGTCCGGCCACACCGATGAACGTCGTCTTTCCCGAGCCGGGCGCGCCGGTCACATAGACGGTCATCGGCGGCGCCATCGCCGCAATGAATCCGGCGTCTGGCACCACGTGCGCGAGAAGCACGATCGAGGAGGCGACGTAGACCCAGTTGCTGATCGCAGCTGCGAGTGCGATCCCGCCGGCACTCCACGTCACCACCAGCAGCCCTGAAACGAGCAGCATCGCGCCGATCCAGGCCGCGAGACTTCGCAGGAAGAAACCGATCGCGCCACCCTTCCGAAAGGCAGCCAGCACTCCGATCCCGCGGTGCACGCGCGCGCCGGTCCGCACGAACGCCGGACGCGTGATGATGACGAGGAACGGCAGCAGCAGAAAGAAGACGATCGCGCCGGTCGCCGATGTCGTTGCGAAGAACTGCGTCAGGCGCGCATTCCAGATCGCGGCGACAAACGCAGCGACGACGCCCGCAACGAGGTAGACAGCGATCCACGGCCGGCGTTCGGGCTTCATCCGATCCTCATCGCTTCGACCGGTTTCATCCTCGCGGCGGTCAGTGCCGGACCGATGCTGGCGAGCACGCAGGCGAGACAGGCGGTCACGAACGCCGCCACCGCCAAGCGCCAGTCGACAGGAAACAACACCGCCTCCACCTGCGACGAGATCGCGCGCTGCAGAAGAATGCACGTGAGCGCGCCTGCGCCGAAGCCAGCCACGGCGGCCACCATCGCCGTCATCAGCGCTTCGGCGAGCACCAGTCCGACGATTGCTCCGCTCGTCGCGCCATACGTCTTGTAGATGGCGAGCTCACGGAAGCGGCGCATCACCGCCGCATACGCCGAGTTGAAGATGCTGATCGAGCCGGTGAAGAGTGCGATGACGCCGAGCGCCGTGAGCACGACGGTGGCGATCAGTTTGATCTGCCGGTAGCGGCGAACCGCATCGAGAATCGACGCGGTGTGATACGAGCTGCGCTCGATCTCTTTTCGAATGCGCGCGACGTCATCGACCGTATTCGCGTACACGAGCGCGCTGTCGTAGACGAACGCGGCGGAATCGGTCGCGGGATCGCGCAGCGCCGACACTGCAACAGACGGAGTGCCCTGCCAGTGCGACAGGCGGCGCATGGTGCGCAGCGGCAGGTAGCAGCGCGAAAAGCGCGTATCGCGCACCACCGCCACAATCGCGACGCGGAGATCGACACGTTCCTCGCCGTGCTCTCCGCCGCGCGTGACGCGCAGCGTGAGCGGCGCGCCGAGCGCGGTCGATGGCGGATGAAATCCGAGGTCGGAAGCGACGTTGAGCGGGACCACGAGGCCGCTCTCGCCGCCGACCGCAGCGAGCGAGCCGGCCAGCACGTCGCAGCGAACGAGCTCCGGGTCGCGCGCTCCCGTCGTACTCGCAACGGAGACGAGCACTCCTTCACGTGCGCCTCGTACGAGCTCACCGAAGACGCCGGTGACGACCGGCGTCACCTCCCGCACTCCGGCAATCTGCGAAAAGGCGGCGACGCGAGCGGCGGTCAGCGGCGCGGCGTTCCCGGCCCGAGGATCGAACGTCACTTCGATCAGCTCCGCCGCCGCTTCTTTCTGCAGCGTCTGGTCGATGTACGACGCGAGACCGATCGAGATCGACAGCATCACCACGATGAGCAGGATGCCGACGGAGATGGCGACGACGTTCGCGAGAAAGAAGACGCGCGACTCGAGCATCTGACCGCACGCCATCCGAATGCCGTCGGCCAGTCGCAGCCGAGCATCGGGCACCGGCGGCGCATCACTGCGCTTTCGCAGGCGGAACCTGATCTTCATCGCGTCCCCTCGGACACGATGGAGCCGTCGCGCACGATGATGCGGCGTGTCGCCATCCGTTTCGCGACGTCGCCGTCATGCGTCACGAGGACGGTCGTCAGCTTTTCATCGCGATGCAATTCTTTGATGAGAGTGAGCACGAGGGCGGCACTCGCCGAGTCGAGACTGCCGGTCGGCTCGTCCGCGAGAAGTACGGCGGGACGATTGACGAGCGCGCGTGCGATGGCGACGCGCTGCTGTTCGCCGCCCGATAGCTCGTATGGAAAACGCTCCGCACGATCGGCGAGACCAACGCGGTCCAGCATTGCTTCTGCCTGCGGCCGCCGCGCGTCACGCGCCACTCCTCCGAACAGCAGTGGCAGCGCAATGTTCTCCCACGCCGTCAACGTTTCGACGAGCTGAAACGATTGATAGACGAAGCCCAAGTAACGACGACGCATCCGCGCGCAGTCGTCTTCCGACATCGTGTGCAGGCTCATCGTCCTGCCGTCCGGCCCGTCGGACTGCGACGCGCGGAATCGGACCTTCCCTTCATCCGGTTTCGCCAGCCCCGCCATGATGTGAAGCAGCGTCGACTTCCCCGAACCCGAGGCGCCCATGATGACGAGCAGTTCGCCGTGATCGACCTCGAGCGACACGCGATCGAGCGCCTGCGTCTCCGCAGCTCCGACGTCGCGACGGCCGCGAAAGCGAACCGACACGTCGTCGAGCCGATAGAGCTTCTTCAGTTCCCCGGCAGGTAGTCCGCTGGCAGCCATCCGATTCCTCGCGTGCTCCAGTTCTCAGGGTTCTCGTAGAAGGTACGCAGCTTCGCCAGCTTTCTTCGCATCGTTTCCGAATCGCGGCGGATGTCGGCATCCTGCCGATCGGTCAGCCGCAGCGGATTGCGCAACTCGCGCAGGATGCGGCGGAGAAAGCCGGGATCGTCGTCGTGGTCGATGTGCTCGCCCACGGTTACTTCGACATGGTTCTTCAGCAGCTTCAGGATCGGCGCGTCGGGAGAGACACCGCTCCGCATTTCGAGGAGCGTCTGGTTGTACTGCTCGAAGTGACGCTTCAACTCTTCGCGCGTCGTCAGGTAATAGAAACGCGCGTCATCCGGGATGGTCAGCGGCGGCGTCCACGCCGTGTTCACGCCAATGCGCGAGTAGTCGGCGCTCTGCCAGGTCAGCGCGATCAGCAGCGCACCGCGGTCGACCGCGAGCACCGGGTACGGCTGTGGTGGCTCGCTGCCGGCATTTTCGCGATAGCGAACGGAGCGAAGATCGCCGACGGAATCGCGCTTGTCCCAGAGCAGCAGCGGACGCCGGTCGGGATTCGACGTATTCGGACGCATGGCTTCGCGTGTCGGCCAGAGAATGACTTCCGATCGCCGCACCCAGCCGAGCGAAGCGGCGCTCATCGGATCGTTGCCGACGCGCACGTAGTCGCCGGAGGCTTCGATCGGGAAGTACGACTCGAACATCGATAACCGTTTCGTCGTGGCGGCGCCGCCGTTCGGACTTGAATAGACGATCGAACCCGATGATGGCGCGATGACGGCTTTGAGCGGAATGAGTCCGTCCGGCGTTGTCATCGCCTTGTAGCCGGGCGGCGCTTCCGCGAACACACCTTTCACCGGCGGCGGCGCCGGCTTCGCGGCGCCCGGACGCAGCAGCGCGTAGCCGCCTACGATCACGGCAGAGAGGATCACGCAGACGAACATGACTTCGCCGAACGTCCGCCCGCGCTGGCGTCTCGCGAAGGTCATTGCAGATACTCCGCGATCTTTGTCTGGTTGTCTCTGATGAACTCCGCGAGGCAGCGCGTCGCGTAACCCTGTTCCGCGTTCTGCGCAACGAATGAGAGGACCACGCCCTTGCGTGCGATTCCGCGCGCTTCGTCTTCCCATCGGATGAAGGCGATGACGAGACGCGACGTCGTCGAAGACTGGTTCGCGACCGCGAGCGTGCCGGTCTTCGCGTACGCCTTCACGCCCGGAATCGAGGTGATGGCGAGCGGCAGCAGAGACTGACGCGCAAACGTCGCCGTCCCTCCGGTGATGACTCCCTGGAGTCCGGGACGCAGTGCCGCGGCGATCACGGGAGAAGCACGCCGGCCCGGCAGCGGCTTCGTCGCTTCGCGCTGCACGAGCACGTGAGGCGTCACCACGTGACCTGTCACTGCGGAAGCAAACGCTCCCGCGAAGTCGACGTTCGACCAGCGGTTTTCATATCCGCCGAGGAGGAAGCTGACGTACTGACGCGGCGCGGTGAGATAGTCGAAGGCGAGATTGGCGATCTCCGGCGAGATCGAATCGAAGGCGGTCGACATCGGTTCCGGCCCCTTCGGTGCATTCGGATCGACCGGGATCTCGCGCGGCAGATCGTCGGAGCCATCGCCGCTCCAGA
Source organism: Acidobacteriota bacterium (assembly GCA_034667465.1). Classification (GTDB taxonomy): domain Bacteria; phylum Acidobacteriota; class Thermoanaerobaculia; order Gp7-AA8; family Gp7-AA8; genus JAOBAU01. The sequence continues at coordinate 52,670 of JAXDJV010000023.1, read as the reverse complement.
ACGAATAGCGGCGCCCGCGGAAGTCGCCCTGTCGTACGCCCACCGCATACATGTCGCGAATAGCCTGTGCGAACAGCGAATCGTCGATGCGCTGCATCCGATCGCGTGCGCGCGACGAGAACTTCATGTCGTTGGGGAAATGCGGATAGCGTCCCCATGGCGTCGCAACGCCAAGCGCTTCGCGATCGGACGGCGACGCGCCGCCGTCGGGAAGCACGTCGCCACCATAGCGATCGGCGAGCGCGAGAAAACCGAGGCGCACCTGATAACGGTTGTCGGAGTGGGCGAGATACTCATCGAAGCCTTCCCACTGCGGCGTGTCGTGCAGAACCTGCCACCCGGTTCGTCCCGGCAGCTCGATGCCGAAGACATCGCGCTCCTCGCCGGCCGGTCCGCGTACGCGCAGTTGCTGATGAAGGCCGGGATGGACGACGAGTGCGGCCGCGGCAAGGAGCGGCTTCGTGCTCGAGCCCATCTCGATGCGATCGAAATTGCGATCGCTGCCGTACCGCGACCGAACGAACGACGGCGCCGAACGGTCGATCCATGCGGACGGCGGGCACCAGGAATCGAATGCGGTGCACGGACCTCCGATCGGGCCGGCAGCCATCCGCGGCCAGCCGGCCATCGCCAGCACGCGGCCGTCGGGAATCGAAATCATCGACATCGCCACGCGCGGCGGCTGCGCCTCGGCTGCAGCCGCGCGCAGCTCACGCGCCGAGATCTTCCGCCCCATCCTCGCGCGAAACGCGCCGAGCGCCGCGATCCTCTGCGCGTGCAACTCGCGTCCCTTTTGCGCGGCGAGGTCCTGCGACTTCTGCTGCAGCAGCGGGTCGATCGTCAGAACGCGATACTTCGTCGCGGCCGCGGTCGGGCCAAGCCGTTCCCACTCGCGCTCCAGCGCCGTGACGACATACGGCGTCCAGGGCAGCGGACTGCTGCGGTCATACGCGCTCGCCCACCTCCCCATCACCCACGCAGGGCCGACGATTGGCGCCGGCTCGAGCTCGCCGACCGTGAAGCTGGGATCGACGGAGATCTGCACCGGCAGAAACACGCGATCGCCGGCGACGAGTTGCGCGCGCTGTCCGGGAACGACGCGATATTCGTTCGGACCGCGGCGGATGCGCAGATGAAATCCACGCGGATGATTGTCGAGGTAGAGCCGCCCGTCCGCGCTGACGTCGAAGCGGACGTATGCCTTGTCGACGCTGCCTCGCTTTCCATCGAGACGGATCGACACCTCTCCGCGCGGAGACGTGGGGTTGTCATCCTGAATGACGGAAAGATCCCCGTCGACGATGTCGAGCAGCACATGCCGGTCTTCGAACGGCCGCGGCGCGCGGCGCGGCACCATCACCCGGAACGAGCCGCCCTGCAGCACGTATGTGCCCGTCTCCTGTTCCGACAGAAGGAGCTTCGGAAACGAATCGCGACCCTCCGCCGGGCGGAAGCTGATCCGTGCGTTGAACTCCGCGTTCGGCTCGATCCGGTAACGACCTCCGACGATCGGAATCAGCCCGTCTTCATCCGCGTACTCCGGCATCGGCACCAGCCGGAACAGCGGTGGCCGCGGGCGGGGACGGTCGAGCTGCAGCCGCCCTTCTTCTCGCAGCACGCGATCGTACGAAGCGAGGTCGGTAACGCCGAAAAGCTTGCCGGCGAACTGGCTGCTCTCACTCGTCCCGGTCTGCTCTTCGAGCGGCAGCTGATTGAAGGCGGCGATCTGCCGCACGAGCAGCGAATTCTCGAGCGCCTCGTCGGGAGCCAGGACCAGCTTGTTCTGCGCATCGAGCGTCAGCTTGCCGTTGCGCGAGAGGTCGTCGACCGTTTTCAGAATCGGCGTCCACGTGAGCGGCTCGCCGAGCCGCTCATCGAGCACGATGCGGATTCCGGTCACGCCAATGACGAGCACGAGCAGCGCCGCCGCCGTACCGGCAACGATGCGCAGGACGTTGACTCGCGATGACGAAACGACGACGTCTCCCGCTTCCTGCGCCATCTCCGAGCGCCAGAACGGCGCGGAGATCGCGATCAGGAAAAAGCAGAACCACTTCAGCGCGTCGGTCCCCGAGTTGATCGACAGCAGCGGGAGATTGCGCCCCGCAAAGGGCCATGCGCCGACGTTCATCGCCGCGTGGAACCATGCCTCCGCAAAGAATGCGAAGCTGATCACGAGACCGATCGCTCTCGACAGTCCGACATCGATCGACGAGAAGAGAAAGAAGAGAAGCGGCATCGCGTACAGCAACATCAGCGATGCGCCTCCGATCACGCCGTGTTCACTGACCACGAAGAAGCTGAAGACGCTGTCGAACTGCAGCGTGTCCTGCGTGACGTGTGAGCGGCGCGTCGGCGCGTGTCCGTAGCCAAGTCCCAGCCATCGCCCTTCGTGTGCGATGGCGCGATTCTCCCAGGTGTGCTGATACGCCTCTTCGAGCGCCTGCGACGTTCGCAGAATGTCTTCCTGCACGCCGCCGGCACGCTTGAAGACCAGCAACCGCGCCGGGACGTTGCCTGCGGCGTGCAGCGTGTCGAGCGTCGGATAGAGCTCTTCCCAGTTCATGTACAGCGCGAACGCGCCACCGAGCGCGAGGAAGAGACAGATGAAGACGATGATCCCGGGACGGCCGCCGCGGTCCGCGACGAGCAACACGATCGTCACCGGCACGAAGACCGCGAGCGTCGCCAGCATGCTGCCGGGATCACCGATGAGCAGCGGCGCAAGGAACACCGGCACGGCAACCGTCACGATCGCGCAGACGGCCATCCATCGCCAGCGTGCGCCCGACCATCGCCGCTCCGAGGTGCGCTGCGATGCTGCGCGCGCAGCACCGAGCCAGAGAATGGCCGCGAGCAGGGTGATGACGAGCGGCGCCATCACTTCCTGAATGAGACGCGTACCGGGAAGGAATCGCAGCAGCGACAGCGAACCGGCAAAGACGAGCGCGAACGTCACCAGCCATTTCCACGAGCTCTTCGATCGCGGTTCACCGACCGACCGCCAGAATTGCGCCGACCGCTCCGCAAAATGCTCGTAGGTGAAACTGCGACGGATCTGTCGCTGGGTCATGTACGCGCGTCGCGCCGCGAAGAGGAAGTGCCCGCCGAGGATCGCGAGCAGGACGAGGATGGCAACATTGATTCCGGTGCTCGGCAACAACGCGGCCGGCAGCTCCGGCCAGATCGATGACGCCACGCGCAGTTGGGAGAGCGTCGCCAGAATCACCACCGCGACGCAGCCGAGCGTCAGCCGCATCGCCGTTGTCGCTTCGCGCCGATTCGGAATGCGAATGCTCGCGTCCTGACGAAGCTGCGCTTCGAGCAGCAGCATCGCCGGACCGGCAGTCAGCGCGACCAGCGAGAGCACTACTCCTTTGATGGCGATCTGATCGATGAATTCCGGCGCCGCCGCATAGCGGACCGCAAGCGCGACGCGGAACGAAAGGATGGCGAAGAGCACCAGCGCGACGCCGTACGCAAGCCAGCGATTGCGCTCGTGGATGCGACGTCCGACGACGAAGATCACTATCGCGAAGACGACGAACGAGAGCAGCAGGCGGATCACCACGACCGTCGGATGGATGATGTCGATCGCCGTCGCGAAGTGGAACGAATAGTCCCCCGCTCGCACATCGGTTTCGCTGGTGACGACGCCGCTGTCGCGCTTCCCGCCAACCGGTGCGGACGCCGTTGCGCGAGCATTCGCGAACCGTCCAACGCCATCGTCCTCCGAAAGCCGAAGCATCATCCTCGGGTCTTCGATGCCTCCGCCGAGCGGCAGCAGGAAAGCGTAATCACCCGGCCGCGCCTCCCGCGTCACGACGAGTTGCCGGACGCCGTCGACTTTCTCCGGCAGCGGTGACACACGCCGCCACGGCCGCTCGAATCGAACGCCAAGACCGCCGTCGCCTGCGACGATCTGCGTGTTGAGCGTCAGCCGGCGCCACTTCAGCGTCAGACCGCATGGCAGCGCACAGTCATGTGAAGCGGTCGAAGTGCGATCGAGGATGCGCACACCGCTGCGTGTCGCCACCAGCAGCACGGGTCGCGACCAGTTTTCATAGACGGTGTTCTGAACAACGGTCTTTCGCGAGCGCCCGGTGAGCGACTCGAGTGCCGTGTAGCGATATTTTTCCAGCGGCCCCGGGCGGCTGATGCGTACATCGGAAACGACCGCACCGGTAGCCGTATCGACGACACGCAGTCGATAGGGAACGAGCGCGAGGCGGCGAACGAACTCCGGGATCAGCCACCAGTCGACCGGCATCTCGAAGCGGTATCCGTCAATTACGCGCGAACGATCTTCGGGAATCTCGAGACCATTGAGTATCGCCCTCGTGGCTCGATCGATGACGAATGCACCGCCGCGCGCGATCGTCAGCGACACCCGATCCGGACCCGCCGGCGTAATCCGCAGCAGCGGATCAAAGGAAGCGTTCGGCCAGCCGGTCACCGCATCCTGCTGACTGCCGCCGATCGCGAGCGGAGCGCCGCCGGCCGACGCGCGCTGCGAGATGCCGCTCCATGCGATCTGTGTCGTCCGCGGCCACCTGCCGCTGCCGCCGACCAGCAGCGCCATCGCGACGCAACACCACAGCGCCGCCAGCATCGCGGCAGCCTGCGAAAACCATTGCGGCAAACGACCGCGCCGCTCGCGAAAGCGAATGCCGAGCACCATAAAGATGCTTACCGGAAGCAGGAGCCCGATCGCGATCCACATTGTCTTTACGTGCTGAAGGGAGCCGTCAGTATATCTTGCCGCCTTACCGCCCCGGAGGAATCGCTGAGAGTGAGTTGAATACGATCACCAGAAAAAAGAGCTCGAAGAGGTTCGCGACCGAGGTGAAGAACTTCGCCATCGCGGAAACCGGCATGAGGTCGCCGTACCCGGTCGTCGTGATCGTGTAGATCATGAAGTAGGCGTAATCGAGGAGCGTCAGCGGACAGCGTTTCTCCTCCTTCGCCACGACGACCGGCGCCGGATTTCTCACTTCGATCAGGTGCACTTCAGCGGAGAGGTGCCGATCGAGATCGCCGGCGTCATCGAGATTCGCCGCCGTGCGGTCGTGAAACGTCGGCTCGTTCGAGACGAAGTCGACGTCATAGACGAGATGCAGCGACTCGTCGTCGCTGTCATCGTCGGTACGCGTGAACTGCTGCGGCACGACACCGGCGTGAGTTCGATACGCCTCGCGCGCCAGCTGCCGGACGAAGAGCTTCGCGCACGTGGCGCGGTTGCGCGAGAGCTCGTCGTTGTCGTTCGCGCCGGGCGATGGCCTGGTGCGATTGGCATGGCCGAGAATCGACACGCGGTACTGCGAATCGCCCGGCCGGTCGCGAAGATCGCTGATCGCATCGCGCAGCCGGTAGACCTCGCGAAGGTTCCATGCAGCGCGACGCAACTCGTCATCCGAGCACTTGCGCGACTCAGGCAACGTCTTCAGATACTCGAGCCGGCCTTTCTGCTCGTGCGATTTGATCTGACTGACTCCCTGCTTCTCCGCCTCGACCGCCGCTTTCAGCGCGAGCGTGCATTCGAGGTTCGCGCCTCCTTCCGCGAAAAAGAACTTCCAGATCTTGTGCAGCCCTTCGCCCGACGACACATCCTTCAACGGTTCCGCCGCGGGACGCGGAATGCACCAGTCACTCGGATGTGCGGCGTGGATTGCCTTGCCGCCGGTCTGCCGATCGTGAAACGCGAGCGCGAACGTCAGGAAGTAATCGATGTGCAGAAACGCCACGAGGAAGCAGCAGAGCGCCGCCATTCGCCGGCCATCGCGAAAGACGTCGGAGACCTTCTCGAGCCATGACTGCTCCTCTTCCGGCGTTTCATTCGGGCCGTCGACATGAATCGCCGTGATCGCGAATGCCAGCACGACGCAGCCGCATGCGATGGCAAACGACGCCCACGCAGCAACGTTTCCGAGGACGCTGCCAACGACATCCAGGTTCCAGTACAACGCCAGGACGACAAGCTTCAGCACTTCGATCAGCGCGAGGATCACACCAAGCGGACGCGCGTCAGGCGTCGCGACGCGGATGACGACGAACTCGAAGAGGATCGACACGGAAAGCAGCGCGACCGCATAGCCTGCGTCCGGTTCGTTGCTGCGTGTGGCCAGCCAGACCGAGGCAGCGGCCCAGATCACCAGAATGAAAATGAGCCAGCCGGACCTCAGACCTCTCTTCGACTTCGGCATTGCGATCCCCCGCCGAAGTGAGAGGGACAACCGAAGCGATTTCTCCCGGCGCGATTAACGCGACGGCACCGCCACCTTCCCCGCCACCCGCTCGTACTCGATGCGCCCACTCCCTTTGCGGTCGACGCGGAAATCGCCGCCGACGTCCGCGACGGTGACGGAACCGGAGCCTTTCGCGCCGATCGTCACGTTTCGCTTCACGTTCTGAATCTCGACCGAGCCGGAGCCGTCGGCGTCGATCGTCACGCTGCCGGCGCGATCGATGTCGATGCTGCCCGAACCGTCGCTGACGCGAACGTCGCCGGTCACGTCGCGCACCTCGATCGATCCCGAACCGTCGCGGATGGAGACGTTGCCGTTGATGTTCTTCACGGTCATTTCACCGGAGCCGTCGGTCACGTCGAGCGCGCCGGTGTTCACGATCTCCAGCGAGCCGCTGCCATCTTCGACGACGACCGGCACGTTGTTCGGCAGCGTCACGGTGAAGTCGAGCGACGCTTCTTCCATGAAGAGATTCTCAGGAATCTCCGCTTCGATGCGCACCTCGCTGCCGGAGCGGGTGGCGCGAAGCTGGACGTCACTCAGCAGCGAGCTGCTCGACGCGCAGGCCGTTCCCGACGCGCGCACTTCGCCAACGCCCGCGCGGCCTTCGACCTTCAGCGTTCCGGCGCGGCCGACGACGACGATCCGCGTCGCGCCGCTCACCGGCGCACTGACGTTGCGCGCAGCGGTTTTGTCGCAATCGCTGAAGATTCCGGCGCTGGCGGTGGTGGCGGCGAGAGCGATCGTGGCGAAGAGTGCGGTTCTCATGCAGCGAGATACGGCGCTCCCCGCGCGCGGTTTCACGTCACCCGCAAAACGATCGCTTCGAGCGTCGCGCCCGGCATCCCGAGTTGCGCGCCGAGCTCCGCGACGCTGCCGTCGCCGACGACCGCGCCGTCGCGCATCAGGATGAAGCGCTGCGCGATGGTGACGACGAAGTCGAGCTGATGCGTCGAAATGAGCGTCGCGCGCGGCGCGCGATCCGACTGCAGATAGCGCTTGAGCGTCGCGACGCGATGCGTGTCGAGCGCGTTCGTCGGCTCGTCGAGCAGCAGCGCCGCGGGACGATGAATCATCGCCGCGGCTAGCGTGACGAGCCGGCGCTGTCCCTGCGACAACGCGCCGCAGCGTGAATCGAGCAGCGCGCCGATCTCCAGGTCATCGGCGACGCGCGTCACCTCCTCACGATCGAGTCCGCGTGCGGCGGCGACGAAGTTGAGGAGCTCGCGCGGCCGCATGCGCGGATGAAGATCGGGATGCTCGGGCTGATAGCCGAGCTCCCGTTTCGCGGTGACCGGATCGGACGCGAGGTCATGTCCGGCGATGCGAACGCTGCCGAGCGACGGCTTCCAGATGCCGGTCAGCAGACGCATGAGCGTCGTCTTGCCGGCGCCGTTGCGCCCGAGGAGCGCGACGATGCCGGAGGGAATCTCGATCGTCACGTTGTTGACGATCGGCCGGTCGCCGATGAGCTTCGTGACGCCGTCGGTCGCGATCACGCCGCCGCCTCGCTGCGGATGACGCGCAGATCGCGCGTTGCGTCGGTAAAGACTGCATGTCGCCACGCGAACGGCAGCATCGCGATGACGACCACGAGCGCGACGCGCGCATCGAGCGCACCGCCAACCGCCGCGACGACGCCAACCGCCATCGCCACCGACTCGCCGCGCGCCTCGCCGATCAGCAACAACAGCACGAACGCCAGCGCTCCATACAGCAGCGCACCGAACGAGAACCGTAGCAGCGCGACGGCTGCGAGCGGAGCAACCATCAACGGCAGCGACGTCACGAGCAGCGCATTGATACGCGCCGGCGACGAGATCGGCACGAGCGACTCGCTCACACGATACGGCCGCGCCGCATTGCGCGCCGTGATGATCGCCGAAGCAAGCACTCCCGCCGCGAACGCAACAAACGAACTCTCGATCCGCAGCACCGCCAGCGGCGCAACCACATCATTGTTACGAATGGCGAGATACGACGACGCCGCAGCAAGCGTAGACGCGCCGAGCGCAAACAAAACCCGCTCCTCCCCAACCCGCAACAACCATCCCCACTCATACCCCCATCCAAATCCTTCTCCCTCCGGGAGAAGGTGCCGCGAAGCGGCGGATGAGGGGTGAGAAACCGCCCGTCTCCCGTTCCCGCCAAACGCGCTCGCAACAGCAAAAGCAAACACTGGCCACGCATTCGAACAAATCAAAACCGCAGCCACCGTTGGCGGCAAAAGAAACAACAACGTACTGAAGTAATCGATCGCAAACCGCTGCGCACGCGTCAGCGGCAAAACCGCCAACTGCTCCAAACCCCACGAACCCACCGACGACGCAAACATCGAGCGCGCAACCACCCCAAACACCAGCGCAACCCCGCCATCGAGCAACAACCGCCGCGGAAACGGCGTCGCCATCCACGCATGTCCCCACGCCACCAGCGGCGGCGCCGCATGCAAACCCTCCGCGACCGCGAAGCCGACGATCAGCGCTCCCCAGATGCGCATCGCGGCCCGCAGGCCGTTTGCGAATCGGTAACGAACGCCGGCGACGAGCATTGCGCGCGAAGCGTAACGGGACGGTTTCCCTTCGGCAACGCGCCGCGTCTCATCCTGTACGAACAAGGAGGACCTCATGCGCACCATTCGCGTCGCGGCATTCGCTGTGTCCCTGATCCTTCCCGCCCTGCTCATCGCGGGCGACTCCACGGTCACGATTCCACTCACCGACTTCGAAAAGATTCGCGAAGGCCAGCAATCGGTCTCCGCGGTCGTCATCGATACGATGGAGCTCGGCGGCAGTTTCCGCGACGCGAAACTTTCCATCGCTTTCAGCGGACGTTCGATCGGCACGCGCGCCGCGTCGCGCGTCGTCGACGGCGCCACCGCGATCACGATCTCCGGCTGCACGGGCGACGCGCTCATCACTCGCTCCGCACAAGGCGCGTTCGATCTCATCCCGCTCGCACAATCGTTTCGCGCGAAATGCGAGCTGCGCGTGAGCGGCAGCGATCGGCTGCAGCTACACGCCGCCTCGTCCGTCCTTTCTGTCCGTTCGACGGTGAGCGATGGCGAGCTGCTGGCCGGTGAGGAAGACGCCGAGGGGGGACGCGCATGGACGCTCGTCCGCCAAACCTCGGTCTCGTCGGAAACGCTCGCCGTCACCGCGACCGGCCGCTACCTCGTCACGTTCCTTCCCGACGCCACCCGCTTCCGTTACGCGATCGACGTTCACAATCCGAATCGCGCCACGGCATCGCTGCCGCTGAAACTCGCATCGGGCGAGCACGTCCAGGAGATCAAGTCGCCGTCGGCATACGACCTGCGCGACGGCGCGTATCTCTTCGCGATCGCGCCCGGCGATTCGTCGATCGTCATCACCGGCGAGCTGCGCGGCGATTCGTTCGCGGTGCCGCTTGATGCGACGCTGCAATATCTCGTGATCGAGAATCATCCGCTGCTTCGTCCGGCAGCGACCGGCGCCGCGAAGCGGGTCAGCGTCGCCGAGACCGGAGTCACGCCGACGTATCGCGGCGCGCAGGCGTTCGAGCTTTCCGGCGGCGAGCGGGTGACGTGGAAGGTGACGCGGCTCGAAGCGCTGCACACCATCAGCTACGCGGTCGACGGCGCGCACCACACTTTCTTCCTCGGCGGCGACGGCGACGTCCTCGGCGAGACGACGTTCCGCATCAACAATCAGGGAGCGGCCGACATCACGCTGCCGCTCGAACCGCGCCCGACTTACGCCGCGCTCGAAAGCGAGCCGCTGCTGATGACCGCCGGAAAAGACGGGCGCGTCAGCGTGCCGCTCTCCGCCGGCGAACAGTCGCTCTTCCTGCAGCACAAGCAGACGTTTCGTTCCTTCGCCGGCGTCGGGCTCGCGACGATCGCGGTGCCGCGACTGCCGGTGGCGTCGAGCGGCACGATGGTGGTCATCGGCTATCCGCGGCAGTGGACACCGCTCGCCGAATCGTTCGCGTCGCGCGTGAAGGTCGGTTCGCCGGACACGTCGACGATGATCGTGTTCCTGATTCTCGCGTTCTGGTTCGAGAGGCTGCTGGCGCGCTTCGGCGTCGCGATCAAACGTCGAGTTGCGCTGGCAATCGCGCTGGCGCTGGCCGCCTCGTTTGCGGAGCCGTTCTTTTACGTCGCTGTGCTCGCCGCGACTCTCGCGACGATCGTCGTCATTTCGCCGTTGCCACCGGATGGCTGGAACTTCAGGCGGCTCGTCGCGGGAGCCGCGGTGGCGGTGATCGCGTTCGTCATTCTCGTCTCACCGTGGGCGCTGCGGCGTCGCGCATTCGAAGAGGAGTCGATGTACAACAGCGGCAGCGGCGGTCTCGCGTCCGTTGGACCGATCAATGACGCGATGCGCTCGTATGCGGACGAGATGAAGCAGGCCGGCGCCAACGCGAATTTCGGCTCACCGAAACCGACCAAAGCCGACGCGTATCAGGGACTGCCGGCGCGCTTCACGATGCCGGAGGCGGATCGGCTGACGAGATTCGGCGTCGCACTCCTCGGCGTCGATCGCCCGCAACGGATCGTCGTGCTGATGCTTTCGGCCGCGCTGCTCTGGTGGCTGCGCGCCGCGCTGGTAGTCGTCGCGCTCCGGCTGTTATGGCGCGAACGCGAAACGTTGTCGGCGGCCATTCGCGCGCGGATGGTGGAACCGGCGCCGCCGGTGGCGGAGGTTGTGGCATCCTGACGCGCTCATGGATCACACCCTGCGGGAACGGCTGGAAACGTTCCTCCGTCCGCACTATCAGGACCTCGACGGCGCGTCGCGGTCCGACGACGCCGAGCGCATCGGCGCCATCGCGCGGCGGCTTACCGAGCCGTCGCGCGAGCTCGAACTGCTGATCCTCTTTCATCCGCTCGGCAACTGGCTGGAGAAGCTCGGCAACCTTTCGCGCGTGCTGCTTTCGGTCGGCGACGTGAACGAGAGCGAGCTGCGTCGCACCGCGATGTCGATTCGCCGTCTCGACGCGCCGGAGTCCGACGCGGAACGCGCCATCGCATCCGCGATCCTCATCGACGGCGCCGGAGCTCGCGGGCTCGCCGAGCGGCTCTCACGCTCGCGCCGCGAAGGACAGACGATCATCGACGTCGTCCGCGCAGAACCGATCGTCCCGCCGGAGTGGATGAGTGAAACCGCGCGCGAGTGGCTGGCGAAACGAAGCGCGGCGCGCGCGGAGTTCTGTCGCGCGATTGTCGAAGAGGCATGAGGTATGCGGCATGGGGTATGAGTAAGAGCAAAGGCCTTTACTCATGCCTCATTACCCATACCTCATGCCTTGTCCCTAAGTCCGCAACACGCCCGCTCGCTCGTACACCTTCGCATCCATGAAGAGATCGACGAGCGTCGGATCCAGGAATCCGTCCGCCACCTCCATCTTCAGGATATCGAGCGCTCGGTCGGTCGAGATGGCGCGCTTGTACGGACGATCGTTCGCCGTCAGCGCATCGTAAATGTCGCTGACCGTCATCATCCGCGACTGCAGCGGGATGTCCTGCGCCATCAGTTTGCGCGGGTAGCCGCGGCCGTTCAGTTTCTCGTGATGCGCGTACGCGATGTTCGGCACGCCGATGAGGTCCTTCGTCCACGGAATCTTCTGCAGGAAGTTGTAGGTGTGCGTGACGTGACTCTCGATCTCGCCGCGCTCGATCGCGTCGAGGTTTCCTTTGCGGATCGAGAGGATCTTCGCCTCTTCCGGTTTCAGCAGCAGGCTACGCGAGCCGCGGATGTCGTCGAACTCGCGCTGTGCCAGCTGCTGCAGATACTGGAAGTCTCCTTCCGGCAGCACCGTCGGCTCGTTCGACGTCGCGATGAACGCGAAGTCTTTCTGCAGCCGCTCGATCTCCGCACCGGTCTCTTCGTCCACCTGTTTCGCGAACGCCTCGTAACCATCGCGGCCATGCTCGAGCAGCTGCCGGAGCTTTCGTTCGTTGGCGCGATTCTCGACCGCCTTCATCACGAAATCGAAGCGCGCGCGCACTGTCTCCAGCTGCAGCGGATAGAGCTTCTTCTCTTTGACGAGCACCTGTTCGCGAACGCCAACCTTGCCGAAGTCGTGGAGCAGCGACGCGTAGCGCATCTCCCGAACCTGATCGCTCGAGAAGCGCACGTTCGGGTATCGCTCGGAATCGCGATCGATGACGCGCGCCAGCTCGACCGTCAGATCGGCGACGCGGAACGAGTGGCCGGACGTCGTCGGATCGCGCTGTTCGATCGCCGTGACCGCCGCCGTGACGAATCCTTCGAACAGCCGCTCGATCGATTCGTAGAGCAGGTTGTTCTCGACCGCCACCGCCGCCTGGCCGGCCAGCGAGCGCATCACTTCGACGATCTCTCTGTCGAACGAGATCACTTCGTCCGGCACCGTCGCCGCGGTCAGCTTCGTCGTCCTCGCCGCGGAACGTTTGCGGTTGATCAGCTGCAGCACGCCGATCACCTCGCCGACGTGATTCGTCATCGGGAAGACGAGGATCGAGCGTGTCAGGTAGCCGTTCTCTTCGTCGAAGGTACGGTTGATCGAGTACTCGGCGTCCCGCGGCAGATCGTAGGCGTCGTCGATGACGAGCGGTTCGCCGGTCAGCGCGACGTAGCCGGCGAGACTCTTCTTCGTGATCGGCAGCACGCGCTCTTCGAAGTCGACGTCGACCGAATCGTTCTGGGCGAGCTTCCAGCGAAGAACACGTCCGTCATCCCCGTCATCGAGCAGATAGAGCGAGCCGGCGTCGGCGCGCGACAGCTCGCGCGCTTTGGAAAGGATCTTCGTGAGCAGGACGGAGTGATCGCGCTCCGTCGAGAGTGCGATACCGACCTGGCTGACTTCGCGCAGCTCGCGCGTGCGATCGGCGAGCTGACGATCGAGCTGATCGGCGCGCAGTTTCTGGAAGAGGAACTGATACGCGCGACGGACGGTATTCAGCAGCACGGTCGACGAGGGATTCTCCGGCAGATCGAAGTAGACGCTGTCGTCGGAAAGCCACTTCGGCTGCTCGGTGAGTCCAAGGCCGACGACGGCGGTGCGGCCGTCGAGAGAGGTCGGAGCGTGACCGTTGCTGCCGATCGACGGATCGACGAGGAGAACGCGGAGGGCGTTTCCGTCCGCGCCGAGGTTCTCGAGGGTGGAGACCTGCCGCGGCGCGATCGCCTCCCTGCCGAGCGCATCTGCATATTGCGCGATCGGGAAAACGTCCGAGTGAATCAGGGTCAACGTCTGCATCCGGGTCTGTCGTCGTGGTCGAAGGCCGCAACCGGGCCTTGTACGGCGATCTTCCAATGCGAAGATCGAACCCGCCCGCGGCGCCGTGCGGCATTATGGCACCAGTTGAGGGCGCTGGCTCGTCGCGGCCTCCGGCCCGCGTTCAAACCTGAGTCACGCTCAGTTTCACGCTCCCCTTGTTGTTCCAGTACATCACCGCGACGTCGTTCGCGTAGCACCGCAGCTCGCCGCTGGCCGGCGCCTTCCACGTCGTCCCGTTGCCGATGACGAACTCGTGCCGGCCGTCGACCGAGCCGATCAGCGTGAACCACTTCGCCGATACGAATCGGCGCCAGCGCACGTAGCGCGCGAGCTTCGGATCGTCGTATCCGTCGGGGCCGCAATCGTGGCTGGCATCGCTCCACTGACCACCTGCCGTCAGGCGATACGTCGTTCCGGCCGTCACCCGGATTCCGGTACGGTTCCATTTCGCCTTCGAATCGATCACTGCGTCCGGCATCGCATCCCCCGATAAGGAGTGACGGCCGGCCCTCTTCCCCTACCTCTCTCGCTCCGGAACGCCTAATCTCGGTTAGTCTTCTCTCTCGTGAACGCCCGGCAGTTCCTGGAGGAGAACCTCGCGCTCGTCGAGCGGGTGGTTGCCTACATCTGCCGCGCGCAGCGTCTCGACGATGCTGAAGCGGAAGAATTCGCGTCGGTCGTCAAACTGAAGCTCATCGAAAACGACTACGCGATCATCCGGAAGTTCGCGGCGCGCAGCAGCTTCGCCACCTACCTCGCCGTCGTCGTCCAGCGAATGCTGCTCGATCATCGCATCCATCTCTGGGGCAAGTGGCACACCTCCAGCGAAGCCAAACGCCTCGGCGACACCGCGATCGCCCTCGAAGTTCTCGTGCATCGCGACGGCCGCACGGTCGACGAAGCGCTCGGCGTTCTGCGCCAGCGCGATCCGTCGCTGACGCGCGCCGAGCTCGATGCGCTGCTGGCGCGCCTGCCGGCGCGTCCGCCGAAACGGCGGCTCGTCGATCTCGAAGAAGCGCAGGCGGTCGGATATGAAGCGCCGCCGCCGGACCGCGACTCGCAGCGCGTCTCCGATCGTCTCTCGCCGATCGTCCGCGCGTTCATCGACGGACTCCCGGCCGACGACCGGCTCGTGCTGCAGCTGCGATTCGATTCCGGCATGACGGTCGCCGAGATCGCCCGCTCGATGCACATCGACGCGAAGCAGCTCTATCGCCGCATCCAGCGACGGCTCGACGGCGTACGCGCGGAGCTCGAGCGTGCCGGCGTCGGCGCGGAGGACGTTGACGGACTCATCGGCGCGCGCGGCGTCCGGCTGGAGTTCGAGCTGCGAAATAAAGCCGTCCGTCCGTCTACCGGTGATGAGACGACGAACGCGGGCGCACAGGAGGAAATCTCGCGATGAGCACACCCGCATCGCGCCGGCATCCTGAGCCCGAAGCGCTCGCTGCCTTCATCGAAGGCGAACTCGAGGGCGCGGACCTCACGTCGGTGACGGAGCATTTGAGCGATTGCATGGAATGCCGCGCGCTGCTCCGCGACGCCACCGCATTCTCGCGCGAGGAAGTGCGCGCCGCGACGCCGCGAAAGATGTCGGCGCCCTGGTGGCTCGCCGCCGCCGCGTCGATCGTGATCGTCGCCGGCGCGATCTGGATGATCCGCCTGCAGGCGCAACACGATCCGCTGCAGCGACTCATCGCCGCCGCACCGACGGAACGCCGCGAGATGGAAGTGCGGCTGAGCGGATTCGCCTGGGCGCCGCTCCACGTCATGCGCGGAGGCGACGAGCCGGCCGATCCGGAACAGATGCGTCTCACCGGCGCCGCCGGTGAGGTGTTGCAGGAAGCGCGCGAGTCGACATCGCCGGAGTCGCGGCACGCGGCGGGTGTCGCGCAACTGCTGACCGAACATCGCGAGGAAGCGATCCGCGACCTCGACGCCGCCGCGCATGCATCGACTGATGCGCATGTCTGGAGCGATCTCGCCGCCGCGCACTACGCCGCCGCCATACGCGACGATTCATCCGAGCAGCTGAAGAGTGCGCTGACAGCTGCCGACAAGGCGCTGGCGCTCGATCACGATCTGCCCGAAGCAGCCTTCAACCGCGCGCTGATCCTCGAGCGGCTCGGTCTCGCGCAACCGGCGGCCGATGCGTGGAAGCAATACCTCACGCTCGATCCGAAATCGCAATGGGCGGACGAAGCGCGGCAACATCTGGCGACGCTTTCCCGTCCGGACGCCAACCTTCCGTAATGTGAACTTTCTCGCCTCGTCCGTCTCCTCTCGCGTGGAGGGCAATCATGGAACTTCACGTGAGAGGAAACCGGATGATGGCGGTCCATTCAAACCCCTTCGTCGGATCCACGTCCCGTTCCGAAGATGAGGTTGATGCTCTTCGTGCGCTCGTCCGGACGTTCGTCGCGCTCGAAGGTGAAACGGCCGGCCGGCAGGAGCTGTATCACCGCGTCCTCGCGGTCGTTCATCAGCTCTGCGCCGCGATCGTCGCGTGCGAGCAGGCCGGCTACACGCGCGCGGAGATCGTCGAAGTGCTCGAGCCCGTTCGGCGCATTCACGCTCGCTCCCCATTCGTGAAGCGTCTGCAGGATTGGCCGCGCGCGTATCCCGGCGATTTCGAGACGGTCGAGCATCTCTGCAGCGCCACCAATCGCGCGGAGGAAGGAACGCTGCCGTGGTTCTGCGAGTCGTATGCGCTGAGCCGCTCCATCGCGCAACAGCATCGCAACAAAGTCCAGCATCAGGCCGCGCGCATCATGCGCACGCTGCTCGACCATCCCGGCAGCGCGCGCGTGCTCACGATCGCCTGCGGCAGCTGTCCCGATCTCCGCCGCATCGCCGCGCACCTCCCTTCACTCCTCGGCGAGCTGTGGCTCAACGACAACGACGCCGACGCGCTCTCGTTCTCCGCGCGCGCCCTCGCGCCAATCCGCGATCGTTCGCACTATCGTCCCGGCAATGCGCTGAAGGTCGTCCGCAAGATCGCGCAGCTCGGACCGATTTTCGATCTCGTCCTCGCCGGCGGTCTCTTCGACTACCTGCCGGAAAAGCACGCCATCTACCTCATCGAGCATTCGTACTCGCTGCTCAAACAGGGCGGCGCGTTCTTCTTCACCAACATCGCCGCCGGCAATCCGTATCGCCCGCTCATCGAATACTTCGGCGACTGGTTCCTGATCGAACGAAGCGAAGCCGACATCCGCCGCTACTGCGAAGCGGCCGGAATCCCCGCGCATGAAATCTCGATCACGCGCGAGGAAACCGGACTGACGCTGCTGATCGAGGTGACGCGCTCATGAGACAGGCGGGTTCGGACGCGGTCCGGAGTTTTGCTGCGCGACTGAAATGAACGAATCGACGCTCTCGAACGTCTTGGCGATGATCTCCAGCCGCGCATCCGCGGCGGCCTGTGTCGGATAGTTGTCGGAGATCTCGTTGATGGCGTGACGGCCGAGGGCGCGATAGCTTTCAAATTGCGACTCGCTGAAGTACTGATCGGCGGTCGTCTCGTGCGGGAAGGCGAGCGATTCCTTCGCGTAGTTGTAGACGTCGCGCGGGAACCACGGGTCCTTGTAAATGCCCGCTTTGATGTAGATCAACGTTCCATCCTCGGCATTCTTATCGACGGCGCTGTACCGAATCGCGCCGCGCGCGACGTACCGTCCCGGAGCGAACGAGCCATCATTCGCTCGCGGCGTCATCAGGTCCATGTTCTCGATGTCGATCGGTACGCCGAGGTCCGTGCGAATTTTCCGAATCGCGTTGCCGAGATCTTCGAATGCGAAGTTCCGATCCGCACAGGCATCACTCAGGACGATGCGATGGCAGCGCCGCAGCACCATTTCATAGAGACCGAGATTCTCGAAGTGACCGCCGTCGGAGAGATAGACCCACTTCGACTGATCGCTCGTCGAGCCGACCACTTCGGCGAAGAGCGGCACGAGGTTCGAGCTCGGATGCGCTTCCTGATACGTCGCCTGTCCGGGAAGTCCGGGATTGCCGAGCCACGAACCGAGGCGGATGTTGAAAAACGCGAGGAGGAACGCCATCAGCGGTGACGAGTGATAGCCCATGTTCGGACTGGCCGCTGCGCCGGACGTCGCCACCGCGGTTCCGAGCGAGATTCCGTCCGGTCCGCCGTACTCGCGCGAGTTGCGATAGCCGAGATAGGCGCTCCCCGAATGCAGCGGCGTGATCGTGAACGATTCCGCCATCCGCTGTTGCCACGCGAGGTCCTGACCGCTGGTGAGATTGAGCGCGACGTTGACGACGTGCAGCGGCGGACGCGACATCCGATCGTCCTTGTCTTTCTTATCGTCCGGCCGCGCCATCGGACGGATGTGATCGGGGAAGCGTACGTCGACGATCGCGCGATTGATGAACGGCCTCGCGTAGCCGAGCTGATTGTCTTTGACCGCGGCCCACCGCGGCGGATCGACGACCGTCCTGAGATTGCCGGTCATCAGGATGTGATTGAGATTCTGCACGAGCGCGTCGGTCGCGCGCGGGTCGAGCGGCTTCGCGCCGACCAGCGCCCGTGTCTCCGGCAGGAGCGCATTCCAGATATGCGTCTCGAGCTTTCCCGTTCCCTGAAGTGCGTCGATGAACTTCGCCGCGTCGACGATCGATGACGACCAGATCACCTCGCGGCGCAGCTCCCACATTTGCAGGTTGTCGTTTTCGTCGAAACCGGTGAACGAATCGGGATCGCGGTTGTAGCGCGAAGCGCCGAGGTACGCGCGAATGAGCCGGTTGCGATAGAGGGCATGCATCGAGAATTTGTTCACGCCGATCGACGAGGAGAGCGCGACGCTGATCAATCCGACCAGCGCGAAAAGCAGCAGCTCGGTCCGCGTCGTCGTCTCGATCGTCGCCAGATGCGCGCTCGATCGAAGGGCGGGAACGGTGACGCGCGGCGCCGGCGGGATCGACTCCTTCAACTCGAACGTCTTTCCGAGCGACACCACCTGCGACGTGTGCGTCGCCACCGACTCGAAATTCACCAGCGCGCTCCACGGCATCGCAGAAGTGTCGGCGGACGGCCGCCGGAAGTTCTGAACCAGCCAGGTCGACGCGAGCGAGATCGATGCGAGGAGGAGGACGACGAAGAGCGGCACGATGAGCGCGGCCGCTAGTTTGCCCGCGATGTCAGCCTTTCCCTCTTCTTCCTTTTGCTTCGCAGACGTCTTGTCGCTGAACCCGAGGAGCGCCGCGCCGATGCCGGCCGCGCCGCCGAGAGAACCGAGCAGGACCGGCGCGTTGTAGAACGCGATCGGACCGAAGACGGCGATGAAACTGACGAGCGCGAGGCCGGCGGTGATCATTAGCGCGATCGCGCCGGCACGTCCCCACCATTCGCGATCCGCATCATCGTTCTTCCGGCTCGACAGTCCGACGAAGACGCTCGCCTGCACGAAGAAGACGAGCAGGATCGCCGGCACCGCGAAGCAGACATAGAACTGCTGCTGCGGAAACGACGGCTGTCCGAAGCGAAGCAGCGGCGGCAGTTGTGCGAGCTGGGGCGTCGCACGCAACGGATCGTAGAAGACCTTGTTCGCAAGCAGCCAGTAGAGAGCCGCCGACGTCAGCAGCGCGACCGACACCGCGAACAGCTCGACGAGGGTCTTCTCGACGCCGGCCGAGAAGCGTTTGTTCTCGCTCACGAACCCGCTCCTTCGTACCGACGCGAGCGCTCTCCGATAACGACCGTAGTAGAGCAGGTGCGGCAGCAGCGTCATCGCGAAAATCGAGGCGGCGACGGCGCCGAGCGTCCACTCGTGATGCAGAATCGCCGGCCTGGTGTACGCGCGCGCCCAGAAAATCGAGAGCGCCATCGCGGCCGCGGTGAGCGGGAGCACACAGCAGATGAAGTAGCGCGAGTTCGCGGAGCCCGGCTTCTTTTGCTCGGCGGCGGCACCGTACGCGACCGGCCGCGACCAGCCGATGTACGCGAAGCCGATGGCGACGCATCCCGTGAAGATCCACGGCAGCACGAGCGGATCGACGAAGCGGCTGCGCGCCAGGAGATAGCTGAACAGCCGCGGCCACGCCAGCAGCATCGCCAGGATCGGTACGAGCACGAGCAGGTTGAGCAGCAGGTTGCGGATGTAGATCGTCGCCACCGTCCACGAATCGGCGGAGAGCAAACCGAGGCGCGGACTGAGGTAATTACTGTACTCGCGCAGATGGCGCACCGGCCGCGGCTCGGGATCGAGCTTCGCTTTCGGCAATTCGCGCGGCGTCGTATCCGCCGGCGTCGGATAGACGACATTG
Source organism: Acidobacteriota bacterium (assembly GCA_034667465.1). GTDB lineage: Bacteria > Acidobacteriota > Thermoanaerobaculia > Gp7-AA8 > Gp7-AA8 > JAOBAU01. The sequence goes on along the minus strand of JAXDJV010000023.1, from coordinate 32,892 downwards.
CCCTTCGTCGATGACGGATACGGCCAGCGTCGAGCGACGGCAGTGTCGGCGCGCTGCAGATCGTCCTCGACGCCGGCGATTCCGTCGCGATGACGGCGCGTCCACGACGACAGCCAGCTGCCGATGTAGCCACCGCCCGAAACGGTCGAAAGGAAATCGAACTTGCTCAGCACGCCGGCGCTCGCCAGGCCCTGAATGATGCCGAGCGCGAAAGTCGCGCTGCGGATGCCGCCGCCGGAGATGCAGAGCGCGGTACGCGGCTTCTCCTCTTTCGCGCGGACGTGCAGCGCCGAATAGACGTTCTCGAGGCGGATGTCGCGAAGAGACTTCACCGCGCCGCTGAACGCTTCATCGACGATGGCGCGCCGCAGCTCGCGGGCGCCATGAACCGGATCGCGATCGACGGCGATATGGAGAAATGCGCTGTACTGCTCGGTGAGCAGCTTCCCGCGCGCGGTCAGTGCCGGCGAGCCGGCGAGGTTCGGACAGGCATCGATGGCGACGAGTGTCGAAAGCGTTTGCGCGATCTCGCGCCGCGCCGACAACGCCGCGATTTCGGCCGCTGCCGCACGCTCCGCCGCGGCGGCCCTCTCGAGCTTCTCTTCGTTTTCGTCGCTCGGCTGAGCCTGCAGCTCGATCTCCTCGCTGAGGTTCTCTCTTTCATCGGCCGCGGCTTGTCCCGCGCGGATCGCTTTCTGAGACGCCCCTTTCCCCGCCAGAGCCGCACGCCGGAATGTCGTATCACCGTCGAACGCTTCGGCCTGAGCCGGCGTCGCTTTCAGGGCATCGGCGCACGCGCAGAGAATCCGGTGCGCCCATTCCACGTCGACGATCTGCTCCGAGTCATACAGCTCGCCGTATTCAGGCCGTTTCAGCGGCCCGTACATCGACACGTACTCCTGCTCCAGGACCTCGTGCAGCTCGAGCGGCAATGACGCCATGACGACCTCCGGGTCGTGAGATGGACTGCCTTTGTTGTGGAATGTTTTAATGTACGTCCGGCGCACAAAATGCGCAAATGAATTTTTCAGTGGGTAGGGAAAGCCGTGCAATAGAACACTCCGTCCATATGCAAATGCCTGCTGAGCTCCCCGTTCGCACGCCGCCGCGCTGGTACGCCTGGCTGGTTCTCGACGGCTGGATCGGCTTCGGATGGCTGATCTTTCTCGCTTCCGGCGCAACGTCCGTGCTGGTCTTCATGGCCAGCGAGCGCGCCATGCAGGCGGCCGCGGCTGCCCCGCCGGTGACGACCAGCGCCGCGATCGTGACGACGTCGAGCGCACCAGTCACGACGACGGCGGCGCCGAAACCGAAATCACGAAAGTCGAGGCACGGCCGCAAATCGTCTTCGACTACGGCCGCGACGACCGCCACTACGGCAACGACCGCGACGATCGCGCCGCCGAAACCGGTGCCCGTCGTCCCGCATCAACCGCCGACGCTCACCTTCTTCGCGCAACGCTTCACGTTCACCGGTTACATGTTCTGGTCGCTCTATTACGGCTGGGCGGCGTGCTGGCGATTGCTGCTCGTCATGGCGCGCCGCATCTTCAGCGCCTGGGCGGCAGTGGGCTGCATGTACATCGGCACCGTCGGCGCGGTCTTCTTTCTGTTCGGCGCCCTCTACTCATTCCTCGGCGGCGGCATCTATCAGTTCTGCAAACGCTGGTGGATGCTCGCACACGGTCAGCGTCCCGCATTCGTATGGTTGCCGCCGCCGGCCGGTGAAACCGAGTCCCGCCTCGCGAAACTCGACGACCTCGCGAGAACCGGTCGGATCTCGAGCGACGAATACCAGCGTCAACGCGAAGTCATCCTCCGCGACGTCTGACGCAGTACCTTTCGTCTTACGGCTGACGCCGCTTCGTGCGTCTCGAACGCCGCGTGATTTTGATCACGGCATGGGCTCGGAATCCGGAGTATCGATGCTTCATGGCCATTGCCGTCGCGACGGACACACGCGCCCTCCGACTCCTGCTCGTTGAAGATGATCCCGCTTCCGCTTCATCACTGCGCGAGCTGCTTGAAAGCTCGGACAGTCCGCATTTCGCCGTGCGTCACGTCAGCAGTGCCGCCGCCGCGTGCGACGCCGTAACCGATGGCGGCATCGACATCGTCATTCTCGATCTCGGGCTTCCCGATGCGACCGATCTCGAAGCGCTGACGCGCATCGAAGAATGCATCGACGAGATTCCGGTCATCGTCCTCACTGGACAGAACGACGAACGGCTGGTGACTGACGCGTTCCATCACGGCGCCGAGGATTACCTGCTGAAGGGAACGGTCGACCATGACTCGCTGATGCGGTCGATCCGTTACGCCGTCGAACGGCATCGCGGCGTGCGCGATCTGGCGCGCGTAAAGAAAGAGCTCGAAAGCGCGAACCGCGATCTCGAGCGATTGACGCTGATCGAGCCGCTGACGGAGCTGCTCAATCGCCGCGGCCTGCAGCAGGCGCTCTCGCGCGAAGTGCAGCACCTCGGCCGCGGTCTCGCCGGCGCCGCCGCGGTCGTCATCGATCTCGATGACTTCAAGCAGATCAACGACTCCCTCGGCCACGCCGCCGGCGACGTCGTGCTGAAAGAGATCGGCCGCCGTCTCCGCGCGTCCGTTCGCGCCGTCGATTACGTCGGCCGCCTCGGCGGCGACGAGTTCATGCTCATCCTCCCCGAGACCGATCCGCCCGAAGCGGCGCGCGTCGCGGAACGAATCCGGCTCGCCATCTCCGCCGCGATGATTCAGCACAGCACCGGCGGCGTGACGGTAACCGCGTCAATCGCCACGCTGCTCGTTACGACCGAGATGCCGGCCGTCGACGAGCTGCTCACGCGCGCGCATCACCTGCTCGCACGCGCAAAAAGCGAAGGAAAGAATCGCGTCGTCTTTCCGTCGAGCGATTTCGATGACACCGCCCGCCGCCTTCGCCTGCAGGCGGACATGTGCGCGAACCTGACGCACGGCAGGCATCTCGTGACGCTCAAACAGCCGATCTTCCGGCTCGCGGACGAGAGTCCGATCGGTTACGAATTTCTCAGCCGCTATTCGAACGGGACGTTCGAAATGCCGGACAACTTCTTCCGGCTTTGCTCCGAGCGCAACGTCCTGACGCTCGTCGATCACGCCTGTCTGCGTGCCGCGGTGATTGCGGCGATGCAACTCCCGCCGTACGCACGCTTCCACTTCAACATCTTCCCGACGACGCTCCTCGCCATTCCGCCCGAGCATCTGCTCGATCTCTTCCCGAATCCGATTCCGGCCGGCACGTTCTGCCTCGAGATCAGCGAGCAGCAGATCATCGGCGATCCGTCGTACCTCGCGCCGGCGGTGCAGATCCTCCGCAAAGCGGGAGTGACGATCGCGATCGATGACGTCGGTTTCGGCAGCAGCTGTCTCGAGAGTCTCGTGCTGCTCGAGCCGGACGTCGTGAAGATCGACAAGCGCTGCGTGATCGGCATCGAGAACGACCTCTCGCGGATCGCGCAGTTGCGGCGATACGTCGCGGTTGCGCGCTCGCTCGATTGCGAGCTCGTCGCGGAAGGGATCGAGACCGCGGGCGAGCTGGCGATCGTGCGTTCGCTCGGGATCGAGTACGGGCAGGGTTACTTCTGGGGCAAGCCGGCCTGAGAAGGCAGTCTCGACAGCAAGCGTTCTGCTTCCACAAATCCGGGCCGGAGTCGCAGTGCTTCCTCCGCACTGCGCCGTGCCTCACTCACGTTTCCACTTTGCGCGTACGCAACCGCCAGCATCAGCTGGGACGGCGCGTCGTGCGGTGCGCGACGAAGTGCATCGATCGCTGCCGCGTTGTCGCCGTGTGCGAGCAACGCGATGCCGAGATGGTACGGAGCGTCGGCGCGTGTGAGGAAACGGATGGCGTCGACGGAATCGCGCGCTTCGAGCGCGAGCCGGCCGAACGTCGCGGCGCGCGCCGGTGAAAGCCATTGCTCATCGATCGCGGCAAGCAGCCGGTGCGCGTCGTTGCTGCGACCGGTGCGCGAGTACGCGCGAACCAGCATTTCGATCGCGTTCTCGCGCAGGATTGGCTGCGCATTCGGATCGCGCAACACCTGCTCGTACATCGCGATCGCGCGATTCGGATCGCCCGCTGCTTCGTACGCGATCGCGGCGCGATGATGCAGTCGCGCCACATCGTTGTGCTGCGGCTCGAGCTTCTTCATCAGCGCCTCGGCGTCATCGAAGCGATATTGCTCGATCAACAGCACGACCATGCTCGTCTGCTCGTTTCCGCAGCCGCTGTCGAGTCCGAACGGAAAGATCGCGATCGCGCCGAAGAGCAGCGCAGGAATGAGCTGTGTCATGCGCCGCACGTGCACGACGCCGGCCGCGCAGATCGCGAGCACGACCAGCAGCGGCAATCGATAACGCGACGAGACGAAGAAGATCGCCACCGAGATCGCGTAGACCGGCACGAACGCGAACCACGTCAGGAAGCGGCGATCGCGGATACGCGTCATCGCACCGGCAACGCCGAGCGGCACGAGCAGCCACGGTCCGACGATGAGAAACCGCAGCGCCGAAACGACGTCGCGGCGGAAGTAGTCGTAGCTGTAGTTCAGCGCCAGATCGGTCTCGTTGATCGTGTACGCCAGCTTGCGCGCGAGGAGCCGCAGCGCGTCGCCCGGATGCGCGCCGATCCACGCGAACGAGCGCGCGTAAAACCAGCGCGACACTTCGCGCGACGTCATCGGCCGCCCGGTCGCCTCCTCCGCCATCCGCTTCGTATCTTCCGACTGCCCGGCAATCGTCGGACGAATGCCCGGCACCGCGTGATACGTCCCGTCGGCCGTTGCGTTATTGCCGATGTAGAAATTGAGTCCGCCGTGCGACGAGACGAGCACGAGCTCGTGCGCGACGATGACGTTGCGCGCCGCGACCGGCGTCAGCACAAGCGCACAGCCGGCCGCGAAAGCCAGCGTCGCGCGCCACTGTCGCTGAATCATCAGCAGCGCGCCGAGCGCCGCAATCCAGAGCAGGACGTTCGGACGATTGAGCGCGAAGAGCGCGGACGCGGCTCCCGCAACGATGAAGTCACGCCTTCGCTCGCTCTGCAGCGCGCGCGTCAGACACCACGCCGTCAGCGCGACGAGAAACGGATCGAGCGCCGACTGCAGGATCGTCACTTCGTTGAACGTGATCACGCCGGTGCCGATCGCCAGCAGCGCAGTGATCCACGCCGCCCGCTCGCCGAACCAGCGCGACGCCGTGTCGAACAGCAGCACCACCGCGGCGCTGCCGAGCGCGATTTGCAGCAGCAGCGAACCGTGAGACAGCTTCAGGAAATAGAGATAGAGCGGCGAGACAAAGTAGGCGACCGGCGGCGCACCGTTGCGCGCGAGCTCGAGATAAACGGCGCCGTCGAGATCACCGGCCGGCTGCAGCAGCGGATGATCGCGCAGCCCGAGCCACACCGCCGCCTTCACGCCCAGCGCGGAGAGAAAGACGAGCACCCGCGCACGTGCCGGCGACATTCGCGCGAAATGGTACGTCACCGCTGCAGTTGGCGGAGCTGCTCGATGAATTGCTGCAACGTGAGCAGAGTGGCGCGCTGCGACGCGGAGTAAGTCGCATGCAGCGCATACGGAAGCACGAGCACGACCTCCTTCCGCGCCATCTCCTCCGTCTGCGCTTCCGAGATCGACGCTTCGAGCGTGCAGAGATGCTTGATCGGGATTCGGTCCGCTTCAGGAAGGATTTGCGACCAGCGATCTTTGCACGACGACTTCGCGGCGAGCATCGCCAGACGCGACGCGTCGAACGTTGCGTCGTGATAGTCGGACTCTCCCGGGAAGAGAAAGTCGGGCTTCTTCCGGTTCTCGGTGTAAGCCTGCGCTGAGAATCGGAGCTCGTTGGCGCGGAAGAGCTCCGTGAGGTGATTCTGCAGCGCGAGACCCATGCGCGACTTGCGGCGATTCTGCACCGACAGCGAATAGCTGATGAAGTCGTCGACGTCGGCGAAACCGGCGCGCAGCTTCACCTCGACGAGCTGCCGTTCGGCGGCGCGAAAGATCCGCTCCTCCGCTTCGAGCCAGCGAAGGAGCGTCGCGTCGGCGTCGGTCGATTCAATGCCGGCGAGCTCGCGTGCGACAGCCGCCATTCGCGCGGTCGTCGGAAACTTCAGACCCGCTTTGATCGCGGCCGTGAGCTCGCGCTCCGCGATCGCTTCGTGATCGGGAGTCGACGGCAGCGCGACGCCGAGCTGCAGTTCCTCGAGAATGCGCGCGGAGACGAATTCAAGCGCGTGCCGATCGAGCTCGTCTTCAGCGAAGACACGGAACAGCGTCGCGTTCGGATCGACGTCGAAGAGCACGCGGGCGGAACGCAGCCAGCTCGAATGCTCTTCGAAGACGAGCGCGTGAACGTCGCCGGTTTGCGTGCGCGCGAGCACGAGCAGATCGCCGGGCGCCGCGCGCTCGAGGAACGCGCCGGTGTAATACATCCGCCACTCGGTGCGTCCCGTGCGCGCAGCGCTCCTCGCGCGCGAGTCGTAAAACGTAAACGTTCCCGACGCATGCGACGGTTCCGCATCCTCGGTGAAGTGATGCCACTGCAACTCGCCGGAGATCTTCTCGCGTCCGAAAAACTCGCGCAGCCGCGAAGAGCTGTTCAACTCATGCTGATGCGACCCGCGTTTCGGCAGATCGACGAGCGCCAGCCGCTTCGTCGCGACAGCGGCGAAGACGGATGCGAGCGACAGCGTCAACGAACGTCCTCGAGGAACTCGCGGATGCGCTGCGAGAGCGCATCAGCGTCGGAAATCTCACACTGCCAGATCACGAGCGCTTCCCATCCCGCTTCGCGCAGCGCCGCGAGATTCCGCACATCGCGATCGACGTTCCCCTGCCGCTTCGCGCGCCAGAACTCCGCGTTCGTCGCCGGCACGACGCGACCGAGCGCACAGCTGTGTACGTGCCAGTAACAGCCATGCACGAAGATCGCTTTTCGTCGCGTGCGAAAGACGAGATCGGGACGTCCCGGCAACTCGCGCGCGTGCAGACGATAGCGATAGCCGAGGGAGTGAATGAGGCGCCGGACACGCAGTTCCGGCTGCGTATCCTTCGACCGGATCCGCTGCATGTTCTTCCGGCGCTGCGCGGGAGAGAGGACGTCGACCACGGCACCACGATTCTACGCGGCGTGGAACCGGCGCCCCTCATCCGGCCCTTCGCGCCACCTTCTCCCGGCGGGAGAAGGATGTTGGAAAGGCGCGGTATTCTGAGCGCGGATGCCCTTTCGGTTCATCGACCTCTTCTCAGGCATTGGCGGCTTCCGGATCGCGCTCGAGCGGCTCGGCGGGACGTGTGTCTTTTCATCCGACTGGGATCGCTTCGCGCGACAGACCTACGCCGCGAATTTCGGCGATGAGCCGGCCGGCGACATTCGTGAGGTCGACGCCGCCGACATCCCGAAGCACGACATTCTCACCGCCGGTTTTCCCTGTCAGCCGTTCTCGATCTCCGGCGTGTCGAAGAAGAACAGCCTCGGACGTCCGCACGGCTTCGCCGATCCGACGCAGGGCAATCTCTTCTTCGAGATCGCGCGCATCGTCCGCGCACATCGCCCGCGCGCGTTCATCCTCGAGAACGTTCGCAACCTGCGCACGCATGACCAGGGCCGCACATTCGAAGTGATCCATCGCACGCTGAAAGAGGACCTCGGATACGACGTGCACTTTCAGGTGCTCGATGCGAAACACGTCGTACCGCAGCATCGCGAACGGATCTTCATCGTCGGCTTTCGCGAGCCGCGCGATTTCGACTTCCCGCGGTGGACGAACGACTCGCCGCGGCTGCGCGACATTCTGCAGAAAGGGGTCGCCGCGAAGTACGGCCTCAGCGACAAGCTGTGGCAGTACCTGCAGGATTACGCGCGCAAACATCAGGCGGCCGGCAACGGCTTCGGCTTCGGCCTCGCGAAGCTCGACGGCATCACGCGCACGCTCAGCGCGCGTTACTACAAAGACGGTTCCGAGATCCTCATCCCGCGACGCGGCGCCGCCACTCCGCGCCGGCTCACGCCGCGCGAATGTGCGCGGCTGATGGGCTATCCCGACTCGTTCGAGATCGTCGTCTCAGATACGCAGGCCTACAAACAGTTCGGCAACTCGGTGGTCGTGCCGGTCGTCGAAGCGGTCGGCCGCGCCGTGCTCGACGCGCTCGCGTCGAAGGCGAACCAATCTTCGCCCCGCAAGGCCGTTCCATCCCTCCGCACGAACTTACGTTCATCGGAAGCAACGATAAATCAGTAAGTTACGGTGGCCCTGCCGTTGCTCCATGTGCGCTCCGAAACGGAGGACACATGAACGGGAACGCATTTGAGACAGACGAGTTCGAAGGGGAGTTCGAGTTTCTCGGCGAAGGGGAAGGCGAGAGCTATCACGAGAGCCAGTACGAGAATTTTCACGAGAGCAATTACGAAGGCGAAGATCGCGAACTGGAGCTCGCCGCCGAATTGCTTTCGATCTCGGGCGAACGTGAGCTCGACGAGTTTTTCGGCAAGCTGCTGAAAGGCGTGAAAGGCGTGCTGAACACGCCGGCCGGTCAAAAGCTGAAAGGGCTGCTGCGCGACACGGCGAAGAAAGCGCTGCCGCTCGGCGGCGAAGCGATCGGCAGTTTCTTCGGCGGCAATCGCGGAGGTCAGATCGGCACGCAGGCCGGCAACCTCGCGAGCAGCATCTTCGGGCTCGAGCTCGAAGGGATGAGCGGCGAAGACCGCGAGTTCGAGATGGCGAAGCAGTTCGTCCGTCTCTCGACCACCGCGGCGAACAACGTCGCCTCCTCGCCGCGCGCCGGCAATCCGCAGGCGATCGCACAGAAAGCGCTCGCCAGCGCAGCGCAGCGTCACGCCCCCGGTCTCGTCGCGAGCCTCGGCGGCGGCAGCTGTCCCGGCAACGGCGCGCGTCCCTCCACCGGCCGCTGGTTCCGCCGCGGCCGCCGCATCGTCGTCGTCGGATTGTGAGGAACGGAGAACGCCATGCACGATCTCGATCGCACACTCAGAACTTACGATTCCGAAGCGTATGAAACGCAATCGGAAGACCGCGAGCTCAGCGGCGAAATGTCGCAGGAACAGGAGCTCGAGCTCGCCCAGGAACTGCTGACGCTTTCCGGTGAAGCGGAGCTCGAGGAGTTCTTCAAGAAGCTCCTCAAGAACGCAGGAAGGTTCGTCAAGCCGCTCGCGAAAACACTGCTGCCGATCGCCGGCAAAGTCGCGGGCGGATTTTTCGGCGGACCGATCGGCGCGCAGATCGGCGGCAAGCTCGGCTCGCTCGCCACGCGCCTCTTCGAAGTCGACGAAACGCTGCCGGAGGCGGAGCAGGAGCTCGAAGTGGCGAAGCAGTTCGTTCGCCTCGCCTGCGTCGCCGCGAGGAACGCCGGCTCCGCGCCGCCGTACGCCGATCCGTGGCGTGTCGCGCGCGGCGCAATTGCGCAGGCCGCGCGTGAATACGCGCCTGGTCTCATCCGTCCCGTGTCGCGACGGCCGATGTCAGGCCGGTGGATCCGGTCCGGCAACCGTCTGCAAATTCTCGGAGCCTTCTGATGGCGCTCTCTTCTTACGCCGCCGCAACGCTGGCGCTCGAAGCGCGCGCGCTGCAGACGCGGCTCGCCACCGTGCAGCCGTTCGCACTGGCGATGCCGATGGTCTCCGCGGCGCGAATCTCCGACGAAGCGGCGCACGCCATCGAGCACTATCTGATCGATGGACGTCGCCGGCTGCGCCACCGCATCAACGATTACATTCAGTGGCTGCGAACGCCGCAGGGACGCGGTGCGAGCGCTGCGCATGCGCAGCATCGCTTCGCAATCCTGAAGCTGCGCTTCAACGTCGCGCTGACGCAGTTCGACATCTTCGCGGACGCGCTGAACCTGCGCGCCGAAGTCGGCAACGGCGTCTGGCTCGGCGGTCTCGACGTCGTCGCCGATGATGCGCTGGCCGTCGGCGGCGACGATTCTTTCCCGCGTCCACCGGTCATCACCTATCTCGACCGCGGACATGGCGCCGCGATTCGCCGCGTCCGCGCGCGTTTGCCGGGCGGCGGCAACAATCCGGTCGCCGTCATCCGAATGCCGCGCGAACGGATGCTCGGCAGCGGCGTGGCGTCGTCGCTCGTGCACGAAGTCGGTCACCAGGCGGCGGCGCTGCTCGATCTGCTGCCGCGATTGCGTGCGGAGCTGCAGGCGGAACAGCGCCAAAGCCCGACCGCGCAACTCGTCGCATGGCAGTTGTGGGAGCGCTGGATCTCCGAGATCGCTGCCGATTTCTGGTCGGTCGGAAAGCTGGGAATCGCCGCGACGCAGGGACTGATCAACGTCGTCAGCCTGCCGCGCGCCATCGTCTTCCGGCTCGACACCGAGGATCCGCATCCGTTTCCGTGGATTCGGGTGAAACTCTCTGCCGCCGCCGGCGCGATGCTGCATCCCGATCCTCAATGGGCGCGGATGATCGCGATGTGGGAGTCGTTCTATCCGCGCACCGGTCTCGATCCGCAACGGCTGCAAATCATCGCCGCGCTTGAAGCGACCATGCCGGAGTTCCTGCGCCTGCTCGCGGCGCATCGGCCGGCGACGATGAAAGGACGTCCGTTCGCGAGCGCATTCGAGCTGGCGGAGCGAACGCCCGCGCGGCTTCGCCGCATCTTTCGCGAGTCGCGTCCGCTCGTCGACGGCCTGCAATCGCTTTCGCCGACGCTCGCGCTCGCGGTGCTCGGACAGGCGAAACAGGATCGTCTGCTCACACCCGAACGCGAGAGCCGCACCGTCGCGCAGTTACTGACGCGGTGGGCGCTGGCGCGCTCGCTGCGCGACACCCGACTTCCGCGCACCCACACGCCGGCGCTCGCCGCCTGACACGAAGAAAAGGAGACACACATGCCTAAGAAATCAGATGACACGGCCGGCGGACCGGTTCCCCCGGTGAACGTTCCCGACAATCCTGCTTCGCCGCCGGCACCAACTATCGATCTCGCCGAGCCGAAACCGGCGCCCTTCGTCGACAACGGGACCGAGCGCGAAATCGTCGACATCAACTCATGGCCCCAGGCGCCGCTGCGCATCGGTTCCGTCGACGTCAACCTGCAGGAGTCGTCGATCGGCCACACGACGGCGCAGGGTCTCTGGGCGGCGATTCACAAAGGCACGCAGGCGCTGTCCTTCAGCGTCTACGAGAAATACGTCAACAGCATCCTCTGTCCCGATGCCGCAGGTCACGCCAAGCTCCCGCCGCATCTGCTGAACGGCGTCGACAGCTACAAAGTCCTGAAAGCCGCGACCGAAGTGTTCCTGATGGATCGCTGTGCAACGGTGTTCGACCTCACCGGCTATGAAGTCGAGGATGGCCGGCTCGGTCTCGGCGTGGAGCGCGACCTCGTCGACGATCTGAAGAACTACCTCAAAGACACGGAAGGCATGCTGCCGTACCTCCATCGAATCACCGAGGCCTTCAACGACATCGGTCCGAGTCCGTTCTGCAGCACCGCGCCCATCGCAGACAAGGTCCTGCATCCGTGCGCGATCGAGCTCTACTGGTCGCTCTGGCACGAGCACGGAATGATGGTGCAGGCCATCAACGCCATCAGCCTTCGCTTCCAGAACAAGCGCGGTCCCGGCGATCGCGAGCCGCTCGCGAACCTCGAGATGCATCCGCTGCGGCCGCTGTCGCACATCTTCTGGGGCTACGTACAGGATGAGGATCATCGGCTGACGGTCGCTCGCCGCGCGTATGAATATCGTCACGAGTACGGCCTCTCACTGATCGGAAAAGCGGTGCCGACGATGCGCGTCGCCGACGATCGTTCGAAGTTCCTCGCCGCGTTCCACGCGCTGCTGCATCACGCGGCGATCTTCTACGAGCGCGCATCGAACCTCACCATTCGCGCCGACGGTTTCCCGCTGCTCAACGCATTGCGCGAAGTGCATCTGATTCTCGCCGAGGGAGCGCACAACCAGTTCCGCGGCCTCACGTGGACGGCGCGCGCCGAAATGATGATGCAGCAATGGATTCTCTCGCGTCGCGAAATGCGCGAGTTCCTCGGTGCACGTCCGATGGTTCCGTACGCCGAGCCGTGGATGAGTGTCGTCGATTCGATGAAGCGGCTCATGGGCTGGACTGATACGTCGGTCACGCACTTCCGCGACCTCGCGGTGCACGGCGAACAGATCCTGCTGTCGATTCGCTACGGCGACTGGAGCGTCGCCGACAACGAGAACGAAGCGCGCGGCTGGGCGCAGTTCTGGAAGACCGAGATTCAGCGCTACATCCACGCGTACCACGCCGTCACTGGTGTCGATCTTGGCGTCACGCCGGTTGCGACTTCGAGTCGTGAAGTCGATGCAACGGAACCGGCCATCCTCATGCAGCAACAGCTGGCGCGGCAGCGGCGATGATCGTCGATGGTCACTGCCACGCCGGCAGCGGAGACGGATTCACCGGGCCGTGGGACACCGCGGCCCGGCTTTCCGACTACGCGCGCCGCGCGGCGGCGGCGGGAATCGATCGCACCGTGCTGATGGCGGCGTTTCATTCGGATTACCGCGCCGCCAATCGCGAAGTCGCGGCGATCGTTCGTCGATGGCCGCAGCGGTATGTCGGACTCGCGTTCGTGAACGCAGAGCGCGATCGCGGACGTATCGCGGAGCTGATCGCGGAGGCGGTTCAGCGGCACGGTTTCCGAGGCATCAAAGTCCATCGACACGATGCGCGGATCTCGCGTGAGATCTGCGACGCCGCCCGCGCGTGGTCGCTGCCGATTCTTTATGACGTGATGGGCGAAGTCTCCGCGGTCGAGCTGCTCGCCACCGAGTATCGCGACGTGAACTTCATCATTCCGCACCTCGGCAGCTTCGGCGATGACTGGGCCGCGCAGCGCTCGCTCATCGACATCCTCTCGCGCCATCCGAACGTCTACACCGACACGTCAGGCGTGCGGCGATTCGACCTCCTGCGCGAAGCGGTCGCGCGCGCAGGCCCACACAAAATCATCTTCGGCTCTGACGGACCGTGGCTGCATCCCGGCGTCGAGCTTTACAAAGTTCGCGCGCTCGGACTGCGGCCCGCGGACGAGCGGATCGTGCTCGGCGGCACGATCACGAGGCTGTTGCGTCGCCCTCCGGCTCTTTCCGCCGCCAGAGCGCGCGCCGCTTTTGCAGTCCACGGTCGGTGATGCCGAGTCGCTCGGCGGCGCGGCCGACGTTGCCGTGCTCGATGTCGAGCGCCAGTCGCACCGACGCATCGGCGGCCGCGTTCGAAATCTCCTTCAGTCCCATGCCGCAATGCAGCGCGAGACGCGCCGCCTGCTCGAACATTTCACCGGCCGGGGCGATTGAATTTTCAGTGCTGCCGTCGGGCCGCTCTTCTTCCGGCACGTCGTAGAGCGTGATCGGTCCATCGCCGACATGCCGCCACGCGATGCATTCGACGAGGTGACGCAGGTCGCGAACATTGCCCGGATAGTCGCGCGCGACGAACAGCTCCGCGACCGCGGCGTCGAGCGGCGGCACCGGCCGTCCCTGAAAACATTGCCGCAGAAAATGGCGGACGAGCGCGGGCACGTCGTCGCGTCGCTCGTGCAGCGATGGCAGGCGGCACGTCCACGCCGCGATGCGGTAATAGAAATCGCGGCGGAAACGTCCGGCCTGCATCTGCTGCTCGAGATCGCGATGCGTTGCGCAGACGAGGCGGAAACGCGTGCGCTGCCACGTGTTGCCGCCGACGCGCTTGTACGTTCCTTCCTGCACGACGCGCAGCAGTTCGGCCTGCAGCCGCAGCGGCAGCTCGCCGACTTCATCGAGAAAGAGCGTGCCGCCGTCCGCGAGCGCGAACGCGCCATCGCGCGCGCCGGCGGCGCCGGTATACGCGCCGCGCTCATGTCCGAAAAATTCGCTGCCCGATAACTCCGGCACGACCGTCGTACAGTCGAGCACCACGAGCTCTTTCTTGTCGGGCCGCGCGTCGAGCGTGTGGATCAGTCGAGCGACGAGCTCCTTGCCGGTGCCGCTCTCGCCGCGAATGAGAATCGGCATCGAGCTGAATTTCGCGACGTCGACGACGCGCCGGAGGAACGTTCGCCAGGCGGCGCTTTCACCGGCGAGGTTGGCCTCGACGAGCGGCGATTCGACGATGCGATCGACCGCCTGCCAGCGCCGGAAGCGCGCCGCAAGCGCCTCGGCCGTCGCCGCCGGATCGCCGAACTGCAGCGCGTCGCTGGCGCCGATGTGCAGCAGCTCCCACCCGACCCCGCCGCCGAGCGCATCGCGCTGCATCGCCAGAGCGATGACGCGTTCGGTGCCGCCCGCACTGCGCTCGCGAATGCGCGACCGGACTTCCGGCGTGACCGCGTCGAAAAGGATGAGGCCCGAGCCGCGGGCGGAAGCAGGCGCCGGGTAACTGTCGATGCCGATCGCTTCCAGCGCAGAGAGCAACCGCACCGCCTCGGGCTGCGAAGAGCCGAGCCGGTCGCACCACACCTCGAGGTGTTCCTCACGGCGCGAAGCGCCGGCGGTCGTAGACATGGCGGTGAATAAACCTTATCTATAGAGGGACGCCCGCGCGGAATTACCTACCACGACGAGAGAAAAGCCGGTATTCGTAGATCCACCTGCCCGCGCCCACGGAGCCTGGCTGTCCCTGAAACACGCGGGACTGCATCCGGCCATTGCCGCTGCCTCCGCTGACGCCGAAATCTGAAATGTTGTCGGGGCAAAAACAGGTGCGGCGTGAGCGACAGCGATGAGTGAGAACAGGAATGTGCGAATCGAATGAGACCTGGCGCGGACGCTCTACAATCCCGTCATGCGGTTCGACGATTACCTCAGGCGAATTAACGCGAACGCGCCGTCCTCGGCGAACCTCGACGCGCTCCACGACCTGCATCGCCGTCATCGCGACACGTTCCTTTTCGAGAATCTCGACATTCAGCGCGGGCGCGGCATCGACCTTTCGCTGCCTGCGCTCGAACGAAAGTTTCTCGATGAAGGGCGCGGCGGTTACTGCTTCGAGCAGAACACGCTGTTCGACGCGGCACTGCGCGAGGTCGGGTTCGATACGCGCGTGCTGCTCGCGCGCGTGCGGCGCGGACCGCCGGCCGGCTGGTCGCGAACGCACGTGCTGCTCCTCGTCAACATGGGCGGCGAGCGATGGATCGCCGACGTCGGCTTCGGCGCGGCCGGGCTGCTCGAACCGATGCAGCTCGAAGAAGGCGCGACGTCGGAACAGGGCGGGCTCACCTACTCGCTCCGCCGCGACGGCGAGCTCTGGGTACTCGACATGCGCGACGCGTCGGGCGTCGACGACTTCTACGAATTCGCGCTCGATCGGCAGACCGCGGCCGACGTCGAGATCGCGAATCACTACACGTCGACGCATCCGGCGTCGATCTTCCGCCGCTCGCTGACGATCCAGCGCGCACGTCGCGAGGAGCGAACGATCCTGCGCGGCAATCTCCTCGCGCGCTATCGCGAAGGCGTCCTCGCCGAAGAGCCGTTCGCGTCCGAAGAACTCAGCAACATTGCGCAGCGCGAGTTCTCCATCGACCTCGGCGACGGTCCGTTCGTGTTCGAGAGCTACACGTGAACGCGTCATCAGGCGATTTCAGGAAGGGTTGAAGACCGGCTCGATCGTCGAGCGCGACAGCCGCTCGAATCGGACGAAGAGCAACCCGGCGACGACCGTCAGTCCGGTGCAGAGTCCCCACCACAGTCCGACGACGCCGTAGCCGCCGGCGAAGCCGAGGAGCAGCGCGGTCGGCAGACCGATACACCAGTGGCCGAAGAGATTCGCGTAGAGCGTGTATTTCGTGTCGCCGGCGCCGCGCAGCACACCGGCGCCGACGGCCTGAATGCCGTCCGACAACTGAAAGACCGCGACGACGAGCAGCAGCGGCGCCGCGGTGGCAATGACGCTTTCCTGATCGGTGACGAGTCGCGCCAGCGAGCGCGGGATCAGCGCGAAGAGCGCGGCACTCGTTCCCATCACGAGCGCGCCGCCGATGAAGGCGATGTGTCCCGCGCGACGCGTCGCAAGCGCGTCGCGCGCGCCGACCGCGATGCCGACGCGCACCGCTCCCGCCGCGGCAACGCCGAGTGCGATCGTGAAGGTGAAGGACGCGAGACCGATCGCCACCTGATGCGCGGCGAGTTGCAGTGTGCCGACGCGCGCGGCGAGCAGCGCGACGAGCGCGAAGATGCCGACCTCCGCTCCCATATGCAGTCCGATCGGCAAGCCGATGTGAAACGCCTGCGCGACGTCTCGGCGGTTCCAGCGATGATCGACGTGCGCCGGCAATGCCATCGCGCGCGACATTTGCCGCAGCGGCACGAGCAGGATCAGCACTTCGAGAATCGTGCAGAGCGTCGTCGCCAGAGCCGCGCCGCCGACGTGCAGCGCCGGAGTGCGGCGAAGCGGACCTGTCCACGGCGGCAGCGAATGTCCGCCGAAGACGAGCACGAGATCGCCGAAAAAGTTGAGGATGTTCGCCGCGATCATCGCCACGAGCAGTGGGCGCGTACGGCCGTACGCCTGCAGATAGGAACGCCCGACGAAAAAGAGCAGCAGCGGCAGCAGGCTGGTCGTCCGGACGAGGAGAAAGATGCGTGCGTCTTCGGTGAGGTCCGGCGCGCCGACGAGCGGCAGCGCCCACGCGCCGAGCGCCATGATGAGCGTGAGCGCCGCGGAGACGGAGATGGCGAGCCAGACTCCCTGCCAGAGCGCGCGTCGCGCGCGGACATGATCGCCCGCGCCGACCGCCTGCGCCACGAGCGGATCGATGCCGAGCACGATGCCGGTACCGATGACCGAAAAGGCGAAGAAGACTGCGTTGCCGACGCCGGACGCCGCAAGCTCGCGCGCGCCGAGGCGGCCGAGCACGGCCACATCGACGAGTCCCATCATCTGCGTGCCGGCCTGCGCGGCCGCAACGGGAGCAGCGAGCCGGAAGAGCTCACGGAATTCGCGTCGATAGTCGGCCGCACGCATGGCGCGCCATTCTAAAGGCGCTGTCATCCCGAGCGGAGCGAGGGATCCGGGTGGGAGGAGCGCGGAACGGTTGTCGCGCGCGCCGCACACCCGGATCCCTCGCGACGCTCGGGATGACAGCTAATCCTTCTCCACCCACGGCGTGGCGCGAATCTCGTCGACCTTTCCGCCGACAAACGTGATCGTCGTATCCATCCGGCGGACGTAGTCGCTGATGTAGCTCCACTCTTCGATCGAGATTCCGTCGAAGCGGACGCGCGCGTTGCGGCGCTCGGGCGGGTGTCCCATGATCCGCTCCACTTCCGCGAGCGTCTGGCCGACGCGCAGCTTGTCGATGTGCAGCTGGTTATCGCGCGCGATGTTAAACGCGTGGCGCGGCACGTAAACACCGCAACCCTGCGACAGCAGCAGGGTTGCGGCGATGGCTCCGATGATTTTCTGCACGCGCGCTAGAACCAGCCGTTCCCGGCCGGATTCACGAGCGCGCGGAAAACGCTGGCGGTGATCGCTTCACGCAGATGTTCGGGATCGAGTCCGCCGCGCACGACGACGTAGTTCATCGGCAGCTCGGTCGGATGGAACTGCGAGTGATACGACAGCCAGTCGCGGTTGGTCGCGAGCGACGCGTCGGTGTCGCGATCGAGGACGACGACGTAGAGCGTGTTCTCGTCGACGTGCTGAATGCTGCCCGCTTCGACGGCGTTCGACAGCGCGCGCTGAATGCCGAGGTCGGTGATCTCGCGGCCGGCGTCAGCGATGTTGCGCGAGTTCACGTGCATGCCGAACGTCCGCACGCCGTAGCGCGACAACTCCTGGAAACGGGAATCGGCGTTGATGCCGCGGACGCTGTGCATGACCGTCCGCGTCTCTTCGTCGCTGAAGTTGTTGCCGACGAAGATCACGTTCACCGACGGCGCTTCGACGACGGCGCCGCCGTGGAAGAGCGCGTCGCCGAGAATCTCGCCGCCGCGGAAGACGCGAACGCGTCCGCCGTCTTCATCTGCGACGACGTCGGCCGGGTATTTGACGGCGTTCGCCGGATCGTCAACCGGCGCGGTTTCTTCACCGCCGTCGATCGATGCCGCGCCGCCGAAAGTGATGTTGAGAACCGGATGGATCTCGATGCCGTTCGGCGCCGTGCCGGTCTGGCCGTGGAGGAAATCCCAGAAGCCGATGCCTCGCACCGTCACCGCGGTCGACGTCGACTTGAATGACGTCGTGGCGGTGAACTTCGCATCGAACTGGCTGCGCGCGTTGGAGATACGGGTCCCGAACGGGCTGCCGGCTCCGACGCAGTTCGGCGCCGGAATCTCGACGATCATCGTCCGTCCGGCGGAATCCTGGATCACGAGGTGGTAGTCGGAATCGCCTTCCTTCACGTACTTGGTGAGCGTTCCGCTCAGACTGTACTGCGTCGTCTCACGCGGCGCGATGCGCGTCGTCGCCGGCAGCGATGCGGGATGCGCCGACTGCTGCATGTTGTAGATCGTCGACGAGACCCACGAGCTGAGGTTGATCGACGAAGCGCCGGAGTCGGTTCCGGTCTTGATGGTCCATCGTTCCACGCCACACTGCGCGTAGAGCGAACCGGCGGCGGAAAGGGCGAGCAGGGCGACGACCAGGGAACGAGTCAACCGCATGAACAGTCCTCCTTCGATGTGGATCGGGGGATATCTGTTGCGAGGCCGCGTTGTCGGAACGCAAGTGAGAGTAGGCCGGCTTGAGGTAGCAGTCAAGAACGGAATGTGCCGGCTCAGCCCCAGAAGACGCCGAGCGGATCGTCGATGACCGATTTGAGCAGCGTCCGGATGTCGGGCTCGATCTTCACGTTCGTCAGTCGATGCCAGCGATCGTCGGCGTCTTTCCAGTAGAGCGACCAGGCGTTGCGCGATTCCGAGTAGCGGAACTTCGCAACCAGCTTCGACGACCATTCGCTCGGGTTCATGAAGGAAGGGCGCTGCTCGACGAGCAACGCGGAGTTCGACGCGAACTCGTACGCGTATCGCATCCGATCCGCCACCTCAGCGGACGAGTGCTTTTCGCAGAACTCTTTCAGTGCAATCTCGGCTTCGGCACGTTTGTCGGCAGGAATCGTCACGGACAAAGAGTCTAGCCGTTTACGCGCACGCCGTGTCGATCTCTCTCGCCCGATGTGCCGTCGTATGGCGCTGATGGACGAGCGCGTGGCCGCGAAAACGGATGGCGTCGATCTCTCCGCGATTGGGATCGTCGAGCACGCGCTCGATGACGGATTCGAGATCGCCCGCTGACGCGCTGATGTAGTGGACGCCGTCATCGAATCCAAGTCGCGCGAGCTGTGGCGCGACGGCGCGATCGGCGATCAGCAGCGCGCCGGTAGCGGGAATCTCGAAAAACTTCGCGACGAGATAGCGATGCAGCAGACCATCGGTGAAGGCGGCGAGACAGCTTCCCATCGCCTGCGCGTAACCGCGACCAACGCGCGGATCGCGATCGTGGTCGTAGTCACATCGATAGCCGGGATGTTCGTGAACGTGCGCAAGCTCGGGACGCCGCGACGCCACTTCGCTCATCGCGCGGCGCAGCGGATAAAGACGGCTCATCGCGCCGCTGACGAAGACGACGGGACGCGGCGACTCGTTGACCGGCAGCAGAAAGTCGCTGCTCGCGGCGTGCGGAATCCAGGTGACGTGCGACGCGTGAAGGGATGGGAAGAAGTCGGCGAGGCGCGGTGCGTAGGTCGACAGGACGCCATCGGCGAGCGCCAGCGCCTGCGCCATCGGATAACGATCGCCGTGCAGATCGTCGGTCATCACGTAGACGCGCGCGCCGTCGTTCACGTGGCGGATGACGGAGTCATATGACTCCCAGAAGAGGATGACGTCGCCGCGTCCGGCGTCGAGTGGCTCTTCGAGCTCGCGAAGCTGCCAGCCGTGACGATCGCGCAGCAACGCGAAGGTCTCGGCGAACTCGCGGCTTACGTATCGCCGCAGCGCGGCGAAGGGACCGACGGCGACCTTCACCTCGCCAGCGTACAATCATCGGCACGCTTCACAGGAAAAACGGAGGAAACTGCATGCGGGCATTTACCCGAATTGTTCTCGCCACCACTCTCGCGCTTTCCGCGGCGGTCGCTGATGCGGCCACGGTCGGCGGCGTCAAGCTCGAAGAGAAGGTCACCGTCAACGGACAGACGCTCGTTCTCAACGGCGCCGGGCTGCGCAAGAAATTCTTCATCAAAGTCTACGCGGGCGCTCTCTACCTCAACGCGAAACAGTCCAGTCCCGCGGCGATCCTCGCCGCCGACGCGCCGCGCCGCATGGTCATGCACTTCGTCTTCGGCGTCGACAAGGACAAGATCGCCGAAGCGTGGAGCGAAGGTCTCGCCGACAACACGCCGAACGCCTCCGCCGAAGTGCGGACCGCGTTCAAAACGCTCGCGACGTGGATGGAGAGCATGGAGAGCGGACACCGCATCGTGCTGACGTACGTCCCCGGCATCGGCACCACGGTGGAAGTGAACGGGAAGAGCAAAGGAACGCTGGGCGGCAAAGCGGTCGCCGACGCGATTCTCAACACCTGGATCGGCCCGAAACCCGGCCCCGGCGAAGACTTCAAAAACGCCATCCTCGGCAAGTAAATAAAAGGGGGTCACATCTGACAGTTTGACTTTACGTCCGTAAAGTCAAACTGTCAGATGTGACCCCCTTTTATTGCCTTTTCCACTTCGGCGAGGGTGGGGTAGATTTCGCGGAGCTGCGATTCGCGATCGGCTTTGAGGATGATGTCGGGATCCTTCAGGACATTGCCGGTGAGGATGCAGATGACGCGTTCGCCGGCGCCGATCGTTCCCGCTTCGCGCAGTTTGCGAACGCCGGCGAGGGAACAGGCGGACGCGGGCTCGCAGCCGATGCCGGCTTCGTCGATGGCTCGCTTCGCGGCGAGCAGCTCTTCATCGGTTACCTGTTCGACGACGCCTTGCGTGTATTCGATCGCGAGGCGCGCGCGCTCCCAGCTGACCGGATCGCCGATGCGGATGGCGGTCGCGACGGTCTCGGGCGTCATGCGATGGCGATTGCGGAATTGCTCGACGTAGCCGCGGAAGAACGGGTTCGCGCCGCTTGCCTGAATTGACGCAAGGCGAGGAACGCGATCGATCCAGCCGGCTTCGTATGCTTCCTTCAGCGCTTTGCCGAACGCGCTCGTGTTGCCGAGGTTGCCGGCCGGGAGCGCGATCCAGTCGGGGGCGTTCCAGCTGAGATCCTGGAGCAGTTCCCACGCGATCGTCTTCTGCCCTTCGATGCGAAACGGATTGATCGAGTTGAGCAGATAGATGCCGAGCGCGCGCGACGCTTCGTTGACGAGCTTCATCGCGGCGTCGAAATCGCCGCGGACCTGCAGCACGAGCGCGCCGTACGCGAGCGTCTGCGCGAGTTTTCCGGCCGCGACTTTTCCCGCCGGCACGAAGACGATCGCGCGCATGCCCGCCTGCGCCGCGTACGCCGCGAGCGACGAGCTGGTGTTGCCGGTCGATGCGCACGCAACCGCGCGCGCCTTGACGCGGCGCGCCTGCGTCGTCGCGGCGGTCATGCCGCGATCCTTGAACGAGCCGGTCGGATTCTCCCCTTCGTGTTTGAACGACAGCGCCTCGACACCGCCCCACGCGGAAAGCGCGGCGCGCGAATAGAGATGCGTGCCGCCTTCGGGGTGCGTGACGATTTGCTCATCAGCGACGCTCATGACCGCTTCACGAAAACGCCAGACGCCGCTCCGATCGATGTCCGTGCGCGACGCGAGCCGCGAGTCGAAGAGCGACGGCCCGAGACCGCTCGCCCACCCTTCGCTTCGTTCGAGCGACAACAGTCCGCCGCAGCGATCGCAGTCGTAATGAACTTCGAGCGGATCGAAGCGCGTCCGGCAGGCGATGCACTCCAGCCATTCCTGAAACGTCGTCATATGCGCCGCGCCCCTTCGCGTGCGATCGGTCCGCAATGCGTCGTCGACGCGATGCTGCCGAACGCGCGCGCCATCGCGTCGCCGCAGCGTTGCGCGGCGGCTTCATTTTCCGCGATCGCGAAAACAGTCGGACCCGAGCCGCTGATCGAACAGCCGATCGAACCGGCGTCGAGCGCGGCGCGCTTCACGTCGTCGAAATGCGGGATGAGCGTTTTGCGCGCCGGCTCGGCGTAACGATCGTCGAGCGCGCGACGGAGCAGGGCACCATCACCGTTCGCGAACGCGTGAACCATCGCCGCGACGTTCGCCATCTGTTCGATGAAGACCGCGCGCTCGATCTGCATCGAGAGAATCGATCGCGCCGATCGCGTTTCGACGCGCACCGCCGGCGTGACGAGCGCCGCCCACCAGTTCTCGCGCACGGCGAGCGCGACGTAGTCGAGCGGATCGACGGAACGCGTCAGCGCCAGGCCGCCGATCGTCTGCGGCAGGATGTTGTCGAGATGGCGTCCGGAGACGAGCGCCTCGCCGGCGAGCGCGGCGCGGATGACGTCATCGACGCGTAACTCATCGAACAACGCGAACGAAGCTGCCGCCGCGCCGCCGACGCTGCTGGCCGCGCTCCCGCCCATTCCGCCGGAGAGCGCCAGCCCTTTTTCGACATGGATCGCCGCGCCGCCTTCGTACTTTGCGACATCGAGAAACGCGCGCGCGGCGACAGCCGCAACGTTACGCGTGGCCTCGGTCGGAACCTGTTCCGCATCGCGGCCGCTGACCGTGACCGAATCGCGAGGAGACTCGCGCAGCTCGATCGAAACGCGATCGCCGATGCCGTCGATGGCGAGGCCGAGCACGTCGAAACCAGGTCCGACGTTGCCGATCGACGCGGGGACGAAAACGGTCGCGCTCTTCATCGCATCGTGATCGCTACGACGTCGTTCAATACGCCCGACGCCGTCACTTCCGCGCCGGCGCCCGGTCCGGTCACGATGAGCGGATTCGTCTGATAGCGCTTCGTCCGCAGCACGATCTGATTGTCGGTGCCGCGCAGCCGTCCCATCGGTCCGTTTTCCGGCAGCGATTCGAGTCCGACCGTGATTCGATCGCGTTCCAGCCGCGCCACGTAACGCAGCACTTCACGTGCGGCGCGCGCGCTGCGAACGCGTTCCGCCATCTCCGCATCCATCTGCTTCAGCTTCTCGATGAAACGCTGCGGATCGTCGTCGCTCAACTCGTTCGCGAAGAGCGGCTCGACGGCGATGTCGCTCAGATCGAGTTTGCGTCCGAGCGTGCGCGCGAGGATCAGCGCTTTGCGCGCGACGTCGGTGCCGGAGAGATCATCGCGCGGATCAGGCTCGGTGTAGCCGAGCGCGTGCGCGTGGCGGACTGCATCCGAATACGCGACGCCGTCTTCGAGCTGCGTCATCAGATAGCCGATCGTGCCGGAGAGACAGCCGAGGATCGTCTCGACTTCATCGCCCGCCTCGCGCAGCTTCGCGAGTGAATCGAGGATCGGCAGTCCGGCGCCGACCGTCGCTTCATATCGAATCGAGACGTTGTTCTCGCGCGCCAGCGACATCATCTCGTCGTAGTCGCGCTGCGCGACCGCGAGCGGCTTCTTGTTCGCGACGACGACGTGACAACGACGGCGCAACGCTTCCATCAACAGCGGCGCGGTCTCGTCGGCGGTGAGATCTACGACAATCGAGCGCGACGACGGCATCGTGAAAACGTGCTCGCGCAGTTCGTCGGTGAGCGACGCGACGGTCGACGGTTCGCCGCGCGTCGTCAGGCTCGCGCCGCCTTCCTTCTGAATGATCAGTTCCTGCAGCTCATCGGACGTGAAGCCTTCTTCGCTGACGCGCAGGCCCGATCGATCGGCGAGCGCGACGTTGCGCAGCCGGATGCCGAGGTCGTGGCGGAAGTACGATTCCTGACTGATGATCTGACGCGCCAGCGCGCGGCCGATCTGGCCGAAGCCGATGAGCGCAAGCGACGATTCGTAGCGGTCGCGGCGACGCAGCGGACGAAGCTTCTCGAGTTGAAACTCGGCGTGCAGCGACGTGATTGCGGCAGCGACGTCCGACTCGCGAATGGCGATGGTGATGTTCAGTTCCGACGAGCCCTGCGCGATCGAGATGACGTTCACGTGTGCGTTGCTCAGCGCAGTGAATGTTCGCGCGGCAATGCCGGGCGTGCCGCGCATGCCGAGGCCGACGACCGCGACGAGCGCGATGTTCGCCTCGGCGGCGACGGTGTCGATCAGTTTCGCCTGCAGCTCGAACGCGAACGTCTCGCGCAGCGCGCGGATGGCGTCGTCCGATTCGCTTTCCGGGACGACGAGACAGATGCTCGCTTCGCTCGACGCCTGACTGATCATCGAGACGGAATGCCCGCCGGCCGACAGCGCCGCGAACGTCCGCGCGGCGATGCCGGGAACGCCGATCATGCCGCTGCCTTCAACGGAGATCAGCGCCTGTCCATGCACGGCGGTCAGCGCCTTCACCGGAAACGCGCCCGACGAAACGTCGGCGCCGATGCGCGTGCCGGAGAACGAGTGATTGAACGAGTTGCGAACGTGCAGCGGGATGCCGCGATCGACGAGCGGAATCATCGTCCGCGGATGGAGCACTTTCGCGCCGTAGTACGCGAGCTCGCCGGCTTCGCGATAGTGCAGCTCCGGCACGACGCGCGCATCGGCGACGACGCGCGGATCGGCGGTCATCAATCCATCGACCTCTTTCCAGAGCGTGAGCGCCGACGCCGAAACCGCGCGCGCGATGATCGCGGCGGAGAAGTCGGAGCCGCCGCGTCCGAGCGTGACTACTTCGCCATCGACGCCGCGTCCGATGAAACCGGGAAGGATGACGACGCGTCCCTGCTCGAGCTCCGGCAGGATGAGCCGTTGCGCTGCCTCTTCGCAGCGATCGAAGGCCGGCCAGAGCGAACCGTGGCGGCGCTCGGTGGCGATGACGTCGGTGGCGTCGATGAGCGTCGCGCCGGTTCCACCTTCGCGCAACGCGGCGGTGAAAATCGACGCCATCATCCGTTCGCCGCGCGCGCCGATCGCATCGAGTGTTCGCGGCGTCAGCTCGCGGAGCACGGCGATGCTCTCGCACATCGACATCAGTTCGTGTGTCGACGCGTCGAGCTCGCGCTCCAGCTCATCGACAACGTGCGGCGTCGCGATCAACAGACGAATGAGCTCGCGATGACGCGTCGCGTACGCCTCCCCTGCCGCGCGCGCTTCGGCGACGTTCCCGCGCTGGGCGTCGCGCGCGGCGGAAAGGAGCAGATCGGTGATGCCGTTCGCCGCGGAAACGACGGATACGACGTTCGGCGCCGCCTCGCGAATACGGGTCAGCGCGAGGCGAGTCGCCTCGGCGGAGCCGACCGACGTCCCGCCGAATTTATAGACGTTGGGTTGCATTGGGGCGGGCATTGTAGCCGCGCCCACGGCCACACGTTCACACGAACGTTTGAGCGCTGCCGGAACCGTCTGACCGCCCGGCCGTACTATTGAAGAACATGCGAGTGAAGAGCATTGCCGCGATCGTGCTGATGCTGGCGATGATCGGCGCACCGCTGCCGCTGATCTGTTACAGCGCGCAAATGCCGCACGTGCCGCGCCATGCGACGCTGCATCCATGTTGCGCGCGCACGACGCTCACCGTCCAGACGCCGGTCGTCACGCTCCAGCCCCTGCTCGTCATTCCGGCCGTGCCGTCGCACGCTGCGCCGCGCATCGCACGCCTGCAGTCATCCCCGATCGTCGAGCATCGCATCGAGCGCTCGACGTACTACGCACCGCTCGACACGATTCAGCTCCGCATTTGATACCCGTGCGCCGCCGCTTCCTGCACACGCAGTTCGAATGAATGGAGAAATCAAAAATGAAAGCTCGTTATCTGTTGATCGCCGCGCTCACGCTCGTTCCGCTCGTCGCCACCGCCGGCGAAACTCGCAAGTGCGACAAGACGTCTGCGAGTTGCCCGAAGGGCGCCGAGTGCAAGAAAGATAAGAAGGAGTGCGCGAAGGCGACGTGCGCGCACAAAGACGGCGAAGCGAAAACGTGCGAGCGGACTAAGCAGTAGTCCAGTCACAATCGTGAAAACGGACGGCCTAGCGGCCGTCCGTTTTTTGTTGACGTGTTAACCTTTCGCCGCATGAAACGAGGCCTTCTCTTCCTTGCGATCCTCGTTGCCGGCTGTGGCAGGTTGAAGGAATTGCCGACCGACCCCGGATCCGGCAGCGGCGGCGATCCGATCGATCAAACGGCGACGTTCACCCGCGTGCAATCCGAGGTTTTCACCCCCACCTGCGCGCGCCTCGGCTGCCACGACACGCTCGGCCAGCAATCGCAGCAGGTCCTCACGGCAGGCCGCGCGTACGCGGCGGTCGTCGGAGTTCCGAGCGTCGAAATGCCGCAGCTGATGCGCGTTGCGCCGAACGATCCCGCCAATTCGTATCTCTATCGCAAGATCACTGGCGCCGGCATCACCGGCGACCGGATGCCGCAGGGCGGACCGTACCTGTCGGACGCGCAACTCAAACTGGTCCGCGACTGGATTCGCCGAGGTGCTCCGAATGATTAAGACGATCGCGTGCGCCGGCGCGGCGATGCTCATCGCGCTGACCGCCGCCGCGCAGAACCGCTACACGCCCATCGCGCCGATTCCGCTCGGCGACACTTTGCTGACATTGCCGACTTCGCACATCCCGTCCGAGGGAACGTGGGAAGTGAAGTTCACGCACCGATTCAATCAATCGATCGATCAGGGCAGCGGCAGCGATCGCATTCACACGCTCTTCGGTCTCGACAGCAACGCCGACGTCGCGCTCGGTCTGTCGTATGCGCCGCATCCCGATCTGCAGTTCTCGTTCATGCGCAGCAACGCGCTCGACGACATCGAGCTCGCGGCGAAGTACATCGTCGTGCAGCAGGCGGCGGCGATTCCGTTCGCGCTCGCGGTGCGCGGCGGCGCCGACTGGCGCACCGAACAGAATCTGAAAGACCGGACGTCGTTCTTCGCGCAGCTGATCATTTCGCGGCAGCTCGGCAATCGCGCGGAGATCTTCGCGCTGCCGATGTTCGTCACGAATGCGGGCCGCGCCGTTTCGGGCTCGAGCTCGCAGGCGCTCTTCGATCATGCCACGAACATGCCGGTCGGCATCGCCATCATGGTTCGTCCGGCGCTGAGCATCGTCGGCGAGTTCATCCCGAAGAATCGCGATCTGCCGGATTCGACGCGCGGCGATTTCGGCTGGGCGCTCGGACTGAAGCGCGCCATCGGCGGCCACTACTTCGAGATCATGCTGACGAACAGCAATTCGACGATGGCCGATCAGTACGTGACGACGACGTATCAGGGTGCCGCCCTCGACCGTGGCGATCTGCATCTCGGGTTCAATATCGAGCGCCGGTTTGGGCGGCGATAGGGATGAGGCATGAGCAATGAGGCATGAGTAAAAGCGGCCTCTACCCATACCCCATACCTCATACCCCATACCTCATGGCTCGCCCCTAATAACTTTTCATACGATGGCCAACCGTTTGCAGTAGGCTGCATCTATGCGCTGCCCCGAATGCAACTCCTTAGCCGAGCCGGGCGCATCCTCCTGCACGAGCTGCGGCCTGCTGCTGATGAAGCTTCAGCAGGACAACAAAAAACGCCGTTCCGAGGACTTCGCCGGTGCGAAACGCCGCGCCGCGGACCAGACCGTTTATCACTGCCGTTTCTGCGGCGGCGAGATTCCGTCGAACGCCATCCGCTGCCAGCATTGCTCCGAGATCGTCAACGACGATTACTTCCGCGATCGCGCCACGCGACTTCGCGCGCGCGTGAATTACGCGAGCTGGATCGCGTACATCTTCGGCCTCGCCGCTCTGCTGGTCTTCCGACAGGTCGGACTCGTTTCGATCGCTGCCGGTCTGCTGCTCTCGATCATCTATTACGCGATTCCCGCGGAGCCGCCGGAGCTCGATGAGACCGGCGTGAAAAAGAAGCGCCGCTTTTGGTCGATGATCGGCCGTCAGATGCGTCTCGAGCGCGTCTCGATTGCGATCCCGAGCCTGCGCGGCAAGCGGCTCGTTTTCGTCGGCACGCCGCTGATCGCCGCCGTGATCGGCTACACGGCGAACATGCTGCTCCTCCAGCAGCCGATGAACGACGTGCTGAAAGAGAACGCCGCGTTCAACGGCATGGAAGTCTCGGCGCACTACGAATACTGGGTCGTGCCTGGCGTGGTCGTGTACGACCTGAAGTCGGTGAGCGTGAAGCAGACGCCGATCGACGTCCACACGGCATTCCTCGAGTTCGCGAAGAAGCTGAAAGAGAAGAAGTTCACGCGCGTCGAGCTGTCGTACAAAGGCGTGCAGAAGTTCTCGATCGACGGCGCGTCATTCACGCGCGTCGGCGAGGAGTATGCGAAGCGCAACTTCGCCTTCGTCCTCGGCACGTTCCCGAAACTCTTCCACAGCACCAGCGGAAAGAAAGCGCCGGCCGGCTCAGGCGAGCGCGACGCGCTCAAACAGTTCCATCGCCAGTGGTACGGCGATGACTGGCTGACGAAGAGCGTGAGGAGCGCACTAATCGAGTGACGGCTGTCAGACCGGCGGCAACAGCTCTTCGCTCTCGAGCTCCTGCAGGAGCGTCATCGAATCGCGGAACTGAAACGCCTTCATGCCGAGCGAGCGCGCGGCGATGACGTTCTCGACGAGATCATCGACGTAGATCGTGTGATGGGCGAGCGCGCCGACCACTTCGAGCGCGCGCCGGAAAAACTCCGGATCGGGCTTGGCGACGCGGAAGCGATACGAGAAGACGAAACGATCGTCTTTGCGAAAGAGCGCGGCAAATCGGCGCGGGATCAGCTCGGCGTGAATCTCGTTCGTGTTGGATAGAAACGCCACGCGATACCGCGCACGCACGCGCTCGAGCACGTCTTCGATGCCGAGGATCGGTCCGTCGAAAAAGTCGCTCCAGAGATCGTGAAACTCGCGGATGGAACCGCGATAGCCGGCGCGATCGCAGAGGAACTCGTAGAACTCCCAGAAGGTGATCGCGCCGCGCTCCAGGTCGCGATAACCACCGGCCTGCTCGAGCAGGTCGACGAGCTCATCGCGCGTCATCTTCGACTGGCGGCGAAGGTTCTCCAGCACGCGCTCGTACGCGAGCTTGATGACGGTGTTGCCGAGGTCGAAGAGGAACCAGGTTTCAGCAGGCATGACGCGGAGCGGTAGTCTACGTCATGAACGGTGGGCAAAAACGAAAGCGCAGAGCCGAAGCTCTGCGCTCAAGGACGTCAGGCATTGCGCCTTAAGTCACAATCTCGGTAGCCATATTTAAGCCTCCGACGCCAATCAAGGTACTGCAGCGATGGCGTGGTGTCAAAAACGATCAAGGGGCATGCCACGTGATCTCCGCGATCTCGTACTTGTCCTTGATCGCATCGAGATAACTGCGCAGATGAGCACGCAATTCCGCGAGCAGCGGCTCCAGGAAAAGCGGCTGGGCCACGAAGCTCGCAACCGCCTCGGCCGGGAAATCGGGCTTCGCTCCGTACCAGTATTCGTACGGCCGGTTGCATTCGAAACTCGTCAGCGCGTAGAAGAAACCGAGCAGCCCGTCGATGTCCTTCAGCGTCAGGCGCACATGCGGCTGCGGAGCTGCCGGAACCGTCCGCCACGCGATGAATCGCTCGCGCAGCTCGCGGTGCGGCGATCGGTACTCGAGCTTCTTCACGTAGACGGCATAGCTGACCGGATTCTCGTCGGCTGAGAGCGAATCGACGGCGACGTCGCGAAGCGCGCGGTCGATGAACGTGAGCTCGGCCTGTCTGATGACGATGTTCCAGGTCAGCGCCGCGACTTTCTCGCCGTCACGATTCTTGAAGTGGAGGCCGCCGATCTTCGCCTGCAGACGACGCATCCGCCAGAAGACGAGCAGGAAGAAAAAGAATGCTTTCCGCACGTCGGCGGAGCGGTTGTGCTTCGCGTAATCGGCATACGCAGTCCGGAACTGTCCGATCGCACCGAGCAGCGGCAGATAGAAAAGCGTCGCGTTGTCGTGATGGCGCGGCAGCAACAATCGCCACGTTTCGCTGATGCGATCGTCGTCGCGCTGCCGGTCTTCACGCGCCAGCTTCTCTTCTTCTTCGGCGCGCTTGAAGATCGCAGCGAGGATGACGACGATGATCGGCAGCGCGAGATCTTTGCTGAGCGCCTGAATGGCAGCGGCGATCCACGTTGCGCGCGCGGGCAGATTGCGAACGGCGACCGTCGGCGGCGTCAGAAACGCGACGACCGGCTGACCGTTCGCCGTCCAGCCAACGGTCACACGCGAACGGAACTGTCCCTGAGCGCGGCCGGCGTGCAACTCGAACGTGTTGCTCTGCCGTTCCCCTGGATCGACGTTCGCGATTCGAGGCAATATCCGATCGCCGAGCAGTCCCGGTGTCTCCACCACCGTCCACGGATTCGTCAGCGTGCTCGACGAACGATTCGTGATCACAACATTCAGCTTCACATCGTCGCCGGGCGAAAGATCGCGTTGCGAGAAACTGCTCTCGACGCGCACCGCACCGGTGTCCTTCGCCGCGTCCGGCTCGTTGGTCAGGGCGAAACGCTGCGTGTAGCTCGACCAGCCGTACGCGATGGCGATGACGGCCGCGGTCGAGATGAATGCCGGTTTGACCCAGCTCGGAAATGGCGTCGCCATCTTCCCTGCCCGCTCTCTACATCCGGAAAACGCCGAACCGCGGCGCCGCGATCGGCGTGTTGTACGCGATCGAGAGACCGAGCCCGAGGTATGTGCGAGTGTCGGCGGGATCGATGACGCCGTCGTCCCAGAGTCGCGCGGTCGAGTAGTACGGGCTCCCTTCGGTCTCGTACTTGGCGAGCACCGGATCGGCGATGGCGCGCTCTTCCTCGGCGGACAACTCTTTGCCGGCGCGCGCGAGCTGATCGCGCTTCACGGTCGTCAGCACGTTGGCGGCCTGCTCGCCGCCCATCACGGAGATGCGCGCGTTCGGCCACATCCAGAGAAAGCGCGGCGAATACGCGCGGCCGCACATCCCGTAATTGCCGGCGCCGAACGAGCCGCCGATGATCACGGTGAACTTCGGCACGCTGGCGTTGGCGACGGCGTGCACCATTTTTGCGCCATCCTTTGCGATGCCGCCGCGCTCGTACTGCCGTCCGACCATGAAGCCGGTGATGTTCTGCAGAAAAACGAGCGGGATGCGCCGCTGATTGCAGAGCTCGATGAAGTGCGTTGCCTTCAGCGCCGACTCCGAAAAGAGCACGCCGTTGTTGGCGAGGATGCCGACCTTGTAGCCGAAGATGCGCGCGAAGCCGGTGACGAGCGTCGTCGCGTAGCGCTCCTTGAACTCCTGGAAGCGCGAGCCGTCGACGATGCGCGCGATCACTTCGCGGACGTCGTACGGCTTGCGAAGATCGCGCGGAATCACGCCGTACAGTTCTTTCGGATCGTAGAGCGGCGCTTCCGGCTCGATGCGCGTTTCCGGTTCGTGCTTGTCGACGCGCAGGTTCTCGACGATGTTGCGGATGATGGAGATGGCGTGCGGATCGTCTTCCGCGAAGTGGTCGGCGACTCCGCTGATCCGCGTGTGGACGTCGGCGCCGCCGAGCTCTTCAGCGGTCACCTCTTCGCCGGTCGCCGCTTTCACAAGCGGCGGGCCGCCGAGGAAGATCGTGCCGGTGTTTTTGACGATGACCGCTTCGTCCGACATCGCCGGAACGTACGCGCCGCCCGCGGTGCACGAGCCCATCACGGCGGAGATCTGCGGAATCTCGGCGGCCGACATCACCGCCTGGTTGTAGAAGATGCGACCGAAGTGTTCGCGATCGGGAAAGACGTCGGCCTGCAGCGGAAGAAACGCGCCGCCGGAATCGACGAGGTAGACGCACGGCAGATTGTTCTGCAGCGCCACTTCCTGTGCGCGCAGATGTTTCTTCACGGTGATCGGAAAGTAGGTGCCGCCTTTCACCGTCGCGTCATTGGCGATGATCAGACATTCGCGGCCCTGAATCCGTCCGACGCCGGTGATGATCCCGGCCGCCGGCGCTTCGTCGTCGTACATGCCGTTCGCGGCGAGCGTGGAGAATTCGAGGAACGGCGTATCGGGATCGAGCAGCGACGCGATCCGTTCGCGCGGCGGCATCTTCCCCTGCTCGACATGACGCGCGAGATACTTCGGACCGCCGCCCTGCTTCGCGGTGACGAGGCGCGCGTTCAGCTCATCGACGAGCGATTGGAGGCGAGCCGCATTCTGGCGGAAATCGTCGGAGGCGGGATCGAGATGTGTGTCGAGCGTTTCCATGCGTCAGGCGCCGAAGTATAGATGTCCCAGGCGCTCCGCGAACATCATCACCTGCGGCTGCGTCAGCCCGTCCGAAACGCGCGTCAGTTCCTTCAGAAACCTGGTCGTCGACGGATCGAGTGTCGCGAGGCGCGCCAGCTCCTCATCGAACGAATCGGCGACGCGATCGACGAGGCCGACGGCGAGCACTTCCGATGACGACAGCACTTCGTTAGCCAGGAACAGACGACGCCCGGCGGGAGGGGCGAGCACTTTTCGCCAGCGCGAGGTTCCGCCGAAGCCGGTGACGATGCCGAGCTTTGCGCCGGGATGCGAGAAGCGGGAGCGCGGCGTCGCGAAGCGGAGATCGAATGAGAGGACGAGATCGAGTGCGCCGCCGAAGCAGTCGCCGTCGATCAGCGCGACAGTGATGAACGGCAATCGTTCGATCGTCGCGAAGAGCTCCTGGCCGAGTGTCGCGAACTCCGCGGCGTCGCGCGCGTTGAAGCGCGACATCTCCGCCATGTCAGCGCCGGCGGCGAAGATGTGCGGGCGGGCGGAGCGGAAGACGAGGATGCGGATGTCATCCTGAGCGTGTGCGAAGGATCCGGGCGGGCGGGGCGCGAAGCCGGCGATAGCGCGCCCCGCCCG
>JAXDJV010000022.1:0-247824 GCA_034667465.1 Acidobacteriota bacterium | reverse complement strand
TTACGCGGCCCCGCGCCAACTTATTTTTACAGACCTGACCCCATAGTCAGCGTCTCTTTATTGGACGTGGATGTGGTTGATGACGCGCGTGACGCCACTGACGCTTTTCGCGGCGTCGACGATCTTTGCGACGTCGCCCGAGTTGTCGGCGTGGCCTTCCAGCGTGACGACGGCGTGATTGTCGACCTGCACTTCAACCGCGAACGTCTTCGACGGGACGGCTTCCGCGATCTTGCTGCGGACGTCCGCTTCCATTGCTTTCGCATCGACGTTGCTCGGCAGCACTCGATTCATCGAGCCGCAGGCGAGACCGAACAGGACCAGGAACACCGCGAGGAACGACAGCTTTCGATTCATTGGTTAAATCTCCTTCGAAGACGGGCTCGGTTTCGAGATTCGTGCCACCTGCTTACGGTCGCGTTCGCTCTCGGGAGAATGAAGTTATTGTGATCGAAAGCGAAATACCGTACACTCGTCGTTCGTTAGTTGCGAATAACAAATATTCACGATCACACGACAAAGGCAAACCTCCGGCGACGGGGGGACGCAAAGCCACGGATCTGACGCTTTACTCAGACCGCCGGGCTGCCGAACGTGACCGAGAGAACTCGCGGTTCCGTGCATTGGCGGCAGTGTGAGTCTCTCAGTCATCTCCCGAAAGGGCCTCGGCGAAACGTGATCGCCTGGAGGCCCGAGAGATGGTTCGTTTCATTTCCGCCACCCGCATCGCAGCTGCCGGCCTTCTTCTGGCAGGCTCCGCCAGCGCCACGACGCTCTACGTCGCCACGACCGGCAGCGATACCAGTGCAGGAACCTCCGTCTCCGCTCCGCTCGCCACGATCACCAAAGCTGCCGCGCTCGCCAAAGCAGGCGATGTCGTGCAGGTTCGCGGCGGCGTCTACAACCAGCTCGTCAAAATCGGATCGACCGGCGCAGCGGCCTCGATGATCGTCTTTCAGCCGTACCCGGGCGAGACCGCGGTCATCGACGGCACCGGCACGACGGCCGCCGACCTCGTCACGATCACCGGCCAGTACGTCGAGCTCAACGGTTTCGATGTTCGCAACTCGAGCAAGATCGGCATCTGTGCATGGGGCGCGCGCAACATCCGCATCGTTAATAACAACGTTCACAATTGCGTGAAGGGCGGCATCTACAGCGGCTACTCGACCTTCGGCACCGCCGCCGACGTCACCATCTCCGGCAACACCGTCACGAACACCGTGCTCGAGAATCAGTACCACACGACGAGCGGCGGCTGGTCGCAGACGATCGGCGTGCAAAACACCGACCGCGGCCGCGTCACCAACAACAAGGTCTACAACAACGACGGCGAAGGAATCGTCTTCGTTCTCAGCGACAACGGCGTCGCCACCGGCAACGAGGTCTTCGACAACTACAGCGTCGAGATGTATCTCGACAATGCGCGGTTCACGAAGCTCGACGGCAACCTGATTTACAGCACGTCGAACAGCCGCTACTACCGCAACGGTCTGCCGGCGCACGGCATCGGCATGGCGAACGAGGCGTACTCGACCTCGAATCCGCTGACCGACAACACGATCACGAACAACATCGTGCTCAACAGCAACTACGGCATCTACTACGGCAATTACGACCTCGGCGGCGGGATCAAAAACACGACGATCGCGAACAATACGATCTACGGCGCGTCGCGGCTGCTGAGCATCGACTCGTCGACGCACGCGAACAGCGTGGTGCAGAACAACATCTTCTTCGCGCCGGCCGGCGGCACGATGGCTTCGGTCGCCGGTGGCGGCGTGACGTATCGCAACAACAACTGGTACGGCGGCCCGGCCGGCTCGGCAGCGGGATCGGGCGACGTGATCGCGAACCCGATGCTCGCGAACGCCGGCGGCACGCGCGCAATCGACTACAAGATCACCACCGGTTCGCCGAACCTGCAGAAGGGAATCAGCGTCACCGGCGTGTCGGCCGATTACTTCGGGACCGCGCGTCCGGCGCTGTTCGACATCGGCGCGCACCAGTTCAGCAGCGCCGTTGCGGCCGACGCGCTTGCGCCGACCGTTCCGACGAACCTCAACGTGACGCACGCCCTCAGCTCGATGACGCTGACGTGGACCGCATCGGTCGACAACATCGGCGTGACCGGCTATCGCATCTACCGCAACAGCGTGCTGATCGCGACGTCGTCGACGTCTTCGTACCTCGACGGCGCCGTGACGCCGAACGGCGTCTACTCGTATCAGGTCAGCGCGGTCGACGCGGCCGGCAATGAATCGGCCGTCACCGCGATGGCGTGGCCGAGCGCGGGCGCGCCGGTCTCATCGGCGCCGGTTCTGATGCGCGGACGGGTCGCCGGCCACTAGGCCGGACGTCATTCTGAGCGTCAGCGAAGAATCCGGGCGGGTGGGGCGCGCCGCGAGTCCCTTCCGCCCGAATCCCTCGCTGCGCTCGGGATGACGCAAATCTGGCGACGGTTTTGCTCTGTGCCGCTGATGACTTACGTCTTCAGCGAGTTATGGGGCAATGACCTCGACCACATATCACTTTGAATACGAGCCGCTCGAGCGGAGCGGCAGTCTCCATCGCCGGCGCGAAGCGAAGCTCGTCCGGACTGCGCGGCGCGCCACCGGCATCGTCTTTCTCGATCAGGCCGGTCCGGGCGCCTACTTCTTCGATCTTCGGACGCGTCATCCGATCGGCGCGCGCGCCAAGCGCGCCATCGACATCGTGATGGCCATCTTCTTCATCGTCCTTCTTTCGCCGGTGCTGATCGCCGTCGCGCTCGCCGTGAAACTGACGAGCGAAGGACCGCTCATCTTCCGGCAGCGGCGCATCGGATTCCGCTGCAATCAGTTCGAGATGTACAAGTTCCGTTCGATGTTCTCCGGCTCGGAGCTGAAAGAAAAAGAGCTCGCCGAACAGTCGGGCACGTCGTTCCTGAAACTGAAAAACGATCCGCGCATCACGCCGGTCGGCGCGTTCATCCGCAAATACAGTCTCGATGAACTGCCGCAGCTGTTCAACGTGCTCGAAGGAACGATGAGCATGGTCGGTCCGCGGCCGCTGCTGGTCTCCGATCTCGACAAGCTGCCGCGCCGCAATCAGCTTCGCCGCTTCGCCACGCCGCCCGGCATCACCGGACTGTGGCAGGTCAGCGGCCGCAGCAATTGCAGCGACATCAAACGGATGCAGCTCGATCGGCGTTACGTCGATCGCTGGAGTGTCGGACTCGACCTCCGAATTCTTCTCGAGACGGTTGAAGTGGTGCTGACCGCGAAGGGAGCGGTTTGACGAGCATGCCGGTTCCGACGGAAGTGGCGACGGACAGCGCAGCCGAAGCCGTTCGCCGCATTCGCCATCGATGGCAGATCGTCGTCGTGGCAACGGTGGTGGTGACGCTGAGCGCGTGGGCGCTGGCCGAGCTGCAGCCGAAGCGTTATCGCGCGGTCGCCATCGCCGCGCTGATGCCGAACGAAGCGCTGCAAACCGGCGATCTTTTGCGCACCGTCGACTCGCTCGAGCGGCGCAACATCATCGCCACCGTCGCGGTGCTGGCGACGACGCCGCTCACGCATGCGCAGGTGCTCGCGTCGCTGCCGCCGCAGGATTCGCAGGGCGAATACATCATCGATTCGCGCGTCATGCCGAACACGAATCTCTTCCGCATCGAAGTGGAAGGAGACGATCCGGCGCGCGCGGCCGAGCTCGCCAATCGCGTTCCGAAAATCATCGCCGCGCAGACGCTGCAGATGTACAAGGTCTACGGCATCACGACCGTCTCCGCGGCGACGCCGCCGGCGGAGCCGTCCACTCCGCGCGTTGGCCGGACGATCGCCGCCGGCTTCATTCTCGGACTTCTGATCGGCGCGATGCTCGCGTGGGGCAGCGAGCGTTTCAGTCGCCGTCTCCGAACCGCCGGGTTCTGACGATGCGCGCCGCTGCCGCAACGCTCGTCGTCGCGCTGGCACCGGAGCTCGTCGTGAGGGCGCACGCGCTTCTCTTCGTCGTGCTCTTCGCCGCGATCGCGCTCGTCGCACTGGCGCTCGTGTGGCGTCTGCGTCAGCACATTCCGCTCTCGTTCGGCCTCGCCGTGCTCGTCGTCATCGTTTATGCGAATGCTTCCGATCTCGTGACGCGCGCGACCGGCCTGCCGTCGATGCTCCAGCCGCTCATCGGCGTCCTCGCGATCGCGGTCTGGTTGCAGCGCCGCCGTCTTCATCCGCTGTCCGCGGTCACCACTCCTCTGACACTGCTCCTCTTTCTTTACGTGTACGTGCTCTTCGCCAGCACGCTCTGGGCGAAGGACACGTTGCTCGCCGATCAGCGTGTGACCGAAGCGGGAAAAGGATTCGCGATCTATCTGCTCGTCGCGATGATCGCCGCGAGCTGGACGTCGCTGCGGCAGGGGATCGCTGCGATCGTCTTCACCGCCAGCTGCCTCGCGTTGCTCTCCCTGTTTCAGATCGCGACCGGCCGCTACGACCAGGAGTTCTTCGGATTCGCCTCGGTGCAGACCGGGACGATTTACAGCGACGTCTCCGGCGCGCGCATCGCCGGACCGATCAACGACCCGAACTTTTACGGGCAGATTCTCCTGATTGCGCTGCCGCTCGCGGTGGTCGGCGCGATCGTCACACGCGGCGCGATCCGCCGCCTGCTCTTCGCTGCCGCGGCGTTGCTCATCGGCGCGATCACGCTGCTGACCTATTCACGCGGCGCGATGCTCGCACTGGCAGTGATGACCGTGATCCTGCTCGTTTCACTTCGCGTGCGTGTGGCGCACATCGCCGCCGCCGGCGTCGCCGCGCTGCTGATGGTGCTCATCGTGATGCCGCCCGACGTCAGGGCGCGTCTCGTCACGGTCGAACTGCTGCTTCCCGGCGGAACGCAGACGAGCGTTGTTCGCGACGCGTCGCTCGAAAAGCGTGCGCTCGTGCTCGCCACCGCATGGCAGATGTTTCTCGATCATCCATACCTCGGCGTCGGTGCCGCGAACTTCAGCGCGCGCTACGACCGTTACTCCGCGATCGCCGGCTCCTCCGCGCCGCAATACGACGAGCCCGGCATCGAACAGTTTCCGCACACGCTCTACATGCAGATCGCCGCCGAGACCGGCGTCGTCGGTCTCTCACTGTTCGTTGCGGCGATGACGATCGCGTTTGTTTCGCTCTATCAATCGCGCCGTGACTTCGAAGAACAGGGGAGGCGCGAGCTCGCGATCATCGTGGCCGGCATCGCGGTTGCGCTTTCCGGTTACCTGCTGACGAGCGTCTTCCTTCACGGCGCGTATCAGCGCTACCTCTGGATCGTCCTCGGCTTCGCCGCCGCGGTCGAACGCCTGCGCTCGCGGCCGGAGCTGGAGGCAATCGCGTGACCGCCGCCGTCGAAACGCAGGCGACTGCAGCAAACTCCGCGAGTCCTCGCGTGCGCGATCTCATCGGCGTGCTCGTGTCGCGTTTTCCGGTTCTCAACGAAACGTACATCCTGCGCGAGATCAACGAGCTCGAACGACACGGACAGCCGGTCGTCCTCGTGCCGCTCATCCGTCATCACGACGGCGTGATGCACGAAGAAGCGAAACCGTGGCTCCGCCGCGCGCTCTACACGCCGCTGTTCTCGACGTCGATCGCGATGGCGAACGTCCGCCGCTTCTTTGCCGATCCGGTCGCGTACGTGAAGCTCTTCTTCCGCGTCACCGCGCACTCGATTTTGCGGCCGTCGATTCTGCTGCGGACGATGGCGATGTTTCCGAAGTCGGTCTACCTCGCTGAGGACCTGCCGCGGGCGGGCGTGCGGCATGTGCACGCGCACTTCGCGACGAACGCCGCGATGATGGCGTACATCATCTCGTCGCTCAGCGACATCACCTACAGCTTCACGGTGCACGGCCCCGACATCTTCGTGCAGCGGCTTTTTCTGCGCGAGAAACTGCGGCGCGCGAAGTTTGTCCGCGCCGTCTCCACCTTCAACAAAGCGTTTCTGAACGGACTCTATCCGGAGGAAACCGCCAACAAAGTCGAAGTCGTGCACATCGGCGTGAACCCGGAAGTGTACGAAGAGGCGCAGGCGCGATCGCGGCATCAGCAGCCGCGGCCGCAGGTCATCACCGTCGCCACGCTCAGTCCGTTCAAAGGGCTCTCGTATCTCGTCGATGCGATCGCGCGTCTGAAGAAAGAAGGGATCGACGTTGATTGCTCGATCGTCGGCAACGGTCCGCGCCGGCGCGCGCTGGAGAAATGGATCGAGCGCCAGAGCGTTGCCGATCGCGTCAAGCTCCTCGGCGCGCGGCCGCAGCATGAAGTGGCGCGGCTGATCAGCGAGAGCGACGTTTTCGTGCTGCCGAGCGTCATCGCGCGCGACGGGCAGATGGACGGCATCCCGATCTCGCTGATGGAAGCGATGGCGTCCGGCGTGCCGGTCATTGCTTCGGCGATCTCCGGAATCCCGGAGCTCGTGCGCAACGAATTGAGCGGCATTCTCGTCGACGCCACCAACTCCGATCAGCTCGCGATCTCGATCCGGCGGCTCATCGAGAATCCGGAGCTGCGCGCCACGCTCGGCCGCTCCGGACAGGAAAAAGTGCACGAGGAGTTTGACGTTCGCCGCTGCGTTGCCGACCTGGTCGAGCTCGTTGATCGCCACAGCGAAGTACCGAAAGAAAAAGCGGACGCGGTGACGTCCACCGGCTGGCCGGAACTGCGGCTGCGAACGGTCGGCGTCCGTTGCCTGCATCAGCGCCGCGACTCCGTCGTCGCCGAGATCACGGCGTCCGACGGCGTCGCCAACCGCGATCTGATCGTGAAGCAACAGCGCTCGCGCCGCGGCGAATCGGCGCCGGCCGTCGATCGCGCGCGGCACGAGTTCGACGTGATGACGACGCTTCGTCTGCGGATGAACGCGATGGTCGCCGAGGCGACGGCGCAGGTCGGTTATACGGTGCCGCGCGCGCTGCAGCTCGATCAGACGAACGCCAGCGTGATCATGGATCGCGCGCGCGGAAAGTCGCTTGCCGAACTGCTGCGCGAAGCGCGCAACCGCGGCGCATTGCGCCGCGTGGCGACGCCGCTCCGCCGCGCAGGAACGTGGCTGCGCGTCATGCAGCAGGAGATGACGATCGAGGAGGATGGCCGTCACCTGCTGACGGCGATCGTCGTGCTGGCGCTGAACGATCTCGAGCTCGTCTGCGCCGCGAGCCATCGCGTGCGAAGAGCACGCCGATCGATCATCGCAACGTTGCGGCGCCTTGAAGCTCGCGTCGCCGGCCGGCCATGTCCGGTCGTCGGGCATCATGGCGACTACTGGCCGGGCAACATCTACATCGGCGCGCGCGTGGTCGAAGTGATCGACTTCGAAGGATTCCGCGAAGGGCTGGCGATCGAAGATGCCGCGTACTTCCTCGTGCATCTGCGGCTCTGTTTTTCATATCCGATTCTGCGCGGGGCGTTCGAGCAACTCGCCGCGCGATTCCTCGACGGCTATTTCGGCGGCGCGCCGCGCGATGAAGAGGCGCTGCGTCTCTTCACGCTCGCCAAGTCGCTGCAGATCCTCGCGCACGGCGCCGGCCAGGCCGGCGTGCGCGGATGGTGGCGGCGGCGCGTGCTCGAAAATGTGATCGTCGGGAGTCTCGACGCGTGACCGCGGAGCCGCGCAAGCGGATGGGACGCGCGACCGCGTCGGCCGCGATGTGGGCGTTCCTTTCCACCGCCGGCTCGAAAGTCGTCACGCTCGTCGGCATCAGCCTCCTCGCGCGCATTCTCGTGCCGCGCGAGTTCGGACTGCTGGCGTTCGCCATGGCGTACATGACGTACGCGGAATCGATCGGCGACCTCGGCTCCGGCATGGCGCTCGTCTACTGGCCCGATCGCCGCGATGACGCCGCGCAGATCACGTTCGTCATCAATCTCGTTGCCGGCATCTTCTGGTGCCTGATCACTCTCGTGCTCGCGCCATTCGTCGCCGAGTTTTTTCACGCGCCGCAGGGAACGGCGATCGTTCGCGCGCTTGCCCTCAGTTTCATCATCAAGTTCCTCGGCACGACGCACGACGCGCTCGCGCAGAAGGATCTGCGATTCCGCGCGCGCGCCATTCCGGAATTCGGACTGGCGGCCGTCAAAGCGAGCGTCGCGATCGTCCTCGCGTACTTCGGATTCGGCGCGTGGAGCCTCGTGTGGGGACACATCGCCGGCCTGACCGTCTCGACGGTTTCGCTCTGGCTGATCGTGCCGTGGCGTCCGACGTGGAGCTTTCCGCGGGAACTGCTCCGGCCGATGCTCGGCTACGGCCGCGGCATCATCATCGTGAACGTCATCAACGCGATCACGTCCGACGCCGATCTCACGGTCGTCGGCCGCTACCTCGGCATCACCGCGCTCGGCCTCTATCAGATGGCGTCGAAAATCCCCGAGGCGGGTGTCGTGGTTGCGCTGTATGCGCTGAGCAAAGTGC
Organism: Acidobacteriota bacterium; assembly: GCA_034667465.1. Taxonomy (GTDB): domain Bacteria; phylum Acidobacteriota; class Thermoanaerobaculia; order Gp7-AA8; family Gp7-AA8; genus JAOBAU01. Next base: position 239,391 of record JAXDJV010000022.1, on the reverse strand, counting down.
TCTTTCCCGCGTTCGCGAAAATTCACGCGGCAGGGGAGAGTTTGCGCACGCCGTTTCTGCGCGCGACGCGATACGTTTCTGCGATGACGGTGCCGGCGTCGCTCGGACTCTTCTTCCTCGCGAAACCGATCGTGCTCGCCTTCTTCGGGCCGAAGTGGATTGACGCGACGCCGATCCTGCGGATGCTGGCGCTCTTCGTCGGCGTCGGGTCATTGTCAAACCATGTCGGCAACATTTTGAAAGCGACCGGGCGCGCGAAGCTGCTCGCGGGACTCGCGGTCATCAAGTCGCTGATGATCATTCCGGCGCTGATTTTCGCGGCGCGATTCGGCGCGGTGGCGGTGGCGACCGCGCTGCTGCTCGTCACGACGCTGACGGTTTCGATGACGCTCGTCATCGGCGTGCGCCTCGTGCATTCATCGATTCCTGAAGTGCTGAAAGCGCTCGCGCCGAGCTTCATCGCGGGCGGCGTGATGTCGGCGGCGCTCTGGGCGTTTGGAATGGTGAGCGGCGCATGGCCGAGCTTCGTGCAGCTGATTGCCGGCGTCGCGCTCGGCGGCATTGTTTATCTGCTGGCGTTGTGGCGCCTCGATCCGGAGATTTTCGAGCTGGCGAAAGAGACGCTGCTTTCGCGCCGCGCGACGGCGGTGAAAGAACCGATCCCGCAGGCGGTGCCGTGAGATACGCGCGGTCGGGCCGCTACCTGGTGCCGCTCGATTCCGCGCCGGCGGTCGCGTACTTTCGCAATGCGCTGTACGTCGCGTACTCGCCGGCGGGGCGGCTGTGGATGCGGCCACTCCGGCCGCATCGAGACACTCCTGAAGTGACCGAGTTCTTCGACACGCTCGGCGAACCGGCCGTGCCGGCGATTCTGCTGCTCGACTACGCGGGGAGCGATCGCGCGCAGACGATCGCGTTTCTCTTTCGCGACGGTGCATCGCAACCGTCGGAGATCGTGAAAGTGCGACGCGGTTCGTCGCTGCGCGCGGAGTCTGACGTTCACGAACGGCTGCAGGTGATGTTGCCGCCGGAGCTGCGCGCGACGGTGCCGCGCGTGCTCGATTACCGCGAGCGCGATGGCGTCGAAGTGTTGAAGCTGAGCACGGTTGCCGGACGATCGGTGTATGTCGATTTACAGAATCGGCTCGCGCCATCTCGATACGTCGATGCGCATTTCGACGCCGCCGCGAAGTGGCTCGCGAAGTTTCATGACGCGACCGCGGCGACGCACGGCGATTTCTGGGCGCGGAACCTGCTCCTGAATGAGTCCGGCGAGGCCGGTGTCGTCGACTGGGAACGATTCGCGACCGACGCGCCGCCCACGCTCGATCTCTTTCATTTTCCACTGACGTACGGACAGAGCTATCCATGGACTCGATACCGACGCCTGCCGCCGGAGCAGGCATTCGCGAAGACGTTTCTCGAATCGAACCACGTCTCGCAGGCGGTGCGCCGTTACCTGCAGACCTACGCGTCGGCGCGCGGAATGGCGTGGGCGACGCTGGCGCCGCGCTTCCGCAGTTTTCTGCCGGAGCGGTCGCTGACGGCGATGTTCGACCGCGCAAAAGAATCCGTCTTCTCTGGCTGATCGACTCGTTCAACATGGGCGGCGCGGAGTCGCTCGTGGTGCCGTTCACCCGCGGTTACGACGCGTCGCGTTACGAGCTGTTCGTCGTTTGCCTGGCGAGCATCGGCGGGAACGTCGTCGAAGAGGAAGTACGGCGCGAGCAGGTGCCTTTCACGAACCTCGGCGCGAAGAACCTGCGCGACGTCGCCGCGTTCCGCCGTCTGCTGCGATTCGTTCGCGAGCACGAGATCGAATTGATTCACGCGCATCTGACGTACGCCGCGACCTGGGCGGCGCTCGTCTCGCGTATCACCGGCGTGCCGTCGATCGCGTCGCTGCACGTCGCGCCGCCGACAGTGGGAACCGGAGCGATCGCGCGCGACTGGCTGATGCGCGTCGCGCTCGATCGCTGGTCGTCGACCGTCATCGCGGTCTCGGGCGCGTTGCGCGAGCAGTATCTGCAATTGCGCAGCGTCGATCCGGCGAAGTATCGCGCCGTACATAACGGCATCGAGCTGGCGCGTTTCGAGGGCGATCGCGCCACGAGTCGCGAGCTGCTGATGCGCGAGTTCGGCATTCCTCCCGACGCGCGCGTGGCCGTGACGGTCTCGGTGTTGCGGGAGGGAAAGGGCGTCGAGATGTTGCTGGCCGCCGCCGACGCGGTCGTGCAGCAGGTGCCGGATGCGTATCTGCTGATCGTCGGCGACGGCGCGAAACGCGAAGAGTGGATGGCGCTCTCGCGCACGCTCGGCGCGGCGGCCGATCGCGTGCGATGGGCCGGTTATCGGCGCGACGTGCACGCGATTCTTCCCGGCTGCGATCTGCTCGTCCATCCGAGTCTCGATGACGCTTTTCCGACCGTGCTGCTCGAAGCGATGGCCGCCGGATTACCGGTCGTCGCGTCGAACGTCGGCGGAATTCCGGAGATCGTCGCGGAAGGCGTCACAGGACGTCTCGTGCCGCCGGCCGATCCGAAACGGTTGACCGAAGAGATCGTGCGACTGCTCGCCGATCGCGAAACGACCACGCGCATGTCGGATGCGGCGCGCGCGATCGCACGCGAACGGTTTTCGACGGCAGCGTGGATTGCGCGATTGAACGAGGTGTACGCCGCCGTCATCCCGAGCGTCAGCGAGAGATCCGGGCGGAAGGGACTCGCAGCGCGCACCACCCACCCGGATCCCTCGCGAAACGCTCGGGATGACACAGCATGAAAATCGTCGTCATCGAATTCGCCGGCAAAGGCGGCATGATCCATTACGTTTTCCAGCTCTGCCGCGCCATGGCGCAGGCGGGCGCCGACGTCACGCTCATCACCGAAAAAAACTACGAGCTGGCGGCGCTCGAGCATCCGTTCAAAGTCGAAACGCTGATCGATCTCTGGGATCCGAAACCGGCGGGACAGCTGTCGACGAACAAAATCGCCGTCCTGTTTCGCAAGCTCCGCCGCATCACGCGCGCGGTCAGCTACTACTCCGAATGGCTGCGCGTCATCCGCCGCGTCAGGGAGCTCAAACCCGACGTGGTGCAGCTCGGCGACATCCGTTTTCCCTCCGATCTTTTTCCGCTCATGCTCCTGCGCCGCAAAGCGCCGCTCTTCGCCGACATCTGCCACAACGTCCATCCGTTCTCGGCCGGCGGAAAGTCGGGCGGTCTCTTCGATCGCTCCGCGTCGCGACGCTTTTTCTATCGCCGCATCTATCGGCTCTTCGATCGCGTCTTCGTCCACTTCGAGCGCAACCGCGAGGAGTTCACGTCGACGTTCGGCGTACCGGAGAAGAAAGTCAGCGTGATCGTCCACGGCAACGAAGAGCTGTTCGATGAGCTGCGCGATCCGTCCGTCGACGCGACGGAACTGCGGCGGCGAATCGGTGTCGGTGAGCACGAACGGATCGTGCTCTTCTTCGGCACGCTGTCGCGTTACAAAGGGACCGACGTTTTGCTCGAAGCGTTTCCGCGCATTCATCGCGAGACCGGCGCTCGGCTCGTCCTCGCCGGTTATCCGTTTCACGATTTCGACGTCGACGCGCACAAAGAGCTGACGCGCAAACTCGGCATCGAGAATTCAGTTACGTGGGTCCCGGAGTACATCGCATCCGAACACGTCGCTGCATGGATGCGCCTCGCGTCCGTCATCGTCTTTCCGTACCGCGACATCTACCAGAGCGGCGCACTGCACGTCGCGCAGACGTTTGGCGCACCGATCGTCGCCAGCCGCGCCGGCGCGATGCAGGACGTCATCGAGCACGAAGTTTCCGGTCTGCTCGTCCCGATCGAAAACCCCGGCGCGCTCGGCGACGCCATCATCCGTTTCCTCACCGACGAGCCGCTCGCGAAACGGCTCGGCGCACGCGCCGCCGAAGATGCGCAGGGGCCGTTTTCGTGGCGCGAGAACGCCCGAAAAGTGCTCGCGGCGTACGGCGGGTAACGGATGGTCCTCGTTTTGCTCAACACACCAGCCGTGAACGTGAAACGGTGCATTCTCATCGCCGCCATCCTGTTGAGCGCGACCGCCGCATTCGCGCAACCCGCCGGTACCAGTAAAGCGGGGGAGTCGCGCTCCGACGTCCGCCTCGAGCTGTATCGCTTCAACAATTTTTTTCAGGCGACGGTGCCGTCGGCGGAACAGGACATCAACGCCGTCGGACTCGAGTACCGCTATGCGAAACGCTTCCGTGCCGAGGATGAGATCTTTGCGCACGTGAGCGCGAGGAAGTATGACCAGAGTGGCATTGCGACGAGCTACGGCGCGCGGCTCGGACTCAGTCATCCCGGCACCGTGCATCAATATCGGGTCTACATCGATCAGCGGATGAACGCGCCGTCGTTCGACGTCGGCAACACGTACGGACAGGCCGACACGACGACGCTCGCCGGGGAGTATTCGTACCGGCTGTGGAAGCAATGGCAGCTCGGCGTCGACGGCGATTACGACCGGCAGACGTTCGCGAATCGCAATCGCAACAACACCGGCACGGAGCTCGGAACGTCGGTGCGATACCGCGGCTTCGGCTACAAATTCACTCCCGGCGCCGGCGTCTACACCGGCGAACGGCGAATCAATCTCGCCACGGAGAGTTACAACGAGAAGGGGTGGTGGCTGCAGGCCGAGGTCATTCCGAAACCGTGGTTGTATCTGAGCGCGCGGTATACGGCGCGAGCGCGCGACTACACGACGAACGTCACGACGTCATCGAACTTCGGCCGCAATGAAGACCATCCGCAGATCGCGCTCATCGCGTCGATGAAAAGCTCGCCGCGGCTGACGTGGCTCATCTACTACTCGAGCGAGGATGTGACCTCGTCGCGTGCCGGCAACGGCTTCAAAGATTCGCTGCTGCTCGTCGGTCCGCAGTATCGGTTCTGATTCCGTGAGCTCAAGTGTGGGGCCGGCGCTTCGCCCGCCCACGCGGCCGAAGCGGCCGCGTCCACACAGGTACCGGTTTCATTTGCGCCGCGACAGGAAGAACGCTTCCAGTCTTTCCGCGACGCGCTCGGCGCGCCACTGCTCCGCGATTTCGCGTCCGCGCACGCGCAGCTTCTCGCGCAGCCCGTCATCACCAAGCAGCTCGATGAGACGTTCGCCAAGCTCGACGGCGTTTCCTTCCGGCGCGAAGAGCGCGTAGTCGTGCCGCTCATCGAACGAGAGGTAGGACGGAATCTCCGTCATCACCACCGGAATCCCCGACGCCAGTGCCTCCGCGGCCGGCAGTCCGAATCCTTCCTCGCGGCGATTCGGCGCCACCAGCACGTCGCATGAATGCATCAGCCGCGTCATCTCGCGCGTCGACAGCGCGACGTGAAACTCCTGGACGGAATCGAGCGGCTCTTCACGCGACGGAGCCCATGCGGAAACGCGGACGAGCTCGAGTTTCTGATTGAACCAGCGCGCGTGCGCGACCGCGCCGTAGCCGTCATCGATTCCCTTCATGTCTGCCTGCGATTCGCCGCACAACAGCACGCGCAGCGGCTCGTTCTCGCGCGGTGCGCGGGTGCGATAGAACTCGTCCTCGACGATCTGGCCGATATACGTCACGTCTTTGGTGAACTGTTCGCAGATCGGGATCAGCGACTTCGCGACGACGAGCTTCGGCAGCGGAAGTCGATACGCCGCTTCGATCTCCGCGCGCATCGGCTGATAGAAGGTGAACGACCCTTCGTAACCCTGGCAGAGATGGACGGCCTTCGACGACGCGACGGTTGCGGCCGGACCGACCGTCACCCAGAACGTCCCGACGACGAAGTCGTCATCGCGCGCGTCGTAGTCGAGGAAGTTGTCGACGTAGATCCATTCCGCGCGCGACGAGCGCCACGTCAGCGGAAGGCCTTTCGTCACGAGCCGCACCTGATGGCCGCGCGCGATCAGCGCATCGGCCTGCATCAGCTGGACTCGCACGCCGCCCGACTGCGCGGTGTCTTCGACGAAATATGCGATGCGAAGCGGTCTCGAGGCCATCAGCGGTTGCGCGCCGTCACGTAGAAACCGGACGGCAGAAGATCATCTTTCGAGAACGGCATGTGCGCGGAGGTGAGCGCGGCGATCAGCTCTTCGCGGCCGCGCGTCGGCGCCACTTCCTGCGGCTCGATCGCCACTACTTCCCAGCCGGCGATGGTCAGCATCTCTTCAATCGTTCGCCGCGTGAAGAAGCGAAGGTGGCCGACGCAGGTCAGTCCCATGTACGCGTAGTCGAAGCGGCCGTGAATGAGGTCGTTGATGACCGACGCGTTGGCGATGTTCGGAAGGCTGAGCAGCAGATGTCCGCCCGGCGAACAGACGCGGCGCAGATCGATGAGGAACGACCACGGCTCGTCGAGATGCTCGACGATGTCGCCGCCGATGATCCAGTCGAACTTCTCGTCGATGATGTCGATGATCTGGCGAACGTCGCCGCAGTAAACGTCGTCGATCCGTTTGCGCGCCACGGCGGCCGCTTTCGGATCGAGCTCGATGCCGACGACGCGCACCTTTTGCCGCTGCTTGAGCGCTTCGCCGAGCGGCGCTTCGCCGCAGCCGAATTCAAGAACCGATTTCGCGGAAGGGGAGATGCGCGCGAGGAGATCGAGTCGCGTCTGGCCGCGCAGCGAGCTCCAGCGATGAACGTAATCGTTGGCGGAGACGACGACGTCGCGGCCGGTCAGCGCGCGGCGCGGCGTGTCGTCGCATTCATCGAGCATCGCCGTCCGGCAGAGATAGACGCCCGGATCGGATTTGTCCCAGGTGACGCGATCGGTGTCGGTGGCGCCGCGCTGCATCGCCGCCGTGACCTGCTGCAGTTCGCGCAGCGTGAGATACGGACTGGAAGGTCCGCGGCGCTGCTGCGGATGGTCGGCTTCGTTGCTGATCGGCAGCGCCGCCGCCGTTCCCGGCTCCGTGCGCAGCACGTTCAAAAGGCGCGGCCCGAGACGAGGAGGAGGAAGGAGCAGCGGATCGGTCACGACGAGGACGACATCGGCATTGACCGGCGCAACCGCGACCGACGCAGGCTCATCCGGATCGTAAAGGACGAGATCGCCCGCCCCCTCGCGAAGCAGCATCTGCGTCTGCCAGCTCGCATACCGCTCCTCGATCGCATGATGGGCGAAGCGGGGGTAGAGGACGGAAAGGGTCATCGGCGGTCGGTGTTTCGCATGGGGACCTCCTGATGTCAATAGTCCTGAGTCCTGAGTCCTTAGTCCTGAGTGCTCGACCCACTGCGCGATGAGCGTCGTTGTGGCGGAGCTCCCTCGTCGTCGAGCACTCAGGACTAAGGACTCAGGACTAAGGACTATTCAACGGAGGCGCGTGCGTTAGACACGCCGAATTGCCAGCCCGTATAGTGACTTTTGAATGCCTGTAGCGACCGAAACCCGTTGGAAACTCAACCCCTTCCTTCATATCGACGAGGATCGGGTTTACAACCCGCTGACTGACCGGAGTGTCGTTCGCGGCGATGCGGCGTGGGCGCAGGTGCGGCAGTTCATCGATTCCGGTGACGGCGATGAATCGCTGGAGCGCGACGGCTGGATCGTTCCCGATGATGCCGATCTCTCCACCGCGTCGCGGCTGAAGATCGTCTCGCTCGAGACGATGACGACGTGCAATCAGAAGTGTTACTTCTGTCCCGTCTCGATCGCGCCGCGCGACGATTACGCGATGCCGGACGCGCTGTTCGAGAACATCGTCGAGCAGCTCACCGAATATCGCGACACGCTTGAGTCCGTTTTTCTGCAGAGCTACAACGAGCCGACGCTCGATCGCCGCTTCGTCCCGTTCGTCCGCACGCTCTTCGCCGCCGATCTTCCCGTTGCCGTGCTCAGCAACGGTTCCGGCTTCACGCCGGCCAAGGTCGATGCGCTCATCGAAGGGGGCGGGCTTCGCTACCTTTGCATCAACCTCTCGACGCTCGATCGCGAGCGCTACACGCAGGATCGCGGCGCGGATCATCTCGAAGTCGTCCTTCGCAATCTCGATTACCTCAAAGACAAGCCGCTCGCCGAGCAGATGAACATGGTCGTGCTCGGCACCGGCAACGACGTTCACGATCGCGATTTCGAAGCGATTCGCGAGCGCTTTGCCGGCAGCCACTTCACCGTCGAGCGTCATGTCGTGATGGACCGCGCCGGCTGGCTCGACGTCGGTCTGCGTCCGCTCGCGCAGAACACGAAGCTGGCCGGATGCGACAACGTCGGCTCGCGTCCGCTGCAGCATCTGCACATCACGCCGCATGGGAAATGTGTGATGTGTTGTGAGGACTACGACGAGAACTACATCGTCGGCGATGTAACGACGTCGACGATCGCCGAGGTGTTGAAGGGGCCGGAGCTGGCGCGAATCCGGCGCTGGGTTTATGGCATCGAAGAGGCGCCCGCCGATTTCATCTGCCGCAACTGCATCTTTGCGCGAACGCGCTGAATGGTATCTTCCGCTCGCATTTCAATCCCTGGAGGTTCCGCAGTGAAGAAAGTCGTACTTCCGCTCCTCGTGCTGCTCGCCGCGGTTGCGTGCGGTGAAAAGAAAGAGGACTTCGCCATCTATCCCGGCGCGCAGGCGCAGCCGCAGCTCCTGGAGTTGTTCAAAAAAGCGAGCACCACGCTCGATCCGCACAAGCCGATTCCGCCGCAGGTCATCTACGACACCGACGCGTCGCTCGAAGACGTCGCCGCCTTCTATGCGAAGGAAAACGGCTACCCGAAAGTTTTTCCCGATTCGACCGGCAATCTCTCCAGCGTTCCGCCGCCGGCGTTCTATCGGACCGGCGATCTTCGCACCGATCTCGATGCCATCCAGCCGATCCTGAAGAAGATGAACATGAACGTCGATTCGGCGAAGGCGGCGGGGAAGTATCGCGGCGCACACATCAGCGCAAACGGCGATCGCCCGCGCGTGACGCTCTCGCGTCCGTACTTCGATCCGACGAAGCAGCAGGTCGTCGATCGGACGCTGATCATCATGGTGAAAGAGTGATCTTGAAGGATGAGGGATGAAGGATGAAGGATGAATGAAAACGGCCGAGGGATGAAGCGCAGCGCTTTATTCATCCTTCATCCTTCATCCTTCATCCTTCTCTTCACGCTCCTCCTCCACGCCGACGCCATCAAAGGCTGGTGGCTCTACGACGATCCCCAGCTCGTCCTCGAAGCGCAGCGCCAGCCGCTGACGTCGCTCTTTTTCAATCCTGCCGAGTACGTGCATCTGGCGGCGCATACGTTCGTGCCGCTGCAGCTCGTCTCGTACAAGATCGATCTCCTCTTCGGTGTGCGGCCCGTCGTTTTCTATGCGCATCAGCTGCTGGCGCTGGCGCTCGCGGTCGTGCTGCTCTTCTTCGTCCTTCGTCAACACATTGACGAGAAGTTCGCGGCCGCCGGTGCGGCGCTCTTCGCGTCGTCGTGGGCGGCAACGTACGCGGTGCGGACGCTGATGATTCGGCATTACGTCGAAGGGCTCGTGCTCGCACTGATTGCCTTGCTGTTATGGCGGCGTCGACCGATGGCTGCATCGTTCTTCTATCTCCTCGCGATGCTGGCGAAGGAGGTTTACGCGCCGCTGCCGCTGCTCTTTCTGCTCATCGAACGTGAACCGCGTCGCCGCTTCGCCTGGCCGGCGGCGTCATTCGTCATCTGGCTCTTCTGGCGCTGGCGAATGACGCAGCTCGTCGGCGGCTACGCGCCGTTCCCGTCGCTGCGCGAGATTGCCGGGCTGCCGCCGATCCTCTGGTCTCATCTGATCGGTCCCGCGCATTCGCTGGTCGCACCGCTGATCTTCGCGATCGGCGCCGCGGCGATCGTGATCGCGTATCTCGTCCGCGATCGCTTCCGCGCCGCGGCGATCATCATCACGATCGCCGCCGTCGCGACCGCGCCAATCGTCGCGCTGGCCGGCAACTTCGAATGGCGCTACAGCTTCGCGTTCGTGGCGTGCGTGATCGCCGCGCTGACGATCGCTGCCGGCCGCGTGAACAGGCGCTGGTCGCTCATCGCGCTGTCGCTGCTCGCAGTCACTGCGACGGCGATGTCGTTTCCGCAGCGCCGTGACTATCGCGAGCAAACGCGCATCATCGAAGCGGAAGGTCGCTACGTCGCATCCCAACCGCCCACCGCCGCCTCTCTCGCAGCAACCGCTCCGGAGTGGTACCTCGGCGGTCTCGCACAACTCCGCCGCGCGCCGTCGCCGCGCTACTTTTTCTCGCGCTTCGCGATCGTCGCCGGCGAAGTCGATCCGGCGCGCGCGGTGACGTTCGACACGCACGCGCAGCTCGTCCCACTGACGTCGGCGACATCGTTCGGGACGCCGTCCGAATGGACGCGCGAACGCGCGGCGTTCGTCGCCAGCGCTCCGCTCAACATCACGTTCTCGCTCGCCCATCACGACGCTTCCTGGCGTCTCGGTCCCGCCGGCGGCGAGTTCACATTTCTCACGTCGCCCGGCTGGACCGCGATCCCGATTCCGCCGGAAGGCGCGCGTCGCGTTCCCGCCGCGCGGGAGCGACAATGGTTTCGCATTCGCCGCGCGGCGCCCGACGGCAGCTGGACGCTGTCGCCGGTGCTGCCGGTTCCCCGCGAAGGCGAAACGACGCGCTGGAAACGACCATGATCTCGCTCAATCACGACGCGGATGCGCTACGCGCGCGCTACACATCCGCCGATCCTTTTCCGCACATCGCCCTCGACGGACTGTTCGATGATTCGGTGCTCGACAAAGTGCTGGCCGTCTTCCCGTCGCCGCGCGAAATGCAGTGGCTGGCGTTCGACAATCCGCACGAGAAGAAGCTCGGCTTTCTGTACGAGAAGAGCTCCATCGCGCCGGTCGTGCGCGACTTCCTGGACTGGATGAACTCGTTCGAGATGCTGCTCTGGCTCGAAGCGCTCACCGGCATCGAAGGGCTGATTCCCGATCCGTACTTCGGCGGCGGCGGACTGCATCAGATCGAGCCCGGCGGCTATTTGAAGATTCACGCCGACTTCAACGTCCATCCGAAACTGAAACTCGATCGCCGCCTGAACATGCTCATCTATCTGAATCGCGGCTGGCGCGAGGAGTACGGCGGCCATCTCGAGCTGTGGAATGCCGGCGTCAGCGAATGCCGCGCGCGCATCCTGCCGCAATTCAATCGCACCGTGATCTTCTCGACGACCGACACGTCATTTCACGGTCATCCGCATCCGCTGACCCCGCCGCCTGGCGTCACGCGGAAGTCGATCTCGCTCTACTACTACACGGCCGGGCGGCCGGAGTCGGAGCGTTCCGCTCCTCACGACACGATTTTCATGCCGTAGAATCGTTCGATCATGAGCCGTCGCCGGATCGCCTTCCTGATCGTTTCGACTCTCATCGCCGCCGCCTGTTCGCGCGAAACGCCCACTCCTTCCCCGAAGAGTGCGAAGCCCGCGCCGCCGCCCGATCTCAGCACCGCGAAGATCGACAAGACGCTGATCCCCGACGCGGCGCTCGATTTCGTCGCCGGCTCGATGCTCGGCTCGCTCCTCGATCGCGACGGCAACGTCCTCGGCGACAAGACGACGTTCCGCAAAGGCGATCGCATCGCGCTGACGATGCGCTTTCGCGAATCGCCGCTCGGACTTCGCGCGAGTGCGGTCTTCGGCGAGAAGTACGGAAAGGATCTCGTGACGCAGCAGAAGGACATGAACGGCGCGAAGGTCGTGACGTTCATGATTCCGAAGGGATTGCCGCCCGGCCAGTACCGCGTAACCGGTTACTGGGGCGGGAATGTCGCGGTCGAGCGCGAGTTTCAGGTACTGAAGTAGGACGCTGATGTTCGTCCCCGAGGGCGAGTTTCTCCTGCCGATTTTCCCGCTGCCGAACCTCGTCTTTTTTCCGGAGACGCGGTTGCCGCTGCACATCTTCGAGCCGCGCTACCGGCAGATGGTTGCGGATGCGGTGGAAGGGGAGAACCGCTTCGGTATCGTGTTGCTGCGATCGGGATGGGAAGCCGATTACTTCGGCGTGCCGGCCGTGCATCCGTGCGGCACGATCGGGACGATCGAGCAGGCGCACCCGCTCGACGACGGCCGCTACAACATCATCGTGCGAGGCGAAGTCCGATTTCGAATCGTCGGCGAAGTGCCGTCGGAACCGTATCGAATGGCACGCGTGACTGCGGAGCCGCAGCTGACGCGTCGCGCCGAAGACTCGTACGCGCAAAGGCAGTGGCTGGCCGATCTGTCGCGTCAATATCTCGAATACCTGCCGGATCAATCGGCGGTCCCGGAGATCGAAACGGCCGGCTTGGAAGCGCTGACCAACGCGCTGATCATGTCGCTGAATCTCGAGATCGACGAGAAGCAGCGCCTGCTCGAAGTGGATGACGTCATCGCAAGAGCGGAAGACATCGGCACCGAGCTGAAGAGCCGCATCGAAAGCCTGCGGTTCCTCGCTCCCTTCCGCCGCGGCCTCGACCCGAGTCGGAACTAAGCTGTCATCCCGAGCGTAGCGAGGGATCCGGGCGGGAGGAACTCGATGCGGTTCGTTCGCCCCTCCCTCCCTGATCCCTCGCTACGCTCGGGATGACACGACGGCCAGCAACTCGTCGCGGGTGAAGGGTTTCGTGAGGAAGTCGTCGGCGCCGTAGCCGGCGGCGGCTTCGCGCTGCGATTCGTCGCCGCTCATGACGATGATGCGCGGCGCGGCGGCGGCGCTTTTCAGCTTCTGGGTGAGGCGGAGTCCGCCGTAGGCGGGGAGGATGACGTCGACCAGGACGGTGTCGAACGCCTCGCGCGCGGCGAGCTCCAGCGCTTCTTCACCGCTGCCGCTGTCGACGACTTCGAAGCCGGCCTGTCTCAGATAGAGCGCGATCAGGCGGCGGATGTGAACGTCGTCGTCGACGATGAGGATCTTGCGCGGCACGGCGGTCATTGTATCGAGAACCACGCATCGGTCATTCGCGCGACGACGTCGCGGTCGGCGCGCGTGTGGCGAACGAAGAATGGACCGAGCTTCGCGCGCGTCGACAGCGCGGCGTCGAGCAGGCGAGGACGCGACAACAGCCGCGCCACGCGGCGACTCCATGCGATGCGCGGCGAGAAAAACGCGTGATGCGCGTGACGATACGCGTTCTCGGCTTCGATCCGTTCGCGGCCGTCGAGCAGCGCGGCGATCTGCGGCGCGACGAGCAGCGCCGACTGCAGCGCCATCGCCATGCCGTTGCCGGTCAGCGGATCGACGATGCCCGACGCGTCGCCGATCATGAAGACGCCGCCTTCGACCGGCGAGCGCGCGCGAAAGATCACCGGCTCGGATGAGAGAAACGATTCCTGCGCCGGTGTGTAGCGGGCGTACATGGCGTCGAGTATCGGCTCGTCGTCACGCAGATCATCGACGAACGCATCCCAGCGGCCTTTGTGTCCGGCGAGGCGATCGGCGCCGACGAGCCCGCAGATGTTTGTGCGCGAGCCTTCGATCTCGTTGACGCCGAGGTAGCCGTTGCGGAAGGAGAAGAGCTCGATGGCGTCGCGCGGCGGCTCACCGGTGTAATGACGTTTGAATCCGAAGCTGCGATGCGCGCGATCGCGGACGAACGCGCGTCCGAGCTGTTGATCGAAACGGCCCCAGCGTCCCCACGCGCCGACGGTGACGCGCGCACGCACGCTCTCCGTCTCACTGCCGCGCGTCAGCGTGATCGTGTCGCCGAGTGCGGTGGCGGTCCAGCCGTCTCGTGCGACGGCGCCGCGGGAGACGGCAGTGCGAAGCAGCAGGTCGTCGAAGAGGAGTCGCGAGACGCCGCGCGCGGCGTGCGGCAACGCGAATTCGTAGTCGCGCCGGTTGCCGACGATGCGGCAGCCGGCGATGCGCGGCGCGCCGGCGGCGTCGATCGCGGCGGTGATGCCGAGGGCATCCGTGATCGGGAGAGCATCCCAGGAGAGGAACTCGCCGCAGAGCTTGTCGCGCGGAAACATGTCGCGATCGACGACGATGACGGAAAAGCCGCGGCCGGCGAGCAGCGCGGCGAGCGTCGAGCCGGCCGGGCCCGCGCCGATGATGGCGAGATCGAATGTCGTTTCCATGGCACCAGATCCTTCGTCGTCTGCGCGACTCAGGATGCCGCGTCTCCGCGCGTCACTTCCACAGCAACAGCCCGAAGCGAAACGGCACGAGATGAATCACGCGCCACCGCGACGCCGGCACGCGCTCGGCGATCGACCGCACCTCCGGTCGCGTGTAGCCGCGGCGGACGGAGGCCGGTCCGTCGTATGCGGTGATCCGTCCGACGAGGCGCAGCGCGCCGACGAGCAGCATGAAGAGCAGCGGCGCGTAATGACGGCGCGTGTCGTTGATCGCCACGCCGGCGCGCGCGACGCGCATCGCATCCGACAAGATGTTGACGTTCTCGTCCGGCGAGAAGTGATGGAAGAAGTGTGCGGAGGTGATGACGTCGACGGATCCGTCGCGAAATGGCAGCCGCGCCGCATCACCAACGACGCGCAGAGAGCGCGACTCTTTGCGCAGGTAGAGCAGGTGATTGATGTTGAAGTCGAGAGCAATCGTTGAGTACGACGACGGCAGCGAATCGAGCAGATCGGCCGTCCCGGCGCCGAGCTCGAGGACGGTCGCCCGCGATCGATCGCCGAGCAGCTCGCGGACGACGCGGCGATAGATGCGAATGCCGCCGAGCCAGCGATTGATACGGCGGAGATCGCGCAGCGAGCGCTCCATCTCCGCGCGCGGCGCGTCATGCTCGTCGAGCAGCTCCGGTTCGTTGATGCGTGGCGGCGTGAACATCAGACGCGTTTCAGCACGAGTGCCGAGTTCTTCGATCCGAACGCGATCGTATTGCAGACCGCCGCGTCGATGTGCGCGCGGCGCGCATGGTGCGGGATGTAATCGAGATCGCATTCGGGATCGGGATCGTCGAGATTGATCGTCGGCGGCAGCAGATCGTCGCGAAACGCCATCAGCGTCGCGGCGACGCCGGCCGAGCCGCACGCGCCCTGCGGATGTCCGATCATCGATTTCGTCGCCGATCCCGGCAGGTTGCGCGCGTGATCGCCGAACGCGATCTTCACCGCGCGCGTTTCGATGCGATCGTTCAACTCCGTCGAGGTGCCGTGATAGTTGAGGTAGCCGACTTCGCGCGGATCGATGTTCGCGTCTTTCATCGCCAGCGTCATCGCGCGCGCCGGCTCTTCACCGTTCTCGTCGAGACGAACGCGGTGATAGGCGTCGCACGTCGAACCGTAGCCGGCGATCTCCGCGTAGATGTGCGCACCGCGTGCGCGCGCCGTCGATTCACGCTCGACGACGAACATCCACGCTCCTTCGCCGAGCACGAAGCCATCGCGCGATTTCGAGAACGGGCGCGACGCCGTTTCCGGTCGGTCGTTCCGCGTGTTCGACACGATTCTCATCATGCAGAAGCCGGTCATCACCCCCTCGGTGATCGTCGCGTCGGCGCCGCCGGCGATCACATAGTCGATGACGCCGAGCCTGAGGTTGCGATACGCGTAGCCGAGCGCGTCGGTCGATGACGTGCAGCCGGTCGAGATCAGATGCGAGAAGCCGTGCAGGTCGTACTGCATCGAGATCTCCGACGCGATCGTGCCGATCGTGCCGGAGGGAACGGAGTAG
This sequence comes from Acidobacteriota bacterium, assembly GCA_034667465.1. GTDB lineage: Bacteria > Acidobacteriota > Thermoanaerobaculia > Gp7-AA8 > Gp7-AA8 > JAOBAU01. Next base: position 223,765 of record JAXDJV010000022.1, on the reverse strand, counting down.
ACCGACGCCTGTTTTGCGGCGCCGCGATACCAGAGCTCGTACATCCGTTCGCTGAACTCGATCGCGCCGCCGCCGGAGCCGAGCATGACGCCGATGGAGCGCCGCATCTCGAGGCTTTCCGCTGACGGATCGAGCTTCGCGTCGCGCAGCGCCTCTTCCGTTGCGGCGAGTGCGAGCGGCACGACGCGCGAGACGTGTTTGAGCTCTTTCGCATCGATCCATTTCGACGGATCGAAATCTTTCACTTCGCCGGCGATGCGCGCGGGAAGTGATGACGGATCGAACTGCGTGATGGTGGCGACGCCGGAGCGTCCCGCGGCCAGCGCGGCGAAGTACTGCTCGCGTCCGAATCCGTTCGGGCTGACGGCGCCGATGCCGGTGATGACGATTTTCTCGTGGTTCATGCCGGGTGCGCCGTCGGTCGGCGGGCGCGATGGTAGCATCCGCCCATGCGACGCCGAATGGTCTTTAGCGCTCTCGTCCTTTCACTCGTGATGCCGGCGTTTGCACAACAACCGGCCTCTTCCACACCCACTGCCGACGACGTCGCGCGGCGCGCGCTCGATGCCCAGGCCGGCCCGGCGTGGGAGAAAGCGCGCTACTTCGCGTTCACGTTCAACGTCGACCGCGAAGGGAAGATTGCCGCGTCGTTTCCGCAGCAGTGGGATCGCTACACCGGCGACTATCACGTGACCGGAAAGGATCAGAAAGGTGACGCGTTCGTGATCACGATGAACGTGAAGACGATGAAAGGCAAAGCCTGGAAGAACGGCGTCGAAGCGACCGCGGCGGAGTTGCCGGACATGATGTTGTTCGGCTATCGGCGCTTCATCAACGACACGTACTGGCTGCTGATGCCGCTGAAGATGATGGATCCCGGCGTCCATCGCACGCTCGACGGCGAGCGCTCCGATGCATGCGGACGGAAGTGGGATGTCGTGAAGCTGTCGTTCGATCAGGGTGTCGGCCTGACGCCGGGCGACGTCTATTGGGCGTGGGTGAATCGCGACACCGGCATCGTCGAGCAGTGGGACATGAAGCTGCAGGGAACGAAGCCGGAAGACGCGCCGGTGGCGGTGAAGTTCCACGAGTTCCGTCGCATCGGCAACGTGCTGATCTCGACTGCTCGCGAAGTGGTAGGGAAGAAGCAGACGGTGCGGCTCGATGATCTCGTCATCAGCAGCGATGTTCCGAAGGATGTGTTTCCGAAGTAGCTTCACGAATAGCGGCGGCCCGAAAGCCGCCGCCTTCAAGCGTGTGTCACACCCGGAAGGTGCAGCCGACGACGCTCATTTTGCCTTCGACCACGGTCTTCCATTGGCCGTTCCACGTTCCGCCGTACGAGGCACACGCGATCGGACCCTTCGTCTGCGCGTCATCGTTGTTGAAAATCGGGCCCGCGGCCACGTCGATCGTGAACGAGGACGCGCCGCCCGACGGGACCTGGTACGTACACCCGCAGACGCTCATCTCGCCCTCGATGACGGTCGTCCATTGACCGTTCCAGGTACCGAGGTGCGCGGCGCACGCGATGGGACACTTCTGCTTCGCGTCATCGTTGTTGAAAATCGGGCCGACCGGGATATCTACCGTAAAAGACGCCATGACTCTCTCCTTGTTTTTCTGCGTTTGTGTGCACTTCGGTTGCTGAAGCACGGCCTCTGACCGTGCTCACAATTGCGCAGAGCGCGACGTGGGTGGCGTTTTCCCGATCTGGCCGACACGTTTCCGTACCTGCCTAAAAAATAATGGGCGTATGCTGCTTGTGTCCCTCCTTCAGCAAAGATGAGCCCAGCGGAGCTGTTCGCGGCCAATCTGCCGCTCGTCGATCGCGTGATCGCCGGCGTATGCCGTCGTGCGGGGCTTCGCGCCGCCGATGCGGAGGATTTCGCGTCGACGGTGAAAATCGCATTGATGGAAAACGACTACGCGATCCTCCGTGCATACGAGGGACGCTCGTCGCTCGGCACATTTCTTACGATCGTCGTGCAGCGGCTGCTTTCGCGCGAGCGCAGCCGCATCTGGGGACGCTGGCATTCGTCGGCTGAGGCGGAACGCCTCGGCGAGGCCGCGGTGCTGCTCGAAAAACTTCTGATGCGCGACGGTCGCTCGCTCGAAGAAGCAGTCCCGTTTGTGCGCGCGGTCGATCCGTCGCTCGATCGTCGAAGCGTTCAGGAACTGGCGGAGCGTCTGCCGGAGCGCGCCGCACGGCCGCGACTCGTTCCGCTCCCGGAGGAAACGAACGTTGCAGCACCGGAAGGAGCGGACGCGCGCGCGAGCGAAGCCGAATCGCGGAGGATTTCCGCGCGCGCCGCGGCAGTCGTACGCGAAACGCTCGAATCATTACCGCTCGAAGATCGAATGCTGATCCGCTTCCGTTTTGGCGCGGAGCTGAGCATCGCCGATGCCTCCCGTCTCCTCGGCGTCCCGCAACGTCCTCTCTATCGCCGTATCGAGGCGCTGCTGGTAATGCTGCGCGAGGCGCTCGAGCGGGCGGGAGTCGGCGCCACGGAGGTCAGTGACGTGATCAGCGCAGCAGCAGCGGACGGAGTCGATTTCGGGCTGCAAGGGAAAAGCAATGACGTCCGTCACTCGAAGGAAGTGCAGGAGGGGCAGGCGTGACGCTCAACGTGACCACGCCCTGTTTTTCCGACGAGACGCTTGCAGCGTTCGCCGAAGGAAGAGTCGATGCGAAAACACGAGTCGCGGTTCTGGCGCACATCGAGACATGCAGAGAATGCATGGCGGCGGTGTTGTCGGCGACCGCGCATCTCGATGAGGAGCGCGACGTGATCGCGTCGCGTCATCTTCCGGTTCGGTGGCTCGCCGTCGCGGCGATGTTGATCGCGGTCATCGGCGTGACGCTGTTTCTCCGCCAGCGCGATCCGGTGGCGAGACTGGTGGCGGTCGCACCGCGTTCCGCGCGCGTCGTCGAGCCGCGGCTCGCCGGCGGATTTGCCTGGGCCGCGTATTCGGGCTCCGATCGAACGGCAGGCGAAAGGATCGACGCCGAACAGATGAAGCTGGCCGGCGTCGCCGGAGAGCTCATCGAGCGCGCCGATCGTCAACACGATGCCGATGCGCAACACGCCGCCGGCGTGGCGATGGTGATGGTTCGCAATCCGGCCGATGCGATTGCGCGCCTCGAATCTGCCGCGGCGAAATCGGGGAGTGCGGCGACCTTCAGCGATCTCGCCGCAGCGCGTTATGCCGCCGCGGCGCAACTCGGACGCGCATCGGTGTATCCGCTGGCACTCTCCGCGGCCGACCGCGCACTGGCCATCGATCCGAACTTTCCGGAGGCGCTTTTCAATCGCGCGCTGATCCTCGAACGGATGGGTGTGAGCCGCGAGGCGAGAGTGGCGTGGGAACGCTATCTCCGCGTCGATCCGTCGTCGCAATGGGCGACCGAAGCGCGTGCGCATCTCGCCGATCTTCCCGCCGCCACGCACGCGTCGGCGTTTGATCGAGATCGTCCGCTGCTCGAGCACGCAGCGGAACGTGGCGACGCGGCGGATGTGCATCGGTACGTCGCAGCGAATCGCGACCGTGCTCGCGCGTTCGCGGAAGCGGAGTACCTGGCGCGATGGGCTGAGGCGCTGCAACGTCACGATGAAGCGGACGCGGTGCGCTGGCTGTCGATCGCACGCAACATCGGCAGTGCACTAATCGCGGTGTCGGGCGAGTCGCTCGTGAGCGATGCCGTTCGCGCAATCGATGTTGCATCGCCGGCCGATCGCGAAACGATCGCGGCCGCGCACGTTCTCTATCGCAGCGCCCGCATCGCATACAGCCGCTATCAGCGCGATGTAGCGGAGCGCGATCTCCTTCGCGCCGCGGAGCTGTTCGAATCGTCGCGCGATCCGATGTCGTTCATGGCGCGTTACTACACCGCGAGCGCGCGTCTGGCGCGCAGCGATGCCGCTGGCGCGCACGCCGATCTCGAACGCGCGCGCATCGCAGCCGATACCCATCCTGGCTACATCAGCCTCGGCGCTCACATTCGCTGGGAACTGGGACGCGCGCTGATGGGCGAGTACGACTCGGCGGGCGCCATGCGCGTGCTCGCTGATGGCGCTTCGATGTTCCGGCGCTCGGGCGAGCGCGCGAGCGAGGCATTCGTCGAGTCGATGCTTGCCGAGGCACTCATCGCGAACGGACGAGGCGACGAAGCGTGGCTCGCCCGAATGCGTTCGTTTGCCGCGCTGAGCGCGGAAGACGAAACGGAACTGCTGGCCACGAGCCTTGCCGGCGCGATGCGCGCTGAGCTCGCGGCGAGCTCACGTGATGCGGCGCTGTCGCTGGCAGCGCTGGAGCTTTCGGCGGCGCGCGAAGGGAAGCGTCCGGCGCTCATCATCGAAGCACTCGTGAATTGGTCGCTGCTCGAGTCGATGAGCGAGCATCCGACGGAAGCATTGCAGGCGGCGCAGCAGGCCGAGGAGATCGCGAAGCGCACTCCCGACGCGGAGTTGCGTGCAGCGAACGTTGCCGAAGTGGCAGTGGCGAAAGGGGCGGCGCTGGCCGGCCGCGATCCTCGCGCGTCGGCGGAAGCACTCACGAGCGCGATCGATTTTTACGCAGCGCACGATTTGCCGTTCGGGTTGCCGGAGCCGTTGCTTCTGCGCGCGCGATGCGCGGCTGCAAGAGGCGATGTTTCAGCCGCGATCGCCGACCTCGAACGTGGCATGCGGATCGTCGAAGAGCATCGCCAGACGTTGGGCGGTCTCGCGATCGGTACCGGTGTGCTCGATGCCGAGCACTCTCTGTTTACCGATGCAATCCGTCTCACTCTCGACCGCGGCGACATCGCGGCTGCGTTTGCATTCGCGGAGAGGTCACGCGGCGGCGTCGTCTCGATTGCGGAGTTGCAGCGCCGCCTCTCCGGCAGCGGAATGGCGGTGATCGAGACCGTGGCGCTGCGCGATGAACTGGTCACGTTTGCGATCTCCGAGCGTGATGCGCTCGTCTCGCGCCGGCGGCGTTCGAGTGAGACGCTCGCGTCGCTGGCCGCGGAGACACTGACCGAAGCAGGAACGACCGCCGCGGCAGCGTTGTATGACGATGTCATTCGTCCAATCGAGGTCGTGCTCTCGACAGCGCGCGGAGTCGTCATCGTGCCCGACCGTCAGCTCGGCAGCGTGCCCTTCGCCGCGCTTTACGACAGGAGCACGCGACGACATCTGATCGAGCGATTCGCGGTGTCGATCGCGTCGACCGCCGCATCGTTGCAACGCGACGCCGGACGTGACCACGGGTTGTCGCTCGCCGCGATCGCGCTGCCGAGCGGAGGGATCTCAACGTCGCTTCCCGAAGCGGAGCGGGAAGTTCGCGACGTCGCCGCGCTCTATGCGCAGTCGCAATCGATTCCGGCCGCGGGCGCGACGTTTGCCGCGCTGGAAGGGGCGATCGCGAATGCGGATGTCACCCACATCGCCGGTCACACGGAGCAACAGCCGGGCGGGGGAGAACAGGCGCTGCTGCTCGCCGGGACGCAGGGCCAATTGCAGCGAGTCACCTGGCAGACCATCGCCGGTGCGCCGCTGGTTCATCGCGGCATCGTCGTTCTCGCAGCGTGCGAGACGCTTCTTCCTCCGGCGTCGGCCGGCACACGCGCGATCAGTCTCGGCGCCGCATTCGGACTGGCCGGCGCGAGCGACGTCATCGGCACGCTGGCGCCGATCGGAGATCGCGATGCGCGGCTGATCTTCGGCGCGCTGCATCGCCAGCTGGCATCGGGTGCGTGTCCCGCGCAGGCGCTCCGAACTGCGCAACGTGAAGCAATCGATAGCGACAAAGAAAACGGCGGGCGCCGATCGTGGCGCGCGGTCGCGTTGTTGACGAGGCGCATTCCCGCGCCGCCACTATGAAAAGGAGGACTTCATGAGCTGTCCGGACAGATTGACCATTACGTTCAAGGGCATCTGTGGTCATTACCGCAACGTTGTGCCCGGCGTCCCGCATCGAGTCGTGCTGCCGGACGCATCGCAGGTGCGCATGGGGTTGATCAGCATCGGTAACGGGCCGCCGTCTGCGTACTACCTTCTTCCGCATTACGTGGTGCTCACGACCGGAGACAGATCGGTCACCGTGAGTGGGATCGCGGACGGCGGGTACGTTTACTCGAGCGTGCGGTTGCAAGTGCTGAACGCCCTTGACCAGGTATTGTCCTACGACGCCTCGTACTATCAGACGTGCCCAATCGAGGACTACGTTCCGCGATTCGAGTACTCACACGAGGTGGTGCTCGGAGGTCGCGCCGCGGCGTACTTCGATGTGCACGGCGGGGTTGTGAAGTCATTCGGAGGCGATGGCGTTGCCGGATACACCACGATCGAGATTCAAACAGACGGGCCGCCGATGCTCGGGTTGACTCCGTTTGGTACGGAAACGTTGTCCGCGACAACCGTACGATTACCGATCGAGAACACACTGTCGGTTGGCAACGTCGACTACGACCCCGACCACGAAGACGGGCCGTTCGATTTTCTGCTGCACTATCTCGCCGCCGAGCGCGGCATCCCTCAGATCCTGAGTGCCCCGACTCCCGGTATGGGCAGCATTCCGCCTACGAAGAAGACGAAGGAAATCGCAGACGCATTGCGTGACTTTGCCGGCTGTATGGATACGGGGCGTCCATCTGCCAGGCAGATCGCCAACATACATGCGTTGGTGCATTACGAATCGTGTTCCGACACCCGCTATCCATGAGCCACAATGCTCACCGATGCGCGCACTGATCCTCCCTGAGGAACTCGCAAAGCTCGACAACGTCGTTCTCCTCGACGCCCGTCCGGCGGCTGATTACGCCGCCGGACATCTCGCCGGTGCGCGCCACGCATCGCTCGAAACGCAGCTGAGCGCGGCGTCCGATCCCGGCTTCGATCCGGCGCGCGGCGGACGTCATCCGCTGCCGCCGCTCGATCGATGGCTGGCGCAACTCGGTGCATGGGGAATCGGACCGTCGACGCATGTTGTGGTTTACGACGATCAGCTCGGCGCGAACGCCGCGGCGCGCGCGTGGTGGATGTTGCGCGCGATCGGACACGAGAACGTGCAGGTCCTCGACGGCGACTGGCGCGATTGTCATCCCGAGCGTAGCGAGGGATCCGGGCGGGAGGGGCACGCTGCTGCCGCGCCGCCCGCCCCGATCCCTCGCTACGCTCGGGATGACAGAGCGTGGCTGTGGCCGACCGTCGACGCCGCGCGTGTCGATGAACTACGCATGCGCGATGACTGGCGCATCATCGACGTCCGCAGCGCGCCGCGATTTCGCGGCGAGACCGAGCCGATCGATCCGATCGCCGGACACATTCCCGGCGCGGTGAACATGCCGTTCGCCGACAACCTCGATGGTGCGCATTTCAAATCGCCGGACGCGCTTCGCAAGCAGTACGACACGCTGCTCGATGGCGTGACCGCGAATCGCGTCGTCGTGCACTGCGGCTCCGGCGTTACCGCCTGTCACACGCTGCTGGCGCTCGAGGCGGCCGGCATCGGCGGCGCGTCGCTTTACGTCGGCAGCTGGAGCGAGTGGTGCCGCAACCCACTCCCGCGCGAGCCATGAAGAAGTGGGCGATACCGCTGGTCTGGTTCATCGGCATCGGCGCGTCGCTGCGCTTCGATCCGCTGATCACGATCGGCATCACGAGTCTGGCGCTGACGTCGTGGCTGATCGCGATTGAGTCACCGCTGCTTCGCTCACTCTTTCGCGTTTCGCCGCGCATCATCGCGCTCGGCGTCGTGTCGACCGTGATCATGCTTGCGGTGACGTTTGGCATCGTCCCGCTGCTGATCGCGCGCTTCCCCGATTTCTTCGCGCCGACGCTGGCGATGTCCGACATCATGCGCGGCGGCCGTACGCCGCTCGCTGCGCTCGCGTACGTGCTGCCGATCGTCGTCGCCGAGGAGTTGATCTGGCGTGGCGCGTTCGAAGAGTGGATTGGCGGGCGGCGTTACACGACGGCATTCACGTGCGCGCTCGTCTACGCGCTCGCGCATGCGTCGCGCGGCTCGCTGATGCTCGTCGTCATCGCATTCATCTGCGGCTTCTACTGGTCGCTGCTGCGCGAAGCGAGCGCCAGTCTCGTCCCGGCGCTGATCGCGCATCTCATCTGGGATACCGCAATCCTGCTCATCCCGCTCGCATGACTCCGCGCTTCTTCGCTTCGAAGGCCGCGTTTCGCAAATGGCTCGACGCGAATCACGATCGCAAAACGGAACTGCTGGTCGGTTTCTGGAAGACCGATTCCGGCAAGGGCTGGCTGACGTACAAAGGCTCGGTCGACGAAGCGCTCTGCGCCGGCTGGATCGACGGCGTTCGCAAACGGATCGACGACGAGAGCTACTCGATCCGCTTCACGCCGCGAAAAAAGAAAAGCATCTGGAGTCAGGTGAACATCCGCCGGATGAAGGAGCTGATCGCGGACGGACTCGTGAAGCCGGAAGGGTTGCGCCCCTTCGAAGCACGCGACGAAGAGCTGACGAAACGCTACTCGTACGAGGAGCGGATGCGTCCGCTCGATCCGGAGTACGAACAGGAGCTCCGCAAAAACAAAGCGGCGTGGAAGTACTTCGAAGCGCAGCCGCCGTGGTACCGCCGCGCCGCGTCGTGGTGGGTGATGCAGGCGAAGAAAGAAGAGACGCGCGCGCGCCGGCTGGCCACGCTCATCGAGCGAAGCGCGGCCGGCGACTGGATCGGCCCGTTGAAGCGCACTGAGTGATACGGAACGAAGGGCCGGTACGATCGCGCGTCAGTGGCAATCGAGCTCGCGAACGAAGGGCCGCTCACGCTCAATGGTGACCGGCTGTATGCCTTCGGCATGAACACGCCGCACACCGTCTACACCGGCCTGCACTTCGCCGCCGAGTGGCGCGAGAGTAACTTTCTTCGCGGAGCTCGACGAGTTGCAGCTCGACGCCGCGATCGAACTGACGCTCGACGTTTGCCGGCGCCACGACATCGATCCGGTATACCCATCGACCTCGTACTTCCCGCGTTGCTTTCAGGTGGCGACGATCATCTGCCATTCCAACTCGCGCAAGGACAAGCTCGATCTTCCTGCCGGATTGGGTCTTTCAAAAGATCGAAGCGGCGGGAATCTGTTTGCAATCGTGACGCGGCGGTGACGCGACGTCGCTCGCTGTTGTCGGCGTCGTGTCACCGCTGCCGGCCGGGCCGAAGCGGCGGTCAACGGCAGGGTAGGGATTGCCGCCCCTGCGTCACTCCTGCTTTAGATGGCTGGCGTGGCACTAGTCTGGATTTGTGCGTATTCTTCGCGCGAAACACCCGTGCGGAGAGAACGAATGCCGGATGATCATGCGACTGTACTCGGGGAGCCGTTCGAACAGTTCTACACTCGGACGGCGAGCCTCCTGCTGTACCTCGCACACGTCCGTTTCGATATCGCGTTGCCAGACGCGGAAGCGCTTGTTCAGGACGCGTTTCTCAAGTGGCTGCGCGACTACGACACGATCCGCGATCCGCGCGCGTGGCTCATCGCAGCGGTGTGCAACGCCAGCCGTAACCACCACCGCGATCACCGCCGCGAGGTACCGCTTCCGCTTGATTTTGACCGTTGGTGTGACGCTGCTGCAGAGGAAGAACTCAACCGAATTCCAACGCGTCTCGCCGTGAGCGCGGCGCTCACACGTCTCGACGAACGTTGCGCGGAGATGCTGTACCGGCATCACGTTGACAACGAAAGTGTCCGTGAGATCGCAGTCACGTTCGCAATCAAACCATCGTACGCGAAGCTGCTGCTTCATCTATGCCGCAAGCGCGCTCGCGAGCTGTACCTGATGCTGACCGCGGTGGTCATCGCATGACATGGCATCCGACCGATGAAGAGCTCGACGACTACGTCATCGACTCCCCGACTCTGCCACCCGAGGACCGCCATCGCATCGAACGTCATCTCGAAACGTGCGAGGCGTGCTCCGAGGTCGCAGCCGGTGCCCTCGATCTTGCCAATCATCTGAACGCGGCCGAGACATGGCGCGCTCGTCCGATCGCAACCGGCCCGCCATCGCCACGTCGGTTCCTTGATCAAGTCGAACAGATTCGGATCAGCGATGAAGCTGCCAACTATCTGCTCGCGCACCTCATCACAAGTCCAGACGCGTTCGAAGCCGCACACATCACTGATGATCCCAACTATCACACCGCAGGTGTGGTTCGGAAGTTGATCAAAGCATCCGAGCGCACACGCGAAACAGAACCGTCGTTCGCGATCGTGCTTGCGAACGCCGCTGTCGTCATCGCCGAACTGCTGCTCGCGCCGCATTACACACGCGAACTGATTCACAGCTTGCAGGGTGCGGCATGGCGTGAGCGCGCGAACGCACTGCGCTACACCGGTCGCTATCCTGACGCACTCGCCGCGTGTGACCGCGCCGAAGCTGCGTTCCGGCTCATCGGTGTTAGCGACTTTGATACCGCTCGCGTGACGTTCATCAGGGGCACGCTTCTCATGGAGACCGGCCACCCCGACGAAGCGCTTCCGCTGGCGCGTGCGAGCGCGGCCATCTTCCGCCGGTGGCACGACGATGAGCGCCTCATCGATGCGGGCTTACTTGAAGGTGGGATTCTGTTCGAAAAGGGCGACGGGGCAGGCGCGTTAGCTGTTTTCCTCGCGCTGGTGCCGGCAGCGAATACGCTGGACGACGCGGAGACGTCGGCGCGCCTCGAAAACAACATCGCCGCCGCGTACCAGGCAACAGGCGATTTCGTTGCCGCTGCATCTCACTACCAGATCGCCCTGGCACTCTATGCCCATCTGGCGATGGTGGTCGAGACGCTGCGAACGTCGTGGAGTGTCGCGTTACTCGCCCTGCAGCGCGGCGACAGAGCCGACGGGATGAAGCGGCTCGCTCGGGTAGGGGAGGCATTCGAACAACGAGGCATTCTCATCGAAGCGGCCCTCGTCGCGATGGATCGAGCACGAGAGCATGTCCGCGCGCGGGAGTTCGACCCGATCGTCGAGTTGTGCGCGCATCTCGCACAGCGCTTCGTCGCCGCCGGCATGTACGCGCATGCAGATGAAGCACTCGCGTTTCTTCGTGGGGCGGCCGCCAGTGGCAACGTTGACGACGCGGTGGTCGACCACGCGCGTGCGTACTTCCGCGGCCTGAAGCTCGATCCGGCCCTCCTGTTCGTGCGGCCCACGCGGTAACGTTCCAGCCCCACCCTAACCATCCACGGCACGCCGTGTCTCCTCTCCGTTAGGGCGCCCTCCATTTCGCCGATCCGCTTCCACGGGTCGGCTCCCGGAGGGTTTATGCGACAGCTTTTCCAGCGGTATCCCCGGCTGCTACCGGTGTGTCTCGTCGTTCTCCTCATCGCCGCGAACGCACACGCCGATACAGCGTTCGATGTCCTCGCGCCGGGCTCCTGGTGGGACTGGTTCATGGGTCGTATCAGCATCCCGGGCGGCTAATCGAACGTAGTCGCCGTGTGGGCTCCATGAGTCGCGCACCTCACGCCTCGCAAACACCTGACCTTGAGGGATCTCTCTGGAAGCCACACGAACGATCCATCGACAGTTGACGTCGCGCGAGTTTCGCCGGCAACTCCGCCGCTACGCGAAATTCTGCTTCTCCAGCGCCATACCGGTACGCGCGTCTGGTTTTGCGGAGTTTCTGGGCCTGCCAAGGACGGACGTCAGTCGAAACTTTCACCATGTCTGCGGGCTGAGGCTCTCGCACGCGATCCGCGCTGAGCAAGTTGCTGAAGCAAAGCGGCAGTTGCGGAAAACGCGGCGGTCCACGGCGCAGATCGCCGCGCGCGCAGGGTTTGGCGCCGCAACGACGTTCTATGAGGTCTTTCTCGCGACGGTTGGCGTCACGCCGACCGAGTATCGGCTCGACGCGCGCGACTAGTAACTCAGGAGTCGCACCAAAGCGCTTCCTGAATCGGCAGGAGGCATATCCGTAGCCATCCCATAGCCGAACATGCGGAGTGGAACATAGGTGTCTCTGCACAAATCCGTAGTTGACATTCATCCGCCCTTCAGCCTATCCTCCGCGCCTCCCTAGGTAATCCGGTCACTCTTGCGGACGCGTCACATCCGTTCAGATCGCCCTGAAAGGCTACGGGAACGAGCACGTATGACAAGGCTGCTGGCGCTGGATGGATTATCACGTCGCGTGACGCGCGACCCTCTCGCGCTTCCCTTCAGCCGGGAACCTGGACCTGACCCCGCGAACGGCCCACTGCCAGCAGCCAGCTTTTTCATCCGCACGCTTCGACCGACGTTTTCACAACCCATCAAAAGGTCTGCTTGCAGGCCAGTCCTGCAGAGGATTGAACAATACGCAAAGAGAGAGGCACTGACTGATGAGAACAGAATTTCAATGGCGGCGTGTACTACAAACCTGCGCGATCATCCTGGTCGCATCAATCACTCGTGTGTACGGAGGCGAGTGGCAGGTAGCCACGCAAGGTAACGATATCGTCGTGACGGTCGGATCTGGCCTGAGCGGCAAACAGTGTTGTCGCGGTGCTTCAATCGACTATCCGAGCTTAGGTGCCAGCTGCTCCCAGGCGTGTCCGGCCAATCCGGTTATCACGCAGAGGTTTAGCTGCAACGCTGTCGGGACGCACACCGTATACGCGTTCTGGTCCGACGACAAAACGAACGGCAGCTACGTCGTGGAAACGAAGACGATCGATGTGACCGATCCCCCCGCACCTAACTGTCCGCAATTTGATCTCGTCGTCCGAAGCACAAAGGTGCTGACGCACAAGTTCGGGGCAAGCCTCGGGGCTGCTGCCGTGTATCCTAACGGCCAAACTACGGACGGTGAATTGCCGATCACGCTAGTGACACGCGCCGCCGCGCCTGGAACGCAGATATATCTCCGCGTCGTCGATCCTGAGGACGCTGCAGCGTATAGCAAGCCGCCTCAAAAAAACGATAATGTCGACACCGGTCGAGGCACGATTTCAGGCGCCAGGACAGCAACGGTCACACTACCTCAGACCGGCGGCGTTGACGTGATCCTTCAAACTTCGCTGAATGCGTCGGGCGATAACTACCAGGTGCAAGCCAGCGCGAACCCGAGCATTCAGACCGACCCGTCATTTGTGTGCGATTGGACGACGTTCTGTCAATCCTCGGGAAACATCACGGCCTGGAAACGGCTGTATGTTGAGATGGACGAGATGTATCGGACGAGCTCACTGGTTGGTGAGCGCAGTCTTGTAGGCGCGACGACAATCTACACGGATGGTTCTTTCTCTCGCGGCAACAACGTCAGGATGATTCACGCGCCGAGCTTCGGGCGCGCTGACGCAGCTGACACAGCCGGCTTCTACTCTGAAGATCGAGTCATCCTCAACGTCGCGAAAAACAGTAATCCGGCTCACAAAGGAAAGTACGCCATTACACTCGACAAGGCGCTGACGCAGCCGTACTACCTCGACATCGTCGTGCTGAATACGCAACTGGGCGACGCTATCGTTAACCTAAGTCAGAACGCTGACCCGCTTTACCATTTTGATCCTCAGTACGTCGCCGGCGCTTTCGCAGAGGCATTTGTCGAGGTCATTACCAGTCCCACAGGTGGAGTAGGTGTGCCGTTCTACGCCGCGATGAACGACGGTAGCATGGCCGCGGTTGGGAACAAATGGTTCGCCGCAAAGACCGGCCCGTCTACACCGTCCAATTTCGGCCTGGCGATAGCCGCATCAACGAGAGCAAGCCTCACGACACCCAACGCACTCTCACTTGGAACGACAGGCGGCATTTTCTCCTACGTGTGGCGACAGACGATCGATACGGCAACCGCAGGGCCGAAGTCAAAGTACCCGTTGACATCAGGCCTGAATGCGACGACCGTCAGCGGGGAAGTACTCGTGCACGAACTAGCTCATCAGTGGAACGTGAATACCGGCTATCCAGGCAACGAGTGTGACAAGAAAAGCTATGCCAACGCCGTCAATTACTGTCACGGTAACGGTCCGCAGAACAGCGGGCAATATGGGGACGGCATCATCAAGTTTCACTATGTTGGAAGCTCACCCGCGAACGCGGACAGTGAGTACATGACGATACGAAAAGCGGCGGACCCGCGATGAACGGAGTTTATATGCTGGCTAAAATCAAAATCGCGACTATCTTCGCGCTGTTGCTCGCCGCTACGTCCGCGTTCGGCGCGGCGCGAAGCCTTGATGTGGTGCTCCTTTTTGACGAGCGCACCATTCTCCCTGCAACTCCGACAGGTATGACCGTTATCGTCACGAATCGCGGAGACAAGCCGGCGCGCCTGCCGCAGTCACTCTGGCTTGTCGCCACAAACGATGCGGGCGTCACTTTCACAGTGCGCGCGAACAATTTTTCTCGCGAGACCGCTGCCCATATTCTCGACGACGAGGCCACCGTAATTGACGCTGGTGCGACTCGCGAAATTCGATTCGATCCGAGTATTGCGATGATCGGATCGCCGTGGCTGATGGACCAGAAACTCTGGACTCCGGGCCGCTATCAACTCCGCGCCGTCTTCGCCGAAGACGTCAGCCCGGACGGCACATTCGACGCTAAGGCTGCGGTTGCATCGAAGCCCGAAACGCTCACCGTTGCCGTTACGTCAAAAGACGATCAGGCCGTGTGGGAGTGGATGAAAGCACGGAACTGGAACGAGAACGCATGGATGAGTCGCTCGCCTGAGCTGATCGACTTCATCGAGAAGCAACATCCTCAGTCGACCTATGCGCTGTTCACAGCGGTCTATCTGCCGAAGAGCGACGAAGATCCGGCGCCACTCGCGGCCGCACTCGTGAAACGTTTTCCGGCGCACTCCTTCACCGAACAAGTGAAATTTCTCCTTCTTCAGTACTACCAGGACAGGACGACTCTGGCTAATCTGCGAAATGATCCGTACCGCGCCGCAAACGAAGCCGACGAAGCGCGCGCTATTGCTTCTGAGCTCGCCCAAAGCGCGCGTAGCGCAGCCGTCCGAACGGATGCGAGACATCGCCTGGAGCAGGTGCCGAGCCGTGAGCAGTTGACGCACAAAGAAGGCACACACTAAGCCGTGGCACGTATTGCGATGGCGGCCGGAGTCCCCGGCCGCCATCGCACGTCGGATCCGACGAGCCGTGGTGGTGAGACCGTATGGAGCCGGATTCGCGGCTTGATCCGAGCGCTGGTCGCATGCAGATCTTCCCGCGATGGTCGGGCGTCTGCCACACGAACTCGCCACAGTTCAACAACACCTGATCAACTCAACGAACTGCCGGATGCGACGCGTGAACGCACTTGCAATCACCGTCCGCCCGCGACGAGCACCACCCGGATCATCGTAACGGTCGGCGTCGTTTCATCACTACTTCCACAAGGGAGGTAGTTATGAAATCACGGGTCATTCTCATCGTTCTCGCCGCGACCAGTCTCGCGGCTAATCTCTTCGCGACGTCCGATCTCGGCATCTCGAAGCGTCTCGTCACGCCCGCTTCGGGCGTGTTCGCGGCCGAGTACGAGATCACCGTCACGAACTACGGACCGGACGCTGCCGGCAGCGTGACGGTCGTCGACGTTCCCGGCAGCGGAATGGGGTTTTCAATCGAGTTCCTCAGCAATGCGCCGGCGGCGCCGTGGACATGCACGTTCAACGCGAGTCAAACGTCGGCCACCTGCACGCATCCGGGACCGATCGCAGCCGGCAACTCGGTCTCGCTGCCGATCTCGTTCATCGCCACGACTCCGGGACGCTACGAAAACTGCGCCGACGTGACGAGCTATGCGGGCAGCGATCCCGACGCGTCGAACAATCACGATTGCACGTGCGCGGACTTCAAGCGCTGCCGCGACATCGCCATCGACATCTCGACCGGGACGTCCAACGGCACGCAGCTTCTCGCCGGCACGCTCGACGACGACTGGAAAGTAGTCTCGACACCGAGCGGACTGGCGGGCAACGCGCCCGCGAACGTCGTCGGCCCGTTCCACTCCGGTTTCCTGACGCTCGCGCCCGCAAACTGGATCAGCACCACTTCTTCCTCGCGTTCCGGCGACTACGTCTATCAGTTGCAATACAACACCGGCCCGGAGCGCTTCGCCTCATGCATCATCGCGATGCAGTACGCGTCGGACAACGAGGTCTTCTTCGACATCGACGGCTCGCCGCTCGCGCAGAACACCGACAGCACGTCGCATGCGTTCACCGATCCGCACAGCCGGACCTGGTTCGCGCCGAATGGGTCGCACACGCTGCGTGCGCGCGTGCACAACGACGGCGGACCGACTTCATTACTCGTGAACGGATCGGTCCTCTGCTATTGCTCCATCATCGTCGACCCGATCAGGTGAGAGAACGCGGCGGGCGCAGATTGCGCCCGCCGCGTTTGAAGAACCCTACGTGATCCAGCTCGTCAACTGGCGCTCGATCGTCCAGCCGTCCTTCGTCTTCTTCAGCAGCAACGTCGAGCCGGCCCACGACTGATTGAGCTCGATGATCGCGCGCGTGCCGCTGTGATCGATGACGAAGTGCTGGATGCGCGCGCCATACGTCGGCCCGAATTTCTTCGAGTAAGCCGCAAGCTCATCGTCGGTGAGGACGACGACGCGACGATCGATCGACATCGGCGCGAAATTCGTCCGATCGCCGACGACGAACAACACCGGCGCGCCGATCAGACTCGTTCGAATGTCGCATGCGCTTTCCGCGACCGGCGTCGCCTCGGCGATGCCGGTGACGATTCGTCGGCCGCCGAGATGGAACGGTTCGAGTACGGCCGCGAGCACCACCGCTGTCTCCACCGATGGCGTGCCGTCGAACGCCACCTGCGGGAGCGGGTCGCGATTGTCGCCGGCGCCGTCACCATCGCTGTCGGCGCGATTCGGATCCATGACGAGATGTTCTTCGAGAAGATCGGTGACGCCGTCGCCGTCGGAATCGCGCATCAGCTCGGCCAGCGGGAAGTCGAGGTACAGACCGTGCTGCTCGCGCGACAGACGCAGCGCGATCGGAGGAAACGTGATCGACGACGTATCGAGCTCTTTCACGTCGACTTCGATCTGCATGCGATCGCCGGCGAGCAGCGGCAGGTGCGACGACGGCACGACGACGTACGGCATGTTCTCGCGCAGGCCGGTGTAGTACTCGTTCCAGCTGTTGCCGCCATCCTGTGAGCGGAGAACCCAGTAGCCGCCGAGGCCGACTTCGCCGACCGGATCGACGGCGGATGAGATGCCGATGGCCACGACCTCTTCGCCGCGGCGCTCGATGCGAATCGGACTGACGAACGGCGGCAGATGGGTCGTCGCTGCAACCGCCGCGGCATCGCTGCAATCGATGACGGTCAGCGATTTGTCGGTGACCGCTGCGGGAAGCGGACGTTCGGTGAAGGGGACGATCCGCTTCGCTTCGATCAGCGCCGTCAGCGAATGCGATTGCGCCGTCGGCGGCGTGAGGAGCTTGATGCGCGCACGATCGGCGGCGATTGTCTCTTCCGCAAGCATGCGGAGCGGTTGCAGGATGGCGTCGAAAGCCGGACTCACATTCTCGGCACGACTGAGCGCCCATTTCGGACCGGAGTCGTCGAGGATTTGCGCCGCGAGCTGCGCGTAGCCGCGCTTTTCGAGCAGCGCGGCGAAGACACGTCCGGTGACGCCGCCGGTCGGTCCTTCGTGTCCTGCCGCGAAGACGTCGATGGCGAGATCGAAGGCGTCGGTACCGTCGTCGACGGTCGCCGCGAGGATGACGCGCTTCGTCGCACTCACTCCCGATTCCGAGTATTGCTGGCTCGACTTCAGAGCCATCGCATGCGCCCTCGATTCCACTCGCCTTCCCACCAACTCCTCGGCGGCCGCGAGCGCCACACCGACATCGGCGGAATCGTTGGTCTGCGCGCGCAATTTGGTTTGCACTTCCTTCGGCAATGTCTCGAACGCTGCGATCAGTGTCTGTGGCAGTCCGAGCGACGCGATCGCTCTGAGCTGCGCAGCGGAGCGATCGGTGAGTGTCGCGGTGTCGAGCGGCTGCGCGCGTTTCCGCAACTCCGCGCCGCGCGCGGTGATCGAGATCGGACCGAACGCCGCGTGCGGCAGGGTGTCGTACGTGCTCTCGCCGATGGCGTCGATCAGCTCCGCATCGTCGGGCCAGCGGGCGAGCGCGTCACCGAGCAGGATGTCGGTCGCTGCCGGCAACGGCATCACCGCTTTCGCCATCACGATGGCGGCGGACGGATCGCTTTCGCGCCGGAGCAGCTCGCGCAGTTTTTCGAACGCCTCGCGCGGCGCTTTCCTCTTTGCTGCGACTTCCGCGATGACGTGAAAGACGGGCGCGCGGTTCGGCTCACGGGCGAGCAGTGCCACGAGCCGTTCCTCCGCGGCGCGCAGTGACGCTTCGATCCCGTCAGCCGGCGTGTCGTTGTCGTCGGCTTCCATCGCGGCAAGGGCAGCGATGCCGAGGTCGCGAGCGCTCTCGTTGCTGACGCCGAGGTTCTTCGCGATCGCACGCGCGGTGACATCCGCGCTGGCGTTGAGCCCCAGCGCCGCACAGATGTCGATCATCGGATCGTGGAACTGGCCGCTGCCATCGAAGCAGAAGGTCTTCTGCTCCCGATGTCTGGCGAGCGCCTTCGCGAACGGATCGTCGTCGGCGAGTGCGGCTAACGATAGCAGCGAGATGAGGAGCGACAGCACGAATCGGGACATGCGGCACCTCCGTGATCTCAGCTTAGACGCGCGACGGCGCAGCGGAGTAACCGGTCACCGGATGTTTCAC
Organism: Acidobacteriota bacterium; assembly: GCA_034667465.1. Lineage (GTDB taxonomy): Bacteria > Acidobacteriota > Thermoanaerobaculia > Gp7-AA8 > Gp7-AA8 > JAOBAU01. The sequence goes on along the minus strand of JAXDJV010000022.1, from coordinate 205,039 downwards.
CGTGCGTTACGTTTTCGTTTTCCCGGCACAGTACGATTCTCCGATGGGAGGGATCGATGCGCCTGACTTCTTTCGTCGTCGTGACCGCTTTCTGTCTCGGATCGCAACTGAGCGCGGCAACGGATGCCATCCTGAAAAAACAGACGCAGGAGCTCGTCGATGCAATTACGGCCGGCGACGCCTCCGTGTGGCAACGATATCTGCACGAGCGCGCCACGATCACAACCGAGGACGGCGACGTCTTTTCGAAAGCGAAAATGGTGGAAGGGATCAAGCCGCTGGCCGATGGGGTCTCCGGCTCGATCAAAATCATCGACTTCAAGGCCATCGAGCATGGAACGGTCGCGATCACGAACTACGTCGACGATGAATATGAGAATTACCACGAGCACAAACTTCATTGTCAGTATCGGTCGACCGACACGTGGCTGAAGACGAAGGACGGCTGGCGCCTGATCGCCGGACAATTGATCGCATTACGAACCGATCCGCCCGCGATTCAGCTCGCGCCCGCGCTGCTCGATGCGTATGTCGGACGTTATTCGCTTACACCCGATATTTCTTATGAAATCCGCAAGCGCTCCGATGGCCAGCTGGAAGGACAGCGAACCGGACGCGCCGCCGAAATGTTGATGGCGGAAGCGCCCGACGTTTTGTTCGTTCCCGGCCGTCCCCGTTATCGGCGAATTTTCAAGCGCGACGAACAGGGGCACATTACCGCAATGGCGGAGCGGCGCGAGGCGTGGGACATCGACTGGAAGCGTCTGCAATGATCGCGGAGGAGTGTTCTGTTGTCTCTGCTGCCTGATGTGCTGTCGCAACTCTGCGGGAGATTTCCGCTGGCGCTGGTAATGCTCGCCTGCACCGCCGTTGCGATTTTGCGTAATGCGCGTCGTCAGCGAGCACATCACCCAACGGCGACAGAGCGTCAGCTCTGGTATCTGCCGGCGTGCATGGTCGGCTTCGAAGGCGTCGGCAACCTCGCGTCCGCGATGCGCTGCGGCTTCGGTTCAACTTCGGAGCAGATCGTCAACGACTTCCTGCTCGCGGTGTCCACAATGACACTGCTGATGGCGGTCGCCGTAATCGTTGGCACGATCGGTCAGAGTGTAGCGTCGCGAACTGTTCGGATCATGCCGCCGCCAGGAGCCGCGGCGAGCATCGCCAGCGCAGTAGCTGCGCTGGTCTTTGTTGTATGTCTCTATATGAGGTTTGGTTTCAGGCTTGTCTATACGCCGATGTGAGAGGGAGGGACGAAGCCGGTTCGCCGCTCATACAGTATCCTCGCGCGCATGACCGCTCTCAATGGCCGCAATCTCTCCGCATCGCTCACCGTCAACGACCTGCAGAAAAGTCTCGTCTGGTATCGCGACGTCATCGGCTTCGCCGTCCATCAGGAGTACGAACGTGAAGGGAAGCTGATGGCCGTCTCGCTGCGAGCCGGCGACGCCCGGCTCCTCATCACGCAGGACGACGGCGCGAAAGGGCTGGACCGCGCCAAAGGCGACGGCTTCTCGCTGATGATCACGACGGACGACGACATCGACGCGCTCGCGACACGGATCAAAGACGCGGGCGTCACGCTCGACCTCGAGCCGACCGACATGCCGTGGGGCGCGCGCGCTTTCCGGCTTCGCGACCCGGACGGCTTCCGGTTTGCCATCTCGTCCGATACCGGCCGCTGACAACTCCCGGCAACAAGCACGCTCGATCCTTGCGTCGCGCGGTAGCGCGCAATAAACTCCGGCCGCTCTCGCGCCTCTGCGCCACGTCACGCCTGGAAGGACAACACCATGCCGCACAACACGTTCAATACGCTCGATACCTTCGAGCTCGGCTCCGGTCAAACGGGGCAGTTCTACTCACTCCCGAAACTCGAAGCGGCCGGCATCGGCGCCATCTCGCGCCTGCCGGTCAGCATCCGCATCGTCCTCGAATCTGTCCTGCGCAACATCGACGGAAAGAAGATCGCGGAGAAAGACGTTCGCACGCTCGCGGCATGGAAGCCGAACGCCGAGCGGACCGATGAGATCCCGTTCATGGTCGCGCGCGTCCTGCTGCAGGACTTCACCGGCGTCCCGCTGCTCGTCGATCTCGCCGCCATGCGCAGCGCCGCGGCGCGCCGCGGCAGCGATCCGAAGATCATCGAGCCGCTCGTGCCGGTCGACCTCGTCATCGATCACTCGGTGCAGGTCGACTACGCAAATCGCCCCGATGCGTTGCAGCTGAACATGGACATCGAGTTCAAGCGCAATCAGCAGCGCTATCAGTTCCTGAAGTGGGGGACGCAGGCGTTCAACGGATTCCGTGTCGTGCCGCCGGGCATCGGCATCGTTCATCAGGTGAACCTCGAGTACCTCGCGCGCGGCGTCATCGAGCGCGACGGAATCTGGTATCCCGACACCGTCGTCGGCACCGATTCGCACACCACGATGATCAACGGTCTCGGCATCCTCGGCTGGGGCGTCGGCGGCATTGAGGCCGAGGCCGGAATGCTTGGTCAACCTGTTTACTTTCTGACGCCGGATGTCATCGGCGTTCATCTCACCGGCGCGCTGAAAGAAGGCGTCACCGCCACCGATCTCGTCCTGACGCTGACCGAGCTGCTGCGCAAAGCGAAAGTGGTCGGCAAGTTCGTCGAATACTTCGGCGAAGGGGCGGAATCGCTCTCGCTCGCCGACCGCGCCACGATCGCGAACATGGCGCCGGAGTACGGCGCGACGATGGGCTACTTCCCGGTCGACGACGAGACCTGCCGCTACCTGCTGATGACCGGCCGCGACGAAGCACACGTCGCGACGATTCGCAACTTCTACAAGGCGCAGGGACTCTTCGGCATCCCGCGCAAAGGCGACGTCGATTACACGAACGTCCTCGAGCTCGATCTCTCGAACGTCCGCGCCAGCATCGCCGGGCCGAAGCGTCCGCAGGATCGCATCGAGCTCGATTCGCTCAAGAGCGCGTTCGTGAACGAGCTGCAGGCGGCGCAGCCGATGGGCTACGGCAAGCCGGCCACCGAGATTGAACGGAAAGCGAAGATCGTCGAACGGCGTCACGTGCATGGAGATGTTGTCGGCGGCGGCGAGCAGGAGCCACTGACTGCTTCCGATCCGAAGTCGGCTCCGAACACGAACGAGCTGACCGAGTACGAGATGGTCAACAACCGTCCGACTCCCGATCGCGTCGACGCGCAGTCGGTCACCGAAGGCCACATGGGCGACTTCGAGCTGCATCACGGCGATGTCCTCATCGCCGCGATCACCTCGTGCACGAACACCTCGAATCCGTCGGTGATGCTCGCCGCCGGACTCCTCGCGAAGAAGGCCGTGCAGAAAGGTCTGACCGTCTCGCCGGTCGTGAAGACTTCGCTCGCGCCCGGCTCGCGCGTCGTCACCGACTACTACGAGAAGAGCGGCCTGCAGCCTTACCTCGACCGACTCGGCTTCTACACGGTCGGCTACGGCTGCACGACCTGCATCGGCAACTCCGGTCCGCTCGATCCGCGCATCGAAGACGCGATCATCAAACACGATCTCGTGGCGGCGTCGGTGCTCAGCGGCAACCGCAACTTCGAAGCGCGCGTCCATCAGTCGATCCGCGCGAACTTCCTGATGTCGCCGCCGCTCGTTGTCGCCTTCGCGCTGGCCGGCCGCGTCGACATCGACATGGCGAACGAGCCGCTCGGTGAAGGGCAGGATGGTCAGCCTGTTTACCTTCGCGACATCTGGCCGACGCAGGCCGAGGTGCGCGAAGTGATGCAGGCGGCACTCGATCCCGAATCGTTCCGCCGGCTCTACAGCGAGTTCGCCGACAAGAACCCGCTGTGGAATGAGATTCCGTCGTCGACCGGCACCGTCTACGAGTGGAATCATGAGTCGACGTACATCCAGGAGCCGCCATTTTTCACCGACTTCGGCATGACGTCGGGGAAGGCGGACGACATCCGTGGCGCGCGGCCGCTGGCGATCTTCGGTGATTCGGTCACGACCGATCACATCTCGCCGGCCGGCTCGATCAAAGCGAACTCACCGGCCGGACGTTACCTGCAGGAGCAGCGCGTCGACGTGCAGGACTTCAACAGCTACGGCTCGCGCCGCGGCAACGATCGCGTCATGACGCGCGGCACGTTCGCGAACGTCCGGATCAAGAATCTGATGGTGCCGGGCATCGAAGGCGGCGTCACCGTTCATCAGCCGGACGGCGAACAGATGGCGATCTATGACGCGGCGATGAAGTATCAGCAGGAAGGAACGCCGCTCGTCATTTTCGCGGGACAGGAGTACGGCACCGGCTCGTCACGCGACTGGGCCGCGAAAGGGACGAAGCTCCTCGGCGTTCGCGCGGTGATCGCGCAGAGCTTCGAGCGGATCCATCGCTCCAACCTCGTCGGCATGGGCGTCCTGCCGCTGCAGCTCGAAGAAGGAACGAACGCGGCGACGCTCGGACTCATCGGCAACGAGATCTTCGACCTCGTCGGAATCGCGGGCGACATCAAGCCGCGGCAGACGGCGACACTCGTCATTCATCGCGCGGATGGCTCGACCGAAAACGTGACGCTGCGCGTGCGAATCGACACGCCGATCGAGGTCGATTACTACGAGCACGGCGGGATTCTGCCGTTCGTTTTGCGGCAGTTGATGGGAGCGGCGTAGCGTCGAAAAATGGCGCACTGATTGCTCAACATCCGGCTGATGCGTCAGCCGAAACTGTGGGCATTCGTTCTTCTGATTCTGACGGCCGCGGCGGGCTCAGCGCTCGCCGCGCCGGGTGCGTTCACGCTTGCGGGAAGCGGCCAGTGCAACGGCACTTCGCCGGTCATCGCGCTCAGCTGGACCGCTTCGGCCGGAGCTACTTCATACACGGTCTATCGCAACGGCTCGCCGATCATCACCCTGCCGTCATCGACGACGGCGTACAACGACGGCGCTCCGGTCAGCGGCTCGTTCACGTACTTTGTGCGCGCGACCGACGGCAGCGCCACCAGCGATTCGAACAGCGTTCAGCTCTCGGTGCCGAACTGCCTGCCGGCGCCGGGCGCATTCACGCTCAGCGGCAATGAGTACTGCGACACCTCGACACCGCAGCGCAGGCCCGGCGTCCATCTTTCGTGGACGGCGTCGTCGAACGCGACGACGTACGACGTCTATCAAAACAACGGACGAATCCTGCAGGGGATGCCGGCCAATCAGCGTTCGCTCGACATCATCTCGAGCGACTTCTTTGTCGGCGCGCAGCCCCAGTTTTACGTCGTCGCGGTCAACAACACCGGCACGACTTCATCGAACACGCTCGTCGTTCCGATCACGAGCAACGCCTGTCCGCCGCTGCCGACGTCTCCGACGCTGAGCGGCAACGCGGCATGCGACACGTCGACAAATCCTGCGCACGCGATCGTGAACCTCACGTGGACGACCTCGGCCAACGCGACCGCGTATCAGATCTTCCGCAACAACTCCGCGTACGGAGCGGCGACCGGCACGACGTACACTGACAACAACGCGTCGCCGGGCCAGAGCTACACCTACTTCATTCGCGCCACGAACAGCGGCGGCTCGGCCGACTCGAACACGATCGGCGTCGACGTCTCCGCGAACATTTGCGGCACGCCGCCGGGCGCGTTCACGCTCACCGGCAGCGCCGCGTGCAACGCGGGCGCGGGCGGCGTCCATCTGTCGTGGGGAGCGTCGAGCGGCGCGACCGGCTACAACGTCTTCCGCAACAACTCGATGATCGCGGGGCCGATCGCGTCGACGTCGTACGACGACACGTCGGGACTGACGGTCGGCAACAGCTACACGTATCGCGTCGCCGCGATCAACACTTCCGGCACGACGCAGTCGAACAGCGTCGACGTCAACGTGAGCGGGGCGAACTGCGGCCCGCCCGGCGCGTTCGTCGTCAGCGCGGTGACGCCGTTCTGCACCGGCGCACCGGCACCGGCGTTGCGCGTCAACTGGTCACAGGCGTCGAACGCATCGTCGTACGTCGTCAATCGCAATGGCTCGCCGATCAGCGGCTCGCTGCCGTCGTCGACGACTTCTTACGACGACACCACGGTATCGCCAGGACAGACGTACAACTACACGGTGACCGCGGGGAACGGCGGCGGCACGACGCTGTCGACCGGGGCGAACGGAACGGCCGCGACCTCGTGCGCGCAGCAGCCGCCGCTGCCGGGCGGTTTCTCCGCATCGGCGACGCCGTTCTGCACGAACGGCAGTCCGTCCGCTCCCGGCGTGCACGTGACGTGGAGTGCGTCGTCGAACGCGAGCACGTACGTCGTCAATCGCAACGGTCTGCCGATCAGCTCCGCGCTTCCCGCGACGACGACGTCGTATGACGACACGAACGTTTCCGGCCGACAGAACTACAGCTACTCGGTGACGGCGACGAACAGTTCCGGCAACACAACGTCGACGTCGGCATTCGTTACGCCGTCATCGAACTGCGCGCCGCCTGTGCCATCGGCGCCGACGCTCTCGTCATCGACGGTTTGCGCCGGCTCGCCGAGCGCGCCGGTCGTGAAGCTGAGCTGGACGGTCGCCGGCGGCGCGAGCAACTACACCGTCTATCGAAACGGCAGCGCGTACAGCGGACTGCTGCCGTCGACGACGCTGTCGTTCGACGACGCATCGGTCGCCGCCGGTCAGAGCTACACGTACGCGATCCGCGCGTCGAACGTTTCGGGCTCGACCGATTCGAATCTCCTGACTGTCTCGATTCCAGCCGGTACCTGCCAGTCGCCGCCGTCCGACTTCTCGCTGATCGCGAATGCGTTCTGCGATCGCTCCGGCAATGCGCCGGCGCCCGGCGTTCGACTGAACTGGATCGCGTCGAGCGGCGTCACGACGTACAACATCGTCCGCAACGGCAGCCAGATCGCGAGCGTGAGCTCGTCGACGCTGACGTACTCCGACCCGACGAACGTCAACGCCGGCACGACGTACACGTACTTCGTGCGCGCGGTCGGCGACGGCGGGACGACGAATTCGAATTCGGTCAGCGTCACTCCGTCGTCGTCGGTTTGTGCGAGCGCCGGTGCGCCCGATCTCGTGCCGTCGAACGCGATCGTTGCGCCGGCGAGGGTGTTGCCCGGCGATCGCATCTCGATCACGGTGACGGTGACGAACGGCGGCGACGCGTCGGCGTCGGCGACGACGACGCGCATTCGCTTCGGGACCTCGACCGTCGCCGCGCTTTCGACTCCGGCGCTGAATGCAGGCGCGTCAACGACGCTGACGACGACGATCACGGTTCCGTCGCTGCCGGAAGGAACGTACTTCCTCTTTATTACCGTGGACGACGATCGCATCCTCGCGCAGTCGAACACCGCGAATGACACGCTGCAGAGCGATCCGATTCGCGTGCGCGCGACCAGCTGCTCGACCGAGTGCGGCGTGACCGTCGTGCAGGCCGCGAGCGCCGGCTCGGTGGTTGCGTTCGCGCTCACGAACGCGCCGATCTGCGTCGGCGCGAATGTGACCTGGAACTTCGGCGACGGCGCGGTCGCCGTTTCAACGAGCGACGTGACGTCGCACGTTTACGTCGCGAACGGCACGTACAACTGGACGGTGACCATCAGCGCGAACGGCGCGTCGTGTCAGAGCAGCGGCACGATCGTGATCACCAGCGGATCGCATCCGCCACGCAGGCGAGTGGCGGGGCACTAAGGCCCGGTCGCTATTCGCTGCTGCTGTCGTCGCCGGCGAGGTGCTTGCCGCGATTGCCGGGCAACTCCGTGTGCTGGCGAACGCCACCGCGTCCGCGACGACGGCGGCGACGCGTGCCGGCCGGACGCGGGCTCTTCGCCTCTTCCGCGGACGGTGTCTCGAGCTCGTCGTCATCGATCTCTTCCGGCTCCGGTTTTTCCGGCGCCGTGATGCCGCGCGTTTGCAACTTTTCTTCGTCGAGTAGCCAAACCCACTGCGTCGCCGGAGCGACCGGCTGCGCGGCAGGAGCTGCTGCAGCAGGACGCTGCGGACGTTCGCGACGCGGAGGTGGCGGCTGCTGTTGCTGTTGTTGCGGCCGCTGCGGCTGACGCTGCTGCGGCTTGCGATCGGCCGCTTCCGGCTGCTCCAGCCGGCGCAAACGGATCAGCGTTTCTTCGCCGATGCGGCGATTGACGGCGATCAGATCGGCGAGCAATCCGATCAGCAGCGTCTGAAATCCGATGATCAGAAACACCGCCGAAAGAATCAGCGATTGCACGTGACCGCCGCGGTCGCCGTTTGCGAACAGCCAGAGGAACCGGCCGCCGATGGCGACGCCGGCCAGAATCAAAATCGCGCCGATCGTGAAGAACGTCTTCAGCGGGCGATAGATCGTCGAGACGCGGAAGATCGTCGCCGCCGACTTGCGGAGATACGAGCCGATGCCGCGATACAAACGCGACGGGCGCGTCGGTGCGTTCGTCTTCACCGGCACGGTCTGCACGGCGAGATTGCGATTGCCCGCCTGGATGATCGTTTCAAGCGTGTAGGTGAACGGATTGAAGACGTTGAGCTGCAGAGCCGCTTCGCGCGAGAACGCGCGGAAGCCGCTGGTGACGTCGGCGACGTCGACGCCCGACGCTTTGCCGACCGTCCAGCTGCCGAGGCGCTGAAGCGTTCGTTTGAAAGCGGACATGTACGGCGATTTCGCCACCTGGCGATCTCCGATCACGACCTCCGCGGTGCCGCGCACGATCGGTGCGACGAGCTTCGCGACGTCGGAGCCGGCGTACTGATTGTCGGCGTCGGTGTTGACGATGATGTCGGCGCCGAGGCGGAGCGCGGCGTGAATGCCGGCTGAGAAAGCGGCGGAGAGGCCGCGGTGAGAGCGGAGCTGAACGACGTGCGTGACGCCGGCGTGGCGCGCGGCGTCGGCGGTCTTGTCGGTCGAGCCGTCATCGATGACGAGCGTCTCGATCGACGTGATGCCATCGATCTTCTTCGGAAGATCCCGAAGTGTCTGTCCGATGGTCGTTTCTTCGTTGTATGCAGGTATTTGAACGATAAGCTTCATGCGGTGAAAGTCTCTGTGATCATGCCGGTCGAACGGGTCGGCGGCGATGCGGAGCGGGCGATCGCGTCGGTGTTGCGACAGGAGGCGCCGTTCCCGTTCGAGCTGATAGTGGTGTCGGGCACGGCGCTGAAAATGGCCGCCGAGGCCCGCGTACGAAACGTAGTCGTGCCGAATCGTAATCCCGCAACTCGTAGAAATCGAGGAGTTTCCGCCGCAACCGGCACAATCCTCGGCTTCATCGACGACGACGCCTTCGCCGCGCCGGGCTGGCTTGCAGCCGCGGTCGAGTATCTCGATGAGCATCCTGACGTGCTCGCGCTCGGTGGTCCCGATCCCGCGCCGGACGACTCGACGATCAGCGAGCTCATCTCTGACACGCTCCTCGCGACGCCGCACATCGGCAGCGGGATCGCCGCACACGAGAACCGCCGCGGCACGTTCGCGATCACGCAGCCGGCTGACGTCGCGCTCGTCAATCTCTTCGTGCGGCGCAGCGAATTCACGGAGTTCGACGAGTCGATCGGTTACATCGGCGAAGACACGGCGCTGCTCCATCAACTGCTCGCGCGCGGGACCGTCGTCTATCACGATGCCGTTCGCGTTTTTCACCGGCGGCGCGCCTTTCCCGGACCGTATCTACGTCAGCGCTGGCGCTACAGGGTGAAGACCGGCGAAATGCTCGTTCGCGGTGCGCGGGCGTATCGCGAGAACGCGAAAATCCAGGCGTTTCTGATTGCGGCGGTCATCGGCCTGCTGACGTTTCCGATCTCGTTTCCGTTGTATCTGATTGCCACATTCATCCTCGGCGTGCGCGTGACGCGATTGCCGATCGTGATGTGGCCGCTGATCCCATTCGCATTCGCGCTGCATCATGCGACGTACTTCCTCGGCATCGTGTGGGGCACGGTTCGCGGAACGCTGCGCGCGACGAAGGTATGATCGGCATCGAAGGAGATTCACGACATGGCATTGCGGAAAGCAGAAGCGGAATGGACGGGAAGCGTTCGCGAAGGCGAAGGGACGGTGAAGCTCGGCAGCGGCGCGTTCGAAGGAAAGTATTCGTTCGCCACCCGTTTCGAGGAAGCGCCCGGAACGAATCCTGAGGAGCTGGTCGCCGCCGCGCACGCGGCCTGTTTCTCGATGGCGCTCTCCGCGACCCTCGGCCGCGGCGGTCACAATCCGACGCGCGTCCATACGAACGCCACCGTGCAGCTCGGCAAAGTCGGCGAGGCGTTCGAGATCACCAGCATCGCCCTCGACTGTGAAGCGGTCGTTCCCGGCATCGACGACGCGGCATTTCAGGAAGCGGCGAAGAGCGCGAAAGAGAACTGCCCGATCTCGAAAGCGCTGGCCGGCGTCGAGAAGATCACGCTGACCGCGAAGCTCGTGGATTAGCGAGGGGCCGCGTCCGGTTGAGGCGGAACGGATGAAGTTCACGGACAAGCTCGGGTACCTGCGCTACCTCGTCGACAAGCGAGGGATGCAGCCTGTGTACATGATTCTCGGGCTGACCTACGACTGCAATTCGTTCTGCCGCACCTGCTTCAACTGGGAGCAGCTCCGAAAGAATAAAGAGCACGAGCTGTCACTCGAGGAGTTGCAGAAGACGTTCGCGTCGATGGGCGATCTGCTGTTCGTCGTGATGAGCGGCGGCGAGCCGTTCCTTCGCCGCGATCTGCCGGACGTCTGCGAGTACCTGTCGAAGAACAATCACGTGAAGCAGATCACCATCCCGACCGGCGCGATCACCTCGGATCTGATCGGACGTCAGGTGGAGGCAACGCTCGAGCGCTGCCCGACGACGCAGATCGTCGTCAATCTTTCGATCGATCACGTCGGCGAAAAGCACGACTGGATCCGCGGCGTTCCCGGCAATTACGAGAAGGCGAAGAAGACGTACGCGAAGCTTTCGCCGCTGCGCGAGAAGTACGGCAATCTGACGGTGAACGTGCATACGTGCCTGTGCACGTACAACGCCGAAGATCTCGATGAGATCTTCGCGGCGGTGAAGCGCGACTTCGCGGGAATCTCGTTCCATTCATTCGAGATGCTGCGCGGAGATCAGCCTGACAAGAACATCCAGCCGATCACGACCGAGCGCTATCGCGAGCTGCTTCCGAAGCTCGAGGAGTACTGGAATTCGTATCGCAACTACGACTCGTTCCTGAAGTTCGTGAAGATCTATTCGCGGCGGATGGAGCTTGCGGTGCTCGAGCAGGAGACGCAGGTCCGTCCGTGTCACGCCGGCCTGGTTTCGGGAGTGCTCGACGCGCGCGGCGAAGTGCGGATGTGCGAGCTGCGCGATGCCGTCGGCAACGTGCGCGACACGAACTACGACTTCGGCAAACTGTGGGCGAGCGAGAACGCCGACGCGCAGCGAAAGTCGATCCGCGCCAAGGAGTGCCACTGCACGCACTCCTGCTTCATGTCGTCATCGCTGGTGTTCGACGTGCGGACGTACGGCGCCTGGCTGGCGTCGACCGTCGTGAACTTCCTCTCCGCCGCGTAAAGTCAAAGTTGGGGGTCAGACCCCCGAAATTGACTTTAGTGTGGAGGCGGGCGCTTCGCCCGCCTTTGACTCGCGACCGGCGGCCGGAGCGGCCGCCTCCACACCTGATGTCGGTCGCGTACCATGCGTCGCGTGTCGAGCTCACGCATCTTCATCGTCGGTCCGGTTTATCCGTACCGCGCCGGCATCGCGTATTGCACGACGCGCCTCGCGGAGGAGCTTGGCGCGGAGGTCGTTTCATTCTCGCGCCAGTTTCCGCGCGCGCTTTATCCCGGCGAGAGCGACATCGACGAATCGCTGCGCGCGAAGACGCCGGCCGGTGCGCGGTTCGTGCTCGACATCATCAATCCGTTCAGCTGGCTGCGCACCGCGCTGATGCTGCGGCGCGAGCGGCCGGACGCGGTCATCATCGTCTGGTGGGTTTGGGTTTGGGCGTTGCCGTATCGTCTTCTGCTCGCGGCGCTGCCGAAGTCGACGCGCGTCGTGCTGCAGTGTCACAACATCGGCGACAAGGAGCCGGCGGCGTGGAAGCGGGCGCTGACGAATCTCGTGCTGCGACGCGGCGACGTGCTCGTCGTCCATGCGAAGACGGAAGCCGACGACGCTCGGCGACGCGTGCCGAACGCGAACATCGTTACGACCTTTCTCCCCGTCCACGAGCTCGGCGGCGCGATTCTTTCTCGCGACGATGCGCGCGCGCAACTAGGCATTGCGCAGGATGCGAACGTCGCGCTCTTCTTCGGCCACGTTCGTCCGTTCAAAGGACTCGACATCGCGCTGCGCGCGTGGCCGTTGCTGACCTCGAACGTCACGCTGCTCGTCGCAGGCGAGGCGTGGTGGAAATCGGAGGAGGAGTATCGCGAGCTCGCGCGCGGCATCGACAACGTCCGCTTCGATTTTCGTTTCATCCCCGACGATGAGATCGCCACATTCTTCGCGGCGTCCGACGTCGTCCTCGCGCCGTATCGGATCGAAGCGCAGAGCGGCGTCGCGCTGACGGCGTTCCATTTCGCGCGGCCGGTCATCGCCACGAACGTCGGCGGACTGCCGGAGATCATCGAGGAAGGGATCAACGGAATGCTGATCGAGCCGGAGTCGCCGGAAGCGCTCGCGAAGGCGATCGACGCCTTCTTCGCCGGCGGGAACGACATGACCGCCGGAGCCGCCGCGAGCGCGCGCCGCTGGTCGTGGCCGGAATACGCAGCCGGTATCATGCGTCTGCTGTGACCAGCATGCGGTTCAACCCTCGCCGGATCAAAGTCGGCCTCGAGCTGACGTCGAAATGCAATCTCCGCTGCGGCATGTGCCCGCTGCCGGTGCTCCGTCGTCCGTACGAAGACATGGAGTGGCCGCTCGTCGAAAAAGCGGAGCGCGAGATCCACGGGATGGGGCTCAAACTGAAGTGGCTGCACGAGATGGGGGAGCCGCTCCTCTACTCGCGCATCGACGACGCCATCCGACTTTTCCCGGAAGCGAGTCTCTCGACGAACGGCCTCGTGCTGACGGAAGAGGTCGGCGCGAAACTGCTGGCGTCGCCGTTGAAGCGGATCCGCATCTGCGTCGACTCCATCAATCCCGAGGTCTATCCGCAGCTGCGCACCGGCGGCGACTTCGAGAAGCTCGTCGAGCTGACGCAGAAGTTCCTCGCGCAGGCGAAGGGACATCCGCTGCGCATCGAGATTCAGAAGATGCGCTCGCGGCTGACGCTCGATGAGACGGTCGACGATTTCAAACGCGTCTTCGATCTGAAGCAGTATCGCAACGCGCGCGTGATCGAGAAGACGTGCGAGGCGCTCGACGTCAACGAAGAGACCGACCTGCACGGAAAGTTTTACGGTTGCGTGCAGGGCGCGTTCTTCACCTGGGTTGTCGTCTTCGCGGACGGGCGCGTGACGCATTGCTGCTACGACGCGCATGGCGATCAGGTCATGGGCGATCTGAAGACGCAGTCGCTTCGCGAGATCATCGAAGGCGATCGGCTCGTGCAGATGCAGGCGGCGTTCGAAGCGCGTGATTTCGCGCAGCTGCCGCGCTGCGGCGAATGTTTCAAGCACGGCGGCGAATCGCACGCGTTCAATGATGTGCTGACGCGCGTGCAAAATCTGCCCGGCGTCGCGAAGGACGTCGTCCGCAAAGTAATCGACGTGCGGTATCGCTAATTGACCGCTCTCCTCTTCAACATCCTGCTCGGTCTCGTCCCGACCTTCGTCCTAGGCGCGTCGATCGCCGCCGGTGTCGACGACGATCGCGCGCATCGCAGGATGTTCTTCTTCGTCTACGCGCTCTGGGCAATCTCGCTCTCGATGTGGAACTGGATGCGCGGATACCACCTCGCCTGGGTGGCGGTGTGGGCGGCCGCGGGCGTGATCGCGCTCATGGCGTTGCGAATGCGTCGTTGATCAGTTTCGCGAGGCGAAGACCGGCAACCGCCAGCTGCTGATCGACGGATTCCTTCGTTTCCGGCCGCTGGTTGCGGATCGCATCGGCGCGCGTCGCGATGTCGACCAGCTTTTCATTACCGAGCAGGCGCGCAACCTCGGCGCTCGCGGCGGGTTTCAGATGCGCCGCAGCGATGCGGGCGACCACACGATGACCGACGTTTCCCCAGGCAAACAGAGAACTCGGAACGACGAGCAGAATGAGAGCGATGAACTTTCGCACTGGCGGCCTCCTTCTTAATGGAGGGCCGCCAGCGCCGAAAATCCTGGCTAGCGAAATGAAACCGGGATGTCGTCCATCGTCAGGACGCCCGGCCGCGCGGTGATGACGCGCGGGATCGAATTGACGACCATCGCGGCCGTGGCGCGATCGCCATGCACGCCGTCTTTGATCGTCAGCTCGACGTCGGGTACGCCGCGGATGATGACGCGATCGGCGGCGACCGCTTCGGCGCCGACGTACATCCGCAGCTCGAGGCTCACGTTGATCCGTCCCGTGCCGGAGATCGTCTGATGAACGCCGGCGACCTGGCCAGGCGCAACTTTCAGATACTGCGTGACGATCTCGCGGTCGGCGACAATCGGCTCGATGACCTCGTCGCTGACGTGCTCGAACTCGACGCCGAGGCCGTTGCCGACGAGCATTAGCGACTCGCGCAGTCCCATGTGTTTGATGTTGCCGGCATCGACGGCGGCGCGGAACTCCTCGGTCGTCATCCCGGCGCCGACTTTGCGCTGCAGCGGCTCGCGTCGCGTCGATGCGTTCTGGATGCGGACGATCTCGACCGATTTCACGTCCTGACAGACGGAGGTGATAGTCAGCGGAAGTTTGTCCATCACGAAGCCGGGATTGACGCCGGTGCCGAGGAGCGTGACGTTGGCGCTGCGCGCGGCGTGCTGCAGTTCTTCGCGGATCGCGGCGTCGAGCGGGAACGCCAGCTCTTCGCACGTCGAGACGACGTGACATCCGCGTTCGAGCAGCGATTTCAGTTGTGCGGAAACGTCGCGAAGACGCGAGCCGGTGGAGTGGCAGACGACTTCCGGTTTGCCCTGGAGTTCCGATGTGACTTTCACACCGACTTCGCGGCCGAGGCCGATCACTTCACCGAGGTCGCGTCCGATCTTGTTCGGATCGATATCGACGGCGGCGACGACTTTGATCCATGGCTTGGCGAGCAGCAGCCGCGCGATCTCGGCACCGATCGGACCGATTCCATATTGCGCGACGCTGATGGGCTGGGGAGCGTTCATGTCGTGGATACCTCGTTCGTTTGGTGGCGGGGGATTGTAGATGAAGGATGAGGGATGAAGGATGAGGGATGAAGGATGAATGGCCTCGGCCTTTCTTCATCCTTCATCCTTCATCCTTCAGCCCTCATCCTTCAAACAGCGCCGGCTGCTCTTCCTCTTCATCGTCGCCGCCGAGAAAGTTCGAGACGCCGACGCCGGCGAGGCGGAAGCGCGAGCCGGCCGGAAAGTCGAAGCGGGGGAGGAGCTCGACGGCGATCGCTGCAAGCTCTTCCGCCGAAGCCGGCGGCGACGGCGGCGTCAATCGGCGCGTGAGCGTGCGGAAGTCGGGCGTGCGCAATTTCACGGTGACGGTGCGGCCGCGCATCTCGCGCTGCGTCATCGACTCCCACAACTTCTTCGACTCTTCCCGGAGATACGCGGCCACCTCTTCGAGCGTGATGTCGTTCGCGAACGTGTTCTCGCTCGACCACGATTTGCGCGGGCGCGATGGTTCGACCGGCGATTCGTCGATGCCGCGCGCGAGCTCCCAGAGCCGTGTTCCCCACGTTCCGAAGCGCGCGATGAGCTCTTCGCGCGTGAAGTTGTGAATGTCGCCGACGGTGGCGATGCCCATCTCGACGAGAACCTGCTCGGTCACTTTTCCGACGCCGGGGATTTTGCGCACCGGCAGCGCGACGAGGAACTTCTCGATCTGATGCGGACGGATGACGAAGCAGCCGTCGGGCTTGCGCCAGTCCGACGCGATCTTGGCGAGGAACTTGTTCGGCGCCACGCCGGCCGATGCGGTGAGGTGCGTCTCTTCGCGGATCTCGCTCCGAATCTTCTCCGCCGTTTCCGTCGCTGTCGGAATCCCGGTCAGCTCCTCGGTGACATCGAGATACGCCTCATCGAGCGACAGCGGCTCGACCAGCGGCGTGTGACGTTCGAAGATCGCGCGGATGTCACGCGAGACGGCGCGGTACTTCTCGAAATTCGGATGAATGAAGATGCCGGCGGGGCAGAGCCGCATCGCGCGCGAAGCCGGCATCGCCGAGTGAACGCCGAACTTTCGCGCTTCGTACGACGCGGCGCAAACGACGCTCCGTTCGCCGGGCCAGCCGACGATGACCGGCTTCCCTTTCAGCGAAGGATCGTCGCGTTGTTCGACAGATGCGTAGAACGCATCCATGTCGATGTGAATAATCTTCCGCACGCTATGAACAACCTTACTACGCCCGCTTTTCTCGTTGACCGCACGATCGTGCAACGCAATTGTGAGCGGATGCGGAGGAAAGCGCTCGATTCCGCGACCGCGTTTCGCCCGCATGTGAAGACGCACAAAACCGAGCAGATCGCGCGGCTGCAACACGGCGGTCACGCCGGTCCGATCACCGTCTCCACGCTCGCGGAGGCGGAGTTTTTCGCGGAGCGCGGATTTCACGACATCACGTATGCGATGCCGATCGCACCGGAGAAGTTGTCGCGTGCCGCCGCGCTGGCATCGCGAATCGAACGGCTCAATCTTGTGATCGACAGTCACGTCGCTCTACAGACGTTGGAGAGCCAGGGTGGTACGTTCGACGTCTTTCTGAAGATCGATTGTGGTTACCACCGCGCGGGTGTCGATCCCGACGATCCAGACAGCGTCGCGCTCGCGCTGGCGATCGCGCGCTCGCCGTCGGTCCATTTTCAGGGGCTGCTGACGCACGCCGGTCATTCGTACAACGTCCGCAATCTCGATGAGGTGCGCCGCATCGCGGCGATGGAGTCGGCGTCGCTGACCCGTTTTCGTGCGCTGCTCGACGCGGAAGGGCTCGGCGATGTTTGCCGCAGCATCGGTTCGACGCCGACGCTCTCGGTCGTCGAGCAGTTTGTCGACGCCGACGAAGTGCGGCCCGGCAATTACGTTTTCTACGATGCGTTCCAGGCGACGCTTGGCTCGTGCGCGCTGTCGGACGTCGCGGTGTCGGTGCTGACGACGGTGGTCGGCTCGTATCCGGAGCGCGGAAATCTGATCGTCGACGCCGGTGCGCTGGCGATGTCGAAGGATCCCGGCCCCGATCACATCGAGCCCGGTTTCGGCTACGGCGTCGTTTGCGACGAACAACTCAAGCCGCTGCCGATGAAGCTCGTGGCGCTGTCGCAGGAGCACGGAAAGATCGAGACGTCGATGCGCGTGCCGGTCGGGACGAGGCTGCGCATCATCCCGAATCATTCGTGTCTCACCGCGGCGATGTATGAGGAGTATCAGATCGTTGATGACGGGCGCGTCGTCGATCGGTGGCGGCCGGTGCGGGGATGGTGAACGTGATGCGGCGTGGCGTCGCTATTGACTTTCATCCGCCCTGCCGTCTATCGTGCGCGCCTCTCCGAAGAACAGTGACGATTTGACTGGCCGGCTCCGCGCCAGCCATGCCTTCACGGAGCCTTCCGAGACTGACAGTGAACCGTTCGGTCACAGTCAGGCATT
This sequence comes from Acidobacteriota bacterium, assembly GCA_034667465.1. Classification (GTDB taxonomy): domain Bacteria; phylum Acidobacteriota; class Thermoanaerobaculia; order Gp7-AA8; family Gp7-AA8; genus JAOBAU01. The sequence continues at coordinate 187,389 of JAXDJV010000022.1, read as the reverse complement.
TCTGCTTAATCACTCAAGGAGACTTCGATTGAATCGCATCGTTCTAATCGCCATAGCTTCACTGCTGTGTTTAACGCCGAGTATCGGCGCCGCGGAAAAGAAAATTTACGTCCAGGAGACGATGATTGTTGCGCCTGACACCTACGCAGAGCTCGTCGAGGAGTCGCCGCTCATCGTGCGTGTGAGAGTCTCGGCAGCACACGTGCGTGGCGTTGCGGCGAAGCCTGACGCAATCCCCAATGTATTTACAGAATACAAAGCCACTGTAACGAACGTCTTTCGCGGCACATTGAAAGAGGGTGTGGAAATCAGCTTCGTACAGAGAGCCGGCGAATACGAAGAAGAAACTCGGATCACCCGTGTCGAAGACGCCATACCCCTGGAGACGGATCGAGAGTACATCGTGTTTTTGCGATACGTGCCGGCAATGAAGGTTTACACGCTGGTCGCTGAGAGAGAGGCGGCTTTCCAGATTCGGCACGGAGTAATCGTTCCGCAAGGAACGTCTGAGATTGCCGAGGACCGCCGCGATATGAAGGCGGACACGTTTGTCTCCGAGCTGCAGCGCACGATTATCCGCAGACCAGCGAAGGCTGCGCAGTGAGCCGGCGCATACTCCTGACCCTTCTTGTATTCGGTGCCTTCGGGATGTCGACCGTCGCGTATGCGCAAACCTGTTCGACCTGTTCACCAACGCAGAAAGCGAACTGGCCCACGCGCCAATATACGGTCTCGTTTACCGACGGCCGCATCAGCGCGGCAGATCGCGCAGTCATCATTGACGCGCTGAAGGAGTGGAACAGCTGGTTCACCAGCCAGGGACTCGACGAACCCTTCGTCTACTCCGATGTGGGGCCGGCTGAAATCAGTATCTTCGTCGACGACTCGATGAGCGGTACGACGGCTGGAATGTTGAACACACACGCTCCCACCGATGGGACGGGCAAAGTAGGCGTGAACCCGGACTATCTCAACAAGGCGTCCTATTTCTTCAAGCACTCCGCGATGCACGAATTAGGGCACAGCCTGGGATATGGGCACGTCACGTCGTCGGCATGCAACATGCGATCGATCATGTTCCAGAGCATCAATCCGAACGGGCCGTTTCTTTCGACGATTACGACCGCCGACAAATGTTCGCTCAAATCTTCCTTCGGAACACCAACGACGACAACGGGAACCGGTGGGACGCAACAGACGACTTCCGGCGGAGACGCAATCACCGTTTGGCAGGATCCTCTTGTCCTTGATCTCAATGGCGATGGAGTGCGAACGTCCGGCGCGTCTTCGCCCGTGCGCTTCGACATGCAGGGCGACGGTCAGAAGGAATTGCTCACGTGGACTAATCCGAATACCGAAGAAGGATTTCTTTGGATCGATCGAAATCATGATGGCGTCGTTACTGACGGCACAGAGCTGTTCGGAGTTGGTACCGACTTGCCCGCCGGCGTCAAAGCGCGTGACGGATTCGAGGCGCTGGCGATGTATGACAACCCCGCATATGGAGGAAACGGCGACGGCGTCATCTCTAAAGACGACGACATCTGGAATCGGCTGCGCCTCTGGGTCGACCGAAACCATGACGGCTACTCCAGCCATGATGAGCACGAGTCGATACACGCGTATCACGTGGAAGCGATTCGACTAGGCTACACGTATGCTCTCGCAGACGACGAGTCGGCCAACGTGCACCGCCTCCATGGCACATATCTCACGAAAGTCGTTGGGGACGGCCCGGCACATCTGGAGAACGCTACCGTTGATTCCCTGCTGTTCCGGGTTCTGGCTCCGTAAACAGACGACGGGCGGGGAGCGGAGCTTCGCGGCTCTCCTCCCTGCCTTGTCTCTTCTCATATTGCTCACCGGCTGTGCGAGCGCGCCTCATGCGAACGACATCCGGCACGTCATCGAAGTTGCGATCCGATCCGTGCAATCGACGGAACCATTTCAGATTGTGGCCGCTGCAGAACTACCCGACGACGCGCGTCGAACGATTCTCTCGATGCCACAAGCTGCGCCGCGCGGCGCCGTAACCAGCAACGCCGAGTACAGCCTCCTTCCGCGTTATCTGAAGGTGACCGCGGTCAGCATCAGCGGCGACTACGCGCACTTTGTCGGCATCCTCGGGCCGCTCCCTCCTCCCGAGCGGCGGCACGTCGACTGCGGGATGACGTACACGATCGATCTGCGAAGACGCGACGGCGCGTGGGTTATCGTCAGCGCCACAGTCGCCGAATGCTGACAGGGCGGTTACGGCGTTGCCGGCCTCGCCCGGGTTACCATTCCCTCACGCGTGATCGGTTCACTGGCTGCGCTGTTCACTTTTGAGCAGAATGGGTTTGCTGTCGCGGCGGGACTTACCGGGCTGGCGATTCTTCTGCTCGGCGTTGCCGTGCTCGTCCGCGGACGCGCTGCGCCGGTCGCCGCGCTCTTCTTCGCGATCGCGCTGACCGTCAGCTGCTGGCTGTTCGCCTCCTCGCTCATGTATGCATCGAGCGATGACATCCACGCACTCTTTTGCGCGCGCGTCGCGCTGTTCTTCGCGGCGCTGATTCCGGGCGCGGTCTTTCACTTCAGCGTCGTCTTCGCCGAACGAAGGCGACTCCAGCCGGTCGTCGCTGCGTGCTGGATTTTCTGCGTTGTCTCCGCGCTTGCAGCGCCGCTTCTCGTCACAAGCGTCCGGCATTACGACTGGGGCGTTTATCCGTCCGCCTCCTTTTTCACCGCGGTCTGGGCGGTGGGATTCGCGGGCGTCATTGTCGCCAGTCTGATCATCCTCCGCCGCCACGCCGTCACAGCGACCGACGACGTGCGGCAGCGGACGCGCAGCCTGATTCTCGCGTTCATCGCCGGCTCGCTCGGTTTCGTCGACGTTCTCCCGGCCGCCGGCTTCGACGTCTATCCGCTCGGCTTCGTCGCGGTCCTCGGCCTCACCGTCATCACCGCCCACGCCACCTGGCGCTATCACTTCGTCGACATCACGCCGGCCTTCGCCGCCGGACAGATCCTCGAGACGATGAAGGGGGCCGTCATCGTCAGCGATCTGCTCGGCAGGATTCGCGTCGTCAATCGCGCGGCCGCTTCGATGCTCGGCTATTCGGAGAGCGACCTGATCGGACGCCACATCAAGACGATCGTCGATCCGGAAGAGAACCTTTCCACCGCTCAGCTGCTCAACAGCATGGGCGTGCTCGAGGCGACGATGAAGTGGCGCAGCGCGAACGAGCAGCGCATCGACGTGCTCGCGGCGTCGTCGTTCGTGCGCGATGCGGAAGGAGCTCCCGTCGGCGTCGTCTACGTCGCCAGCGACATCACCGAACGTCTGCGCGCCGAGCAGGCGGTGCGCGACAGCGAGCATCGCTATCGATCGCTGTTTGAATCGAATCCGCTGCCGATGTGGGTCTACGACTTCGAGTCGCTGCGATTCGTGAACGTCAACGATGCGGCGGTGCGCCACTACGGCTACACGCGCGACGAGTTCCTCGCGATGACGATCGCCGACATCCGCCCGAAGGAAGATGTACCGGTGATGCTGGACGCGCTCACCGGCATCGAAGAGCGCAGCCGCGGCCGTCATTTTCGTCATACGAAGAAAGACGGCGATGTGATCGACGTCGAGATCTCATCGTTTGAATTTCTCTCCGCCGGCCGGCGAACGCGCCTCGTCATGGCCGCGGACGTTACGGAGCGGCGCCGCGCCGAAGAGCTGCTGCGCGAAAGCGAGGAGCGTTACCGCAGTCTCGTCGAGCTCGCGCCCGACGCGATCTTCGTGCACGTCGATCGTCTCGTGATCTTCGTCAACTCCGCAGCGATCCGTATGCTCGGCGCCACGAGCGCAGAGCAGTTCGTCGGCCGCGACATCACCGACTTCGTGCATCCCGATTTTCGGAGTGTCGTCGCCTCGCGTTTGCGCGCACTCGACAAGCAGCACGAGGTTCCGGTGATCGAAGAGCGTCTGCTCGGAATCGACGGACGCGTCGTCGACGTCGAAGTCGCCGCGATCTCGTTTGCGTATCAGGGAAAGATGGCCGTGCAGGTCGTGGCGCGCGACCTCACGGAGCGGAAGGCGATCGAAGCGCGCTACCGGCTGTTGTTCGAGCGCAATCTCGCCGGCGTCTATCGCACGACGCTCGACGGCGGCATCCTCGATTGCAACGACGCCCTCGCGCGCATCCTCGGCTACTCCACCGGCAGCGAACTGCTGAGCGAGCCGGCGACCGCTTTCTACTTCGACAACGAGGATCGCGAGCGCATCATCGCGCAGCTTCGCGAGCATGGCTCGCTGACCAACGTCGAGGTTCGCCTGCGACGCCGCGACGGCGGCATGGTCTGGGTGCTCGAAAACGCGACGCTGCTCGAAGGCCGCGGAGGCGAGCCCGACATCTGCGAGGGGACGATCATCGACATCACCGCGCGGAAAGTCGCGGAAGAGCAGATCGAGTTTCAGGCGTACCACGACTCGCTCACGACGCTGCCGAACCGGCTGCTGTTCCGCGATCGCATCACCGTCGCGCTCGCACATGCGCGGCGCACCAGCCGCCACGCCGCCGTCATGTTCCTCGATCTCGATCAGTTCAAGCTCGTCAACGACACGCTCGGTCACACGGTCGGCGATCGGCTGCTGCAGGCGAGCGCGGCGCGGCTCAGCAACTGTGTGCGCGCCGAGGATACGGTGGCGCGCATGGGCGGAGATGAATTCACGATTCTGCTCGCGGACATCGGCGACGCGCGCGATGCCGCGGTCGTCGCGCAGAAAATTCTCGAATCGATCTCGAAAGTAGTCACGGTCGATGACCATGAGCTCGTCGTGACGACGTCGATCGGCATCGCCGTCTTCCCGGCCGACGGCGCAGACGCGGAAGCGCTGCTGCGGAACGCCGATCGTGCGATGTACCGCGCCAAAGAGATGGGGCGGAACAACTTCCAGTACGCGGCAAAGTAGGCGGCTCCATTACAATTCGCGGCCTATGCACGCCGCGCTTCGCATCCTCCTCGCCGCCGCCCTCTCCGCTTCGCTGCAGGTTGCCCCCGACATCGATGAACGGCTCGCCAGGTACAAGAAAGTCGAGATGCCGTTCTCGTATCAGGATTACTCGCCGCGCGAGCGGAAAGTGATCGCTGAGATGGTCGCTGCTTCGCGCGATCTCGAGAACATTTTCTGGCGGCAGAACAACCCCGAGGACATTGCGCTGTACAACAAACTGCGGGTCAGCAGCGATCCGCACGACCGCGCGGTCGCGCACTACCTCTGGATCAACGGCAGCCGCTTCGATCAGGTCGATGAGAACAAGCCATTCATCGGCACCGGCGGCGATGTCCTCGGCCGTGCGCTCTATCCGAAGGAGCTGACGCGCGCCGACATCGAAGCGTACGTCGCCGCGCATCCCGAGCAGAAGAAAGCGATCTATGACGAGCGAACGGTCGTCGAGCTGGTGAGCCGCAAGCCGCTCAGGCTGAAGACGACGCCGTATCACGTGAAGTACAAAACGTGGCTGACGTCGGCGGCGAATCACCTTCGCGCCGCGGCGGCTGCGAGCGATGATGCCGCGTTCGCGAAGTTCCTGCGCGAGCGGGCGAAGGCGCTGCTCACCGACGACTACTACGCGAGCGATCTGCTCTGGGTGAAGCTGCGCAATCCGAAGTTCGATCTCATCTGGGCTCCTTACGAAACCTACCTCGACAATCTCCTCGGCGTGAAGACGTCGTACGGCGCGGCGGTTCTCATTCGCAACGAAGCGGAGAGCGCGAAGCTGGCCGTCTTCCAGAAATTCGTTCCCGACATTCAGGATGCGCTGCCGCTCGCGGCGGAAGATCGTCCGTCGAAGAAGGGACATGAAACGCCGATGGAAGTGATGGACACGCCGTTCCGCTCCGGCGATCTGCGTCACGGCTATCAGGCCGCGGCCGACAACCTGCCGAACGATCCGCGGATCCACGAGAAGGTCGGCTCGAAGAAGATCTTCTTTAAGAACTTCATGGACGCGCGCGTCGAGTACGTGATTCTGCCGGTGGCGAAACTGCTGATGCGTCCCGATCAGGCCGCGAAGGCTTCGCCGGAAGGCTATCTCGCCGCGGTGATGATGCACGAGATCTCGCACGGCCTGGGACCGGCCTTCTCGCGCAAAGGTGGTCAACAGGTTGACATTCGTGAAGCCATCGGACCGACGTTCTCGGGACTGGAAGAAGCGAAGGCCGACGTCACTGGCATGTTCGGACTGCAGTGGCTCGTCGATCACGGCGCGCTGCCGAAAGAACGGCTCGAGGAGTATTACGCGTCGTACGTCGCCGGCATTTTCCGCACCGTTCGTTTCGGAACGGGAGAGGCGCACGGCCGCGCGGAGATGATGGAGTTCAACTATCTCGTCGAGCGCGGCGCGATCTCCCGCGACGCGGCGGGGAACTACGTCATCGATTACGCGAAGATGCCGGACGCGCTGGCATCGCTGACCAAAGAGCTGCTGGAAATCGAAGCGACCGGCGATCGCGCGCGTGCCGAAGCGTGGTTCGCGCGTTACGAGAAGATGCCGCCCGAGCTGCGCACCGCGCTCGAAAAAGCGAAGGACATTCCGGTCGACATCGATCCGCTGGTGCCGTTCAAAGAAGGTGTTCAATAAGAACCGGTTGAGTTTGACAAAAACGCACGGCAAATCCGAGTATGCCGCTGCACGCGGTTTTTCGGGAGAGGCTTCAGCAGATGGGAGAGCAGTCCAAACGTGTTCTTGTCGTCGATGACGACGCCGGTCTTCGCTCGCTACTCACTGCTACGCTCCGCCGCCGCGGGCTGCATGTCGATGAAGCGGCGGACGGCGAGCAGGCGCTCGCGCTGGCCAGTACGAATCAGTACGCGGTGATGCTCCTCGATCTGCTCATGCCGGTGCTTGACGGCTTCGGCGTGCTCGATCGGATCTCGAAAGACGAGCTCGCGCCGTCGCCGGTCGTGCTCGTGATCACCGGCGCGGATCGCTCGGCGATCGATCGTGTCGGCGCGCATCGCGTGCACGGGATCGTTCGCAAGCCGTTCGACATCGAAGAGATCGCGAACGTCGTCGTCGCCTGCGCGGAGATCCGGGAGCGATCGTCGTTCGAGACGATGGCCATCGCCACGATGATCGCGGGCGGGCCGTTTCTCGCGCTGCTGAACCGGCTGCCGTAAGCGCCTAGCGCAGCTGGCGCAGCAGATCGGCGATCAGGAGGAACACCGGCGTCGTCGAGCAGAACATGCTGCCGATCGACGATCCGTCGGTCGGTCCGACGCACTGCCGCACGGCGGCGAGCAGATCCTCGACCTCGAACGGCTTCTCGATGATTCCGCAGGTCGGGAACTCTCTCGCACGCGCAAGCTCGGCTCGCGAGAGCGCCGCGGTCAGCACGAGGACGCGGGCAAGCATCGCAGGCGAGTGCTCCCGCAAATGTTCGAGGACGCCGAAGCCGTCGAGCACCGGCATGCGGAGATCGAGCAGGATCGCGGCGTATTGCGTCGTCTTCAACTTTTCGAGCGCTTCGCTTCCGTCCATCGCAATCTCGACGGAGAAATCGCGCTGCAGCAGAGCTCGCACGAGGACGCACGTAGCCTCGTTGTCGTCGACCAGAAGGACGGAGGGTTTGTCAATTTTGGACATTGCTGAAAGTGCGCGTATTCTACATCTCCCCACCTCGAAATGGATGAACACCAGTCCAAACGCCAGCTCGCCGATCTCAAACATCTGAAGCGAAACCGTGAAGAGGCAAAGCGCCTCGAAAAAGCCGGGAAACTGCGCCGCACGCTGAAGAAGAAAAGCACCGCGCGCGGCGAGAACGTCACCGAGGAGAACTGGGAAAAGGTCGTCGAAGACGAGCACGTGAAGGGGAAGAAGGATCGCGTCCCTTCAGCGAGCGACCTTGCCGCCGAGTTGCGCGACGGCGCGGCCGACGATGCGATCGCGCTCGCCGGAATCGATGCTGCCGATGCAGCGATCGTCATCTCCGTCGCCAGTGGTCGCTGCCGCGTCTTTTTCAATGGCGAAGAGCTTGACTGTCTGATTCCGCCGGAGATCGCGGTGCGTCAGAAGAGCGCGCTCGCGGTCGGCGATCGCGTCGTCATCAAATCGGAAGGCGACGTCAATCGACTCGTGGCGATCTTTCCGCGCAAGACGGTGCTGTCGCGTCCCGATCCGCTCAACAAACATCTGCAACGGCTCGTCGCCGCGAACATCGACGTCGTCGTGCACGTCGTGTCGATCAAGGCGCCGCCGCTGCGGCCGCGACTCATCGATCGCTACTTCATCGCCATCCAGCGCGGCGGCGCGCAGCCGGTCATCTGCGTGAACAAGATCGATCTGCTCAGTGATGCCGCTCGCGCACGCGAGCTTGCGCCGCTCAGCGTCTACAAAGACCTCGGCGTTCCTGTTGTGCCCTGCTCCACGCACACCGGTGAAGGGATCGAACAACTCCGCGAGTTGCTCGAAGGGAAGACGGCGGCGCTCGTCGGTCACAGCGGCGTCGGCAAGTCGTCGATCCTCAACGCCGTCGACGAGAAGCTGCAGCTCGTGACGAACACGCTGCATCGTCGCGGTACCGGACGTCACACCACGACGTCGTCATCGCTCTACGACTTCGGCGGCGGTACGTATCTGATCGACACGCCGGGCATTCGCGAGTTCGGACTGTGGGATCTCGATCTCGATTCGCTTCGCGATTACTTCCCGGAGTTCGCGGATGCGTCGGAGTATTGCCGCTTCAACGACTGCACGCATCTGCACGAGCCCGGCTGCGAAGTGAAGGGGAGAGTGGAGTCGGGCGAGATCAGCGCCGCGCGTTACGCGACGTACGTTCGACTTGCGGAAGACATCGCGCAGCCGAAGTAGAGAAGTAGAATTGCAGCATGCGCCGACTTCTCCTGCCCCTCCTCGCCGTCGCCGCCGCCTGTACCGTTCGTCCGATGACGACCAGACCTGCTGCTGCGAATGCGCCGACCGCGCTGCCGATCGCCGTGCCGGCGCAGGCGACGAACGATCCGAAAGCGAAGCCGGTCGAGGTGGCGGCGAAGGCCGCCGATCTCATCGACCACCTCGGCGATTCCACGGCGACCGCCGTGCCGGTGCCGAAAGACGCGCCGAACGAAGGGGCCGATTTCCAGAACAACTGGATCTTCGATCACTACGGCCGCTTCCGCCGCGACAAGTGGGCGATCGCGCAGGCCGAGGGACGGCACTACAAAGTGCTGACCGTCGAACTGGCCGACCACACGTTTCGGACGGTTTACTTCGACATCACCGAGTCGTGGGATGCGTGGAAGCCTTCCACGCCGAAGTGATCAGTGCGCGGTGCCGGTGAGCATCGCGATCTGTCCGATGATCACCAGCAGCCAGTAATGGCCGATGAGGATCGCGGCCACGGCGTAAGGCACGCCGCGCGGGAATGAGCTCTCTTCGATGTCCGGCCGCACTGCCGCCGGATACGTCTCTTCTCGTTTGCTCGTGGCGATGCGCCAGGCGTGGATTGCGATGACCGCACAGTAGAGCTCGATCACGATCGGCACCTGCGCCGACGCGACGCGGGCGGCGCCGCCGAGCAGAAACACCGGCCAGAATCCCTGACGCCAGCCTGCGTACAGGTAGCCGAAACCGTTCGTGGTGAGATTCAGCAGCGCGGCGACGCGGGGATTGTTCGGTGCTTCGACGTCGATGCCGGCGTTGTGCTCGGCCGCGGTGAGATACGCGTCGAGCGGAGCGAGCGTGTAGAACATCACCATCAGCCGGATCGCGATCTGTGACGCCTGGGGGAAAACGAACGCCGCGCCGATCGAGACGATTGCGACGATCGCCATCGCGCCGCCGCGTGTCGTTGCGCCGCAGTAGACCTGTCCCACTCCCGGCAGCAGCAGCGACAACAGCCAGGCTCTGCCGGCGCTGAGCCGTTGTGCCGGCGGCTGGTAAGGAGAGGTGGACGGCGTGAGCTCGGGATGGGTGAAGATCGACATGAAACAAAAAGGCCCCGGTTGCCCGGGGCCTTCATTTTGTCATGCGTTGTGAATCAGATCAGCGGGTCTTGATGCAGGCGCTGTTCGCGTTCGACCACTCGTACTGGTAGCCGAAGCCGCCGGTGCCGATGAACGGAGCCGGGCTCCACGCGCACTTGTCGTCGGCTTCAGAGCCGCGACGATCGAACCACGCATTGCCGAGGGCGTCGGTGACGGCCTCGCGCGTTTCGTGGCAAACGAAGTGCTCCTGATTCTGGGCAACCGTGAAGCCGGTGGCGGAGCAGCCGCTGCAACCCGGCCACGGTTCGATCGAGTACTTGACGCGCTTGCCGGAGGCATCGGTGTAGTTGCTGTGATACGCGCAGTAGGCGAGGTTCGGGCCGCCGCACGAAGTCGACGAGCCATCCGACGAGTACGAGGTGCTCGGCGTGAAGACTTCATAGATGGCGTTGTAGTCGACGCCGTGTCCGGCGACGTACGCCTTCACTTCCGACTGCACGATCGAATCGGTGACGTTGGTCGGAGGCGCTGAAGTATCGAACCAGTCGGCCTGGTTGACGAGGCTGCCGGTCGCGATGTTGCCGTAACCCGAAACCGGGTCTTCACCGTAGTACTGGGTGACGGTGTTGTATTCGCCGGTCGTTCCGAACTGATTACGGAACGCCTGGATCTGCGTGGCGTAGCCGTTGTCCGCGCCGCCCGAGGCGAACTTCGGACCCCAGAAGATGAGAACGACGTTGGCGTTGCGAATGACCGTACCGCCAGTGTGATAGCTCAGATTGCCACCAGTCGAGCCGCCGCCCGCTTTGTTGCTCGGATGGGCATGTCCGTTACCGATAGCGAGCTCAACCTGCTGCGCATACGCAGCGCCGGTGAGGGCGAGGGCAAACATCACGATCAGGAACTTTTTCATTTTGTTCTCTTCCCCTGTCTTTTGGTTGTTTTTTAGTTTCGTTTGCTGAAGCGTTTCGGGTCGTCTCCATGAGCAATCGTTTCGCCACATCGTAAATGATTGAAAACAAAGGAAGTGATCTCCAAGCGCCCCGATTTATGTTCATCGCTTGACCCTGAAGCCCCGATTGTGCCGGGTCAAAAATGAAGCAAAGGGTCAGCGAAACTACCCGCTGGCAGAACTCCGTGAAAAAACTTTGAAATCGGCGTGATTTTTTTTGATGGGAAAGATTCCGCCAGATGACCGGTAGCAAAAGTCGCACTTCAGTCACTCCGTATAGGAAGGGCGCCCTCCCAACTTTCACCATCGCCGGCCGAGCGCCGGATCAGGAGGGCTTATGCGTAATGTCTCGAAGGTCTTTGCAGTGTCCGTGGTCGTGGTGTGTCTTACCGTTCCCGCATCATTCGCCGGTCTCAACGGCAACCCGCGCCAGAGCGCGCCGAAGAAGAAACCGAATCCGATCGTCGAACTGCTTCATCGCCTTACCGCACGCGTCTTCGACGGTGGAGACATGTCCGTCCCGAAACCGTGATTGCAGTCGACGGCCGGTACCGCGTGTCGCGGTGCCGGCCGTCAATTCCGATCACATCGCCGTCGACTGTCGCGCCACTTCGTTTCGTCGATGGACGATGTAGTCGTGAAGCTGGCGAACCTTCTCCGGCGATGCTTCCGCGGCGTCGATCGCGGAGCGGAGCTGCTCCAGCGCCTGGACGACGCGATGATCGATGCCGGCCGCGAGGAAGTCGTTCGCCACATCGCCGGCAACGCGCGCCGCCTCGTGATGATCGCCGCGTCCGATGAGCGCCTCGGCGATGCGCAGTCCGCACAGTCCCGCTTCTTCGACCATGCCGAGCGCCGCCAGCGCCGCGCGCGCGTCGGCGAGATAAGCGAGACCGGAGAAGAGCGCGCCGCGAGCGATCAGTAACGTTCCCGCGCCGCGCTGCGTGCGCGTCACTTCCGCCTCGAGGCCGAGGTTGTGAAAACGGGCGATGGCCTCGGAGAAATGAACGTTCGCCGCCGACGTATGGCCGAGATGCGTCGCGCAGTAGCCGAGGTTGTTGTGCAGCCGCGCTTCCGACTCGACGTCGCCGAGATCGCGCGCGCTGATGAGCAGCGGCGTGAACGCGTCCGTCGCTTCGCGATAGCGCTTCTGTTCGTACAACACGTTTCCTTCCACGATTCCGCACGACAGCGCGCTGCGTGTGTCGCCGTGATCGTCGAAGACCGTGTGGCATTCGGTGAGCAGCGCCAGCGCTTCATTGAAGCGCATCGTTTGAAAAAGAATGATCGCGCGCGCAAGGCGCACCAGCGCGCGGTCGTGCGCGACGGTCGCGAATTCGCTCAGCCGTTCATCGGCGCGGTCGACCGCTTCGAGCGCGTCGCCGTAACGTCCGAGGTAGCGAAGCGCGTTTGCGCGTGCGCGCCACGCCTGCGCGCGGAGCTGCGCGAGAACGACCGGCGGATAGAGATCGGCCGGCAGCGTCTCGGCGATCGTCGTGGCTATGTTCGAGAGCGTCAGCGCTTCGCGCGGCTCCCGCTCCATCCGGAACTGCACCTCGACGATCAGCTGTTCGACGGCGCCGATGTTGCGGAGCTCTTCTTTCGATGCGAGTCCCGGCCATTCCTCACGTGTCGTCGCTCGCAACATCCTCGCGACGCGCTCCTCGGCGTCGCCGCGCTCGCGCATCAATCGCCGCGCGGTCTCGCGCAACTCGGCACGTCGCGAGTCGGCGCCGCGGCGATCGCGCTCGAACGCCACGACGTTCGTCAACGCTTCGGCGCGCTCGCGGCACGCATCGCAGGCGGCGACGTGCGCGCGCACCTCCGCGGCGCGATGTGGAGACAGCTCGTTGCGGCGCAGAGCTGCGAGCAGCCGGTCGTCATAGTGCGTCATCGCTTCGCCCCCTGTTCCGTGAATCGCTGTTCGGCGCGGCGGAGGCATTTCGTCACGAGTTTCTGCGCGTACTTCGGCGTGACGCCGAGATGGTCGGCAAGCTCGATGATCGACATGCCCTCGAAATAGCGGAGACGAAGGATTTCCTGGTATCTGGGCGGCAGCCGCTCCAGCGCTTCGCGCGCCGCGAGCTGATCCGGCAGCGTGTCGACGATGTGCATCGTGGCCGGATCGATCCGTTCCATCGACTCGTCTTCGCGCTCGCCGATGTTGCGTCCGCGCGAGCGCCAGTAATAGCGGCTGGCGTGACAGATCGCGCCGACGAGCCATGAATGCAGATCGCGAATCTCGCCGGTGGTCTTCTTCAGATAGGTGAGGAAGACTTCGTGCGCGAGCGTTTCCGCTTCATAGTCGGGAACGCGAAATTTGCGGATCGCCACACCGACCAGAAATTCGAAGTTCGCCTCGTACATCGACTCGAACTCTCCCTCGTCGCGAGCGGCTGCGATTGGGCTGATCAGCACGTCCATCTGCCGTCCAGGGAGTCCTCCAAAGTGGCGGGGAAATCAACGGCCACGTTACCACGAAGGAGAGAGGGAATCAGAGAAGGAACTACTGACAGACGCGCATGTGTGTCTGTTTCCGTCCACAATGACTCTTATGAGCTACTTAATCACCAAAAAAGTGCAGAGTGCTACAGAAACCGGTGCTGAGTGCTGAGTGCAGAGTGCTGAGTCGCTCCGCGTCTGTCTGCCTTTACTCAGCACTCAGCACTCTGCACTCTGCACCGGTTTTTACCGGTTCATCTACACTCCGAGGGATGCTCATCGATCCCCGCGAAACCGGTTTCGACCCGCTCGACCTTCATGCTTTGTTCGGCAACTCCAATCCTGTCGTTCTCGAGATCGGCTCGGGGAGTGGGCGCTTTCTCCTTACGTCCGCGGAAGAACTGCCGGACCGGAACTTTCTCGGGATCGAGAAATCGCTGCACTATCACCGCTTCATCGCCGATCGCCTGGCGCGGCGAAAACTGACGAACGTTCGTCTCATCAACAACGACGCGTTTCTCGTCATGCAGAAGATGCTCGGCGATCGCTCCATCGACGAGCTGCACATCTACTTTCCCGATCCGTGGCCGCGTCCGCGCTACCACAAGCGGCGGATCATTCGTCCCGAGGCGCTCATCGAGATGAGACGAGTGCTCGCCGATGATGGAATCGGCGTCTTCGTCACCGATCACGCTGCTTATTTCAAAAAGGCCGCTCCACTCATTGAAGAATTCTTCCGCGCGGAGCGACGAATCCCCGGTCCCGACGACCCGCCGCGCACCAACTACGAGGCGAAATACCGCGTTGAGGGGAGACCGATCTTCGAGGTTCTCTTTCGGAAGTGACGCGATGCCTTACCATTCAGGGCGTGCGAATCCTCGGTGTCGATCCCGGTTCCGTGACCACAGGCTTCGGCGTGATCGACTACGACCGCGGACGGCTCGCGCTCGTTGAGCAGGGAACGATCGCCACGCAGCGCGGCTCGGAGCTCGCCGATCGCCTCTGCCGCATCCATGAAGAGCTGACGCTGATCATCGCCAGGACGATGCCGGCGGTGGTCGCCGTCGAGACGCCGTTCGCCGGCCAGAACATGAAGAGCCTCATCCAGCTCTCGCACGCGCGCGGCGTGATCCTGCTCGCCGCGCGCACCGCCCATCTCGCCGTCTACGAATACGCACCGTCGACCGTCAAGAGCGCCGTCGCAGGCTACGGCGCGGCGGAAAAAGCGCAGGTCGCGAAGATGGTCAGCATGTTGATCAAAGGCTGTCCGCCGATGCGGCCCGATGCGTCCGACGCGCTGGCGATCGCGATCTGCCACGCGCATACGTCCGGCACGATGACGAGGCTGCGGGTTCGCGCGTGAGCTCATCGCTTCCCGAAGAACAGGCCGCCGAGTCGCACGTCCACGCCGCGCCGGCGAAAGGACGGCTGGCGCGGACGTTCAGCGCGCTCGGCTATCGCGACTACCGCCTGCTCTGGTTCGGCGCGTTCACCTCGACGACCGGCACCTTCATGCAGACGCTCGCGCAGGGCTGGCTCGTCTACACGCTCACCGGCTCCGCGTTTCTCCTCGGCGTCGACGGATTTCTCGCCACCGGCCCGATGCTCCTCTTCTCACTCTTCGGCGGCGTCGTCGCCGATCGGATGGAACGCCGCCGGATCATGCTGCTCTCGCAGTACTGCCAGATGACCTTCGCCTTTGTCCTCGCGATTCTCATTTGGACGCATCAGGTGAAGATCTGGCACGTCTTCGTCCTCTCGTTCCTCACCGGCAGCGCGCAATCGTTCAGCGGCCCGGCTTACATCTCGCTGCTCCCGCTGCTCGTGAAACGGGAAGACGTTCCGAACGCGGTGGCGATGAACTCGATGCAGTTCAATCTCGCGCG
Source organism: Acidobacteriota bacterium (assembly GCA_034667465.1). Taxonomy (GTDB): domain Bacteria; phylum Acidobacteriota; class Thermoanaerobaculia; order Gp7-AA8; family Gp7-AA8; genus JAOBAU01. The sequence continues at coordinate 172,151 of JAXDJV010000022.1, read as the reverse complement.
CGTCATCGGGCCGGCCATCGGCGGCGTCGTCTTCGCCACGTTCGGCGCCGCGTTCTGCTTCGGCCTCAACGGACTCTCGTTCGTCGCCGTGATCCTCGCGCTCTGGACGATCCGGATGCCGCCGGTGCTCGGCGGCGAACGGAAGACGAGCGTGCTCGATGAGATGAAGGAAGGATTCGCGTTCGTGCGCAGCAAGCCGTCGCTGATGCTGCTGACGTTCCTCGCGTTCGCCGGCACGTTCCTCGGCATGCCGCTCTTCACGATGCTGCCGGTCGTCGCGAAAGAGATCTTCGGACTCGGACCACGAGGCTTGTCGCTGCTGCAGGCCGACTACGGAGTCGGTTCCGTCATCGGCGCGCTCTTCGTCGCATCGACGGCCTACTCAGTCAACAAAGGGAAGTTCGCGCTGATCCTGCAACTGGCCTTTGCCTGCTCGCTCTTCGGCTTCGGACTATCGCACAACCTCATCGCCAGTCTCATCATCGCTTTCATCGCCGGCGCCTGCATCGTCGGCGTCGTCTCGATGTACAGCTCCCTCGTGCAGCTGACGACGAACGACGCCATGCGCGGCCGCGTCATGTCGATTTTCATGCTCGCATTCCGCGGCGGAATGCCGCTCGGCAACCTCCTGGCGGGCTTTGTCGCACAGCGCTGGTCGATCCAGACGGCGCTGATGGTGAACGGCTGCGTGCTCGCGGTCGTGGCGCTGATTTTCATCATTCGCGGGACCGATCTCGACCGCGCGCTCGCACCGGCGTGACCGCCTTCTTCACTCTCCGTGACGCGACGCATGCTTTTTGCTTAGAATCCGCTGCCCGTCATGGCCAAACAGAAATCAGAAGCGTCAGCCGCCACCCTCGAAGAACCTGCCTGCGCTCCCGAGTGGAGCGACATCCTCCGGCAGATGATTTTCATCCGCCGCTTTGAAGAAGCGACCGAACGCGAGTTCCGCAAAGGAAAGATCGGCGGATACCTCCACGTCTACAGCGGACAGGAAGCGGTTGCCAGCGGCATCATCACCGCACTCGACAAAGGCGATGCCGTCTTCACCGGCTATCGCGATCACGCGCACGCGCTCTCACTCGGCTCCGACCCGAAAGCCGTCATGGCCGAGCTGTTCGGCAAAGCGACCGGCATCTCGAAAGGGAAGGGCGGGTCCATGCATCTCTTCGACGTCGAGCATGGCTTCTACGGCGGCTACGGCATCGTCGGTGGTCATCTCCCGCTCGCCGTCGGCGCCGCGTACGCGATGCGCTATCAGCAGAAGCCGTCTCTCGTCGTCTGCTACTTCGGCGACGGCGCCATGAACATCGGCTCGTTCCATGAAGCGATGAACATGTGCGGACTGTGGGGGAAAGACGGGATGTGTCCCGTCCTCTTCGTCATCGAGAACAACGGCTACGCGATGGGCACCTCGGTCGAGCGCCATTCCGCGCTGACCGATCTCGCGGCGCGCGTTCGCGCGTACAACATCTCCACCGAGAAAGTTGACGGACAGGATGTCTTCGCGCTGCGCGGCGTCGCCGATCGCGTCGTCCGCCAGATGCGCGAGACCGGCAAGCCGTACTGCCTCGAAGCGGTCACGTATCGGTTCTCCGGCCACGGCGCCGCCGACATCCTGCAGCCGTACCGCAGCAAAGATGAAGTCGAACAGCACAAACACCGCGACCCGATCGCGATCCTTCAGAACCGGCTCCGCGAGATCTGCGGCCTCCGCGACGAAGACATCAAACAGATGGAAGATGAAGCGGCCGAGCGCGTCGCGGAAGCGGTGAAGTTCGCCGAAGAGAGCCCGCAGCCGGATCCGCGGGAGCTCTTCACGGACGTCGTCGCCGAGCACGGACCGCAACCGGTCAACATCTAAACGGACAATCAAAGAATGGCTGAAAAGAGTTATCGCGACGCGATCCGCGACGCAATGATGGAAGAGATGGATCGCGATCCGAACGTCCTCATCATGGGCGAGGACATCGGCGTCTACGAAGGCACGTTTCGCATCACCGCCGGCATGCTGAAAAAGTACGGTCCGAAGCGCGTCATCGACACGCCGATCGCCGAAGCCGGCATGGCCGGTACCGCGGTCGGAATGGCGATGCTCGGGCTGCGACCGATCGTCGAGATGATGACGGTCAACTTCGCCATCGTCGCCGCCGATCAGATCCTCAACCACGCGGCGAAAGTGCGTTACTTCAGCGGCGGACAGGTCGACGTACCGATGGTCATCCGCGGTCCGCACGGCGCCGGCGTGCAGCTTTCCGCGCAGCACTCGCAATCATTCGAATCGTTCTACGCGCACTTCCCCGGACTGAAAGTCGTCGCTCCGGGAACGCCCGCCGACGCGAAGGGATTGCTGAAGACCGCCATTCGCGGCCGCGATCCGGTGATGTTCCTCGAAAGCGCGGCGCTGTACGGAATGAAGGGCGAAGTGCCCGACGACACGAATTTCACGGTTCCGTTCGGGCAGTCGCGCGTCGCGCGCGAAGGCCGCGACGTCACGATCGTTTCGTATTCGCGAATGATGCAGATGTCGCTGCTCGTCGCTGAGAAGTTGTCGAAGGAAGAAGGGATCGAGTGCGAGGTCATCGACCTCCGCACGCTCCGCCCACTCGACATGGATCCGGTTTACGCGTCGGTCTCGAAAACGCATCGCGCCGTCGTCGTGCAGGAACAGTGGAAGCCGTTCGGCGCAGCGGCGGAGATCGCAGCGTCGATCACCGAGAACGTGTTCGATGAGCTCGATGCGCCGGTCGTTCGCGTCACCGGCGAGGATGTGCCGATGCCGTACGCGCGCAACCTCGAGCTGCTCGCCACTCCGCATGAAGAACACGTCGCCGCCGCGGTGAAGAAGGTGATGTACCGATGAGCGAGATCATCATGCCCAAGATGGGCGACGCGATGACCGAGGGGAAGGTCATCCGCTGGTACAAAAAGCCGGGCGATGCCGTGAAGAAAGGCGAGCCGGTGCTGGAGATCGAGACCGATAAGGTCAACCTCGATCTCGAAGCAGAAGCCGACGGCACGCTCGGACAGCTCTCCGTCAACGAAGGGGAGATGGCGCCGGTCGGCGGCGTCCTCGCGCTGATCCTCGGCGCGGGCGAAACGGAAAAGCCGGCCGAAAAGAAAGAAGAAGCGCGCCGCGCGACGGACAAGAAGGATTCGATCAAACACTCGACCGGCGAGTACGGCGAGACGATCGAGATGAAAGGTCCGCGCATCGATCGTTCATCGGCACCGACGTCGGCCGGAACGCCGACCGCCGCGCCGAAAGACGAGGGTGGACGCAAACGCTCATCGCCGCTTGCGCGCAAAATGGCGCGCGAGCTCGGCGTCAGTCTCGATCAGGTCCAGGGCAGCGGACCGAGCGGACGAATCGTCGCCAGCGACATCAAAGGGGCGAGTGCCGAGCCGGCACGGGCTCAGGGAAAAGCAAAGGCCACGGGCGAAGCGCCCGTCCTCCACGCCAGAAAGATCCCGCACTCCGCGATGCGCCGCACGATTGCGAAACGCCTCGCCGAATCGACCGGACCGATTCCGCATTTCTATCTCACCGTCGACTACGACGTGACCAACCTGCTCGCCATGCGGCAGCAGCTCATCGACATCAGCGGCACGAAAGTCAGTGTCAACGACTTCATCGTCCGCGCGGCGGCGCTCGCGCTGCTGCAACATCCGAACATCAACGCCAGCTGGGGCGATGACGCCATCTCGCAGCACGGCGAAGTGCACATCGGTATCGCCGTCGCCACGCCGGAAGGTTTGATCACACCGGTCGTGCGCAATGCAGACGGGAAGTCGGTCGTCGACATCGCCGCCGAGGTACGTCTCCTCGCCGACAAAGCGAAGAACCGCAAGCTGATGCCGAACGAGTATCAGGACTCGACGTTCACGATCTCGAACCTCGGCGCGTGGGGCGTGGAAGAGTTCACCGCGATCATCAATCCGCCGAACGCGGCCATTCTCGCGATCGGTGCCGCGACACAGCAAGCGGTCGTCATCGATGGACAGATCGTCATTCGCGATCGGATGAAAGTGACGATGTCGTGCGATCACCGCGTCATCGACGGCGCAACCGGTGCCGACTATTTGCGGACGCTGCGGCAATTTGTCGAGCAACCTTTGCGGTTGATGATCTGAAAGAGGGCACCCGCTCGGCGTGCTACATTAGCTGCACCGCATAATTTCTATGCCCAGCTTCCAGGAGCTCCTCGGAATCCTCATCGTCGTCATCGTCATCTGGTTCGTACTGAAGATGGCGCGTGTTGCGATCCGGCTGATGGTTTTCCTGCTCGGTCTCGCCGCATTATTCGGCGTGCTCTATTTCGTTTTCGTGAGGTGATCGTGAGCGATCGCAAGTACAAACATCGCGGATATCAGGACAGCGGATATTCGTCGCAGAAACCATCGCAGCCTTCTTCGGGTCCGCCGCGCGAGTTGTTTCGTCAGGAGCGGCTCGAAGGCGCACCGCGCGGCCGCACCGCCGGCGGCTTCGGTCCGGAAGCATTCAAGTGCAATCAGTGCGGTGAGCTGCAGAACATCCTCGGTGACTGCACGCCGGAAACGACCTGCATGAAGTGCAGCGCCGATCTGCACACCTGCGGCAACTGCCGCTCCTTCGACAGCACGACGATGTGGGAATGCCGCGAGAACATCCCGGCCCGCGTCGTCGGAAAACAGAAGCGCAACGAATGCACGTTCTGGTCGCCCAAGATCGTGAAAGACCTCGCGGCGGATAAAGGTCGCGGCGGTTATCAGGCACCTGACGACGCGCGCAAAGCGTTCGACGCGTTGTTCAAGAAGTGAAGAAGTTCATCCTGAGCGCAGCGAAGGATCTCCGGTCCGACAGCTGCGCGGTATCCTTCGCGCGCCGTGCCTGAATCGACGACCCAGCTGCCGCACCGGAGATCCTTCGCGCTGCTCAGGATAAAGTCGTCGTGAACATTCTTCTCGCCGCCCTCGCCGGCGTCCTCTTCGCTTTCTCGTTTCCGAACGTCGCCATCGGCTGGCTGATGTTCATCTCGTTCGTCCCGCTCTTCTTCGCCATCGTTCGCGCGCGCAGCGCGTGGCGCGCGTTCTTCCTCGGCTGGCTGTCGCAAACGATCGCGTGGATGCTGATGGCCCCCTGGGTCGTGCGCGTGATGTCGCATTACGGCGGACTCCCGTACATCGTCGGCGTCGCACTCTTCATGCTGATGTGTCTCTACCTCGGCTTGTACGGCGCCGTCTTCGCCGCACTCGTCCATCGACTCGCACCCGGCACGAGCTTTCGCCGCTGGCTGCTCGTCCCGCTGGCGTGGGCCGCGGTCGAGTACATCCGCACGTACTTCCTGACCGGCTTTCCGTGGAACCTCATCGCCGCATCGATCATCGATTACACATCGCTGATTCAATTCGATCGCGTCGCCGGACCGTACGCGATGTCGATGCTGATCCTTCTGCCGGCGACGACCGCGACCTGGTACTGCCTCGCGCGTCCGACCGGCACGCGACGGCTCGTCATCGTCGGCGGAACGTGCATCATTCTCTTCGTCTGGTGGGCGACGGGACTGGTCGCCGCGAAACTGATCGCCCGTCCGACCGGCACGCCCGACACGACCGCCGCGCTGCTGCAGCCGAACATCTCGCAGGAGATGCGCTGGAACAACTCGAACCTCGTCGACATCTTCAAACGGATGATGTCGATGACCGACGAAGCGCTCGCGCACGGGGCGACGATCGTGATCTGGCCGGAGTCGACCGTCCCGCTTTCGTACTCGTCGACCGACTTCTATCGCGAGGCGATCGAATCAACGTCGCGCGCGAAGAACGCCGACATCATCCTCGGCTCCGTCGCCGAAGATCCGCAGCAGTCGTCGAAGCTCTGGAACGCCGCGTTCCTCGTCAGCGGCGGAAAGACGATCGGCCACTACGACAAGATCCGCCTCGTGCCGTTCGGCGAATATGTGCCGCTGCGCAAATTCTTCTTCTTCGCCGAGAAGCTCGTGCACGCCGTCGGCGAGTTCGAATTCGGGGCGAAGGACACGCCGCTCGTCGGCCGCTTCCACTACGGACCGGCCATCTGTTACGAGATCGTCTATCCGCAAATCGCGCGTGCGCAGGTGCGCCACGGCGCCGACGTGCTCGTCACCATCACCAACGACGCCTGGTACGACGGTACATCCGCACCGAGACAACATCTCAACCAGGCGCGCCTCCGCGCCATCGAAACCGATCGCTACCTGCTCCGCGCCGGAACCACCGGCATCTCCGCGCTCGTCGATCCAACCGGACGGATCATCGATGAACTGCCGATGGGTCGTCAGGGAATCATCTACGCCGGCTTTCACCCGCGCCACACCACGACGCCCTACGTTCGCTTCGGCGACTGGTTCGCGTGGTTCGCCTGCGCGGCGGTTGCGATCGCGGTGTTCAAGTCGGGATCAGCTTCCGCGACGCGTTCCCGCAGAGCGCGCACTTCGGCGGAGAGCTCGGCCAGCTCCTGACGGAGCATCGCCGTTTGGGCGGCCGTCTCGTTTCGCGACTCGCGGCGCAGCGTGCGCATCGCGGCGAGGATGGCGCGATCGACTGCGAGTTGCTGCACCCAGTAGACGCGGATGAAGCGGAGCACGAGTCGTCGCAACGGCGTCATGAGCCGCTGCATCGGCGAAGGGAGATCCGGTCGTGGCGATGCGAGGAGTGATTCCACGGCCATCGTCTCCGCTTCGAAGAGACTGGGCGCTTCCTGAACTGGCTCGGTCGTCACGATCGCCTCAGGCGTGCGACGGCTCTCATCCAGCAGTCGGCGGAGCAGCGGGCCGCGCGCAGATGGCGCGTGCAACGCTTCGATGTCGGCGCGCGCGCGGGCACCGACGGCTGCCGCGCTGTTGCGATCGGCGCAGACGCGCGCCATCTGTTCCGCGGCGGCGGCGACGTCGGGCTCGGCCCAGCGCGACCGTGGTGGATACGGCGGTGCGTCGTTGCCAACATTCACGATCCGCGCGGGTACCGGGAAGCTGTTCGATTCGTTCGCGAACTCGAGCGTCGACGAGTACGCGGTGCTGATGACCGGCTTGCCGAGCGCCATCGCTTCCGCGACCGTCAGGCCGAAACCTTCGGAGCGATGCAGCGAAACGTAGCAGTCGCACGCATCGAGCATCGAAAAGTAATCGTCGTTCGTCACGTACGCATCGCGGATGACGATGTTGGCGCGCCCTTCAACAGCCGCGCGCAGCGCTTCGTCCTCCGCTCCGTGCCGTTCGGCGTTGGTCGTTTTGATGTAGAGCACGACGTCGTCGCGATCGGAGAACGCCTGGCGAAAGGCGGCCACGACCGCGAGCGGGTTCTTCCGGCGGAACACGCTGTCGTAATCGAAGCAGAAGAGAAAGAGAAAGCCGTCCGGCATCCCCAGCTCGGCGCGCGTGCGCTGTCGTACTTTCGGCACGACGACCGGCAGTGGGAACGCGCGGACCGGTTTCGTGAGGCAACGGGTCAGCGTCGCGGCGGTGAACTCGCTGATGCCCCACACCTCGTCGAGATAGCGCTCGTTCGCGGCCATCGCCGGCGGAAGATCCTCGACTTCCCACGCCCAGAGACCGATGTTGCGCGCGCCGGGCAGCAGCCGCGCGCCCATGCTCTCGAAGAAGAGTGGCAGCTGGTCGGCGTTGACGCAGATCAGATTCGTGTCGAACGACGGAGCCGCCGTCCCGAGATCGCTGAACGCGCGTTGCTGTCTGCTGATCGTCCGCGTGAACGGCACGACGGCGTAAGGAATCCCTTCCGCGGCGAGCGCGGCCACCACCGAGCGGACGATTTGTCCGGTGCCGCTCTCGGCGAAGGCGTAGCCGTAAACATTAACGCCCGGAGTCAGTTTGCTGCCGCGCATGGCAGGCGTCCGGATCTCCGGAGTGGCGGGAGGAATGAGCTCGGGAGGAATGTCATGCTCGCGAACGCCCTGCGTCCGCACCCAGTGCAGGAATCGCTGCGCATCGACCGAGTCGATTCGCGGAAATGCGATGCGCAGATCTGCGCGATCGCTCCAGATCTCGCCGAGCCAGGCGGGGACGCCGGGCGCGTGTGGCGAAGGCCGCAGCAGTCGCTGCACGACGTCGTCGGCGCCGGCTCGCGAAAACGGATTCGGAAAGGGGAGTGATCGCTCGCCCGCTTCATCTTCGAGATACGTGCGGCGAAGCACCTTGCGCGTCCGCGCGTCGAGAGGCAGTCCGGCGGCGGTTGCTGCGAAGCCGTATGGCAGCGCGGACGAGTCAGCGAATCCGGCCTCTTCCAGCGCGGCTGCGTAGCGTTCGCAAACTTCGGCGAGGATCGGCCTGTCGCTCAGGCGGACACGGATGGACGCAAGCTGATGCTTCGAGAGCAGGTGCGGCGCACGCGGAGAAAAGCCGCTGAAGTGAAAGAAGCGCAGCGGCCGGCCGTTTACCAGAATCCGATCGCCGTCACGCGTGAGATCGCGATGCGGCAGATTCCAGTAGGCGACGTTGTATCCGGGATCTTTGAGGATCCAGGGCTCGAAGAGCGCCGGGGCGAAATCGAGCCAGCGCTGATCGACGAACAGTCCCGCGGCCGGATCGCTCAAACAATCGCGACGCAGTCGCTCGCGCCACCAGGGAAGAAACGTCTTCGCTCGCTCGGACGACAACGCGAGAAAGCCGAGGTTGTAGATGCCGGAGACGAGCAGATCGCGTTCGTCGGGACGCTTGCCATCGCGCGGCAGCGGCTCGGTGACGTGAGGCGTGAGGAGCATCCCATGCGCCTGCGTTAACGGCTCGAGAGCTCCGAGAGAGTCGAAAACCTCGATGTCGGGATCGAGATAGATCGCCACCGACGCGCCGCAATCGAAGACGTACTCGAACGCCCACGGCTTCACGGCGGTAGCCAGTTCGGTGACGTCGTAGATCGCCGCCATCGTGTGGAAATCCGACGGAGGATCGAACGGAAGGTCTTCCGCGCGAATGATCTCGAACGACGGCTCCGCTGCGATGAGGCGGTCCGGATCGTCGAGCACGATCACGCGCAGACGAACGTCAGGATTGTGGCGCGCGAGACTATTCGCGAGCACACGTGCGTGAGCGAGATAGTTGCGAGCGATGATCGTGAAGACGTTCGTCGCATTCGTCAGTGAAGCATCCGACGTCGCGGCCGGCTGCAACGCCCGGAACGCGGCCAGTTCCTCCTCGCGAGCCTCCAGCACGAACTTCACCGAGGCCAGCTCTTCGTCGCGAGCGTGCAGGATCGGCTTGATCGATGAGAGCTCGCTATCGCGTGCGGCGACGATCTCCTGCAGCGCCGCGAGCTGCTCCTGTGATCCGAGTGCGAGTCGATCGATCTCCGACTGAATGCTGTCGCGCGATGAGCGCAGCGATTCGACATGACCGAAGAGCTGGCGTCGCTCGACGTGTCCGGCGACCAGGATCTCGGCTGTCTGCTCCGTCACCAGCGCGCGGTGCTTGTTGTAGAGGCGGCGCAGCGTTGACGGGTAGTCTTCCCGGCGCAGGAACTTCTGATGCAGCGAGTCGGGGCGGATGCGGTACTCGAACGTCAGCCGCGGCAGATGCACGAATCGCCAGCCGCGTTCCGCCGCGCCGAGCCAGAAGTCCCAGTCTTCCCAGTCGCGGAAGGCGACGTCGTAGCCGCCGACGTCGGTCCAGACCGTGCGACGCATGACGGCACAGGCGTCGATGTAATTGCTCCAGAGCATCGTCGGCAGATCGAGCTCCGGCACGACGACGTCGCCACTCCGCGCGCCGAATTCGCGCCGATCGCCGTAGATCACGCCGACAGCAGGATCGGCATCGAGCAACTCCACGGCCGCGGAAGCGAAGTCGGGCAGCAGATGATTGTCGGCGTCGAGCGGCAGGATGTACTCGGCGGACGATGCGGCGATCCCGCGGTTACGCGCGGCGGACAGACCGGAGTGCGGTTGTTCGATCACGCGATGTCCCGCTTCGCGAAGCGCGGCGAGCACCGCACGCGTTCGAAGCTGCGTCGAACCGTCGTCGACGACGATCAGCTCGGCCGCGGGCGCGTTGCGCTCCACGCTGGCGACCGCATCGATCAGATAGTCTCCGTCGTCGTGACACGGAATGACGACGGAGAGACGTGGCGGTGTCGCCGGTTGCGGCGCGCTTTTTTTAGAAGCCGCTTCCCACCGGCGATCGTTGCCGAGATCGGCGGCATCGTCGAGCGCACCGAGGAGGTCGATTGCGTCTGCGTTCGTATGGCGCCAGAGGCGCGGCAACGGATCGTCGTCAGGTTGTGAGACGAACGTCTCCGTGCTGGTCTCGATGCCGAATCGCGCGCGTACGATCGTCGCGAAACTCTCCGCATCGCGCGCGATGCGATTGCTGCTGACGAGCAGCGTTCGGTCGCGGTGTCGCTGATGAAAATCGAGAATGCGGCGGTTGTAGTGCGTCCAGATGCGCGCCGGATAATCGGGATGCGTGAGCAGGACGTCGTCGCCGCTGCGAAGCATCGAATCGGCGATCTCCCAGGGATGGCGATAGAGCAGGAGAAAGCGCGATTCCGGGCTTGGGATGTCAGCCCAGAAGTCGAGAAGCAGCGCGGCGCGCGGGTCTTTCCATCTCGACGCGTCGCCAGTGGCAACAAGTGCGGCGGCCGCGTCGCGATACGCCGGCAATTGTGCCGCGTCGAACGTCCCGCTCTCCGTCCATCCCCATTCGCGGTGACCGGCTTCTGCCGGAGTGCAGGCGATGAGGATGCGACGATTCAGCTGGGCGAAACCGTCGTCCTCGAAGCAGCCGGTAAGCCCGGTGACGATCAATCGGCGGGGAGGGGTCATTTCAGGAGCTGACACCTTCCGGCGTGCGCCGGCCGGTGGCGATCTCCATGTAGTACGCCGCGGCTGGAGTAGAGATCGCCTCGCAGTCGAACACGCAACGGTCGCCGAGACGCACCGCGCGCCGCGTCGCGAACTCCGTCTCGCCCAGCATCTCCTCGACGCAGCGGACGTTCGGCCCCCAGTAGTTCGTCGGATCGCCGGCCCAGCTCGAACCGGCGAAGAAGCGCATTAGCGGGAGCTCGTCCATTTCACGGCCGAAATCGAGCACGAGCGTCTCGAGGTACATCCGCTTCCGCGTGAGATTGCGAACGACGCGAAGCGCGCCGAGCGGATCGGGCAGGTGATAGAGCAAGCCCAGGAAGAGCACGATGTCGAACGTGCCGAGATCGGAGGGAGTGAGGTCGTAGAGATTGCGCTGCAGGTACACGACACGGGAGCCGAGCAGCTCCGAGGCGACGCCGAAGCCGCTGTCGGCCATCGCCAGGTAATCGACCGCTACGACTTCCGCGCCGCGGCGCTCCAGCTCGAACGCGAAGAAGCCGTCACGCGTGCCGAGATCGAGAGCGCGCATTCCGCGGCAGTCGTTCGGAAGCGCGAGCGTTTCGAGGACGAGCCGCGCGTCGTTGGCGCCGGGCGTGACGATCCCGGGCCGCACTTCGATCGGGTGATACCAGTGTGGGATCGCCGCGATTCGCGCGCGCACCTCGTCGTTCGTCATCGCCGGCATTGTAGTAGTCTTCGCTTCGTCCGGTTGCCCGGCAGCTGAGCGGGGATTCCACTGGAAAATCACCACGAATGAGCACGACTCCGTGACGCCGCCGCCGGGCGGTTCCGCTGCCGTTTCCGATTCCCGCGAACGGCTGCGCGCCAGTTTCCTGATCGGGCTCTGCTGCCTGCTGATCTACAACGCAAATCTGCGGTCGATCAGCGCCGGCGATACGTATCCCGCGCGCTATCTGCCGTTCGCGATCGTGCAGTACCACACGATCTTTTTCGAGCCGATCGCGAAGGTCGCCGCGCAGGGTCGGGGCGACGGCGCGTTCTGGATGCTGCATCGTCCCGACGGCCACATCATCTCGTTGTACCCGATCGTCCTGCCGGTGCTCGTCGCGCCGCTTTATGTTCCCGCGGTCGGTTACCTGCATTGGCGCGGCTGGAGCGATCAGCGTTTCGATCACGTCGCAAAAGTGATGGAGAAGCTGACCGCATCGTTTCTCGCGGCGCTCTCCGCATCGCTGCTCTATCTGCTGCTGCGGCGGCGCACGAAGTCGTCGACCGCACTGCTGCTCACCGTGGCCTACGCCTTCGGCACGACGACGTGGGTGGTCAGCAGCCAGGCTCTCTGGCAGCACGGCATCGCGGAGTTGCTCGTGATCGCCGTTCTGCTGTTGCTCACCGCACCATCCACCGCGCCACGCGTGCTCTTTGCGGGACTGCTCCTCGGTCTCATCGCCGGCAATCGCCCGCCCGACGTCGTCCTCGGCGCTGCACTCGGAATCTGCGGACTCTGGTGGGCGGGGAAGCGTCTCGCGCCGCTGCTCGCCGTTTCGTCGGCGCTGCCGATGCTCGCCGTGCTCGTCTACAACCTCCGCATGGCCGGAAACATCGGCGGCGGTTATGGAGTGATCGGCAAAGCGGCCTTCTTCGACCACGCGCTGCTGCCCGGCATCGCCGGATTGCTGGTCAGCCCGACGCACGGGTTGCTGCTCTTCTCGCCCTTTTTTCTCTTTCTTGTGCTCGTCTGGCGCCACCGCCCGCGTGATCGCGAAGTGCTGCGTCTCACGCTGACGCTCGGCGCCGCAATCGTCATTCAGATCCTGCTCTACGCGAAGGTCGACTGGCGCGGCGGTCTCTCGTGGGGACCGCGTTACATGACCGATCTGCTGCCGCTGCTCTTCTGGATGCTCGTGCCGGTCGTCGATGCGTTGCGCGGCGTCGCCCGGGCGTGCTTCCTTCTGGCCGTCGGTGTGGCCATCATGATTGAAGCGATCGGCGCCTTTACGTACAGCGGTTACGTCGACCTCCCGATCTACGCCGCGGATCGCGACAACGAAGAAAACGATATGCGCGGCGCGTGGCAGTGGCGGAACACTCCGATCCTCACCTCTCCGAGCCATGGCTTCGCTCCACTCGATCTCGCCGCGAACATGCGTGGAAGTTTCGACGCGATTGAGTCGGGCGGGCGTTCGGTCTCCGTCGTCACCGCCGGACAGGAAGCGTTCGTCGCCGGCTGGGCGCTGGCCGGCGACGCAACGCCCGCGCAGGTGGCAGTTTCGATCGACGGCAAACAGCACGTCGCCACCAGCGTTTTTGTCGATCGCGCCGACGTCCGCAATTCGCTGCACGCGGCGAATCCTGCCGGCTGGCGCATCCCGCTCGACACGACCGCACTCGCTCCCGGCGAGCACCATCTGACCGCGTTCGCATGGCTCTCCGGAAAAGGGGAAGGTCATTACATTGAAGAGCGAACGCTGACCGTGAAGCCCGCGGCTGCGAGCATCACTCCCCCGGCGGAGCTTCCAGGCGAGAGCGACCTCGGCGAGGCGTTTGCGAAGGCGGTCACGCGACTGCGAGAGCACCAGCAGCCACAGGGTTACTGGCTCACTGCCTACACGAGTGAGACGCGTTTTCATGAGCCGCGTTCGGAGATGAACACGTTTCTGACCGCGCTCCTTGTCGACCTCCTCAATCCTGTCGCCAGCGGTCTCGACGAAAACCTGCAGCGCGCGCGACGCCATCTCACCGCTCAGATCGAGTCGAGCGGTCTGGTGCGTTACCACGGTCTTCCCAACGCTCCCGGCATCGGCACGCTCGGCTGCGCCATCACACCCGACACTGACAACACGGCACTCGTCTGGCGGCTCGCACCCGCTCAGGACCGCGAGCGGCTGACAACGGCACTGGCGACCATCGATCGATATCGCACGCGCGACGGTCTCTATCGCACGTGGCTCGCACCTCGTGAAGCCTTCCAGTGCCTCGATCTCGGCAGCGATCCGAACCCCGCCGACATCGCCATTCAGATGCATCTTCTGATGCTGCTGTCGGAAGTGCGGCCGGCCGCCGCGCATGCGCTTTGTGATGCGCTTCGACCGCTTGTCGATGACGATCGCGTCTGGGTCTACTATCGAAAAACGCCGCTCGTTCCGATCCTGCGGCTGAGCGATCTGCGGCGCACAGGTTGCGAGCTGAAGCTGCCCGAATCGCGCATGCGCAGCGACGTTTCGGGGCAGCAGATCTGGGTGTCAGTCGCGCGTCTCGTGGCAGAGTCTACGAAGTCCGACGGGGTGCTCATCCGCGCGGTCTTGCGCGAGCTTGCACGCGACGACTTCGCGCTCATCCGAATGAATCCGCCGCTCCTCTACCATAACGATCTCACCGCGACGGTTCCTCGATACTACTGGTCTGAGGATGCCGGCTACGCGCTCTGGCTAAGGCTCCATCACGAATATGAACGACTCGGTGGCCAGCATCCCAACGGCTAAAGCGTCTCCGCTTCGCTACCTCTCCGCGATTCGCCTGCAGGACATCGTCGTGCTCCAGGGCTCGCCGCTGCTCGGAGCGGCGTTCGCGATCCGGCACCCCGGAACGCAGCATCTCCCGGCCGTGATCACGCTCGTCGTCGCCAACGTTTTCCTGGTGACGCACATCTTCATGCTCAACGACTGGTCAGGTCTGACCACCGATCTCGCCGATCCGAACAAAGCGGCGCGCGTCTTCACCGCGAGAGGTGTGCGGCGGGGAGAGATGGCGGGCGTGACCGCCGCGCTCCTGATGCTGAGTCTCGTTTTCTTCAGCATCCTCGGGTCGGTGACGCTCACGCTGTCGCTCGCAATCGCGGCACTGAGCGCGCTCTATTCACTCCCTCGATTCAACTGGAAAGGACGACCGCTCCTCAACTCGGCAACGCATCTGGCCGGCGGTGTCCTTCACTTCCTGCTCGGCTACTCGCTGGGAAATGCGATCGATTGTCGCGGCGTCGCCATCGCCACCTTCTTCGCGCTGGTCTTTGTCGCCGGCCACCTGACGCAGGAGATTCGGGACCATCACGGTGACGCCATCAACGCCATCCGAACGAATGCAGTCACCTTCGGTCCGCGCCGCACGTTCGCCGCGAGTCTCGTTCTCTTCACACTCGCGCAACTCATCCTGCTGACGCTCGCGCTCCGGGGATTTCTTCCGCGGCCGCTCGCGGCGCTCGTCGCGCTCTTCCCGTTGCAGCTCTGGTGGTCGTATGAAACGTTTCGCGACGGACTCACGTACATCAGCGTCAGCCGTTTGCAGACACGCTATCGTGCGCTCTACGCCGTGATCGGCGTCGCGATGGTGGCGGCGCTCTGCGGCGCTTCATTGCGATAAGCTCCACTGCCATCTCTCCAAAGGAATCACATGACTGAAGAAACGCTGTCGAAAATCCCCGAGCTCAAAGACCGATTGCAAGCGGTCCGGAGCTATCTTTGACCCCGATTCCGCGCGAAAAACGCTCGATGAGATCGAGCGCGAAATGTCAGCACCCGGTTTCTGGGACAACCCGGAGACCGCGCAGGAAGTCGGACGCAAGCGCGCGCGCGTAGAGAAGCGGATCGCCGCAAGCGAATCGCTCACGAAACAGGCCGACGATCTCGACGTCCTCATCGACTTTCATCGCGAAGGTGAAGTCGTCGACGACGAGATCAACGCGCTGGTGAAGCAGTTCGAATCGGAGATCAACGTCGTCGAGATGACGATGAAGCTTTCCGGCGAGCACGACGAGCGCGACGCCATTCTCGCCATCCATCCCGGCGCCGGCGGCACCGAGTCGCAGGACTGGGCGGAGATGCTGCTGCGGATGTACCTCCGCTACTGCGAGCGTCACGGTTTCAGCGGCGAGATGGTCGACTACCAGGCAGGCGAAGAAGCGGGGATCAAGAGCGCGACGCTCATGATCCGCGGCGACTACGCGTACGGATATCTGAAGTCCGAGCACGGTGTGCATCGGCTCGTTCGCATCTCGCCATTTGACGCGGCGAAGCGGCGGCAGACGTCGTTCGCCTCGGTCTACGTCTATCCCGACATCGATGAAGACATCGAGATCGAGATCAACGACAAAGACCTGCGCGTCGACACCTATCGCTCATCGGGCGCCGGCGGACAGCACGTCAACGTCACCGACTCCGCGATCCGCATCACGCACATCCCGACCAACACCGTCGTGACGTGCCAGAACGAGCGCAGCCAGCACAAGAATCGCGACACCGCGATGAAGCTGCTGCGCGCGAAGCTCTATCAGCTGGAAGTCGAGAAGCGCCAGGCGGAGCAGAAGAACATCGAAGGCGAAAAGAAGGAGATCAGCTTCGGCAGCCAGATCCGTTCGTACGTGCTGCAGCCGTATCAGATGGTGAAGGATCTGCGCACCGGCTATGAAGTCGGCGAGCCGCAGCGTGTGCTCGACGGAGATCTCGACGGCTTCATCGAGGCGTATCTCGCCGATCGCGCCCGAAAGACGGCGGACTGAGCCCGGAAGCCTTAAAAAAGGCCGGACGGCCTTGCCTCTTTTGCGTCTGCGGGTGTTGAATGACTGACACCCGTTCGTCCACAACCGCCGCACGTTCGCGCAGGAGGCGCAGCCATGTCCAATCTGGGGAAGATCTTCAACTCGGGAGTCGTAAACGACATCGAAGTTCTGTTCGATGACGTCGAGAAGAGCGGCGTGCTCGATCCTGTCGGGACGGACGCCTTCGCATTGCCGCAGGTGAAGGTTGCGACCGCCGATCCGTCGGTGAAGGTGTTCGATCTCACCGCCGATCTCGACGCGTCCGCGCAGGCGCAGGTGTCGATTCTCGCGTCCGGCGCGACGATCTCGCCGTACGACTCTTCCTCGTCGCTGAGCGCGCCGGCCGGCAGCAGCTACACGCAGCTCAACGTGAGCGGCAATCTCAATGCCGGTGCTTCCGGCACCGTGAACGAGACCGTCCCGCTGTCGATCTCCGCAAGCGGCGCCGCATCGTTTGCGTACAACCACTACCTTCCCGCTGCCGCGACCGTTACGCGGCTGGCCGCGTTTCAGAAGCTCGCCGCGAGCGCGCAGCTGCCGCAGTTCGAGTCGCTCGCCGCGTTGAAGCCGGGACAGATCAGCAGTTTCGAAGCGCCGCTGAATTTCGATCTCGGTCTGAAGGCGAAGTTCGGTTCGAGCTTCGACGTCAAACAGGTGCTGCAACTCTTCGCCGGACTCTCCGCGCCGCTCACCGCCGAGGTGCAGTACTCGATCGAAGCGAGTCTCGGCTGGTCGATCTTCGAAGACATGAAGATGGTCGTCGGAAGCGCGCAGCAGAACAACGCCGGCTGGGCGCGCATCCGCGTCGACCGGACGCACACCAACACGTTCACGGCCGGCGCGACGTTCGCGCTGCAGGTGAACTACGACGCCTCGAGCATCGCCACCGCGCTCGAAAAAGCGTTCGACATGACGGCGCTGCCGCGCGTCATCGCGATCCTGACCACCGCGTCGACGATCAGCTTCGCGACCCTGCAGCAGACGGTCATCGATGAGGCGTCGAACAAAGTCATCGAGCTGATCGCCGGCACCGGCTGGAAGACGAAAGCGGCCAGCGATCCGACGATCGTGAAAGCGCTCGCCGACATCAACAAGGCGCTCGCTCTCTACAACAGCATCGACGCGAAAGTGCAGCAGCTCTGGTCGACGCTGCTGACGAAAGTCGATCTGCAGCCGGGCTCTCCGCTGCGAACCACGATCGAGAAAATCGCGGCGCTCGATCCGACGAATCCCGATCTCAAACAGTTCCTCAGTCCGACCGCGACGAAAGATCTCGAACTGCTCGAGAGCCTTTCCGGAAAGAGCATCGAACAGCTGCTCGTCGGCAGCGACGCGGGCGTCAGCATCGCCATCACCGGCGCCGTGAATCTCGCGAAGCAGCTCCTGCGCGTCATCACCGACACTCCCACCGAAGTGACGACCGCGATCCAGCAGTTCGAAGTGAAGTTCGGAATCAAGAGCGCCGTCGACTTCCTGTCGAAGGTCAGCTCCCTCGACAACATCGAACAGTTCGGCGACGGCATCATTCGCAAGCTCGTCGCGAAAGCGGTCGGCAAAGTCTTCACCGCCGTCGGCCCGGCCGACTTCGACAAAGTGCAGGCGTGGGCGAAGAAGATCATCGCGCAGTGGGACGCACTGAGCACGAAGCTCAGCGCGGCGTCGAAGTTCCTGAAAGGGCAGGTCGGTTTCAACGTCGCGCTGGAGTTCAGCCGCGTCTCGTCGTTCTCCGCGGTGCTCGACTTCGAAGTGAATCCGCAGTCCGCTCCTGCGATCGCAGCGATTCAGGCGCAGCTGCCGCGCGGCAACGTCGCCGACATGCTCGCGGCGCTGAACGGCCTCGATCGCGCCACGTTCGAGATTCGCGAAGCGGTCATCATCTCGCGGCATCTCCGCACCGGCGCGACGACCGTGATCCTTTCGCTGCTCGGGCTGCAGAACCTCCAGAAAATCACGACCACGCGTTTCGACGAAGCGGTCATCCGCGTCACGAACGCCGGCCGGCAGGCGACGTACAGCGGCGGCTTTGTGCAGGCGGTGAGCATCGGTTCGACCGGCGAATGCAGCACGTCGATCGGCGCCGATGCGAGCGACGCGCAGACCGATATCCGCCAGCCGTTCGCGACCGTCTCGCGCTCGCTGCGGCTGACGTTCGCGCATCACAGCATGAGCTCTACTCAGAGCGAGCGCACTGCGCTCGTGCAGCTCCTCGGGCAGCTCGGTTTCATCCCGTCGACCGGCGCGCCCGGCGTCGACGCCGCGGATGGCGCCGAGACGGTGTTCGCGATGAACATCACGCTCGACGGCGCTGCAGTCGTCGCCCTCGTCAGCGATCTCGGCGAAGCAACGTGGAACAACGATTACCGCAACAGCGCTACGCGGCTGCTGCGCGAAGCGCTGTTCGACACGCGGAAGCTCGGCAACGTCGACATTCGCGTCGTCGATGCCGAAGCCGACGTCGTCGGAACGGATTTGTGGACCGACACGTGGACCGATTCGTCGCGGCAGAAGTTCGTGACCGACGAACGCGCGAAGATGCTGTCGATCAGCGGCAAGCCGCTCGACGTCGTTCGCGGAGCGCAGATCATCCCGCCCTACGAAGAGCTGCAGCAGCTGATCGTGCAGCGTCCCGCCGGATTGCGGCAGCTCGACGACCTGCAGAACGCGGTGAAGGCGTCGACGAGCGGTGCGCCCGATGCGTTGCAGACGCTCGCGTCAACCGCCGCGTCGTTCTTCACGCAGACCAGTCTCGACGTCGCGGAGAATCCGATGTTCACCTTCTGGTTCGTCGTCGCGCGGCTCTCACGCATCGGCGCGGCAACTCTGCAAAACGCGAAGGGTCTGGCAACGCTGCGCACGCGTACTTCTTCGACGGCCGATCTCTCCGCGCCGGTGCAGTGGACGCTCACTCCCGCCGTCGGCGTGCCGGCCGCGCAGATTCGTACGCTCTTCCCGTTCGCCTGATTGCTCTTGCGCACTGCGCCTTCAGCGGCGATGCTTCGTCGGTCACATGACCGACGAAGCATTCCGCGTGGCGATGCTCACGCCGCTCCCTCCCGCGCGCACCGGCGTCGCGCATTACGCGTCGATGCTGTTGCCGGCACTTCGTCAACAGGTTGACGTAACGCCGTTCGCGTCGATGGACGGCTACCGGCGCGGCGATTTCGACGCCGTCATCTATCAGCTCGGCAACAACCCGCATCACGAATGGATCTACAACGAAGCGATGCGCGAGCCGGGCGTGGTGGTGTTGCATGACCTCGTGCTCCATCACCTCATCGTCGAGCTGACGCTCGCGCGTGGCGACGTCGACGGTTACGTCGCCGCACTCGAAGCGAGCCACGGAGAGCCGGGCGCGGCGTGGGCGCGCGGGCGGGCGGCGGGACTGCACAGCGAGATGGGAAACTTTCTCCTGCCGGCGTCGGTCGATCTCGCGCGGCGATCGCGCGCGGTGATCGTGCACAACGAATGGGCGGCGGAGCGGTTGCGATCGTTCGGTGTTGCGACGCCGGTGCATGTCGTGCCGCATCCGCACGATGAATCGATCGCAGCGACATCCCGGCGCAAAGGCGGCACGCGCGTCATCGGACTGTTCGGATTTCTCACCTCCGCGAAACGCGCCGACATCGTGCTCGCCGCCTTCGCGGAAGCGCGGCGCCTGATGCCGGAGCTGCGATTGCTCGTCGTCGGCGAGCCGGCGCCCGACATCGATGTGGCGCAACTCGCCAGCGACGGCATCACGTTCACCGGCTATGCCGACGACGAAGCGTTCGCGCGTTACTACGGCGAAGTCGATCGTCTCGTGAACCTTCGCTATCCGACGGCGGGGGAGTCATCGGGAACGCTCATTCGCGCGTTCCAGGCCGGGCTGCCGGTCGCCGTCAGCGACTACGCGCAGTTCGCGGAGTTGCCCGATGACTGCGTCGTGAAGATTCCGTTCGGCGACGGAGAAGTGGCGGCGCTCATCCGCTTCTTCGTCGACGAACTGCTCGATCCATCCGACGCGCAGCGACGCTGGCTGGCAACGCACGCATCGATGGAACAGACCGTCGCCGGATATCTGCGCGCGCTGCGCGACGACTCGCGAACGGACGGCAAGCCGATCATGCGCAGCGTTCCGCTCTTCCCGAAGCTCGCATTGGTCGCGGCGAGCGCGCAAACGATCACGATCCGAAACGACGGCGACGCGATCCTCCGCGCCGGCATGTACGGCGAGCCGGCGTACCGCATCATCGTGAAAGGTTTCGAAGGCGAGACGCAGCTGTTCGATCGCTGGCTCGCACTTCCGCGCGATCTCGCGCCGGGCGACGAAGCGACGCTCGGGCTGCCACCGTTCGCGCGTGCCAATCTACTGCGGCTGTATCACGCCCTTGAATCGGTACCGATGCTCGAACCGGAGGCGTTCGCGCGTGCCGCGGTTTGACGACGCATCACTGACGCGTCTTCGCGAGCTCTTCGCGAAACGGCCGGCCATCGAGATCGACGCGCCGGACATGCGTCGCGCCTGCGTGCTCATTCCGATCCTGCCGGGCGACGACGGCTGGTCGCTCCTTTTCTCGCGGCGCTCCGCAAACCTCGCCGCGCACAGCGGTCAGATCGCCTTTCCGGGCGGCGCGGTCGAAGAAGGGGAGTCGCTCGAAGAGGCGGTCAAACGCGAAGCGGACGAAGAGGTCGGCATTCCGCGCGAATCGGTCGAACTGATCGGCCGGCTCGACGACGTCATCACCAACAGCGGATTTCTCGTCGCGCCGTTCGCCGGCATCATTCACGAACGGATCGAATATGTGCTACAGGAATCAGAAGTCGACGAAGTGTTCGAAGTCCCGCTCGACGAGCTGCTCGTCCCCGAAATGCCGCGGGTCCGCTACGTCACATTCCGAGAAAAACGTTACCCGGTCTATTCGTACCCGTTCGGCACGAACGACATCTGGGGATTGACCGGCCGGATCGTGAAGGCGTTCCTCGACGTCGCGTGGCTGGCGAAGCAGGTATGAGGCATGAGTAATGAGGCATGAGTAACTGCTTTTACTCATACCTCATACCTCATGCCTCGTTACTTCTTCACGAGCTTCCCGATATACGCGTCGAGTCCCTTGCCGTTGTCGCCGGAGTCGACCTGTACGCCGTTGATCAGATACGTCGGCGTTGCGCGGATGTCATTCGAGAACGCGGTGCCGGCGCCTTTCAGAATCTCGGCGCGGAGTTCCGGCGACGCGATGTCGGCGTCGTATTTTTTCAGATCGAGATCGTTGTCCTGCGCGAAGTTGCGCGCGAACTCATCGAACGTGAACGCGGACAGCTTCTCCTGGTTGTCGTAGACCTGTTCCTTGAACTTCCAGAACGCTTCCGGCTTCTGCCGCCAGACGGCGCGGCCCGACAACGCCGCTGCAAACGCCCACGGATGCATCGACAGCGGGAGGTCGTAGCGAATGTAGCGAATGTGATCGCCGTACTTCGCCAGGAGCGGCTTCATGTAGCCGGCGGCGTGCTGACACGACGGACATTCGAAGTCGGAGAACTCGACGACCGTCACCTCGGCGTTCGCCGGTCCCTGCGTCGGCGAGCCTTTGACGAACGGCTCGAACGCTTTCGCGCGCGAGACGCGCAAGTCGCTGTTCATCGGCAGGAAGGTGCCGAGGAAGAAGACGGTGCCCGCTGGATCGATTGATCCTTCGAGAGGAACTTTGCCGCGCTCGGTGACTTCGGTCAGCGTCACTTTGTACAGACCGTCGCGCGTTTTGGTGCGGTCGATGGCCGGCTCGTAATGCGCTTTCATCGCCTGCCACGTGAACGACTTCAGTTTCCCTTCGAGTGTCGGCTCATCGGCGACGCTGTCGAGAAACCACGGCAGTCCGGTGAAGAACCCGCCCTCGGCCGTCACGATGTCGACGAACTGTCCTTCGCAATTGGGGCGCTGGCTTTCGACGTGAACCACGATGCCGGTCATGTTCGGCGGCAGCTTGTGGAACAGGCCGGTGCGCGTAACTTTGGTCTCCGACGCGCAGACCGTCAGCGAATCGGCAACGAACTTCTCCGCCTTCTCGCTCAGCTTCGGAGCCGGCGGTGGCGGCGTCTCATCTTCCGCCAGAGCGACGGAAGCGATGGCAATCGAAAGGCAGGCAACGACGACGAATCGTTTCACTGTGAGTCCGTCCTTACTTAGAGACCGATTTTGACGACGTTCGGAACGGCCGCGGCTCGGCCGTCATTCCGTGGCGGCTGCCGGCTGCTTCTGCAGTTCTTTGGCGACGCGCTCGGTTTCGGCGAAGACGCGCATGAAGTTCTCGCCCAGAACCTTGCGGATGTCGGTCTCCGAATAGCCGCGGCGTTTCAGTTCATCGCGAATGCGCGGCAGCTGGCTGACGTCTTCCATTCCGCGGGGAACTTCACCGATGCCGTCGAAGTCGGAGCCGATGCCGACGCTGTCGATGCCCGCGACCTGGACGATGTGATCGATGTGCTCGACGATCACGGTCCATTCAATCTTTGGCAGCGGGTTGGCGTCCATCAGCCGCTTCATCTCCGCCTTGTAGACCTCACCCTCGGATGGATCTTTCGCTTTCAGCTCCGCGATGAGCGGTTTGAGACGCTCGTCGCGCGCGACCGACGCCTGCGCGACCGCGGTCGAAAGAAACACCGGGTAGAAGTTCACCATGACGACGCCGTGGTTCTTCGCGACGGCGCGCAGCATGTCGTCGGTCATGTTGCGCTTGTGATCGGCGAGTGCGCGTGCGGACGAATGCGACGCGATGATCGGCGCTTTCGAGGTTTCGATGACGTCGTAGAACGTCTTGTCGCTGACGTGTGAGATGTCGACGAGCATGCCGAGGCGATTCATCTCGCGGACGACGCTGCGGCCGAAGGGAGTGAGACCGTTGTGCTTCGCCTCGTCGCCCGACGAGTCGGCCCAGTTGTTCGAGTTGGTATGCGTCAGCGTCATGTAACGCGCGCCGAAACGGTAGAACGCACGCAGCAGGTCGAGCGAGTCTTCGATGGCGTGACCGCCTTCGATGCCGATCAGGATCGCGCGCTTGCCGTCTTTCACCGCCGCGCGCATTTCGGTCGTCGACGATGCGAATCGAACCCACGCCGGGTAGCGATCGACCATCTCGTGGATCGTTTCCATGATGCGCAGGCAGTACGCCGCCGCGCCTTTGTTCGCATACGACTTCGGCACGTACGCGGCGAAGAACTCCGCGTCGAGCTGACCCGACTTCATGCGCGGATAGTCGAAGTGTCCGCGACTGTTGACGACGCCGAGGTCGAACGGATGATCGAGATATTCAGATGGCGTGTCGGCGTGCGTGTCGACCGTGATCGCCGGCGGAGCCGCGGGCTTCTGTGCGGGACGGCGTGCGGCGGAGAGGGGAAGGGCGGCGAGGAGAAGAACGAGAGCGAGGCGGATGGTGCGATGCATGGCGCGACAGAGTAGCACCGCGCCACCGTCATCCTGAGCGCAGCGAAGGATCTGCGAGGGCGGGGTGCGCCGTCGTCGGGATTCACGCGCTCCTCCCGCCCGGATCCTTCACTAAACGCTCAGGATGACGTGGCTGTGCTAGTTGTTCGCCCGTCCCTCGGAAATGTCTTCGATCGCCTGACCGACTTTGCTGTCGCGATTCGTTTCCGTCGCGATGTCGCGGACTGAAACGATGCCGACCAGTTCGTCGCTCTCGTTCACGACCGGCACGCGGCGTATCTGTGCATTACTCATCAGCTTCAATGCGTCATCGACGCTCGAGTCGTCGCGGACCGATCGGACCGAGCTTGTCATCGCGTCGCGGACGTTCGCGGAAGCGGGATCCTTCCCCGCGGCGACGAGACGGACGACGATGTCGCGATCGGTGATCAGACCGACGACCTTGCGGCCGTTCACTACCGGCACGACGCCGGTGTCCTGATCGGCCATGATCCGCGCTGCGTCACGTACGCTGTCCTTCTCCGAAACCGTGGACGGGTTCGGCGTCATGATGTCGCGGACGCGCTGCGATTTTTCCTGGGCCATGAGTCCTCCTTATGCTGACAGTTCAGCTGTCAGAGGAAGAGCAATCGCCGTGCCCCGGAACGCGGATCTTTTAGAAGGAAAAGCGGAGTCCGCCCGTCACCGTGATGACCGCCGTTTTGAAGTTGAAGAAGACGCGGTGATACGTCGCCTCGGCAACGAAGCCGACCGTGCGCGTGATCGGAAAATCACCGTTGACGCCACCTGAAAATCCGTAACCGCTCTCATCCGTCTCGCCCGAGTGCGTCTGGCGATAGAGACCGACGCCGGCGAAGAGACCGGTTGAGCCGTACGGCTCCGTGAAGCGATAGTCGATGATTCCGTCGACGTGCTGAATCGTTCCCTCGGCGTAGTTGTGGCGGACGGAAGCGGTGCTGCCGGCCGGACGCGCTTCGAAGCTGATCGGCGTGTCGATCTCGCCGAGCTTGATCTTGAAGCGCGTGTCGGGCTCCATGTTGACCGAGTAGTAGATTTCCTTGACAGAGTTGCGGAAGCTGAAGCCGGTATTGCGCAGCGGCGCGAGCGGCTCCGCCGTCTCACCATTGGCGGCCGTCTCCTTCCCGCTGGCGAGCCGCTTGGCGCCGCCGAACATCACGCCGAATTCGGAGTTGGCACCCGAATACACCTGAGCAAAAGCAGGGAAGGCACCGAAGGCGAGAACGATGAGCAGCAGGGCCGATTTTTTCATGGCGCGGACTATACGCAATCGACTGAGTCGATTCAATCGAGCGTTCCTTTCGTCGAGTAGTACGTATGAGAGGGAGAAGACGTTACTCGTCCTGAGTGTGGAGGCGGCCGCTTCGGCCGCCGGGCGCGCGAAGCGCGCGCCCCCACAATACAATGTCGCGCGTGCAAAGCGGTGTGGTTCGCACGCTGACCTCTCTCGGTGCCGAAGCGGCGCGGCTCGTTCTCCATTCATCGTGCGTCGCCTGCGGCGATGAGTTGCCGTGGCGCGCACGCATCGCGTCGTGCTGCGATTCGTGCTGGAGGTTGCTTCCGCGACTGACGTCGATGAAGTGCCGCTCCTGCGCGCTGCCGGTCAGCGGCGCCGACGGCGTTTTTCTCTGCGTCGATTGTCTGCGCGAGCCGCTGGCGCTCGAGTGGTGCGATGCGTGGGGCGCTTATCGCGGTTCACTCGAACGGGTGCTGCACGCGCTGAAGTTCGCGCGACACGATTTCCTCGCCGAGCCGCTCGCGGAACTGCTGCACGAAACGCTCGCGGCGCGCGGCGACCTCGCGTTCGACGCGATCGTTCCTGTCCCGATGCACCGCACCAAACTGCGCCGCCGCGGATATAACCAGGCGGAGCTGATCGCGCGAGCGCTCGCGAAACGGCTCGGCATCCGCTGCGAGCTGCTGCTCGAAAAGCGCATCGAGCGCACCGCGCAATCGACGCTGTCACGCGACGATCGCCGCGCGAACGTTCGCGGCGCGTTCATCGCATCGCCGCGCGCGAAGCAGCGCAACATCCTCATCGTCGACGACGTCTGCACCACCGGCGAGACATTGCGCGCATGCGCCGATGCGCTCGTTCGCCAGCACGCCGCGAAGCTCTGCGCTGTCGCGGTCGCAAAAGCAATTTGAAGGAGTGACCGTGCCCGAACACGACCTGATCATCATCGGCGGCGGCATCATCGGCGGATCCGCCCTCTACCACCTTGGGAAACTCGGTTACCAGGGACGCGTCCTCGTCCTCGAGCGTGAAGACGCGTTGTCGAAAGGATCGACCGCGCTTTCGGCCGGCGGCTTTCGCAACATCTGGACGACGCCGATCAACATGCGGCTGACCAGCTACTCGATCAAAAAGCTGGCGGAGTTTCAGGACGAGCTGCAGTTCCCGATCGGCTTCGATCAGCGCGGCTATCTCTTCTGCCAGTACGCGGAGAATTACGAAAGCGCGAAGACGTTCGGCGAGGAGTGGGCGAAGAACGGCGTCCGCATCGAGTTCCTCAGCCCCGAAGAGGTCGAGAAGAAAGTGCCCGGACTGAAAGCGGGAATCGATCACATCGATCCCGACGTGAACGAGCTGCTGCAGATGAAGCCGATCGCCGGCGGCGTCTTCGGCCCCGACTGCGGCAGCTTCGATCCATCTGCGGCTGCGCAGGGATATTTCGAGCGCGGCCTGGAACTGATGAACGGTCGCGCCGAGTTGCGGCTGCGAACGACGGTGAAGAAACTGCGCATCAAAGACGGCGCATACGAAGGGGTCGAGCTCGAAGACGGAACGTTCCTCGCCAGCGAAAAGATCCTCGTTGCCGCCGGCGCGTGGACGAACGAGCTGCTGGAACATTCAGGCGTCACCGGCGACGATCTGCCGCCGGTCATTCCGCTGAAGCGAATGCTCTACATCACGAACTTCCCTCCGATCGAAGGCTTCGAGCGAATCCCGATGACGATCATCGACGACGGGATCTACTTTCGCCCGGAAGGTCCGAATCTCCTCATCGGCCGCGCCGATCCCGACACGCCGGCCGGCTACGACATCACCGCCGACGCGACGTACTACGAGGAGAAGATCAACTACATCCTGCAGGAGCGCGTGCCCGGGATGGAGCGCTGCCGCCTGATGTCGATGTGGGGCGGTCTCTATGACACGAACGCCGTCGATCACAACGCCGTCTTCGGCGAACATCCGCACTATCGCAACCTGGTCTTCGCGACCGGTTTCTCAGGCCACGGCGCAATGGAAGCGCCCGCCGCCGGACTCGCCCTCGCGGAAGTGATGATGTTCGGCGAATACCGAACGCTCGATTGCACGCCGCTGTCGATCAAACGGTTCTGGGAGAACAGACCGATTCACGAAACGATCGTGATCTGAATCAGTGCTGAGTGCTGAGTGCAGAGTGCTGAGTCGAAAAGCAAACGAATGAACATGACGACGATAACGGTGGGCGTGCCGATTTTCGAGAACGTCGACTTGATCGACGTCGCCGGCCCCTGGGACATGTTGAGCCGCGTGAATCAATTCTGGGGCGGCAACACGCTCGAGACGGTGCTGCTGGCGAAGACGTGCGAGCCGGTCGTGAGCGGGCAGAAGTTGTTGCTGACGCCGATGGCGACGTTCGCCGATTACACAGACAGGCAACTCGATGTACTGCTCGTGCCGGGAGCGCAGGATGTATCCGCGGCAACCGGCGACGCCGGTTTTCTCTCGTTCATCAAACAGCAGGCGACGAAGGCGACGTGGGTCACCGCGGTCTGCACCGGCGCGGTGATTCTGAGCGCCGCGGGATTGCTCGATGGCTATCAGGCGACGACACACTGGGCGGCGCTCGATGAACTGAAAACGAACAAGAACGTGAAGGTGGTGAACGGCTATCCGCGATTCGTCCGCGATCGCAATCGCTTCACGACCGGCGGCGTCGCGTCATCGCTCGACGGCACTCTCGAATTGATCTCGCTCATCACCGGCGACGAGGCGATCGCGAAGGCGACGCAGCTCATCGTGCAGTATCACCCGCGGCCGCCGTTCAATTGCGGCGATCCTGCCGTCGCCGACTACGCGACGTACGCACGTGTAACCGGCGGCTGACAGCGCGTTCGCGTTTCGTCACCGCTTCGAGCCGGTTCGCAAACATCGGCGCCGCGCAAGCCGCTACTCTGGCGCGATGCAAAAAGTCGTCGCCGTCCTGCTCGCGCTGCTCGCCGCCACGTCCGCGTTCGCGCAAACGAAAGCCGATGAAGTGCGCGCGAGCGAGATCGCCTTCGCGAAAGCGTTCGCCGATCGCGATGCCGCGAAGTTCTTCTCCTTCGTTCTCGACGACGCCACGTTTCTCTCCGCGCGAACGCTCTCCGGAAAGAGCGCAGTCGTCGAACGCTGGACCCGTTTCTTCGCCGGACCGATTGCGCCGTTCAGCTGGACGCCGGAGCGGGTCGTTACGAACGCCGGCGGCACGATCGGCCTCTCCACCGGTCCGGTCTTCGACGCGAACGCGCATCACGTCGGTAATTACTCGTCGGTCTGGGTGCGACAGCCGGACGGGGAGTGGAAGGTGCTGTTCGATGGTCCCGGTTCGCCGGCCGCCTGTCTCGCCGAAAACGCCGAGCCGTTTACGGAAGGCGACGTCGTCGCAGACGACGGTGTGAAGTTGCACTTTCAGAAGATCGGCTCGTCTCCGACGACGCTCATCGTTCCGTACGGCGCGATGCTGTTCGAAGATTTCCGCGCGCTCGCCGACGTCGCCACGGTCATTTCGTACGACCCGCGCAATCGCGGCCGTTCCGCGTCGCTCGACAAGCTCGACTCCGTGACGATCGAGCAGGACGTGAAGGATTTCGAAGCCGTTCGTCGTCACTTCAACGTCGATCGTGTCGTTCCCGTCGGCTGGTCCTACCTCGGCAAGATGGTCGCGATGTACGCGGCCGAACACTCCGAGCACGTCTCGCGCGTCGTGCAACTCGCGCCGGTTGCGCGCAACGCATCGCTGAAGTTCACCGCGCACACGAATGACGACAGCGGCGTCGCGGCGAACGCGCCGACCGATACCTGCGCCGCGGCGTGGGACGTCGCCAGCCATCGGCTCGTCGGCGATCCGTCGCACGCGTCGCGACTTCGTTCGACATGCGATCTCCCCAACGAAGCACCGGCGCGACTCGACAAGCATTTCGACAAACTCTGGCCGTCGATCGTCGCCGTCGACCTCTCGCCCGCGGAGCTCGCGAAGATCGCCATGCCGGTGCTGACGATTCACGGCACGTTCGATCGCAACGCGCCATACGGCGGCGGCCTCGACTGGGCGCTCGCACTTCCGAATGCGCGCCTGCTGACGGTGCCGCACGCAGCGCACGCGGTATGGGTCGACGAGCCGGCGATCGTCTTCGCCGCGATTCGTCAGTTCCTTCGCGGCGAATGGCCGATAGGCGTGGAGAAGGTGAGCGCGAACTAAATGCTCGCGCCCTGCGGCCGGCCGTGCTGAAACTCGCGCACGATCGCGTCCCAGTCGCCGCGTTCGCGCAGCAGTCGCTCGACCACTTCGCGAAACGCGCCGCGTCCGCCGGCGGCGTCGAGTTTCCACGCCGCGGCCGCGCGCACTTCCGGTGCGGCGTCGGCGGGGGCGGCGGAGATGCCGGCGTGCAGCATCGGCGCGAGATCGGGGAGATCATCGCCGACGTAGAGCACCTGATCGGTCGTCAGTACGAGCTTTGTTGCGATCCGCTCGAGCTCTTCGAGTTTGTTCGCGGCGCCCTGATGCAGTTCGACGATGCCGAGCTCGCGTGCGCGGCGTTCGAGTGCCTGCGAACTTCTGCTCGTGAGTAACGCGACGGTGATTCCGGCTTTCTGCGCGAGCTTCACGCCGAGGCCGTCGCGGACGTTGAACTCCTTCACTTCGAGCTGGTCGCCGACGTAGATGATGCGGCCGTCGGTCCAGACGCCATCGACGTCGGAGACGATGAGTCGGATCTGCGAAGCGGCGACGGTCATGAACGCATTGTAGTCAGCCGGCGATCGCTTCCAGCACGCCGTCGTCGGCCGCGCTCATGAAGAGGTGATCGGGATTCTCGGCGCGCAGCAGTTCCGCGGATGTTCTTCCCGACGCGATGGCGATCGTCGTCGCGCCATGCGGCACGCCGCAGCGAACGTCGTAGATCGAGTCGCCGATGATGACGACGTCGCGTCCATCGAAGCGATGACCGTTCGCCGCCGACGCGCGCGCGACCGCGATCGGCGGCAACTCCTCGCGCTTCTGCGAATCGCTGCCGAACGCACCGAACGGAAAGTACGAATTCAATCCGACGCCGCCAAGCTTCAGCCGCGCGCCCGGCTCGATGTTGCCGGTCACGAGTCCGAGCGTCACTTCATCGATCGAGGCGAGCGCTTCGAGCAACTGGCGAATCCCGGCCAGCATCCGCACGCGACCCGACATCGCATTGCGCGCGAGCCCGGCGAGGTAATGCCGCCAAAGCTCGCCCATCCGCTCTTCGATGGTCTCGGCCGGAAAGCCCGCATCACTGAGCACCATGTGCGTGATCTGCGGATCGGTACGCCCCGAAAAATCGTAACGACGTAGATCGCCCTCGTAGCCATACACGAGCGTCAGCGCCTCCGCATACGCCTCGCGCGAGACACCGCCGTCGGTGATCAGAGTGCCGTCGATGTCGAAGAGGGCTAAGCGGGGGCGCATCGGCCCGATACTACAAGGTGCTGAGTGCTGAGTGCAGAGTGCTGAGTAAAGGCGGTGTGACTCAGCACTCAGAACTCAGCACCTGTCAACGTACGTATACTTCCCCGCCGTGCACCGCCCCTCCCTTGGCGTTCTCTTCCTCACCGTCTTCATCGACCTCATCGGGTTCGGGATGGTCATTCCGTTCCTCTCCTTCTATGCGCGCGAGTATCACGCGAGCGGAGTGATGGTCGGGGCGGTGGTCGGCGTCTATTCGATCATGCAGTTTTTCTTTGCGCCGGTGTGGGGACGGCTCTCCGATCGGATCGGTCGCCGGCCTGTGATTCTCATCAGTCTTACCGCGAGCTGCATCGGCTATCTCCTCTTCGGATTCGCGCGCAGCCTCATGCTGCTCTTCATCTCGCGCATCATCGCCGGCGCCGGCGGCGCGAACATCGGGACCGCGCAGGCCTACATCGCCGACATCACCACGCCGGAAAATCGTGCGAAGGGGATGGGCGCGATCGGCGCCGCGTTCGGCATGGGTTTCATCCTCGGTCCGCCACTCAGCGGCTTCCTCGGCGAATACGGATCGCATCACGGCATGCACGGCAACTTGCTGCCCGGCATCGTCGCCGCATCGCTCTCGTTCATTGCGCTCGCGGTCGCGTTCTTCGTGCTCGGCGAATCGCGTCCGCCGAATGCAACTGTGCGAAGCAAGGTTCCGCCGCAGTTCGACAAGCGCGTCTGGAACGCGATGCTCTCCCGCGCAATCCTCGGCGCGATCATCGCCGCTCTTTTCCTTACGCTCTTCGCCGTCTCCGGAATGGAGACGAGCGTGACGCTGCACGCGCGCGATCGCTTTCAATTCCGACAACGCGACATGGCGCACTGGTTTCTCTTCATGGGCGTGATCGTCGCCGTCATTCAGGGCGGACTGATCGGACGCCTTTCGAAATGGCTCGGTGAACGGACGCTCGTCGCCATCGGCGCCGCATCGTTCACGATCGGCTTCCTCGCCGTGCCGAGTTTGTGGGACGTGCGCGGGCTCTACGCGGTCGCGTTCTTCATCGCCATCGGCCAGGGACTGACGTATCCGTCGCTCACCGCGATGCTCTCGAAAGTGACCTCGGCCGATGAACAGGGATCGATGCTCGGACTCGCATCCGGCATCGGCTCGCTGGCGCGATTCCTGGGACCGATCGTGACCGGATTTCTTTACGATCTCGCCCAGGCGCGCGGCGCGTTTTACGGCGGCGCGGTGCTGACGCTCACCGCGTTCTCAATCGCGATGGCGATGCGGCGCATGCCGCTCATTACGGAGGGTTGAAGATGTCGATTCTGAAAGTGGCGCGGCTCGGCCACCCCGTTCTGCGCGAGAAGGCGAGCGACGTCGAAGTCGCTGACATCAAAGCGGGCAAGTTTCGGTCGCTCATCGACGACATGATCGAGACGATGCATGCGTACGAAGGCGTCGGCCTCGCCGGCCCGCAGATTCATCTGCCGATGCGCATCTATGTTTACGAAGTGCAGGAGCGCGTCGCGAAACGGCGCGGCGTGAAAACGGTCGGCGCCGGCGTGCTGTTCAACGGGACGTATGAGCCGATCGGCGACGAGAAGATCAACGACTGGGAGGGCTGCCTCAGCGTCCCGTTTCTCGGCGGCGACGTCTCGCGCTGGAAGCGGCTCCGCGTGCGCGGCATCGATCACGACGGCGATCCGGTCAGCGTCGAAGTCGAAGGCTTCACCGCGCGCATTTTTCAGCACGAGATCGATCACACCGACGGCCACGTCTATCTCGATCGGATGAAGGATATGACGACGCTGGCGTACACGATTGTGTTGTGAGGCATGAGTAACGAGGCATGAGGCATGAGTAGATGCCTTTGCCTTTACTCATACCTCATACCTCATGCCTCATTACTTCCCATACCGAAACACCAGCGGCACCACCGTCGTCTGCGGTTTGGCAACCGGAATCGCTCTGCTGAACGCCAGCGACATCGAGCCGTCGGCGGCGCGCTGATACTGCCAGCTGCCGTCGCTGCACGATGAACCGGCGATTGACGGCATCGACTCCGGCCACGTTCCGCTTTGCGCGCGCGCTGCTTTCAGCGCGAGCAGTTTCTCGACCCCTTCGACTTCCGCGCGGAAGCGGCCGATTCTTCGCCACGCTTCGGCGACACTCGGCATCATTGGCGGCAGACGGGGATGTGGATCGCAGGCGCGCAGCGACGCCAGCTCCGTCGCCACTTCACGCTGGGCATCGAGTGCCTGCCCTCCGCGATAGCGCAGCAGCGGCGCCAGCCCGATCGCGAGGAACCGCCGCATTTCATTTCGACCGGGATCGCTGGTCGGCTCGCCGGACGGATGTTCCTGCAGATATCGCCAGCGGTGTACCGCTTCCCAGGAGAAAGCCGCGATGACGGCGCCGCCGAAATCGAACGTCGCCAGCTCGTGGCGCCACGCGGGCGCAGGACCGCTGAGCTTCGCGGCGACGCCATTCGAGAGCCGCGTACCGGCGACGGCGATCAGCTGCGAGATCAGCTCCGGCCGCGCGACGAGTCCCTGCGTCAGTTTCCACGACGCGTGCAGATCGTCCCACGCGACCGCATCATTGCCGGCGCGATGATGCTCGAGCGCATCAACCGCGAATGCGCGGTAAAGATCCATCTGGTCGATGAGCTTCGGCATTGGTGCATCGCGCAACTTGTCCGTATCGACGGCCCATTGCGGCGGCTCGCGCACGACGAGTTGCTGTTGAATCGCACGAACCTCGCTGCCGTGCTCCGCAAGCCAGGTGGTGACAGCGGCAGGCGGCGCGTCGATGTCATCATTTTCTTTACCGATCGCGTGCGCGATGTACACCGACAGCACCGGCCGAACGCTCGTGCTCGCGAGCGGCTTCGACAACTCGGCGACGCGCGTCGCCGTCTCGTTTTCGCCGTGAGACGTGAAAAGACGCGCGATGTCGGCGGTGGTACCGAGGTTGTTCGGCCAGCGCGCCGCGGCGGCGGTGACCGCGGTGCTGTTGAGGTGTCGCACCGCGTAGAACCAGAGCAGCGCGACGAGCGCGGCGATCACGCCGGCGATGATGAGCGCTTTCTTCAAGCGGTCACCGCGCGGAATGCGTCGACGAATTGCGCCATCTGCTGCGGCTTGCCGATCGTGACGCGCAGGTGATGCGGCAGTGCGGGGAAGAGTCGTCCGACCTGCACGCCGCGGCCGCGCAACGCACCGATCAGCGGCTTCACGTCGCGGCCGGTGTCGATCATCACGAAGTTCGTTTGCGACGGAATCACATCGTGGCCCATGTGCTTCATAGACGCGACGAGCGCGTCGCGGGTTTCGCGGTTGCGCCGTTTTCCGTCGGCGACATGCTGCTTGTCGCCGAGCGACGCGCGTGCGGCGGCGAGCGCGAGAATGTTCAGCGAGTCCCACTGCGCCTGCGCTTCCATGCTGCGAATGAGCTCGGGTTGCGCGATCGCGTAGCCGCAGCGGAGACCGGCCATGCCGTAGATCTTCGAGAACGTCCGCGCCACGATGAGATTCGGTCGCGACTTCACCAGCGGCGCGACGCTCTCGTAGTCGCTGCTGTCGGCGTAATGGTGATACGCCTCGTCGACGAGCGCGATCGAAGCCGGCGGCAACTTTTCGAGGAAGGAACGGATCGCGGTTGACGGCGTGATCGAACCGGTCGGATTGTTCGGATTGCAGATGTAGATCAGCGATGCGTTCGTCGCCGCGAGCGCCGAGAGATCGTGAGCGAAGTGTCGATCGAGCGGTACGCTGATGACGTCGACGCCGCTCGCGCGCGCGTAAAGACCGATCGCTTCGAACGCCGGCACGGCCACGGCCAGCTTCCGATCGCGCCCGGTGAAGGCGAGCGCGGCGAGCTTGAGGATCTCGCTCGAACCATCGCCGAGGAGGATGTGATTCGCCGGGACGCCGTGGAGCTGCGCGATCGTTTCCGCGAGCTGTTCCGCCGCTTCGTCGGGATAGCGCCACGCCAGCGGCAGCGCGTCGCGAATCGCCGCGAGCGCAGCAGGCGAGGGGCCGTATGGATTCTCGTTCGCGCTCAGTCGCACGACCGGATCACGCGGCACGGCGGCGAGGAGCGAGGGCATCGGAAGCGCGGCGGCTGCAGCACCGGCGCCGACCAGTTGCGCAAACGCGCGGCGCGAGAGAGTGGACATGGTTTCGACTCCTTGTGACGCGAATATACGCTTTCGAACGGCGCCTATAATCATTCATGCCCGACAACTCGCTGAAGCGGCGCGCAGTCCTTGCGGTACTGCTGATGTTCGGCTTCTACGCGCTGGCATTCGCTCTTGCGGGCGCGCTCTTCTTCTTCGTCTACGCGGAAGTGATGTGGGCGCACGAGATCTATGTGCGGCCAACGATCCTCTGCGTCGTCGCGGCGCTGGCGATTCTCTGGTCGATCGTGCCGCGCCGCGACAAGTTCGAAGCGCCCGGTCCGCGGCTGACGGAGAGCGAGCATCCGGAGCTCTTCGCGGTGCTCGCCGGCGTCGCGACGAAGTCGGAGCAGGAGATGCCGGCCGACGTCTATCTCGTCGCTGACGTCAACGCGTGGGTGATGCAGCGCGGCGGCGTGATGGGATTCGGGAGCCGGCGCGTGATGGGACTCGGACTGCCGCTGCTTGAAGCGGTGACGATCTCGCAGTTCCGCGCCGTCGTCGCGCACGAGTTCGGCCACTATCACGGCGGCGACACGCAGCTCGGACCGCTCATCTATCGAACGCGCGAAGCGATCGGACGAACGATCGAGAATCTTTCATCGCAGGGCTTCCTGCACAAACCGTTTCTCTGGTACGGCAGGTTCTTCATGCGCGTGACGCAGGCGATCTCGCGCGCGCAGGAGCTGGCCGCCGATCGACTCGCCGCCACGATCGCCGGACCACGTGCCGCGGCCGGCGCATTGATGGCGGTGCACGGTGCCGCCGTCGCGTACGGAACCTACTGGTCGCAGGAGGTCGTTCCACTCCTCGGCTCCGGTTATCGTCCGCCGATCGCGACCGGCTTCTCTCGTTTCGTCACCCACTTCGCCGACGCCGTCCGCGACGCCGTCGATCACGAGTTGCGCGAAGGGAAGTCCGACGTCTTCGACAGTCATCCGCCGTTGCGCGAACGGGTCGAGGCGCTGAAGGCGCTGCCGGAAGAAGTATCCGATGACGATGCGCGGCTCGCGTCGTCGCTGCTGCGCAATCTGTCTGCAGCCGAGCTGGAGTTGTTGCGCAGTCTCGCACCCGATCGCGCGACGTCACTCCAGCAGCTCGCATGGGAAGAGGCGGCGACGAAGGTCTATCTTCCGCAATGGCAATCACGCAGCGCCGAACACGCGGTCGCGTTGAGCGGCATGACGCCGTCGTCGCTGCCGCAGGTCGTCCGCGAACTGCCGGCGTTCCTCGACAAGCTGACGCTGCGCGAAGTCCCATACGCAAAGCGCAACGAAGAAGCCGCCCTGATCCTCGGCTGCGCGCTCGCCGCTCGCCTGCACGCCGACGGCTGGGCGTGCGACACCGGTCCCGGACGTTCCGTCGTGTTCGAAAAAGGCGGCCAGTCGATCGAGCCGTTTTCCATCGTCCCGCAACTGACGAACGGACAGCTCACCGACGCGGTGTGGAGCGATCGCTGTCGCGCCGGCGGCATCGAAACGCTATCGCTGTCATTCCGAGCGTAGCGAGGAATCCGGGCGGGGTGGTGCGCGCTGCAGCAGTCCGCCCCGCCCGCCCGGGTCCCTCGCTACGCTCGGGATGACGACGGGAACAGTTCCAGGCGGCTGCTCTGCGCTTCTTCGAGCAGATCGAGGAACTGCGCGCGCGGCACTTCGCGGGCGCCGAGGATGGCGACGTGCGGCGTCATGACCTGACAATCGAGGAACGTTGCTCCGCGCTCGCGAAGATGATCGATGAGGAAAAGCAGCGCGAGCTTCGACGCATCATCGCGGCGGTGGAACATGCTCTCGCCGGTGAAGACGCCGCCGGCGTCGATGCCATACAGACCGCCGGCGAGCTCGTCGCCGTCCCACGCTTCGATGCTGTGCGCATCGCCCGCTTCGTGCAGCTGAATGTACGCGTCGACGATGCGCGGCTCGATCCACGTTCCATCCTGCTCCGGACGTTCCGCTTCGCCGCATGCGCGGATGACGCTCGCGAAATCGCGATCGATCGTGAACGTGTACGGCGCACGGCGAACTGCTTTGCGCAGCGAGCGGCCGGCGTGCAGCTCATCGAAGAAGAGCAGCGTCCGTTTGCGCGGCGAGAACCACGGCAGCGGATAGTCTTCGTGCGGCCAAGGAAAGATGCCGTGTCGATAAGCGTCGCGCAGCGTCTCGACCCGAAGGTCGTCGCCGATGGCGATCACGTCGCTGCGCGACTTGCGGGGAGAGGGGAAGCGGGTCACACGCAATTCATCCTGAGGAGCGCAGCGAGGAAGGATCTCCGGTCCGACAGCGACGCCGCGGTATTTTGCGCCGCGCGTCGCGCATGTCCCGATCGTATCGCTGCTGGACCAGAGATCCTTCGTCGCTTCGCTCCTCAGGATAAACTCAGAAAGACAGCCTCAGCTCGTCGCCCTCCGCGCTCACGACGACGTGTCCGCCGTTCTGCAGCGTGCCGAACAACACCGCGTCGACGAGCGGCTCCTTGATCTTCGCGTGAATGAGTCGCGCCATCGGACGCGCACCGAACGAGCGATCGTATCCATGCTTCGCAAGCCATGCGCGGCCCGGTTCCGTCAGCTCGATGGTCACGTCTTTCGCGGCGAGCTGCACGGAGAGCTCGGCGATGAATTTGTCGACGACCTGTTCGATCGTTGAGAACGCGAGCGGATCGAATGCGATCCACGCGTCGAGGCGATTGCGGAACTCGGGAGCGAACGTTCTTTCGATCGCGCCGCGTCCCTTGCCGCTGCCGGCGTTGTTGCGGAAGCCCATCGACTCGTCGCTCAGCTCGCGCGCGCCGACGTTCGTCGTCATGATCACGACGACGTTGCGGAAGTCGGCCTTCTTGCCGTTGTTGTCGGTCAGCGTGGCGTGATCCATCACCTGCAGCATGATCGAGAAAAGCGACGGATGCGCTTTCTCGATCTCATCGAGGACGAGCACCGCGTACGGCGTCCGGATGATCGCGTCGGTGAGCAGTCCGCCCTGATCGAAGCCGACGTATCCCGGCGGCGCGCCGATGAGACGCGACACCGTGTGCGGCTCCATGTACTCGCTCATGTCGAAGCGGATGAACTCGACGCCGAGCGCCACCGCGAGCTGTTTCGCCAGCTCGGTCTTGCCGACGCCGGTCGGTCCGGAGAAGAGGAACGAGCCGACGGGACGGCCGGGATTGCCGAGTCCCGAGCGGGAGATTTTGATCGCGGAGACCAGCTGATGGATGGCGTGATCCTGGCCGAAGATCACCTTGCGCAGATCGCCGTCGAGCTCGCGCAGTCGTTCCTTCTCGTTGACGGCAACGGTGCGCGGCGGAATCTTCGCCATCTTCGAGACGACCTGCTCGACTTCGTGAATGCCGATGACGTCGGTTTCCGTCGAGTCGGCAACGCGCAGCATTCGCGCGCGCGCTCCCGCTTCATCGAGCACGTCGATCGCCTTGTCGGGCAGATGGCGATCGTTGATGTATTTCGCGGATAGCTCGGCCGCCAGCTCCAGCGCGCTGTCGGTGAACGTCACCTGATGATGCGTTTCGTAGTAGCCCTTCAGTCCGCGCAGGATCTCGATCGTCTCGGGGATCGACGGCTCGCCGACTTCGATTTTCTGGAAGCGGCGGGCGAGAGCGCGATCGCGCTCGAATGACGCCTTGTACTCCGCGTACGTCGTCGAGCCGATGCAGCGCAGTTTGCCGCTGGCCAGCGCCGGTTTGATGATGTTCGACGCGTCCATCGTCCCGCCGCTCACCGCGCCGGCGCCGACGATCGTGTGGATCTCGTCGATGAAGAGAATCGTGTCGCGCTTCGTCTCCGTCAGTTCGTGGATGACCGATTTGAGGCGCTGCTCGAATTCGCCGCGGTACTTCGTGCCGGCGAGTAGTGAGCCCATGTCGAGCGACCAGACCTGCGCGTCTTTCAGCACAGCGGGGACTTCGCCGCGCTGAATCTTGAGCGCGAGTCCTTCCGCGATCGCAGTCTTGCCGACGCCCGGCTCTCCGACGAAAAGCGGATTGTTCTTGCGTCGCCGGCAGAGGATCTGAATCGTCCGTTCGAGCTCGGCCGATCGCCCGATGAGCGGATCGATCTCGCCGTTCTTCGCTTTCTCGATGAGATCGACCGCGTACGTCCGCAGCGGATCTTTCGACGGCGCGGACGTTTCTTCATCAGCGCCTGCCGGCGTGAAATCGGGAGCCGGCGAATCCTTCCCGATGCCGTGCGCGAGGTAGTTGAGAACGTCGAGTTTGTTCACCCCTTCGCTGCGAAGCAGGTATACCGCCTGCGACCGCTCGGCCTGATAGAGCGCCGCCAGCATCTGGCCGGAGTCGACCTCTTTCCGTCCGGAGCTCTGCGCGTGAAGCTGCGCGTACTGAATGACGCGTTGCAGCATCGCCGTCAGCACCGGCTCGACTTCCGCGTCGTCCGGCACACTCTCGTAATGTTTGGTCATGAAGTCGTCGAGCTGCTTGCGCAGCAACTCAACGTTGCCACCACAAGCGCGCACGACTTCAATCGCGTCGGAATCATGCAGCAGCGCAAAGAGCAAATGCTCGAGCGTGACGTATTCATTGCGCCGCCGCATCGCATCGTTCAGCGCAAATTCGAAGGTTTTCTGTAGTTGTTTCGCGATCATGGTTTAAGTGCCGAGGCATGCGGTATGAGGCATGAGGCATGAGTTACGCTTCGCGCAGGTCACGCTTTTGCCTCTACTCATTACTCATCACTCATGCCTCATACCTATTCTCGTTCCATCGTACACAGCAGCGGAAACTCGTTTTCTCGCGCGAGCTCGGTCGTGCGGGTCACTTTCATCTCCGCGATCTCGTATGTGTAAACGCCTGCGACGCCGATCCCTTTCACGTGCACGTTCAGCATGACCTGAATGGCCTTTTCCTCGTCGAGGTTGAAAACCGACTGCAGCACGTACACGACGAACTCCATCGTCGTGTAGTCATCGTTGTGGAGGAGCACCCGAAAGAGCTTTGGCTCCTCGGTTTTTTCCTTCTGTTCGGCGACTGGCGCCTCATCGAGCTCGGGAATCGGCAGCATCGCGGCGAACAGCTCCAACGCACGAAAGCGCGGCGGGATTTCGTCCGGCGCTCGCCCGTACAATGTCGCCGCACATGCCACTTGCCGCGAACAGCCGGCTCGGGCCGTACGAGATCGTCGATCTCATCGGCTCCGGCGGAATGGGTGAGGTTTACCGCGCCGTCGACACGCGCCTCGGGCGTTTCGTCGCCATCAAGGTCCTGATTCCCGAAGTGGTGAACAGCGAGGATACGTTCGCGCGTTTTACGACCGAGGCGCGGGCGATCGCTGCGTTGTCGCATCCGAACATCCTGTCGATCTTCGAATTCGATCACGACGGCGAACGGGCGTTCATCGTCACCGAGCTGCTCGTCGGTGAACCGCTGCGCCAGAGAATTGCCGCGTCCGCGGTCCCGTGGACGAAGACCGCCGAGATCGGCGCGGCCGTTTGCGACGGACTCGCGGCCGCGCACGCGAAGCAGATCATCCATCGCGATCTGAAGCCGGAGAACATCTTTCTGCTCGCCGACGGGCAGGTGAAGATTCTCGACTTCGGTCTCGCCGTCATTCGCGCCGCGGCGTCGCCGGGCGGCAACAGCGACGACACGGCGACGAACGTGCTCGAGCATCCGCCGGAGAACGTGGTCGGCACGATCGGCTATATGTCGCCCGAGCAGCTTTCCGGCCGCGCGCTCGATTCGGCGACCGACATCTTTTCGCTCGGCTGCGTGCTCTACGAGATGGTGACGGGACGCCGTGCGTTCGGACGCTCCAGTCTCATCGAAACGATGGCCGCGATTCTCAACGACGATCCGCCGGCGGTCGAGCAGTCGGGCCGTCACATTCCGTACGATCTGCAGCGCGTCATCTCACGCTGCCTCGAGAAAAATCCGGCCGAGCGTTTTCAGTCGGCGCGCGATCTCGCATTCGCATTGCGCGCGATCCGCAGCGACTCCGGCTCGGTCGCGCCGACGAAGGCGAAGCCGCGCGGAAAATCGATCGCCGTCATTCCGTTCGCGAACGGATCGCGCGATCCCGGTGCCGACTATCTCATCGACGGCATCACGGAGAGCGTCATCAACCGGCTGGCGCGGCTGCCGAAGTTGCGCGTGATCGCGCGCGGCACGGTGTTCCGCTACAAAGGGATCGACGCCGATCCGCAGACGGTCGGCCGCGAGCTCGGCGTGAAGACGGTGCTGACCGGCGCCATTCATCAGGTCCGCGAATCGCTGAGCATCCAGGCTGAGCTGGTCGAGGTCGCCGACAACGCGCAAATCTGGGGCGAGCGATTCAACCTCCGCTTCTCCGACATCTTCGCCGTCCAGGAAGAGATCGCCGAGCGGATCGCGGAAAAGCTGCGCGTGAAGCTGACCGGCGCCGATCGGAAGAAGCTACACAAGCGCCACACGGAAAACCCCGAGGCGTATCAGCTCTTTCTGCGCGGGCGCTATCAGTGGAACAAGCGGACGGCCGACGGGTTCCGTCGCGCCATCGAGCTGTTCGATCAGGCCATCGAGCACGATCCGCTTTATGCGCGCGCGTACGTCGGTCTCGCCGACTGCTACAACCTGCTGACGACCTACAGCGCGATCCCGCCGCGCGATGCGCTGCCGAAAGCGAAGCTCGCCGCGACACGCGCGCTGGAGATCGACGAGTCGCTGGCGGAAGCGCACGCATCACTGGCGTTCACGAA
This sequence comes from Acidobacteriota bacterium, assembly GCA_034667465.1. GTDB lineage: Bacteria > Acidobacteriota > Thermoanaerobaculia > Gp7-AA8 > Gp7-AA8 > JAOBAU01. Next base: position 130,838 of record JAXDJV010000022.1, on the reverse strand, counting down.
GTGCTGGTTCGACTGGGACTGGCTCGGTGCGGAGTCGTCGTTTCAGCGTGCGCTGGAGCTGAATCCGAACTACGCGACCGCGCATCACTGGTACGCGTGGCTGCTCACCGTTCGGCGGCGCTTTCGCGAGGCGGCGGCGCAGATGGCACTGGCGCGCGAGCTCGATCCGCTTTCGCTCGCGATCAATACCGAATCGGCGTGGCCGCTCTACTACGACCGCGATTTCAACGGCGCGCTCAACATGCTCGAGAAGGCGCGGCAGATCGATCCCGACTTCATCTGGGTGCAGTTCGCGATCGGACAGGTGCTCGCCGCGCGCGGCGATTTCGATCTCGCGCTCGTGCAACTCGAACGCGTCGCCGCGATCTATCCGAGCTCATACGTCCTCGCCGTGCTCGCCTCGGTGCGCGGGCGCGCGGGACGTCGTGACGACGCCATCGTGCTCATTCGCGCGCTGGAAGAACGATCGAAGCACGAGTTCGTGTCGGTCTACGATCTCGCGCTGGCGTGGGCCGGCGCCGGCGATCACGACGACGCGTTCGATTACCTGCTGCGCGCGGTCGAAGAGCGATCGCCGTGGCTGATTCGCATCGGCATCGATCCGCATTTCGATTCGATCCGCGGCGATGTAAGAATGCGGTCGATCGAGCGCCGGATCGGAATCTAAGCGCGGACGCGGGACGGTCGCGCAAGCGCGAGGCCGATCGCGAAGACGACACATCCGAACACCGCCGGTCCGAGATGCGTTGCGCTGGTGTAGCCGATGAGCGGGTGAATGCCGACCGCGGTCGCGAAGCCGGCTGTTCCGGCGATCGCCAGCGCCTGCCGGAGATTGCGCGATGGCGTTCCGCAGAGCACCGCGAAGAGCATCGCCACGCCGCAGGAAACGAGTGCGCCGCCGAAGCCTGCGCGATCGTGCGCGATGAGCGGGATCAGTCGCGCGCTCTGCTGCTGCAGTTCCGCGCGCGTGATGCGCATGAATTCGAGATCCTGCGGCACGAAGACAGCCGTCATGCCGACGGTCATGATCGTAAGGCCCGCCGCGATGATGCCCGCGGTCGTGGCGATGAGCAGCACGCGCCCGAGGCCGGCGCGCGTGCGGAAGTCGAGCGGCGCGATCGTGATCTGCTTCGCGCGCAATGCGCGCGTTCGATAGAGCGCCCATCCGAAGAGCGGCAGGAGCGCGAGCGTGGCCGCGCCGTGCCACGTATCGAGATAGCCGTAGCCGAGCCAGGTGAGGAAGCTGAGGAAACCGGCGGTGGCGCTGGCGGTCAGCGCCCACCACGCCCACGTTTCGCCGCGCCGCAGCGGGAACTCGGCGAGCCAGAGATACATGACGCCGATGGCGATGAGCACGCCGCCGAACGAAACGCGGTCGTGCATCATGAAGTGAACGATGCGGCAGCCATGCGACGTGCACAGTTGCTGCGCGGTCATGCCGAGCCATGCGGTGTCGTGTGGCAGGAAGTGACGCGTCGCCGCCTGAAAGAGGACGAAAACGCCGGAACCGATCAACGCCAGCGCGAGGAGGTCGATCAGCGCCCGGCCGTCGCCGATGAGCCGTTCGAGAAATCCTTCGTCGAGCGCCGATTCGTCCATAGCTGAGGCGATGATTCTATCCATCCTGCTGCTGCCCGTCGCCGGAAGCGCCGGCCGTGCGACCGGCAGGGCTGACATCCGCATCCTCAGACCGGACATACAGACACTTTTGTGTGTTATCCATAAAGCCGTTCAGGTACCATTCGGGCGTCGTCAAATTCTGACCCTTAAGGAAAAAATGCAATGAAACGTTTCCGTATGGTGCTGTTGCTGTCGCTGCTGGTCGCATCGATCACCACCGTCGCGTACTCGCTGCCGTCGCATTCCTCCGAGACGTACTACTACTCGGACGACACGTTCACCGAGGAGGTCGGCTCCAAGTTCGTCACCTGCAACGGTCCGATCTACCACTATGGCGTCACGACCAGCTGGTGGATCCAGTACGGCGAGGCGTGCGCCGGCTACGGCAGCTACTGCAATCAGTCGTACTACGACGCGGTCGCCGGCCAGTGGTACGTCATTAACTGCTACTGATCTTCGCGGAGGAGCGCCGCGGTGGCGCTCCTCCGCAATCCTTCATGAAGAACCTTCCCGTCCGTATTCTCGAAATTGCCGTCGTCGTTGCCGTGGTCGTGCTGATCTGGTCGAACGTGATGTTGCGGCGGGAGAACAGAGGCCTGCGCATCGCGGTCGAACAGTCGCGTCGCATGGCGTCGTCGCGCGTCTTTCATCCCGGCGAGCGCTTCGAGTTTGGCGGTCTCGTGGCGCCGAACGGCACGGTCATGACACCGTCCCAGTCGCCGGGCGGACGGCAACTCGTTGTCGTCGTCGATCCGAACTGCGGCGTCTGCGAGGAAGCAGCGGGCGAGTTGCGCAAACAGCCGCTCCCGAAGGCGGTGCCGCCGGTGATCGTCAGTACCGGGAACGAATCGGAGACGGCCGCGTTCGCGAAACGGCTGAACGTCGCCGGTCTCGTCTTTCGCACGCCGGAGTCGCTCGCTCCTGAAGTGCGGACGAAGTACTCGAAGACGCCGCAGGTCTTCCTCGTCAACGGCGGGGTGATCACCACCGTCTGCGGCACCGTCGGCGAATGCGCGTCGCGCGTTCAGTCGAAGTAGCTGTCCAGCATCGTCCCCGGCTCGACTTCCACCGGCTCTTTGCCGCGACGGAAAATGCGCGCCGGCCGATCGCCGGTCAGCGTCGTGACGCCGCCTTCGACGAGCAGCTGCGCGCCCTCGCGCAGACCGACCACCGGCGTGTCGTTCTCTTCGTGAAACTGGAAGATGCGTTCCTCGCGCGTCTCGCCCATGTGCGTCGTCGACGGATCGGCGTCGAGGTAGTGCGGGTTGATCTGATAGCGGACGAAGGCGAGTGCGTTGAATGACGGCGGTTCGACGATCGGCATGTCGTTCGTCGTCTTGATCGTCGGCGCGGCGATGTTCGTGCCGGCGCTCGTGCCGATGTACGGGATGCCGTTTCGCACCGCGTCGCGAATCGGCTCGAGCAGTTTGCGATCGTAGAGCGCCTTCAGCAAACGAAACGTGTTGCCGCCGCCGGTGAAGATCGCTTCGACCGAATGCACATCATCCGGCGACGCGATCATCGTGACATCGGCTCCCATTTGTGCAAGCCGCTCACGCAGCTGAACCGTGTATCCGATGTGACCGGCGAGCGCGTACGGCACGAAACCGACGCGCTTTCGTCCGCCGAGAACCCGCTCGATGTCGGCGGCGGCGTGATCGAGGTAACCGTGTCCGTGAACGGTGGAGGATGAGATCAGGAGTAGGCGCATGCGCGCGGGAGTCTAACGCGAGCTACTTCGTTTCCGGCGGCTGTTGCGGCGGCAGTTCGCCGGACGCGATCAGCTGATCGTTTCTCTTCTCCGGGAACTTGAAGCCGAGATAGGTGCCGGACGAAACGCCCATCAGCCCGAGGAGTGTCGCGCTGAACTGCGGCATCGCCAGCTGCTTGTAGACCGACGTGATGAAGATGATGCCGAGGATCACGGTCCACGCGAACATCTGGAAACGGTGGAAGCTGACGCCGCCGTTGTCGTCGGTGAGCATGTCGTGGAGAAAACCTTTCGACGGTGACGGCGGCCTGGCCGGCTCGCCTGCTCCCGGCGGCGCGTCGATCAGCGCTGCGCCGAGCGCGGTGCCGGCGCCGATGCCGATCAGCGCGAGGATTGATTCACTGATGGTGTCGAGCTCGCCGGTGATCAGCCACATGAAAACGTAGCCGGCGATGACGAGGAAGAACCAGAACGCCATCTGAAAGCGCGACAGGCTGTACGGCGGCAGTGCGCCGGTCGGCGCGACGACCGGACTGCGAATGATGCTCGTCTTCCGGCAGAGGCGGATGAAGATCGCCAGCGTCACGGCGAAGAAGATGCAGAAGACGAACAGCATCATGCGCGGAATGATGAAGAGCCGGAACGGCTTCCCCGACGGATAGACGGTGGAGTCGTTCGGTCCGATGCTGACCGTTGCGTCGCGCACGTAGCTTTTCGGACTGCCGAGCAGCAGGTGCCAGACCATGTCGTTCTTTTCGTTCGTCGGATCGCGATCGAGGATGAAGTGCACGCGGCCGCTCGTCTCATCGCACGACACCGGTTTCACGCCGGACATCGGCAGGTCATTGATGAAGAGGACGATGCCTTCGCAGCCGCCTGATTTTTCGAGCAGCGCCGGGAAGTTCTCGATGTCGACGACGAGTCGATGACCGAGACCGGCCGTTCCGCCCGGGCCGTAGCCGGTCGCTTTCACGACGCGGGGAAACACCGGCGCCGGCGCCTGTGATGGCGGCGCGGTTTGCGCGGCGAGCGTGACGACGATGAACAGACAGAGGCCGGCGACTGCAAACGCGCGCTTGTTCATGGATGCGTCAAAGTGTAGCAGCCGCGACCGCTACTCGTTGCCGATCACCCACTTCTCGTAGACCTCGCCGGGGAGCTCGCGGATGAAACGCGACGGTTCCATCAGCACGTCCATGCCGCCACGATCGCGCGCCATGACCGGGAAGACGAGGTAGAGCTCCTGCTTCGCGCGGGTGATGGCGACGTAGAAGAGCCGGCGCTCTTCCTCCTCGCCGGGAATGACGATCTCGTGTGTGGTTTCAACTGTGGCCTCCACACCTGAGACTTCCATCAACGCGCTCGTCAACTCGAACGCTTCATGCACTTCATTCGGCTTCACGCGCACGATCCCGCCCGGAACGCGCAGTGCGCGTGCGGAGGGAAAGCGTCCGTCAGCGAGCCCGATGATGAAGACGATCCGCCACTCCAGCCCCTTCGCCTGGTGGACGCTCGACAACACAATCTTTTCATCCTCGGGGCCGACGACAGCGACATCCTCGCTGGCCAGCGGATTCGCCAGCGCGACCTCCTCGAGGAACGCGCCGATGCCGTCGTAGCGCAGCGCGTATTGCGAGAGCTGTTCGAGATCGTCGAGCCGCGCCTGCGCGTTCGGGAACTTCGCGCGTGCGTAGTCGCCGTAGCCGCGCTCGACGATCAGCCGGATCGTCTCCGACGGATTGTGCTGCATCGATTCGCTGCCGATCAGCTGCAGAACTTTGCGCAGCGACGCGATGCTGGCCGAGACGCCGCGTCCGGTTGCTTCAACGCCGCGAAGGAAGAGATCGAGCGGATCGCCGGCCTTCGAGAGCTTCGCCCACACTTCGGCCGCCGTCTTCTCGCCGACTTTCGGATAGAGCTTCAGCACGCGCTTCCACGACAGCTCGTCGCGGCCGTTCACGACGATCTTCAGATAGGCGATGACGTCTTTGATGTGCGCCTGTTCGAAGAAGCGGACGCCGGAACGGATCTCGTACGGGATCAGCCGTCGCGACAGCTCCATCTGCAGCTCAAGTGATTGATAGTGCGAGCGATAGAGCACGGCGATCTCGCCGAGCGATTCCCCTTCGTCGCGAAGCTCGAGGATTCGCTGCGCGATGAAGCTGGCCTGCTCGAAGACGTCGTCGACGCCGACGACGGCCGGCTCCGGACCATCGCCGCGCACCGCCTGCAGTTCCTTTCGAAACTGAAAGCGGTTGTTGGCGATGGAGCGGTTGGCGAGATCGAGGATCTGTCGCGTCGAGCGATAGTTCACCTCGAGCTTGTAGATCTTCGTCTCGGGGAAGCGGAGCGGAAAGGTGATGATGTTTTCGAACGACGCGCCGCGAAACGAGTAGATCGATTGCGCGTCGTCGCCGACGACCATCACGTTGCGGCGGACGGACGCCATCGCATCGACGACTTCCGCCTGCAGCTTGTTCGTGTCCTGGTACTCATCGACGAGGATGTAGCGGAAGCGGCGCTTGAGCGCTTCACCGACGTCCGCGTGTTCTTCGAGCAGCAGTTTCCAGTTGACGAGGAGATCGTCGAAGTCCATCGCGTTGGCTTCGCGCTTCCGCTCTTTGTACGCGCGGAAAACGTTGATCATCTCCTCCTTGTAGATTGCGAAATGCGGATAGTTCTGCTCGAGATGGAGCTCCAGCGGCGTGCGGGTGTTGATCAAATACGAGTAGATGTCGAGCAGGACGTCGCCCTTCGGGAAGCGCTTTTCGAGCGTTTTGATCCCGAGCGAGGAGATGGCCGATTCCATCATCTCTTTGGCGTCTTCGTCGTCGAGGATCGAGAAGCTCGGGCGATAGCCGATCGTCGCCGCGTGCTGTCGAAGGAGGCGGTTGCCGATGGAGTGAAACGTGCCGCCCCAGATGCGCCGCGTGTCGATGGTGACGAGCTGCTCGACGCGGCTCAGCATCTCGCGCGACGCTTTGTTCGTGAAGGTGAGAAGGAGGATCTCGGAGGGATCGACGCCGTCTTCAATCAGTCGCGAAACGCGATAGGTGAGAGCGCGCGTCTTGCCGCTGCCGGCGCCGGCGATGACGAGCAGCGGTCCTTCGCCGGCCATGACGACGTCGAGCTGCTCGGAGTTGAGCTCGTTCTCGTACGGAACGCGATATTGCTTCTGTGGTTTCGGCGCTCGTTTGAGCGTGTAGCGGCGGATTTTCTCGGTCATCGGCGACGCGCAGAGTGTACGACGCGACGTCATCCCGAGCCGGCACGGCCGGCCGCGTATGTGGCAGAGCCTTCGCCTCGCGGCCGATTCTGCCGGCCGACGTGTTTGCCACGACACCCTGGTGTCATCCCGAGCGTTCAGCGAGGGATCCGGGCGTGAGGGGCGCGCTGCTGAGGTTCTTCGTGCGCCGCCCACCCGGATCCCTCGCTACGCTCGGGATGACGGTACGATGCGTGCGATGTCTCCGATCGCATTTCAGGGTGAGCGTGGCGCGTTCAGCGAAGAGGCTGCCCGCAAACTGCTCGGCGATTCGATTGAAGTCCTGCCGTGTCGCACGTTCGAAGACGTCTTCGCCGCGGTCGCTGAGGCGCGAGCGGAAGCGGCGGTGGTACCGATCGAGAACACGCTGGCCGGTTCGGTGCTGCGCAACTTCGAGCTGCTGGCGACGGCGAAGCTGACCATCGCGGGAGAGGTGTTGCTGCGGATCGCGCACGCGCTGATCGCGCCGCGGGGCACGACGCTCGCCGATGTGCGGCGCGTCTACTCGCATCCGGTCGCGCTCGCGCAGTGCCAGCGATTCTTCGCCGCGCATCGCGGGACGATCGAAGCGATCGCCGCGGACGACACGGCCGGCAGCGTGCGGATGGTCGTCGAGCAGGCGCGCGGCGATTCCGCAGCGATCGCTGCTGCAGGCGCGGCGGCGATTTACAGCGCCGGCATCCTCGCCGAAGGGCTCGAAGATCATCATCGCAACTACACGCGCTTTCTGCTGCTGAGGCCGGAAGCGGCGGCGTCGCGGATTGGATCGCACGGACCGCGCAAGACGTCGCTGATGTTCGTCGCGCCGAACAGGCCGGGCTCGCTTTTTCGCGCGCTGGCGGCGTTTGCGCTGCGCGACATCGATCTGACGAAGATCGAATCGCGGCCGATTGAAGGACGTCCGTGGGAGTATGCGTTCTATGTCGATCTGGCCGGCGACGCCGCCGATCCGAACGTTGCGCGCGCCATCGATCACCTTCGCGAAATGTGCGAAGTGGTCCGATTCTTCGGCAGTTATCCGGCCGCATTCAGCGAGTCGGGCACGAAAGACGTATGAGGTTCAGGCCATGAAACGCTCAGCCATTGCACTCGTCGCCCTCATCGTCGCCGCCTGCGCCTCGAACGCGCCGAAGAAAGCGGAGCCGCCGCCGGTTCCGACGCAGCTGATTCGCTACAGCTCCGAGAGCGGTTCGTCGCCGGTCGGCGTCATCCCCGCGGCGCTCCTGCACGATGCGCAGCGCAATCGCGATCTCACGCTGAACATCGAATATCCGACGCGCGGCGCCGGGCCGTTTCCGCTGATCATTTTTTCGCACGGATACGGCGCGGCGAGCAGCGGTTACGAAGGGCTGGCGGCGTACTGGGCGAGCTACGGCTACATCGTCGCGCGTCCGTCGCACGCCGACGCCGGGGCCCTGCGCGAACTGATGCGCGATCGGCTCGAAGAGCGGCGCGCCGAGCGGCAGGATCAGCAGAAGCAGGGACGCAACGGCAATCGGCAGATGCAGCGCGAGGAGCGCGATCGCCGCGAGCAGACGATTCAGACCGCCGAGACGGTGTGGAAGAACGAGCGGGAACCGCAGTGGCGCGATCGCGTGCGCGACGTGACGTTCATCATCGATTCGCTCGACGACATCGAGCGCCGCTATCCGGAACTGCAGGGAAAGATCGATCACAACAAAATCGGTGTCGGCGGCCATTCGTACGGCGCGTTCACGGCGATGCTGATCGGCGGCGCGAAGACGTCCGGCGAGCAGTCGGTCGGCGGTTACGATCCGCGCGTTCGCGCGATCGTGGCGATGTCGCCGCAGGGAGTCGGCGGCCCACAGAATCTGACCTCGGAGTCCTTTCACAATGTGAAGGTTCCGGCGATGTTCATGACCGGTTCGCGCGACGCCGGCGCGGAAGGGGAGACGCCCGACTGGCGCCGCGCCGCGTTCGAGAATGCGCCGGCCGGCGACAAGTACCTCGTCTTCATCGAAGGAGCGCGGCATATGTCGTTTGCCGGCATCGCGATGCCGATGCAGGCGGGGGAAGTGGCGACGCGCGATTTCCCCGATTACCCGACGGGACAGCGTCCGCCCGATCCGTACGGCCGCGACTCGACGTCGTTCCAGACCGACACGCGCGAGCGTCCGATGGGCGGCGGCGACCGCGGCATCTTCAGCACGGTTCGGATGGCCGCGCTGACGTTCTGGGACGCCTATCTGAAGGACGACGCGAAGGCGAAGGAATCGCTGAAGAGCGACGTGCAGATGTTCCGCGGAACGACGGTCACGCGGAAATAGCAGCAGCGACGAACGCGCGCAGCTTGACGTCATCGAGCGCGCCGCTCGTCCGCACGCTGCTGCAGAGATCGAGTCCGAACGGCCGAACGATGCGAATCGCTTCGGCGACGTTCTGCGCGTTCAGTCCGCCGGCGAGAAAGAGCGGGACGCCGATCGCTTCGCGGATGCGCGCGCTGATCGTCCAGTCGTGCGTTCGTCCGGTGCCGCCGAGCTCCTTCACCGCCAGCGACTGATTGCCGGAGTCGAGCAGGATGGCGTCGACTTCTTCCGCGACCCGGCGCGCTTCGTCGATCGACTCTTCGCCGCGCACGTGGACGACCTGGACGATGGCGATGCCGGGCAGCGCGTCGCGCAACTCGCGATACGTGCCGCGCTCCAGGCGATCGCAAATCTGGATCGTGTTCGTGCGGCAGCGGCGCTGCTGCGCGATGATCGCGCTCGCTTCCTGTTCGCACGTCAGCAGGAAGGTCGCGATCGGTGGCGGAACACGATCGGCGATCTGCGCGATGGTCGCTTCATCGATGATGCCCGGACCGCTCGGCATGCGCGATACGAGTCCGAGCGCCGACGCGCCGGCATCGATGGCCGTGCGCGCTTCGTCGACGCTGGCGATGCAGCAGATTTTGATGCGGGGCGTCATGCGCCGCGCATCGTAATCGATGGCGGCGTGCCGTGCGCCGCGTTCCAGACCCGCCGGAACTGCCGCGCCGATTCGAAGCCGCACGCGTTCGCGACCGCTTCGATGGTCGTGGTCGGATCGTGCAGCAGACTTCGCGCGAGCTCGAGGCGGACGCGCGTCGTGAACTCTTTGATCGAGATGCCGGTCGACTGCCGGAACACCCGCGTCAGATTGCGCGTGCTCATCCCGGCGAGCGATGCCAGCGCGTCGAGCGATGACTTCTCGCCGGGATTGCGCGTGAGTGCATCCTGCACGCGATGAATGCCGGGCTGCAGGTGCGTTCGGTAATCGAGGTAGACGCTTTCCTGATCGTGCCCGCCGTCGCGGCGGATGTAGACGACCATCTCACGCGCGACGGCGGCAGCGGCCAGCGGCCCGTCGCGCCGTTCGATGATCGCCAGCGCCATGTCGATGCCTGACGCAATGCCGGCACTCGTCGTGATAGCGCCATCGCTGACGAAGAGGCGATTCGTCAGCACGCGTGCGGCGGGAAAGAGTCGGGCCAGCTCGGTCGTGCGCGACCAGTGCGTCGTGCAGCGGCGGCCGTCGAGCAGGCCGGCGTAGCCGAGGACAAATGCGCCGGTGCAGACTGAAGTGATCTCCGCGCCGCGATCGGCGGACGTTTTCAGCCATCGGATCGCGGCGCGGTCGATGCGCGACGTCGCCGCGAACGGCATCCCCGGCACGACGACGATGTCGCCTTCGCCGACGTCGGGGAGCGGTTCGAGGTCGGCGAGCCACAGCCCCTGATCGGTGCGAATGCGATCGCGCGTCGAACAGCTCCGGACCTTGTAGCGGCGCGTCTCATGAAACGCCTGCATCGGCCCGGCGATGTCGAGCAGTTCGACCTCCGGCAGGAGGAGAAAAACTACGTCGCCGATAGCGCCCCCGTGATCTCTTCCGTTTTGACGATGCGAGCGAAGCGATTGCGCAGCACGAACTCCGTTCTGCGGATGATCTCATCCGTCGACAGCACGTCGCCATCATGCGCGATCGGAAACGTCATCGTCGCCTCGGTGACGAAATCGACCTCGTATCCGAGATCCGCGGCCACCCGGGCCGTTGTTTCGCAACACTGCTCCGTCTGAATGCCGGTGATGACGACGCGCCGGACGCCGAGCGCATCGAGCCGCGACTGAAGATCGGTGCTCGTGAATGCGTTGCGCGTCGTCTTGCAGAGCAAAGGATCGCCGGCGCGAAAGTCGACAAAGTCCATGACCTTCAGCTCCGCATCGCCGCGCCGAAAACCGGGATCGTTGTCGGTGTGCAGGATGAAGAAGATCGGCCGTCCGCTTTCGCGAAAATCGCGGATGAGAGTCGAGATGCTTTCTTCAAAACGCGTCGAGCTGCGCTGTGACCATTTCGCGCCGACCTTGAAGGAGTCCTGAACGTCAATGACGAGAAGTGCGGTGTTTGCGTCGTTCATGCGAGTAAAGATACGTCGCTGGAACGGCACAGTGGGGACGATGACCGGTCATTTCGGGCCACCGGCACCTTCTCCCGGAGGGAGAAGGGTCTAGACGAGGCCGACTTGTTCTCGCACTGTCACTTCCAGCGCATTCATTTCGCCCTCGTCCGTCTCGTGATCGTAGCCGAGCGCGTGAATGACTCCGTGCAGGATCAGGTAGCGGACTTCCGTCGCCAGCGAATGCTTTTCATCGCCTGCCTGGCGGCGGGCTTGTTCGAGTGAGATGACGATGTCGCCCAGCGGTCGCGTTTTGTTCGCGGGGTCGGCGTAGGAATCGTCGGCCGGAAACGTCAGGACGTCCGTCGTCCTGTTCTTTTTGCGGAACTGGCGATTGAGCGTCTTCATCGCTTCGTCGTCGACGAAGGCGATGGAGACGTCGCGGTCGCGCTGGTCGAGCGCGATCAGTACCTTGCGCGTGAACGCCATGATCTCGCGGCGGCTGAAGCGCGGGATCGCGCCGCCGGTCACTTCGACATTCATCAAAATCTCGCCGCCGCTGATTTCGCCGCGGCATTCGCTTTGTCGACCTTGTCGTAGGCGACGACGATCTTCGCGACGAGCGGATGGCGGACGACGTCGCGCTCGTTGAAGTCGAAGAACTTGATTCCTTCGACCCCGTCGAGAATCAGCCGCGCCTCGCGCAGTCCCGATTTTTTCCCTTCCGGCAGATCGACCTGCGTCACGTCACCGGTGACGACCGCCTTCGAACCGAAGCCGAGTCGCGTCAGGAACATCTTCATCTGCTCCGGCGTCGTGTTCTGCGCTTCATCGAGAATGATGAACGCGTCGTTGAGCGTGCGGCCGCGCATGAACGCAAGCGGCGCGATCTCGATCACGTTCTTCTCCATCATCTTCTCGACCTTCTCGATGCCGATGATGTCGTAGAGCGAGTCGTAGAGCGGACGCAGATACGGATTCACTTTCTCGGCAATGTCGCCGGGGAGAAAACCGAGGCGCTCGCCCGCTTCGACTGCAGGCCGGCAGAGAATGACGCGCTTCACGCTGCGCTCGGCGAGCGCGGCGGCGGCGACGGCGACAGCGAGGAACGTCTTGCCGGTGCCGGCGGGGCCGATTGCGAACGTGATGTCGAAATCCTGGATCGATTGCAGATAGAGCTTCTGGGCCATGTTGCGCGGCGTGACGGCGCGCTTCACCGCCGGCGCGATCGAATCGTCGGTGAAGAAATCGACGAGGTTCGCTTCGGGACGATCGCGCAGCACGCGGACGCCGGTGGCGACGTCGGAGCGTTTCAGCGGATAGCCCTGCTCGATGAGCTGCTGCATTTCGCTCAGCAGCTTCTCAACGGCTGCCGCGCGATCGGCAGCTCCCTGGACGAAGACCTCGTTGCCGCGCGAAGAGATCTTCACGTCGAACGCATCCTCGAGCATCCGGAGGTTTTCGTCGTGGTTGCCGAAGAGTACGTGCGAGCCCTGTTCGTCTAACGTGAGTTCCATCAATCGTCCTTCTGCCTCCGCTATTGCGGAGTGCGTTCCCAGAAACTGATCCAGACCTCGCCGTACTCCGCGCGCCGCTCGAATTGCAGCCGCGTCGTTTCGGCGGTGAAGGGAGTGGTGTTGCGTCGATGCTCGATGGCGACGACTGCGCCGTCGTCGAGCGGATAGTCGCGATCGAGCGCGCCGAGCAGCTCATCGTATCGATCCCAGTCGTATGGCGGATCGGCGTAGACGACGTCGAATGTCCCGCCGACGCGAGGCGCGGCCGTCAGCGCATCGGATACGACCGGCCGAACGTCGGCATGAAACTCGGCAGCGAGGCGCTCGATCTCAATCGCATTTTTTCGCGACTGCTCGACCGCGATCGCCGACGCGGCGCCGCGCGACACCGCTTCGAACGAGAAGATCCCGCTGCCGGCGAAGAGATCGAGAAAGCGCGCGCCGTTGATCCGCGCTCCGATGATGTTGAAGAACGCCTGACGCGCGCGCTCGGAAGTCGGGCGGACGTCGCGCGGAGGAACGGAAACACGGCGACCGCGGAGCGTGCCGGCTGTGATGCGAAGCGCGGGCATCAGCGCGCGGTCATTCCTTCGTCGTCCCTCGCGGCTTTCCGATGAAATAGTTCGCAAGGTCCTTCTTCGCGATGTAGACCGACGTCGGCTGCCCTTCGCAGTGCAGCAGGACGATGGCGTCTTCGCCTTCGCCTTTGACGCGGTCGATGCGATAGATCTTCTGATCGTCGCCGACGAGACGATCGCCGACTTGCGGTTCGTACTTCGCCACACTATTCGTGACCGTGCGATCCTCGGTGATGGCGCGCAGCAGATCGTCGAGCGGCAGCACGAGATCGGCGAGCGGCTTCGGCATTGCCGACATCGGATCGAACAGCCGTTCCACCGGCTGCCGCTCGGCGTCGTAAATCCGCAGCGAGCCGCGACGGTCGCGCGAAGGATCGACGAGCTCGCGCTGCGACATCATCTCCAGCGCGTCGGGCGAAAGTTTCACGAGATAGTTGTGCAGCGCATCGGGCGGAATGATCACTTTCTTGCGCATCGTCGCGCCGGCGCCGGTGATGTTGATGACGACCAGGCCGCCTTCGAAAATCGAGAGCCGCTGATCGACGGCGCTCGAATGGACGCGATAGTCGACGATCGGCTTCGGCAGCTCGCCGTCGATGAGCTGCGAGCCGAGCGCCTGACGGCTGCCGACCAGCTCCGGGATCTCGTACTTCCGCAGCCGCTTCCGGTCGCGCTCCGTGATCGGCACCGCGATGGCGCCGCTGATCGGCGCTTCATCGACCATGGTGATGTCGTGCGGCGGCTCGTCTTTCGGCGCTTCCGGAAGTTGCGCGAACGCTGCGGAGGCGGGGAGGAAGATCGCGAATGCGATGGCGGCGAACGTCGGGCTGCGCTGCGGTTGCGCGATCATTTCGAGTCGGATGGCTGCTCGTGGCTAAGGTACTTGATCGCCATCTCGCGTGCAAACGAGCGCGCTTCATCCGCATCGATCTCGCCGCTGAACACCGCTTCGCGCGTCCGCTCGAGCGCCTTCGCGACGTGCGGGCCGAGCGGCACTTCGAGATCGTTGCCGCGAAGCGGAAGCTTGAACTTCACGTAGTCGTGATACCGCGCGACGTGCTCCTGTTCCTCGGGGCGCCGCACTGAAAGAATGCTGAGCAGCTCGCGCGACACGCTTTTGTAGAGACGGAAGCGCTGGCGATCGGAAACGAGCTCCGCGACGGCGCGCTCGTAGCGAGGAAGCTCGCGTGCGATCTGCAGCACGTTGCGCGCGCGCTTCTGTGAAAAACCGGAGCCTTCGAGCTGCGCGACGGTCGGTTCGGTTCCGTGAAGAAGTGCGGAGGTGTAGAGCACCTGTCGATCGAGCTCGGCATTGTTCGCGACCTGGTCGCGGACCTGTTCGAGCAGCGTTGGAGACGGCGGCTGACCGCCGCTTTCGCCGAAGAGCACGTCGAGTGCGCCGGAGTTGCGGAGCATCGTCAGCACTTTCGGCGCGCCTGCCTCTTCCATCGCGAGGAAGAGCTCGCGCCAGATGCGCTCGCGCGAGATGAAGCCGAGCGCGCCGCCGACGATGGCGACACGAAGCAGCGCGTCGGTGTGCGGATCGAGCGTGAAGCCGAGGCGGCCGGCGAAACGAATCGCGCGAAAGATGCGCGTCGGGTCGTCGAGGAAGCTCTGATCGTGCAGCACGCGGATCACGCCGGTGCGGATATCCTGCTCGCCATGTGCAGGATCGTGCATCGAGCCGGTCACGAGATCCATCGCCAGCGCGTTCATCGAGAAGTCGCGGCGAAGGAGATCGTCCTTCAGGCGGCCGGCGGTAACGGTCGGCAGCGCGCCCGGTTTGCGATAGCGCTCTTTCCGCGCGGTGGCGATATCGATTTCCGGCAGGCCGTCAGCCGACACTTTGTACGTCAGGAACTGCGGGAACGAGCGAACGCGGCCGTTGAGTCGTTTCGCGAGTGCGCGAGCGAGCGTGGAGCTGCCATCTTCGAGGGTGACGTCGACGTCGATGGAGTGACGGCCGAGGAGGAGATCGCGGACGGGACCTCCCACGAGGTACGGCCGGCATTCCTTTTCGGCCGCGACTTCCCGGACGAGATCGAGAGCACGCCGCTGCGGGTTGGGGAGATCGGAGAAATCGGTCATTTGCCCAGGTTTTCGTAGATCTGCGCGAGAGCTCGGACCCGGTGCTTCGCGCGGAACTTCGAGATGGTCTGTCGTGCCGCGTCAATCCTGGGACGGTGGACCTCGGCCTTGAACAGGGCGGCTAGTATCGCATGAGTGAGCTCGTT
The DNA here is from genome assembly GCA_034667465.1 of Acidobacteriota bacterium. Classification (GTDB taxonomy): domain Bacteria; phylum Acidobacteriota; class Thermoanaerobaculia; order Gp7-AA8; family Gp7-AA8; genus JAOBAU01. The sequence continues at coordinate 115,541 of JAXDJV010000022.1, read as the reverse complement.
CGGATCGTGCGGTACCAGGAGTGCGCTTCGCCCCTTTTCCGTCCGCTGCAAATTGATGGGTGTGCGGGTGGCGACGACCGCGAGCCCCGCGGCGAGCCCCTCGGCGACGAAGCCGTCGAAGTCTGTATCGGACGAAGCGGGATCGACCCACGCGTCGAGGCCGCCGAGCTCCTCGAGCGACGGCGCGTGATCGAAGACCAGCCAGTCGACGTCGTCGCGAAAACGATGCAGCCGGTGCAAAGTCAGGTCGATGATTCGGTGAATGCCGACACGCTGCGCGTTGAAGGTGCCGAGGCGATAACGGCCGTCGGGCTCGCGTGCGGGGCGCTCGGAGAAGTAGCTGTCGTCGATCGCCTCGGGGACGAAGGTCGACGCGTCTTTGAGTGGTGAGATCACGACGTTCGGTTCGCGCGCGCGCAACCACCAGCGGCTGCGTAGCCGAGCGTTCGCGACGAATGGGATGCGCGGTGCGCGAAGACGAGGAAGCGGATCGGGACCATAGACGTGCGCGACCCTTGCGTCGCATTCGTTCGTGAGCTCGAAGCCGATGGCAGTCAGCGCGTCGGCGTCGATCCGCTGCGACCTGCGCTCGTATTCCGATGCACCGGGAAGGAGAAGCTGAGCAATGCGCACGGGCGAATCATGTCACCGACGATCGCCGGCGCATCGTCGCGCTCGCCGTCATCCGCGCCGTCGAAGCGGTGTAAACTGAAATGCTTAGGTCGTGCAGATGCAAACCATCGGCGTTTACAGCGGACGGCAGCAGGTCGTCGACGATCTTCGCAGGTCATGTCCGGCGCTCGCCTTCGCTCCCGACGGCGACGAACGAGAGACCGCGCGTATCGCGGTGATCGATTCCGATTCGCACACGCTGATCGATCCGCCGCCTCGCAAGAGCCTCGTGCGCATCATTCTTTCGGATGCTGACGCGCCATCCGGCCGCCGTCACGGAGAAATGCGCGTTCGCCGCGACGTCTTTCTCGCCGATCCCGCCGAGTATCTCCTCTTCGCGAACGACCTCGCCGACGCCGCCATCCACGCATCGCAGCTCGAAGCGGAGATCAGCTATCTCTCGCAGGTCCACGAGCTGATGACGATGGTCGATGCGGCCGCCGTCTCCGAACGGATCACCCGCACAGCGCTGAACATCCTCGGGCTCGCGCGCGGCACGCTGTTCCTGCACGACCCGCGGCTGGAGCGCTACGTCGTCAGCTTCTCCAACGATCCCGACTATCGCGAGACCGGCGAGTTCCTGCCCGGCATTCCGCCCGATCTTCTGCAGCGCGCGCTCGCCTCCGGCCGCTCGTTCGCGCAGGACCTGGACATGAAGCTGCTCGTGATTCCGCTGCAGGTCGAGCACGATCTGATCGGCGTCATTCGCGTGCCGCTCGGCGACGAACCGCCGGGCGTGCTGCCGGTCGACGACGAAACGATCCGCAGCGTCGGCCGCTACATCTCCGCCGTCGTGCAGGTTCTCGGCAACATCTATCAGCTGACGCGCAGCCGCGATCTGGCGATGCGCGACGATCTCACCAAGGCGTACAACCGCCGTTTCTTCGAGTCGTATCTCGACGAAGAGATGGAGCGCTCGCGCCGCTACGGCTCGCTCTTCAGCATCATCTTTCTCGACCTCGACGATCTGAAGATGGTCAACAACTTCTACGGCCACCTGACCGGCTCGCGCACGCTGCAGGAAGTGGCGAAGCGAATCCTTTCGGCCGTGCGAGGGATCGACAAAGTCGTCCGCTTCGGCGGCGACGAGTTCTGCATCATCCTTCCTCAGACCGATCAGGATCAGGCGCTGCTCGTCGCGAACCGCGTTCGCAAAGCACTGACCGCGCTGCCGCTGCAGCTCGACGCGACGGTCGAGATCTCGATCACCGCCAGCTTCGGCATCGCGACGTATCCCGCGCACGCCGTGACGAAGGAAGGATTGATTCGCCAGGCGGACGCGGCGATGTATCGCGTGAAGTCGACGACGAAGAATGCGGTTGGGATCGCGACCGTCGAGGATGCGCAAAAACCGGTCGTCAGCGAGTAATCTTTTCGGTCCCATGTCCGACGACCTTTCCATTCAGGGCACACTCGCCGAGACGACCGTTCCCGATCTCTTCCGCTCGCTCGTCCGCAGCGCGGAGACGGCGATCGTTTCGCTCGAAGCGATCGGCCGCAACGACACGATCTACTTCACCGAAGGACGGATCGTCTCGGCGTCGAGCTCCGATCCCGACATGGGGCTGGCCGAAGTGCTGCTGCGGTCGGGCGAGCTGAATCTCCAGCAGTACGACGAAGCGATGGAGAAGCTGGTCGTCTCGCGACGCATCGGGTCGCTCCTGTGCGAGCTCGGATTTCTCCAGCCCGACGAACTGATTCGCGCGGTCGAGCAGCAGGCCAGCGCGATCGTGCTCGGCTCGATGCGTTATCGCAGCGGCAGCTACACGCTCTCTTTCACGAGCGAATTTCCCGACGAGATCCTGTCGCTCAATCTGCCGACGGAACGATTGATCCTCGACGGCGTGGCCGGCATCGAGTTCTGGTCGCTGATCTCCCGCGGCCTCGGCCGGTTCTCGCGTCTCCTCGAACAGATTCCCGGCGTCGACGCGCGCAGCTATCACCTCGAGATGTCGGATGAAGAGACGCACGTCCTCTCACTGCTGCGCGAGCCGCGGACGATCGAAGCGATCTGCGCGCAGAGCTACCTCTCGAACTTCGTCACCTGCCGGACGCTGTGGGGATTGCTGGCCGTGAATCTCGTGCAGGACGCCGAAAGCGCCGACGTCGACGGCAAGCGCGCCGAAGAGGCGAGCGAGTACGAGCTCGAAGGAATCGTCGAGCAGTACAACTCCGCATTCCAGAAAATCTTCAACCTCGTTTTTCAGCGGATCGGCGATCACACCTACGACTTCATGGATCGCGTGGTGCTGCACGTCTCACCGGAGACGCTGCCGTATCTCTCCGGAATGAATCTCGTCAACGAAGGGCGGATCGATTTCGATCAGCTGCTGACGAACATGATCGCGTCCGGTTCAAGCGATCGCGCGTCGATCGTTCATGCCGCGCTCAATGAGTTGCTGTATGGCTGGATCATCGAGATCAGGACGGAGTTCGGCGACGGCGCGGAGAAGGAAGTGGTGCGAATGGTGGAAGCGCTCAGGCGCGCCTGATCTCAGGTCATGTAAAATAACCAGCGGTCCATGAGAAAGCTCCTCCTCGCCATCGCGCTCTTCGCCACTGCTTGCGCCACCGCTCCTTCCATTCCGACGAAGCCGAACGACAAGGAGTGGAATCTCATCTCCGCCGATCAGCAGTGGCTGGAGACGCTGCGCAAAGCGCAGCCGGTGCCGTCGCCGTCGTCATCGCGCAAGCAGCAGATCGAGCTGGTGCTCGACAACACGCGAAAGATCGAAGAGCCGTACAACGCCTTCATGCGCAAGCTGACCGAGTATTACGAACGGACCGGCGACCCGCGTGCCGCGCAGGCGCTCGCGCACGAGAAGATCGTGCTCGGCGATCAGTACATGAACGTGCTGTCGCGTTACGACCGCGCCATCGAACAGTACCGCCAGGCGCTGCAGTTCGATCCGTCGAACGCCGATGCCTCGGCGCGGATCGCGACCGCCGAGAAGCGGCGCTACGTCGCCATGGCGTCGTTCGCGAACGTGAAGAGCGGGATGAAAGAGGACGACGTCCGCAACCTGGTCGGCGTCCCGCGCGAGGACTGGATCAAGCAGGTCGTGCAGAACAGCCGCGTCTATTCGGTCTGGATCTATCCAAAACAGGATGGGGGCGCATCGGCTGTCTACTTTGACAACGGCGTCGTCTATCACACAAACTGGAACGCGGCCGCTCCGCCGAAGTGACGTTTATCCTGAGCGAAGCGAAGGATCTATGGTGCAGCAGCTGCGACGTTGGCGTACGGCGCAGCTGTCGGACCAGAGATGCTTCGCTTCGCTCAGCATGAACTTCAACAACAGTGACGGGAGGGTGTGATGTCTGAAGATGTGCTCACCGACGATCAGTCCCATTATGAAATTTCACTGACGGCCGGCCAGGCATTCGTCGCGTTCGTCCTGCTGCTCCTTTCCCTCGCCGCATCGTTCGCCTTCGGCCTGATGATCGGCAAGGGCCAGGCGGATGAACGGCTGGTCGTTCGCAAAGAGCCGGCCGTCGTCACCGAAGCCGCGGCCGTCGCAAAGAAAAACGCCGGCACGATCGTCGAGCTCGGCGTCAACGCCGACGATTTCAAAAAGCCGGCAGACGCGACGACCACCGCGCCGGCGACCGATACCGTCCTGACGACGACCGAAGCGCCATCGACCGAAGTACCGGCCGCAACCGTGGTCGAAGCGCCGAAACCGGCCGCCGCGCCGCCGCCCGCCGCCGCTTCCGCAACGCCCGGCGTCCCGTACTACGCGCAGTTGCTGTCCACGAGCGACAAAAACACCGCCGAGAGCCTCGCCGCCAAACTGATCGACCACGGCTTCAACTCCGCCTACGTCGAGCGCGGCACGAACGACAAAGGACCGACCTACCGCGTCCGCGTCAAGTTCCCGGGCGAAGCCGAAGCGCACGCCGCCGAGCCGAAGCTCAGGGAGTTTTCGAAAGAGGTTTGGATTACGAAGTAGGCATGAGGCATGAGGCATGAGGTATGAGGCATGAGTAGAAGCTTTTACTCATACCTCATGCCTCATTACCCATGCCTGGCTCCCCACAGGCACAACTCTCGCTGCCATTCACCACCGATGACCAAACCAACAACAACAACCCCCGAACTAGAGGCTCTAAGACAGTCGGAGGCGAAGAAGAACCGGCCGACGGTTGATCCGACGCACATCCTCGACAAAGCGATCTATCAGCTTTGGGAGACGATCAACGATCTCGATCAGATTCAGCCCGATCGCGTCGAGCATTACCGCGTCTCGATCTTCGGCAGCTCGCGCATCCGGCGCGGCGATCCGATTTACGAAGAGGTTCGCAAGCTCAGCTTCGAGCTGGCGCGGATGGGCGTCGACATCGTCACCGGCGGCGGGCCGGGACTGATGGAAGCGGCCAACGCCGGCGCGGTCGAAGGACAGAAAGAAAGCCGCTCGCGCTCATTCGGCCTCGCCATTCATCTGCCGACCGAAGAGTCGGCGAATCCGTTCGTCGACAAAGTTTTTCGCCACCGCACGTTCTTCTCACGACTGCATCACTTCGTCCGACTCTCCTCCGCGTTTATCGTGATGCCGGGCGGCATCGGGACGGCGCTCGAGCTCTTCATGGTCTGGCAACTCCTGCAGGTCAAACACATGAAAGAGCATCCGCTGATCCTGGTCGGTACAATGTGGCCCGGTCTGATCGACTGGATGAATGCGACGATGATCGAGCGCGGGCTTGCCAGCCCGACCGACCTCGACGTTCTCCGCATCGTGCCGTCGTCGGACGAAGCAATCCCGATCATCCGCAGCTCATTCGAGCGCTTCCAGAAGGAGAAACAAGATGCCCAGTCAGGATGAGGTGCTCGAAGCATTAAAGAAGGTCCGCTTCCCCGGCCTTTCCCGCGACATCGTTTCATTCGGTTTCGTCCGCGACGTGAAAGTCGACGGCGGCCACGTCTCGTTCGCCATCAACTTTCAAACCGAGAATCCTTCCGTCGGCGCGACGCTGCGCCGTGATGCCGAAGCAGCAGTCCGCACGCTTGCCGGAGTCGAAACCGTCGACGTTCAGCTGCAGGTCGCGCCGCGTACCAACCAGCCGGCTCCCGGCATGGCCGGCGGCGCGCGCGGCATTCTCGAAGGCGTCCGCTACAAGATCGCCGTCGCGTCCGGAAAGGGGGGCGTCGGCAAGTCGACCGTCTCGACGAACCTCGCGCTTTCCCTCCGCCGGCTCGGCTACACCGTCGGTCTCCTCGACGCCGACATCTACGGTCCGTCGCAGCAGATGATGCTCGGTATCGAAGGCCGTCCGCAGATCGATGAGGCCGACGAGAAGATCATCCCGATGGAGAACCACGGCATCAAAACAATGTCGCTCGGCCTCATCACCGATCCCGACACGCCGGTGATCTGGCGCGGTCCGATGGTGATGAAAGCGCTCGATCAGTTCCTCACCGACGTTAAGTGGGGCGAGCTCGATTTCCTGATCATCGATCTCCCGCCCGGTACCGGCGACGCGCAGCTGACGCTGACACAGAAGGTGCCGCTGACCGGCGCCGTCGTCGTCACCACGCCGCAGGACGTCGCTTTGATCGACGCGCGCAAAGGCCTGGCGATGTTCCGCAAAGTGAACGTGCCGGTGCTCGGTCTCATCGAGAACATGAGCTACTTCATCTGCCGCCATTGCGGCGAGCGCGAAGAGATCTTCGGCCATGGCGGCGGAAAGAAAACCGCGGAGATGCTCGGCGTCCCGTTCCTGGGAGAGGTTCCGATCGATCCGCAGGTCGTCGTCGGCGGCGACAGCGGCCAGCCGATCGTCGTGCTGCGCCCCGAGTCACCGGCCACGAAAGCGTTCGAAGCGCTGGCGCGCATGGTCGTCGCCCAGGTCGAGTCGGGGATGGAAGGTCACACGCACGGCGCGCATGATCACGACCACGACCACGATCACGCGCATACGCACTGACGGCGCCGCCACAATTCCGCCACAACACGCGCATCCACTTTCCTTTGTTGTGCCGTTCCTGTTCCCCATTCCGGCTTTCTTATGTAAGCCATCATGGAACGGCGAAATCTCATTGCTCTCGGCGTCGTCCTCGCGTTCATCGCGGGGGTGACGGCCATCGCGCAGCTCGTGCAGCACACCGCGGCTCCCGCCGATGACGCTTCGATCGGCGTCTTCGACGTGCAGCTCGATCGAAGCCAGCGCGCCTGGGTCGACATCACCTTCGATCGGCCGGTCTCCGTCGCTCAGGCCGGACGCGTCGTCGTGCCGCCGCCCGCCACAATCGACCCGAACGTGCAGGGCGTCTGGCGCTGGCGGACGAACAACGTCCTCCGCTTCGAGCCGGCCGGCGGCTTCGCCCCCGGCGCGCAGTTCACGATCACGCTCAACAAGTCGCGCTTTCTCGCGGCCGGCCAGCGCTTTCGCGGCGACGGCGAGCTGCGCGTGCGCATCGACGACCTGATCGTCCGTTCCATCGTCACCAACGAAGAGATCGTCGACGCCGCGCGCCACATCGTCGTGTTGCAGGGCGACATCTATCTCAACTACGACGTCAACCCGGAGCTGCTCGTGACGCGCGCCGAGCTGATCGACGGCAACGACCATCAGCCGCTCGAGATCGCCTCGCCGCCGGGCTGCAATGCCGACATTTCGTTTCGCAGCCGGCCGCTGCAAAAGCGGAACAGCGAGCGGACGCTGAAGCTCGTCATCTCGAAAGGGCTGGCCGGCTGCATTCGCGGCTCGATCCTGCAGAACGATTACGTGCAGGAGGTGAAGCTCGGCTCTTCCGAAAAGCTCGTCGTCCGCAACGTCGAGGGAAAATCGGGACAGAACGAATCGACGCTGCGCATTGAGCTGTCGTCGGCCGTCGCTCCCGACGTTGCGTCGAAGTTCGTCACCGTCACACCTGCGGTGAAGTACCAGCTCGGCGCCGAAGGAAACGATCTCCAGCTCATCGGCGCGTTCACGCCCGGCAGCGCGTATCACGTCGCCGTCGCGAAAGGATTGCCGGCCACCGACGACGCCACGCTCGAAGCCGATTACGCCGCCGACGTCACCTTTCCCGACCTCGCTCACTCGCTCGATTTTCAGAGCGAGGGGATGTTCCTCTCCGCAAGCGGCTGGAAAAACGTCGCCATCGAAAGTGTCAATGTCGATGACGCCTGGGTCGCCGTCGATCGCGTCTATCGCAACAACATCGCCTACGCGCTCACACATCAATACAACAACGGTTCGTACAACTACGAATACGACGAGGACGCCGACGTCGATCAGAACGGCGACGTCTCGATCTACGGCGTCTCCGAATCGCTCGGCGATCGTCTCGCGTATCGCCGCGTGCCGCTCCACAAGGCGCACAACAAGAAAATCGTCACGACGATCTCGCTCGAGCCGTACGTGAAGAAAGCGGAGCCCGGTCTCTATCGCGTCACCATCGCCGACGCGCATCACCAGTCGGTCCGCTGGATCCTCATCACCGACATCGGCATCGTCGCGAAAGAAGGGGAGGACGAGCTGATCGTCTGGGCGTCGTCGTTCAAAGATCTCGCGCCGATCGACGGCGCCGCGGTCTCGCTCATCAGCACGCAAAACCAGACGCTCGCTTCCGGCCGCACCGACGAGCGCGGCATCTGGCACCTCAAAGGGCTCACGAAGATCCTCGGCAAAAAGAAGCCGCTGATCATCACGCTGCAGAAAGGCGGCGATTACAGCTTTCTCCACTTCGACAAAAGCGAGATCGACATCTCGCCGTTCGACGTCGCCGGCGATCAGCTGCCCGCCGCCGGCTACTCCGCGTTCGTCTACGCCGAGCGCGACATCTATCGTCCGGGCGAGCTCGTTGAAGGAGTCGCGGTCGTCCGCGATCGCGCGCTGCAACCGCCGCCGCAAATGCCGCTCGTCGCCAAACATTTCGACGGCAGCGACGAGCGCGAAAGTACGCGACTCACCATCGGCGACGGCGGCGTCGCGCCGTTCACGATCAAGCTCCCTGCGTACGCGCGCACCGGCCACCATCGGCTCGACGTCATCGCCGGTACGGAAGTCATCGGCACCTATCGCTTTCAGGTCGAGGAGTTCGTTCCCGATCGCATCAAGGTCGAGATCCGTCCGAAGAAAAAGGATGCGTCGCCGGGCGACGATCTGATCTACGACGTCGGCAGCAACTATCTCTTCGGTCCGCCCGCCGCGAACCTCGCGGTCGAAACGCGCGTCCGGTTGATGCCGGTGCAGTTCACGCCGGCAGGATTCGAGAGCTATACGTTCGCGAACAACGATCGCAAATTCGAATCGCGCGAGCTGGCCACCGACAGCGGCGCGCTCGATGCCGCCGGCGCGAAACAGTTCCGCTTTGCGATTCCCGCGGGCTTACAGGTTCCGTCGTCGCTCGAAGCGCTGGTCGTCGCGCGCGTGCAGGAACAGGGCGGGCGCGGCGTCTCCGCGGTCGCACACGTTCCGGTGCACCCCGTTCCGTACTACCTGGGGGTCCGCCGCGGCGGCGATCCCGACAAATATCCCGATCCCGGCCGCGCCGTGACGTTCGAGTGGGTCGCCGTCGGCCACGACGAAAAGCCGGCGCCGAGCGGCACCCTGCGCGCAGAGCTGCTCGAAGATCGCTGGCACTGCCTGCTCCGCCGTTCGAGCAGCGGTTCATACGATTACGTGACGACGCGCGAGACGCGACAGCTCGCCGTGAAATCGCTCGCCGCCGGACTGACGCACGGCTCGTTCGTCTTCACGCCGCGCGAATACGGTTCGTATCGCGTCGTCATCACCGACGCCGCCACCGGCGCATCGGCAGCGGTCGAGTTCTACGCGAGCGGCCGCGGCTACTCGCCGTGGGCGATGAAGAATCCCGGCCGCCTGCAGCTCGACCTCGACAAAGACGAGTACGCGCCGGGCGACACCGCCATCGTTCAGGTGAAAGCACCGTTCGCCGGCAAGCTGCTGATCACGCTCGAGCGCGATCGTATCCACTACGTCTCGGTCGAAACGCTCGCCGGCAACAGCGCGAAGATCTCGATCCCGATCACCGCCGATCTCCGTCCGAACGGCTACGTCACCGCGACGCTCGTCCGCACCGCCGGCGATCTCGAGCCGGGCGAAGCGGGACGCGCATTCGGTGCGATCCCGATCAATGTCGATCGCACCGCGAACCGCGTCGCACCGGCAATCAAAGCGCCGGCCGAGTTGCGTGCGAATCGCACGCTGCCGATCGACGTGACAGCCGAGCCGGGCGCGATCGTCACGATCGCCGCGGTCGACGAAGGAATCCTGCAACTGATCGCGCAGAAGACCGCCGATCCGTTTTCGTGGTTCTATCGCAAGCTCGCCCTCGGCACGTCGACCTACGACATCTTTGCGCAGCTACTGCCGGAGGTGAAACCGAAAGGGAAAGCCGCCGCCGGCGGCAGTGAGAGCGGAGAAGGGCAGGCGCAATACGTGCGCGCCGATTCGATCCGCCGCGCGAAGCCGGTCTCGTACTGGTCGGGACCGCTCAAGGCCGACGCGAACGGCCGCGTGCACACCGAGTTCGCGATCCCCGATTTTCAGGGAGGCATTCGCGTGATGGCCGTCGTGCATCGCGGCCGCCGCTTCGGCAGCAGCGAAGCGATGGTGCGCGTCCATGATCCGATCACGCTCCTGCCGACCGTGCCGCGATTCCTCAGCGTTGGCGATCAGGTGTCGATCCCGATCACCGTCCGCAACGACACCGGTCGCGCCGGACGTTTCAATGTCGAACTGACAGGAGCCGCTCGTCAACAACTTGACCTTCCGAACGCGACTGAGAAGACCGCGTACTTTTCGCTGACCGCGCCCCGTCAGCCGGGAGAGATCATCTTCTCCGCGACCGCCTCCGGCAACGGCGAAAAATCCTCCGCGAAATTCGACGTGCCGGTTCGCTGGGATCTGCCGCTCGAAACCGCCGAAGTGGCGGGACCGTTCACCGAAAACGCGGCGACGTTCCGTCCCGAGCTCGTGAAGCCGTTCGTCCCCGGTTCCGTCGAGCGGACGCTCGTCGTCAGTCCGCTGCCGATCGTCCGCTTCCGCGGAAAGCTGAAGTATCTGCTGCACTATCCGTACGGCTGCGTCGAACAGACGACGTCGAGCGTTTTCCCGCTCATCTACTTCAGCGACATCGCGAAAGAGCTCGATCCCGACGCGTTCCGCAACAACGAATCGGCCGCGATGGTGCACGAAGGAATTCGCCGCCTCGGCACGATGCAGACGTACTCCGGCGGCTTCTCGATGTGGCCGTACGGCCAGAACGTTTATCCGTGGGGGAGCGCGTACGCGACGCACTTCCTCGTCGAGGCGCGCCGCGCCGGACATCCGGTCGATTCCCCGATTTACGATCGCGCGCTCACGTTCATCGCCAGCGATGCGAAGGCGCGTTCCGACTACGACGAGGTCGATCTCGAGCGCGTCGTCTACGAGCTCTACATCCTCGCTCGCGCCGGCAAGCCGGACCTCGGCACGATGGATTTCATTCGCGCGCATCACGCGGCGAACCTTCACCCGGAAAGTCGCGCGCTGCTCGCCGCCGCGTATGCGTCGGTCGGCAATCCGGTCGCGATTCAAACGCTGCTGAGCGGACTGCGTGACGTCGACGACGTCGCGCGCACGACCGGCAACAACCTCGACTCCGCAATCCGCAACCGCGCCATGCTGCTGCTTGCGATTCTCGACGCCTCGCCGAACGACGCACGGATCGCGCCGCTCGTCGAACGTCTCGGCCGCGATGCATCGGAGCCGTACTGGACGACGCAGGAATCGGCGTTCACGCTGCTCGCGCTCGGCCAGTTCATCAAGCGTCAGAAAGCGATGCCGCCGTACTCCGGCGCCGTCTTCCTCGACAACCGTCTCATCGGCACGTTCGAAAATCGCACCGCCATCTTCCGCAACATCAAAGGTGAGGGAACGATCCGCGTGAAGATGAACGGCGCGTACACGCCGGGCGCCGCGTTCTACTCGCTCGACGCGCGCGGGGTGAAGACCGCGGGCGCGTTCAAACCCGAGTCGTCGGGCATCCGCGTTACGCGCGAGCTGCACACGCGCGACGGAGCTCCGATCGATCCGAACGGCGTGATGCAGGGCGAACTGCTCGTCTGCGTGATGAAGATCGAGAGTCTCAACGGCCGGCTCGACAACGTCGTCGTGCAGAACCTCATCCCGGCCGGACTCGAAGTCGAGAATCCGCGGCTGAAGACGACGGAGAAATTGCCGTGGATGACGGACGGCAGCGAATGCACCAACGTCGACATCCGCGACGATCAGGTCCTCTACTTTGTCGAGCTTCCCGCCTCCGGCGCGCTGACGTTCTACACACTGCTGCGCGCGGTGACACCGGGCGTCTTTCAGCAGCAGCCGCTCTTCGCGGAGGCGATGTACGCGCGCGCCAATCACGCGGTGGGCGAGCGCGGCGTGTTCATCGTGAGGAAGCGATGAACGCCATGTCATCCCGAGCGGTTCTGTCATCCCGAGCGAAGCGAGGGATCCGGGCGTGCGGGGCGCGCGTCGCCTGCATCGTGCCCCGCCCGCGCAGGTTCCTCGCTACGCTCGGAATGACGATCGGGCTTCCTTTTGTGCTCTTCGCGATCGCCGATTTCTTCACGCCGTTTCCGGAGGCGCGACTGCATCGGCCGCCGGCCACGGTCGTCTTCGATCGCGATGGCGAACCGATTCGGATGATTCTGCCGGCCGATCAGAAGATGCGCATTCCGGTGTCGCTCGATGAGCTGCCGCCGGAGCTCATCCGCGCGCTGGTCGTTTCGGAAGATCAGTGGTTCTGGAAGCATCCCGGCGTGAACCCGATCGCCATCGGCCGCGCGGCGATTGCGAACGTCCGCACAGGTCGCGTCGTCAGCGGCGCGTCGACGGTTCCGATGCAGCTCGCGCGGATGTCGCAGCCGAAGTCGCGAACCGTCGGCGGCAAATTGCAGGAAGCGTTTCGTGCACTGCAGCTCGTGCGTCATCACCCGCGTCGCGAACTGCTCGAGGCATACGTGAACATGGCGCCGTACGGCGCGAACATCGAAGGGATCGGCGCCGCGGCCTATCTCTATTTCGGCAAGCCGCCGTCGCAGCTCTCGCTCGGCGAGATCGCGTTTCTGACGACGCTTCCGCGTTCGCCGAATCGCTACGATCCGCTGCGCGATCACGTCACGGCGACGCGCGCACGCGATCGCGTCCTTCGCCAGCTGCGCGATCGCGGCGCGTTCTCATCCGCGCAAATCGAGCAGGCCATGCGCCAGCCGCTGCCGATTGAGCGACGCAGGCCGCCGTTTATCGCGCCGCACTTTTGCGATTACGCGGTCCAGCAGGCGAGGGACCGCGCGCGCGTTTACACGACGCTCGATCGCCGGGTGCAGCGGCTCGCCGAGCAGCAGGTGGCGTCGCGCATCGCGTCGCTGCGCGCGTTCGGCGTGGGGCAGACCGCGGTCGTCGTCATCGACAATCGGACCCGCGAAGTTGTGGCGATGGTCGGCTCGGCGTCGTTCTTCGAAGCGGCGCGGCAGGGACAGGTCAACGGTGCCGCCGCGCGACGATCGCCCGGCTCGACACTCAAACCGTTTCTCTATGCGAAGGCGTTCGACGACGGACTGCTGATCCCCGATTCGTATCTGCTCGACATCCCGACCGATTACGCCGGCTACGTCCCGGAAAATTACGACGGCACGTATCGCGGACGCGTTTCCGTTCGCGACGCGCTCGTGCAATCGCTCAACGCGCCGGCCGTGCGCGTGCTGCAGAGCGAGCGCGTCGAGGAGTTCGTGAAGCTGCTGCGCCGCGGCGGACTGACGTCGCTCGATCGCGATCCGTCGCGTTACGGACTGCCGCTGATTCTCGGCGCGGGCGAAGTGCGGCTCGTCGATCTGACGAACTTTTACGCGACGCTCGCGGAAGGCGGGCTGCATCGACCGGCGACCGTGCTTCGCCGCGCGCACACGGAACCCACACGTCTCTTCTCACGCGAAGCGACCGCGCTCGTGACCGACGTGCTCGCCGAGGTGAAGAGACCGGACATGCCGCGCGCGTGGCAGATGGCGCGGGAGATGCCGGCGGTCGCGTGGAAAACCGGCACGTCGTATGGACATCGCGATGCGTGGAGCGTCGGATTCTCCGAGCGGTATTCGATCGGCGTCTGGGCCGGAAACTTCGACGGTCACGGACAAAAAGGAATGTCGGGCTCCGAGTTCGCCGCGCCGCTGCTCTTCGATCTCTTCCGCGCGATCGAAGGCGATGCGCATCTTCGCCGTCCCGACGGCCTCGGCATCGCCACGATCGAAGTCTGCGCGATCAGCCATCAGCTGCCGACCGAGTTCTGCCGCGAACGAACGCGCGTCGAATACATCCCCGATCGCACGCACCTTCGCGCGTGCGAGCTGCATCGCGCCATGCTCGTCGACGCGAAGAGCGGCGAACGGCTGGCCGGTGATTGTGTTTCGCAAACCGCGCACCGGACCGTGATCGTCACCGTGCAGCCGCCGGAGCTCGTGGCGTGGTGGCGCGCGCAGGAGCAGCCGTTCGAAGCGCTGCCGCCGCTCGCGAAGCGCTGCAGCGACGTCGCCACCGACGCGCCTCCGAAGATCGTCTCTCCTGACAGCGCGACGCCGTATCGCCTGCGCCGCGACGCGCCGCTCGAGTTTCAGGAGATTCTGCTCACCGCGCAGAGCAGCGACGCCGCGCAACTCTTCTGGTTCGATGACGGCGTGCTCGTCGCGTCAGGCGTGCCGTCGCAGCGGATGTTCCTCAGGCCGAAGCGCGGCACGCATCAGCTGGTCGTCGTCGACGACGGCGGACGAAGCGACAGCATTCGCTATCGCGTGGAGTGACGCCGCTCGCGCAACTCCGTGGTGACGTTGCGATGGCAGGTCACGCAAAGCGTACGGATGTTGTCGAGGTTCGAATCGCCGCCTTCAACGACCGGCACGATGTGATCCGCTTCCCACCAGCTCCTGCGACCCTTCACGATGCGCAGCGCTTTCATCTCGATGACGCGCCGTCCGAACGGAAGTCGAAGGACGCGACGGCGCAGCGCAATCGTGTCGATGCGGCAGATCGCGCAGATACCGCAATCGCGCTCGAAGACGCATTCGCGCAGATATGAACCGCTCGACCGCAGCCGCCATTCGTGCACGCACGCGTCCGAACAGAACGTCCGTCTGCGTCCGCTCACATCTCCTTTGCACCACCGACACGGCCCGCGCATCCTGGAAACGAGAATGCCACAGCCACGGACTGCGCGATGATTCGCGCATGCATCTTCTGCATCTCTTCGATCTCTCGCTGATCAATCGCCGCGATGAGCCGGCGCTCGAATGGAACGGCGCGTCGTTCACCTTCGGCGAGCTCGAGTCGCGCAGCAACCGCTTCGCGCATGCGTTGTGCGCGCGCGGTTTCGTGAAGGGCGATCGGCTTTGCGTTTATCTCGCGAATCGCGTCGAGCTGATCGATCTCTATCTCGCCTGCGTGAAGCTCGGCGTCATCTTCGTACCGATCAACATCCTCTATCGCGACCGCGAGATCGCGCACATCACCGGCGATGCCGAACCGCGTGCGCTGATCGACGAACGGTCGCTGCCGCTGTTGATGGAAGAGGCGGCGCGCGCCGATGACGCCCGGCCGAGCGAATCGCTCGATGGTCCGACGCCGGCCGCGATCATCTACACGTCCGGCACAACCGGCGCGTCGAAAGGCGCAGTGCTGACGCACGACAACTTCGCGGCGAACGCCGTGAACCTGCTCGCCGCGTGGCAGATCAGCGATCGCGATCGCTTCCTCCTCGCGCTGCCGCTCTTTCACATTCACGCGCTCGGCAACGGACTGCACACGTGGCTCATCAGCGGCTGTCGCATGCGTCTTCTCGAACGTTTCGATCATCGGTCAACGATTGCTGAGTTCCTCGACTTTCAGCCGACGCTTTTCTTCGGCGTCCCGACGATCTACGTCCGTCTGCTCGAAACGCCGATCGACGCCGCGCGCACGATCGGCGCGACGATGCGGCTCTTCGTCTCCGGTTCCGCACCGCTGCCGGCGCACGTCTTCGAACAGTTCCGCGAGCGATTCGGTCACGCCATTCTGGAGCGCTACGGCATGACCGAGACGTTCATGAATCTCAGCAATCCGTACGCCGGCGAACGGAGACCTGGCACCGTCGGCTTTCCGCTTCCCGGCATCGCCGCGCGCATCGTTGATGGCGAGCTCGAAGTCAAAGGACCGAATGTCTTCGCCGGTTACTGGCGCCGCGAGGAAGCGACCGCCGCGTCGTTCACGGATGACGGCTTCTTCCGCACCGGCGATCTCGCCGAACGTTCGGCCGACGGTTACTACACGCTCCTCGGGCGCCGCAGCGATCTGATCATCTCCGGCGGATTCAACATCTATCCGCGCGAGATCGAAGAGCTGCTCCTCGAACAGCAGGGCGTTCGCCAAGCCACCGTTACCGGCGTCGCGGACGAACTGCGCGGCGAAGTCCCGATCGCATTTCTCGTCGGCGACTTCGACGAAGCAGAGATCGCGCGCGTCTGCCGCGCGGAGCTCGCAACATTCAAGGTGCCGCGTCGCTTTGTTCGCGTTGACTCGATCCCGCGGACGGCGCTCGGGAAAGTGCAAAAGCATTTGCTGCCGCAGCGTTGACGCCTCGAAACAAAGAGCAACGAGACAGCGTTGCCTTCCGACATGAAGAGACGTCTTTCGCTCGTCACACTTCTCCTCGCCACCGTCTTCTGCGCGAAAGCGCAACCGCCAGCCGCTGCGGCGGCGAAAGTGACGCTCGCCAAAGCGACGTTTGCGGGCGGCTGCTTCTGGTGCATGGAGCCGCCGTTCGAGCGGCTGCCCGGCGTCGTCGGCGTCGTCTCCGGTTACACCGGCGGGCCGAAGACGGAGCCTTCTTATGAAGAGGTCTCCGCGGGCGGAACCGGCCACGCGGAATCAGTCGAAGTCACGTACGACCCGGCGAAGGTCTCGTATGCGAAGTTGCTCGACGTCTACTGGCACAACGTCGATCCGTTCGCGGTGAACTCTCAGTTCTGCGATCACGGTACGCAATACCGCACGGCGATCTTCACGCATGACGCGGAGCAGAAGCGGCTCGCCGATGAATCGAAGCGAAGCCTCGAGGCGAAGTTCGGGAAGAAGATCGCCACGCAGATCGTGCCGGTGTCGCGATTCTGGCCAGCCGAGGAGTACCACCAGGACTACTACAAAAAGAACCCCGTTCGGTACAAGTTCTACAGATTCAACTGCGGCCGCGATCAGCGGTTGACGGAAATCTGGGGCTCGGCGCCGGAGCACTGACGGAACGTTCCTCGCGCACCGACCGTATAGTCATTGCGTGAGACGAATCGCTGCGCTGCTGCTGTTCTTCGTCTGTACGGACGTCGCCGCCGCGACGACCGTCTCATTGACGCGTGACGGCGCGCCGTTCGCGGGTGGCGAGGTTTGCCGTTTCACGGCGCGCGATGCTGAGAACCCGTTTCGCCGCTGGCTGGCGTCGCAGGAAGTGACGTGCGTCGCCGCCGGCTCGCTCACGTTTCCGCCGGGACTCTGGAACGTTTTCGCGAGAGCAGCCGGCGCGTTGTCGCCGGTCATGCTGGTCGATGGCGCTTCCGCACCGGCGTCGCTGACGCTGGCGCTCGCTCCCGCCGCGACGCTCGTGCCGCTGCTGCCTCCGCCGCGGAGCGGAATCGTCTACGCAACGCGCAGCGGCAGCGCATTTCCGATCGTCGCCGGCGCGCAGAGTGTGTCCGTACCAGCAGGGGAGCCGCTCTGGCTGATCGTCATCGATCGCTCGATGCCGGCAGCTGTTTTCACGACGCCGGCGATCGAAGCCGGCACGCAGCGATCGCTCGACGCGCGAAGTGGCGGAGGCGGCGCGGTGATGACCTGGCTCTCCGTACTGAAGAGTGATCGCGCAGCGATTGCGGCCGCGCACAACGTCGCGTCGCCGCACGTCGCGATCAGGAACGGCGACGAATCGGAACCGTTGCCGCCGCCCGAAACGATGCACGGCGCATTCGTTCTGCTGCGTGGAATCGTGAGCGCCGGCGAGAAGGAGCTCGAGCTCTCCGGACGCTCGTGGCTTCCGGCGAAACAGAAGGTGAAGGTCGCCGCGCAACCGGTCACGATCAGCGAGGCGCCGCTCGTCGTACGCGCGGCCGCAACCGTCGTCGTCAACTGGAGCGCGAACGACGGCATCCGCGAGCTCAATCGCGATATCCCGGGCTGCGACACGTCGAACACGAAGCCGCCGCAGTTCGAAGTGACGCTGCTCAGTTGTCCGCCGCCGCGTCCGCCGGAGCGCTCCGTCGACTCCGCATCGTGTCAGGTCATCCGCCACGAGACAGCTTCGGAAGATCGGCTGTACGGGATGTTCACGCTCGAAGGCGTACCGCCGGGGACGTATCGCGCGGAGCTGAAGTTCGGGAATCTGCCGCCGGTAGGGAGCGGCGTCGTCGCGCTGCCTCTCCAGACGAACAGTCTTCGATTGATCGCCGGTTATGACCAGGTCTATGGCGATGTCACGTTCGGCGGCGCGCCACTCGGGAAAGACGCGACCATCACGTTTCCGGGAAACGGCGTCGGTTTCGCGCATCGCGAAAAGAGCGATTACCGCGCCGCCCTCGGCGACATGATCCACACGGATGACGTCATCAACATCGCCGCCTGCGACGATCCGCTGCGCGCGTTCGTGCTCGTCGATCGCTACGCTCCGCGCTCGCAACGATTCGACATCGAGATCCCCGACAACGAACTGACGCTCTCGATTAGCGACACCTTCACCCAGCTCGCGTTGTCGGGCGCCACGGTTCGTTATGCCGTCATGTCGAAACTATTGCCGCGGCATCCGGTCGTGACGCGCACCGTGTCGGCGAAAGGGGAGGAAGCAACGGTCGTGATCCGTTCGCTGCCGGAGCGCGAGCTGCGCATCACCGTCAGCGCGCCCGGCTATCAGAAGCAGGAGCTCGAGCCGTTCTCGCTGACGAAGTCGGAACATCGAAAGCTCGACGTGAAGATGATGCCGCTGCGCGGCTCACGAGGACTGATCGTTTCGCCGATGGCGTTCGACAACGCGTCGATTCTCTGGTTCGCGCCGTCCGGCGTCGAGACCGAGCACGCCGAGGTTTCGTCGGACGGCACGTTCGTCTATGCGCGCGAGCATCAACCGGACGAGACGCTTGCTGTCGTGTCGCAATCGCATCCGTTGTGGGTACTCCGCTCGCCGGCGGTCGCGCGCGGCGGCACGATGACGCTGCCGTTTCCGAACGCGCTGCCGCGAAACTTCGACATCGTGCTGCACGGCGGCGAGTCGCGCGACAGTCGCTACGTCGCGATCGTCGTCGGTGGTCTGCGTATCCCGCTGCCGGCCTTTCAGCAGCACGCCTCTCTTCGCCGCATGCAGACGCTGTTGCACAACGCACGGCCGCTCGCCGTCTCCGGCATCGCCCAAACCGGTCCGATCGAGATCATCCTCGGCCCCACGACCGAAGAGCTCCTGAGCCGCTGGCTCGGCACCGATTTTTTCGCGCTGCCGCAATTCGCCGGCGCGCCGCGCAAGCCGCTTGCGCCTGGCGCGGAGAGCGTCATCTTCGAGCTGCCGTAGGCGTTCGCCGTCTCCGCTCTCACCATTTGTTTACAAGAGCGTTTCTTCGCGCCGCTACACTCGTTGCGCCAATTTCCGGAAATACAGGAGGCCTTCGTGAAGAAGCTGACGGTCATCGCTCTGCTGCTCGTCGCGGCACTGGTCCACGCCAAAGAGGAGCCGGCGAAAAAGCCGTTCGATCCTGCGGAAAAGATCAACGACCCGCGCCCCGACGCGCGAAAAATCGCGTTCACCGTCGATGAAGCGACGTGGGCTTCCGTCGACGTTTCTCCCGATGGTTCCACGCTCCTCTTCGATCTCCTCGGCGATCTCTACACCGTCCCGGTCGCGGGCGGCAAAGCGATCGCGATCGCGAAAGGTCCCGCCTACGACTGGGGTCCGCGCTATTCGCCCGATGGGAAAACGATCGCGTTCGTCAGCGATCGCGGCGGCATCGACAACATCTGGCTCATCGACGCCGATGGAAAAAACGCGCGCGCGCTGACCGAAGAGAAAGGCTCGTACGTGCGCTCGCCGAGCTGGTCGCCCGATGGCAACTACATCGTCGCGCGGAAAGAAGATGCGAAGCGCGGCGGCATTCCGCCGGTCGAGCTCTGGATTTTTCACGTGCGCGGCGGCTCGGGCGTGAAGCTCACGACGTCGGATGATTTCAACAACGGCGCCGGCGCGATCTTTTCGAAGGACGGCCGCTACATCTTCTTCGCTGCGCGCGCGCGACGTTTCAATTACACGCCCGACATTTCGCACGGCCTCTGGGCGATTCAGCGCTACGACCGCCAGACCGCGGAGACGACGCAGCTGACCTCCGGCATCGGTGGTGCCGTTCGTCCGCAGCTTTCGCCGGACGGCAAAGTGCTGACGTTCGTCAGCCGCCGCGACGCCGACACGGTGCTCGTCGCACGCGATCTGCAGAGCGGCGGCGAGCGCGTGCTCGCGCGCGGCGTGACGCGCGATGAGCAGGAAGGCTTCGCGCAGATGGATGTGTGGCCGGCCTACGCGTTCGCGCCGGACGGCCGCTCGCTCTTCTTCTCGAACCACGGAAAGCTAACGCGGCTCGACGTCGCGAATCGGGCGATGCAGATCATCCCGTTCACCGCGGACGTCGAGCAGTCGGTCGCGCCGCGCGTCGCGTGGCAGGAGCACGTCGAGAGCGGACCGGTGCGCGCGCGCATTCTCCGCTGGGCCGTGCAGTCGCCCGATCAGAGCGCCGTGATCTTCGATGCATTCGGACGGATCTGGATTCAGCGTTTGAAAGGAAATGTCGCGGCCGGCGCGCCGCAGCGACTGACTTCCGATGATGCGAAAGCGCCGCGTCGCGAGTACGCGCCGGCGATCTCGCCTGATGGTCAGTGGATCTCGTACGTGACGTGGAGCGACGCCGAGGGCGGACATATCTGGCGCACGCGCATGCCGGCGGATGGCGCGACGGCGACGCCGGAGAAGTTGACGTCCGCGGCCGGCCACTACATCAATCCGGAGTTTTCGCCGACCGGCGATCGCATCGCGTTCATCCAGGGAAGCGGTCTCGAATTTCGCGGGCGTCAGCCGGAAGAGGAGAGCGTGTTCGACGTGAAGTGGATGCCGTCGAGCGGCGGCGCATCGTCGTACATCACGTCGGTGAAGATCGCCGACACGTTCCGCTTCCATCCGCAGACGTGGTGGAGCAATGACGGGACGCGCGTCTACATTCGCGAGTTCATCGAGCCGAAGACGCCGAAAGACGATCCGAAGAACGACCTCGTTTCAGTGCGCCTCGACGGCACCGACAAGAAGCACCTGCTCCGTTTTCCGGCGATCGGCGATCTCGTGCCGTCGCCCGACGAGCAGTGGGTTGCATTCACGTCGCGCGACAACGTTTACGTGACGGCGCTGCCGAACATCGTGATGAAGGATCCGCCGGAGGTCTCGCTGAAAGAAGGCTCGGTTCCGGTATGGCGCCTCTCCGAGGAAGCGGGCGGTTACGTCGAGTGGGCCGATGCCGGAAAGACGATCACGTGGACTCTTGGCAACACGTTTCACCGGCTGCCGATCGCGTCGGCGCTGAAGTTCGTCGACGATCAGAAGAAGAAGGCCGACGTCAAGGAAGCGAAGGAAGGAAACGACAAGTCGAAGAGCGACAAGGACAAGAAAAAAGACGACGCCGAAGACGAGAAGAAGCTGAAGGTTCCTCCGTCGGAGAAGATCGTCATCACGCTGACGCAGCCGCGCGCGATGCCGTCGGGCTCGTACGTGATGCGTCACGCACGCGTCGTCACGATGAAAGGCGATGAGGTGCTGGAGAACGCCGACATCGTCGTGCGCGACAATCGCATCACCGCGGTCGGCGCGAACCTCGCCGCGCCCGCCGGCGCGAAAGAATTCGATGCGAGCGGGAAGACGATCATCCCGGGGCTGATCGATACGCACGCGCATCTTCATTACTCGGGCTTCGAGATTTTTCCCGACACGAAGTGGGAGTACGTCGCGAACCTCGCGTACGGCGTGACGACGGTTTACGACCCGTCGGCGCCATCGCTCGACGTCTTCGCGCAGGCGGAGATGGTCGAGTCAGGTCATCTCGTCGGACCGCGCGTCTATTCATCGGGCGACGTGTTGTACGGCGGCGCGCAGACCGACATCTTCGCGGAAGTGAACAGTCTCGAAGACGCGCGTCGTCAGGTGCGGCGCATGAAGGCGTACGGCGCGCGGATGATCAAGGTGTATCAGCAGCCGGGTCGCGCGCAAAGGCTTTGGTTTGCGGAGGCTTGCCGGCTCGAGCACATGCTGCTGACCGCTGAAGGAGCAGGCGAGCTGCACTCGGATTTGACGATGGCGGCCGACGGCTTCACGGCGTTCGAGCACTCGCTGCCGGTCGAACTGCAAAAGGATGTGGTGCAGTTCGTCGCGAAGACGGGAACGTTCTATACGCCGACGCTGATCGTGTCGTACGGCGGTCCGTGGGGCGAGCAGTATCTCTGGCAGACGATGGTGCCGCACGAGATGTCGAAGCTGCTCCGTTTCACGCCGCATTTCGTAATCGATGAGAAGGCGCGCCGGCATCCGTGGATCGATCCGTCGGAGTATCACTTTCCGACCGTCGCGCACGGCGTCGCGGAGGTGATGCGCGCGGGCGGAAACGTGTCGCTCGGTGCACACGGACAGGTGCAGGGATTCGGTCCGCACTGGGAGCTCTGGGCGATGGCGGGCGAAGGCGCGCCGAAGGGAATGACTGCGATGACGCCGCACGAAGCGCTGCGCGCATCGACGATTCTCGCCGCCGACAAGATCGGTTTCGCGCCCGACCTCGGCTCGATCGAAGCCGGCAAGCTGGCGGACTTTGTCGTGCTCGACGCGAATCCGCTGGAGGATATTCACAACTCGCTGAAGATTCGCTACGTGGTGAAAAACGGCGAGGTGTACGAGGGCGAGACGCTGACGAAGGAGTGGCCGTCGCAGCAGAAGCTGCCGCGGTTTTTCTGGTCGGAGTAAACGTCATCCTGAGCGTAAGCGAAGGATCTCAAGTTACGCATTTTGAGATCCTTCGCCGTCTTCGCGGCTCAGGATGACGGGCTATCGCAATTGCGCGAATCGCGCATCCGCGCGGAGCGGCGCGAGCAGCGGATCGTCCGCGAGAATCCGCTGGTACTGTCCCGGCGGGATTTCCTGCGCGGCGTCGCGGAGATGCGCGAGCGCTGCGTCATTGCGACCGAGCGCCAGCTCGAGCGTCGCGATTCCGTACGACGGGACGAAGCGTTTGCCGCGCAGCGCTTCCAGCTCGGCGAGCGTGCGGAACGCGTCATCGCGGCGGCCGGCGGCGGCGTACGAAATGCCGAGGCGGACCAGGCTGCGCGGATCCATCCCGAGACGCCATGCGCTTTCTGATTCCTGAATCGCGTCGGCGTATTTTTTCTGTTTGAGCAGTGCGCCGGCGAGTACGTAATGCGCGAGCGGGAAGTTCGGTTCGAGAGCGAGCGCGCGACGGCATTCGGCGACCGCTTCGTCGAGCCGGCCGCTGTCGGAGTAGACGCCTCCTGTCTCCGCGATGATCACCAGACTGAGCGGATCGAGCTCCTCGGCGCGGCGAATCTCACGAATCGCTTCGTCGAATCGCCCGGTCGTGACCAGCAATCGGCTGTACCACTGTCGCGCCGTCGCGTAGTTCGGATTCAGCTCCAGCGCGCGCTCGAACTCGTTCGAGGCCGCGCTCAGATCGCTGTCGAAGTTCATCAGGAAGTAGGCGCGCGAGGTGTGCGCTTCGGCCAGCTCATCATCGAGCTCGATGGCGCGATCGGCGGCGGCGCGCGCGAGCGGCAGCGCCTTCGATGGCGGGCTCTCGTTGTAGATCGACTGCAGGATGTAGCAGTCGGCCAGTCCCGCGTATGCGAGGGCGTAATTCGGATCGCGCGCGATCGCCTGGCTGAAGTTGCTGATGGCGCGGTCGAACGATTCGCCGGTGCGTTTGTTCAACTCGTAGCGGCCCTGCAGATAGAGGCGATACGCCTCGCTGTTTTCGGTGTAGTGCTTGCCGAGATTTTTCTTCGTCTGTCCGCTCAGCTGCAGCCGGAGCTGCTCGGAAATCTGCCGCGAGATCGTCGCCTGCACGGCGGCGAGGTCGGACATCTTCGTTCGATATTGCTCGCCCCAGAGATGGCGATTGTCGCGGCCGTCGATCAATTCTGTACTGATGATCAGCTCTTCGCCCGGCTTGACGATGCGTCCGGTCAGCAGCGCCTGCACCTTCAGCTCTTTCGCGATCGCCATCGGCTGCGTGTCTTTGCCTTTGTAGCGGAAGACGGAGGTGCGCGAGACGACGGAGAGCTCGGGGATTTGCGAGAGCGCGTTGATGAGTGACTCAGTGATGCCGTCGCTGAGGTATTCGTTGTTCGGGTCTTTGCTGGCGTTGTCGAACGGCAGCACCGCGAGCGAGCGGATCGCGACCGGCGCCGCTTCTTCGGTGCGCTGGCGCAGCAGCGTCGCGACGATCATGGCGATGACGACCGCGATAGCGAGACCGGCGCCGATCATCAGCTTCTGTCGCGACGCGCGCGGCCAGTGCAGCCATTCGCGCTCGATCGGCGTCGTACCGAGTGCACGCAGCGCGAATCCGAGATCGCGCGCCGACTGGAAACGCGCCTCCGGATTCTTTTCGACGCAGCGGCGGATGAGCCGTTCCAGCTCGTATGGGACGCGCTTGCCCGAGCCGCCGATTTCGGGAAGGTCGTCGCGCAGCACCGCGCTCATCGTCTCGACCGGGCTCTCGGCGATGAACGCCGGACGTCCGGCCACCGTTTCGTACAGCACGCAGCCGAGCGCGAAGATGTCGCTGGCCGCAGTGGCCAGCTGTCCGCGAAGTTGTTCGGGCGCCATGTAGCCGACCGTGCCGATCACCGAGTCGTCGCTCAGCATGTCGTCGCTGAGGAGTTTCTCCGTCGGCTTCGCGTCCGCGCCGCGCGACTGGAGCGGCGTTGCTTTGGCGAGGCCGAAGTCGAGGATCTTTACGCGGCCGTCGCTGGTGATGAAAATGTTCTCAGGCTTCAGATCGCGATGAATGATGCCTTTGAGATGTGCGGCGGAGAGACCGTCGGCGATGCAGGCGCCGATCTCAGCGGCGCGGCGCCACGAGATCGGGCCGCGGGCAATGAGGCTGCGCAGCGTCTCGCCTTCGAGCAGCTCGGTGACGACGTAGGTGATGTCGTCCTCGCGCTCGAACTCGTAGAGCGCGAGGATGTTCGGATGCGAGATCGCCGCGATCGCTTTCGCTTCGCGCAGGAACCGCGCATGCGCTTCGTCGTCAGCGGCAAGCCGATGCGGCAGAACTTTGATGGCGACGTCGCGGCCGACGCGCGAGTCGTGCGCGCGATACACCTCTCCCATGCCGCCTGCGCCGAGAGGAGCGACCACCTCGTACGCGCCGAGTTTCGTACCCGCCGATAAACGCAATGACCGAAGGATAGCGCTTCACGGCGCGCGCGACGCGTTACGGCTTCGGTACGGTCCCGACGAACTCCTTCCACGCCCGCAACGCATTGGCGGCAAGCGGCTGCAGCTTCAGCCAGCTCTCACGTGCGTCTGCGCTCGGCGCGGCATCGGCGCCATCGACGACGCCGGCCAGTTTTTCCAGCGCGTTGTCGACGAAGCGGAGGCTCGTTGTCGATGATGGCAGCAGCCACCACGCTTCGGTCAGATTGACGTCGGACAGCGCGACCGCGCGTTCCGTCAGCGCGTCGTTTTTCTGCGCGCGCAGCTTCGGGACGAGCGTCGATGCTTCTTCGAGCGCGGCAGCGACCGCAATCTGCAACTCCTCGATCTGCCGCGCCAGCGCGAACTGCTCGGTGTACGCGGAGGAGGAGAGTTTCACGCGCGGATCGGGAACGACGGTGAGCGGCTGCGTGAACTGCCGGCCGTCAACGGTGAGCACGACCTTGTAGTTGCCGGGCGGTGCCCAGACGCCGTTCGCGTACGCGCCGCTGCCGGCGGCGCGCGCCTGATAGCGGAGCGGCCAGACGAAGCGATGCATGCCGGCAGACGTGTTCAGCGTCGACGGAGTTGCGAACCATTCCGCCGCGGTGCGCAGCTTCGCCGGATCGGCGACCGGTACGGCGTCGGCGCTGCTGTAACGGCGAACGAGCGTGCCGTGCTCGTCGAGAATCTCGAGCGTCAGCGGCTGCGCCGGTGCATTGCGAAGCACGTAATCGATGTACGCGCCGTTCGGAGGATTCGCGGCCATCGGCTCGTCCTTCGGCATCGGCGTGCCGGTGAAACCGGCGAAACGTTCGCGGACGGCGGTGGCCGGTTTGAAGAGGAGCGCGCCGGTAGCCGCTGCGGCGATAAGCTGGCGAAGCGGCGTCACGTCATCCATCACCCAGAAACTGCGGCCGTGCGTGCCGATGACGACGTCGTTGCCATGCACGTCGATGTCGCGCACAGACGTCACCGGCAGGTTCTTCTGCAGCGGCTGCCAGCGATCGCCGTCATCGAACGAGACGTACACACCTTTCTCGGTACCGGCGTACAGAAGTCCCTTCGTCACCGAATCCTCGCGTACCGCGTTCACGAAGCTGCCGTCGGGAATCCCGGCTGCGATGGCCTGCCAGGTTTTTCCGCCGTCGTGCGTGCGATAGATGTACGGGCGGAAATCGTCGAGGCGATGACGGTCGACCGCGGCGTAAGCGGTCTCGGCGTCGAAATGCGACGTGTCGATGATGCCGACCTTCGACCACGCCGTCAGTGCGGGCGGCGTGATGTTCGTCCAGTGCGCTCCCTCGTCGCGCGTGCGCCAGATCAGACCGTCGTCGGTGCCGACCCAGAGGTCGCGATCGGCAACGCGCGACGGAGCGACGGCGTAGATCACGCCGGGACGTTTGCCGGTCGACAGCGCCGCGGTGGCCGGGTCGAGATTCGACGGAACGGACGGTGCTTCGCGCGTCAGATCGGGGCTGATGACCGTCCAGTGATTGCCGCCGTCTTCGGTGCGGAAGAGGCGCTGATTCGAGAAGTAGAGAACGCGCGAGTCGCGCCGCGAGAAGACGAGAGGCAGCGTCCAGGTGCGGCGATCGTTTTCGGGATACGCGATGGTCGGATCGACCGACTGCGTCTGGTGCGTGCGCGTGTCGAGCTTCTCGACACGTCCGCCGAAGATGATCTCCGGATCCTTCGGATCGGGCGCGACGTTGTCGCTCTCGCCGCCGGCCGTCACTTCACGGAACTCCATCATCGTGATGCCGTCGTACGCGTTGGTGCGGCTCGGGATGCCGGCGGCGCCGGAATCCTGCTGCGCGCCGTAGACGTGATACGGGAAACGGTCGTCGGTGATCACGTGGTAGAACTGGCCGGTCGGCTGGTTGTACCAGCTGCTCCAGGTGCGGCCGTCGTTGACGGAAACGACCGCGCCCTGATCGACGCCGAGGATGCGGCGGGAGGGGGTGGAGGGGTCGATCCAGAGGGAGTGGTAATCGTCGCCGCCCGGCGCGCCTTTCACCGGCGCCCAGGTTTTGCCGGCATCGTTCGAACGATAGAGATTGACGTTGCAGGAGTAGACAACGTCGGCGTCTTTCGGTTCGACGGTGATGCCGGCAAAGTACCAGCCGCGGCTCCAGACGCGCGCGTCGGTCCCGGCGCGAATCCAGGTCGCACCCGCGTCGTCGGAACGATACATCCCGCCGTCTTCGGCGTCGACGATCGCGTACACGCGGCGTGGATTCGACGGCGCGACGGCGATGCCGATGCGGCCCGGTTTTGCCGGCAGTCCGCGCCCTTTCAGCTCCGTCCACGTATCGCCGCCATCGGTCGACTTGAACAGGCCGCTGCCGGGACCGTTCGACGGCGGGTAAACGCTCCACGGCGTGCGGCGCGTCTGCCAGAGTGCGGCGTAGACCACGCGCGCGTTGCCCGGCTCGAAGGCGAGATCGATCGCGCCGGTGTCGCTGTCGTTTCGGCTGAGGATGCGCGTCCAGGTTTTGCCGCCGTCGCGCGAGCGGAAGAGGCCGCGCTCGGCGTTCGGACCGTACGGATGGCCGAGCGCCGCGACATAGACGATGTTCGGATCGGCAGGATCGATGATGACGCGTCCGATCTGCTGTGAATCGCGCAGTCCGGCGTGCGTCCAGGTTTTTCCGGCGTCGAGCGATTTGTAGATGCCGTCGCCCTGGGAGATGTCGGAGCGCATGTCGGCTTCACCGGTGCCGACGTAGATCACGTTCGGATCGGACGGCGCGATGGCGAGCGCGCCGATGGAACCGATCGGCTGGTCGTCGAAGATCGGTGTCCAGGTGCGGCCGGCGTCGCGCGTTTCCCAGACGCCGCCGTTCACGTGGCCGAAGTAGAAATGCTGCGGTTCGCCGGGCACGCCGCTGACGGCGAGCACGCGTCCGCCGCGAAACGGTCCGATGAGCCGCCAGTGCAGCTCGCCGAACAGCGAGGGATCGACATCCGCGAACGCGGCGGATGCAACAAGGAGAGCGCAGGCGAGGAGACGCTTCATGCGCGAGGATGATAAGCGGCAGGCGGCTATTCGAGCCTGCTGATGCGATGGTCGAGCTGCCCGTACGCGTAGCGGACGAGCGACTGGGTGTCGCCGGCGCTGCGATCGATTCTCTCTTCGAGCCGCGCGACGTTGCGGTCGAGCTTCTGATCGACGAACTGCACCGATTCGACGAGGAACTGAAATCGTTCCGCGATGTGCTCGCCGATGACGTCCATGTGCCGGCGGGTTTCAATGTGGGCGGCGGCGTTTTCTCTCCGCATTGTGGAGAAGCTGTTGTCGACGTGTTGACGGGTCGCGGCGTGGGCGTCTGCATTTTCGCGGCGTACGGCGTCGAGGCCTCTGTCGACGTACGCACGCGTATCGGCGTGCGCTTCAGCGTTCTCCGCCCGCATCCCGGCAAGTTCCTCGTGCACTGCGGCGAGGCGGGTCTCGAGATAATGGCGAGTGACTGTATGCGCGTCCGCGTTCTCCGTTCGTAACCCGGAGATCTCCTCACTTATCTCCTCGCGCAGCGTCGTGAACAGCCCTTTCAGCTCCTCATCGGTCATCGCACGGCCATTTTAAGCCGGCTCTTTCGAGGGGCGCAGAAATCCACTTTTGGTAGAAGGCATTCCGCGGGCACTTCTTCCGTTCTCCTGGATCCGGCCGCTCTCTTCGGGCTGAATTCACCACAGAAAGAACATGAATGAGACGAACGTTTCCTCTGATATCCGCGCTGACTCTCGTCGGAGCGTGCACGCAAGTGCCCGCACCGGCGCCGCAGTCGGCGCCTTCCGCAGCCACCTCCAACACCACCGCCACCGCTAATCCGTTCTTTACCGCCAGCACTCTTCCTTTCCAGGCGCCGCCGTTCGATCGGATCAAAGACTCCGACTATCAGCCGGCGATCGAAGAGGGGATGCGCCAGGAGCTCGCCGAGATCGCCACGATCGCGAACAGCAGCGAGCCGCCGACGTTCACCAACACCATCGAAGCGATGGAGCGCACCGGCACGCTGCTGACACGCGTCGTGAAAGTGTTCAGCGCCCTCTCCGGCTCGAACACGAACGACACGATCCAGAAGGTGGAGGCGGAAGTCTCGCCGAAGCTGGCAGCGCACGATGACGCCATCCATCTCGATCCGAAGCTGTTCGCGCGCGTGAAGGCGGTTTACGACGCGCGCGAATCGAGCGGCCTCAGCGCCGAGCAGAAGTTCCTTGTGGAGCGCTACTACCGCGACTTCGTGCGCGCCGGCGCGCTGCTGAACGACGCCGACAAGGCGACGCTCCGCAAGCTGAACCAGGAGGAGTCGACGCTCTCGACGCAGTTCCGCGAGAAGCTGCTCGCCGACACCGCCGCGTCCGCGGTCGTCGTCGACGATCGCGCGCAGCTCGAAGGACTGAGTGATGCCGACGTGGCCGCGGCCGCCGCGGCTGCGAAAGAGAAGAAGCTCGACGGCAAATACGTCCTGACGCTGCAGAACACCACCCGTCAGCCGGTGCTCGTCACGCTGAAGAATCGTGCGTTGCGCCAGCGCGTGTTCAACGCGTCGGCGTCGCGCGGCAATCATGGTGGTCCCAACGACACCAAAGCGATCATCAGCCGCCTCGCGCAGCTTCGCGCGCAGCGGGCGAAACTGCTCGGATATTCGACGTACGCCGCGTACTCGCTCGACGATCAGATGGCGAAGACGCCGGCGAACGCGCTCCAGCTGCTGAACGATCTCGTGCCGGCTTCGACGTCGCACGCTCGCGATGAAGCAGCGAAGATCCAGAAGCTGATCGATGCGCAGAACGGCGGCTTCGCCGTCACCGCGGCCGACTGGGAGTACTACGCCGATCAGGTTCGCAAGGCGGAGTACGACCTCGATGAATCGCAGGTCAAGCCGTATTTCGAGCTCGACCGCGTGCTGCACGACGGCGTTTTCTACGCCGCCAGTCAGCTCTACGGAATCACGTTCAAAGAGCGGAAGGACATCCCGGTCTATCAGCCCGACGTTCGCGTCTTCGAAGTGTTCGACGCCGACGGCACGTCGATGGCGCTCTATTACGGCGATTACTTCTCTCGCGCGAACAAGAGCGGCGGCGCGTGGATGGATGCGTTCGTCGATCAGTCGCAGCTCTTCGGCACGAAGCCGGTCGTCTTCAACGTGACGAACTTCACGAAGCCGGCGCCCGGACAGCCGGCGCTGTTGACGTTCAGTGACGTCACGACGATCTTCCACGAGTTCGGCCACGCGCTGCATGGCATGTTCTCGAACGCGCGCTACCCGACCGTGGCCGGCACGAACGTGCCGCGCGACTTCGTCGAGTTCCCGTCGCAGTTCAACGAGCACTGGGCGATGGAGCCGCGCGTCTTCGCGAACTACGCGAAGCACTACCAGACCGGTGAAGTGATGCCGCAGCCGCTGGTGGACAAGATCCGCAAGTCGCGGACGTTCAATCAGGGCTACGACACGACCGAGTACCTCGCGGCCGCGCTGCTCGACATGGCGTGGCACGATCTCAGCGCCGACACGCCGCAGCAGGATCCGAATGCGTTCGAGCCGGCTGCGCTGAAGCGTTTCAACATCGACCTGCCGCAGGTTCCGCCGCGCTATCACACGACGTACTTCTCGCACATCTGGGGCGGCGGCTATTCGGCCGGTTACTACGCTTACCTCTGGAGCGAGTTGATCGACGACGACGCCTATTACTGGTTCAGGGAAAACGGTGGCATGACGCGCGCGAACGGCCAGCGCTTCCGCGACATGATCCTTTCACGCGGTGGTACGCAGGACGCGGCAACGTTGTACCGCGCGTTCCGCGGACGCGATCCGATCGTCGAGCCGCTGCTCATCGAGCGCGGACTGAAACCGGCGCCCGCCGAGAAGTAGGAAATGTGGGGGCGGCCGCTTCGGCCGCCCTCTTTCGCGCTGCGGGCGAAGCGCCCGCCGCCACACTCAGCGGTGCAACACCGCGTTCGGGATGCCGTCGACCACGGTCGCCATTCGCGTGTAATCAAGCGTCGCCGCGGTGTCGTGCGCGGTGTGGTAGTTCGGATTGCGGAGGTACGCGGTGTCGGTGACCATCACCGCGGTTCGGCCGCGTGCCCAGTAGTTGCGCTGATCGGAGGCGTCGAGCATCGAGCGCGGGCCGGTGAAGCTGACGACCGCGATGCCGCCGGCACCGGCGATGGCGCGTTTGACTTGACGCGTGAGCCCGCGATCGGACCAGCCGCCGGTGACGGCGATGAAGTCTCCTCGATTGGGATAGATGGCGCCGAGGATTGGGGTCGTCCAGGGTTGGTGCGCGGTGTAATAGCCGATCATTTCGAGGCAGATCATTCCGGCAATGGGCTGTCCTTCGATGCTTGCGGCGTGGACGGCGCTGCCCATTTCTTCCGACGCGAAGAACGGCGGCTCTTCATTCGCGAATGCGACGAGGAGCACCGGAGTCGCGGGCGGGGTGCGGCCGAGGACGCGCGCGAGCTCGAGAAGGCCGGCGGTGCCGCTGGCGTTGTCGTCGGCTCCCGGATAGTTGCCGGTGTCGCCGAATGCGTCGTAGTGCGCGCCGACGATCATTGGCGGCTGATGACTGTCGCCTGGTCCGAATGCCGCGATGACATTGCGGAACGTGGCGCCGCGCGCTGCGAATGGCTGCGAGGTCACGCGGCCGCCGGCGGCGGTCAGCTCGTGCGCGATGTAGCCGGCCGCCCACGCCGAATGTTCGGCATCGCGTGGTGATGAGGTGAGGAGGCGGACGTCTTCACGAAGGCGGCTCGCGCTTGCGCGTGTTGCGGCGCGGAAGGGGAGCGTAGTGATCGTTGGTTGACGAATTGCGACGACGACCGCGGCGATGATGATCGCGACGGCGATCGTGATTCGGAGGAGAGAGCGGAGTATTGGGCGCATCCGGTTCTATGACGCTGCGCCGGTTTGAACGTCACACGGCGCGCGCCTCGAGATACGCCATCGGAATCGTCAGCCGCAGCTCGCCCTGTTCGCGCGCCGTTGCATCGAGCGCGTCGCGGAGTTTCGCGAAGAGCTCGCGCTCGGGAGCGAGCTGCTTCCACGCGTCGAGAAATCCGAGCTTGATGAAGTGATGATTGAGCAGCGCGCTGCCGTCGGCGAAGCGCATCGTTCCTGTTTTCTCGACGACGCGCGTGACGGCGAAGCCGCCATCGGCGAGAAGACGCTGCACGCTTGCGATCGTCGCGCGGTGCTCGACATGCTCGCGCAACTTCTCATCGTCGCCGAGCACATAAGCGAACACCTCGTAAAACTCCTGCATGTGACCCTGCAGGTTCGTCGTCAGCGCGAGCGTTGCTCCCGGTTTCGCGACGCGGCGGCATTCGCGGATCGCGCCGGCGCGGTCGTCGAAATTGTTGACGCCGAGGTTCGAGACGATGAGATCGAAGGTGGCGTCAGCGAATGGCATTGCCGACGCGCTTGCTTCGTGCAGCGTCACGTTCGGCGTCGCTCGCGCGGCGATCTTTTCGGCGGCGCGCGCCAGTCCCGCTTTCCACGGATCGAGTCCGTGCACGTGCGAGCGCGCGCCGAGCCGCTCCGCCAGTTCGATGAGCGGAAAGCCGGTGCCGCAGCCGACGTCGAGCGCTGTCGCAACGTTTGCAAGCGGCACGTCGTCGAGCAGCAGCAGTCCGAACATCGCCGACCAGAGCGGCAGCTCGTCGTACGCGGCCATGATTTGCGGCGATGAAAAATCGGGCTCGAAATCGAGAAAGCTCAGGTCGTCCATATCCACTCCTTCAGCTCGCGATAAAGCGCGACCAGCTCCGCCGGGCGGTAGTTCGCGTTGAGGCCGCTCGGATTCGGCAGCACCCAGATCGCCGTCGTCGCGATCGATTCCGGCTGCAGTCCGAGTTGCGCGCGCGGATGGCCGAACGCCGTCCGATAGGCGCCGACGCCGACGATCGCGAGGACGCGCGGCGCGTAACGTTTCACTTTGCGTGTGAGGATTTTTCCGCCGGCTGCGAGCTCGTCATCGGTCAGCTCGGCGGCGGCAGTCGTCGCGCGTGCGACGAGATTCGTGATGCCGATTCGATGAGCGAGC
This sequence comes from Acidobacteriota bacterium, assembly GCA_034667465.1. Lineage (GTDB taxonomy): Bacteria > Acidobacteriota > Thermoanaerobaculia > Gp7-AA8 > Gp7-AA8 > JAOBAU01. The sequence continues at coordinate 82,309 of JAXDJV010000022.1, read as the reverse complement.
AGCTCCTGCTGCTCATCGGGACGAAAGAGCCGCGGCGTGAAACCGGCGCCGTACAGAGTCGGCCAGAAGCGATTCCCGGGACGCCCGAAATGATGTCCGACCGCGGCGGTGTAAAGACCGGGATTGATGCCGCAGAAGAGGACGTCGAGATCCTTCGCGATGACGTCGGCGATCGTCTTGTTCGCCGCCGCGGCGATATCCTCTTTGGTCGGTTTCGGCACGCGCGCTATTCTGCCGCGTGCCTCGCCGCTTCCGCGAAGTTCTCCTCTTAATCCTTTTCATCGCCGGCACCGTTCACGCGCAGCAATGGTCGTCCGATCTCGACGATGCGCTGGCGCGCTCGCGCACTGAGCGCAAGCTGATCGTCCTCCATCTCCGCGCCGACTGCGGACGCTGCAACGCCGGCGCGGATGAATTTCTCCGCGACGCCGAGACGCACGAGCTCTGCACCAGCGCGTACAAATCATTCCTGCTCGTGCGTGCCGATGCGCGCGGCGCGACCGGTGCGGTCGCAAAATTACGCGAGCTGCGGGTGAAGCTCCCCGCCGTGATCGTGCTCGATCCATCGGGCGAGATCGTGCAGGAGTGGCGGCGCTTCGAGTCCGGCCGCCTCGCGCCGTATGCGATGACGCTCATTACTCTGCGACGCCAGACGCCGCTGCTCGTGCAGGGAGCCGCTTTTCGTCTCGCAGGTCGCGCCACCGACGCCGACTTCATCATGGCGCGCGCGTGGCTGGAGCGTTCGAATCCGGACGCGGCGCGCGAGCTGCTGCGGCGAATCATCGACGCGCGGCGCAGCGCCGGCGACACGATCGGTATGCGCCAGGCGGAGCTCTGGCTGCTGTACGCGACGCTGCTCGACCCCGGCGAGCTGAAGTCGCGGCGTATGACCGCGATCGATGAGCTGCGCAAAGCGGCCGCGCGCGCGACGAACTCCGCCACCGCGACGACGGCACATCTGCTTGCGGCGGCGGCGCTGACGATCACCAACTATCCACGCTCCGCGCGCGTCGAGCATTACCGCAAAGCGTACGAGCTGGCGCTGCCCGGCTCGGAGGAGGAACAAGCGGCGCGCACGCAGCTGGCGGCGTTCGATCCCTTGCCGCTGCCGGCGAAAGCGTCACGCAAAGCGGCGCTCAAGCTTCTCGTCCCCGCGCTCGTCATCATCTCGGGGTGGACGGAGTTGCGCGCCGAAGGCGATGCGGCGGTCGCGCGCGTCGAGTTCCTCGTCGACGGTTCCACCGCCGGGCGATCGGACACGCGTCCGTTTCGCACGACCGTCGACTTCGGACCGATGCCGGTCGTCCACGAGCTGCGCGTCATCGGCTACGACAAAGGCGGCGAAGAGAGATCGGGGAGGCGGTCGAGACGATCAACGATCGCGCCGGCGTCTTCCGCGTGCGCATCACCTCGCCTTCTTCCGGGACGACGGCGACGAAGGTGAACGTAGAAGCGGTCGCCGACGTCCCCGACGGACGAACGCTGCGCACGCTCGATGTCTTCTGGAAGGATCGCAGGCTGGCCACGCTCACCGCTGCGCCGTTCCGCGTGCCGGTCGAACTGCCGCCCGGCTTCGGTTACATCCGCGTCGTTGGAACGCTGGACGACGGCACGGTCGCCGAGGACACTCGTGTGCTCAGCGGCGACGCGGCGGAATCGGTCGAGGTGCAGGGAGTGGTCGTGCCGGCGACCGTGCAGGATCGTCACGGCAATCGCATGCCGAACCTGACGTCGAGCGATTTCGTGGTGCAGGAGATGGTCAACGTGTTGACGCAATCGTTCGCGTCGCGGAAGACGCGCCAGTCACGATCGGCATCGCCATCGATGCGTCCGGCAGCATGCAGCCGAAAGCCTTCGCATCGATCGCCGACGAAGTGCGCGGCCAGTACCTGATCTCATTCGTCAGCCGGTTACATCGCAAAGCGGGGGAGTGGATAAGGCTTGGGGTTTCAGTCGGGGGCGCTTCTGTGAGGACGGTCTCGGGATACTTCGCCCGATGAGGTGCTGAGTGCTGAGTGCAGAGTGCTGAGTCGCTGCGCGTCGGCCGGCTTTTCTCTCAGCACTCTGCACTCAGCACTCAGCACTGGTTCGTGAGTTATCCTTCCAGCAGTTCGGAGACAAGCAAGCATGACCGTCCAGGCGACCTCCTCCTCTGTCGAGCGTGAGCTCGAGTATCGAAAGAAGCTGTCGGCGATCACCAATCAGATCAATGCCGCGGAGTCGATTCCGCACATTCTGATGACGCTCAAGGACCGCATCCTCGAACTGCTCGATGCGGAACGGCTCACGATTTACGCCGTCGACACGAAGAACCAGGAGCTCTATTCGCTGCAGAAGGTTGGCGATACGCCGAAGGAGATCCGCGTTCCGAAATCGTTTGCGTCGATCGCCGGCTTCACGGCGCTCGCCCGCAAAACCATCAACGTCAAAGACGCCTACGAAGCCACCGAGCTTGCGAAGTTCCACGCCAATCTCCGTTTCGATCAGCGCTGGGACAAGCAGACCGGATTTCGCACCAAAGCAGTCCTCGCCGTTCCAATCCTTTTCGAGAAATATCTCCTCGGCGTCGTGCAGATGATCAACAAGCGTCACGGCGTGACCTTTACCGCGCAGGACGAAGATTTCGCCGAGGAGATCGCGCGAATTCTGGGCATCGCGTTCTACAACCAGCATCGCACTACGCGACAGACCAAGCCTTCACGCCTCGGCGGTCTCGTCGACAAAGGCGTCATCTCCGAAAAAGATATCGAAGCGGCGGTGAGCAGCGCGCGCACGAACAACACCAGCGTCGAGCGCACACTCATCGAAGACTTCAACGTCCCGAAAGAAGAGATCGGGAAATCGCTCGCCGCGTATTACGGCACCGGGTTTTTCAACTTCGACGGCTCGCAGAAGATCCCGCAGGATTTGCGCGAGCGCGTGCAGTCCGACATGTGGAAGAAGTACGTCTGCGCGCCGGTGGAACGGCGTGCCGGCATGGTCGTCATCGCGGTCGATGATCCGCAGGATCTGACGCGGCTCGACGGCATCCGCTCGATGAACCTCGCGCCGCGCTACGACTTCCAGGTCGGACTGAAGGACGACATCATCGCGTACATCATGTCGTCGTACGGCGAGAAGGCGGCGGTCGAATCGAACGAAGGCCTCGACCTTGCGAAGATCCTCACCGAGCTGGGCGAAGGCGAGGGAGAGCTCGAAGAGCAGCAGAAGGATGACGCGCCGGAGATCGACGAGACCGACTCCGGAATCGTCAAGCTCGCTAACCAGCTGATCCTCGAAGCAGCGGCCCGCGGCGCGTCGGACATTCACGTCGAGCCGGATGGCGCGCGGAACCCGTGTCTCATCCGGCTGCGCATCGACGGCGACTGCGAGAAGTTCATGGAAATCCCCGGCGCGCATCGCAACGCGCTCGTGCAGCGCCTGAAGATCATGTCGAAGCTCGACATCTCGGAGCGCCGCAAACCGCAGGACGGCAAGATCCGCTTCAAGTCATCGAAGGGGGTGATCGAGCTTCGCGTCGCGACGATCCCGACCGCGAACGGCAACGAGGACGTCGTCATGCGTATCCTCGCCGCGTCGAAGCCGCTGCCGATCGAGAAGATGGGCTTCAGCGATTACAACCTCGCCAAGTTCAAAGAGATCCTGCAGAAGCCGTACGGCATCTGTCTCGTCGTCGGTCCGACCGGCTCCGGTAAAACGACCACGCTGCATTCCGCGCTCGGCTTCATCAACACCGTCGACATGAAGATCTGGACGGCGGAGGATCCGGTCGAAATCACGCAGAAGGGTCTGCGGCAGGTCCAGGTGCAGCCGAAGATCGACTTCACGTTCGCGGCCGCGATGCGATCGTTTCTCCGCGCCGATCCCGACGTGATCATGGTCGGCGAAATGCGCGATCACGAAACGGCCGCCATCGGCATCGAAGCATCGCTGACCGGTCACCTCGTCTTCTCGACGCTGCACACGAACTCGGCGCCGGAGACGATCACCCGTCTCCTCGACATGAACATCGATCCGTTCAACTTCGCCGACGCGCTCCTCGGCATCATGGCGCAGCGCCTCATCCGCGTCCTCTGCGTGAAGTGCAAAGAGGCGTACAACCCGACGCAGGAAGAGTTCGACGAGATCGCCGACGCGTACGGCCGCGATTACTTCCATCGCCTCAATGTGACGTACAGCCCCGAGCTGATGATCTACAAACCGAAGGGCTGCGCGGCGTGCGGCAACAGCGGATTCAAAGGACGCATGGGCGTGCACGAACTGCTTGCCGGCAGCGACGACGTGAAGCGCGCAGTGCAGCGCCGCGCGCCGATCGACGAGCTGCGCAAGCTCGCACTCGATCAGGGGATGCGCACGCTGCTGCAGGACGCGCTCGAGAAGATGTTCAAGGGCATCTGCGATTTCAAGCAGGCGCGCGCGATCGCGATCAAGTGATGCGGAGGACAGGCGTCGCCGCCTGTCCTCTCGCTTTCATAACTATCGAATGCTTTCGACGCGATACGCCTGAAAGACGCCGCGGTTCCAGTCGCCGGTGAGCGTGACGCGTTCGCCGCGTCGCAGGTCATTGAGATCGGCGGTGCGATTGCGGCGCGCGTCGTATCGCGACATCACGACGGTGACGAGGCGGCCGTCGTATGAGCGAATGACAGCCGCGTTGCGGCGGAAGTCGATGCGCTGGACGACGCCTCTCACGATGCCGCTGTTGCCGTTGTAGCCGTAGCGCGCGTAACTCGCGACGGCCGCTCGCGATGTCTCATTGCGGGGACGAGAATCCGCAAACGCGGACGTGGAAATGAACATCGTCAGGGCCATGGCTGCTGCTACGGGGAGTGCTAACTGTTTGATTCTGTTCATGATGTCCCTCCATTGGACGTTGACTGCTGACGGGACATATCGCAATCGGGCTGCCATCTGTATCGTGCGCGAATGATCCTCAGCGTTCTCGATCAATCTCCAATCTCCGAAGGCGCAACCGGCGCCGACGCGCTGCGCAACTCCGTCGATCTGGCGAAGCTCACCGAGCAACTCGGCTATCGGCGTTACTGGGTGGCCGAACATCACGGGACGCCGATGCTGGCGTGCGCGAGTCCGGAAGTGCTGATCGCGGCGATCGCCTGCGCGACGTCGCGCATTCGTGTCGGCAGCGGCGGGGTGATGCTGCCGCATTACAGTCCGGTGAAAGTCGCGGAGACGTTCAGCATGCTGGCCGGTCTGTTCGGCGACCGCATCGATCTCGGCCTCGGGCGCGCCGCAGGAACCGATTCGACGACGACCTTCGCTCTGCAGCGCGATCGCCGCCAGGCCGCGCCGGATGATTTCCCGCAGCAACTCGCGGAACTGCTCGCGTACCTCACCGACTCGATGCCGTCGGATCATCCGTTCGCGCGGCTGGCGCTCCTTCCCGGCCGGCCGAACGTGCCCGATCTCTGGCTCCTCGGCTCTTCTGCGCAAAGCGGAATCTGGGCGGCGGAAACGGGGCTGCCATACGCGTTCGCCGATTTCATCTCGCCGCTCGGCGCGCAGATCGCCGCCGAATATCGCGCGACATTCGCGAGCAACGGCTATGCGCCGAAGCCGCGGGTCATCGTCGCGGTGAGCGCCGTCTGCGCGGAGACGGATGAAGAGGCGGTGCGACTCTCCGCAAGCTCGCGGATGGCATTCACGCTGCTGCGCGAAGGCCGTCTGCTGCCGGTGCCGCCGCCCGATGTCGCGCTGCGTTTCTTCGAAGAGCGCGGACTCGCGCCAAACGCGATTCCGACCGGACGCCGCGCCATCATCGGCTCGCCGGCGACCGTGCGTCGCGGGATCGAAGCGGTAGCGGAGGAGTACGGCGCGGACGAGGTGATGATCGTGACGATCACGTACGAGCATGAAGCGCGGCGGCGGTCGTACGAGTTGATCGCTGAGGCGTTTGGGGCATGAGGTATGAGCAATGAGGTATGAGTAGAAGCGCTCATGCCCCATGCCTCATGCCTCATGCCGCTTTCCGCATCTGCCACAGCAAATGACTCAAATACGAGCGCCGCGACTCGCCTGTCGTGACGATCAGCAGCTTCGTGATCTTCAGCTCCAGCGGATCGGTGTAGAGGAGGATCAGCATCTCGCGGATGAAGTTCGTGCCGAGGGTGATGTCGTTGTCGGTACCGACGCCGAGGCGGAGACCTTTCTTTTCCCACCAGGAGAACGGATGGTCTTTGTAATCGGCGAGCGTGCCGGTGAGTTTCTTGTTCGACGACGGCAGCGACACCAAGGTCAACCTCTTGTCGATCATCCGATTGAGCACGTCGTGCTGGTAGTGCTCGATCTCGCGCGCGTGATGGAACTTCGTCTTCGTCGCGAGCGTGATCTCGTGCGCCGACAGCTTTTCGCCGCCGAGGAGCTTGCGGAGGATGTCCTCGCGATTGCTCCAGTCCATGTCGCTCAGCTCCGCATGCTCGCGCGTCGCCGGCGCGATCGCTTCGCCGCGAGCGTTCGCATGCAGCACGCGCTGCAACAGGCTGTGAAAGTAAAAGTTGGGATTGATGCCGAGCGAGAGGCCGTGCTCGATGGCGTCGACGTGCCAGATGTTCATGGCGTTGTCGACCGCCTGCACGCCCTGGCGCAGCGTGTCCCACGTCTCGCCGTGATGGCTGCGCGTGCGCAGTCCGTACGCGTGGAGCTTGCGCATCCCGACGCGCATCTCCTGGAAATGCACTTTGCGATAGAAGCCGCGCTCGTTGCCGACCGTATCGACTTCGGTGACGACGTCGCGCAGTTCCGGATGCTGCTTGAGCAGCTCGACGATCTGCCGCACCTGATCGTCGAAGCTGGCGCGCTTCGACGGATAGCGCGTCGCGTCGTAGAAGCCCGCTTCCTTCCGAAACGACGGCGAGAGAATGAAGTGGAACGACGGCATCTCTGTTTGAAACGCGCGGAAGCCTTCGAAGAGCCCGAGCAGCACATCTTCCGGCGTGAGCTCGGAGAGGCCGGGAACCTGTTCGGACGGATCGGTCGTCTCGCGAAACAGCGTGAACTTCAGCCGCAGCGCGCCGACGTTCGCGGTGCGGTAGAGCCGCGACGCCATGTGATACGCGGCGTCGCGATGCGCTTCGCGTGACGTGAGGATCAGCTTCGGCAGATAGAGGATCTTCAGATAGCGATCGAAGCGATCGCCTTCCGCGAGGTGGATCAATCTCTCGACGTCGGCCGCGCTTTTGATCGGCAGCGCGTCGGCGCCATACACGTCGGTGATCTTCTTCGCGTACAGCTCGCGATCGGGACCGTTCAACAGCCGCTCCAGCCGCGGAAAGACGAAGTCGGCGCCGAGCGAGCCGGTGAGATGAATGTGGTCGTCGTGAAACGGAATCGGAAACGCGCGGAAGAATGCGAAGAGCGCGTGCGAGACCGGATGCTCGAACAGCGCTTCGATCGACGTCTGGTTGAGACGGAAGCGGCCGAGGCGCGCGCGGAATTCGCGGATGAGTGTCAGCAACTCCTCGTCTTCGGCGCAGTGCGGCGCCTGTTCGGCGAGCGCCAGCGTGTCGTCGAGCGCGAGACCGCTCGTTTCGCTGATCAGTTGCGTGAAGAAGCGCGTCAGCCGCGCCGTGGCATCGGAATCCATGAACGGCATGCTAATGCGAGCCACGCCGGAGTTGTACGATCGCGGCGCCGATGTGCCTGATCGTCCTCGCTCACGCCGTTTCCGACGCCGCGCCGCTCGTGATCGCGGCGAACCGCGATGAAGCGCATGATCGTCCGTCGCTCGCCGCGGCGTGGTGGGAGGATGCGCCCGACGTCATCGGCGGGCGCGATCTCCGCGCGGGCGGGAGCTGGCTGGCGATTACGCGCGGCGGCCGGTTCGCGGCGGTTACGAATGTGCGCGACGGGCGGGCGGTGGCGGCTGATGCGCCGTCGCGCGGCGCGCTCGTGCGCGACTTCGTCATCGGCGACGATGCGCCGCTCGCATACGTCGAACGGATCGCGGCGCACGGCGGTGACTATGCCGGATTCCATCTCATCGCCGGCGAAGCGGGGAGAGACGTCGCGCATTACACGAACGATGGCGGCGAGCCGCGGCTGCTCGAGCGCGGAACGATCTTCGCGATCAGCAACGCGCCGCGCGGCGAGACCTGGCCGAAGACGGAACGTGCCGCGGCGGCGATGCGCGCGGCGCTCGAGTCCGCCGACCCGGCGCCGTCACTGATGAGCTTCCTGACGACGCCGATCGGCGGCGACCGCCGCGACGAGGTCTTCATCATCGATCCGGTTTACGGGACGCGCGCGGCCACGGTGGTCATCGTCGACGACTCCGGTAAGTTGCGGTTCGATGAGCGAATTTTTGGACGGGAGGATGGCAGAGCGTGACAAAAGTCCCTGCTGCCGTCCCGCCGTGCTGCTAGACTGACTGCCGTCCTCCAAAATCAGAAGCAGCTTGTTCGTCGGGTCCCCGTGACAGACACGCTTAATTGACTTGCGCACACCTATGAGCGCCGAAGATCTGTTTCTCTCCAATCTCCCGTTGATCGAGCGGATCGCCGGGAGCGTCTGCCATCGCAACCACGTCGATGCGGCAGAAACGGAAGAGTTCGCATCGCACGTCAAGCTGAAGCTGATCGAAGCGAACTACTCGATCATCCGGAAGTTCGAAGGACGCAGCACCTTCTCCACCTATCTCACGACCGTAATCACACGGATGTTTTTCCAGTATCGCGTGCAGATGTGGGGGAAATGGCGGCCGTCCGCCGAAGCGCGGCGTCTCGGCGACAAAGGCATCACCATCGAGCGGATGCTCACGCGCGACGGCTACACGTACGCGGAGATGGTCGAAATTCTCACCACCGGCGACGCTCGGTACACGCGCGCCGAGATCGAACGTCTTTACGCGCGGCTGCCGACTCGCTATCCGCGCATCGTGCTCGTGTCAGGTCCGTCCGTACCGGAGGCGGAGATGCCGTTCGTCGATCCCGATGAACGGTTGCTTCATCCGGAGCGCGATCGTGTTGCGCGTCGCACGGGAACGGTGGTCGACGACGCGATCGGCCGTTTTGCCGCCGAGGATCAGATCATTCTGAGGATGCGTTTCTCGAATACGCGCAAGGTTTCGGAGATCGCGCGTGCGCTGAAGATCGATCAGAAGAAGATCTACAAACGGATCGACAAGATGCTTTCGTCGATGAAGCGCGAGCTCGAGCGAGCCGGAATCAGCCGGAGCGAAATCGTCGATTTGCTGGCGCGCGGCGACGAAGATGTCTTCATTACGAAATTCGAGGCGGGAAAAAACGAAACCGGGCACACTCATCTTGCAGACGGGGGATATGAAACCAAAGGTCGTCTGCCCAGGTGAGGTGACATGGAGCATCACGGCTTCCCGTCTGAGGAGACGCTTGCCGCGTTTATAGACGGCCGTCTCGATGTGGCGACGCACAACGGCGTCGTGGTTCACATCAACGCGTGCGATGACTGCTACGCGATCGTCCTGGCGTCTTCGGAGCGCCACCTTCCGCTGCCCCGCATGGCGCGTCCGCCGCGGCGGCGGCTGTATCTCATCGCCGCGATCGCCAGCGTACTGATCGTCGCCGCTCTCGCGGCCGTCGCGATCCGCATTCGCCGCCACGATCCGCTCGCCGATTTTGCCGCGCAGGTCGAGCATCGCCGCATCGAATCGCGCATCGCCGGTTTCCGCTATCTGCCGTACGAATCGCCGCTGCGTGATGCCGCTGAGATCGCCAGTGATTCTGAAAAGTGGAAGCTGATCCAGTACGCGGGTCCGATCAGCGACCGCGTGAAGAAGGAAGCGTCGCCGAAAAATCTGCACGACCTCGCGGTGTCGCATCTCGTGATCGGCAACTACGATCAGGCCGTCGCCGCGATCGAACTGGCGCTGACGACCGAAACGCACGAGCCGAACGTGACGAAGGCGCTGGCGAAATCGAAGGATGCGACGCTGCTCAGCGACGCCGCGGCAATCTATCTCGCACGCGCAAAAGCGCGCCGCGTTTCCGCCGACTGGATCGCGGCACTCGAAGCATCGGAGCGCGCGTGGAAGCTCGCGCAGCAGCCGGAGATCGCCTGGAATCGCGCGCTCGCAACCGAGTCACAGCACGTCACTTCAGCAGCGATCGCGGCGTGGGAAGACTACCTGCGGCTCGATCCGAAGTCGCCGTGGGCGGCGGAAGCGAAAGAACGGATCGCGAAGTTGCGAGCGCCGACGGACGCCGAGCGGTGGCAGCAGATCGAGCCGCGTCTCGGTGCGCTCGCCGAGGATCCGCGGGTGCTCGATGGCGTCGTCGCGCAGTTCGCGCAGCAGGCGCGCGTGACCGTCGAAGAGTCGCTGCTGCCGGCGTGGGGAGAAGCGGAGCTGGCCGGCGACGCGACGCGCGCGGACGATCGCTTGTCGACGGCGCGCGCGGTCGCGGCGAGCCTCCGGCGATTGCACGGCGCAACACTCGATGACGAAGCGATTCGGTCGATCGACGGATCTCGCGGTCCCGCGCGTTTGCAGCTCGCGCGCGGACACGCAGCCTTCGGCGCCGGACGGAAGCTCTACGACGGACGTGCGTTCGAGCGCGCCAACGAGAGTTTCCGTGCGGCGTCGAAGGAACTGCGCGGCACGCCGTTCGCGCCGCTCGCGCGGTTGCAGGAGATCGGCTGCATGCTGATGCGCGACGATTACGCCGGCACCGTCGCGGCCGTCGCGGAGCTCGGCTCCGTTCCGCCGACCGAGCATCCGCTCCTCGGCAGGATCACCTGGATCAACGCACTCGCCGAGCTCGACCTCGGGCATCCCGATCGTGCCATCGAGCTCTATCGCGTCGCCGAGGAGCATTTCAAAACGGCGCACGAGGACGACAACCTCGCCGTGATTCAGGGCCTCCTCGCCGACGCACACGAAAGCGTCGGCGACAGCGACGCGGCGATGCCGTATCGGATGAGCGCGCTGAGCGGAATCGCGCGCACCGGCGCAACCAGGGGACGTAACGTGATCATGGCGGAAGCGGCGTACGCGGCGATGACGGCGAACCGCAACGCAACGGCCCAGCTCTTCCTCCTGCCGCTGATGAACGATCGCAGTCCGCAGGGCGGCTCGCTCTGGCGCTGCACGGCGCTGATCTGGAGCAGTTCGTTGCGCGCCGCCGATGGCGATCGCGAAGGTGCCTCGCAGGACATTCACCGTGCGCGTGCGTCGTGCGGTGCGATTTCCGACGAGTCCGTCCGTCACAGAACCATAGCGAATATGAGCCTCGCCGAAAACGCAGCGCCGTCCGATCCGATCGAAGGGATGAAGTGGCTCAACGACGCGCTTGCGTTCTTTCGCGAGTCGCGCAATCCGCTTGGTGTCGCCAATCTGCTCGACCGCCGCGGCCGCGCGCAGCGGGACGCGCACGACGAGAAGAAAGCGGAGAGCGATTTCCGTGAAGCGGTCGCCGTGATCGAGTCGCAGCGCGATCGGATTTCCGACGACGAGCAGCGCGACGCATTTCTCACCGGCGCCGGCCGTATCTACGCCGACCTCGTCGATCTGCTGCTGAGCCAGCAGCGCTACGTCGAAGCATTCGAGATCGTCGAGCGCTCTCGTTCGGCCGAGGTCTCGCACAGCCATCACGGCTCGGGGCGAAAGTCGCGTCCGCATTCGGAATGGCTGCGCGCGCGATTGTCGCCCGACACCGCGATCGTCGAATACGTGCTGCTCGGCGATTCGCTGATCACGTGGCTGATCACTGCGAACGACATCGGCGCGATGCGGACAGACGTTCACCGCGAACGGCTCGCCGCGCTCGCCGATCGTGCGGCCGCGACGCGTGATTCGAACGATCTCGCGAAGCTGTACGAACTGCTCGTGGCGCCGTGGGCGAAGAACGTCGCGGCCGGCAGCACGATCGTGTTTGTTCCCGATCCTGCCATCACACGCGTGCCGTTCAGCGCGTTGCTGAATCGGAAGAACGGGCGCTTCCTCGCAGATGAATACGCGGCGGCGGTCGCGCCGAGCGCGCTGTCGTTCGTTGCGAACGCGATGGAGTACGTCGCGCGAAGCGGCGACCGCGCGCTGCTCGTCGCCGACCCGACGCTCGATCCGTCGCGTTACGCGACGCTGCCGCCGCTCGACGGAGCGCGCGATGAAGTGGAGTCGGTCGCGAAGTTCTATCCGCGCGCGACATCGCTCGTCGGCGATGCGGCGACGAAAGAGTCGTTCCTCCGCCTCGCGTCAACGGCGAACGTCATTCACTTCGCCGGTCACGCAATCGCCAATGACGCGGCGCCGCGATATTCATCACTGCTCTTCGGCGGAACGGATGGAAGCGATGGCCGGCTGTACGTCGGCGACCTGGCGTCCGCCGGCTTCGAGCACGTGCGGCTCGCCGTGCTCTCCGCCTGCAGTACCGCGCGCGGCAGCCGCGAGCGGCGCGGGACGGCAACGGTTGCGCGTGCGTTTCTCAGCGCCGGAGTTCCCGCGGTCGTCGGTACGCTCTGGCCGGTCAATGACGACGTCGCTGAAGCGTTCTCACGTGTATTTCATCAGTCGATTCAGAAAGGACGGATGCCGGCAGCCGCACTGCGCGACGCGCAGCTCGCCCTCATGAAATCGCCGGAAGCGCACTTGCGTGAACCCTCCTCGTGGGGTGCGTTTCGTCTCATCGGAGCCGCCACTTTGTTGAAGGAGGATCATCAATGCCCACTCTGCGTTTCGTCTTCACAGGTATCTGCGCGCTGACTCCCGGCTGGCCGCGCAGCACTTCCACGCCCACCACTCTCACCGCCGTCATGCCCGATTCGCGCCGGGGTCGCGTCGCATCCGATGAAACGACGAACATCGCGGCGCACGCGCCGTTCCTTTTCGTCCCGCTCGCGAATCTCGGCAGCGGTTCGCGTGGCGCCGACTACGTGCTCACGCGCACCGACACGCAGGAGTGCGCGGTGATCTTTCTCGATCGCGAAGAGTTGACGACTTCACCGTCGCCGACGAACTCGCTCGAGTACGTGATCGGCGAAGATCCGATCGGCGAGCGGCCGACGACCGGCAACGTGACCGACATCCGATGGGCGGCTGATTTTCGGGAGATCGATCCGTCGCACGCATCGCTGAAGGCGGGCTGCGTCGGCTCGACGACGAGCGTCAATCCGAAAGTCGCCGCGCGCGTGCGCGTCGACGGCGGAACGGTGACGAGCCGCTTCCCCTGTCCGGAAGGGGCGAGCTCGACGATCCTCAATTCGCCGAACACGATTCATCGCCAGTTCGCGCAGGAAGTGGTCGTGGAGATGGAGTTCGCGTCGAACGTGACCGAGGTCGTGCTGGAGACGACGCTGTTCGACAGCGGCGCGACGCCGGCGCTCGACATCGTGCTGCAGTTCATCGAAGCGGGCGACATCGAAGTGCTGTTCGGCAACGGGCCGGTCGAGTCGATGCTCAACCTTCGCGACAACGACTGCGCGGGACACGATCACCCAGGCGCGATCGACTACGAATTCGAGATTTACTACGACGTGATTAATTTTCCTGCTGAAACTCCACTCCCGGTGCCGCAGACTGACGAAGCGGAGCTTCGGCACATCGACTGCTTCGTCATGTTCGTCGACTAAAGCCACCGTCGCGCACGTCCCTCCGCGTCGGTTCGCAGGTCATTTCCTGTGAAGACCGACCGCACACCGGGAAGCGGCCTCGTGCCCGTTCCAGCCGTCGCCAGCGCCTTGCTCGCGGCCGCATCGCGCGTCTGCCGGATCGTCTTCGATCGCGGCACGCGCCGCGAACGAACGGGTGCGTGCGGATTTCTCGTCGCCGCCGATCTCGTGATGACGAGCGCGCACGTCTGGCCGTCGGTGCTGGCCGGTACGACCGCGCGCGAATCGGTCGCGATGGTTTTCGATGACGGCACGAGCACGCCGCTGCACGACGACTGGCTGGTACTGCGTTCGCCGCGCGGACTCGACGTCGCGGTCGTTCGCATTGCATCGCCGCACGGCGCGTCGCGTGGCTGGATCACCTTCCCGAAATATCGGCCCGTGCTGACCGCGGAGATGATCGTCGCGGTGTTGCAGTTTCCGTCGCGGCTGGCGCCGCCGTCACTTTCGCTCGGCGCAGTGCGCCGCGTCGAAGCAGATCGGATCATCTACAGCGCGCCGACGGTGCGCGGTTCGTCGGGCGCGCCGGTGTTCGATGCGGCGATGCGACTCATCGCCGTGCATCGTGGTGGGGCTAAGGATGGAAACGAAGGAGTGCTGGTGCGCGGCGACGTCATCCTGAGCGTAACTTGAGATTCTTCGCTGCGCTCAGAATGACGTGGCGACGGTTCGCTTGCGATCGTAGAGCTCCTGGTCGGAGCGCGAGAGCAGATCGGCCAGCTCGTACCGAACGTCCGGCGTCGTCGTCGCGATGCCGCGTGACGCGCTCGTGCCGAACGTCCCATTCTCGGTCTGCCATTCGAGCTGACGGATCGTCGACGAGATTCGTTCCGCGATGCGCTGTGCCTGTTCGGCGTCGGTGTCGGGAAGGAGGAGCACGAACTCGTCGCCGCCGAAGCGCGCGAGGATGTCGCCGTAACGCGTGTGCTCCTTCAATACCGCGGCGACGTCGATCAGCACGCGATCGCCGGCGAGGTGGCCATACGTGTCGTTGATCGACTTGAACGTATCGATGTCGAACAGCACCGCGCTCATCGACCGTCCGGCGCGCAGCAACTCTTCCCCTTCGCGATAAAGAGCGCGGCGATTTCCGATGCCGGTCAATTCGTCGGTGAGCGCCAGCGCCTGCAGCTCTTCATTCTCCAGGTGAAGGCGGCGCTCCATCTCCAGCCGCCGCGCCGCGCTGCGCAACTTCGCGAGGATTTCCGACTCCGGCGAATTCTTGGTCAGACAATCGTCCAGCCCGCTGTCGAGCGCACGGAGTTTCGTCTCGGTGCCATCGGAAGCAGTGAGCAGAATCTTGTAGAGCCCGGCTGCGCGGCCGGTGTCTTCCGCCAGCTCCTGCACGAGTTGAATGCCGTCCATCGCCGGCATCGCGAGATCGACGATCAGCAGATCGATCGAGCCATCGCTGCGCAGCTGCGCGATCGCCGCATTCGCATCGGTCGTCGCAACGACGTCGAAGCCGGCACGTCCAAGAAGAAATTCGAGATAGCGAAGATACGAGCGGTCGTCGTCGACCGCCATGATCTTCACCTTGCGCGGAGTCGCAGCATCGCTGCTCCGTCGGGACGGCTGCTCATCAGGTTGCATTCGCGCCGACCAGGAGCAATCGGAGTGCCCGTTCGCCAAGCTCCTGTGACTTGCATCACCTCAGGGGCATGAGGGATGAGTGATGAGGCATGAGTAGAGGCAGAGGGTTTTGCTCATGCCTCATACCTCATGCCTCATGCCTATTGTGCCGGTACGTACGTCGGATCCTGCGTCGCGTTATCGATCACCGATCCGTACCCGGACACGCGTCCCGTTCCGCCGATCACTTCTACTGCGATCCTTGCGTTGTAGACGTTCTTCCCCGGAATCATCGATGCGATCACGCTGCCGAGTTGATTGAACTCGTTGCCGGCGAGATCGAGCTCGGTGACCGGCGAGCTTCGCGAGTCGGGAACGTTGAGCGTGATGCGGACGCGTGCGGGCTGGCCGGTCAGCTCGACGAGTCCGAGGTTCGAGCGGAAGTTCTGCGATTGCTCGAGCTGGAGGATTTGCAGCGCGCGATCGCCGAGGCCGATTCCTTCGTCCGGCGTGACGCCGGGGATGAACTGGCCGAACGTGCCGTTGTTCGCGCCGATCGAGTACGTCCGTGCAGTCGCCACGACCGAGCTCGGCGAACTGGTCGTCACGACGATCGAGCCGCCGGTCGCCGATTCGTTGAAGAGCGTCCGCACGATGTTGTCGAGCGCGCGCACTTCGCCGCCGGCGATCTGCAGTGGCGCGGTCGTCTTCGCGCCGGCGGGATTGTGCTGCGGATAGAACGTCAGGTTCGCGGTGATCGGGAAGATGCCGCCGTTGAAGATCCGCACATCCGAGTGGAAGTTCGCGGCTCCGTTGTTCAGCTCCGCGACGCCCGGAATCACGAAGCGGCTCGCGTTCACGGCGGCAACCTGTACCGGCATGACTGCGAGCGGATCGGTCGTCAGATTGTCGAGCACCGACGCGTACGCGCTGACCGCCCCCGTAGCGGAATCGATCGTCACCTCGATCCGTCCGTCTTCGAGATTCGGCACTCCGTTCACGGCGAGGAAGTTGTTGATCTGCTGATGCTCGCCCGGCAGCAGCGAGTACGGCACCGACTTGATGAGATGCGTGTTGTCGAAGATGCGAAGCTGACCGCTGGCTGGCTGGCCTGCGCCTTCGACCAGCCCGAGGTTCGTGCGGAAGCGTGCTGATTGCGCGATCTGCTGCAGAGAAACTGCTGTAATAACGCCTTCACCGGGAAGCGGCAGCCCGCCGCCGTTCGAGATGAAAGCGGAGATCGGCGTCGCGGCGATGTACTGTCCGAACGTTCCTTCCGGCGTGGTTGCGTACGTGCGGCTCGACGCGAACGTCGTCGATGCGGTGCTGTTCAGCGGACGAATCTCGAGCGAACCGAAACCGACGTCGTTCGGATCGGATGTCGCGCCGAGTCCGAAGAAATCTTTGGCGATGTCGTTCAGCGCGATCGTCTGTCCCGATGGAACCGTGATCGTCGTGCTTTTGCCGTTCTGCGTTCCGTCGGTGCGCGTCGGCGTGAAGTTGATCCGGTAGTCGATGCTCGAACCGCCGGCGTTCGTCAGACGAACGTCCGACTGGAACGGACCGGCCGCGCCGTTCACGTGCGTGATCACCGGGATGACCAGCGTGTTCGGCGGCGGGAACGTCTTGCCGCCGGGAGCGACCGGCGTCACGAGACTGATCGAGAAGGGGAGGTTGCCGGTCTGGCCGCTGCTGGTCGTCACCGTGACCGTTCCGGTGTTCGCGCCGGGCGGCAGCGTGGCAGGATTCGCGGTGACGCTGACGCTCACGACTCCGTTCGCAGGCACGGTGCCGCTCGACGGAGTGACGGTGAGATAAGGCTGATCGGTGAAGGCGGTGAACGTGTTGTCGAGCGCCGTTTTGCCGGAGGCGCTGAACTTCAGGCTGACCGGAACTTTCACCGGCGTCGTGCTGCCGAAGGGAACGACGGCGTCGACGTTGCGCGCGCCCTGCGCGGGCGCCGACTGCACGACGATCGCGACCGGCGTGGAGTTCGGTCCGATACCGCCGCCGCAGTTCTGCGCGCGAACGCGGTAGTAGTACGTGGTCGACTGCGCCACATCATGCGTGAAGGTGCGGCTCAGTCCCTGAACGGTGTTCGTGCTGACGATCGCGGTGAAGTTGGCGTCCGTCGATTCTTCGATGACGTAAAGAGTCTGCGGATTCGAAGCGGCCGACCACGACACGGTGTACGGCACGCCCGACTGCGTGATCGCGGCGACGTTCGCGACCGGCGTGCAGGTCGGCGGCGTGAGCGTAGTGAACGCAAACGCCGATCCGATCTCGTCGTCGCTGAGGAAGTCGTCGACGCTCGTGAAGGCGATGATCGACAGCTGCGCCGGCACGCCGGTCATCGTGTGAATCTGCACGCTGGAGTTGAAACTGTTGCCCGGCGCGAGACTCCCTTCGCCGAAGCAGAAGGTGAAGATACCGCTGTCTTCTCCTTCCGTCGGCTGACCCGGAAAGTCGGATGTGTTGATGCAATCTTCGAGACCGAGGTTGTTCGTCGGCGCGACGAACGTCGCGGTGGCCGGCGGCGCATCGGAGAAAAAGCCGATGAAGTACGCGCCGCTGCAAACGTTCTTTCCCGCATTGATCGTCACGGCCGTGCAGGTCGACGTGCCGCCAGCCGGAGTCGTGCAGTTGAGCGTCATTTGCAGATTGCACAGCGACTGTTGAGCGGCGGCGGGTCGGGCAACGGCGAGAGTGAAAAGAACGGCGAGCAGCGTGAGCGCGCGGCGCATTGGGAGCCTCCAGTGGTGGTGCCGCAATTTTACGGTCGGCGCATGTTAAATTGCGCCCGTTTGTCCAATAGCGCAGGGAGATTGTTACCGATTGCTGGCATTGCCGCGTTCCTGCTGGCGTGGCAGATCGGCGTCGCCCTGCATCCGCATTCGCTGGTTCCCGGACCGCTCGCGGTCGCGCGCGCAATTGGTGAGCTCGCCGTCAGCGGCCTGCTCTTTCGCTATGTCGTCGCTTCGCTGTTTCGCGTGACGTGGGGCTATCTGTCGGCGCTGATGATCGCGGTTCCATGCGGCATCGCACTCGGACTCTCGCGCCGCGGAGAAGAGAGCATCAACCCGCTGCTGCAACTGCTCCGGCCGATCTCGCCGCTGGCGTGGATTCCGATCGCCATCCTCTGGTTCGGCGTCGGCGACGTCGCGGCAATCTTTCTGATTTTTCTCGCGTCGTTTCTGCCGCTGACTCTCACGGCGATGAACGCGGTCCACAACATCGAAGGGGTGCATCTCGCGGCGGGGGCGAATTTCGGTCTGACGCAGAGACAGCTCGTGCGCAGCGTGATCGTGCCGGCGATCCTGCCGCAGCTGATCGTCGGCATGCGCATCACGCTCGGCATCGCATGGCTCGTCGTCGTCGCCGCCGAGATGATCGCCGTCAGCTCCGGCCTCGGCTTCCTGATCATCGACGCGCGCAACGCCGGCAATCGCTACGACCTCGTCATCGCAGGGATGGTGCTGATCGGCGTGATCGGCGTCGCGCTCGACTGGATGCTGCGCCGCCTCGAGACACTCGACATCGTGCGCTGGGGTCGGGATATTTTGGTGGAGGTCAAATGACGGTTGCGATTCGCAACATCAACATGCGCTTCGGCGAGATGCCGGTGCTCGACGACGTCTCGCTCGAAGTTCGTGACGGCGAGTTCGTCTGCATTCTCGGGCCGTCGGGTTGCGGCAAATCGACGCTGCTCAATATCGTCGGCGGTTTCGTGAAAGCGACGTCAGGCCATGTGACGATCGACGGCGAGCAGGTCACGCAGCCCGACCCGCGACGCATCTTCGTCTTTCAGGAGCGCGGCGTTTTCCCGTGGCTGACCGTTGAAGGGAACATCGGCTTCGGACTCTTTCGTCTCGGCGAAGAGGAGAAGCGCAATCGCATTGCGTATTACGTGCAGCTCGTCGGGCTGCGCGGCTTCGAGCACGCGTATCCGCGCGAGCTTTCCGGCGGCATGAAGCAGCGCCTCGAAGTGGCGCGCGCGCTGGCCGTCAATCCCGACGTGCTCTACCTCGACGAGCCGTTCGGCGCGCTCGATTCGATCACGCGCCTGCAGATGCGTCGCGAGCTGCTGCGCATCTGGCAGACGGAGCGGAAGACGGTGCTCTTCGTCACGCACGACATCGAAGAGTCGGTGCAACTCGCCGATCGCGTCGTCGTGATGTCGCAGCGTCCCGCCCACATTCAGCGGATCGTCGACATCGACATCCCGCATCCGCGCGACCTCTCGTCGCCGCGCTACATCGAGCTGCGCGATTCGATCTTCGCGGAGATCGGACTCGCGCATCAGGTCTGACGCCATGCGCAAGATCGTTCTGCCAGTCATCACCGCCGCCGTGCTGCTCGTCGCATGGCACTACGCGGTGCGTCTGAGCGGAACGAAGATCTTTCCGAGTCCGCTCGCGGTCGGAAAGGCGGTCGTGACGCTGGCGGAGAAGAGCCTGCTCTGGCACTACATCGCCGATTCACTCTTTCGCGTCGCGGCCGGTTATCTGCTCGCGGTCGTGCTCGGCGTTCCGACCGGCATTCTGCTCGGCTGGTATCCGCCGCTGGCGCGCGCATTCAATCCGCTCATTCAGATGATGCGGCCGATCTCGCCGCTGGCGTGGATGCCGCTCGCGGTGATCTGGTTTGGCGTCAGCAATCTCGCGCCGATCTTCCTGATTTTTCTCGCGTCGTTTTTCCCGATCGTCGTTGCGGCGATGAACGGAGTGCGCGACGTTCCGCCGGTCTTTCTCCAGGCAGGACGCAACTTCGGACTGACGCCTGCGCAGCAGATGCGGCGCATCGTTTTTCCGGCGGTGCTGCCACGCATCCTCGTCGGATTGCGCATCGCATTCGGCGTCGCCTGGCTGGTGCTCGTCGCCGCGGAAATGATCGCCGTCGATTCCGGACTCGGCTACCTGATCATCGACGCGCGCAACGCCGGCAAACGCTACGACCTCGTCGTCGCCGGTATGCTGCTCATCGGAGGCATCGGGTTGGTGCTCGACGTTGCGATTCGCCGCGCTGAGCGTTTTAAGTGGGTTAGGTGGGGATTCAAGGAATCATGAATGATGAATGCTGAATGATGAATAAACCCATTCAGCATTCATCATTCCGCATTCATCATTTGGAGGTTCCATGCGCAAACTTCTCGCATACACGCTCACCTGGATCGCCGCGATCACGGCAGGTCATCTGTACCTGAACGTGAACTGGGCGGTACTGATGAACGATCGGCTGCCGCTCGCGAAGCGGAAGCTGAACGTTGCGTACATCCCTGTGACGTGACACCTCGCGTGCCCGGTTACCGACTACATCTCCGCCTACTCGAAGTCCGGACAGCTTTTCGTTCCGCGCCTCTTTCAGGGTTTTCCTGAGATCAAAGAAGCGCTGATGTCCAACAAGATGCAGGCGGCGTTCATGGTCGCGCCGATGGCCATCGCCCTGCGTGCTCAGGGCGTTCCGGTGAAGATCGTCTATCTCGGGCATCGCTACGGATCGGCCGTAGTCGTGCAGAAGGACGGGCCGGTGAAGAAATTCACCGACCTCAGGGGACGTGTCGTCGCCGTTCCGAGCCGTTTTTCGGATGAGCGGCTGATTCTGTTCCGCGCGATGAAGATCAACGGGATGAAGCCGTCGGATATCCATCTGGTCGAGATGGCGCCGCCCGACGTCGCCGGTGCGCTGGCCGCGGGCGCCATCGACGCGTTTTCGATGGGCGAGCCGTTTCCGTCGCAATCAGAAATGTCGGGACGCGGACGCGTGCTCTTTCACGCGCGCGAGTACTGGCCCGATTACATGTCGTGCGTGCTCGTCGTGCGGCAGGACGTCATCGATCATCGTCCCGAAGCGGTACAGGTGCTCGTCGACGGTATCGCCCGTTCGGGATTGTGGCTCGAAGAGAAAGCGCGTCGCCGCGCGCACCGCACGCAGGCGGCCGATTTCGTCGGACGTTATTACTATCGACAGGATCCGAAGCTGCTGCGCTGGGCGCTGCTCAAGCCGGAAGATCGGGTGAAGTACGAGCCGCTCTCGCCGCGAAAAGCCGACTTCGAGATCGTCACGAAGCTGATGCGTGAGACCGGCGTGCTCGATCGCGACATCGCGTTCGAAGAGTACGTCGACATTCGATTCGCCGAAGGCGCCGCGGGACAGAAACCGTGGAAGTACGAAGCGGGATGGGCGAAAGCGCAGTGACGTATCGCATCGACGCGGAGCGCGTGTACATTCGAGGGTGGCAGGCGAGCGATCGTCCGATCTTTCGCGCGCTCGTCGATGACATCCGCGTGACTCGCTACCTCGGACGCGGCGCAGTCTGGAGCGACGAGCACGTCGATGAATTTTTCGCGCGCCAGCAGCGGCATCTGGAAAACGCTGGCTTCTGCATGGGCGCGATGGTGCGCAAGGAAGACGATCGCGTGATCGGTCTGGCCGGACTGCAACCGCTGCGCAAAGGAAATGACGTCGAGACCGGCTGGTGGCTCGCGCCCGATGTTTGGGGACACGGTTACGCCGCGGAAGCGGGCGGCGCCGCGGTCGCGTACGGATTGAACGTGCTGCAGCTGCGGCGCGTCGTCGCGATTGCGCATCCGGACAACGAGCCGTCGCTGGCCGTGATGCGGAAAATCGGAATGACGTTCGCCGGTCGCTTTACGGGAGAAGAGTTGGGGATTTTTGTGGCGCACCCGGAAGTGGTCATGTACGCCAAACCCGGTGCTGAGTGCTGAGTGCAGAGTGCTGAGTCGCTCCGCTCGGTCATCCTTTGACTCAGCACTCAGCACTCTGCACTCAGCACTCAGCACCTTCCGAGTTCCTGGCGTAACCGTTCAAACTCAAAAAGCCCCATTTCTTCAGCGCGAACTCCTTCGCCCAATCCCGCTGCAGCGATCGCCGCGACCGCCTGCTCGCGCGGCCACTTCGTCAGGTTGTTGACGAGTTTCTTTCTGCGCATCCGGAACGAGAGCGAGATCAGCTCGATCAGCTCCTCGCTCGCGAACGGCTTCCGATCCGGCTCGAGCACGACGACGGCGCTGCGCACTTTCGGCGGCGGATAGAACGACTTCGGCTCGAGCGTCATCAGCACCTTCGCTTTTGCGAAGAGCTGCACGTAAAGCGTCAGGTAGCCGTACGCCTCATCGCGCGGCTTCGCGACGATTCGTTCCGCCACTTCCTTCTGCAGCATGAACACGGCGCGTTGCCAGTGCTCCGACGCGACGACGCGGCGAAGGATTGGCGTGCCGACGTTGTAGGGGAGATTTCCGACGGCGCGCCACGGCCGGTCGGGGAGCGGGACGTCGAGCGCGTCGGCGTTCACGATGCGATCGCCGAAACGCTGCTGCAGTTTTTCCGCGAGCTCCGGATCGATCTCGATGGCCATGAAGTCGCCGGCGACGGCAACCAGCTTTTCGGTCAGGACGCCTTCACCGGGACCGATCTCGACGACGAGCTCGCCAGGGCGCGGCTCGACCGCTTCGACGATCCGGTCGACCGCTCCGCGGTTGCGAAGGAAATTCTGTCCCCATTTCTTTTTCGGCATCGGCGCCCGCGAACTTTATCCTTGTCGGCGATGGAACCACACGAAACCATGCAACGTCTGCGCGCGGAGGTGTCGCGCGTCGTCGTCGGTCAGGAAACGATCGTCGAGCGCCTGCTCATCGCGCTGCTCATCCGCGGCCACGTCCTCGTCGAAGGACTGCCCGGTCTCGCCAAGACGCTTCTCGTCAAAACCCTCGCCTCGGCGATCGACGCGACGTTCAAGCGCATTCAGTTCACACCCGACCTCCTGCCCGCCGACATCACCGGCACGCTGATCTTCGATCCGGCCGGGCGCGGCTTCAACGCGCGTTTCGGTCCGATCTTCGCGAACCTCGTGCTCGCCGATGAGATCAACCGCGCGCCGGCCAAGGTGCAGTCGGCGCTGCTCGAAGCGATGCAGGAACGGCAGGTGACGATCGGCGACACGTCGTATCCGTTGCCCGATCCGTTCGTCGTCATCGCCACGCAGAATCCGATCGAGCACGAAGGAACGTACGCGCTGCCGGAAGCGCAGGTCGATCGTTTCGTGATGAAGCTGCGCGTCGACTATCCGGCCGCCGAGGAGGAAGTGAAAATTCTCGGAAGGTACCTCGATCCGACAGCGGATCCTGTGAGCGTGTCGCGAGTCATCACGCTGAGCGACATTCACGAAACGGCGAAGCTCGCCGCGGCGGTGCACGTCGATGATCGGATCGCGCGCTATATCGTGGCGATCGTCGGCGCGACGCGAAAACCGTCCGAGCACCGACTGCCGTCGCTCGCGCCGCACATCGCGTTCGGCGCCAGCCCGCGCGCGACGCTCGCACTCGCGCACGTTTCGAAAGCGCACGCGTTCCTGCGCGGACGAACGTTCGTCATTCCCGAGGATGTGAAAGCGATCGCGCACGATGTCCTGCGCCATCGACTCGTGCTCAGCTACGAAGCGGCCGCGGAGAACATGACCGCGGACCGGATTATCGATCAGATACTCGGGACGGTACCCGTCCCGTAGTGCTGAGTGCTGAGTGCAGAGTGCTGGACCATGAACTTCTTCAAGCGCAAACCCCGGGATTTGAAAACGCCGCTCCGCCGGCGCGTTCATGATTTGGAGATTCTCTCCTCGCGACTCATTCGCGGCGGGTTTGCCGGCGATTACCACTCCGCCTTTCACGGACGCGGCATCGAGTTCTCGCAGGTGCGCGAGTATCAGCCGGGCGATGACATTCGCACCATCGACTGGAACGTCACCGCGCGATCGGGCGCGCCGCATGTGAAGGAGTTCATCGAAGAGCGCGACCTGACGATCCTCGTCGCGATCGACGTCTCCGGTTCGATGGCGTTCGGCTCCGTCGACTGGCGGAAATGCGACATCGCCGCGGAGCTGGCGGCCGTCTTCTCCTTTTCCGCGGTGCAGAACTACGACCGCGTGGGATTGATGCTCTTCAGCGACACGGTTCGCACGTTCATGCCTCCGCATCGCGGACGCGCGCATGCGCAGGTTCTCGTGCGCGCGGCGGCCGACGCGGCGATGCAGGGTTGCCGCGGCAGCGCCGATCTCGATTACGCGGTGACGTTTCTCGAGCGGGTCAGCGCGAAGCGCGCCGTGGTCATCATCGTCTCCGATTTTCTCGATCTCAATTTCGAGCGGACGCTGCGCCGGCTCAACCGGCGGCACGACGTCATCGCCATCTCGATCGTCGATCCGCGCGAAGAGCGCTTTCCCGCGCGCGGACTGGCGCGCATCGTCGACGCCGAGACCGGCGAGCCGCGGCTCATCGATCTCGCCCGCAGCGACGTCGGACGCCGCGCCGCGCAACGGTCGGAAGTCCTGGCGCGCCGCTTCCGCGCCGCCAACGTCGATCACCTCGCCGTCTCCACCGCCGTGCCGTACGATCGCGCGCTGCTGCGCTTTTTCCGCGAGCGCGTAGCCCGCAGACGATGATCGCGATCCTTCTCCTGATCTCCGCGACGTTTCATCCGGCGCAGCCGTCCGTCGGCGATCTGATCACCGTCGATTTCGAACAGGCGCCGGTCGTGCTCAAAGCCTCGCCCGATTACGAGCTCGTCTCGCAGCAGGGAAAGCGCGTCGTCATCCGGACGTTCAAGCCGCGGCCGTTCGCGCTGAGCGGCATTTCCGGCGACGTCGCGTTCCGCAACATGATCGTCCCGGTGCGCTCGGTGATCGCGCCGAACGATCCGATGGCGCCGGCGCCGCTCAAGCCTCCGCGCGCCGAGCCGTATGAGCGACTGCCGTTCATCGCCATCGGGATCGCCGCACTCGCCGCCGCGGTCGCGTGGTACGCGGCGATGCGGATGTCGAAGCGCGCCCCGGTTGCCAAACCGGCGATGGCGACGCTGCTGCCGCCCGACGAACGGTTTCGCCGCGCGGTGGAGCTGCTGTTGTCGCGCCCGCAGCCGCTGCGCTGGGCCGGACTCGCCGATGCCGTGCGCGCGTATCTCGCCGCAACGTCGGCGGTGTCGGCGGACCTGACCACAACGGAGGTGCTCGCTGTCATCCCGAGCGTGAGCGAGGGATCCGGGTGGGCGGCGCGCGACGACGCCGGCATCAGCGCGCCCCACCCGCGCAGATCCCTCGCTGACGCTCGGGATGACGTGGCGATCATTCTTGCGGCGGGCGACATCGAAAAGTTCTCGACCGACGAAGTGTCCCGCGACGACTTCGAAGCGATCGCGCGACGCGCGCTGGAGCTCGCCGCATGACGCGCTTCGCTTCGCCGTTGCTCTTCGCGCTGGCGCTCGTCGTCATCGCGCGAATCGTTCTCATCATTCGCGATCGGCGCGAGCGTTTCGCGGCATTTCCGATGTCATCTCTTTCGCTCGTCGCGGCGCGGCGAACGCTGCGTGTCCGTCTGTCGTCGCTGCCGTTCGTCCTCGAATGCATCGCGGCGCTGCTGCTCGTCGTCGCGCTGGCGCGGCCGCAACGCGTCACGCGGCTGGCGACGAGCGATCGCTACGGCATCGACATCGTCATCGCGCTCGACGCGTCGGGAAGCATGGCCGCGGAAGACTTCAAGCCGCGCAACCGCTTCGCCGTTGCCAAGGATCTGATCGGCGACTTCATCGCGCGACGCCAGGACGATCGCGTCGGCATCGTCACGTTCGGCGGACGCGCCGCGACGCGCGTGCCGATCACGTTCGATCGCGAAGTGGCGAAGGCGATTCTCGAGAAAGCGGAGATCGGCGACAACGGCAACGGCACGGCCATCGGTCACGCCATCGCCACGAGCGTGAATCGGCTGCGCACGTCGCGCTCGCGGACGCGCGTGATCATCCTCGTCACCGACGGCGTGAACAACGCCGGCTCGATCGAGCCGCTCACCGCCGCGCAACTCGCAACGCGCAGCGGGATTCGCATCTACACGATCGGCGTTGGCAGCCGCGGCCGCATCCTGATGCCGCGTTATCGGCAGAACGCGCTCACCGGCGACATCGAGAAGTACTACGACGTCGTCACCGGCGATCTCGACGAACAGACGCTCGCCGCGATCGCGAAGATGACCGGTGGCGCCTATTTCCGCGCGACCGACGCCGCGACGATGGGCGACATCCTCGGCCGCATCGACGTGCTCGAAAAGACGCGACTCTCCGCGCCGAAGAGCGAACGGATCGACGAGCTCTATCTGACGCCGCTCATCCTCTCCCTCCTCGTTTTCGCCCTCTCGCTCCTCCTCGGCGAGACTGTATTGCAGAAGGTGCCGGCATGACGTTCCGCGCGCCGTACATTCTCTGGCTGCTTGCGCTCGTGCCGTTCGCACTGGTTTTGCTCTTCGCGCGCGAACGCGAGCGCGAACGCCTCGCGCGACGCTTCATCTCCGAACGGCTGCGCGGCGTCGCCAATCCGGCGCGCGTGCTTCGTCCGTACGTGCTGACTGCAGCGCTGGCGCTGGCGATCGTCGCGCTGGCCGGACCGCGCGCCGGTTACACGCTGATGCCGCTCGATACGACGCAGTCGAATCGCATCCTCGTGTTCGACGTTTCGCAAAGCATGGCGGCGGAAGATGTCGGCACTTCGCGGCTCGAAGCGGCGAAAGCGATCGCGAAGCGGATCGTCGACGCCGATCCGGGACGCGTCGGACTGGTGCTGTTCGAGGCGGATGCCGAGGTTGCGTCGCCGCTGACGATTGACGGGGATGCGGTCAATGCGCTCATCGACTCGATCGGACCCGGCGATCTGTCCGAGCCCGGCTCCGACTTCGCGAACGCGTTGCGCACCGCGCTGCGGCTGATCGATTCCGATCCGCAGCAGAAGGCTGACGTCGTGCTGATATCCGATGGAGAGGATCAGGGGCCGAAGCTCGACGACGCGCTGCGCCTGCTCCGCTCGAAAGGCGTGGCGGTGACGGCGATCTCGGTCGGCTCGCGCCGCGGCGCGACGATTCCGACCGGCGCCGGCGAGCTGCGCGACGCCAGCGGCGATGCGATCGTTACGTACGCGCATCCCGAAGTGATGGAGCACGTCGCACAGTCGACCGGCGGCCGCTTCTTCGAGAATCCGTTTGCCGAGCACGCGCTCGATTCGCTCGTCGCATCGCAGCGCGGCGCCGTCACGCGCAAACGCGAAGTGCAGGTGCCGATCGAGCGCTTTCAGTGGCCGCTGGCGCTGGCGTTTCTCGCGCTCATCGGTGGCTCGCTCGCCAATCGAGGTGCCGAATGATCGTGGCGATGTTGCTGCTGTTGCTTCGCTGGACCGATCTCTTTCTGCGTCCGACGAACGCGCATGCGGCGAACGCGAAAGGGGTGAAGGCGTTCGCGAAGAAGGAGTACCCGGCCGCGGCGAAATCGTTCCGCGAAGCGAACGCGCTCCGTCCTTCACCCGCCGCCGCCTACAACCTCGGCACATCGCAGGTCGCCGCCGGCAATCGCGAAGAAGGCTCGGCGGCGCTCGAGCGCGCGATGTCCGATCCGACATTGCGCGCCGATGCGCTTTATAACCGCGGCAACAGTGCGCTGGCGGCGAAGTCATTCGATTACGCGATCCGTGATTACACCGCCGCGCTGCGACTCCGGCCGAACGACGCGCAGGCGAAGCGCAATCTCGAGATCGCGCTTGCGCGCAAAGCGATGCAGTCGTCAGGTAGTGGTGGAGGCCAGAACGGCGCCGGCGGCAAACAGCCGCAACCGCAGCCGCAGCAGAACGGCAAGGACGCGCGCAAGCCCGATCAGCCGCAGGATCGCGGCACCGGCGATGCGAACGCCGACGCGCTGCTGCGCGCGGTGCAGCAGCAGGAGAAGGAAGAGCTCTCGCGCATGCGCAAGCAGCGGCCGGAGGAGCGCAGGATCGGATGGTGAAGCGCGCGCTCGCCGCACTCGTGCTGCTCGCGGCGCCACTCTTCGCCAACGAGCTCTATCTCGATCGCAAGTCGATCACGACGAGCGACACGGTCACGATCACGGTCACGCTGGAAGGCGATTTCGCATCGCTCGACTCGGTCGAGATCCCGCTGAAGAACCTCATCATCGAGGGGGAGCCGTCGACCTCGACATCGTACAGCTTCGTCAACGGAACGGCCTCGCATCAGCGCATCCTTCGTTACGTCGCGCGGCCACGCGGCGAAGGAGAAGCGGTCGCGGGACCGATCGTGCTGCAGCTGCCGTCCGGTTTGCGCGACACGCTCGAAGCGGTGACGGCGGAAGTCGTTCCCGATCGTGCGGCCGGTTCGAACGATGCGCTCACGGTATTGCGCGGACTGATCGCCGACGGCCGGCCGCCGATCTTCGTCGTCGCCGAAACCGATCGCAACGAAGTCTTCGCCGGTCAGGAAGTCGTCGTCACGTGGACGCTCTACAACGCGGCGACGCTCGAACAGTGGGGCATCACGGACGGACCGAAGCTAGACGACTTCTGGGCCGAGGAGATTCCGGTGAACGGGGAGTCGCCGCGGCGCGAAACGATGGACAACCTGATCATCGAGCGGCTGCCGGTGCGCCGCGTCGCGCTCTTTCCGTTGCGCAGCGGAACGCTGAGCGTCGGACCGCTGTCGATTGCCGCGGCGGTGATGATGCCGACCGGCCGCACGCTGCCGTGGGGACGATTCGAAGGGCGCGTCGAAGAGGTGCGGTGGCGTTCCGCGCCGCTGACGATCAACGTGAAGCCGCTCCCGCCCGGCCCGCCGGTCGACGCCGCGGGCGATCTCTCGCTTCGTTGCGCGCCGGCTGTGCAGACGGGCGGCGGACCGGTCGTCGTGCCGGTGACACTGATGGGTCGCGGCAACCTGCGCGCTGCTGCAGCGCCGCGCTTCGCCGGTCCGATCGACGGCACGTTTCAGCAGGGCGATGGAAAGGTCTCCGTGTCGCGCTCGCGTGTCGACGCGACGATGACGCGGACGTGGCGCTATCTGATCTTTCCCGCGCACGACGGACGGTTCAACATCCCGCCGATTGCGTCGACGATCGTCACCAGCAACGGCGAGCGGTCGGAGCTGCGCTGCGAAGCGCAGACGCTCACGGTCGAAGCGGCGAGCGATGCAGCGCTGCCGCCGCACGGCGAAGGAATTGCGCCGCGCGCGCGTGCTGCGAATGTTGCGCAGTACGGACCGTGGATCATCGGCGCGATGCTCGCGCTGATCGCGCTCGTGCTCACGTTCCCGCGGCTGCTTCGCGCGTGGAGCCGCAAGCGCGAGCTCGATGCGCTCGTCGTCGGACGCTCACCCGCCGAAATTCGCGACGCGGTCGACGCGTGGCTGCAGCGACGCAAACTCGAGCCGGCGATGTTGCTCGCGGAGCGAAGCGATCGCGGTGACGCGCTGCGTGCGTTGCGCTCGCTGCTCGATGCGCTCGAGCACGAGCGGATCGAATTCGATCGCGGCGAGTTGCGTGCGCGCGTCGCCGACGTCGTCGCTACAATCGGCGCATGAGCTCCGATGTCGTCCTCACCACCGAACGGCTCGTCCTGCGTTCATTGACGCTCGCCGATGCGCCCGACATTCAGCGACTCGCCAGTGCATACGAGATCGCGGCGAACACGCTTTCGATTCCGCATCCGTATCCGGAAGGAGCGGCGGAGGAGTGGATTCGCACGCACACCGAGACGGGCGAAGAGACCGTCTTCGCGATCGCGCTCCGCGACGGCGATGAGTTCATCGGTACCATCGGTTTGCGTGTGCATCGCGATTACGATCGGGGAGAGCTCGGCTACTGGATCGGCGTTCCGTACTGGGGCCGCGGCTACGCGCCCGAAGCCGCACACGCGGTCATGCAGTACGGTTTTGAAACGCTCAACCTGAACAGGATTTTCGCCGCCCACTTCGGCCGCAATCCCTCATCAGGCCGCGTGATGCAGAAGCTCGGAATGCAATACGAAGGAACGCTGCGCCAGCATCATAAAAAATGGGACGAGTACCTCGACGCCGTGATGTATTCGACGTTGAGAAGCGAATGGAAGGCATGAGGCATGAGGCATGAGTGAAGTCGCTGGACGCGAAGCGACTCATTCCTCATCCCCCATGCCTCATGCCTGTTCTCTCACCAACCGCACGTTTGTCCTTTGTTCTGCTGATCGAGCCACGACTTCAGCGGTGCGAAGTAATCGACGATCGCGGTCGCATCCATCCGGCGTTGTCCGGTCAGCGCTTCGAGCGCGTCCGGCCACGGGCGTGACTGTCCCATCGCCAGCGTCTTCGCCAGTCGCTCGCCGGCCGCTTTGTTGCCGTAAATCGAGCAGCGGTTGAGTGGTCCTTTGTAGCCGGACGTCTCGCACAGCGCGCGGTGGAACTGGAACTGGAGAATGCGCGCGAGGAAGTAGCGCGCGTACGGCACGTTCGCGGCGATGTGGTATTTCGCGCCCGGATCGAAATCGCTTTCGCTCCGCTCGTTCGGCGCGGCGACCCCCTGATACTGGCGCCGCAAATCCCACCACGCCTTGTTGTAATCGGCCGGCGTCACTTCGCCGGAGAAAACCTTCCAGCGCCACTTGTCGATCATGATTCCGAACGGCAGGAAGGCGACCTTGTCGAGCGCGTCGCGCAGCAGCAGCGCGATGTCGGCCGACGCCGGCGGCTCTTTGTCGATCAGTCCCAGCTTCACGAGATAGCTCGGTGTCACCGACAGCGCGATCGTGTCGCCGATCGCTTCGTGGAAGCCGTCGTTCGCGCTGTTCTTGTAGAGGAACGGCTGCGTGTTGTACGCGCGCTGATAGAAGTTGTGGCCGAGCTCGTGATGGATCGTCGTGAAGTAATCGGCCGTCTTGCGGATGCACATCTTCACGCGCAGATCGTCTTTGTCGTCGATGTCCCACGCGCTGGCGTGGCAGACGACGTCGCGATCGCGCGGCTGCGTGAAGAGCGAGCGCTCCCAGAAAGTTTTCGGCAGCGGCGCGAATCCGAGCGAAGTGAAGAAGCCTTCGCCGTATCGCACCATTGCGATCTCGTCGATCTCTTTGCGCGCTTTCAGAATCTCGGTGAGGTCGTAGCTCGCCGGCGTGTCGGCCGGCTTCACGACGTCATAAACATTTCCCCACTCCTGCGCCCAGATGTTGCCGAGCAGATGCGCGGGAATCGGTTTACCGGGAGGGACGACGTCGGCGCCGTATTTCTTCGTCAGGTTCCAGCGCACATAGCAGTGCAGCGAGTCGTACAGCGGCTTGACCTGCGTCCAGAGGCGATCGACTTCCGCGGTAAAGGCATCGGGCGGCATGTCGTACTTCGAGCGCCACATCGCACCGGCGTCTTTGTACCCGAGCTCGTGCGCTCCTTCATTGGTCAGTTCGACGAAGCGCGAGTACGGCGCGCGCATCGGTTTCGAGACGGTGTGCCAGCCGTTCCACACTTCGAGCAGCCGCTTCGGATCGCGGCTGGTCTGCATGATCTCGGTGATCGTTTCGATGTCGAGGCATTTGTCGCCGCTCGCGCCGGGCGGACAGTATTTGCCGGAGCCGTACGTCGCGCTCAGCTCGGCGAGGATGCGCGAAAGCTCGGCGTTCTTCTGCGGATCGCCAGGCCCGGGCGTAGTGAGTGCGAGCTTGATGAGATCGAGCTTGCGGCGAAGGTCGTACGGGAGTTGCAACTGATCGAAGCGAGCTGCTTCTTTGGCGAGTGCGACGCCGAGGGCGGTCTGACGTTCCGACGCGGCGGCGGTGATGATCTGCGTGTCGTATGTGATGAAGTTTTCCGCGACCCACTCGGCGCGCTGTTGTTCGACGTTCATCGCGGCCAGCCGCGCCTCGGCATCATCAACGAAGCGTTTCGCGTCGTCGACCGTCGGCGCTCCCGGCATCGAAGTGGTAATCGTGGCTGTGCTCGTCATCGGTTTCTTCGTCTCCGGAGTGGCGGCGTTCGCAGCAGTTGCGGCAAGTAAGAGGAGGGCGGTCGTGGATAGAATTTTCATCTCTCGCATGCGTTCCTTCTTTCGGGCGGGCAGCGTGCAATCGTGTCGCCATGACTGCCGGGCGCGGCAAACGATACACGCGGTCGCGCCGTACAACCATCGTCTAAGATGTAACGATCGCGACGCCGCCCGCGTCTGAATGTCATCAAACCCGGAGGAGATACCCACCCATGATTCTTTCCCAACACCGACGTGCAGGCCTGATGGCGTTCGTCGCCGCCTGCGCGCTCACGGCTCCGCTCCACGCCGCCACGCGCCGCCGAGTCGTTCTGCAGGCTGCGCCCGACGAGCTCATCGTCATCACCGGAACGGTCCTTGACTCCGCCAGCAATGCGCCCGTTTTCCAGGCGCAGGTCGTCAACGAAGGACGTACCGTCACCGCCGATTCGCAGGGACGCTACAGCATCAAAGTTCCGCTCAACCGCAACACGACGCTGACCGCGCAGCGCTGGGGCTACACCGCCGCATCGCAGACGATCAAAGTGAGCGCGACGACGGCGATCGAGCTTCGACTCGCGCCGAAATCGACGATCACGATTCGCGAGAGCGACGGCTCCTCGCACATCCTCGACTACGAGACCTCGCAGTTCGCGTATCTCATCCCGTTCAGCGGCTACGCGAAGTTCGATACCGGCAACTTCTGCAAGCCGGACGGCTCGAAGTGGGAGCCGGCGAAGGACGAGTTCAAGCGGATCATCGGTCCGGCCATCTCGTCGAACTATTCGGCGTGCTGCACGCTCGGTCCGGTGATGTCGCTGCGCGTCGAGATGAAGAGCGGCGAGTCGACGCTGGTCTACTTCAACGACAGCTGCTTCGGCAACGAAGTCGACTTCGTCAGCCGCGACCGCACGACCGGCCAGTTCGTCTACTACAACTTCGCGAAGATCGAAGAAATCGTCTTTCCCTGAAGCCGCCACCGCACTCGCCGGGGAGAGAGGTATCATCCTCTCTCCCCATGTCCGAGCTCACCTTTTTCCGGACGCCGTGGACGACGACGCCGCTCGATTCGGAAGCACTTGAACGAGCGCTCGCCGAGCAGCGTTACGACAACGCCCAGCTCCGCCTGCTGAGCACCGCCGTGCGCGTCGCGGGGCAGGGAATCGCCATCCTCACGCCGGCGGTCGAAGCGGTCGGACCGCGCATCGCATTCGTCAACGAAGGCTTCTGTGCGATCTTCGGCTGCCTGCGCGAAGACGTGATCGGGCAGACGCCGCTGGCATTCGGCATCGTCGAGAGCGACTACGTTTTCTACGACGCGCTGATGCGGCACGTCTTCGAGAACAAAGCGTTCGATGCCGAGGTGACGGCGCGGCGCAAAGACGGAACGGAATTCGATCTCGAGCTCGCGCTGGTTCCGGTGCTCGATGCCGGCGAGCTGACGCACTGGGTGTCATTCGTTCGCGACGTCAGCGAGAGCAAGAATCAGCTGGTGATGCTGCGCCATCAGGCGATGCATGACGCGCTGACCGATCTGCCGAATCGCGCGATGTTGTACGAGCGGCTCGAGGTCGCTCTGACCGACGCGCGTCACGATGGCGGCTCGGTCGGTCTGATGCTGATGGACCTCGACCGCTTCAAGGAAGTGAACGATTCATTCGGGCATCACTTCGGCGACGTGCTGCTGAAGCAGGTGGCCTTTCGTCTGCGCAATCAGATCGGGCCGAATGACACGGTCGCGCGTCTCGGCGGCGATGAGTTCGCAGTCGTCGTTCCGAACGTGCAGGATTCGAATGAGGTCGCTGCCGTCTCGCGGCGCATCCTCAACACGCTGCAGCAGCCGTTCGTCGTCGAAGGTCAGGTCCTGGAAGTCGGCGGCTCGATCGGCATCGCCATGTATCCGACGCACGGAGCCGATGCGCGCACGCTGATGCGTCGCGCCGACGTGGCGATGTACGCCGCGAAGGAAGCGCAGTCGGGCTACACGTTCCATCGCGAAGACGCCGAGGCATCGCGCAACAGCGATCACCTGACGCTCGTCGTCGAGATGCGGACCGCCATCGAGCGAAACGAGTTCGAGCTGTACTACCAGCCGAAGCTGCATCTGAAGAGCGGCCTTGTCACGCGCGCCGAGGTGCTCATTCGATGGAATCACCCGACGCGCGGACTGCTCGCGCCGGCGGCATTTGTTCCGATCGCGGAACGCACAGGACTCATTCGGACGATCACCGACTGGATTCTCGATCGCGCGCTGCAGCAGTGCCGCGAGTGGCAGGACATGGGCGCGCCGGTGCATCTCGCGGTGAACGTCTCGGCGAAGAGCCTGCAGGAACAGACGCTGCCATCGAAGGTCGACGCGCTGCTGACGAAGTGGCACGTCGATCCGCGTTTCCTGAAGATCGAGATCACCGAGAGCAGCATCATGGCCGACCCGGCGCATGCGCTGGCCATTCTGGCGATGCTGCAATCGATGGGCGTGCGGCTGTCGGTCGACGATTTCGGCACCGGCTATTCGTCGCTCATCCATCTGCGCCAGCTGCCGGTCGACGAGATCAAGATCGACAAGTCGTTCGTGGGCGGAATGGCGACGAACGACGCCGACGCGGCGATCGTCCGTACCGTCATCGACCTCGCCCACAACCTCGGTAAACAGGTTTGCGCCGAAGGGGTCGAGGACGAGGCGACGTGGAAGATGCTCTGCGACCTCGGCTGCGATCTCGCGCAGGGCTACTGGCTCAGCAAACCGGTGCCGGCGAAAGAGCTGATGCAGTGGCTGATCGACACCGGCTGGGGCCTGAACATCCGGAAGTAAGGGTAAGAATTGTCCCGGTAGAGAATTACGGCATCAAGTCTCTCCTGTTGCAGGGCGCTTCATTCCGGAGCGCATTAAACGCAACCCAACAGAGAGGGAGTCATTCATGAAGAAGATCGCGTTTGTCGTCGTTCTCGTCGCCCTGTTCGCCACCGCATCGTTCGCTCAGAGCGCCAGCACCTTCCAGGGAACCTGCTCGAATTACACCGTCGTCTATCAGGGAACGAACGCTGCGCTGCAGGCGACCTGTCTCAACGCCGCCGGCAGCCCGAACAACACCTCCGTCGTCATTCGCGGAATCGGCAACAGCAACGGCCGCCTCGTCGCCAGCGGCTCGGCGCCGGCGACGTTCCAGCAGAGCTGCGGGTCGATCAGCGTGACCGCGAACGCGAGCGGCGCGACGGTGTCGGCGCTCTGCCGCACATCGTCCGGCGCGATCCAGTCGTCGAGTGTGGCGCTAACCGGCATCGGCAATAAGAACGGCACACTCAGCTACTGAACGCCATCACCCTCTCTCCGCGCGGGCGGGGAGAGGGATGTTCCCTACGCGACGGCGATTAATTGTCCGCTCGTCGAGCCGGCCGCTTCGCTGAGCAGAAACGCGATCGACTCGGCGATCCGCGTGCGCGGCACGAGCTTCTCCGGCGGCATGCTTTCCTTGTTCTTCTCCGTATCCATCGGACCGCAGAGCAGTGCGTTGACGGTGATGCCGCGCGGACGAAGCTCTTTCGCGAGTGATTCGACGTACGCGTTGAGCGCCGATTTCGAAACGACGTACGCGGTCGCGCCGCCCGCTTTCGTCACCGTCGAGATCGTGCTGATGGCGACGATCCGTCCGCCGTCTGCGAGATCCGGAACGGCGGAGCGGAAGGCGCGCACGGCGCTCAGCAGATTCAGTTCGAGCATCTGTTCGAAATCGTGCGTCGTCGACATCGGTGTGAACCCGCCGGCCATGTGCACGATGCCGTGAAGCGGCGCGGCGCGCTCGGCGCCGCGCCGAATGCTCGCTTCATCGGCGAGCTCGCCCGGATACCCGACGAGCCGATCGTTCGCGCCGATCGCTTCCTGCAAACGCGACCAGCCCGACTGCGAGCGATACAGCACCGCGCAGCGGTAATCGCGAAGGAGTCGCGGCAGCACGACGCTGCCAAGATCGCCGGTGGCGCCGGTCACGAGGATGGTTTTGTCGCTCATTCGCGAATCATCGCACGGTCACGGCGTCGAGCCAGCCGCCGGTCCGATTTGCGAGTCCCGCTTCGGTGAGATCGAGCAGCCGTTGCCGAGCGGCGTGGCGTCCCACGTCGCGGAATAGCGTCCTTCCGCACTCATCGTCGCGACGATCCAGCTCTGACTCTGGCGCGCACACGTCGTCACGGTGCTCGAGCCGGTCTTCATGTCGCGGCCGGGAAGCGCGCTGTACGCCGGCGAGCCGCCGTTGCTGACATTGATGTACATCCAGCCGGCGACATCGGCTTCCTGGTTCTGCGGAAAGACCGACGACGACGACGGGACGCTCGCGGTCGCCGGCAGCGAGAGAATGCTCAGTGGTGGCGGCGTGCATATGACGATGCCGGTGCCGAGCGCGAACGAATTTTCGTGTTCGTCGAAGCGGACCACATCGACACCCTGCTTCGATGAGTTGTCGGCATATCGAGCGCATGCGGCTCCCGCTCCCGTGTAGCCTTCGCGCCAGATTTCGTACGAGGTGTTGAAGCCTGCGGCACCGCCCTGAATCCAGCGCGCCGCGAACGTCGACGGCAGCGGCTGACGGCGATCCATCGTCCGCGGATAGGCGGGGCCGATGGTCGTGAAGCGATCGTAGAACGTGTACGGCAGGTTTGTTTCGACGATGCTTCCGACCGGGCCGCCTTCGGGAATGGCGCGGATGTGCACGAGCGGATTGCCGCTCGCGTAGTTGCCGCTGTTCGAATCGGGGGAGACGTATTCGTAGTCGCCGGTCAACACGTTGTCGAACAGCAGCTCCGTCGCGTAATACGCCGGATCGTTCGGCGTCAGCGTCGAGCAGGTGGCGACGACGTCGATCGTCGCGTAGCCGATCGCATTCGCGTGCGTTCCGCCGAGCTTCGCCGATGAATTGCAGCCGCTGGTGACGCCGACCGGTTTCCCGATCGTGAAGATCGAACGCAAATCGGTGAGGCTTCCCGGCGGAATCGCATCGGGCCGCAGCGCGCACTCGCCAACCATCTCCGGCAGATGATTTGGATTCGTGAAATTCGAATCGGAGCGCGGACCGGGAATGACGTTCGTCGGCGTCGACGGCAGCCGGCCGCTCACGAAGAGATCGCGGACATTGATCGACACCACGCCGTAGCCGGTGAGAAAAACATCGAACGAATACGCGGGAAACGCCCAGTCGGTCCAGAGCGTGATGCGCGCGAGCTGCGCCTGCCGCGAGACGTTCATCACGGTGAAGAGCGTCGTGCGCGCGGTGCTCGACGGTGCGTTGAAGTCGATTTCGAAGTAGGGGAGCAGCAGCGTGGCCGCCGGAGTGACGGCGATGTCGCACGAGTCATCGTTGTTCGTGACGCCGCCTGGTTTGCTGCTGAAGTTCGCGGCCGTGGCAGCGATCGCGAAAAGGCAGACGGCGATCGTGACGATGACTCTTCGAAGCATGCGCGTAGTACGCGGTTGCTTCGGTTGCTGTCCAGGCGCCTGTTCGCGCGCCATCGCCTTTTCGACGATGGCGCGCGTTCAGGTGCAGCGCCGGTTCAGCTTATGAATGGATCATTGATAGACGGCAAGCGAATACGGCGAAGTCGTCGATGACGAGCCGTTCTTCCCGATGACTCTGATGTAGAAGATGCCGCTGCCGTAATACCAGGTGAAGCCCTCGTGGGCTCCGTTGCCGGTGTTGTAGCTTCCGTCGCGTTGTCCGCCCTGCCACAGCTCCAGGTCGTAGTCGCCGTTCGACGGGGGATAGAGGTCGATGGTCAGGCCGCTGTACGAGCTGACCTTGTTGACCGAGAACCAGTCCGAGTCGCCTGACGAGCAGAGGTACCCGACGTTGTAGCTCGAGTACGGCTGCAGCGCGGTCGCGTCCGTGGGGCTGTTGTTCGGTTCGTCGTCATGGCCGGGGCTTCGCGGCGCACCGACGGCGTCCCACGCCTTTCCGGCCGACTCGGTCTGGCTGGAGCACGGTCCGAACAGATCGCTCGCAGCCTGGATCGTGTTGTCGCGCGCGTCCTGGAAACCGGTTGACGCACCCATGTACGCCGTGAGCGCGCGGTAGAAGATGTCTTCCGCGCTGGTCATGCCGATGCCGGAGACGCTGACGGTGGTCTTGCTGCGCGGGTGGCTTCCACCCTGCGAAAGAAGATAGAACGCCAGATTTCCGATCCCGGAGTTCGAGTGCACGCCGCCGTTGTCGGCACTGCCGGTGTAACGCTCAGGGTAATAGTCCGTTGAACTGCCGTCCTGGGTCGGGTTGTTCATGTAGCGCAAAGCATCGCCGGAGGTACCCGGCGTCTTGATGTCTTCCCCGACTTTCCAGGTGTCGCTGCTGAGGCCGCGGACGTTCGCTTCCGTCGCGGCGCCGAAGATGTCGGACATCGCCTCGTTCAGCGCGCCCGACTCGTTCGCGTATATGAGACCGGCACTTTGCTGTGTGACACCGTGAGTCAGCTCGTGGGCAACGACGTCGAGGCCGCGCGCAAAGCCGATGAACTGCGTGCCATCGCCATCGCCGAACACCAGCTGGCTGCCGTTCCAGAACGCGTTGTTGTAACTGCTGCTGTAGTGAACGGTGGAGATCAGCTGGCCACCGCTGCCGTCCCACGAGTCGCGTCCCTGGCGTCCAGAGAAGTAGTCATACGCGTTGCCGGTGTATTCATAAGCCTTCTGGGCGTCGACGTCCGACGACGATCCCCCTTCCTGGAAGAGCAGCGTTCCGGGGAGTGACGTACCGTGGCCGGCGTCGTAGATCTTGCGGTACTTCGCGCGCATGATCAGTCCGTGCTTTGCGATGAGATGTCCGTCGGTCGCATCGGCGAAGAGACGGTCCTGTTCGTATCCCTGCTGATCCTTGTATTCAACGCGGGCAGCCCACGCGAGGTGCGGCGAGCCGGCCGGGTCGAGCACGTAAGTCAGATACGGCGTCTCGAGGAGTTTGGGCGCGGCGATCGACGTCTCGCGAAGAGCCGTCGTCATGGCGAGGCTGCGATCGATGCCAGGAGAGACGGGAAGACCGACGGCCGGCGCGAATCGACCGTTCACTCCGGTCACCTCGCCTGTGATTTCGTTCACATGAACGACCAGTTCCGCGCCGACGATCGGCAGGCCGCGGAATTGTTCTTCCATCCGCAGATGAGCGACGCCTGCTTTATCGCGTTGCACGCGCAGGTTGCGAAACTGTTCTTCGCCGCCGCCTTTGAGGAGCGGCAGAAGCGTCGCGAGGTAGCCATGAACGCTGTGCTCCGCCGGTCCGAAACCGATGTAGCCGAGCCGGCCGGTGATGGCCGTCGGGATTCCGGAAGGATCGGCAGAGAAGTGCGTCACCTGCGAGAACGCGCGGAGTCGGGTGACCTGGTCGGCGGATAGTCCGCGACCGCGCGATTGATCAGCTGCCCGGACGGGGCCGCCGAATGCTAAACCGATGACTGCAAGAGTGATGATGATCGAGCGAGAGGTCAGTCGTGGGAGCTTGGACTTCATGGCGGGTCTCCTTTGATTGGGATTGCTGAACCATCCGCAATAAAGGCAAATAATAAGACTAGAATTCCATCACTATGGATGGGCGCGCTAAACATGTGGATGTGCGGAGATCCTGGTGAAGGCAATGCGCCTGTTGCGTTCGGCAGCGGAACGAGCTCTTGTGGCCGCGTTGCGAACTCTAGTGACGCGCGAACGTTTCCGGCGTCATGGCGATCTCGGTGTTCGTCAGCGCGAACGGATTCGGCCACTCGAGCGTCGTGCGCGGAAGGCTTCCCTGCAGCGGCGGCAGCGGCAGATACGAAACATGCGCGCGTCCGAACGGCGTCCGAATCGAGATGACGCCGAGCTCCGCGAACGACACCGGCCGCACCGGACGCGCCGGCATGTCGCGCGTGATCAGCAGCAGTGCTTCGCGTGAGTAGTCGGGCGCCGGCGTCGCTTCGTCCGCGAACGCGGCGCCGGCGGCACAGAGAAGGAGCGCGGCAAACAGCGGGACCCGTTTCATCATCTCCATTCTCTCCCTCCTTTCGACGGATTTGGATACAGAAACGTTTCAACTTTCGTCGAGCCGATCCGTATACGGTCGCGACATGAAGAACTTCGCCATCGCTCTGCTCTCGCTCTCCATCGCCGGCTCCGCGCTCGCTCAGGCGCGCGACCGCGAGAAGGTCGCCGACACGTACAAGTGGGATCTGACGCCGATCTTCGCGAGCGATGAAGCGTGGCGCGCGGCGAAGGAGAAGCTCGCGGCCGAGGTGCCGTCGCTGCGGCAGTACAAGGGAACGCTCGCTTCGTCGCCGCAGGCGATGCTGACGGCGCTCGACGCTGCCACGCGCATCAACAGGGACGCGGCGCGACTTTACGCGTACGCGTTCCTCAAGTCCGATCAGGACACGCGCGTCTCGACGTATCAGGCGATGAAGAACGAGATGCGCCAGCTCGGCACGACCATCGACAGCGAAACGGCGTGGGCGGAGCCGGAGATCCTGAAGATCGATCGCGCGAAGATCGATTCGTTCATGCAGGCGGAACCGAAGCTGCGCGTTTACGACGTCTACCTCAACGACATCGTGCGCCGTCAGCCGCACACTGGCAGCGAGTCGGAAGAGAAGCTGATCGCCGACGCCGGACTGATGACCGGCACCGCATCCGACGTCTTCAACATCTTCGCTGACGCCGATTTCCCGTATCCGATGGTGACGCTGAGCGACGGCAAAACGGTGAAGCTCGACAAGGCGGCGTTCAACGAATATCGGGCCGGCTCGAATCGCGAAGATCGGAAGAAAGTCATGGCCGCGTTCTTCAATGAGCTCGGCCGCTATCGCGCCACCTTCGGCGCGACCTTTAACGGGAAAGTCCAGAGCGATCTCTTCAGGATGCGCGCGCGCCACTACAACTCGACGGTCGAAGCGGCGCTCGATTCACCGAATCTTCCGGTGTCGGTCTACACGAGTCTCGTCGACGGTGTGAACGCGAACCTCGACACGTTCCACCGTTACCTCCGCCTCCGCAAGCGGATCCTCGGGCTCGACGAACTGCATTACTACGATCTCTACGCGCCGCTCGTCGAGAACGTGAAGCTCGAGTATCCGATCGCCGAGGCGCAGAAAAATATTCTGGCTGCGCTGGCGCCGCTCGGCAGTGATTACATGTCCGTCATTCAGCGCGCCATGAACGAGCGCTGGATCGATCTCTATCCGAACGACGGCAAGCGCTCCGGCGCGTACTCGATGGGCGCGGCGTACGACGTTCACCCGTACATGTTGATTAATTACAACGGCAGATACGACGACATGTCGACGCTGGCGCACGAGCTCGGACACACGATGCAGAGCTACTTCTCGAACAAGACGCAGCCGTACGCGACGGCGAGCTATCCGACGTTCGTAGCCGAGGTCGCGTCGACGTTCAACGAAGCGCTGCTGATCGACTACATGCTGCACAACATCAAAGACGATCGCGCGCGCCTCTCGCTGCTCGGCAATTACCTGGAGAGCATCAAGGGAACCGTTTTTCGGCAGACGCAGTTCGCGGAGTTCGAGCTGCGCGCCCACGAGCTCGCGGAGAAAGGAAAGCCGCTGACCGGTGACGCGCTCGACAAGCTCTACGCCGACATCACGAAGAAGTACTACGGCCACGACAAGGGCGTGATGGTCGTCGACGATTTCGTCGCGCACGAATGGGCGAACGTGCCGCACTTCTATCGCAACTACTACGTCTTTCAGTACGCGACGTCGTACACGGCGTCGGCCGCGCTGTCGGAGAAAGTGCTCAGCGGCGACAAGGATGCGACAAAGCGATACCTGAAGTTCCTTTCCGCCGGCGGCTCGAAGTATCCGATCGATCTGCTGAAAGATGCGGGCGTCGACATGACGACTTCGCAGCCGCTCGAGCTGACCATCAAGCGAATGAACCGCGTGATGGACGAGATGGATGCGATTCTGAAGCGGCAGGGAAAGTAGCTCAGGCCGCGGAACGGCGGAACCTCCTGATCAACGCAATGGCGAGAAGGAGAAGCAGCACGAACGGCGTGAAGTAGATCGCGGCGCTGATGGCGATCTCCGCGAGCCACTGAAGCAGCGAGATGAGATTGCGGACGGCGTCGTGTGCGACGGCGCGCGCGCTCCAGCTCTGCTCGACGACCGGCTGCGCGATGACGTCCGGCACGAGCTCGAAGGTGATCGCCGACATCGCGCTGACCTGAGAGAGGTACTGCATCCGGCCTTTGAGTTGTTCGATCTGTCCGCGCACTTCGCTGAGGCGCGCGAATACTTCGAGGACGTCGTTCGCGCGCTGCGTTCGCTGGCGCACGGTCGTCAGCAGTTCGCGCAACTCATGTTCCGCCGCCTCGGCGTTGCGCAGCTGAGCGCCGAGGTCAGAGAACGCCTGTGTAACGTCCTGTCCGGAGCTCGTTTCGCTTTGCACGCGGACCGACGACTTTTTCGCGGTGCCGATCATCTCGTCGAATCGTGCTGACGGAACGCGGACGGTGACCGTGCCGCGCAGCTGATCGCTTTCGCGCCACTGCTTCGACTCCGTGACGTAGCCGCCGAGTTGCGCGGCGGTCTGCGTGACGGCGTCCATCGCTTTGCGCGCATCGCTGACGATCAGCGACAGCGATGCGGTGCGAACGATCATGCGCGGTTCCGGCGCGACCGGGGCCGGCGGAGGGGCGACTGCAGATGAGTTGCTGACTCCTGCGCCGGACGCGAAATCAGCAACGGCTCGCGAAGGGGTGGACACCGGTTTCGGTGCCGCGAT
Source organism: Acidobacteriota bacterium (assembly GCA_034667465.1). Classification (GTDB taxonomy): domain Bacteria; phylum Acidobacteriota; class Thermoanaerobaculia; order Gp7-AA8; family Gp7-AA8; genus JAOBAU01. Next base: position 39,609 of record JAXDJV010000022.1, on the reverse strand, counting down.
CTGCGTGGCAGTTTCGGTTGCCACCTTTTTGCAGGACGACAGCAACATCACGATTCCGATCACTGCGAGCACGTTGCGCATTCGCGTTTCCTCCGTCGCGCTGTTGGACGCACGACGTGCGGCAAACGCAACCGCGGCCTGACCACAGTGGCATCCGTTGCTGGACGGATTGCCCTCCATCGCCGTATCTGTGGGAGTGCGCCCCCTTTCCCTTGCAGTCGTAGTGTTTCTCTTCTCATCCCTTGCTGCGATCGCGCAGCCGGTCGTCGGTCCGGAAGTCGTCTCCGGTCCGCTCGCCGCCAGCAACGCGACGTTTTCGATTCCGCGAACTGCGGTCGTGATGGCGCGCGATCGCGCAGGCGTCGCAATCGCCTGGAGCATGCTCACGTCCGATGGCGTCGAGCGCGTTCACGTCACGCGCCTCGACAACAGCGCGCACGCGATCGGCGCGACGCGTGTGATTCCGTCGATGATCGACGCGAGCTTTCCTTCAATCGCGGCCGCGCCGGATGGAAACGGCTTCGTGCTCGCCTGGCTGGAACGCGGCAGGTTGCAGACCACACCATCGGTGATGTTCTGTCGTCTCGACGGAGCTCTGCAGCCGTCCGAACCGCGGATGCTCGTCACGCTCTATACGCCGGCGCGTCCGGTCGTTCGTTCGGGCGCGGTGACGTGCATTGCCGTCGGCATCTTTCTCTGGCGCCTCGAGCCTGACGGATCCGTCTCCGGCTACACCCTCGGCTTTACGACCAGCGACATGGTGGTTGGCGATTCGCTGCAGCTCATCAGCGGCGAGCGGGTGAATGGTCCCGACTACACCTGTGCCGATCAATGCCGCGTTCACGGCGGACCGTTCAACGGTTCCTGCACCGACGGACCCGGATGCCGCATCTATCCGCAGGGCTATCGACTCCTGCTGACCAGCAGCTCGTGGCTCACGTATTCATTCGGATTCGAGAGCGACAGCCTTCCCGCGATCGAGAGCAACGGCCGAGACACGCTCTTCGCGTGGCTGCGCGGCGATCAGTCGCGCGGAGGCGACGTCGTCGCCGCGCAGCTGACCACATCCGACGAAACCTGGTACGCCGTGCATTCGCCACGCGTCCTCGGCACATTCAGCGCCGACGCGTCGCCGTCCGCCGTCGACATCGCGACCGACGGCGATCGCTACCTGACCGTCTGGCGGACGAAGCTGGCCGTCGGCGATCACGACATCGTCGCGGCATCGCTCGATCGCGAGGGACGTGTGACGCCGCTGTCGATCGCTTCGACGCCGGCAGATGAAAGCGATCCATCGGTGATCGCGCTCGGCAACGGAACGTTTCTCATCGCATACGAGAAGATCGACGGAGCCGATCGCCGCATCGCGGGACGGATCGTTTCGTTTGGCGCGCGGCGGCGCACCGCGGAGTAACGGCTATCGCTTCGTGTCGACGAGATAGAGATCGCTTAGCAGTCGCGTGTAGCTGTAGACGGTCTGCCTGCCGTCGGGCGTGACGAGGATCGGGCCGACGTTGATCAGTCCCGACGGATCGGCCGGCATGGCGGTGCTCCATGCCGTTCGCTCGCCGCTTTGCAGATCGACCCTGGAGAGCAGCGCCGGGATTTTTGCGAAAGTGCCGACGTAAACGAATGCGCCGTCGTCACTGAAGCGGACCGGCACATCACCATCGTGCAGCGCGGGAACCGCGACCGGCGTTCCGCCGGCAACGGGGAAGAAGTAGTAACGGCGATCGCCGGCGCGGCCGAGCACCGACGCGCCATCAGGCGTGACGAGCGTGCCGACGACGTTCGGCGGCGTGATCGCGCGCGGCGCGCCGCCCGAAAACTTCTGCACCCAGAGTCGCGCCGGTTGTCCGGGAAGGTTGCCCTGAAAGAGAACGCGCTGTCCGTCGGGGAACCAGCGGGCGTTGCGATGGCTGATCGAATCGCTCGTCACCGCGTGCGGCTGGCCGGTGCCGGTCGGCAGCGCGACGATCTGCGCCGGTTTCTTGTTGCGCGGAATGGTCAGCACCCACTTGCCGTCGGGCGAGAGCGATTCCGTCGTGCCGTCGCCGAGGCGGATGGCAGGGGAGCCGTCGGTATGGCGGAGATAGACGCCGTAGATCGAGCCACCGCCTTCGCCTGATTCGGAGAAGACGATCGTGCGGCCGTCGGCGGAGACATCGCGCACGACCGAGTAGTCGAGCCAGGAAAGATCGCGCGTCGTTCCATCGACGACGGCGTTGATGCCGGCGCGAACGCTCTCGTGCGTGACGAGCAGCCGGCCGTCGCGCGAAACGTCGTGCAGCCAGAGCGGTCCGGGACTCGCGGCGATCAGCCGCTCTTTCCCGTCGAGGGTCACGGCGTGCACGGCGCGCGCGCTGCCGGGACGCTCGCCGGCGAACCAGAGCTCGCGGCCGTTGTCGTACCACGCCAGTCCCTGCACGCTCTGCCATTCGTTGCCGACGAGTTTTTTCGTGCGCGTGGCGACGTCGACGACGGCGACGCTGCCGCGATCGTCATTCGCGAATGGATGATCGAGGAACGCCACCGATTCACCGCGAGGATCGACGCGCGGATGGCTGATCCAGCCGACCGTTTCGTAGAGCACTTTGCCGACCGGAAATTCGAGGCGGCAGCGGCCGTCGATCGTTCGCACGACCGCGAGCGATTTTCCATCCGGCGACCAGTCGGCCGCTTCAACGTCTTCGAGCAGCTCACGCGGCGCGCCGCCGGAGATCGGAACCTGCGCGAGCGTGCCGCTGTTGCGCAGGTAGCCGATCGGATGCGAGCCGATCGAGATCGCCAGCTGTCCCGTCGACGACACCGAAAAGAGATCGGCTTTGCCGAGCTCGAGGTCGCGCGATTCCGGTGATTCGGCGCGCGCGGAGTAGACCGTCACCGGATTCCCGGCCCAGCGCGCGCCGTAGAAAACGGTCTGGCCGTCAGGAGTGAATCGCGCGGAGAAGATCGTGCCGCTGCGGAACGTGATTCGTTTGAACGTCGCGGCCGGCCGCGTGCCTTGTTTGCGTCCGATGAGGAATCCGGCGGCGATGGCGGCAGCGACCAGGAGCGCGATCAGCAGAGGACGAACGAGCGAGCGCAAACGGATGCGCGGGAACGGCGAGTAGATGATGGCCTGGGCCGTGAGACCGCTGATCGCACCGAGGTTGAAAGCGAGATCGCGCGCCGACTGAAAGCGTTCCTCCGGGCTCTTCTCGAGGCAGTGCCGGACGACGCGCTCGAGCGCTTCGGGAACGCGCAGATCGAGATCGGCGAAGTCGGGTGGATCTTCTTTCAGGATCGCGTTCAGCGTTTCGACCGGCGTGTCGCCGCGGAACGCCTGGCGTCCCGTCAGCATCTCGTAGAGGATCGTGCCGAACGAGAAGATGTCGGAGCGCTGATCGCCGCCGAGTCCGCGAATCTGTTCAGGCGAAATGTAGCCGACGGTGCCGAGGAGACGGCCGGGCTCGGTCGGCGTCACCGGCATCGTCGGCGCGTGTTCTTCGGCGGCCGGTTGTAATCCGGGAAGCCGCTCGGCCATCAGCTTCACGAGACCGAAGTCGAGGATCTTCACCTGGCCGTCGCGCGTGATGAAGAGGTTCTCCGGTTTCAGATCGCGATGAACGATTCCCTTCTCGTGGGCGGCGGCGAGGCCGCGCGCGACCTGCTGCGCGTAGTCGGTTGCTTTGCGCGGCGGAATCGCGCCGGACGTGCGGAGCCGCGCGCGAAGTGATTCGCCTTCGAGGAGCTCGGAGACGATGTAGTGCAGATCGCCGGACGTGCCGACGTCGAAGACGGCGAGGATGTTCGGATGGTTGAGCATCCCGGCCGCGCGCGCTTCCTGTTCGAAGCGTTGCAGCGCGGCACGGTCGTGCGACATCGACTGCGTGAGAACTTTGACGGCCACCTCGCGGCCGAGGCGTGTGTCGACAGCGCGGTAAACCTCGCCCATCCCGCCGGCGCCGATGGGCGCGACGATCCTGTACGGGCCAAGCATTGTTTCCGCGGGAAGCATCGATGGCGAAGCTTACTTGAAGAGCGACAGGAGCCAGTGATCGACCGTGTGGACGGACGGAAACTGCACCATCACGTCAGTGTAACGGCCAGGATTTCACTCCGTCGCGTCCGCGTTCATATACTCCGCACGCTTATGCGACCGACCGACACGATCCGCCTCACTCCCGGCAAACGCGTTCTCTTCCTGACGAAAGATCCCGAGCTCATTCGCCGCCAGCTGCGCGGCGAGCTCGATCTGCGGATGAGCGACCTCTCCATCGACGATCTCCTCGACGACATCAACACCGACGCGATGACGCCGGCGTGGGTCTGCTTCGACTACAAACCGGAAGAGATCGCGCGCAACGCGTACGCCGGTTTGATCGTCAACGGCGAGCGGCTCTTTCCGCCCGATGCGCTGAAGAACGGCAACTTCGAAGTGATCGTCAGCGGCTATCGCAAAGGCGTCGGCTCATCGCGCGAAACGGCGACACAGTGCGAAGTCTTCAGCGGCATTCGCATCGCCGTCGCGGCGTCGTTCGCGCCGATTCACGCCGGCAACAACGTCAATCAGGGACTGCTGATGGCGAGCCACGACATGCTCCGCCGTCTGCAGGATGGAGAGGCGCTGCCGATCGATGAATTCACCGAAGGGTACGACGTCATCACGAAGCTGATCATCCGCAGCGGCGGACTCTTCCCGTTCGCAAAAGCTGTCGAGCGCGGCGAACTGCAACTACCGGTGCCGTCGACGACGAAGCGTCCGATGACGATGGGGGAGAAGATCCTCGCGCGCCACATGCTGGGACGCGACGGCGAGCGTTACGTGAAGCCGGGCGACGCGGTCGTCGTCGAAGTCGACGGCGGCTATACGCACGAGTTCACGACGGCGCAGGTGCACTACTTCCTCGAGCAGGAGTACGGCGCCGATTACGCGATCAAAAATCCGGACAAGTTCGCGGTGTTCGAAGATCACCTCATCTACGCCGACGAGGTCGCGAAGATGCGGCCGTTCATGGACAAGATCCAGACGCTGCGCGATCTGCAGCGCGACTATCAGCGCCACACCGACTGCCGCGATTTCTCCGCGACCGACAACGTCTCGCCCGGCATCTGCCACGAAGTGGCGCGCGAGTTCATCATCGATCCGGGCGATTTCATCCAGGCGACCGATTCCCATACGTGCATGGGCGGCGTGAACAACGCGCTGGCGTGGGGCGTCGGCGCGACCGAATACGCGAATCTCGTGCACTCCGGATTCACGCAGGTGGAAGTGTCGGAGTCGATCCGCTTCGAGCTGGTCGGCAAGCTGCAGGCGAACGTGACGGCGAAGGATGTGATGCTGCACATCCTCCTCGAGTACGCGAAGCCGCAGCAGACGCTCGACCGGATCATGGAGTTCACCGGTCCCGGCCTGCGATCGCTGTCGCTCGATGAGCGGGCGACGCTGGCGAACATGGCGACGGAGTGCTCTGCGCGTACCGCAATCTGTGAAGCGGATGAGAAGACGTTCGCGTGGATCGCAGCGATCCGGCCGGATGCCGATATCGATGTGTTGCGCGCACGCGCCGTGTCACCCGACGCCGATGCGGTCTACGGCGGCGGCGTGCATACGATCGATCTGTCGAAGGTGCGGCCGATGGTCGCGCATCCCGGCGATCCCGATCATGGCGTGCCGTCCGATCCGACCAACGGCGCGTACATCGATGACGTCGGCGAAGTGAAGATCGATATCGCCTACGCCGGTTCCTGCACGGCGGGAAAAATCGACGATCTTCTTTTCTACCATCAGGTGGCGAAGGAAGCGGTCGACTCCGGGCTGAAGGTGGCGGAAGGAGTGAAGTTCTTCATCCAGTTCGGCTCGCAGGCGGTGGAGAAGTTCGCGCGCGACAACGGTCTCGTCGATACGTTCGAGCGCGCCGGCGCGACGGTGCTCAATCCCGGTTGCGGCGCCTGCATCGGCTGCGGTCCGGGCGTCTCCGACGCTGGCGATCAGGTGACGATCAGCGCGATCAATCGCAATTACAAAGGTCGCAGCGGTCCGGGAAAACTGTGGCTGGCGTCGCCGCTGTCAGTTGCGGCGTCGGCGTTCACGGGACACATCACCGCGTATACGCCGGGGATGTTCGCGCGGCGCGGCGCGCTGACTCACTGACAGCCATTTCGGCCGTTGCCCTTGTAGTGCGGCGCCACCTGACTTACATTCCGGAGATACGTCCGCATTCGGCCGTTCAAAGGGAGTGTCTATGTTCCGTTTCGGTGCGCTCGCATCTCTGTTCTCTCTCGTGTTCGTGCTGCTGATTCCATCCGCCGCACTGAGTGAGAAAACTCTCACCAACGAGGACATCATCAAGCTCTCCAAAGTCGGCCTCGGCGACGAGGCGATCACCGCGAAGATTCGTCAGGCGTCGGAAGTCGACTTCCGGCTCGAGACCGACGATCTCGCGAAGTTGAAGAGCGCCGGCGTCAGCGGCAAGGTCATCGCCGCGATGCTCGACCGCTCGAACGGCAACAGCGGACACACGACCTACGTCGCAACGCCCGCGGGTGTCGTTGAAACGACCACGCCCGCGGCCGGCGCGGTGAAGCTCGTCACCAGCGCGAAGACGATTCCGCTTACGAGCGTCGTCGGCGATTCGAGCTCGACGTACGTGTACGTCACGGTGCTCTACTGGATGAACTTTCCGTCGCTGCACGCGGCGAATCGGACGAGCGACAAGAGTCCGTCGTTCATCATCTCGACCGATCGCGATCCGCGCAGCCGCTACTACGTCGTCCGTCTCGATGCGAATGAAGAGGATGGCGACCGCTCGCTGAAGATGGGCCGCAGCGGCGCGTTCTCATTCAAGGCGGGAACGGTGCCGGATTCCGACTGGACGTTCCCGTTCGACGCCGTCGAGGAAAGACACGGTGTCTGGAAGGCGACGCTGAAGAAGACGCTGCCGGCCGGCGAGTACGGCGTGTACGTGGTGCAGGCGGGCGAGCTCTTCGACTTCGGGGTGGACTGAGCCGGCACGTCAAACCGCCCCCGCCCGGCCGCCGCTGCGCGGTCGCAGAATGCGCGCGAGATCGTCGGCGAACGCGATGGCGTCGGCACGCTCGAGCGCGGAGATCGTGACGCGGATCGCCGGCGAGCTGCGAATGCGATAGCGCTCGCCGGCCTGCACCGCCCAGCCGGCGTGCAGCAATCCCTGCACGACCGCGCTTTCTTCCGGAACAGGAATCCAGACGTTCATCCCTGACGCGCCGTGCGCGTCGATGCCGCGCTTTGCGAGCTCGCGCAGCAACGTATCGCGGCGCTCGGTGTAGATGCGCGCCGCACGCGCCAGGCGTGTTTGCGTATGTCCGTTGCTCCACATCGCCGCGACGATCCGCTGCAGTACGTGACTCACCCAGCGAATGCCGAGCGTCTGCCGTCCTTCGACGCGCGCCATCGTCTGCGCGTCGCACGCGACGAGCGCGACGCGCAGATCGGGACCGAGCGACTTCGACACGGAACGAACGACCGCCCACCGCGCACGCGACGCATCGCGCAGCGTTACGTATGGCGCGCCGGCGACCGGACCGGCGTGATCGTCTTCGATGAGCAGCAACTCCGGTCGCGATGCGAGCAGCGCGCGCAATTCGCGAGCGCGCTTCGGCGTGAACGCGGCGCCGGTCGGATTCTGCGCGCGCGGCGTGACGATGAGCGCGGCGGCGGGTGAGCGCAACGCCTTCCGCAGTTCGGCGGCGATGAGCCCCTGATCGTCGACGGCCGCCGGCACGGCCACGAGCGAGACGGCATTGAGCAGATCGGCGACGCCGGTGAAGCAGGGGTCTTCGACGATGACGCGATCGCCGGCGCGGAGATGTTCGCGAAGCACGCGCTCGATGCCGTCGAGCGCGCCGCTGACGACCGCGACATGCTCGGCCGCGACGCCATCGGCTGCGAACTGTTTCCGCGCAAGTGCAAGCAGCCGCGCGTCGTTGATCGTCTCGTCGCCATACAGTCGCTGCTCCGGCGCGGACGCGCGAACGGCCGTGGCGAGGTCGGGGAGCAGCGCGGCGTCGGGATTGCCGTCGGAGAGATCGCGAACGTGCGATGGCAGAGGGGCGGCAGGCGGCGGGAGGAGGGGAGCGGCGTGGCGGATGCTCGTGCCGCGACGGCCGTCAGCGATGGCGAGGCCGCGATCGCGCAACAATCGATACGCGGCGGCGACGGTCGCAGGACTCACGTTCAACTGCGCGGCGAGCATGCGAACGGGCGGCAGCAGATCGCCGCCGCGCAGTCTTCCTGCCGCGACCGCCGCTTCCACGCTTGCCTGGATGTTGACCGCGGTCCGTCCGCTGATGTAGTTTTGTACTGTCATAACAACATCATTGTACTGGAACAAAGTATATGAGCGATACGCTGCAAACAGAACGGACCAAAGTGCGGCGCCTGCCGGCACGCGGCGCTTACGATCGTGACACCATCAACGCCATCATCGATGAGGCACTGATCTGCCACGTCGGTTTCGTCGTGGAAGGGAAGGCGGCCGTGATTCCGACCATTCACTGGCGCGACGGCGAGCGGCTCTATCTGCACGGCTCGGTCGCCAGCCGGATGCTTCGTTCGCTCGATCGCGGCGTCGAAGCGTGCGTAACGATCACGCTGCTCGACGGTCTGGTGATGGCGCGCTCGGCGTTCCATCACTCGATGAACTATCGCTCGGTCGTCGTCTACGGAACCGCGCGGCAGGTCACCGATCGCGAGGAGAAGCTGCGCGCGCTCGATGTGCTCGTCGAGCATGTCTGCGCCGGACGTACGCGCGACGCACGGCGTCCGAACGAACAGGAGCTCCGTCAGACGATCGTGCTCTCGCTGCCAATCGACGAAGCGTCGGCCAAAGTTCGCACCGGCGGGCCGGGCGATGACGAAGAGGACTACGCGCTGCCGGTCTGGGCCGGCGTCATTCCGCTGAAGCTCGTCGCGCAGTCGCCGATCTCCGACGAGCGGCTGACGAACGGGATTCCGATTCCGGATTACGCGACCGGCTACCGCCGCTACTGATCGTTGCGGCTCCACGGAGGCACGACGCCGTTCATCCGCGCGTAGGCGACGGACTGGCCGAGGTGCTCGTGAAGATGGCTGAGGATGTTGACGAAGGCGGCGCGCTCGGTGGTGTCATTGCCGAACATTCGGATCTTCGTATCGAGCTCGGCGTCCGTCTTTGACAGCGCGACGGTGCGCAGATCGGCGAACGATTTTCGGATCGCGGCGAGGACTTTCTCCTTGTCGGTGACCTTCTCCGTGATCCAGTCGGAATCGGCCGGCGGCTTCACACCGAGAAACGTGGCCAGGTAGTAGTTGCTGCTGGCGATGTGCATGTAGACCTCGCTGACGGACCGAACCCCTTCCGCCGGACGCCAGCCGTAGCGCGCCTGCGGCATCGCATTCGCGAGCGCGACGTACTTGGTTTCGAGCTCATCGAGGTTTTGCAGGAACTCCGCGCGGAAGCCTGTGCGCGGAACGGGAGGCGTCGCAGGCCGCGCCGCGGCGATCGAAGGGAGAAGCGTAGCGAGGACGAGGAGGAGGGTGGCCGGTTTCATTGCCGTCATTCTCGCCGAAAGTTACGATTCCAGTTGCCGGATCGCTTCGAGAAGATCGACGGCGACGACATCTTTCGGGCGCCCTGCGGCGCGTTTCATCCGAATGAGATCGTCGATTGACGAGACGCGGATCACGTCGCCGTGGAAGTCTGCAATCTTCGAGTGCTCGAGCAGTTCCCGGTACCCGCCGCTTCCCTGTGGGATGGCAAGGCAGTCAAAATCGCCGAAAGCAGTGATGAAGGTGAACGTGTCGCCGTTTCGCAGTGTCTGTTCATCGAGCACGAACGGCAGCTCCGCCGGGAAACCGCGCAGCCGCGCCTTCATTTCACCCAGTGCTGCGGCGAGCCGTTTCAGGTTTTCCTTCGAACGGTCGTAGCAGACGTCGAGATCGTATGTATCGGCGCTCGATCCGTGGATCGAGGCGGCGATTCCTCCGATCACGACGTAGTGAACGTCGTGGCGATTGAGGGTCTTGAGTATTTGCGTCGGATTGAACGAGCTCATTTTCGCAGTCGCACGCTTTTGAGAAAGTCACGAAGATTGTTCGCGCTCTCGGCGGCAACGCGGAGGCGTTCTGCCGGCGTGAGTTTCAGGCGCTCACGAAGCTGCGAGAGATCGACGCGCGGTAACGAATCCTTCGGTGTGGCGGGATGCTCGTTCTTTTCCTCTCTCATCGCTCGCTCATCGTAACAAAACCGCTTCCATCCAACCGGCATTCTCCTCTGCGCTACAATGCCGGCCCTGGCCTGACGTGGCTGCGGTGTCGGCGACGCGCTCCGCGCGTTCCGGGCGGCCGAATCGCGGAGGCAATCCGAATACCGAGGTGGGACGATGGATTTTCGTCTAAGCGACGAGCAGTCGCAGATCAAACAGATGGTCCGTGAGTTCGCGGAGAGCGAGCTCAAGCCGCACGTTATGGAGTGGGACGAGGCGCAACACTTCCCCGTTGAGGTCTTCAAGAAGTGTGGCGAGCTCGGCATGCTCGGCGTCACGATTCCCGAGCAGTACGGCGGCGCGGCGCTCTCGTATGTCGACTACTCCAACATCATCGAAGAGCTCGCCGTCGTCGACAGTGGTTTCGCGCTCAGCGTCGCCGCGCACAACTCCCTCGGCACCGGTCATATCTATCTCGGCGGCAACGATGAACAGCGCCAGCGCTGGCTGCCGAAGCTCACCAGCGGCGAGTGGATCGCGGCGTGGGGACTGACCGAGCCCGGCTCGGGAAGTGACGCTTCCGGCATGCGCACCGTCGCCGTCAAAGACGGCAACGAATGGGTGCTCAACGGCACGAAGAACTTCATCACCAACGCCACCTACGCCGACATCTCCGTCGTGCTCGCGGTCACCGATCGCAGCGATCAGAAACACGGCATCACCGCCTTCGCCGTCGAGATGGATCGCAAAGGGATTCGTCCCGGCAAGAAAGAGAACAAACTCGGCATGCGCGTCTCCGACACCGCCGAACTGGTGATGGAAGACTGCCGCGTTCCGGAGTCAGCGATCCTCGGCAAGATCGGATACGGCTTCATCGACGCGATGAAGATCCTCGATGGCGGCCGCATCTCCATCGGCGCGCTTTCCGTCGGCATCGCGCGCGGCGCATTTGAAGCGGCACGCGACTATTCGAAAACGCGCACCGCATTCGGCCAGCCGATCTCCGACTTCCAGGCCATCCAGTTCATGCTCGCCGATATGGCGACGGAGATCGATGCATCGCGTCTGCTCTGTTACCGCGCCGCGGCGATGAAAGACTCCGGCGAGCGGGTCACGCAGTTCTCGGCGATGGCGAAACTCTACGCGTCCGAAGTCGCGGTCCGCGCGACGGAAAAAGGGGTGCAGATCTTCGGCGGCTACGGCTTCATCAAAGACTTCCCGGCCGAGAAGTTTTATCGCGACGTGAAGCTCTGCACGATCGGAGAAGGGACGAGCGAGATCCAGCGGATGGTGATCGCGCGCAGCCTGCTGGCGTAGCGATGAGCGATCTGCAGTCTCTCGCAGACGCGATTCTCGCCGGACGTTACCGCGCTCTGGCGCGCGCGATCACGATGATCGAGCGCGACGATCCGCAGACCGATCGGCTGCTCGCATCTCTCTATCCGGCGACCGGCCGCGCGCGCATCCTCGGCGTAACCGGCTCGCCGGGCGCGGGCAAATCGACGCTCGTCGCGTCGATGACGAAGTACTACCGCAAACAGGAGAAGCGCGTCGCGATCATCGCCGTCGATCCGACGTCGCCATTCACCGGCGGCGCGATCCTCGGCGACCGCATTCGGATGGTCGATCTCTACACCGATCGCGGCGTTTTCATCCGCTCGATGGCGACACGCGGATTCCTCGGCGGACTCGCGAAAGCAACCAACGACGTCGTCGATCTGCTCGATGCCGCCGGCTTCGACCTCGTCATCGTCGAGACGGTCGGCGTCGGACAGGATGAAGTCGAAGTGATCCGCACCGTGCAGACGAACGTGGTCGTGCTCGTTCCCGGCATGGGCGACGACATTCAGGCAATCAAAGCCGGCATCATGGAGATCGGCGACGTCTTCGTGGTCAACAAAGCCGATCGTCCCGGCGCCGACAAGACCGTGACCGAAGTGACGATGATGATGTCGCTCGTTGAAGAGCATGGCGACTGGATTCCGCCGATCGTGAAAACGGTGGCGTCGAAGGCGCAGGGGATCGACGAGCTCGATGCCGCGATCGAAAAGCACTTCGCTTACCTGAAGGAATCGGGCGAGCTCGACCGCCGCAACCGCGAGCGCGTGCGCATTCGCATCGAGACGCTGCTCAAGGAGAAGTTCATGGATCGCCTGATCGGCGGAACATTGCCGCGCGCCGAATACGAGCAACTTCTCGACGACGTCCTGCAGAAGAAGAACAATCCGCACGATGCCGCGGAAGGAGTTCTGGGTCGCGTAACGTTCTAAAGTCAATTGATGGGGTCAGACCCCATACTTTGACTTTAGATGCGTGACCCTTCTGTCGACTTTCGTGTCGGGACGCTTGCTCCTCCGAGCGGACTCGACCCGCGCACCGCGCGCGATACGGCGTCACACACGCTGCTGCGGCAGATCTTCGAGCCGCCGTTCGTCATTCGACAGGGACGTACCGTTCCGCTGCTGTTCGCGGAGTCGCTGCGCGACGATCGCAACAACGTTCGCTCCGCGCGCGTCGCGGATGGAGTGCTTTTCTCCGATGGCACGCCGCTGACCGCCGAGATCGTGGCGCGGTCGCTCGCGAAGACGAGCGCGGTCACCGATCAGGCAACCGTGCGGCACGAAGGCGATCGCGTCGTCTTCGAATTGAAGCAACCGAATCCGCGATTCGATCTGCTGCTCGCATCGACGAGCTGCTGCGTCGTGCTCGAGAAGTCGATGCAGCTCCTCGGCACCGGTCCGTTCATGTTCGAGCGTCCGCCGATCCTTCGCCAGTTGCAGGCGGCGACAGAAGTGAGGCTCGTTCGCAATCCGCATTCAAAGCGGACCGTCGCGATGCAGAGCGTCACGTTCGTCATCTACACGGTGGCGAACCTGCTCGAAGCGTGCGAGCACGGCAACGTCGATTTCACCGCGGCGCTCACGTCGCTGCATGCGGCGAAGATTCCACTCGGCGTCGTCTACCCGAGCATTCAGAACGGCGTCTCGACCGCGTTCCTCTCGTTCAACACCGCGTCACCGCAACTCGCCGACAAACGGCTGCGCCGCGCGCTCGCGCTGGCGATCGACAAGACGGCGATCGCGAAACACTCCTTCGAAAAGAACCCGCTTGCGTTCGTGGCGAAAGACATCCTCCCGCCTGCGATCGACGCGGTGGAAGTCGATCTCTTCCCGCACAACCTCGTCGAATCGCAGCGCATCCTCGCCGATCCGTCGATTCGTAAACCCGATCGTTTGCGGATGCTGATTCCGTGGGCGCCGCGGCCGTATGCGCCGAACCCCGGATTGATCGGCGATGAGATCGCGCGACAGCTGCGAGCGCTCGGCGTCGGCGTCGAAGTCACGCCGCCGCGCTCGAGCGACGACTACTACGCCGCAATCGCCGCCGGCCGTTACGAGCTCGTCTTCTCCGGCTGGATTCCCGACACGCCCGATCCCGCCGACACGTACGAGTCGCTGCTCTCGTCGAAAATGATTCCGCGCGTCGGCAGCACGCACGCGGCGGCGAACAATCTCAGTCGCATCGAAAGTGAAGCGCTCGATCGTGCGATCGCAACGTTTCGCGTCGCGCCGACCGCCGAGAACAAATCGGCGGTGCGCAAAGCGGTGCAGGACGAAGTGCCGCTCGTGCCGATTCTCAAAGGCCAGGCGGTCGTGGTGTTGTCGCGGCGTGTGCGCAGTTTCGAGCACGCCATCGACGGCGTCTACGCGCTCGACTCGCTGACGATCACGAAGTAGGCGGATCGAACGCGAGCACGAAACGATCGGGAAATGGTCCGTCGTACGCGATGCCGCTCGCACGCCGCAGATTCGGCAGCCGCAGCAGCGCCGCGGCGAGCTCCGGAATCAGCGCGCGGCTGATCTGCGCGCCGAAACATTGATGCGCGCCGGCGCCGAAGTGAAGATACGGCGTGTCGCGATCGGCGCGGAACTCCGACGGCTTGTACACCACCGCCGGATCGAACATCGCCGACGCCAGCAGCAACATGACGCGGCTTCCTCCGCGAATCGTCGCGCCGCCGAGACGCGTGTCGCCGGCGACGGCGCGATAGAGATACGGCGTCGGCTGTTTGAAGCGTGCAGCTTCCCAGATGAAGCGACCGACGGCATCGAGATCGTCGGATGTCGCGGCAGCCTGCGCTCGTCGTAGTTCGTTCGGGCGTCGAAAAAGAACATCGAACGCGAACGTTAGAAAGGTCGACGTCGTATCGATCGACGTAACGACGAGATTCGAGACGCTGCGGCGAATGGCATCGTCATCGAGCCACGCGTAATCGGCCTGCCGTTGCAGCAGCAGCATGCGGCCGAGAAGATCGTTCGCCAATTCGTTCGCAGACTTCCTGCGCGCGATCTCCGCGTTGGCGTAGTCGCGCAGCTCGCGTGCAGACTCCAATGCGACTGCGTGCGCGGCGGGATCGTTCGCATCGTTGAGGAAGACGTCGTAAAAAATGTCCCGGGTCCAGCGCGCCATCGAAGCGGCGTCGGGACCGCGAAGGCCGAAGTAATCGGCGGCGAGCTCGAGCGCGATCGCACGCGAAAAGTCGTTAGCGATGTCGAGCTGACCGTTCGATGCCACACGTCCGATCGCATCCTTTGCTCGCGTGCTTGCGAACTGTCGGATGCGGACGAGATCCTCGCGCTTTGCCACACTTCGAAGCATCGTCGCTTCGCGGTCGTAGTCGTCATCGCGATCGCGCCCGAGGAGTGAGGAAATGTATGTGGCATCGAGCTTTACGCCGTAGATCGGCGCGACGAGGAAGTCATCGCGCTGGAGCGCTTCGACGACATCCGCGTAGCGGGTGACGAGCGTTGTTCCGTCGAATTTTGCGATCGGACGGAAGCGCCGCAGCGCCGAGGAGAGGACGCGCAGGAAGCGCGTATTGGACAGCAATCGTATGATCGCGGAGCGCTCGCGGGAAGCGCCGCGCGTTGGTGAAGAGAGCACGATTGAGGAGTGCGCCGCAGCACGATTTCCCTACCTTCCGAAACGGCCGCAACGCATCGTTTACAATCCGCACCCCATGAAGCTTTCCCGCGACTGGCTTGGCGACTACATCGATCTCACGGACCTGTCCGATGACGACCTCGCGACACGGTTCACGGAGATCGGTCACGCCGTCGAATCGGTCGAGCAACACGCCGACGACACGGTCTTCGATCTCGAGATCACGACGAACCGCGTCGACGCGATGTCGCACCTCGGCATGGCGCGCGAACTGGCCGCGGCGCTTGGCCGTGAAGTGCGCGTCGATGTGTCGGTGCCGAACGCGGCAGCGACCGGCAGCGGCAGCGTCACCGTTCGCATCGATGCACCCGAAATGTGTCGCCGCTTCAGCGCGACCGTCATCCGCGGCGTCTCGATCAAGCCGTCGCCGGAGATCGTGCGTCGCCGGCTCGAAGCGGTCGGACTCCGCTCGATCAACAACGTCGTCGACGTCACCAACTACGTGATGCTCGGCATCGGACATCCGCTCCACGCGTACGATCTCGCGAAGCTCGCCGATGCGACGCTGATCGTCCGCCGCGGCAATGCGAACGAAACGATTCGCAGTCTCGACGGCGAGACGCGAAAGATCGACGTCGACACGGTCGTCATCGCCGATGGCAAACGTTCGGTCGGTCTCGGCGGAATCATCGGCGGTGCGGAGAGCGAGATCGGTGACACCACGCGCGATCTCGTCCTCGAATGCGCGTGGTTCGAGCCGACGTTCATTCGTCGCACCGCGCGGCGGCTCGGAATCAAAACCGATGCGTCGTATCGCTTCGAGCGGCGTGTCGATCCGAACGACACCGTGCACGCCATCGAGCTCGCTGCGAGTCTCATCCTTGAATACGCAGGCGGCACGCGCGAGGAGTTGATTGACGTAATCGCGAAACCGACCGAGCCGGAACGTTTGCGTTTGCGCACCGAGCGGCTGCACGCCGCGTCCGGCGGCGTCATCGGCATCGGTTACGCGCTCGAGCTTTTCCGCCGTCTCGGCTTCAGCGCATCGACGGCGGCGGACGGCATCGACGTCATCGTGCCGACGTACCGCGGCGACATTCACGAAGAGATGGATCTCATCGAAGAAGTGCTTCGCTTCTTCGGACTGAACAAAGTTCCGGCGGAGTTGCCGCGCGTCACCACCGGCGATGCGCGTCGCGAACCGGAAGACGTCGCCGAGGATGAGATCCGGACGATCCTCGCCGGCTGCGGACTCGCCGAGGCGATCAACTACTCGTTCATTCACCCGGAGCTCAATCCGCTCTTTTCGGATGAGCGCGCGCTTGCGATCACGAACGCACTCACCGAAAACCTCGGTGCGATGCGACTGTCGCTGCTGCCGGGATTGCTCGAGACGGTCGTCTTCAATCGCTCGTACGGAACGCGCGACGGCGCGCTGTTCGAAGTCGGGCGGACGTATCACCGCGCCGGCGAAAGCGTGCGTGAACGGCGCCGCGTCGCGATCGTCATGTTCGGTTCCATCGGCGCGCACTGGGGCGACGCGAAACGTCCCGTCGATTTCTTCGACATCAAAGGAATCGTCGAGCAGATCGCGCAGAAGATGCATGTTCCGCTGACGTTCGACGTGAGCGATCGCGAGTGGCTGAAGAAAGGGAAGCGATCGGTCGCGCGGGCGGGCGAGCGGGAAGTGGCGACGCTCGGATTTCTGTCGGCTGAGATCCTCGCGCGCTTCGGCATCAAAGGTGAAGTAGCGGCAGCGGAGCTCGACATCGAAGCACTGCTCGTGTCGCAAACGGATTGGAAGATGGCTCCGGTCGCGCGCTTCCCCGGCATCCCGATGGTGCTCGGACTGATGCACGCGCGTGAGCTCGAATATCAAAAACTGATCGACACCATCCATGCGATGGACATCCCGCATCTGCACGAGGTCGGACTGCGCGACCGGTTCGTTCCGGACGGCGAAGAGAACCTCATCAAAACGACGCTCGGCATGTGGTATCAGGCGTTCGACCGTTCGCTGACGCAGGATGAAGTCGCGCAATGGCAGCAGCAACTCGCGTCGCGTCTGGCCGAGTCGCTGCCGGTGAAACTGCTTTAGGAGAACCCTGTGAACAAAAAGAACAAAGACGTCGAGCAGATGTCGCTCGCAAATACGGAAGAAGCAGAAATCCTCGCGCGCCTCACGGATCGCGTCGAGAAGGCGATCACGACGATTCAGGAGCTGCGCCGCGAGCGCGACTCACTGAAAGCGCGTCTCGATGATGCGGAGTCGAAGCTGCGCGAGCAGAGCGACACGTCCGATCGTCTGGGCGCCGTCGAAGAGGAATACGACCGCTTCAGGAAAGAGCGGAGCGAGATCCGCGATCGGATCGAATCGATCCTCGCGAACCTCGAGTCGCTCGACGAAACGACGGACGAAACGGCCGAGTAAATCAGGGCCGCGCGTTACGATGCCGGTATGCGGACCGTTCACCGCATCGTCGGCATCACGATGCTTCTCGTCTTCCTCGGCACCGGTCAATACATGGATCGGATGTACGGCCATCTCCGCGGCATGAGCGACGCGCAGCGGATGCTCTTCCGTTCCGATCACATCTATCTGATGTTGAGCGCGGTGTTGAATCTCGCGCTGGGCATCTATGCAACGCCGCGTATCAGGGTGGCGTCGCGCGTGTTGCAGACGATTGGCTCGATCGCGATCATCGCCGCGCCGTTTCTCTTTCTCGCGGCGTTCTTCACGGAACCGTGGATGGCGAATTTAGCGAGGCCGTGGACAAGACCAGCAATCTACGCAGTGTTCAGCGGAGGATTAGCGCACCTGCTGGCCAGCTACGAAGTGAACCCGCACTAAAGGAATCCGCGCTAAAGGAACCACGGAGGAGCCGCACGTGGTGCAGGCTATGCCAACCAACGCACCCGGTCGTACCGGGTGGTGCGAAAGGGGGGACTCGAACCCCCATGGTCTTGCAACCACTAGCTCCTGAGACTAGCGCGTCTACCAGTTCCGCCACTTTCGCATTTCAGGCAGGGATCGCGATTCTAACGACAGGTTGCGGAATGTCAATCGCGGCGATTCTTATTCCGCGCTCGCCCTTCCAACACCCGCGCAAACCGAATATGCTGCGGGCCGAACGCGAGCCGAGAAACCCAGGAAATCCCGCATGGCAGTTTCCCAGTCCGACCTCGCACCCGCTCCACTCGAGCCGGACATGCGAAGGGTCGAAGAACCGCAGGAAGACTTCAGCTACGAGATCTGGAATCTCCCGAACTCGCTGACCCTGCTGCGCATTTTTCTCGTCCCGTTTCTCGTCGTCGTCCTGCTCACGAAATTCTCCGGCAGCGAATTCGTCGGCCTCGGCATTTTTCTCTTTGCGGCGATCACCGATTTTCTCGACGGCTACTTCGCGCGACGCTTCAACAAGATGACGCGACTCGGAGCGCTCCTCGATCCGATCGCCGACAAACTGCTGATGACCGCCGCCTTCATCTCGCTCGTCGAGCTCGATCCGAAGCATGTCCCGGCGTGGATGATCGTCATCATCATCGGCCGCGAGTTCGCCGTTTCAGGACTGCGATCGATTGCGTCGCAGCAGGGCGTGACGATCGCCGCGTCACAGCTTGGGAAAACGAAAACGATCTCGCAGGTTGTCGCGATCTCGCTGCTGATCGTCGGCTATCAGCTCGGCGAATTTCGCTTCGTCGGCAAGCTTGCGTTGTGGGTCGTGATGCTCTTCGCGCTCGTCAGCGGCGTCGACTACTTCGTGAAATTTTCGCGCGCCGTGCTCCGGCCTCACAACAACAGCCGGTAGACATCGTTCTTGCGAAGGCCGAACTTCTCGGCGATCAGTTTCACCGCGTCGTTGCGTCGCATTCCTTCATCGCGCAGCCGCTGAAACTCCGCCTTCAGTTCCTCGGGGGACGCTTCATCGCCGCGCGATTTCGCAGCGCCGAAGACCAGCGTGATCTCGCCGTAGACACGATCCCGTTCGCGCAGATTCGCGAGCAGCTCACTGACGGTTCCGTTCAGCAACTCCTCGTGCAGCTTCGTCAGCTCGCGCGCCATCGTAACTTCGACGTCGCCGACCACGCTGAGCGCGTCTTCGAGTGAAACGACGACCCGTTCCGGCGACTCGTAGACGACCGCGGTGTGACCGAGCTCCGCCATCGTCCGATAGAAATCGAGACGCGCTTCGTGACGATGTGGAGTGAAGCCGAGGAATGTGAAAGGGAGCGGAGCAATCCCGGACGCGACGAGAGCGACGACGCCGGCGAACGGACCGGGAATCGGTTCGACAACCAGTTGACGTTCGCGCGCGATTCGCACCAGTCGATAGCCGGGATCGGAGACCAGCGGCATGCCGGCGTCACTGACGAGCGCGACGATCTCGCCGCGTGCGATGCGATTCGCGAACGTCTCCGCTTTCTCATCCTCGTTGTGCTCGTGGAAGCTGTCGACCGGCCGCTCGATGCCGAAATGCGTGAGCAGCTTTCGCGTGTGCCGCGTGTCCTCGCAGAGGATGAGGTCGGCCGATTTGAGTGCTTCGACTGCGCGCGGTGGAAAGTCGGAGAGGTTGCCGATCGGCGTGCCGACGATGAGGAGTTTTCCTGTGCCCGACATTCGGCGGCGATCTTACGCCGTCACCGACAGCTGCGCGCTCGCGACTTCCGACTCCAGCTCGCTGGAGATGCCGTCGAGCTTCGACGCCAGATCGTCGGGCGTCGGCCGCGCGGCCACTTCGTCGTTGAGGAATTGCGACAACTCGCGGCTCATCCTCTGCGCGAGCTCGGTGATGCGCGGAAAGCCGAACGAACCGCCGGAACCTTTCAACTGATGTGCGAGAAAGAGCAGCCGCGGGAACGATTCCTTGAAATCAGCGCCGAGCGCGCGACCGTGCTGCCGGATCGCCGACACCTTCTGGCGGACGTCGATCAGATATTCGCGTTGCAGCTCACGAAACTCGTCGGTCACGCTCACCGCTGGAGCATGATCAATGCCTTGTCGCAAAACTGCGGCTCAGCAGGATTGCCGCTGACGCTGCCACATTCAAAGATTCGACACGTCCGGAAGTCGCGACGGCGATGAGAGTTGCACGTTCGCGCAACTCGTCCGACACGCCGTTTCCTTCGTTGCCGAAAATGAGGATCGCTGCGCTCGCAGGCGGCTCGATCGCCACGCCTCTGCCGTCTGCTGCAAAAATCGGCAGCGCGGTATCGAGCAATTCGCGAGCGGTGACGTTCGCCAGCGCGACGTTCAGCGCGGCGCCGGCCGATGCGCGCAACGCTTTCGGTCCGAACGGATCGGCGCTGCCGGGAAGAAGTGCGACGCCCGCTGCATCGAACGCGGCTGCAAGCCGGACGATCGTGCCGACGTTTCCCGGATCCTGCACGGCATCGAGCGCGACGATGATCGAGTCGCGCCGCGCAAAGAGCGCACTCGCATCGAATTGCGGACGCGCGAAGAGTGCGAGCACGCCCTGCGACGTGCGCGTGTCGGCGAGCGCATCGAACGCTTTCGCTTCGAATGAGACCGCATCGGGAAAATCGGGCGACGTGCCGCGCGTGATCGTCGCGATTGGCGTCCAGCCCGCAGCGAGCGCATCGCGAATTTGCTTCGGTCCTTCGAGCACCAGCTCGCCGGCGTGATCGCGAATCGCTTCGCGGATTCGCTTGAAAAGCGGGTTGTGCCGGCTGCCGATGGTCTTCATCTACAATGCGCGCACTTTCAGGCGGGCATGATACTCAAACCCTCTTCGCTCTCTGCGCTTTGGACCTTCCCGAGCATTCTCGTCTCGGCGTTCGTCATCGCGTGGGGAGCGGAAGCCGCGCAGTTCCTGATCGCCCAGGGGCTGGCACTGGCGATTCTCGCCTGGCTGCAGACGCTTCCGGAGTTCGCGGTCGAAGCGGTCATCGCGTGGAGCGCGGGGAAAGATCCGAGCCAGACGCATCTCGCCATCGCGAACTTCACCGGCAGCCTCCGCCTGCTCGTCGGCCTCGGCTGGCCGATGATCTATTTCGTCGCGGCGGCGTTCGGCTGGAAACGAAATGGCAGCAGGTTCATCTCGCTCGAGCTCGAGCAGGAACACGCCGTCGAAGTTTTCGGGCTGCTGATCCCAATCCTCTACTTTGTCTTCATATGGTGGAAAGGAAGCCTGACGGTTTTCGACGCCGTTCCGCTGACCGCTTCCTACATTCTCTACCTGTGGGTGCTCTGGAAAATCCCGCCGAAAGAAGAGACCGAAGAGTCGCTCGAAGACCTCGGCACGATCCCGCGCAAAGTGCTCGCGTTGCCGCCAATGAAACGGAACGCCGCGATCTGGTTTCTCTTTCTCGCCGGCGGCGCGATCCTCTATTTCTCCGCGCATCCGTTCCTCGAATCGATGCTGGCCATTGCCGTGTCGCTGAACGTCTCGACCTTCGTCTTTGTCCAGTGGGTCGCGCCGTTCCTCTCTGAGTTTCCTGAAAAACTGAGCGCGTTCTACTGGGCGAGGAAAGTCCGCACCGCGAACGTCGCGCTGATGAACATGGTCTCGTCCAACATCAATCAGTGGACGATCCTCGCAGCGATGATCCCGATCGTCCTCGCCATCAGCGCCGGCGAACTGCGCGCGCTGAACTTCGACGCCCATCAGCGGCAGGAAATTCTGCTCACGATTCTGCAGAGCTTCCTTGGCTTCCTGCTGCTGCTGAACCTGCAGCTCAAGTTCCACGAAGCGCTCGTGCTCTTCGTCTTCTGGCTCATTCAGTTCGTCGTTCCGGACTGGCGCGAGGCGATGATCTACGTCTACTCGGCGTGGTGTGCCGCGGAGCTGCTGCGTCTGGTCGTACAGCGTGGCGCGCCGCCGGCCTGGACCGGGCTGCGGGAAACGCTCGCGCATCGCTTCGCGGGATGATACAAAGCGCAATCCGGCCATGAGTGTGACTTCGACCCGACCGACGATTCGCCTGACAGGCCGCGTGACCGGCATCGAAGTCTCTCCGACGCTGGCCGTCCTCAACCGCGCGCAGGAGCTGATCGGCAGCGGAATCGACATCGTCGATTTCGGTCCCGGCGAGCCCGACTTCCGCACGCCGGCGCTCGTCTCTGAAGCCGGGAAGCAGGCCATCGAGCAGGGCTTCACGAAGTACACGAACGCGTCAGGAACGAAAGCGCTTCGCGACGCCATCGCCTCGCGCTATGCGACGCGTTATGGCGTGAAGCTGACGACCGAGCACGTCATCGCCGGCAACGGCGGCAAGCAGGAGCTCTTCAATCTGATGCTGGCGCTCGTCGACGACGGTGACGAAGTCATCATCCCGTCGCCGTACTGGGTGAGCTTCCCCGATCAGGTCGCATTTGCCGGCGGCAAGCCGGTCTTCGCGAAGACATCAGTCGACAATCAGTTCCGTCCGACGCTGGCCGACATCGAAGCGGTGGCGACGGAAAAAACGCGCGGCCTCATCATCAACTCGCCGTGCAATCCGACCGGCGCCGTGATCGCCGAGGCTGAGCTGCGGCGCATCGTCGAATGGTGCGCATCGCGCGACGTCTTCCTCATCTTCGATGAGACGTACGAGTTCTTCGTCTACGGCGGCGCGAAGCATGCGTCGGCGATGAAGTGGTTCGATCAATATCCCGAAACGATCATTGCCGTGAACTCAATGTCGAAGACGTACGCGATGACCGGGTGGCGCCTCGGATACGCGATCGCGCATCCCGATCTCATCGCCGCGCTCGGCAAGATTCAGAGTCATTCGACGTCGAACCCGAGCTCCATCGCGCAGGCGGCAGCGCTTGCGGCGCTGCGCGGCGACGACTCCGAAGTGCGGAAGATGTACGACGCCTATTGCGAGCGGCGCGCGTGGCTCGTGCCGGCCATCAACGCCATCGACGGATTCTGCTGCGCCGATCCCGACGGAGCGTTTTATATCTTCCCGGAGATCCGCGAGTTCTTCGGAAAAGCGGGCATCGTCGACTCGCAAACGTTCGCGACGTTCCTGCTCGAAAAAGCGCGCGTCGCAGTCGTGCCGGGAAGTGCATTCGGCGCGGATGAGTTCATCCGTATCAGCTACGCGACGTCGCTCGACCGTCTCAAAGAAGGCGTGCGGCGCATCGAAGAAGCGCTCTCAACCTTGTAGGAATCTATACTTTCCCTCCGCAGTTCACTTCCATAACTTAAAATAACAAACAAGGAGTTTCCGTGAAGAAGACAAGCCTCATGCTCACTGCTCTTGCGCTCGTCGCCGCCGGCGCGATTGCGCAGGACAAGGCGGCGGCGCCGAAGCCGGCCACAGCGAAAGCTGCGACTGCAACTGCGACCGCTGCACCGGCCGACCCCGATCCGGTGGTCATCACCGCCGGGACGATGAAGGTTCGGAAGTCGGAGTTCGAATCGGCGATCAACGCCATTCCGGAGCAGTACCGCGCCAACGTCATGGCGGACAAGCGTGCGTTCGCCGAGGACTACATTCGGATGCGCCTGCTCGCGGCGGAAGGGACGAAGAACGGTCTCGACAAGACGCCGGAAGTCGTCAACCAGCTTGCGATGATGCGCGACAACCTCGTCGCGAACGCGCAGATCACCGCCATCGACAAGACGATCATCGTGCCTGATTCGGCGATCACTCAGTATTACGACCAGCACAAGGAATCGTTCGAGCAGGTCAAGGCTCGCCACATCCTGATCGCGTTCAAAGGCAGCCGCGCCGCGCAGCCGGGAAAAAAAGAGCTGACCGACGCCGAAGCGAAAGCGAAGGCGGAAGAGCTTCGCGCGAAGCTCGTGGCGGGCGGAGATTTCGCGGCCACCGCGAAAGCGGAATCGGATGACATCGGTTCCGGCGCGAACGGCGGCGATCTCGGCACGTTCGGACACGGCCAGATGGTGCCGGAGTTCGATCAGGCTTCGTTCAACACGAAGCCGGGCGAGATCAGCCCGGTCATCCGCACCGAGTTCGGATATCACATCCTTCAGGTGCAGGAGCGGAATCTGACGCCGATCGATCAGGTCAAGGAGACGATCCGCAAGACGCTCCACGATGAGCAGATGAAAGCGAAGCTCGACAGCATGAAGACCGCGACGGCTGCGAAGTACGACGACACCTACTTCACCAGCGCGAAGGTCAAGTTTCCGCTCAACCCGAATGCCGAGAATCCGGCGGCGCCGAACACGCCGGCTCCCGACTCGAAGCAGTAAAGAGCTCGACGTACAGAGATTTCCTGAAAGGCGCGCCCGCGGGCGCGCCTTTTTGTTGACTCCGCCACAGGCGCTCCGTATGGTTGCGCGCATGGAAATCCCGTCGAAAGTTTCGGTCTTCAATCGCACGCTGGAGATGAAGGGGAAACCGGGCACGCTCGTCGCGATCAGCGATGACGGCTTCTACGAGATCGTCCTCGAAGTGCAGGCGCGCAATCACGTCGTGCTCTTTCCGATTGCGGAGACGGTGGTGATCTTCAACGAAGCGGTGCCGGCGGTGCCGGCCGACTTCGAAGTCGAGAGATGAGCAGATGTACGCTCGAGTCACGCTGGCAACGGTTCTTACCTGCGCGACACTTCTGCCATCGAGCCTTGCCGCGGCCGAAGCGGCTCCACTCGGCACCTGGCGGGGCACTTCAACATGTACCGATCGCGTTGCCGCTCCCGCGTGCAAAGACGAGATCGTGGTTTACGAGCTCACCGCCGGAGCGAAAACCGGAATCGTCCACTGGAAGGCTGACAAGATTGTCGACGGCAAGCGTCAGACGATGGGAGAGATGGATCTGACTTACGACGCGGACGACGCCTGCTGGAAGGCGGAGTTCAAATCGCCTCGATCCCACAGCGTCTGGTGCCTCAAAGTCGACGGCACACACATGACCGGCACCGCGTGGCTGCTTCCCGGCAAACAGACAGTGCGGAAGGTCGACGTGCGGAAGGACTGAGCGCGGCCTGCGTCACCTTAGTCGTACTTCTTCCCGAACATCCACGCGACGAGCACACCGATCAAGTACAGGCCGATCATCGGCACCGCGAGGAACGTCTGCGTGACCATGTCCGGCGTCGGCGTGACGATCGCGGAGATGATGAACGACAGCACGACCGCGTACTTGAACTTCTGCATCAGGAACGCCGGCGTGACGATGCCGAGGCGCGCGAGGAAGAAGATCAGGATCGGGGTTTCGAAGATGAGACCGGACGCGAGGATGATGGTGCTGGCGAACGAGAAGTAATCATCGATCGTCACCATCGCCTTGAACTGTTTGCCGGTCTCGACGAAGAACTGACACGTCTTCGGCAGCAGCAGGCTGTAGCCGAACCAGCCGCCGGTCAGGAAGAAGATCGAAGCGAAGATGATGAACGGCGCGGCGTAGCGGCGCTCCTTCCTGTAGAGACCTGGCGCGATGAAGAGCCAGAGCTGCAGGAGAATGACCGGCGACGCGATGAAGATGCCGGCGAAGAACGCCACCTTCATGTAGAGGAAGAACGGCGCGGTCAGGCGCGTGTACGCGAGCGATTCACCTTTCGGCAGGTACTTCGCAATCGGCGCCTGCATCCAGCCGAAGATCTTTTCCGCGTAATGCCAGCAGGCGAGGAAGCCGACCAGGATCGCGACGAACGAGATCATCAGCCGCTTGCGAAGTTCCTCGAGATGATCGAGGAACGACATCTTCGGCAACTCGGGAGGTACCGCGTCGTCTTCGACGAAGTCCGCGCTCGTATCGGTGGAATCCGCCATTACTCAGCGCGCGCCGGCGTCGACGGATCGATCCCGGGACCGGACGGAGTCTCGGATGGCGCAGCGACAGGCGGCGCAGTCACGGCTGCCGCGGCAGGCTGTGGCTCGCCTCTTGATACGACGGATCCTTCAGGGGGAATCTGAACGACCTGCGCGATCAACCGCTTCTGCTCGTCGATCTGCACTTCACGTTCAATCGTCGTCTTCAGCTCATCCGTCGCTTTTTTGAACTCGCCGAGCGCCTTGCCGAGCGTACGCCCGAGCTCAGGCAGCTTGCGAGGACCGAAGACGATGAGAGCGACGAAGAAGATCATCAGCATCTCCGGCACACCGAGTGGACCAAACATCGAGCGGCAACCTTTCCCTTTGGATCGTGGTGACGTGTGCGTGAACAGGGGGCGGAACGTGAATACTCCGCACCTATAATGACGTTGCGACTCTCGAACTGTAAACGATAAAAACTATGGCGAAGCTACTGAAGAATGAGAAATGGACTTTCTCGCTGACGCTTGCCGTCGCCGTCCTGGCGACGACGCTCTTCGGCGGATTCTACGGCAACCTCCTGTTCGGCTCACCGGTGCAGAGCGATGTGCAGAAACGCCTTCGCGAATACACCGACCTGCTGAGCGCGGTGACCGCGAACGCGCCGGAAGATCTCGGTTCCGACAAGTTCGTCTACTCGTCGATCGACGGCATGCTGCGTACGCTCGATCCGCACACTTCCTTCCTCGAGCCGAAAGAGTATTCGGACATGCAGGATCGCCAGAAGGGGTCGTTCTACGGCCTCGGCATCCTCGTGACGAAGCGCAATGACCAGGTCACGGTCATCACGCCGCTCGAAGGAACGCCCGCCGCGCGCCTCGGCATCCGCGCCGGCGACGTCATCTCGGAAGTGGAAGGGACGCCGACCGAAGACCTCGCGCTCGATGAAGTCGTCAAGCGTCTCAAAGGTCCGAAGGGAACGACCGTCCACATCAAGATCATGCGCGTCGGCATGCGCGAGCCGATCCCTCTGACGATCGTCCGCGCGGCCATTCCGACGAACTCGATCTCGAACACGCTGATGATTCGTCCGGGCGTCGGCTACATCCGCATCAAAGACTTCACCGCCACGACCGTGCGCGAGCTCGATGAGTCGATCGAGAAGCTGCGCGGCGAGGGGATGCAGAAACTGGTGCTCGACCTTCGCCAGAATCCGGGCGGACTTCTCGACGCAGCCGTCGGCGTCTCCGATCACTTCCTCGACAAAGGGCAGATGATCGTCTACACGAAAGGCCGCACCGCCGACTCGGCACAGGACTACGTCGCGCCGGGCAAACACGACAAGCTCAACCTCCCGCTCGTCGTTCTCGTGAATCGCGGCAGCGCCTCGGCATCCGAGATCGTCGCCGGCGCGATTCAGGATCACGATCGCGGTCTCGTCATCGGCGAGACGAGCTGGGGCAAAGGTCTCGTGCAGAGCGTCTACAACCTGCAGTACGGCGCAGGTCTCGCGCTGACGACGTCGAAGTACTACACGCCGTCGGGCCGCAACATTCAGCGCGACTACAGCTCGTTCTACGACTACTACGTCGCCGACGAATCGGATGAATCGAACGAGACGCCGCTCAAAGATCGCAAGCAGTTCAAGACCGATACGGGTCGCGTCGTTTACGGCGGCGGCGGCATCACGCCGGATGTCTTCGTGAAGCCGGCGCAGCTCTCGCGCGCCACACAGCTTCTCGAAGTGCGCAGCGCGATCTTCAACTACGCCGTCGAATACGCGGCCGCGCATCCCGACGTCAACAAGGATCTCGTCATCACGCAGCCGATCCTCGATGCCTTCACGACGTACAGCGCATCGAAGGACATTGCGTCGGTCGATGAGATCCGCGCCGCGCTGCAGAAGCCGAACGACCGGAAGTACATCGAGCGTGCGCTGAAGGCAGAGATCGTCGCGGCGAAGTACGGCTTCGATGCGTCGTATCCGTTCCGCCTGCAGGGCGACAATCAGGTCGAGCGCGCTCTCGAGCTCTTCCCCGACGCGCAGAAGCTGGCGGTCAAAGCTGCCGAGCTGCGCGGAATCGCGCCGCCGGCCGATGGGAACAACGCCGGTACGCGCGCTGCGCAGGCACTGCCGAAAACTGAGTAACGACACTTCGACAACACACTTTGAATGGTGGCGAGCAGCATCAAACTGCTCGCCATTTTTCTGCGCGCGCGCTTCGTTGACACACCTGGTGACGGATGCTAACGTGTCGCCGCTTTTGAGGCGGAGGAATTCACATCGTCATGCCTGACCTGGGAAAGAAGTACACCTGCTACAGCTGCCACACGAAGTTCTACGATCTCGGCAAGCCCGAGCCGCTCTGCCCGAAGTGTGGCGCCGATCAGCGTGACGCAGAAGAAGCTCCGGTCGTAACGTCGCATCGCGGCCGCGCGCGCGTGGTCGAAGAACCGGCCGAAGAGCCGGAGTTCCCGGATGCCGAAACGCCCGCGGCCGACGCGGACGAAGAGGAAGACATCGTCCCGGAAGCGGATCGCGAAGAAGAAGCCGAAGAGGAAGAAGAAGAGTACTAACCGAGCCGAAGGAGGCTCGTTCTCCATGCGTAATCTCGGAGCACTCGGCTGCATCGGCGCAATTGTTCTGGTGCTCATCGTCGGACTCATCTGGGGAGTCGGCGTTCGCAATCGTCTCGTCGATCTCGATCAGCAGGTTCAGGCGCAGTGGGCGCAGGTCGAGAACGACTATCAGCGTCGCTACGACCTGATCCCCAACCTCGTGCGCACCGTTCAGGGCGCCGCGAACTTCGAGAAGTCGACGCTCGAAGCGGTCGTCAACGCGCGTGCGCGCGTCGGTCAGGTTGCTGCACCGGCAGCCGGCGGTCCTCCGGGAACGCAATCGAGCACGCCGAACGATCCGCAGAAGATGGCGGAGTTCGAAGCGGCGCAGCAGAACCTCAGCGGCGCACTTTCGCGACTGCTCGTCGTCGTCGAACGCTATCCCGATCTGAAGTCGAATCAGAACTTCCTCGAACTGCAGTCGCAGCTCGAAGGGACGGAGAATCGCATCGCCGTCGAGCGCCGCCGTTACAACGAAGTCGCGCAGACATACAACTCCGCGGTGCTGCGGTTCCCGGGCAATCTCGTGGCAAGCTTCAGCGGCTTTAAGCCGAAGGCGTACTTCCGCGGCGCGGCAGGATCGCAGAACGCACCGGAAGTGAATTTCAACTTCGGCACTTCGACCGCCGCACCCGCACCCGCACCCACCGGCACGCGATAAGGACGCACGCTCGTGCGTCCGCTTCGCTTCATCGCGCTCCTCGCAATTCTCGCTGTTGCGGGGAGCGCATTCGCGCTCGACGTTCCGCCACCGCCGCGCCAGTGGTTCACTGACGCCGCCGGTATCGTCACGCCCGATCAGGCTGCGGCGCTGAACGAAAAGCTGCGCAACTTCGAACAGCAGTCGGGCGCGCAATTCATCATCTACACCTTCCCGGCACTCGATGGTGAAGCGCTCGAAGACTTCACGATTCGCTGCGCGGAGAAGTGGAAGGTCGGACAGAAGAAGTACGACAACGGCGTTATCCTCTTCCTCTTCATGAAGGAGCGGAAGATCCGCTTCGAAGTCGGTTACGGACTCGAGCCGACTCTGACCGATGCATTCACGACGCGCGTCCGAACGGAGGCGCTCGCGCCGCGACTCGCAAAGGGCGATTACTTCGGCGGACTCAATGCCGCGGCCGACGCCATCATCGCGAAGGTCACGAAGAACGAGGAGCCGGTCGCGCCGCTGAATCCGTCCGGCTCACAGCGCGGAAGAGCCACCGGCAAAGACGAAGGGTTCAACCCGCAGCTGATCATCTTCCTCGTCTTCATGTTCGTCGTCTTCGTGCTGCCGATGCTGCTCGGCGGTCGCCGCCGCCGCGGCGGTTGTGGTGGCTGCATTCCGCTCTTCCTGCCGTTTGGCGGCAGCGGAATCACGTTCGGCGGCGGTGGCGGAGGATGGGGCGGTGGCGGTGGTGGATTCTCGGGCGGCGGCGGTGGATTTGGCGGCGGCGGCTCGAGCGGAGGCTGGTGATGCAACAGAAAGAGTTCCTCGAAAAGCTCGATCAGAAGCGAATCGTCGCCGCGATCGCGGACGCGGAAAAGCAGACGTCGGGCGAAGTGCGCGTGCACGTCCAGCCGAAAGTCACCGGCGGCGAACTGCGTGACGTCGCCGAGCGAACGTTCGAGCGTCTCGGCATGACGAAGACCGCGCTGCGCAACGGCGTGCTCCTCTTCATCGCTTCAGAAGAAAATCGTTTCGTGATCCTCGGCGACCAGGGCATCAACGACAAAGTTCCCGCCGGTTTCTGGGACGACATCGCCGCAAAGCTGACCATCCGATTCCGCAACGGCGAATTCACCGAGGGGATCGTGGATGCAGTGACGTCCGCGGGCGCGCAACTGCGCGAGTACTTTCCGCGCGCCGCGGATGATGTCGACGAGTTGTCGAACGAGATCAACGTCGAGTGACGCGGTGTCCTCCGTCGTCATCGCGCTCGGTTCGAACCTCGGCGATCGCGCGCACAACATTCGGCGCGCACTTCACGAACTGCGCGATTGCATTCGTATCGTCCGCGTAAGCGCAGTCCGCGAAACGGCGCCGGTCGATGCACCCGCCGGCTCGCCATCCTTTTTGAATCTCGTCGTGGCGGGCCACACCTCGATGCCGCCGCTTGCGCTGCTCGATTGTCTCAACGACATCGAGCGCCGCCTCGGGCGTCGTCGCGGCATTCGCAACGCGCCGCGCACGATCGATCTCGATCTCATTCTTTACAGCGCGCGCGTCATGCGGAGCGAGCGACTGACGCTTCCGCATCCGCGATATCTCAATCGCGAGTTCGTGCGCGGACCGCTTCGCGAGTTGCGGCTGTCATGGCGCGATCCGATCAGCGGCGCCGCGCTCTAAAACGCTGCGTCATCCGCGCATTTTCGTGATGCGCTCGACGAGCGCGTTGACCGTCGTCACCTGCATCGTGCCCCGCCCTCCCGGATCCTTCACTGACGTTCAGGATGACATCAGGGTGCATGCGGACCGATCGGCCGAAGAAATCGCTGTTGAGGTGATAGAGCTCGCGGACTGTTCGTTCGTCAGGCGATGCGAAAACGCGAGGAAGCATCCGGCTACCGCGTTCCGGCAAAGCCGCCGCTCAGTTCGACGTGCGGATGTGCGCGCGCCACGTACGCGGCGCGGGTGAGGATCGGATACGGATTCACCATGGTGTCGTCTTCGTTGACGCCGAAGTGGAGATGCGACGGCGTGTGCGCGGCGTTGCCGGTGTTGCCGACGAAGCCGAGGAGATCGCCGCTCTGCACTTCCATCCCTTCGTAAAGACCGGGTGCCCAGCGATCGAGATGCGCGTAATAGAACGACGCGCCATTCTCGGTCGTCAGCCAGATGCAGTGACCGCCGAGGCGCTGATCGCCGATGTAACTGATGATGCCGTCCGTGACGGCGACGACTTCGGTGCCGCGCGGCGCGAAGATATCGATTCCTTTGTGCTGCCGGACGCCGCCGTCGCGCGGCGCGTGCCAGCTGTCATCGAGATCGCCGATGTGGACGCCGACGACCGGCATCCGGATTCCGCCGAGCGGCGCGAAAAGCGCGCGGGCGCGGTCGGCGAATTCTTTGTCGCGCGCTTTCGCTGACTGCGCCGTGGGGGTGATCGACGGCTTCCGCGCGACGTCGCGGCTGTTGTAGCGGTTGAGATCGGCGCGCATCTGAGCGACGAGCTGGCCGAAATCATCCTCATCGGAGAGCAGCACTTTTGTCTCAACCGGCTGCGGCCCTGAAGGCGTGCGATCGAAGGGAATGGTCGCGCAGGCGGAGAGAACAAGAAACATCACACCGGGCAGAAGCAGCCTGCCAGCCCACCCACTGCGAGCGTTTTTGAGTTCCATGGTCAACTGGGAGCGACGCCGCGAAGTGTAAATAACGCAGCTGAGCTTGTAAAGGCCTCACCGCTTTTATGCACCAAACTGCGCATCGATGAACCACTCGCTCGCGGCGGTGCGATACAAACGGTAGACACCGCGATCGAGCTCGATGTCCCAGTATTCGCGATCGGCCGGCGCGTCGCGCCACCATCCTTCTTCGACACGCCACGGACCCGATGCGATGCGCACTTTGCCGTGAATCTCCTCGTGGCCGCGAATCGCATCGATGCGCTCGCCGTCGGCGGTCTCGCGCGTGATGACTTCGATCGGAATGGGCGGACGGAACGTGCGCGCCGCGAGCAGACCTCGTGCGCGACGCGGCGCGCGGCGAATGTCGGGCGGTGGCGGCGGAGCGAAATCACCGACGGCGAAACGTTCCGGCAGATGACCGTCGACCGTCATCGCCATTCCGACGCGATCTTCACCGAGCATGGCGACGAGTCGCGCAATCGTCGTCGCCAGTTTTTCCGGCGAGAGCACGGCCGGACCGAAGAGCGACAGTTGCGCGCGGCGCGGCCGATCGGGATGCGCGACGAGTGCGAATCCGATCACCGGCGCGCCGGGCGGTTTCTTTTCGAGATCGAGACGGATGAGCGTCAGCATCGTTTTGACATCGCGCGTCGGTGCGGCGAGCTCGATGGCGCGCGCGTCATAGCCGTCCGGTTCGAGCGTGAGCGTCAGCTCGATCCGATTGCATGAGAAGCCCTGGATCTCGAGTCGCTTCGACAGCCGTTCGAGCGCGGCGGCGGCGATGAAAAGGAACGGTTCGAGCGCGACGAGCGGCCACTCGAGGTCCATCCCTTCGCGGAACTCGGGCGGTGTGGCGCGCGGTACGAGCGGACGAACGTCGATGCCGCGTGCGGCGCGATGAAGATCGCGTCCGAGCTCACCGAGGCGGCTGGCGATCTCGCTTTCCGGAAGCGAGGCGAGCTCGCCGATGGAATTGATGCCCCATCGTTGCAGCGTCGATGCGGCCTCGAGCTCCGGCGCGAGACGCATGAGCGGCAGCGGCGCGAGAAAGCCCGCTTCATCGTGCGGCGGCACGACGACGGGCGACTTCGGCAGCTCCGCCGCAACGCGCGCGGCGAGCTTGCTGCCGGCGATGCCGACGCGGCCGGGAAGACCGATCGCATCGATGGCGCGGATCGCCGCTTTGGCCAGCTCTTCTTCGCGATCGAAGTGCCGCTCCATGCCGCTGATGTCGAGATAGGCGATGCCTTCGCCGGCATCTTCGACGCGCGGTGAAAACGTCTCGGCCGCTTCGAGCAGCGCCTCCTGCGCCGTTCGTTCGCATTCGGCATCGCGTCCGCGCGCGATCAGCTTCGGCATCAGCGATCGCGCCTGCGCGAGCGACATCCCGGCGACGATTCCTTTTCGCCGCGCCCGTCGCGTTGCCGCGACGACATGCGAAGCGGTGCCGTTTCCCTCGACGATCACCACGGCATCGTCGACGAGCTCCGGCTCACTCCGGAGACGCGCCGCGAGCAGGAAGAGCGGGACATGAAAGCAGGCGAGGCGAGTCATCGCGCTGCACGAAGATCGCGAGGCGAACGGGTGAAGGTGAGCACGTTGCGATGCGAATGCATCGTCGGGATCGACTCGAACGCCGCGAACCGCAGCATCGCGCTCGTCCCCGGTTTTCGATGGCGATGTTTCTCGAGCGTCAGCTCTGCTTCCATCGCCGCGAGCAGCTCGCCGCTGATCCAGTGCGGCCGCAGCGATCGGCTGCGGATCACCGCTTCCGATGCGGTGCCGGTGATCGGATACGGCGTCGAGATGAGCAGCGCGTTGCCGTGTGCTTCCGCGGTGCGCGCGAGGCGGACCCACGTCGCGTCGGGAAGCCGGCGGCCGCGAAGCGGCGGAATGCCGGCGTCGAGCACGATGAGCTGAAAGCCGGTCGTGCCGATCATCTCCGCGGCGATCGCGGCCTCCTGCATCGTTTGCGGACGGACCCACAACAGGCGGCCGAGATCGACGCCATTCGCTTCGGCCAGTTGCGGATCGAAGTGATCGCCGGCATCGATGAGCGCAGCCGCTTCGCCCATCGACGTCGCGGCGGCGAGTGCAGCGAGCACGACGGAGAAGCGCGCGCCGCGGCCGGCGATCTCCGTCATCTTTCCGCGCGCGAGACCACCGCCGAGAAGCTCGTCGAACGGGAGAAGTGTCGTCGGGACGACTTCATCGCGACGCTGTTTCGCCAGCGCGCGAATCAGCTCCGTCCCGTTCGATACTTTCGCTGCCACCGACTGCGCGAGCTGCGCGCGAAGCCGCGTCACTTCCTCACTTTGGGAAGGCGCGATGACCGGTGGCGGCGGCAGTTCAAATTCGAGAGCGGGGAAGGCCATACGTTCGTTTCAACGTAGGCGGTAACAGGGCGTAAGTCAACGTGCGCATATCGTGCATTTCAGAAGGCTGAGCGCCTATCGTCCGAGAACGATGTCGAGGCCGGACAGGATCAGTTCCAGCCGCGCACGAGAGAGCTTTCCCACGCGTTCAAAGAGCAGGCTCCTGTCGATGGCGATCACGTGCGAGGTGTTCGCCACGGAGGCTTTTGGCAGGTTTGTCGCCTGAGCGGTCAGGAGCACGTTTCCCGGGACGTCGGCCCAGGCGGTGTTGGATGTAAGCGGCACGCACACGACAGTGGCAATTCGGCTGCGGTTGTACGCGTCGCTTTGAATGATGACGACGGGTCGCCGAAAGCCGGGAGCGGACCCGATGGGCTCAGGGAGATTTGCCCACCATATTTCCCCCTGCGAGATCACCACTCGGTGCTCTCCAGAATGCGACGTGACGCCGCCACGGTGAATTCGTCCGTCTGATCGCCGATTTCATCGCATGCGCGATTGATGGCTTCCGTCACTTCGTCCGGAGCATGCCGGGCGACGTACTCCTTCAGTGCGGCGCTGAATACTTCGCTTCGAGACCGCTTCTCGCGGCGCGCGAGACGCTCGACTTTCTCGAAGACTTCGTCCGGGATGGAAACAGCGGTTTTCATACCGCGAGTATAACCGAATGCGTGATGCACCGGCGCGGCTGGATGCTCCAGTCGGAGAGATCTCATCATCGTGTGTGCGGTGCGTGGAAAGAGGGATCGAGGCAGCCGGACGGCTGTCGTGTGGGGAAAGCAACGGTACCACCTTACGTGGCGCGGGTGAAGAGCTGGCGCTGGCTGACGCGGTAAGCGTGGGAACGGATCGTTTCGCGGAGGTTGCGGGGATCGGGGACGCCGTGCAGCGTGTACGTCGGCGTCGATTTGTCGGAGGAGATGAGCGTCACGTTGCCGATACCGAGGATGCGATCGAGGACGCCCTGCTGGAACTGGGTGTCGTCTACGTAGCGAAGATCGATCTCCGAGAGACTCTTCGAGACGAGACCGCGCTCGATCATCACTCGCTGACTGGTGACCGTGTAGAGCGTGCCGCGGATGCGGAGCAGCGACATGAGCACGCGGACGATGAGGACGAGCGCGATGATGCCGGTCGCCCACCAGCCGATGGTGAGGATCCGCTCGGATGCTTCGAAATCGAGGGCGCGGCCCGCTGCGAATCGCGCAAGCAGCTGAATTCCGACGGCCGCGATGACGATGACGATCAGCGGCCCGAGGAGCACGACGGCTGATGGCGTGCCTCGCCAGAGTGTTTCTTCGGCGAACGCTGCGCCGGCCGGAGGAACCGCAGCCGCGAGCGGCGCGAGCGGCGTGGCGGCGGCGGGGGAGGGACGGCCGCAATGCGGGCATGCCGGCGCGAGCGGCGAAACGTCGCGACCGCAATCGGGACAGGAGATGACGGGCATCACGTCATTCTACTGTCGGTGGACCTATGTTGAGGCGACAACGACACATAACCGTGTTTCCGGAAGAAACGGAAGAATCGGTCAGGACCGGTGCCGACGTATGGAAAGCTACCGGGACATTTTTGCCGTGCTAACGCAGGTTCAGGGAAGCTGGTATCATCTCCACCGTCCAGTTCCGGTAACGTTCCGCTGAGAAGCCGCGCATTTTCCCGGCGTGGCCGATGGTCCAGATAACAGGTGAGGAATCCATGAAGTCATTTCGCGCGTCCGCGTTCTTTTTAATTGCCGTCTTTGCATCCATCGCTGCTCAGGCTGCAGACTTCAAAGTTCTCCTCGACCTCGACAACCAGCCGTCCACCGGCTGCTCGGTCATCACCGGCAACGGGACGTTCTCCGGCGTCGAAGCGGTGCTGACGACAACGGTCGACATCGTCGGCGGCGTACAGCGCGTAACCGGCGTCAGCCGCCAGCAGTGCGTAAACGGCACCTTCGCGGCGCCGATCACCGTCGACAACAGCGGCTGGGCGGTCGGCACCGATCCGAGTGGCAAAGTGGTCGTGGAAACGAAAGTGTCGTTCAGCGAGCTCTCCGAGAGTCCGATCGACAGCGCACACGTCGCCTTCGTCGCATCCTCCGGCGGACTCGCGGATGTGATTCTCAGCCGCAGCGACAGCTCACCGATTCTTTTCCCGGACCATGTCGGCCGCCGCCGTTCGGGACCGGGAACTTCGCGCTCGATCACTCTGGATGGCGATCTCTCCGACTGGGGCATGATCGCTCCGCTCGTCGACGGCAACGCCAGCACCGGCTCGTCGAACTTCCGCTTCACCAACATCTATGGATATGCGGGTAATACGCATCTCTATTTTGCGTTCGAGCTTCGCAACAATCGCAACGCACCGACGGCAGTCGACGACAGCTTCTTCGTTCTGATCGGCCAGGCGCTCAACGTCGCCGCGCCCGGCATCCTCGGCAACGACATCAGTCCAAACGGTGCTCCGCTCAGCGCCATCCTCGTTTCCGGTCCGCAGCACGGCGCACTGACGCTCAATGCGAACGGCTCGTTCGTCTATCTGCATGACGGCTCGAACGCACCGCAGGACAGCTTCCGCTACAAGGCCAGCAACGGAACGGTCGACTCGAACACGGCGCAGGTGCGGATCGACATCACGACGAATACCGCGCCGCACGCGCTTCCCGACAGCGGCTACACCGTCGCGCATCGCGGCACGCTGACGGTTCCCGCGAAGGGCGTGCTGATCAACGACAGCGACGCCGACGGCGACACGCTGCATGCGCAGCTGGCGTCGAACCCGTCGCATGGAACGGTCACGCTCAATGCGGACGGCTCTTTCACCTACACGCATGACGGCAGCAATACGCTGACCGACAGCTTCACGTACCGCGCGGCCGACGGCTCCTCGACGTCGAATGTCGCGACGGTCACGATCACGATCTCGCCCGACATTCCGCCGGTCGCCGTCGCCGACGGTTATGCGCTGCTCGAAGGAGCGACGCTCAACGTTCCGGCTCCGGGTCTGTTCGCGAATGACACCGACGTCGATACGCCGCAGAGTTTCTGGACTGCCGTGGTCGTCACGCCGCCGGCGCACGGCAACCTCACGATGCTGCCGGGTGGCGGATTCACATACGTCAATGACAGCGTCACCGGCGCGAGCGACAGCTTCACGTATCGCGTCAACGACGGCATCGCCAACGGCAACAGCGTCACGGTTGCGCTGACCGTAACGCCGGTCAACGATGCGCCGGTCTTCGCGACCAACGCTCCGGTCACGGTCCTCGACACCGATGGACCGCAGTCGATCCCGTTCGTCACCTCATCGAACGGCGGCGCGTCCGACGAGCTCGGACAGGCCATCAACTACCTCGTCACCAACGACAACAACGCGCTCTTCAGCGTGCAGCCGTCCATCGACGCGGCGGGTGTGCTGCACTTCACGCCGATCGTCGGCATGAGCGGTGTCGCGACTCTTACGATTCGCGCGCA
The DNA here is from genome assembly GCA_034667465.1 of Acidobacteriota bacterium. Taxonomy (GTDB): domain Bacteria; phylum Acidobacteriota; class Thermoanaerobaculia; order Gp7-AA8; family Gp7-AA8; genus JAOBAU01. The sequence continues at coordinate 2,009 of JAXDJV010000022.1, read as the reverse complement.
TGACAACGGCGGCGTCGCGAATGGCGGCGTCGATACCTCCGCCCCGCAGACGTCGGCAGCGAACGTCGACAAGATTCCGGCGATCACGAGCGCGAACACGACGACGTTCGTCGTCAGTCAGGCGGGCACGTTCACGGTCACGACGAATGGTCTTCCGAAACCGTCGATCGCCGAGGTTGGCGCACTGCCGGCGGGCGTGACGTTTGTTGATGGGACGGGACCGAACAAGGGTACCGGCGTTCTTTCCGGCACTCCGGCAGCCAACACCGGCGGCTCGTATCCGATCACTTTCCAGGCGACGAACCCGCACGGCTCGAGCCCGATTCAGAACTTCACGCTGATCGTCAATCAGCCGCCGGCGATCACGAGCCCGGCCGGCGCAACGTTCACGCGCAATCAGGCGGGCACGTTCTCGATCACGACGACCGGCTTCCCGACACCGGCACTGACCGAGACCGGCGCGCTGCCGGCCGGCCTGAGCTTCGTCGACAACACGAACGGCACGGCGACGCTCTCCGGTACTCCGACCGCGGTCGGCGGCATCTACAGCATCACCGTCAACGCCAACAATGGCGTCGGCGGGACGGTGCAGCAGACGCTGTCAATCACGATCAATGAAGCGCCGGCCATCACCAGCGGCAACGCCACGAACTTCCAGGCCGGTACTCCGGCGACGTTCAGCGTCACGACGACCGGCTTCCCGGCGCCGGCGCTCGGCGAGACCGGCGCACTGCCGACCGGCATCACTTTCGTCGATAACGGCAACGGCACCGCGACGCTCGGCGGTACCGCGGCCAACGGCAGCGGCGGCGTTTACTCGATCACCATCACGGCGACCAATGTCGCCGGCAGCGCGCCGCAGTCGTTCACGATCACGGTCTGCAACAACATCGTGGTCACCGCACCTGGCGTAACGTCGGCAACGGCCGGCTCCGCCTTCAGCCAGACATTCACGCAGACCGGCGCAGTCGGTGGCGCGACGTTCACGACCGCGAGCACGCTCCCGACCGGCATCACGCTGGCGACGAACGGCACGCTCTCCGGTACGCCGACGCAGACCGGCTCGTTCCCGATCGTCGTCACCGTGACAGATGGCAACGGCTGCACAGGCACGAGCGCGACGTACACGCTCGTCGTCGGTTGCCAGACCATCTCCGTGACCAACCCCGGCGTGAACAGCGGCGTCGCAGGCGCGGCGTTCAGCCAGACATTCACGCAGACCGGCGCCATCGGCGGCGCGACGTTCACGACTGCAAGCGCGCTCCCGACCGGTCTCTCGCTTTCGACCGGCGGCGTTCTCTCAGGCGCGCCGACCGTAACCGGCACGTTCCCGATCGTCGTCACCGTCACTGACGGCAACGGTTGCACCGGCAACGGCGCGAGCTACACGCTGACGATCAACTGCCAGACCATTACCGTGACGAACCCCGGCGTGAACAGCGGCGTCGCAGCCGCGGCGTTCAGCCAGACCTTCACGCAGACCGGTTCGATTGGCGGCGCGACGTTCACGACGTCGAGCACGCTCCCGGCCGGCCTCGCGCTTTCCACCGGCGGCGTTCTCTCCGGCACGCCGACGCAGGTCGGTTCGTTCCCGATCGTCGTTACAGTCACTGACGGCAACGGCTGCACCGGCAACGGTGCGATCTACACGCTGACGATCACCTGCCAGACGATCACCGTTACGAATCCGGGCGTCACCACCGGCACGGCCAACGCGGCGTTCAGCCAGACCTTCACGCAGACCGGCGGCATCGGCACGATCACCTGGTCGGTGACCGGCGCACCGCCGTCCGGCATCACGCTCAACACGTCGACCGGTGTTCTCTCCGGTACGCCGACGCAGACCGGCTCGTTCCCGATCGTCGTCACGGCGACTGACGCCAACGGCTGCACCGGCAGCGGTGCGACGTACACCCTCGTCATCAACTGCCAGACCATCACCGTTACCAACCCGGGCGTCACGACCGGCACCGTGAGCGCGGCGTTCAGCCAGACGTTCACGCAGACCG
>JAXDJV010000021.1:0-196446 GCA_034667465.1 Acidobacteriota bacterium | reverse complement strand
GAGCATTCTTATGAATGTCCACCTGGGCCTCCTTCGGCTCTCTGTTTGTTCGCACTCACAGATTCACCGAAGTCGCCCGGGTGGGCAACTCCTATCACTGAACAACGTGTTGAGACATCACAGCTAGCCGATCCCCGGAATGATGCCAGGGCCGACCATCCGGTTCGTTGGCCTATCCCTCGACGTTAGGACGTCGGGTCGGGAATGATCCATTCATGTCCGTCCATACGAGGGAGGGAGATTATGCGCAAGGTCACGCTCGTCCTGTTGTTCTCCCTTCTAGTCTTCGCCTGCAAGAAGAACGAAGGCCCATCGCGCGATACCGCAACAGCGTCCAGCACGGTTACTGACACGGCCGTGTCGACTTCGGAGCCAAACACGACGCCATCGAGTACAACCGTTGCCTCCGCGACGACCGAGAAACAAACAGCCGCCAGCGCATCCACCACCGTTCCAAGTACCGTCAGTGTGACGGACACATCAACTCCATTCGACTTCGGGCCTCCTCCTCCCGACACGGCGCCGAAGTCCGTGAAGTACGACTATGTCGTGGACACCCTCTACCGATGGTCTTCCGACACGCAGAAGATCGTTATCGCGCGCGCCGGATATGGAGCACACTTCTTCAATTTCGCAAACCGCTCGAAGCTCGAGGCGTGGCGTAAGGCACAAGGCTACGAAAAGATCCGATCGTTCGACGTGCCTGGCGCTCCGTCACCTCTCCCGAACCCTTTCATTAATGCGGATCGCGTCGTGATCGTGTACCGCAAGGCACGTTGATCGCTATTCTAGCCTCTCGTAAAGTCTCGAATGCTCGCGTCAAACGCCGGCCGTGAAGTCGGGCCATGCGTCACGTTGGCGATTCATTGCGTCTGGATCGCATGCGCGCGCACCGTTGCGCCTGTTCGCGCAGGGGACAATTCGGGTGGCTGCAAGCATCCCGTGTATTGATGGGTCCTGCATTGTCCCGCCAGCGAAGCTGTGGCACTGTGGAGCGGCGCTTCTTGAAACGCTTTCCTGCATGAATGTCGTGAAGCTGGCGAGCTACTGATGTCACGTCCGGCTGGCCGCGTGTCATGGCGGCTGCAAGCGAGCAACGCGGCAACAGCGACCCGTTGGCGGCCTCCGAAGCTGGTAATGCTGGTTCGAATCCAGCCGGGCGCACACTGTGGCTTCCACCTAAGCGGTTAGCGGCTTCGTCGCTCGAGCGGGATGAGGGCTCAACATTACAAGCCCTTGTTCCGCTTGCGACGGGGCGCAACCGCGGCACGCATCGTCAGAAAAGCTGAAGGGAAACGCATTCCTAACCCTTCTCTCATGTCCCACTCCATCACTTCTACGCGGCGGGAAACCCGTGCGACTCAAGATCGTGAACTTTTCCAGCTCGTCTGCTCCGCATCCCGTGGACTCGAGCCTTCTTCTTGACGCGATCAACTACCTGAAAGAACAAGCGAAGGCCGACATCGTCAACATGAGCCTGTCGAGTGCCCAGCCGGTCGATGGAGCGACGCAAGGGATCCGCAACAACTGGTCGCTCCTGTTGTCGTCGCTGCGGGCAACCAGCCGTCCGGGATCGACCTCGGAATGCGAGGGGCCTACCCTGCGGCGCAGGGGGGATGCATAGGCGGCCTGAGCGACCGCGTCGTAACAGTTGGGGCCCACGACAACGCTGGCCGCTGGGCGCCCTTCTCGAACTACTCGGCCGAATACGTGGATCTTCTAGCCCCCGGCTGTGCGATACCGGCGTCCGACGGTCAAGGCGGCATCGTCAAGGAGTACGGCACCCCGATCGCCACGGCGACCGTGTCCTTCGTCGCCGGTCTCGTGCGGTCGCTAGGCGAGACCGACCCCAGGGCCATCAAGAACCGTTTGCTCGCCAGCGTCGACGTCGATCCGCTGCTCGAAGGCCGCGCGTGGACATCGGGCAGGCTCAACGCGATCAAGGCCGTGAGCGTCCGCAGCGACGTCATTGAAACTACCGCAGCTGGCGACAACCTCCTTTTCGGCCGGCTGGAGGACGAGACCGTGCTCGGCCAGTGCTGCGACGATGAAACCACGGGGAAACTGCTCGCGAACTTGCTCAAGGTTCGACCGAATGTTCAGCGAGACGGCAAAGTCTGGATTGAGTACTGGGGACGACGCGATGACGGTGCGCTTTGGAGAAAGAGATGCCCGCAGCGTTTTGCGAACGAGTCCGTCGGCACTCTAGTCTCGAATGGCCAAGCCGTCACCGCGCCGGCGCTTCAGGATTTCAGGGACATCGTGCTGGCGACCTTGGATCCGTTGTCTACTCCGCAGTGACGAGAACGTTGTCGCCGGCGCAAGAGCCGAGTCGTTGTACTCAGTACGTACGTCCAATGGACTATTTGAGCGCTTCGAGCGGTCTTGGAGGCTAGAGTTTTCTGTAACTAGAGAAGCTGAGGGGGCCGTCGAAGTTCGAATCCCGTTGGGGACCTCAAGTTTGCTTAACAGTCGTTGCAGAGACGCGTCCCGATCTTCGACACGGTCATACCCAGGTCACGCGGAGTTTTTTCAACACGGTGCTCATGAGCGCGGCGATCGCCACTCGGCCGTTGGAGCCGAGATCGATCCCGTGGTGCAGTCCCTTGGCAGCGAATGTGGTCGTGTCGTACCACGTCGATCCGGAATCGCCGCCCTTCGATATCGGTACCGGGTCGGCGTCCGGTAAGACCAACCGCATGCCGTCGACGTTGCCGAAAATCCCGAACTGGCGCACCTGGCCTCGCGTCAACTTCGTAGCTTCTCCGCTCTTCTCCAGTACGTCGAACTGTTGTGCCGGTTGTGGCGCGAGGATCATGCGGTTACTGATCAGTGCTCGATTGACGACCTGGATGCCTGGTTCGAGGCGCGCGATGCCGGAGTCTGTGCCGAGGTGGGTCCGCTCATAGCGCGCAACACCGACAGGCTGCTGCGAATCGGCGGGGCCCGGATGAACCATCAGAGCTCCGGGATCGACGTGGCCGCCTTCGCGCAGCGTATGCGCGCTGCTGAGCAGGTACCGGATGCCGGCACCGTCTTCAACGACGCCCGCGAGAGTTGCGGCACTCCCGTCACGACGCGCGTAACTCGAGCCCGGACGCAGGGGAAATGCCGGAGACATTGAACCGGCGCCGTTGCCGGAACGAACATACGTGCCTTCAATGACGTCCGTAGGGACGCCGAGGAGGATTCGTGGGACGCGGCGCCTGCGGGGAATCTTCGCCAATTGCTCTTTCTTCCGAACGTGGATGGCGATGACCGGTCCAGCCGCGATGTCGACGTCACCGTTCACTTCCTTGAGACCGATCGTGACGCCAGTCACCCAGATCATCCCGGCGTAACGGCGGACAGCTTCGTAGTAAGCCGCCAGTGCGTCGCGACTCCAGCCATTGGCGCGTGCCACGTCGCGTGGCATTCGCGCACGGCTCAGGGATTGTGAGGTAGCGGAATTCCCCATGTCGCAATGATCGACCCCCACGTGTGCGTACGCGGAGGGCGAGCTCCTTTGAATTCGGACGTCCGGCCGGCGAGGACATTCCACGACAATCGGAGGCGCAGCGGTCGGATGACCGCTGCCACGCCGAGATCCCATTCGAACGTACCGCGCTTAATGTCGACCGTATAGACGCTTTTCCGGAACTGCCCCTGCATCAACGCGTTGTAAAGATTCAGTTGGGGCCGTCCGCCGGCGAACACGAAGACGTCCCACTTCGCCGGCTTGTCCATGTCTGCATTCTGAGCGCCGACGCGCATTGCGGCGGGAGCAAATTCCCAGAACTCGGTTGAGAACCATCCGATCCGCGCGTTCACGAGAGCGTTGACGCTGGTGTAATAGCCGGCACTCCCGGCCAAGCCGCCCGTGACCTGGAAGTGCTTGCGCTGCGGTCCGCCGTGCGCGCCGAGCAACCGGTGCTCCACCTGGACGCGATACAGCGCCGTCGGCTCACCGCCGTCGGAGATTTGGTTGTGCCATCCGAGTGGATCGTAGGGAGTCGATTCTCCCGATGCGGCGCGGAGCCGCCGGTGGATCCACGTCTGGACATTGCGAGCCACCGGCGTTCCAAGCATGGCGATGGCCAACTCGGTCGACACCGCCGTGTCGAAGTCGGCGTCATTCACGGCAGTCCGGCGGATCGACATGCCGATCAAAGACGCGTACGGCCGGTCGCCACGCACGACACGCCGGGTGTTCAGATTGTCAGGCGTGAACGCGGTCCCGAACACGAGAAGCGAATGAGAGTGCCTGGCCCATTTCTCGTGCAGCTTTGAGACTCCGGTCAAATGGTCGAGACCGCGCAACGGCGCATCCACACTGCGCACGAAGTGACCGCCAAACAGAAATCCGAACCCGCCGGTGTAATTGCGATCTTCGTCGATGCCTCCGCGTTGAAAGAGGTCGTTCTCGGCGTAGAACGAGACTCCTGTAAAGCACGCTTCGTCTTTTGCGGCGCATCCCGAAGCAGGCGGCGGCGGCTCTTGCGCGATCGCGGCCGATGAGACAAGCAGGGTGGCGAGGAGGAGGATGCGGGTGGGCGCATTCGGCATGTCAAACGTCTCCAAACGATTAGAAGGCCTCGAGAACGTTTTTTCCGTCGAACGTGTGGAAGGAAGCCGCAGTTTCGCGGCAATCGTGGAGCTGCGGGGCGGAGGGGAAGTAGCTAAACTTGCCATCGGAAAAGAGACCGGCACCTCCCACACCGATACCGAGATCGCGTGCTCTCCGGACGAGTGATCCGGCAAGACGCAGCGCAAGGCGAGGGTAGCGATTGATCGTGACTTCGGGAAACGCCTCGCCGTCACTATCGCTGAACACGAATTCCGCACTCGCGACCGCGCGAGACAAGGCGCGCTCGATCGCCACCCGGCAGCGGTCTGACATCGACAGTACAACCGGCTTACCTGATGACTTCCGCGTCTTGCGGGGTGTGATCGTGACGAGTCCCGTACGAAGGTCAATACATGGCCGCTTCAGCAACCGCAGGTCCTAGGTCGGAAACCGAGTTCACTACCCGCGATGAAGAGATCGCGTGAACGGCGGAACCGCTCAAAGTAGGCTGTTGCTGCATCGCTGAGAAGTCGCACCACCCTTCATGACTCCTACCGGAGACTTATTGACAGCACTAACGCTTTCATCTAGCATCCGCCGCTCCCCTTGCTCCGTCTCGTATTGTCTATACACGTGACGGGGCTGTCGCAGCGTACGGCGAAGAGGTCGCGGCCGGAGCGATCGCGAGCTTTTGGTCGGACACGGCTGCCGACGGCAAGCGGCAGGTGCGGTTCAGGAAGCTCGACGCGAACCATACGCGCCGCCACCATCCTCGTCCAGGGACAATGCAAGTGTGACTCCCGGACTCACAGGACATGGAGGCAGGACGCGAACTGACACCCTTGTATCTTTGCGATGCGGGTTCTGTCTGTACGTATGGTGGCGGCACTGGAACCTCATGTATGAGTTTCCAGAACCTCGGGACCAGCGCCGCAGCTAGCCGCGCTATGCACGAAGCGCTGCACACTTTGGGTCTGACCGAATACCCCATCGGGCCCGAGTGCCATGACTTCCGCTCAGATCAACAATTACGTCGGCTCAAAGTGCGGCGGATTCTGACGTCCCGCAGGCTCTCTTTCGGTAATTCCCCGACAATCTAACGCAGGCCGGGCTTCCTTTCGGGTGCCACCCTGAGGTATACGCCCTCAAGACGAGAGGCGCGATTGCTGTCGCGTTTTCCTGTGGAATCCCCCCTCCCCGCTGGTGCTATACGGCGAGTAGCGTACTCCGATATAGACATAGGAGGCGTTTCCTGCAAGCAGGATCTCGATTGAGCGAAGTGCCGGACATTGCGCGAGCGTTTTCGCGTTCGCGCCGTTACTCATATCGACGACGACCACTTCGAAATCCTGCCGCGTTTGCGCGTCGAGACTTGTAAGTGCGTCCGCGAGATGCTTCGAGCCGAGTGTACGGACGACGATCGGTATGGCGGGACGTTCCAGGGGGAATTGTGAGGCGGAAGGAAACACCCTTCCGCCTCGGCGATCCTGATTATTTTGCGCCGTGGGCGGCAAGCGGGAACGAGATTACTTTGTCATTCAGCTCGTACGTCTTATGCACCCAGCTTTCCGGGGAGCAGTTGCAATTGAAGACATTGCAATAGGCGGTCGTCCAGTTCTGCAATCTGCTGGAGCTCTCTTCCAGTGCGAGGCTGACGGCGATGTCGATGCCCTGCAGTCGATCCCGCTGCGCGGCGGGGAGGCGATAGATGGCGTACTGGCGGCTTTCCATTGCACCCTGTTGTATCGGATACGGCATCTGCAGGAGGTTGTCGCAGCTCATTGACGGTCCGCCGTACTGCGTCAGGTCATTGACCGCGCGCATTTGCGGCATGTCGAAACGCCAGCCGGCGACTTCGGTCGCGGGGTTGCTGATGCCGACGAGCGTCGCGTCCTTGATCGTCACTTTGGTGCTGCGACTGAATTCCGCGCCGCCGGAAAGCTCTACGCCGGCTTTCGGTCCTTTGTCGTCATAGCCGGCGGTCACTTTCCCGCCGAGCGAGAATTTGCTGCTGTAAGAATATTCGTCCTGCTGGCGATCGGAATCGGGTCCGTAATAGACGAGCTCCAGTCCCGGCGTCTTCGGTACGACCTTCACCTGAACCTTCGTCGCGTAGCGGAGGCGTTTGCAACCGGTCTTGAGAATTCCGCGACAGTTCGCGTCGCCTTTCTCCCACTCGCTGAACATTCCGGCCAGGCTGTACGTCGCGAAATTCAGCGGCTGCGACGTCGTTGTCAGCTCGAAGATGTACCAGTCCTCATTTTGTGCTGGAGACCAGGCGGCCCACGATTTCACCACTGTAGCCACGCTTCCCTGGTCGAACGAAAAGGCGACCTTTCTCACGATCGCCGAGGTGAGATCGTCGATTGAGGCGCGACCTGCCGGTTTGCTTTCTGCCTTCGCCGCCATGCGCGGCCGCGCTGCTTTCGGCGCGGCGGGCTGCGGCGCGGGCGCGGCTGCCGGCTTCTCGCCGACCCAGTCGGCGATCTGCGCGATCAGCTTGTCGTCTTCCGCCTTCTCTTCGGCCGGCGAACCGTCGTTATCGTCGAACGTCACCCAGAACTCGGAGAGGTCGGCGGTCGCCGCTCCAGGCGCGCGACGGAGGCCGATCGCTTCCAGTCGCGGCTCGCCGAGGGCGGTGGTACGGTCGGAGAGACCAGCGGGAAGATCGACGTCGCCGCCGGTGATGTCGTCGATGAAGCCCTGAGTCTGCGGCCCCGGCGCGACGATGACGAGCGGCAGCCCGGCTTCATATCCCTGTTTGATGAGCGCGATGGAGTCGCCGAGGGCGGACGGCGCGCCGCCGTCGATGAGAAAGCCGTGTTGCGGCGGAGCCTGAGCCGGCAGCGAAAGCATCTCGAACGACGAGGCGAGACTCCGGGCAGGCTGCCAGAAGATCTCCTTCTCTCCGTACAGCGTGATCTTTCCGCTCCCGGCCGCGCCTGCCGGGGCGACGACGAGCAGGAAACCGAGCAGCAGCCACACACCTCTTCTTACGAACGGGCGATGAACGGACATGGTTCAGCTCCTTTCCTCAATCCTTGCGGGAATGTGGAAAAGGGTAGCAGGTGGCGAGCTCGACCGCGAGTGGTTTGCGAGTGCACTTCACTGCACCTTCCCTTGTGCACGCCCGTTGCACCGATCCGTCGCGGCAAATGTCTTTTGATCGCAGAGTGCTCGTCGTCGATGATGACGTGGCCATCCGGATTCTCATCGCGCGGCTGCTCGGCAGGATGTTCGAGGTCGACTCGGCGCGCGACGGCGCGGAGGCGATCGAGAAGCTGCGCGATCACGATTACGCGGTCATCATTCTCGACCTGATGATGCCGCGCATCGACGGCATCGGCGTCGTGAACTATCTGCGCGAGCACGATCCCGAGAAGCTCGGCCGCGTCATCGTCGTTACCGCGTTCGGTTCCGCGGCGGAGTCGAAAGTGGCGCCGGAGATCGCCCGCTTCATGGTCAAACCGTTCGACGTCGGCGAGTTGTTGCGCGAAGTCATTGCATGCGACGGGGCCGCCACGGAGACGGAGGGCAAGTCTCCACCGGCGTAAAGTTTGCAGGCGGCGTCAGGCGTTTGCAGACCCTGCCGAAAGTACTGATCGTGGAGGATGACCCGGCCATCCGCGGACTCCTCGTCGCTGCCATGCGGCGCGAGCCGCTGTCCGTCGACTCAGTCGCCGACGGCGTCGAAGCGCTCGAGCGCGTCCGCGACACGAACTACGCCGTGATCATCACGGACCTCATGCTGCCGCGACTCGACGGCGCCTCCTTCATCGACGCGTTCATCCGCCTTCGCCCCGACGCACAAAGCGTCATCTTCGTCATGACCGCCTTCGACGAAACACCTTTGGTGCGGAAGCTCGGTGACAGCGTCCACGCGCTGGTCCGCAAACCGTTCGACGTCGAGAAACTGGTCGAGACGATTCGCGAGTGCGCGCTGCTGCGGCAGGAGTATGAGCCGGGCGTCATCGATCCCGAGCCGCCGCCTTCGTTTTCGTCCGGCGTCTGCTGACGGCAGACGCATGCGCATCGACGAATGTATACTCGCTCGATGAAAGCGGACCTCGCGACATTCTTCCAGGCACTCGGCGATCCGACGCGGCTCCGTCTCCTCAACCTGATGGCGCGCGGCGAAGCGTGCGTCTGCTACTTCATCGAAGTGCTCGGCGAGCCGCAGCCAAAGATCTCGCGCCACCTCGCGTATCTCCGGCGTAACGGCATCGTCTCCGCGCGCCGCGAAGGGAAGTGGATGCACTATCGAATCAACACGCCGCGTGATCCGGGCGTCGCGCGCGTGCTCGACGCGACGCTGGCCACGTTCGCGGATGACCGGCAGATGCAGCGCGACCGCGCCGTGTTCGAGCGCGCCTGCTGCTCGACGCGCCTGACCGGGGTGTTGCAGTACGCACCGAAACCGGAGCTGGCGCAGCCGCGCGGCGAATGACCGCCTTCGACGCGCTCACGTTCGCCGTTGCGCTGCTCGCCGGCTCCATCGCCTCGGTGGCCGGCTTCGGCATCGGCAGCATCCTCACGCCGTTCCTCGGATTACAGATCGGCGTGAAGCTCGCCGTGGCCGCGGTCTCGATTCCGCACGTCATCGGCACCGCGGTTCGCTTCTGGACTCTCCGCCATCGACTCGATCGTCATGTCCTCATGACCTTCGGATTGATGAGCGCGATCGGCGGGCTGGCCGGCGCGCTGCTGCACGTGTACGCGACCGCTCCCGAGCTCCGGATCGTCTTCGCGTCGATCCTCATCTTCGCCGGCCTCGGCGGCGTGACCGGCTTCACCGATCGGCTCCGCTTCGGCCGCGTTGGCGCATGGGCAGCCGGCGGCGTGTCGGGATTGCTCGGCGGTCTGATCGGAAATCAGGGCGGCATTCGCGCAGCCGCAATGCTCGCGCTGGAAGTGGAGAAGGATGCGTTCGTGGCGACGGCGACGGCGATCGCGCTGATCGTCGACGGCGTGCGGATGCCGGTCTATCTCGTGCACGAAGGTCGAGCGATCGCGAACGTCTGGCCGCTCATCGCGATCACGACGGTCGGTGTCGTCGCCGGTACGCTCGTCGGACGGCGCCTGCTCGGCCGGATTCCGGAGCAGCATTTTCGCCGCGTCGTGTCAGGCGTCATTCTCGCGCTCGGTGTGGCAATGTTGCTGACGTGACGCGTCACAGCTTGCGCTGCCGCAGCCGCGGCGAACACAATTGCGCGAACATGCCCGTTCCCGCGTCGTTCTCCATTCACTCGAAGTCCGTTCCTCGCTCGTTCGCGCCGGAGGAGTCGCCCTATCTGACCGTGATGGTCGACGTGACGCATCGCTGCAACATGACGTGCGCGAACTGCTACATCCCGAACCGCATCATCCCTGACCTCGACGCGCGCTGGCTCTCATCCATCTTCGCGCGGTTGCCGCGCGGCACGCGCGTTCGTCTGAGCGGCGGCGAAGCAACGCTGCGCCACGATCTGCCGGACATCATTCGCGACGTGCGCCGCTTCGGTCATCATCCGATGCTGCTCACGAATGGACTGAAGCTCACCGATCGCGCGTACGTCCGCGAGTTGAAGGATGCCGGGCTGCAGGTTTGCTATCTGTCGTTCAGCGGCGGATTCGATGACGATCTTTACGAAGCGATCGATGAGATGCGCTGTGCCGAGCGAAAGCGACTGGCGTTCGAAAATCTGCGCGCGGAACACATCTACACGTCGATCGGCGTGATCCTCGTGCGCGGCGTAAACGAAGGCGAGATCGGCAGGATCTGGCGAGCGGTGCGCGAAGCGCGAAACGTCCGCGAGTTTCATCTGCGCGCGATCGGAGCGATGGGCCGCTACATGGAAACGACGCCGTTCAGCGCGGATGAAATGTTCGACATCTTCTGCCGCGCGGCGGAAATCGATCCGGTGTCGATCGATCGTCATGAGCTCAGCGCGCACGCGGACGAATTCAGAGTCGGACGCGTTCAGGTGCAGCTGACCGAATGGCCGGATCTCGGCAGCAGCATTCGCGGCAGGCTGACTCCGGAAGGGATGATCGCGCCGTTCATGGAGCACGTGATCGCGAACGACGGAGGTTACTGATGTCGTTCGCGGACGAGCTGCTGGCGGCGGCGAGCAGCCGGCCGATCGAGGAGAATCCGTTCGTCGCACGCGTTTGCAGCGGTGAGGCGTCGCGCGACGAAGTGCGGTCCTTCGCGATTCATTTCGCGGCATCGACCGAGTCGTTCGTCCGGACGCTGCACGGCATTCTCGCGGTCTGCACGGATGCATCCGTCCGGCGATCGCTGATCGGCAACATGCTCGAAGAGGAAGGGACGATCTCGTACGCGGCGGGGGAGGAAGCGAGGTTCGATCCGGAGCGGCGCCATGCGGCGCTGGCCCGCCGATTCGCGCTCGCTGCCGGCGCGACCGGCGCGGAGATCGACGCGACGCCGGCGGGTCCGCCGCGCTGGCTCGTCGATGCGCTGAATCGCGGGAACTGGCTCGGACCGTTCGCGTATATCGCGGTCGGTGTCGAGTCGAACGTGCCGCCGACGTTCCGGCTGCTGATCCCGGCGCTCGCCGAACACTACGGGTTCACCGCGCACGAGCTGCAGTTCTTCACCGAGCACGTCACGGCGGATGATCGGCACGCGCTGGACGGCGCGCTGCTGATCGCGTCGGTCGCGCAGACGGATGAACTGCGCGCGGCCGCTCTGGAAGGAGCGCGGCGGGGGAGCCGCGGCTGGTGGCACATTCTCCGGATGCACGCCGGTGCGCCGAGCCGGCGTGCCGTCGCGGTGTAGTCGTGAGACGGATCTTCCAGCTGCTCGCCGGCGTGGCGGGCAATGCGTTTCGCTTCCTTCCACGCGGCGCGCGTTACGCGGTCGCTCATCGCATCGCGCTGCTCATCGCACCGATTTTGCGGCGCAGTCCGTATTACGCGCGTCGTCCGTCGCGACTGGACGGATATCGCGAAGAGTCGCTGCGCATGATGCTTCGGGTGCTGGCGCGCTCGCGCGTTCGTTTTGATCCCGACATCGACGTGCGTGGACGCGAGCTTTTTCCTGACACGCCGGCGCTGATCGTCAGCGGCCACTTTCTGCTGAACGGGCATATGACGCGCTGGATGTTCGACGCCGGTCGTGAGATGACGGCGGTGCTCGGCGGCGAGCGCGAGACGATGTACTACTCCGGCACGCTGCGTCCCGTCGCGCAGCTCATCGTCGGACCTTCGGTGCTGCTGCAGATGCGGCGCCGGCTCGCGGAAGGTTCGAGCGTATTCATCGACATCGAATCAGGGCGGATGAACGAGGGATGGACGCCGGTCGACACCGCGGCCGACACGCGATGGACATCGATCAAACCACTGAAGTTCGCGAAGAGGATCGGAGTGCCGGTCGTGTTCGCATCGACGCTCATCGATGCGCGCGGACGGATGGTCGTCAGGTATGTGCGGCCGTCGTCCGACGATCCCGAAGTGATGCTGCGCGAGTTCGGCGAGTTCCTGCGCGATGAAGCGGCGCGCGTTGCGCGCTGATTACTCGTAGCGAAGCGCGTCGATCGGATCGAGCTGCGCTGCTTTTCGCGCGGGATAAAACCCGAAGAACACGCCGACCGCGGTCGCCACGCCGAACGCGATCACGATCGATGACGGGCTGACGAAGATCGGCCACTTCAGCAGTTTCGCGACGAGCGAAGAGACGCCGATACCGCTGCCGATGCCGAGGAGACCGCCGACGATGGAGAGCGTGATCGCCTCGAAGAGGAACTGCAGCAGCACGTGACGGCCTTTCGCGCCGATGGCCATGCGAATACCGATCTCGCGCGTCCGCTCGGTCACGGAGACGAGCATGATGTTCATGATGCCAATGCCGCCGATCAGCAGCGAGACTCCGGCGATGCAGAGCAGCAGCGTGCGGAGAATTTTCATCTGCGCGTCCTGCGCGCTGGCGATCTCTTCCTGCGAGCGCATCATGAAATCGGCATCGCCGCCGGGCGGGATGCGATGGCGCTGGCGCAGCAGCGCGTCGATCTGATCCTGCGCCTCCTGCACCTGTTCGGGCGACTTCGCCGACGCGTAGAGCATCGACAGTTTGTTCTGACCCATGAGGCGCTTCATGACGGTCGTGTACGGCGCGATGATCTGGTCGTCCTGATCCTGGCCCTGCGTGCTGCCGCCTTTGCGATCGAGCACGCCGATGACTTTGAACGGCACGTTCTTGATGCGGACGATCTGTCCGACGGCGCCGCCCTGCGGGAAAAGATTCTCGGCAACGGTGGCGCCGAGGACGGCGACTTTCGAGCCGGAGCGGACGTCGGAGTCGGTGAAGAAGTTGCCGTCGGCGACGTTCCACGAGCGGATGAACGGCCAGTCGACGCCGACGCCGTAAATGGATGTCCCCCAGTTCAATTCGCCGGCCACGGTTTGCGCCGACGTCCGCAGATTCGGTGATACGTACGCGACTGCCGGCGCCTCGGCTTTGATGGCGTCGGCGTCTTCGATCGTCAGCGTGGAACTGCCGCTGAACATCCGCGCGCCGCCCTGCGTCGTGGTACCGGGAAAAATCATGATGAAGTTCGAGCCGAGCGAGTTGATCGTGTCCTGAATCGACTTCGTCGCGCCGTTGCCGATGGCGACGACGACGATCACGCAGCCGACGCCGATCACGATGCCGAGCATCGTCAGCAGCGAGCGCATTTTGTTGCGGAGGATCGCTTTCAGTCCGACGAGGGTGATGTTCCAGAGGCGCTGCGCGGATGTTTTCATTGTGAGTCCTCGGGCATGAGGCATGGGGTATGAGGCATGAGTAAAACCTCACACCTCATTACTCATACCTCATGCCTCGTTCCTCTTCACCGGCTGCGCCGGCGCTTCGATCCCGCGGCGCGTGACGCGGTTCTGTTCGTGGCGTTCGTCGTGCTGGATGCGTCCGTCGCGCACGCTGACGATCCGTTTCGCGAACTGCGCGATATCGGGCTCGTGCGTGATCAGCACGACCGTTTTGCCGCTGTCGTTGAGCTCCTGAAAGATCGCCATGATCTCTTCCGACGTGTGCGAGTCGAGATTTCCGGTCGGCTCATCGGCGAGCAGGATGGCGGGATTTGTCACGAGCGCGCGTGCGATTGCGACGCGCTGCTGCTGACCTCCCGACAACTGGGATGGATGATTTTTTTCGCGGCCTGCGAGACCGACGCGATGCAGTGAATCGATCGCCGCTTTGTGTCGCTGGCCGCTCGACCAGCCGAGCTCTCCGTAAAGGAGCGGCAGCTCGACGTTCTCGACCGCCGACGTTCGCGCGAGGAGGTTGAAGCTTTGAAAGACGAAGCCGATCTTCGCGTTGCGAATGACGGCGCGCTCGTCGCGATCGAGCGACGAGACGTCGACGCCGTCGAGTTTGTACAGCCCGGCGGTCGGACGATCGAGACAGCCGACGATGTTCATCAGCGTCGACTTGCCCGATCCGGACGGACCCATGACCGCGACGAAGTCGCCTTCTTCGACGATGAGATCGATGCCGTCGAGTGCACGCACTTCGACCTCGCCCATCGTGTAGACCTTCGTCAGTTCGCGAATCTCGATGACGGAACGCGGCACGTCAGCGACCGCCTCGCCCGCCGCCGCCACCGCCCGGCCGCCCGCCGCCACCCGGTCCGGCCTGTCCTCCGAACGCCGCCGGTCCTTCAACCTTCGACGTCGCAAGACCGACGACGACGAGATCGCCAGGCTTCACCTCGCCTTCGACGATCTCGGTGTAGCGGCCGTCGCTGATGCCGGTGCGAATCTGCACCGGCTTCAGTTTTTTGTCGTCGCCCATGATGTAGATCGTCTGCGCTTTCCGCGGACGCGGGCCGCCCTGACCGCCACCAAACGCGCCGGCAGCACCGGCGGCGCCGCGCTGACGTCCGCCCATGGCGACGGCGCGGCGATCGGTGTTGTCGCCGCCGCTGCTCGTCGTCGCGGCGCTCTTGTCTTCTTTCGCGTCGGCCGGACGGAAGCGAAGTGCGGCGTTCGCAACGCGCAGAACGTCGGTTACCTGCGCGACTTCGATCGTGACGTTCGCGGTCATCTTCGGCTTGAGCAGCTCGCCGGGATTCGCGACTTCGATGATGACCGGATAGCTGACGACGTTCTGATTGACGCCGGCGTTGAGGCGGATCTCGGAGATGCGTCCGCGGAACTCGCGATCGGGAAATGCGTCGACGTTGAAACGCGCGACCTGTCCGACCTGAATGCGGCCGATGTCGGACTGATCGACATCCGCCTGGACCTGCAGTTTCTCGAGGTCCTGCGCGATGGAGAAGAGCGTCGGCGCCTGGAACGATGCGGCGACGGTCTGGCCGACGTCGTACTGGCGATCGATGACGACGCCGTCGATCGGCGAGAGGATCTTCGTGTATTTGAGATTGGTCTCGGCCTGACGAAGCGCGGCCGCGGCCTGCTGCACCTGTGCCTGCGCGGACTGGTACTGCGCTTTCGCCGCGTCGAGCTCCGCCTGCGCGACGAGCCCGGCCGCTTCGAGGCGCCGCTGGCGTTCGTACGTGATGCGCGCGTTGCCGGTCTCGACCTGCGCCTTGGTGACGTCGGCGCGGCGCTGTTCGACCTGCGCCTGCATCGGCGTCGGATCGAGCTCGGCGAGGAGCTGGCCTTTCGTGACGTGGCTGTTGAAGTTCGCGTAAAGGCGCGCGATGACGCCGGAGACCTGGCTGCCGACCTGAACGGTCGTCACGGCCGAGATCGTTCCGGTCGCGGTCACCGTCATGGTGATGTTCCCGCGATCGATTTTCTCGGTCTTGTACTGTTCGTCTTTCTTGCTGCCGCCTTTGCAGGCGAATCCCGACAGGATGAGAAGAATGGTGAGTGTACGTCTCAAGTTGCAGCTACCCCCAAACGGTACGGACTACGTCCCGTTTCGTTGAACGGGGGAGTCTAATGAAAAAAGCGTGCTGAGTGCCGAGTGCAGAGTGCTGAGTCGTTGCATCACGGGGATTTGGTATGCTGCGCGCCCGATTCGGAGAGATAGAAACCAATGGCGCTCTTTGCTTCAAAAGACGAGAAACCGGCAACCCGCAGTGGCGATCCGCAGCCGTCGTTCCATGGCACGTTCATCAGTCAGAACGTTACCGTTGAAGGAACGATCACCGGATCCGAGCTTGTCTTCATCGAGGGCTCAGTCAAAGGAAAGATCGACCTCGGCGGCGATCTTCGCGTCGGTACGAAGGCGCGCATCACCGCCTCCGTGCATGCGAAGAACGTGACGGTGGAAGGCCGCGTCGACGGTGACATTTCGGCCGATGATCGCGTCGAGCTCGTCGCTACGGCGACGGTCGACGGCAACATCAAAGCACCGAAGATCATCGTGGCTGAAGGGGCGAAGTTCCGCGGTTCCGTCGACATGGGCTCGGCGAAACCGAAGGAACATCACGAAGCCGCCAAAAAGTAACGCACCACTCACCCGCAAACCGGAGGAATCATGTCAGCAACCGCTACGGAGAAGTCGTCCGCGTCGCACGATCTGCGCGAGACGCGCGAGTACAGGAACTACATCAACGGTGAGTGGGTGGCGTCGAAGTCGGGAAAGACGTTCGAGAATCGCAATCCGGCAAACGGCGACGATCTCATCGGCACGTTCCAGGAATCGAATGCCGATGATCTGAACGCTGCCGTCGACGCGGCCGATCGCGCATACAACGCGTGGCGGCTCACGCCCGCGCCGCGCCGCGCCGATTACATCTATCGCGTCGGCGAGATCCTCAAGCGCGACAAGGACAAGATCGCGCGCGAGATGACTCGCGAGATGGGGAAGGTCCTTCAGGAAACGCGTGGCGACGTGCAGGAAGCGATCGACATGGCGTATCTCGCGGCCGGCGAAGGCCGCCGCCTGTACGGTCAGACGACGCCGTCCGAGCTGCCGAACAAATTCAACATGTCGGTGCGCATGCCGCTCGGTGTGGCCGGTCTCATCACGCCGTGGAACTTCCCGATCGCCATTCCGGCGTGGAAGGGGATGGCGGCGCTGATCTGCGGCAACACGGTCGTCATCAAGCCGGCATCGCTGACGCCGCTGTCGGTGGTCATGCTCGCCGAGGCGTTTGAAGAGGCGGGACTGCCGAAGGGTGTGTGGAATGTGGTGACCGGCGGCGGCCGCGAAGTCGGCGAGCCGATGATTCAGAACGAGAAGGTGAAAGTCATCTCGTTCACCGGCTCGACGGAGGTCGGCCGCGGGATCTCGAAGATGTGCGCGCCGACGTTCAAACATCTCCATCTCGAGATGGGCGGCAAGAACATCATCATGGTGATGGACGACGCCGACGTCGATCTCGCCGTCGACGGCGCGCTGTGGGGCGCATTCGGCACGGCCGGCCAGCGCTGCACGGCGACGTCGCGCATCACCGTCCACGCGAAGGTGTACGACGAGTTCGTCGAGAAGCTGGCGAAGCGCGCGAAGTCGCTGCGCGTCGGCAACGGTCTCGATGAGAAGACCGACATGGGTCCGAACGTTTCGGAGTCGCAGCTGAAGACGGTTCAGGAGTATGTCGAGATCGGTGCGAACGAAGGCGCAAAGCTCGTCGCCGGCGGCAGGGCGCTGACCGATGGCGAGTACGCGAAGGGCTTCTTCCATCAGCCGACCGTCTTCGCCGACGTGAAGCCGACGATGCGCATCGCGCAGGAAGAGATCTTCGGACCGGTCACCGCCGTGATGAAGTGCGAATCGTTCGAAGAAGCGATCGCGATCGGCAACGGCGTTCGCTACGGTCTGTCATCGTCGATCTACACGCGCGACATCAACAAGGCCTACACGGCGATGCGCGATATGTACACCGGCATCTTCTACGTGAACGCTCCGACGATCGGCGCGGAAGTGCATCTGCCGTTCGGCGGCACGAAGGAGACCGGCAACGGTCATCGTGAAGCGGGCGTGGCAGGGCTCGACGTGTTCAGCGAGTGGAAGTCGATCTACGTCGATTACTCCGGTTCGCTGCAGCGCGCGCAGATCGATACGGAAGAGATTTAAGCCAGTGCAGAGTGCTGAGTGCAGAGTGCTGAGTGCTGTCGGCGCGATGCTGTTCGCGCTGGCGGCGCCTTCGTTCGCGCAGCAGCCGGCGACCGATCGATTGATCGCGAGCGAGCTTGCGTCGTCACAGGCGTACGAGACGCTCGCGCATCTCACCGATGAGATCGGACCTCGGCTTACCGGCTCGAAGCAGGCTGCCGCCGCTGTCGTCTGGACGACGGAACGTTTTCGCTCGTGGGGCATCGACGTGCGCAACGAGCCGGTGATGGTTCCGCACTGGGTGCGCGGCCGCGAGGAAGCGCAGCTGGTCTCGCACATGGATCAGAAGATCGTGCTGACCGCGCTCGGCGGCAGCGTCGCCACTCCCGAAACCGGCCTCACCGCGGAAGTCGTCGAGGTGAACAATTTCGATGAGCTGACCGCGCTCGGTGCCAAAGTCAAAGGGAAGATCGTCTACTTCAACAATCCGATGGACATGGAGCTCGTCCGCGCACGCCATTCGTTCGAGGCGTATAGCAAGGCCGTCGCATTCCGCAGTGCCGGCGCATCACGCGCGGCGGAGTTTGGAGCGGTCGCATCGCTAATCCGTTCCGTCGGGTCGGCGTCGCTTCGGACTCCGCACACAGGCGCTCTTCGCTACGATCCGAAGCAGCCGAAGATCCCCGCCGCCGCGATGACGGCCGAGGATGCGATGCTGATCGATCGGCTGATCAAACGCGGTCAGCGCGTTCGCATGCATCTCGTTCTCACGCCACGCGAATTGCCGGACGTGAAGTCGTTCAACGTTGTCGCGGAGATCAAAGGCAGCGAGCATCCGGAAGAGATCGTGCTGATCGGCGGCCATCTCGATTCATGGGATCTCGGTACCGGTGCGATCGACGATGGTTCCGGCGTGGCGATGGTGATGGAGACGATGCGTCTCATCAAGCAACTCGACATTCATCCGCGCCGCACGATTCGCTGCGTGCTGTTCATGAATGAAGAGAATGGTCTGCGCGGCGGGAAGCAGTACTTCGAGGATCACAAGTCGGAGAAGCACATCGCGGCGATCGAAACAGACGCCGGCGCTGCAGCACCGACCGGTTTCACGACGACGCTGAAGGGCGACGCGCTTTCCGCAATCGACGCGCGCATGCAACCGTCACTCTCGAAGCTCGGCGCCGCGAAGTTCGAGACGACGAAGGAGACAGGCGCCGATACGTCGTTCCTCGTCGATTCAGGCGTTACCGGTTTCAGCCTGATCCCCGATCCGCTGCACTACTTCGACTATCACCACACACCCGCCGATACGTTGGACAAGGTGGATGCTCACGAGCTGGCGATGGACTCCGCGGCTATCGCTGCACTCGCGCTGTCGATCGCCGACGGCGGGGTGTAATCGACAGGGAACGACCGGGGGGCCTCCGGCGGGCGGGCACGGCCCGCGGCGTTTGGGTTTGTCGACCTTTCGTACTAACTCACGTTTTCGCTGCGCGGGGCCTTTGCCCTCCCGCCGGAGGCCTCGGTTAGAACCTGGCGCCGATGGCGACTTTCACTTCGCTGTCGAACCAATCGGCTTTCGCGAATGTGGTGATGTCGTGGATCGGCATGGCGTAGCCGATCGTGATGCCGGCTTTGTTGTGCTCGTCGTCGTATTGGTCGAGCAGCGCGAGGTTGAGCTCTCCATCTTTGAACGGCATGTCGAATTGCGCCCAGGCGTTTGCGTGATTGCGCTGCTCGTCGAGACTCGACCACGTGTAGTTGCCGCCGAGCGTGAGATGGCCGAGGAGGCGATACGTGCCCTGGATGAGGAGCGCGTCGTAGTCGTCGCGGTGAACGGCGTCGGCGCGGACGTAGCCTTCGTTGCCGAGCTGCTTGCCGTAGCCGGCGGTGAGCTCGTCGATCTCGCTTCCGTTGGACGTTGCGTAGCGGCCGTAGCTCATCGTGATGCGTTGCGTCCCGTCTTCGCCCAGCTCGCGGACGACGCCGAGACGCGGGCTGAGGCTGCCGGCGTTGTCGTCGCGGCGGACGCCGAGGTTGAAGGACCAGCGCGGGTTGAACGACCAGCGATCATTGATGAAGAGCGCGTGCCTGTCGAAGCCGGCGACGAGCTCGTGAGTTGCGATGACGTAGTGCGCTTTCGCGTCGAGCGTGTTGTTGCCGTGATCATCGCGCGCTGCGACTGCTTCGATCGTGATGTCATGCGGCAGCGTCGCGGTGTACTGGCCGGAAAGAAAATCGCGCGCGTCTGCGCTGTTGAGATACGACGCGACGAGCGTTTGATTCGGCGTGATCAATTCGTTCGCTTTCGCCTGGAACCGACGGTCGTCGGATGCAGCGCGCGCGGCGCCGAAGAGCCAGAGCCGGTCTTCGACGATGCGGCCGCCAAGCGTTCCTTCGAAGATGTTGCGCGGCCGGCGATCGTCGTCGAAGTCGGCGCGGGCGGAGCCGTGCAGTTCGTTGCTGCCTGACTTCGTGATCGTCGCGATCACGCCGCCGTCGAAGCGGTCGTACTCGGCGGAGATCCCGCCATTGAGGATCGTCGTCTCGTCGAGCGCTTCGTCGACGGCGATGCGCTCCAGCTCTTCGCGGTTCACTCGGATGCCGTCGACGAGCACAAGGGCTTCGCTGCGAACGCCCGGCGCCAGTTGCACGCGATCGACGATGCCGCGCCGCATCGGCAGGCGGTCGATCAGCGCGTCATCGAACGTCGTCGCGATCGCCGGCGTTTGCATGAGCGGCTCCGATGACGCCGTGACCGTCACCGATTCCGCGACGTCGCTCGCCTTCATTTCGTTGTCGACGCGGCTCGTTTGCGCGAGACGGAGGATCGCTTTGTGCGTGACCGTGATCATCCCTTCGCGCGCGAACTCGACGTCGTAGACGCCGGGCGGCAGAGCCAGGAGGACGTAGTTGCCGCTGGCTCCGGAGGTCGTCGTGCGCGCGCCGAGGAGGATCGGCGAGGTCGCGGTGATGGTGACGCCGGCCAGCGGTTTGCCGTCGATCGTGACACGGCCGACGAGGGTTGACGTTGGCGCCTGCGCGAACATCGCGGCGGCAACGAGTGAGAAGAGCACGGCGGCGATGGCAGGTCGAGTCATCATCGATTTATGCGGCGGATTCTATTCCGGTGCCAGAATACGGCCCATGCTCCGGCGCGGTGTGGCCGCTCTGCTTTTCGTTCTGCTCGCCTGTACGCCGCGTCATGAAACGCCGCCGCCGGGCGCCGCGTTCACCGGCGCGCCGGTGATCCTCATCTCCGTCGACACGCTGCGCGCCGATCATCTGCCGGCCTACGGTTACCGCGGCGTCGCGACGCCGAACATCGATGCGCTTGCCTCCGACGGGCTGCTCTTCGTGAATGCGTGGAGTCATTGCCCGATGACGTTGCCGTCGCATCTCTCGATGCTCACCGGTCTGCTGCCGACCGAGCACGGCGTCCGCAACAATCTCGGCTTCCGCTTCGACGCCGCGAAACATCCGACGATCGCGACGCTGCTGCACGCGCGCGGCTACGCGACCGGCGCCGCCGTGTCGTCGTACGTGCTGCGCGGCGACACCGGACTGCGCGGCGCGTTCGACTGG
This sequence comes from Acidobacteriota bacterium, assembly GCA_034667465.1. Taxonomy (GTDB): domain Bacteria; phylum Acidobacteriota; class Thermoanaerobaculia; order Gp7-AA8; family Gp7-AA8; genus JAOBAU01. Next base: position 175,345 of record JAXDJV010000021.1, on the reverse strand, counting down.
TACGACGACGCCATCGACATCGGCCAGGGCTCCGCGTTCGCTGACTATCAGCGTCGCGGTGACGTCACCGTCGCACGCGCGGAGGAATGGGTCGGCGCGAACGCGTCGCGGCCGTTCTTTCTCTTCCTGCACTTGTACGAACCACACGTGCCGTACGATCCGCCGGAGCCGTTCCGCAGCCGCTACGCGAATGCGTACGACGGCGAGATCGCCACCGCGGATGCGCTGCTCGGCCGCTTCGTGCAGTTCCTCAAATCGCGCGGGCTCTACGATCGCGCCATCATCGTCTTCACCTCCGATCACGGTGAAGGGCTCGGCGATCACGGCGAGCAGCAGCACTCGATCCTCCTCTATCGCGAAGCGATTCAGGTGCCGCTGATCGTGAAGCTGCCGGCGTCGCAACGACACGGCGAACGGATCGCGGCAAACGCCGCGCTCGTCGACATCGCGCCGACGCTGGCCACGCTGACCGGCGTCTCGCTGCCGCAAACGAGGGCAGCGGCGTCGTTGCTCGCGTTGCCGAAAACGCGCGACGTTTACGGCGAGACGATCTATCCGTATCTGCAGCTCGGCTGGAGCGATCTCCGCTCGATGATCGACGATCGCTATCACTACATCGATTCGCCGCGCCCGGAACTTTACGCGCTCGATGACGTGCGCGAGACGAAGAACGTCATCGACAGCGAGCGCCGCGCCGCCGCCGACTTTCGCGCGAAGCTGGCGCACTATCCGGCGGCGAACGCGGTCGCGCCGATCGTCGATCCCGAAGCAGCGGCGAAGCTGGCGGCGATCGGCTACGTCGGCAATGTCGCGTCGCGTCCCGATCCGCGCACGCTGCCGAATCCACGCGATTCACTCGCGGCGCTCGACGTGATGCAGCAGGCGTTTCGTCTCGCCGACCAGCGGCAATACACGCCTGCCATCGCGCAACTGCGCGAAGTGGTCGCGAAGAATCCGCGTCTCACCGACGCATGGACGCGGCTCGCCCAACTCTACACAGACCTCGGCGACGTGAACGCCGCCGTCGATGCCTACAAAAACGCGATCGCATCCGCCGGCGTCTTCTCGCCGGAGATTGCGCTGATGCTCGGCGATCTCTACGTGCAGGCCGGCCGCGTCGATGAAGCGGAGCAGGTGGCCGGCGTCGCCGCGGATGCGAGTCCTGAAGCCGCGACAACTCTTCGCGCGCGCATTGCACTCGCGCGCAAAGACCTCGGCGCAGCGGAACGTTTCGCGCGCGAGCTCGCGCAGCGCCCGAATGCAACCGCCGCCGATTTTGTGTTGCTCGGTGAAGTGCTCAACGCGCGCGGCGATTACAGCGGCGCACTGAAGACGGCCGATGAAGCATCGAAGCGCGTCGCCGCCGCGGGACGTGCGAACGTTTACGGACTCGAAGCGCTGCGCGCCGAGGCGCTGGCGAGGAGCGATCGACCGGACGAAGCGATCGTGGCGTACGAGAAAGAGATTGCGGCGTTTCCGGCGAACCGGATTTCGTACGCGCGGCTCGCGCTTCTTTATTACCTCACCGGCGATCGCGCGAAGTACGACGCAACGCTCGCGCGGCTGGTGCGTGCGAATCCGACTCCGCCGGCGCGAGACCTCGTCGCGCAAACGCGAGCCACGCTCGGCGATCGGCGCAAATGAAAAAGCCCCGGCCGAAGCCGGGGCTTTTCGTTTGCTGCGTGAAGCGTTGAATCAGAAGCGAACGCCGAACGACATACGAACCGTACGCGGAGTCTGGTAGTTGGCCGTGCTGCCGCCACCGACCAGCGTGCCGAACGTATTGCTCTTCTGGAAGTTGTAGCCGCCCGAAGCCGGGCAGTCGGTTGCGTCGCTCGGAGCGTTGATCTGCTGTCCCGAGGGCAGCGTGTGGATCGAGAACGCCGGGCATTCTTTCGGCACCGTGGTGGCCGGGTTGAACGCCTGGAGGTAGGTGCGGCCTGCGGTCGTCGACGTGAAGATCGTCGTATTGACGCCGGGACCACCGTTGACCGGGATGATGTCGTGCTTGTTGAAGATGTTCAGCACGTCGCCCTGCGCGAAGAACTCGGCGTGGCCGATCGGATACGCCCAGCGAACCGCGAGAGCCGTGCTCTTCACGTTCGGGAGGCGGAACGCGCCGCGCTCGCTGAAGTAGTAGGTGCCGGCCGAAGACTGCTTGTAGAACGCCGGGGTCGCAGCGACACCAGGCGCGGTACGCGCGTTGATCGAGCCGACTGCCGAGTACGGCGTGCCGGAATCGTAGTTGTGGAGGAGCGAGAGGTTCACGGTGCCGAGGAGACGCGGCATCGGGACATCGACGCCGACCCACGCGCGAAGACGATGACGAACGTCGCCGGCGAGGTAGCCTTCCGGAGCGAAGTTCGCGTAGTCGAGGTACTCCGGATAGTAATGGCCGAAGTCGGTGACGGCGCCCGGACCGCTGGTCGAGTTCTCGACTTCAGCGTTGCCCTTCAGTTTCGCGTACGTGTAGTTCACGCCCGCCTGGTAGCGTGACGGGTTGTAGCGCGCCTGGAACTGGATGCCCTGGTACTTGCGATGGATGCCGTCGCTGTTGACGATGGCGATCTCGTCGAGAGGAATGTTGAAGACCGTGCCGTTCGGCAGCGTTTCCGAAGCGATGTGCGGCGTGGTCGAGTCAACGCGCGCGGCATAGAAGTCGTGCCATTTGCGCGAGATGAGATCGACTTTGGCGAAGCCGCGGCTGCCGATCTGTGCGCCGTAACCGACGGTCATCTCATCGACGACCGGGCTGCGAAGAGCGCTCGGGAAGGTAGCGGCGAAGCCGGGGAAGCTGATGGCGCCGGTCGGGCGAAGGTTGTTCGAGACGTTGGCGACACCACCCTGGATGGAGTTGAAGTACGCGAAGACGGCTGCGATTGCGGCCGGCATCGGCGTATCGAGAGTCGTGGCATTGATCGACGGACCGTTGTAGGCGAGGTCGATCGTGGCCGGCTGGCCGGCCGAGCTGTTGCCCGACGCGACGCCTTCGACAATGTGCGATGCGTACTGGCCGTACGACAGGCTGACGCGATGGCGGCCATCGCCCTTGATGTCGTAGTAGGCGCCGAGGCGCGGGGTGATGCGGCTGTCTTTCGACGTGGTGTTGCCGCTGCCGTCGACGGCGTCATTCTTGTCGTAACGCGCGCCGATGTTCAAAGTCAGGTGGTTGTTGACGTCCCACTTGTCGTTGATGAAAAGCGAATCGGTGCGGAGGTTGCTCTCGTTGGCGCCGACGAAGATCGGAGTCCAGCGGATGAACGAGCCGCCACCGGTTGCAGTCGACGGCGTGATGACCGGATAGATGACTCCGTTCGACCATTTCGCCTGCGTGACGAAGATGCGGAAGTCGCTGCCCGACTGGTGGTTGTTCGCGTAGCGCTGCTCTTCGAAGCGGTCGAGACCGACGACGAAGTTGTGGGCGCCGAGCGCGCGGGTGTTGAGGAAGTAGTTCCCCTTCACGAGGTACTCGTTGTTGTTGCGCGTCTCGGTGTCGCACACGCCGCAGAACGTCGGCGAGTTGAAACGTGCGTTGCCGTTGTTGCGATCGAGAAGCAGCGTGCCTTTGACGAGGTCGGTGAACTTCGCGCCGCTGCCGACGAACGCCTGATCGCGCTTCGAGTACTGGCCTTCGATCAGGAGGTTCGAGGTGATGATGCCGTTGTAATGCAGTGACTTCAGCGATTCCGGATCGGTGCGGGTGCTGGTGCTCTCGAGGTCATAGATCGCGTTCTGGAAGCGATCGCCGGCCGTCTGAGACTGAATCTTCAGGTACGAACCGATGATGGTGTGCTTCGGCGTGATCTGACCGGTCAGCTTCGCTTCGTAGCGCTTGGTGTCCTGCGCCTGGTCGTAGCTCAGCAGCGGCGACGCCGGCGAGTTCGGAGATGAAGGGATCGACACCGTGGTGAGCGGCGTGTTCGTCTTCGCCTTGCGGCCTGCGCCGAAGAACCAGAGACGATCGCGCATCACGAAGCCGCCGAGCGTTCCCTCGTAAATCTGATTGACGTGCTTGCGGCGCACTTCGTTCGCCGGGGTCTGCGCGACCCACGCGGCGTTCGACAGCGAATCGCGGAGCGAGCCGCTGAAGTCGTTGCCGCCCGACTTGGTGATGGTGTTGACGACGCCGCCGGTGAAACGGCCGTACTCGGCGGAGATCGCGCCGGTCATGATCGTCGTTTCCTGGATGGCGTCTTCAATGTAGAGCGGACGCGCCTGGCTGCGGATGTTTTCCGAGACGACCACGCCGTTGACGAGCACGAGGTTGTCGTAGCCGGGGCTGCCCGAGATCTGGAACTGCGACGCGGAGAACGTGCTGTCGTTGACGCCCGGCGCGAGGAGCGCGGTGGCGACCTGGTTGCGTGCGACCGGCAGACGCTCGACTTCTTTGAGCGTGAGGTTCGTCGCTACCTGCGGCGTCTCGAGAACCGACGGCGCCGAAGCGGTAACGGTGATCGCTTCGCTGACGCCTGCCACTTTCAGATCGGCGTCGACGCGGGACGTCGTACCGAGCTGCAGCTGCTGCGTCTTCGTGACCGCCTTCATGCCCGACAGGTCAAACGTGACCGTGTAGGCGCCCGGCGGAAGTGCCGCGAAACTGTACGCGCCACCTTCACCGGTGACTGCAGTGCGGGAACCCTGCAGCTGCGGCGAGGTAATGGTCACGGTGACACCGGGAAGGCCTGAGCCGCCGGACGTGACCGTGCCGGTGAGGTTCGAGGTCGTCTGGGCGAACGCGCCCATCGTCACCACGAACATCAGTGCAACGAATAGTGAGAAACGAATCAACTTCATGGATCCTCCTCTCCTTATGGGTACAACTGGGCAAGAATCATCGCTGCGACACGATGGGACCAACACACTTTTGGACGAATGCGCCATCTTAAACGAACATCGTCCGGACAGCAGAGTTTTGTCGGACTGAACTGCATCCGCGGCGCCGCTTCGGTCGAAATGCCTAAAGTGTTGAGGGGAAGGATCGTTAAGACGCACGAAAGGACGGGCGCCGGAGCGCCCGATCCAAAATTCTGTCGTGGTGGTGCGGCCCGCCGAATCGGCGCCGTCAGCGCGTCAGTTCGCGGTACCGAATCCGGTGCGGCTGATCGGCATCAGCGCCCAGACGCTTCCGCTTGTCTTCCTCGTATTCGCTGAAGTTTCCGTCGAACCAGAAGACCTTCGAATCACCTTCGAACGCGAGGATGTGCGTGGCGACGCGATCGAGGAACCAGCGATCGTGCGAGATGATGATCGCGCAGCCGGCGAAGTTCTCCAGAGCTTCTTCAAGTGCGCGCATGGTGTTGACGTCGAGATCGTTCGTCGGCTCGTCGAGCAGCAGCACGTTCGCCCCTTCCTTCAACATCTTCGCGAGGTGCACGCGATTGCGCTCGCCGCCGGAGATCGCGCTGACCTTCTTCTGCTGATCGGCGCCGTTGAAGTTGAAGCGCGCCACGTACGCGCGCGACTGCATCTCGCGGTTGCCGAGCTGAATGAGATCGGTGCCGCCGGTGATCTCTTCGAAGATCGATTTGTTCGGATCGAGCGTCCGGTTCTGATCGATGTAGGCGAGCTTGACCGTCTCACCGATCCGAATCTGTCCGCCGTCCGGCTGCTCTTCGCCGACGATCATCCGGAAGAGCGTCGTCTTGCCGGCGCCGTTCGGTCCGATCACGCCGACGATCGCGCCGGGCGGAATGATGAACGTCATATCGTCAACAAGCAGACGATCTCCGTACGCCTTGCGGACGTCGTTCGATTCGATGACGACGCCGCCGAGGCGCGGGCCGGGCGGCACGTAGATCTCGAGCTCCGAGATCTTTTCCTGCGTCTGTTCGTTGAGCAGGTTCTCGTATGCGTTGATGCGCGCCTTCCCTTTCGCGTGGCGTCCTTTCGGCGACATGCGAATCCATTCGAGCTCGCGCTCGAGCGTTTTCTGGCGCTGCGATTCCGACTTCTCTTCCTGCGCGAGGCGCGTCTTTTTCTGTTCGAGCCACGACGAGTAATTTCCCTGGTACGGGATGCCGGCGCCGCGGTCGAGCTCGAGGATCCAGCCGGCGACGTTGTCGAGGAAGTAGCGGTCGTGGGTGACGGCGATGACGGTGCCGGCGTACTGCTTGAGATGCTGTTCGAGCCACTGCACCGATTCGGCGTCGAGGTGGTTGGTCGGCTCGTCGAGCAGAAGGATGTCGGGCTCCTGTAGTAATAAACGACACAGTGCCACGCGGCGCTTTTCACCGCCGGAGAGGACGGAGACCGACGTGTCGCCGGGCGGGCAGCGGAGCGCGTCCATCGCCATCTCGAGCTTCGAGTCGAGATCCCACGCGCCGGTGGCGTCGAGGCGATCCTGCACTTTCGCCTGACGAGCCATCAGCTTGTCCATGTCGGCGTCGGGATCGCCGAAGGAGTTGTTGATCTCGTCGAATTCCCTGAGGAGGTCGACGACTTCCTGCACGCCCTGCTCGACGATCTCGCGAACGGTCTTCGTCGGATCGAGCTGCGGCTCCTGCTCGAGGAAGCCGACGGTGTGGCCGGCGGAGAGGATCGTCTCGCCGACGAACTCCTTGTCGACGCCGGCGAGGATGCGCAGCAGCGACGATTTGCCGGAGCCGTTCAGACCGATGACGCCGATCTTCGCGCCATAGAAGTAGGAGAGGTAAATGTCCTTTAGAACCTGCTTCTTGTCGTGGAACTTTGATACTCCGACCATGGAGTAAATGATCTTGTTGGGTGTCTCGGGTTTCGCCATAAGGCGGGGGAGTATAGCGGCACGAGGTCTCGGGGGTAGGGTTTTCCCCGCTGCCGTCTCTCCTTATGTAAGCGAGAACGCGATCGGGAAGCTGCCGGCGGCCGTTCGTGAGGAGGAATGCATGGCGGAATTCGATGATCGAGATTTTCCGTATCCGATGCGCATCCAGGTCGCGCCGGGGTCAGAAGCGGAATACCGTCACTACCGGACGGCGAGGCGGCGCAACGACGACGGGACCGAACGCGAGGCGCTGGCACCCGGCGTCAGCGCGTCGCCGCACGACGATCTCATTTTTCGCGGTGGCAAAGTCCTCCCGAAAATGGCATTTCAGAACATCTACCTGGGACGCGCGAGTGACTTCGCGGCCGGGGATGTGGAATCCATTGACGACGCGATTACGCGTCTCGTGCGCGATGAGCAACTCAAAACGGTGATTCAGCAGTACTTCGTCGGTCAGAACCTTACATACGACGTCGCGCCGTCGGTCATTCTGGACGAGAACAGGCCGAACGAAATGGACGAGCCGGACGTACAGAACAAAGTCATAGACCTTTTCGATCGCAACCTCATCCTCGCCACGGATATTGATCGAACGGTCTTCAACCTGGTGCTCCCTCCGGATACAGTCCTGAAACTGAGTGGCTCGACCTCCCTGGCCGGTTTGGGCGGCTACCACGGATCGGTGCATTTCTCGCGTGGCGGGCAGAACCGCACGCTCTACTACTCGGCCAATGTCTACTCCGCTGTTCGTGCCGGCCGCCGGAACGGCATTCCGTTCTTCAGCACTCCCTGGAAGAACGTGGTCTGCACGCTCTACCACGAGTTGATGGAATCGCAGACCGATCCGGACGTGAACGATGCAATCCGGCAGAACGATCGCCGCTTCATCGGGTTCAACTCAAATGGAGGGGAGGAGATCGGCGATCAGCCCATTTCGGCCAACTCTCTCGACCGGGTGTTCAGGGAGGTGCTCACGCTGCCCGGCCCGCGCCCGACGCCGGTTCAATTCGTCTACTCCAATGCCGTACACGGAGCCGAAGGGCCGGCCGAGAAACCGCCGGACGAACTGGTCGTCAACGGGCCGCCGCTGCAAGGCACCATCAGCACAGGTGGTGAGCGTGACCGTTACTCGTTCCGAGTGGCGAGTGCCGGAGTGCATGTCATTGAAACTTCCGGAACCACCGACACATTCGTGAGCCTGTTCGGTCCGAACAGCGAAACGCGCCTCATTGCGGAAGACGACGACAGCGGGCCCGGCAACCTGTCGCTGCTCTCTCAAAACCTGGCAGTCGGCCAGTATTTTGTTCGAGTGCGGCATTTCAGTCCATCACGCACCGGACCGTACGGAATCTCGGTTCGTTCGCCTGGCTAGTTCACGTGCTCGCTGTACGCGGCGACGATCGGCGGCTGCACTGACGCGGCCGCCGCATCATCAAACGACACGACCACCAGCGTCTGATCATCTTCCGGCGGCCGGTTGCGCGTGAATTTCTTCACGCTGTTGAGCAGCGCTTTCTTGATGTCGTCGGCCCCGGCGGTGCCGTGGTCGAGCAGCGTTTTCTCGAAGCGATCGAAGCCGAACGGATTGCCGTCGTCGTCCACCGCTTCGATCAATCCGTCGCTGTAGAGAATGAGGCGATCGCCCGGCTCGAATGAGACGGAATGCTCGCGGAACGGATCGCGTCGCCGCACACCCAGCGGGAATCCCCACGATGAAAGCGACTCGAGTTTTTGCGTCGCGGCGCGATAGACATACGGATCGTGATGTCCGGCCGATGCGAAGCGAAGGATCTGCGTGCGCGGATCCAGCAGGCCGAAAAAGAACGTCATGAGGATCCGCTTCGGCGCGGTGCGGATGACGATCTCGTTCAGCACGTTGAGCACCGCGCGCGGCGACGGGTCGTAATCGACCTGCACGAGGAGCGCGGACTTCGCCATCGCCATGACGATGCCGCTGGTCAGTCCGTGGCCGGAGACGTCGCCGAACGCGATGCCGATCTCGCCCGACGGCTGCGGGAGGAAGTCGAAGTAGTCGCCGCCGATCTCCGTCGCGGCGCGGTAATGCGATGAGACCGTCGCGCCATGAACGATCGGCGCTTCACACGGCAGCAGCGCGGCCTGAATGCGATTCGCGGCGTCGATCTCCGCCTTCACGCGCTCACGCTCGACGATGCGACGCACGTGCGGCGCGAGGTCGGCGTAGGAGTAGACGACTTCACGTCGCGTCATCAGAGCGGCGACGGCGAAGAGCGCGCTGACCGCAAGCGGAATGGCGATCGTCATGAACAGCTGACGCGCTTCGTCGCCGCGTGAGACGGAAAGCAGCGGAAGCACGCTGATCAGCAGCGAGCCGAAGAACATCGACACGGTCGCTGCGAGGAGGTCGTATGCGAGAAAGATTGCGATGACGACCGCGATGCCGCCGATGCCGAAGGCGACGCGCGGGAGATACGGCGCGATCGGGACTTCGAGCGCGCCGCTAAGCGCCGCGTAAAGAATCGCTGCGATGATTCCGACCGGCAGCGCGCGGCGCCGGCTGCTGAATGCGAGGAAGAAGAGGACGGCCGTAATCGTGTAGACGATCGCTTCGAAGAGTGCCGCGAGCAGTGCCGATGCCGGGCCGCCGAGGCCGACGATGAGCTGCGTGCCCGAGCCCAGTTGCGGATGCGCGAGACGCAGCACGACCGCGATCGCGGCGAGCAGCAGTGCACCGCCTGCAACGGCCGGCGCGGCGAGGAGTCCGATGAGCGTGGAGCGTCCGACGGTGGCGTTCAACGCGTCGCGGCGAATGAGCGCTTCGAAGGAACCGATGCGCTCGCCCCATCGCTCGCGCGCGTAGCTCTCGCCGACGGCCCAGGCGAGAAACACCAGCAGCGAGATCGGCAGCGAGAAGAAGAGCGTTTTGAATCCGCTGAACGCCCACGCCGTCGCCTCGGCATCGATCGCGGTACTCAGTCCCGCTCCCTCGGTGCTCGCCCTGCAAATGAAGATCTCCATCCCGATCATCGTCAGAAAGACGAGGAGGAAGAGTCCCGACGCGCTGCCGATGCCGACCTCGCCCGCGTGATATTTCCGAAGGAACATCACCAGCAGCACGAGCATCAGCCCGTACATCAATACGAACTGCGCGAGCGTGCCGGCGACTTCGCCGCCGGCGTCGCTGCGGAATGCGCTGCCGTCCGCGTACTCTTCGATCAGTTCGTAGCCGGCGAGCTTGTCACCGATGAAGCTGACGTGCAGATACGGGACGACCTTTCCAGTCGGGAAACTGCTCGGAACGCGATAGCGAAAGAGCCAGTCGGTGCGTCCGCGCTGCACCATCGGCCGCGACGACTCGAACTGCGGATTGGGCGCGCCGGCGAAGTGACGCGATGCGACGAACGCATCCGCGCGCGGACGCAGCTGCGCTTCGCTCAGCTGTGCGCCCGGCGTCTCATTTCGCGCGCGGCGCCGCGCGGCGATGATCCCGCCGTCGGATGCACTAACGTAGACGAAGCCGTAAGGAACAAATTTTTCGAGACCGCGACGGTAATACTGAACGCGATATCCCCCGAGCCGCGGACCGATGACCGGATCCTTCATTGCGGCGCGGCGGAGCTCCGGATTCGCGTCCAGCTCTTTGTCGAGCGGTGTCGATGAGAGCCACGACTCGACGGCCCATGCTTTGTCGACTGGAATGTCCCACTTCACCGCTTCGCGATCGGCAATCGCTTTCGCTTCCTCGCGCGTGAGGCGGATCTCCTGCGGCTGCGAGGTATTGAGGCGCGGAATGGCGAAGCTGAGCGCGGCGATCCCGGCGATGCACGCGATCCAGGGGGCATGACGTTTCATGGAGGAGGACATGATAGCGACTCGAACACTCGGTTTACGATCCGCGGCGCCGGTTGTTTCGCACGTTGTTACACTCAGCGGATGTCAGCAGACGAACGGCGCGAAGGTCGCACGGCCTGGTATGCGCTGACGGTTCTCACCTTCGTCAATCTTTTCAACTATCTCGATCGCTCGGTGCTCGGTGCGATTCTCGAATCGCTTCACATCGGTCTCGGACTGACCGACACGCAGCTCGGCTTCGCCACCAGCGCGTTCATGATCGTCTACATGTTGACGTCGCCGATCTTCGGTTCGTTAGGCGATCGGCGCTCGCGGCCGCGACTGATTGCGTTCGGCGTCGCCATCTGGAGTATCGCCACGGCGGCCGGCGGATTCGCGCGCGGCTTCGTCACGCTGCTCATCGCGCGCGCATTCGTCGGTGTCGGCGAAGCGGCATACGGCTCGATCGCACCACCGCTGCTCTCCGATCATTTCCCGTTCGAACGCCGCGGCCGTGTCTTCGCCTTTTTCTTCGCCGCGATTCCGATCGGTTCCGCCGCCGGTTTCATCCTTGGCGGTCTCGTCGACAAAGCGTTCGGCTGGCGCGCGGCGTTCATGATCGCCGGCGCGCCGGGACTCCTGCTCGCGTTGCTCGCCCTGACCGTCTTCGATCCGCCGCGCGGCCAGCACGATCCGCCGGTCGCGCCGAAGCCGGCCGGCGAACCGTGGCACGTCGCGTACCGGCATCTCTTCAAAAACAGCCCGTACCTTCTGACGGTCCTCGGCTACGCCGCGTACACGTTCGGACTCGGCGCACTCGTCGCGTGGATGCCGGCGTTTCTCATTCGCGTGCGGCACATGAGCGGCGAAGACGCCACGATCACGTTTGGTGAGATCGCCGTCGCCACCGGTTTCGTCGGGACATTCATCGGCGGCCGGATCGGCGACTACTTCCTGAAATTCACGCCGCGCTCGTATCTGTGGGTCTCCGGCATCACGACGATCCTCGCGGTGCCGGCGACGTATGTCGCGCTGACGAGTCCCGACCGCAGCGTGTTCATTCCGGCGATGGTCGTTGGCGAGTTGCTGCTGTTCGCATCGACCGGACCGGTCAACTCAGCGATCTCGAATGCCGTCAGTCCGACGGAGCGCGCAACCGCCTTCGGGCTGTCCGTCTTCATCATGCACCTCCTCGGTGACGTGCCGTCGGCGCCGCTGATCGGATTCGTTTCCGATCGCTCCGATCTCGCGCACGCATTGCTGATGGTGCCGATCGCGATCGCCGTCGGCGGCATCATCTGGACGTTCGCCGCGTGGCACGGCGGACGCGGCGAACCGATCGCGACGACATGAGACGGCTCGTCACCGCGCTCTGCGCGATCGTGCTGCGCGTCTTTTTCCGGCGCATCGAGATCGCGGGACAGGAGAACATTCCGGTCAGCGGCGGCGTGATCTTCGCCGTCAATCATCCGAACGGTCTCGTCGATCCGCTCTTCCTTCTTTGCTACGCGCCGCGACCGGTGTCGTTTCTCGCGAAGGCGCCGCTGTTCCGCTATCCGCTGATCGGCTGGCTGGTGCGGCAACTCGAAACGATTCCGGTTTACCGAAAGCAGGACAACGTCGCCGGCTCGAACGAGGAGACGTTTTCGCGCGCGCGTGCGATCGTCGTGAAGTCCGGCAGCATCGCGATCTTTCCCGAAGGGACGACGCACAGCGATTCGAAACTGCGCGAGCTGAAGACGGGCGCGGCGCGCATCGCGCTTGGTTGCGGCTGTCCGCTGAAGATCGTGCCGACCGGGATTTACTACACGGCCAAGCAGACATTCCGCAGCTCGGCGCTGATGTACTTCGGTGCGCCGATCGATGTTGAAGCGACGGCGCTTGCTGCGCGAGCATCGAATGGCGAGCCCGATCCGATTGCGGTCGAGCAGCTGACGGATGAGATCGAGCGCGCACTGAACGACGTCACGCTGCAGGCCGACACGAACGCCGCGCTCGAGCTGATCGCGCGCGCCGAGAAAGTGTTCACCGGCGGCGCGACGACGCTCGCTGACGAGTTCGAGCTGCGCCGGCGATTCGTCGCCGGCTACTCCTATCTGCGCGAGCGCGATCCGTTGCGGCTCGAGCGGCTCGCCGCGGAAGTTGCGCAGATCGATGCGGAAGTCGTCGAAGCGCAGCAGCATCGACTGAGCTCGCTCTGGCTGCTCATCCTTCTCCCGATCGCGCTCGTCGGCGCGATCATTCAATGGCCGACGTATCGCCTCATCGGCGTGCTTGCGAACCGTTTCTCGCGCGGCGAAGACGAAGTCATCGCCACGATCAAATGTATCGGCGCGCTCGTGTTCTATCCGCTGATGTGGCTCGCGATCGCGACGCTCGTGGCGACGCGTGCGGGAGTGGTCGCCGGGCTGTTGACGCTGATCATCCTTCCGCTGCTCGGCTACATCGCGCTGCGCGTGTTCGAGCTGCTCGACGACATCATCGGCCGCGTGCGCGCCACGATGCGTCGCGACGTCGCCGCGCGCCAGCGTGCGTTGCGCGCCGACATCATTGCGGTTGCGGACGAGATGGCCGCTCCGGCAATTGCGACAGCACCATCGCGGTGAGAATCAGCGCGGCGCCGCCGAGGAACGGGAGCGTGATCGCTTCGTGATCCCAGACGATTGAGGTGATCGAGGCGGCGACCGGTTCGAATGCGAGCAGCACGACGGCTTCCGTCGCGCTCACGCGCGCCTGACCCCACATCATGAAAACAAACGCCAGCGCTGTCGTGACGAGCGCCGTGAAGACGATGACGGCTACGATCGGCACCGATGGTTGCGGCCGCGGCGCGAACATCGCCGGGATGATCGCAGCGACTCCGACGACGAAAACCTGCACGGCCGCGAGCGCGGTGGCCGGCGCGGCGACGCTGTACTTCGCGGAGAGGACGACGTGCAGCGCGAAACAGACGGCGCAGAAAACGGTGAGCAGATCGCCGGGTTGCGGACGTATGTCGATGCCGCCGCCGATCAGCATCATCGTACCGACGGTCGCGAGCACGGAGCCGATCCACGCGCGCCGCGACACGCGTACGCCGTGCAGCAGTCGATCGGCGAACGGCACCATCACGACGTACAGCCCGGTGAGGAACGCCGATCGCGACGGTGAGATGTGTATCAGCGCGCGCGTCTGCGACCAGTAGCCGGCGAACACCAGCGCGCCGAGCGCGAGTCCCGGAAAAAGAATGGCGCGACGCAGTTCGCGCCGCCACGCCGCGAGCAACAGCAGCGCGACGCCGGCGAGCAGGAAGCGCCACATGATGAACGGCTCCGGCGCGATCCTGGTGAGGACGTTCTTCACGAGCGTGAAGCTCATCCCCCATGCGGTGGCGACGAGAAGCAGCGCGGCGATCGCGAGCGGACGCTTCGTCACGTCGTTGTGGACGAAGTCGCGGTGGTCGTCGCCGGCGCGGATTCGTGCAGCTGCCGGAGCTTCACCAGCTGCCGTTCGAGATGGAGAAACATGAGCCCGAACGCGAGCAGCAGGAGCAGTCCAAGAATGCGAACGGCCCAGCGATTCATCGCGTGTAGCGCTCCGCGTGCCGCGCCGCCCACTCGATTGCGTAGCGCATCGGCGCCGCGTCTGCGATCCCTTTGCCGGCGATGTCGAACGCCGTGCCGTGATCGACGGAGACGCGCAGATACGGCAGACCGAGCGTGACGTTCACCGACTGTTCGAACGCCATCGTCTTCACCGGGATGAGTCCCTGATCGTGATACATCGCCATCACCACGTCATATTGTCCACGACTGGCGGCGAGAAAGATCGTGTCAGGCGGATGCGGGCCGCTGATCTCGATGCCGTCCGCGCGCGCTTCCTCGACGCCGCGCGCGATCGTCTGCTCTTCGTCGCCGAAGCGTCCGCCTTCACCGGCGTGCGGATTGATTCCGGCGACGGCGATGCGCGGACGCTTGCCGAGCAGTCGTTCGAGCTCGCGCGACGTGAGCCGTGCAAGCGCTGCGATCGACGACGCATCGACGAGCGCGATCGCTTCGCGCAGCGAGACGTGTACCGAATGCAGCACGGTGCGAATCGCCGGCGAATCGAAATACATCGCGTAGTCGTAACCGTAGCGCGTCAGTCCCGCGCGTGCGGCGAGCAGCTCGGTGTGGCCGGGGAACGTCGAGCCGGCGAGTGCGATGGCCTGTTTGTGAATCGGCGCCGTGACGAGCGCGGAACAGTCGCCGCGCGCGATCGCGTCGAGCGCGGCATCGATGGAGGTCAGCGCGACGCGGCCGTATTCGGCATCGATGACCCCGTAGCGCAGCGGGCCGCTGCCGCCGATGTCGAAGAACGTGATTTCGTCGGGAGGTTGTGCAAGCGCGCGGCTGCCGAAAACGATCGCCGGAACCTTGAGCTCACTCAGTGCACGGAACACGACCTCGGCGCCGATACCGGCCGGATCGCCGAGGGTGATGGCCAGCGGTTGCACGGCCGCGATTGTAAGCGCGCCGCTACAGCTCGTCCTGCTTGAACAGGTATTTGATGCAGTGCTTCTGAATCAGCAGATTCGGCGCGCCCTCGCGGTTCACTTTCAGGCAGGTCTTGTCGTACCACTCGATCCAGCCGCGGATCTCTTCGCCGTCGGTCATGATGATGACCATCGGCGTCCGCGCGTTCATCTGCTTCAGGTAATAGAAGTTCTCGGCGTTGGTCGATTCGGGCGGTGCCGGGCGCTGGACGTTCTTGTTGCCGTTCGAGCGCTCGCGCTTGAAATCGGTGACCGTGCTGCGAAAGGTTCTCCGGATGTTGCCACGGCCGTTGTCGATCTCGCGCGTGCGATTGGTGAAAGGCATCGCCGACCCCCTTTTTTCTGCTGCTTCGTTCCGGGATTGTTTTCGGCGGAAAGTGTCTGCGAACGTCGTGCCGCCGCTTGCTCGTATGGGGAGTTTCCCCTGGAATGCCGCGGCCGATTCGGGCGTGCCGCCGCTTGCGGCTCCGAGGGCTTTCCCCTAGAATGCCGCCCCGATTCGGGCTTCCGCGTTCGCGGCTCTCACACTCGCCCGACTGGAGGCTTCCCCCTTGAATTCCGTGGTCTGCATCAGTCAGGTTCCTGACACTGAGTCGCGCATCAGGATCGCCGCCGACGGGCGCCGCATCGATGAAGCGGGACTGAAGTTCATCGTGTCGCCATACGACGAGGTCGCGCTCGAAGAGGCCATCCGCCAGAAAGAGAAGAGCGCCGGCGACGTCACCGTGATCTCGTTCGGGCCGGAGCGCGTGCAGCAGGCGCTGCGCGAGTGTCTCGCCCGCGGCGCGACGAAAGCGATCCACGTCAAAGGGGAATCGTCGGACGCCGATTCGCTCGGCATCGCGAAGGTACTCGCCGCGGCGATCAAAACGACGCCGCACGATCTCGTCTTCTTCGGGAAGCAGGGAGTCGGCAGCGACAACTCGCTCGTCGGTCCGATGGTCGCCGAGCTCCTCGGCTACCCGCAGGTCAACGTCGTCACACATCTCGAAGTCGGCGACGGCAGACTGACCGCGCATCGCGAGATCGAAGCAGCAGAAGAGACCATCGAAGCGCCGCTGCCCGCGGTCATCACCGCGCAGAAGGGTTTGAACGAGCCGCGCTACGCATCGCTGAAAGGAATCATGGCGGCGAAGAAGATCGCCATCGACACGAAGTCGGTCACCGACCTCGGACTCTCCGACGGCGACGTCTTCAACCAGCGCGTGACGATCGCCTCGCTCGAGCTGCCGGCGGAAAAGACCGGCGGCCGCAAGTTTGACGGCGCCGATCCGGCCGCCGCCGCACAGGAAATCATCAAATACATTCGCGACGAAGCGAAGGCGCTGTAGCAACGGGAGACGTCAATGCCGGGTGTTCTGGTTTTTTGTGAAGTGCAGGACGGGAAGCTCAAAAAGACGTCGCGCGAAGCGCTGACGATCGGCAACAAGCTCGCGCAGGCAGCGGGCGGCGATCTCGTCGCGTTCGCGACCGATTCGTCGGTGGCCGCGGAGGCGGGCCGCTACGGCGCGAAGAAGCTTTACGTCGCGAAACTCGATTCGTACAGCACCGAGATCTTCACCGCTGCGATGCAGCAGGTCGTCAATGATGTGAAGCCGTCAGTCGTGCTGCTCGGCGGAACGTCGAACGGCCGCGATCTCGCGCCGCGACTCGCCGCACGCCTCGACGTCGGCGTGGCGTCGGACGTCGATCGCCTCGAGTGGACGGACGGCAAAGTTCGCGCGCGTCGTCCGGTCTATTCGGGCAAAGCGTTCGCGACCGTCGACATCGTCGGCACGCCGGCCATCGCCACGACGCGTCCGAACGCGTTCCCTGCTGTCGAAGTTGGCGGCGCCGCGGCGGAAGTCGTCGAGGTGAACGTCACCGCGGAATCGAAAGCGAAGCTGATCGACACGAAAGTGCCGGAAGCCGGCGAGCTGTCGATCGCAGAAGCCGACATCATCGTCAGCGGCGGCCGCGGTCTCAAAGAAGGACAGAACTTCTCGTACATTCGCGATCTCGCGCACGCCATCGGCGGTGCAGTCGGCGCGTCGCGCGCAACGGTCGACGCGGGCTGGATCGACCATCAGCATCAGGTCGGCCAGACGGGACGCGTGGTCAGCCCGAATCTCTACATCGCCGCCGGTGTTTCCGGCGCCATCCAGCATCTCGCCGGTATGTCGTCGTCGAAACACATCATCGCCATCAACAAGGATCCGGAGGCGCCGATCTTTCGCGTTGCCGATCTTGGCATCGTCGGCGATCTCTTCACGATCCTTCCCGCACTGACGGAAGAAGTGAAGAAAGCGAAAGCGCACTGAAATGAAAACGCGCGTCCGGTGACGGACGCGCGTTCAATTCAGCGGCTGTGTGGGTGATCAGTTCGGACGATCGGGCGATGCGAAGCGCGGATCGACGCCGGTCGTGCTGTTGAGCGCGTAACCGGCTGCGAGCGAGTCGGCGATCGGATTCGAGCCCGCCGGCAGGCACTCCATCGGAAGCGACATCACGTGACGGGCGACGTTGGCGTCGCACGACGACGTTGCCTTCGCGCGATAAATCTGCGGCGATTTCGCGACGACCTGTTTGCCGTTGATGACCACGAAGTAGTACTCGATCTCGTCGCCGTCATCGAACTTCGGCAGCGTGAGGCTCGAGAGCGGGCCGCGGTTCGTACCGTCGACGGAGCACCAGTCGGTGGCGCCGGCGCGACGGAAGTACGCGCGCAGCAGACCTTTGTCCTGCACCGACATCTGCATGACGGTCATCTCTCCGCCACGCACGCAGCTGATCGGGTGATAGTCGATCGTCCCCTGCTGCTGGGCGAAGGCGGCGGTGGCGCTGCAGAGCAAAAGAACGCCGGCGAGTGCTTTGATCGTGTTCATAGGGTCCTCGGTTTTTTGGACAGAACACGCCGATGATAGAACAAAGTTCAGGGCGTTGCTTCGATCTTCGATTTATAGGCGGTCAGCTCGCGGCTGGCGGGCAGCTTCGGCAGAGCTCGCCTGAGCAACTCTTTCGCGAATGGATAGTCGCCCATTTCGTAGCGATTGACCGCTTCGTGGAACATATGAAGCTCTTCGCCGGGCTCGAGCGGATACGCGCGCTGATAGCTCGCTGACGAGTCGCGCCACGCCGAAGTCTGGTTCAAACCGCGCGCGGCGCCGAGGAGCGTGGTGCGGTTGAGCGTCTGCAGATGCGCGACACGCGCGAAGAGCTCGCGAGCGGCGATGATCTTTCCCTGCGCGAGCAGCCGGTCGGCGTCGGCAAGCATCAGGACCGGATCCGATGCGAGGATCGCTTCGGAAGGGGAGTGTCGCGCCGCGTTGACCAGCGGACTGTTCGCCCCGGCGTTTGTCGCGGTTCCGCTGCGAACGACTCCCGCGCTGCCGCTTGACGGTGGTGGCGGCGGCGTGTTGCGCGTCAGTGGTTTGGTTGCAGTGGGCGGTGGCGTGCTCGGAATCGTCGCGGTCGTACGCGAAGTGATCGGCGCTCTGCTCATGCTCGCGCGGGCGTCAGCCGGCTCGACAGGAGTCGGCGGCGGAGTGCGCGGCTGATTCGTCGGACGCGGCGGCGCAGGTTTCGGAATGATGATCGGCTGCGGCTGCGGCTGCGGTTGCGGTTGCGGTGTCACGGCGCGCGGTTGTGGTTGCGGTACAGGCGCGGGCGGTGGCGGAGGCGCCGGACGCGTTACCGTCGGCGCTGCCGCGGCGATGATCGTTCGACGCAACGCTCCGGCGTCCGCGGCGCGGCCGACGTTCGCCAGGCCGGTGGCGAGTTTGTTCTTCTCGTCTTCGGTCAGGCGCTGCGTCGTCCGTGCGATCGTGAAGTGCTCGACGACATCGGTCCAGCGGCGCTCGATCGCGGCGATGTTGCCGAGGACCTGACGCGCGGGACCGCTCGCAAAATCGAGATTGATCGCTTCGGTGGCGAGCTTCACCGCGTTCACGAGATCGCCGGCGATCCAGTAGTTGCGCGCGCGTACGGCGATGTCGATGCCTTCCGCGAACGGCGGTGTCGCCGGTTTCAACGGCGCGGCGGTCGCGGTCGCCGGCGGACGCGGCGTCGCCGACGGTCGCGTGCTGGTGATGTGCGCGAACGCCGGCGCGGCCGCGAGGCGTTCCGCGGTGACGTACTTCGCGACGAGCGACTCGAAGGAAGAACGCGTCGCGGGATCGAGCGGCAGCGTCGTGTACGAGCGCGAGAGTCGTTCGGCCATCACGACTTTCTCCGCGGCGTTGCGCGCTTCGTCGAACTGGCCGAGGCGCTCGCTGGCGATCGCGCCGTAAACGTGGGCGGTCTGATATCGCGGAAGATCGTCGAGCAGACCGAACGCGGCAATGCGCAGTTCCTGCGCGGCCGCTTTCCAGTTTCCAACCTTTGCGTCGACCAGACCGCGTTCCAAAAGCGATGTATAAAACGTGCTCGGTCCCTGCGCACGCAGCGGTGCCGCAAAGATGACGACGACGAGCGCCGCAAACGCGGCGTGGCGGAGGTTCGGTCTTCTCACGATGCGCCTAAAAACCGCTTCAAGCGACTGAGGAACGGGGACTTCTCCGTAGGATACGGCAACTCCGGCTCGTAAACGAACGCCCTTCCTTCGATCAGTGCACGCGGATTCTCGACAAACAGCGCTTCGGCAATCGCCTCGTTGGTCGCCTCGGCGACGATCTTTCGCGCCTCGGCGACGACCGGAGGCCGTTTCGTCGTGTTGTGCGCGTCTGTAGCGACGAGGTTCACCATCCCGCGACGGAGCCAGTCGAGCGCCGCGTGCTTCGCTTTGTCGCCGAACCTTCCGGCGAAGCTCGCCGTCGTGATCTGCGTGCGCGCGCCCTGCTGCATCAGCGCGATGAGCAGCTCCGGCTTCGCCTGGAAAACGGTGTTGCGCTCGGGATGCGCGATCAGCGGAATCCATCCGTCGAGCTGCATCCGATAAAGCGGCTGCTCGACCATCGGCGGGATGTTGTTCGACGCGAACTCGATCAGCACGTAGCGGCTGCCGGCCAGCGGCACGATCGTCCCGCCGGCCAGCGCTTCGTTGATGTCGTGTGCGAAGAAGTATTCGGAGCCGAGGAGCAGTCGCGGCGAAGGACCGATACGGCGCTGCAGCTCGTCGAGACGCGACTGCAATTCGGCGCGCGAAGTGTTTTTCCAGCGGCCGCGCAAAACGTGCGGCGTAGCGACGATCGTCTCGATTCCCTGCTCGGCTGACATGCGGCAGAGCGCCATCGCCTCGTCCCAGTCATGCGGTCCGTCATCGACGTCGGGAAGGCAGTGGTGGTGAACGTCGATCAACGCAGAGCGGCTTTCTTCTCGCCCTCGCCGTCACCCGGCTCGTCGCTGTCGTAGTAGTCGTAGTAGCTCTTCCGGAACGTGTAGCCGTACTGCTGCAGATCGAGATTGTTGAGGATCGCGCCGAGCACCGGGATGTTGCTCTGGCGCAGACGTTCCGACGATCGCTGAACGAGATCGCGCGGGGTCTGACCACCGTGCACGCAGAGGACGACGCCGTCGGCGCTGGCGGCGAGCACGATCGAGTCGGTCACGGCGAGCACCGGCGGCGAATCGAAGATCACGTACGCGAACTTCGAGCGGATGTCGTGGATGAGATGCTTCATCCGATCGGACGCGAGGAGCTCCGATGGATTCGGCGGCGTCGGTCCGGAGAGGACGACGGAGAGATGCGGAACGACCGTCTCCTGGATGACGTCTTCGAGCGGGATGTTCGCCGCGAGATAGTTGACGAGACCGAGGTTCATCTTGCCGCGGAAAACTTTCTGCAGCCGCGGGCGGCGAAGGTCGGCGTCGATGAGCAGCACCGGCTTGCCCATCTGCGCGAGCACGACGGCGAGGTTGACCGACGTGGTCGTCTTTCCTTCGCGGGCGAACGTCGACGTGATGACGATGACTTTCGGCGAGTTCGCCGACGCCAGGAGCAGCGACGTGCGAAACGCGCGATACGCCTCGGAGATCGGCGAGCGCGAATCGACATGCGGCAGCAGATCGATGCCGTGCTGCAGCGCGTTGCTCTCTTCGATCGCGCGCAGCTTCGTCGGCGTGTTTCCGTACGCGCCGTAGCCGTATCCGTATCCGCGCGTGAGCGAATGCGCCGACGGAATGACGCCGAGCGACGCGAAGCCGGTCACGCGCTCCAGCTCTTCGGGCGACTTGATGGAGCGATCCATGTACTCGAGGAAGAAGATCGCGGCGAGGCCGAGGATTACGCCGAGCGGAAACGCGCTCTGGAGATTGCGCTTCATCGTAACGTTGAAGCGCGCCGTCGGCAGCTGCGCGTGATCGACCCAGCGGATGTTCGAGTTTGCCGAGCCGCGCAGGCGCGCGGTGACTTCGGTTTCGTTCTGGCGCTTGGTGAGCTGATCGAGCAGCGTCTGCTTGCTGTCGACGACCGTGCGAAGGTCGGTGTAGCCGTTCGCGTTCGCGTTGAGCTTCATCGCTTCGCGCTTCTGCTCTTCGAACGCCACGCGCATCGACGACACCTGCGCATCGGCCTGCACCATTTCGTTGCGGGCGCGTTCGCGCGCGCGGCCGTACGATTCCTGAATCGCGTTCGCTTTCGCCTGCCGTGTCCGCTCGATCATCCCTTTCAGCTTCACCATGTCGGGATATTCGGGGCGGAACGTGGCGAGCTTCTGGTTGTAGTCGCGCTGCAGGCGAGTCTCTTCCTCGTTCATCTGCGCAACGAGTGGATCGTTCGCGACGACTGTTTCGGGGCTGGCCCGAACGATCGCGGCGTACGCTCCCTGCTTCTGGATCGCCTGGCTCTGAACGTTCGTGAACTCTTCGTTGAGCTTGCTGAGCTTCTGAACCGTAATGTTGTCGGCGCCGCCGACGGAGACGATGTCTTTGCTCTCGCCATACTTCTGCAGTTCGCCGCGGGTGACGTCGATCTCGCGGTGGAGCTGGGCGATCTGCCGGCTGAGGAACTCGCTCGCTTCTTTCACGCTCTCGAGCTTCTGCTCGAGGTTCATGCTCATGTACGAGTCGCCGACGCCCTCGGCGATTTTCTGCGCGAGACGCGGACTCGGCGCGACGTACGCGACCTCGACGAGCGACGTGTTGCGCACCGGCGTGACGTCGAGCGGCGCGAGGATCGTGTCGATCATCCCGTCGCGAATTTTCGCGATGTCTTCCTTCGACTTTCCGGCGATCCCGCCCGGATAGAACTCCGGATCGCTCAGCAGTTTGTGATCGTCGATGACGCGCGCGGCGAGGCCGCGGCTTTTGAGGAGGACGTACTGCGTCTGCAGGAACTCCTGATCGGACGCGGCGATGCCGAAGAGATCTTCGACGGTGAGCTGATTCGGATTCTCACGCTCGATCTGGATGGTGATCACCGAACGGTACAGCGGCTTGGAGAAGTAGCTGGCGAGGAACGTTCCCACCATCACCACGATGAGGATCGACAGCGCGACCTTCCATCGTTTGTAGATGATGTTCCAGTAATGGGAGAGGTGGACTTCCTGGCCTGTCGTATTGAGATCCATGGTTGAGCGCCCCGGCGCAGCGGAGGGCGACGAGCCTGAAACCAGCGATTCGGCCTGACCGGCTATCGCCCGAGCTGCACGCCACCGGCCATCAAAATACGCTTTCTTCGACGAAGACGGTATCGTTGTCGAGCAGCTGAATGTCGGACTGCTTTCCGTGGATAATCTTTTTCCAGTCCGCTTTGATCGACGTTTCGCGTCCGTTCACCATCCGCTTGACGACGACGCGCGCTGATGCGCGATCGGTCGGCGCGCCGGCTGCCGCAAGCGCCTGAAGCAGCGTCGGCGTCTGCGAGCGGCGGAAGTCGACCTTACCCGGACGAACGACTTCGCCGAAGATGTAGACGGAGATCGGCGTGTCGACCGGAATGTTGACGACGTCGTTCGGAGCGAGCGGCAGATTGAGATCGGGATTGCCGTTCACCATCAGATCGTCGACGTCGATCGCGATCTGCTCGGTGAGTCCATTCGATGCGGTGCGCAGAACGTAAACCGTCTTTCCATAGCCGGGCGCGAGTCCGCCGGCCTGCGTAATCGCCTGGATCAGCGTGATGTTGCCGGTGACGTTGATGCCGCCGGGACGCGTGACCGCGCCGATGACCGAGATCGGTTTGCTGCCTGCGACGAGCACCTGAACGGTGACGTCGGCCTTCGTCAGGATCTTCGATTCGAGAACCTGCTTGATGCGCATCTCCGCCTGCAGCGGCGTGAGACCGGAGATGTCGACTTTGCCGACGACCGGCAGGCTGATGCGGCCGTCGTCGCCGACGGTGACCGTGGTGTTCAGCGACGGATCCTGAAGCACGTGGATCTCGAGCACGTCGCGGCTGCCGATCGGGGCTTCGCTCGAAGTCGCATTCGGGCGAGCCTGTTGCGGTGCAGGCTGTTGAGGGACCTGCAGCTGAGCGAATGCAACGCTCGAGACCGCGACCAGCGCGGCGGCAAATGCTCCGATCTTCCACATCGTCGTCTTCCGAAAAGATACGCCGCCGCCTTCCGTGTGGAAAGCGGCGGACTGAACCCCTGAGCTATTGGACCGTGTCGTCATCGTAAGTTCGTACCGTGAGTGGCGCCACCAGCGTCCATCAAAGTTTCGTGAAACCCGCGGTCGCGCCCGGTTAAATCATTTTTATTTGGATGTTGGACTACGGCGTCAACGACAAATGCAGAATCACCCGTATTCCATCCGTCTCGTCCACATCGAAGTTCGAAACGCGTTTGTAGTAACCGACATCGAAGCCGCCGGTGAAGCGCCGGCGCGAGTAAAGCCAGCCTACTGACGGGAAGATGGCCGTGTCGACGCGGCGGTGAACGATGCCGAAGCGATCAAATGTCGCTACCGGATATCGGTTTCGCGTAACGGCCGTCGCGGCTCGCAGCGTGAGCCGCCGCGTTGAGATGTATGAGAGGGCAACGTTCCCGTGGTCGCTCACGTAGTAGTTGTTCTTGTCTGCAAAGATCGAGAACTCGATATCGCGAACCACGCCGGCCGACAACGTTGAGCGCCCACTTAATTCGTAGTTGGCGTCGAGATTGCCGACGAGTCCGTTGAATCCCGGAGAGCGCCGGTCGAGAAAATCGAGTTTTGAGATTCCTGCTTCCAGACGCATCGTGCCGCGTCCGCTCGTCCGGGTGGCTCCGATCCCCGCGTAGGTGCGATGCGCGTTTTTGTACGTCGCGCGATCGAAGCTGTAGTTGCTGAACTCCCCGGTGAGAAACAGCGAGGTTAGCGGGAACGTCTTGTGGTTCAGCGACAGGCGGTAGTCCTGCTGGCTGCGATCGAGCAGCGATACCGGAATGTTTGCCGGCTGCAGGCGATCGGAGGGGAATGCGTAGCTTCGCGCCGCGGCGGTGAACGAAGCGCTCGTACGCGACGAATATCGATACTCGCCTGAAACGCCTGCCGTGTCTTCTCGAACCGTGGTCAGCCGATTGATCTCCGACGTCGCTGCTCGTGCTTCGTCGGCGCGAACACCGTAGAGATCGAGGTAGAGATGGTTCAACAGGTATTGCGCGTCGAAGCGCCCAAAGTAGCCCACTTGTCCGTCCGAGAGTCTGCTCGTCGAGAAGGCGTACTGCGGTGTTAACTCGACCGAGTAGACCTGCTTCTTTGTCGGCACAAAGTAAAAGCGCTGGGGGGCGCGAATACCCAGAGTCAGCGCGCCGTCGGATTCCGTCGTCGGCGTGAAGAGCGTCGCGTTGTAGCCGATGTCCGTCAGCTCGAGGTTTGAGAGGAAGTAGAACGGACCGTAGTGAGCGCGAGCCTTCTGCAGATCCGACGCAATCTTCTTGCTGGCTTCGAACGTACGATCGCGGTCGCGCAGCCCTTCCTGCGCGGATAATTGACAGGGAGCGATCGCGATGAAGACTGCAATCGCCAGGATTCGCGGAATGGCCTGACGCACCTTACCCCCTCCTCACTCTCTCTCGCGGGCGAACGCCGCATGGTAACAGACCAGGCCGGTGCGCTCGCAAGGGCAGCGCACACTACAATCGTCAGCCAATGCCGGAACAGCGCATCGAACGGGCGTGCGTCGTCGCGCTCTTCGCGTACCTCGTGTGGCTGCCGATGCCGTTCGCATCGGTGATCGACGCGGCGCAGCCGGCGCTCATCATTCCGCCGCTCGTGATCTGCGCGGCGGCCGCATTTCTTCGTTCGCGAGCCGAAGGCGTTTCGCGCCCGACCGCGCCGTATCGCATCTGGACCGCCGGAGCGATCGCCTTCGCGCTCGTCGCCGCGCTGCAGCTCGTCGAACTGCCGGGCTCACTCCTGCGGCTGCTGTCGCCGGAGTCGTACGCGATCTGGAGCCGCGCTTCGAGAGTCGCAGCGTTGATGCTCGACGCGCAGCCGGGCGATTCCTATCCGATCAGCGTCAATCCCGGCGCGACGTGGCTTCATCTCTTCCGATTCCTCGCGTTCTTCGCGACGTTTCAGGCGGCAGCGCTGCTGATCCGAACGCACACGCGCCGCATCGCGCTCGCGGCAGTGCTCGGCGGAACCGCGCTGTTCGAAGTGCTCTACGGCGTGCGCGAAGCGGCGCTGCGCCGTTACGCGATCTGGGGCTGGCCGAACTCCAAAATCTTCAACCGCGTCACCGGCACGTTCGTCAATCCGAATCACTTCGCGCATTACGCCGCGATCATCCTGCCGATGGCAGCCTTCCTCGCGGCGCTGGCGTGGCGTGAAGCCGCGCCGAGCGGAACGCCGCTCCGCCGCCGCTTCGTGCGACTGCTCGAGCGGAAACTGCTGCTCTTCGGCGCCGGAACCGGCGTCGCGCTCGCGTGCATCGTCGCCATCCTCGTGGCGCAGTCGCGTGGCGCGCTGCTGTCGCTTGCCGCCGGCGCGGCAGCTTCCGGCGCGCTGCTGCTCCGTCCGAGCCGGCATCGCCGCCATTCGCATGCGGTCGCTCTCGCGAAGCTCGGCCTCGGCATCGCCGCCGGACTATTGCTCATCGGCAGCATGGTCATGTTCCTCGGCACCGAGCGGACGGTCGCGCGTTTCAAACCGTCGGCGTCCGAGCAGACGAATCTCGTCGGACGGCGCAGCGAGATCTCCGCGGCCGTCGCGATCTGGCGCCGTTTTCCCGCGCTCGGCAGCGGCCTCGGCACGTTCGTCGACGTCGTCTCGCAGGTGCAGTCGGAAGACCTCGACGTCATCTACAACCACGCGCACAACGATTACGCGGAAGTCGGTGCGACGACCGGCGTCGTCGGCTTCACGATCGTGCTTGCATCCGTCGTCCTCGGCTTCATCGCGCTGGTCCGATTGTCGTTCGATCGCGGTGCGCGCTGGCAGCGTCGAGCGTTCATCGTCGCCGCCCTGACCAGCATCCTGGTCGCGCTCGTTCACGCCATGATCGACTTCAACTTCTACATCCCGGCGAACTTCGCAACGCTCGCCGCGATCGCCGGAGCAGCGGTGGCTACCCGATCTTCACGCGGCGCCGAAATCGATTTCGAGTCATCGGATTGGCGACTCGCAATTCAACCCGATGCACTCCGTCCGGAACCGTGAAGACCCGCCGCGGCGCGATCGGACCTTCATCGCGCAACGCATCGTCGATGTAGAGCTCGACCCACGGCGGCACTTCGTCCGACTGCACCATTTCGAGCGTCAGGACGCGCGGTCCGTCGATCTCCGCGTGCGCATTCGTGCAGAGATCGCCGTCGCAAAGACCTTCCCATTTTCCCTCGCGCGTTGAGGCGACGTACGCACGAACGCGATACAGCTCCGCCTGATCGGCGTTGCCGTGCTTCGCTTCGTATTCGGCGCGCTCGGCGTAGTAACGACGCCACGGCGCGGAGACGTCGGCGTTGCCGAGCTCGAGGTCGGACGCGCGCTCGGGAAGATCGAGTGCCAGCGCCAGCCGCGCGCGATGCGCGTCGGACGCGGTTCCCTTCAATCGGGTGATCGCTTCGAGACCTTCGAGCGGCGTGAGGTGATGATCGATCGCGAATTCGATGAGCGGATCGACCGTGCTCGAATGGGGATCCTCGTCGAGCGGACGTCCCTGCAGCTCCCGCAGCACGGCGGAGATCAGCGGTTCGTCGCTGATGCGAAACGGCGGACGGAGCGATTGCAGCAGTTGCGGCGGCGTGAGCGTGGCGCGCTTCGCCGCCGCCTCTTCTTCGCGAACGCGCTGCGTTTCGGCGCGCAGCCGGCGGTATTCGTCGAAGAGACCATTCGTCACGGCGAGCTCGCCGAGCTCGTTCAGCACACCCTCGCCCGGCGGCGCGTGCCGGAGAAGCAGTGCGAGATCATGCGTCAGCGCCCAGACCGGCTTGTAGAGCGCCATGAAACGGTTGTAGTCGTTCAGCAGCGGACCGATCGACGCGATCACTTCCTTCCGCTCCGCGTCCGAAAGTTCGGCCCAGTGGAAGACGCCGGCGCGCGCGAACGCGATCTGTCCATTCGTCCGATACGGCTCGAGGTGGTTCGTCAGCTCGTGCGCCGCATGCCAGAGCTCGCGCCGCTTCGTGATCGGATAGTCGAGCGCTGCATCGGTGATCTTCGCGGACGCTTTCGCGTCGGCCGGATGCGTGGCGATGTAGTCGGCGAGCTGCAGGCGATCGTCGGGCGGCGCGACCGCCTTCCAGTCGCTCGATGGCGTCGTGATGAAGACGAGCAGGCTGCCGGCCATCGCCACGGCGAGGATGATGTGGAAGAGCCGGATGCGGCTGTCAGCCACGCGACGCCTCTTCGAGAATCCGTTCCCAGTTCGCGAATGCGATCGGCGGCGCGAAGCGCGATTCGTACAGAGCCTGGCCGCGCGTTCCCATCTGCGAAGCGCGCGTGCGGTCGGACGCGAGATCGCGAATGACGCGCGCCAGCGCGGCGGAATCGCCGGGAGCGACTACGACTCCGCAATCGTTTTTCGTCAACATGTTGCCGACCTCGCCATCCTCCGCGCCGATGAAAATCGCCGGACGTGCAACGGCAAGGATGCCGTAAATCTTGCTCGGAACGATCAATCCTTCGAGCTCCGGCTGCAGCGAGACGAGATGGACGTCTGCGGATGAGAGCGATTCGCTGAGCAGTTCGCGCGGCTGATACGGACGAAAGGCGACGTTCGTGAGGCCGTTCGTCGCTTGCTTCACCGAGTCGAGTTGCGCGCCGCCGCCGGTGATGACGAAGCGGATCGACGGCTCGCCGGCGAGGAGCCGCATCGCGCCGGTGATCGTCGCGAAGTCGTGCGCGCGGCCGAGGTTCCCGGAGTAGCCGACGACGAACGTGTTGTCGTCATCGCGTGTAATCGGACGAAGCGCGCTGTCGGCCCAGTTGTGCTGCACGACGGCGCGCGACGGCACGCGTTCCGCCATCCGATCGCCTAGGACGACGTTTGCGCGTGCGGTGCGAAGGGAAAGATCGCGCAACGCGCGCAGGGGTCCGACGCCGCGCAACACTCCGAGCGCTTCGGCCACTTCGGGGAAAAGATCCTGGATCCAGTTGACGCGGCGCCGCGCCGCGAACATCGCCACGATCGACATCAGCGGCGGATCGGTCATCGTTACGACGACGCCGCGACGCGTCAAAAGCGCCAGCCACGCGGTGAGGTAAAACGTCAGGTAATCGATCGCGCGCCCGCCGAGAAACGTGCGGCCGAAGCGGGTCGTAGCGACGCGCGTGATACGCACGCCGCCGACCGTTTCGCTCGGCGCGAGGCGTGCAGATGGCTCGTCGTACCGCTGCCGGCTCGCGATCGCTTCCACCTCGTGACCGCGCGAAGCGAGATGAAACGCGAGGTCGGAGACCATCTGACTTGTTGCAGAATGATCGGGATGAAAATAGCGGTTCACGAAGATGATGCGCACGCCGAATTATGATCATCCTCGGCGTTAATGCTCACCACGCCGACGCGGCGGCGGCGATCGTCGTCGACGGAAAGCTCGTCGCGGCGTGCGAAGAAGAGCGATTCCGGCGCATCAAGCACTGGGCCGGCTTTCCCTCCGTCGCCATCCAATATTGCCTCGACGAAGCGGGAGTTTCGCTCAACGACGTCGATCACATCGCCGTCAATCGCGATCCGAACGCCCGACTGTTGCAGCGCGCGAAGTTCATCCTCGCGAAGCGTCCGTCGATCGCTGCCATTCGCCGGCGGCTCGAGAATCGCGCGAAGATTCGCGACGTCCGCGGCGAATTCGCGGAAGCGTTCGGCGTCACGTCGCTGAAGCCACAACTGCACAACGTCGAGCACCACCGCGCGCATCTCGCGTCGGCGTTCTTCGTCAGTCCGTTCAAAGACGCCGCGGTGCTTTCCGTCGATGGCTTCGGAGATTTCGTCAGCTCGATGTGGGGCTACGGCGACGGCAGCTCGATCAAAGTCTTCGGCGAGGTTGGCTTTCCTCACTCGCTCGGCATTTTCTATACCGCCATCACGCAATACCTCGGCTTCCCGCACTACGGCGACGAGTACAAAGTGATGGGACTCGCGCCGTACGGCAAGCCGTCGTACATGAAAGAAATGCGCGACATCGTCCGCGTCGCGAACGGCCGCTTCACGCTGAACCTCGACTACTTCACGCATCACTCGGTCGGACTCGACATGGTGTGGCAGGGCGGCTCGCCGGTCATCGGTCCCGTCTTCTCGCCGCGGCTCGCCGAGCTCCTCGGTCCCGTTCGTTCGCCGGACGATCCGCTCGAAGATCGCCACAGGAACATCGCCGCGTCGATGCAGGCGATGTACGAGGAAGCGTTCTTTGCGATGGCGAATGCGCTGCACGAGAAAACGAACAGCTCGCGGATTTGTATCGCCGGCGGCTGCGGCTACAACTCCGTCGCCAACGGTTTCATCTTCGATCGAACGAAGTACAAGGATCTCTACATTCAGGCGGCCGCGGGCGATGCCGGCGGTGCGATCGGCGCGGCGTACTGGGTCTGGAACGAGACGCTGCAGCAGCCGCGGTCGTTCGTGATGGAGCACGCGTACTGGGGACCCGAGTACGACGACGCCGCGATCGACTCGGCGGTCGACGAACGGCAATCCGATCTCGAAGCCGCCGGCTGTTCGATGGAGCGCGTGCACGATCAGGGCGAGCTTTGCAGGCGGACCGCGGAACAGGTCGCGGCCGGAAACGTCGTCGGCTGGTTTCAGGGACGAGTGGAATGGGGACCGCGCGCTCTCGGCAATCGCTCGATCGTTTGCGATCCCCGCCGCGCCGACATGAAGAACATCCTCAACCTGAAGATCAAGCGGCGCGAGTCGTTCCGTCCGTTCGCGCCGTCCGTGCTCCGCGAAGCGGTCGGCGAATGGTTCGAGACCGACTACGACGTGCCGTTCATGCTGCAGGTCTACCAAATCCGCGAGGAGAAACGCGCGCTGATTCCGGCGGTCACACACGTGAACGGCTCGGGGCGATTGCAGTCGGTGGAACGCGCGCAGAACGAGCGTTACTACGCGCTGATCGAAGCGTTCCGCGAGCTGACCGGCGTGCCGCTCGTGCTCAACACGTCCTTCAACGAGAACGAGCCGGTCGTGAACTCGCCCGCGCAGGCGCTCGACTGTTTCCTGCGCACGAAGATGGATTTGCTGGTGATGGGCGACCTGATGATCTGGCGTCGCTGATTACGCGTCGCCGAGCTGCTGCAGCAGCGAGAGCTGATCGAAGATCACGCGATGCTCGAGGATCTTTCCGTCGCGCAGCGCGAGGATGTCGACGACCTCGAAGGCCACGCGATTGCCGCTGGCCGGAATGCCGATGAACGAGCCGCCGTGCGTGCCGTTGAACGTCTTGCGCGTGACGACGCGTGTGTCGTCGGCGATCTGTTCGCTGATCGTGACGCGAAGATCGGGGAACGCGGAGCGCAACGCATCGAAGAGGATGTGGATGCCGTCGCGATTTCCGGGAACGCCCGGCAGCGGCGTGTGATCGACGAAGTCTTCGCTCAGCAGCTCGTCGATGGTGGCGTGATTGCCCTGTTCCTGCGCTTCTTCGATCAGTCTGCGAACGATTGCTTTGTTTGATTCGGACATGCAGTGATTACGGGCGAGGTGCGCGGTCGGATTTATCTGATGTGGAGGCGGCCGCTTCGGCCGCCCGGTTGGGCGGGGCGCCCGCCCCCACACTCAATTCGCGCGAGAGGATTAGCTCCGCGACGAAGCGCTCCCACGCGTAGCGAAGTCCGGCGCGTCCGTCGAGGATCAGCCCTTTGATGAAGAGCGCGTGGATGACGACGGCGAACGGCGCGACGACCCGCAGCTTGCGAATGCGCGAGGCGAAGTTGAGCGATTCGCCGCGACGGAGCTTCGCCGCCTCGTCGCGCATGTAGCGGCGCTGGCGTTCGATGAAGCGCGACATCGATTTGCGATCGTCGTGAATCAGCGGCGTGCGAAGCGGCAGCGTGTCGCCGTCGACGCGGACGCGCTGCG
The DNA here is from genome assembly GCA_034667465.1 of Acidobacteriota bacterium. Classification (GTDB taxonomy): domain Bacteria; phylum Acidobacteriota; class Thermoanaerobaculia; order Gp7-AA8; family Gp7-AA8; genus JAOBAU01. The sequence goes on along the minus strand of JAXDJV010000021.1, from coordinate 143,929 downwards.
TGTGTCCGTCCATGAAGTTCGTGCAGCGATCGCGGCGCAGCACGACGGCGCGCGGCGGGTAGAGAGATGCGCGCAACGGACGGCCGCCGACCGCGTATTTGAACGTCGCTTCGTATGCGCTGACGTTCGGCGCCGGCTCGAGCGCGGCGAGTTCGCGAACGAACTCGGGCGGCACGAAATAGTCGGCATCGAGCGTCAGCACCCATTCCGTCGATGCCTGCGCGAGCGCGAAGTTCCATTGCGATGCGAGGTCGTCGAACGGTCGCTGCACGACGCGGACATTCGGAAAGCTCTGCGCGATCGCGACCGTGGCGTCGCCGCTCATGCTGTCGACGACGATCACTTCGCGCGCCCATGCCAGCTGCGCAAGTGTGCGGGCGATGTTCGGCTCTTCGTCGCGCGTCAGGACGAGCGGCGTGACCTCAGCGGCGAAGTCGCGCATACGCGGCCTCCATCTGCTCGGCGACGCGCGGCCAGGTGAAGCGCTCTTCGACGGCGCGCCGTCCGCGTGCGCCCATGGCGGCGCGACGCGCGGGATCGCGAAGCAACTCGTCGATCGCGGCGGCGAGTGCGTGCGGCTCACCATTCACGACCACGCCCGCATCGGCGCGTCGCACTTCATCCGCGAGTCCGACTTCCGGTGTGACGACGACCGGTGTCTCCATCGACATCGCTTCGAGCACGACGTTGCCGAAGTTCTCGTTGATCGACGGCATCGCCACGACGGCCGCGCCCGCAAGGAGCTCGTACTTCGCGTCGCCGCCGACGTCGCCAAGGAACGTGATGCGTTGTTCGACGCCGAGAGTGCGCGCCTGTTCGCGGAGTCGCGGCGTCAGCTCCTCTTCATCGTTACCGGCGATCGTCAGCGTCGCGTCGTCGATATGCGGCAGCGCGGCGATGAGGCGATCGAGCCCCTTCTTCCAGCTGACACGGCCGAGGGCGAGAATCTCGCGCTCGTTGCGCGAGCGGTTGAGTGGAGGAGGAACGTCGATGCCGTTCGGCACGATGAACGGCGATGGGAGCGGCATGCCGGTTCGCTCGGCATCGGCGCGCTCGCGTTCGGAAGTGAAGTGGATTCCGGCGGCGCCGGCGAAGTTGCGCTCTTCGACGAACCGCAGCCAAAGCGACTTCGTGATCCGGCTGCGGCCGCGAATCAGCTCCGGCACGAGCATGCCGCGCGGCGCGATCACGTATGGCGTCCCGCTCCGTTTCGCCGCGCGCGCGGCGGCCGCGGTCGGATGCAGAAAGATCGAGTGGAGATGAACGACGTCGTATCGCGCGACTCGTTCGTCGAGCGCGTTGCGCAGACCGGCGCTCCAGTACAAACGGCGAAACGACGAGGCAAAGTAGTGAACGCCGACGCCGTCGAGATCGACGCGTGTCGCCAGCGGCACATCGGAAACGCCGTTTCCATCGACGTTCGTCGTGAAGACGTCGACGCGATGGCCGCGCGCCGCGAGCGCCTTCGCCAGTCCGTGCACCGCGTAAATCGGACCGCCGTAGCGCCGCGCGGGAAGGTACGTCGGAACGACGTGAAGGATGTTCACGTCTGCGCAGCGTACCTCAGGTGCGAACGGGGGTCAGTCGCGGCAGCACCGCCGGCGGATTTGCGGCGGCGGCCGCGCGCTCGTCGAGCGTGATCGTGGCGAAGAGACAGCCGGCGATGAAGCAGGTGATCAGCGTCAGCACGGGATCGGAGTACGCCTGCGCCGACGCGGCGAAGTTCGCGATGTTCGCCGCGATCAGCGCGAAGAGGGTCGCGCGGCCGATTTGCGATGTGTACGGATGATCGGGGATCGCGCTGATCTTCATCATCGTTCGGAGCGCGGCGAACGCGAACAGCATCGCCGCGAGCAGACCGGGCACACCGAGCTCGATGGCGAGCTTTCCGAGTCCGCCTTCCTGCCAGCCCATCGTCTGCTTCGGGCCGAGGAGATATTGCACGCCCTGGGTTGCGGTGCCGAGGCCGGCGCCCATGAAACCGAACTGCCTGATCGTGTCGAGGAGACCGCCTTCGAGCCGTTGCGCGACCTCATCCCCGGTCGTCACGGCGCCGGTCGCGTAAACCGACGAAGTTTCGTTTGTCGAGATGTTGTGTACGACGTAGCCGAGAACTGCCGCCGCGACCGCAATCGAAACGATCTGTGCAGGTTTGATCCGGCGGATGTAGCGGATGAGAAATGCGACAGCGAAGACGAGGACGAAGTAGATCGCTTTGCGGCGACCGCTGATCATGCAGTTGAAAAACCCCCAGCCCGCTCCGAGCATCCACGGAATGGCCCGGCGTCCGAGCTCCGCGCGGACAGCCATCGCCAGCGAGATCGAAGCGAGCATCGCGGCGTGCCAGCCCATGATGTCGGGAGCGCGGTAGAAGCCGGAGATCATCCGGATCTGCAGGCCGGGCAGATGGCGGATGTAATCGCCGACCTGCATGACCATCCCGAGCGTCGGACTGTCGAAGCGCAGATACTCGAGCACCGAGCCGATCAGCGCGACCGACGTGATGATCGAGTAGAACGTGAAGAAGCGATAGAGCCGCTCTTCGCGATCGAGGTACATGAAGCCGAGGAGCACCGCGGGAAGCGGAGCGAGATACGTGAAGAGACTCAGCATCGGCGCGCGCCAGTAACCGATTCCGAACGTGGCGAGACCGTTGATCGCGGCGAGGATCAGCAGCAGAAAGAGCAGCCCGAACGCTTTCCAGATCGAAGGGAAGCGGCGGCTGAAGTCGCGCAGATGCAGCTGAATGCGCGACTGGATGGCGAAGATGATGGCGACATAGATCGCCACGATCGAGAACGTCATCGCGACCGGGCTGCCCGGCATCAGCTTGCGCACCGGATCCTGCAGCGCGCCGCAGAGCACCGCGAGCAGCCAGCCCCGCCGCCAGTCGGTGAGCGAGACGATGATCGAGAGCGCGACGAAACCGGCAAAAAGCAGGGGGATCATCGGTGACTTCCGGAAGATGGCGAGGCCGCAAAAGATTCCCCGCTCGCCAGTCGCCGGCCTCGACGATGAAGCCGGCGAGCGAGCGCCAGGCCGCGCAATTCAGCGACGATCTTCGGCACGATCGTCAGCGGATGGCGAAGGTGATATCGAGTGGCGACGTTGCGAATGAACCGACGAAGTGCGTAGCGCGCGAACGGACGAACGTGCCACAACGCGAAGTAGTAATCGCCGGCGGAGTGCGTTGGCGCCGCCGTGCGGCGATGATCGCCATGCGCGCGAACGCCGCCGGTCGGAACGTGCAGATGATCGATGTTGGCGCGCGGCTCGAAACGGATGCGGCCGCCGGCGTCGACGATCCGCCGTGCGAAGTCGGTCTCGAATCGATAGGCGGCAGCGAGGAAGTTTTCGTCGAAGCCGCCGATCGACAACGCACGTTCGCGATCGACGCTCAGATTGCAGGCGATGACGTTTTCGACGTCGCCGGCGACGTCGTGGTTGAAGTGGAACTCGAGATCGCGCAGCGGTCCGCCGTGCATGTTCGCTTCATCGAAATGGACGATCTGTTCGCCCGGCTGCAACACCTGACCGACCACCGCCCAGACTCCGTTTGCGTATGCGCGTTCGTGTTCGAGCGCGAGCGTTGATGAAGGGATCACGTCGTCATCGACGAAAAGAACGATCGGCTGCGACGCCTGCCGCAGCGCTTCGTTCATCGCGTGCGGGATCGACGGCTCCGGCAGCCGGAACCAGCGGATCGAGCCGTCGCGCGACCACGCGTCGAGCTTTGCTTCGAGCTCCGGCGGATACGACGTCGTCTGATCGACGATGACGATCTCCGCGGCGCGCGGCGTGAGCGCGAGCAACAGCTCCAGCGTCTCGATGAGAATCGGGCCGCGGTTGTACGTCGGGATGGCGATCGAGACGCGGCTCATTTCCGTGCGCTCACCGATTGCAGCATCTGTTTCACGCCTTCGACGCCGCGAGCGAAATCCCAGTCGGCGATGATCTCGCGCGAGCGCTCCGCCATTTTCGCGCGCAACGTTGCGTCGGCGGTGAGCGTGTCGAGGTGATGCGCGAGGGCGGCGGTGTCGCCTGCGGGATAGACGAAGGCGTTGTCGTTTTCGAGCACGATGTCACCGAGCGAGCCGCAGCGATCGGTGACGACAACCGGCAGGCCGCACGCCATCGCTTCGTTGAGCACGGCGCCGCGCGGCTCGTACGTCGATGGCAGTACGAAGACGTCGGCCATCGCGTAATGCTTCGGGATGTCGCGCTGATTGACGAAGCCGATGAAGCGGACGCCGTCGCCGAGTGCATGCTCGCGCGCGTAACGCTCCAGTTCTTCGCGAAGGATCCCTTCGCCCATGAAGACGATCGTCGCACGATCGCGATGCTGCATCTGTTCGTGCGCGCGCAGCAGTGTCCGCGGATCTTTGCGCGGCAGCAGCTTCGCGGAAAAGAGGAAGACGACCGCGTCGCGCGCGATGCCGTAGCGATCGCGCATCGCGCCGCGTTCGCCCGGCGCGAGTTGTCCGGCGGCGGCGAAGCGCTCGTTATCGACGGCCCACGGCAGGAGAAAGAACGTGCGCGGATCGGCACCGTAGTGGCGGTAGTAATCGGCGTTCAGCACGCCCGATGTCATGAAGCCGGCGGCGAGTCGGAAGACACCGCGTACGAATGTCTCGCGCAGTTTTCCGCGCAGACCGATCGCGTCCGGCGGGAAGCTGCTGTCGCCGTAGAGGAAGAACGGCGTGCCGGAGAGGCGACATGCGGCGATGCCGAGGAGCGCGGAGAGCGAGCCCCAGCCGAGCATGAAAATCACGGCGTCGAAACGGCCGCGCGCGATTGTTGGAACGATGCCGGGATTGATGAGCCGTGTGTAGCCGCGGCCGAACCCGAAGTTGCGGAGGAAGAGGTGTCGATAGCCTTCGAGCAGGTCGATGTCCCAGCGCAGCGTCGTCGACATCTCGGTGTCGCGATACGTTTCCAGTCCCGCGCGCGAACAGTAGATGACCGTCAGATCGACGCCGGCTTCACGCGCGAGCAGGCGAAAAAAAGGATCCTGATACTGGATGACGTGCGAGGCGACGATCGCTAGCCGCTTCATGCACGTTCGCCGATCGCGCGCGCCGGCACGCCGGCGACGATGCTGTACGGCGCGACGTCGTGCGTCACGACGGCGCCCGCCGCGATCACGGCGCCGTCGCCGATCGTCACGCCGGAGAGAATCGTCGCGCGCGGGTTGATCAGGACGTCGTCACCGATGGTGACCGGCCGCGAGCGGACGCCCTGTTCGTCGATGCGCAGCGAGCGCGCGCTGTTGTGCGCGTGATCGGCGATGAGGACTCCGGCGCCGAGGACCGTGTGCGCGCCGATCGTGACCGACTGCGCGACGTGAATCACCGACTGCGCGCCGATGAAGGTGAAGTCGCCGATGAGCAGCCGCGCATCGGGTGAAGTCAGTTTCAGATAGACGTCGTGCTCGATCTCGACGCGCGCGCCGAGCCGGACGCCGCGCGGATGACGAACGATGACGCGCGAACCGACGCCGCTCTTCGCGCCGATGTCTGCGCCACGCAGGCGAAGGATCAACGCGCGAAGGCGCGACGTGATGACGCGCATGCTCATTCGTTTCTCCCGAGCAATACGAGCAGCTGATGCGCGAGCTTGCGCGGCGCGACGCGCAGCGCGGCGCGATCGAGTGCGCGCAACACGCCGACCGGTGTGATGCCGTGAACGAATCGAACGAACGCGTGTCCGGAGATGAACGGCGTCTCGAAGTAAACGACCTCGCGCACGACCAATCCCGCTTCGCCTGCGGCTTTGCGCATCTCCTCCTCGGTATACGCGAAGAAGTGATCGCCGCCGCCCGCCGAGAACTCGCGCTCCGCGTACTGCTCGGGATCGCCGAGCTCCGTGAACGACGGCAGCGACGAACGGAAGTAGTCGTGATTCGGTGTCGACACCGCGAGCACGCCGCCCGGTGCCACGAACCGCGAGAGCTGCCGGAGAAAATCGGCCGGATGCACGAGGTGCTCGATGATCTGGTTCGCGAAGACGACGTCGAACGTGCCGATGTCGGGAACGTCGAACGCGTTCTCGGCGACGAAGCGGATGTCGCCATGCTCGACGCGCGTCTTCGCGTAATCGAGGAACTGCCGGCGGATGTCGACCGCTGTTACCTTGCGCCCCTCCTCCGCGAGGAGAATCGCGAGTGTCGCCTGCGCGCAGCCGATGTCGAGCACCGTCTTCGCGCCGTATCGCTTCGCGATGCCGCGATAGACGGCGAGTTGATTCTGATAGGCGTTGTACATGTGCCGCTCGATCGACGGATCCCACATCTCGCGAAGATCGTTGCGATAGATCTCGACGACGTCGGGCGGCCAGGCAGAATCGAAGACGGGTCGCTTCATCGCATCAGGAGGAGCCACGAACGGAGATGCAGCGGATTGCGGCGGAGCGCGGCGCGCGCGTATTGACGATAGCGACGATCGCCGTTGCGGCGCAGACAGCTGGCGAGAAAGTAGAACGCTCCCGCTTCGTCGCGAGGTTTGCGCGGACGCGAGCCGGCGCTGACCGCCAGTGCGTCATCGAGCAGTGACTGGTCGCCGCCATCGCGAAGACGAATCGAGATTGCCGCGAGCGCGAACTGCGTGTCGCGACGCTGCGCGCTGATCGCGTTCGTTTCGAAACGCGCTTCGTACAAAACGTCCGGGAGAACCACGATGCGGCCGCGAGACGCGAGGCGAATCCAGAGATCGACGTCCTGCGCGAAACGGAACTCCGCGCGATAACCGCCGGCCGCTTCGTATGCGTCGCGACGAAACATCGCCGTGCCGTGATGCGGGAGTCCGACGATGGAATCGACGTCGTCGTGCAGCAGGCTGTGGCGGATGGCGTCGCCGTCGCCGGAGACGTCGTACATCCGCTCGCCGCCCGGTCCGACGTAACGCACGGCGCAGGAGACGAGCACGACATCGTCGTCGAGCGCGGCGAGCTGTTTCGCGAAGCGCTCCGGTTGTGAGACATCGCCGCAATCGTGCCGCGCGATTACCGGCGCGGATGCTTCGGCACAGCCGCGAATCAGCGCGCGCGTCAGCCCGTCGTTGGCGATGGTGATGACGCGGACGCGCGTATCGCGCGCGGCGCGAGCGCGAAGGATCTCGCCGGTGGCGTCGGTCGAGCCGTCATCGATAGCGATCAGCTCGTAATCGCGCATCGTCTGCGCCTCGATGCCGTCGAGCGTCGCGTCGAGCTGCGCGGCGCCGTTGAACACCGACATTACGACGGAGAGCCTCGCCATCGCGGTCATTGTACGCACAGCGCAAAGTCAACTTTTGGGGTCAGACCCCCGATATTGACTTTAGCGCCGGAAGCGGTCGGCGAACTGCGACAGCTTCCCGGTTGCGCGCGCACCCAATAGTCGTGCGATCGCGCCATACAGGCGCACGTCGCGCGTCGTCGACGCTTCGACCGCCAGGCCAAGCAGCGCACGAGACTCGCCGGTGAGACCGGCCGCGCCGCACTGCCGCGCGAGGAGAAAAAGCGCGCGCGCGAAGTGCTGCATCTCCGGCGCATCATTCGTGATGCCGGCCCGTCGCGCGCTGGCGTAGATCGACTGATGTGCGGCGGCGCGGTCGCGCAAACGCGCGGGATCACCGGTCGCGCCAGCCGACAGCCGATCGGCCGACGCATCGCGATGTTCGGCGACGATCCCGGGAACGAAGATCAGCGTCTTCCCGAGCGCGCCAACGCGGCAGTCGTACTCCCAATCCTCTTCGAGCCGGTGCGGCGTCCACGGTCCGGCGGCCGCCACCGCTTCCGCGCGAAAGAGCGGCGACACCGTCTCCCACAAACGCCCACGCAGAAAGTGGGGAAGGATCGACGTCTCGCCGTCGAGCAGCGGTTTCCACGTGCAGGCGATCTCGTTGTTCGCCGCGTCGCGATAACGCGTCTGTCCGTACGCAGCGATTGCTTCCGGCGACTCGAGCAGCGCCGCGACCTGGAACTCCAGCTTGTGCGAGAGCAGCAGATCGTCGCTGTCGAGATACTGGAGGAACGCGCCGCGCGCTTCCAGGCGGCCGGTCTCCCGCGCCGCTCCCGGACCGCCGTTCTCACGTCGTACCGCGCGCACTTCCGGATGCTGCGCGACGAGCTCGGCGATCGCGAGCGATGTGTCGTCGGTCGAGCCGTCGTCGACGATCACCATTTCGATCGGCCGGTACGTTTGCGCGAGCGCGCTCGCCACCGCCTGCCGCAGCAGCGACGCGCGGTTGTAAACCGGCACGATGATCGACACGAGCGGCTTCATCGCGATGACGATCTCATACCGGCGCCGCGGCACGAAGCGGACAAATACGTGTGGCAGAATGACCGCTCCGACTGATGAAGCGGTTTGCGATCACGCTCCTGCCGTTCGCGGCCGGCCTCCTCCTCGCGGCGGGCGTCTTCGAGCTCCTCCTTCGCCAGGTGCTCTGGACGACCGGCGGTCCTGGCCAGGTGTCAACGCTGGTACGCCGTCTCGATGAAGGATCGGGCGTCAGTCACTGGGACGCCCGCGGCATTCGCGTCGCGCCGCCCGCGCCGGGACCGCCGATCCTCGCTGTCGGCGACTCGTTCACGGAAGCATCCCAGGTGAACGACGACGAGGTATTCACGGCCCGCCTTCAGTCAATCCTCGGCATCCGCGTGTTGAACACCGGCGTCGCCGCGCGATCGCCGGCCGATTACATCGTTCTCGCGCCGCAGCTGAAGCGCGAGCTGCAGCCGGCGTGGACGATCATCCAGTTCAATGACAGCGACCTGACCGACGACGGGTTCGTCAGCTCAAAGGCGCACTTCGAAGAGCGCGACGGAAACCTCATCGCCGTCGCGGCGCCTGAATCGCACGTTGGCCGCGTCTCACGAATCCTCGCTCGAATGCGCGCCCACAGCGCGCTGGTCAACTACGGTGTTGCTCGTCTTGAGCTTTTCCGTGCACGGTCACACACGCCACCACTCTTTCGCGGCGGCGTGAGAGAGAAGCTGACGAATCCGCTGGCGACGCCGCGCGACAACTATCCGGTCGAGACCGAGCTGGCGATGCTGTCCACCGCGTACGACGGCCGTGTGACGTTTCTCTTCGTGCCGCCGTTCCGCGAAGAACAGAACGCCGTCGAACAACGCGTGCTTGCGTACTGCGCGGCCGCGCATCTCAGCTGCGTCGACTTCCGCGCGACGTTCGATGACTTCCGCCGCCGCGGTCGCTCACCGGTCGGCTTCACGAACAGCTGGTTTGCGCGTGGCCACCTGAATGCGGCGGGACATCGCGCTGCCGCCGAGCTCCTCGCCCGCGAGCTGCGCACAAGGCTGCGGACGCAATGAGCTTCGTCAGCATCCGATTCTTCGTCTTCCTCGCCGCGATCCTCGGCGCCACTGCGATCCCGATGCCGCATCGCCGGAAGAAGCTCGTGCTCTGCATCGGGTCGTCGCTGTTTTACGCCGCCTGGGACTACCGCTACCTCGCCCTGCTGCTGATCATCAGCGTCATCGATTACTGGTGCGCGGCGCGCATCGCAGCAACGCGCGAGCCGCGCGTGCGACGCTGCTGGCTCACCGCCAGCATCGTCTCGAATCTCGCGATCCTCGGCTGGTTCAAGTACGCCGACTTCTTCCTGACGAATCTCAACGGTCTGCTGCGCTTCACCGGCCATGAGGTCGCCCTCCTCGGTCTTCTCCTTCCCGCGGGGATCAGCTTCTACACGTTCAAGTCGATGAGCTACACGATCGACGTCTATCGGGAACGAATCGAGCCGTGCAGCTCGCATCTCGACTACACGATGTTCGTCACGTTCTTTCCCGACCTGATCGCCGGGCCGATCGTGCGCGCGTCCGTCTTCCTCCCGCAGATGACCCGCGCCATCGGACCGACGCGTGAGCGAATGCTGCACGGCTTTTCGCTCTTCGTCATCGGGATGGGCAAGAAGCTGCTCATCGCCGATCACGTCGCCGTCGTCGCCAACGACGTCTTCGCGACGCCGGCCGCGTGGAGCTCGGCGACGGCGTGGTGCGGACTGCTCGCATACTCGCTGCAGATCTACTGCGATTTCTCCGGCTATTCCGACATGGCCATCGGCACGGCGAAGATGCTCGGCTACGACCTTCCCGAAAACTTCAACATGCCGTACATCGCTGCGAGCGTCGCCGAGTTCTGGCATCGCTGGCACATCACGCTGAGCGAATGGCTGCGCGACTACCTCTACATCCCGCTCGGCGGCAATCGCAAAGGACAGCTGCGTACCGATGTGAATCTGTTGCTGACGATGCTCCTCGGCGGTCTGTGGCATGGCGCGAGCTGGAACTTCGTCGCGTGGGGATTGCTGCACGGCATCGCGCTGATCGTCCATCGCGCGTGGCGCCGCGCCGCACCGCGGTCACGCGTGCCGCGCGCGCTGGCGTGGCCGCTCACGCTGTTGTTCGTGATGCTCTGCTGGGTGCCGTTCCGCGCCATCGACTTCGACGGAACGATCGCCATGCTGCGCTCGCTGTTCGGTCTCGGCGATGGACGCAATGTCTGGTGGCCGGTCGTTCTCGCGTGGGGACTCGCACTCGCGATCGCCGGACATGCGATCGGAATCGCACTCGCACGCGGCCGGAATCCGATGGCGATCATCGCGGATGCCGAAGTCATCACCGATCCGATCTCCGGCCGCTATCTCGTCTTTCGGATGCGAACGGTCGCCGGCGCGTTCTTCGTCGCGGTAATGGTGCTGGCGATCTACTTCTTCGGCGCCGTCGAATCGAGTCCGTTCATCTACTTTCAGTTCTGACAGCAACGAAACAGACGCTGCCGCTGCGATGCAGTTCATCGATCGCTTTCTCCCGCGGCGTCCCGTGCAGAAACTTCCGGGGTGCGAGAAACGGCATGGCACGATCGAGTTTGTTGATCGCCTCGATCAGACCGCGAACGACGACCGGATAACGTCCCATCTCGGCAAGTGAATGGAGCGTGTCGACCGACGGCCAGAGCTGCAGCGCCGTCAGCCCGGCGGAGCGAAGCAGCGCGAGCACGCCGAGCGATGTGTGATGAAAGTACGACTCATGAAAGGGCTCGCCCTGCGAAACGACGGCGACGAATACGCCGTCCTTCGCCAGGACGCGCTCGACTTCGCGCGCGGCGACGTACGGATCATAGAGATGCTCGAAGACCGCATACGAAAGGACGACGTCGAACGTTCGATCGACGAACGGGATCGCATGCGCGTCGGCGAGGAGATCGGCATCGGGCGACGAGTAATCGACGCCGACGTACGCGAGCCCGTAATGCTCCGCAGGTTTCGCCTGATCGCGCGGACCGCAGCCCAGGTCGAGCAGTCGCGCCCCCGGTTTCAGTCGATCGGCAATCGCGGAGAACAGCTCGGACGAATCCCGAATCGCGCGTGGTCCGTCGTACGTCACGACCGGTCGTTCGACGCGGCACGAGGCGAGATCGGACGGCGCCGTCGTGCCGATCTGATGCACGAACGTTCGCGCCCGCGGATGTTGCGGGCGAAGGTCGAGCGGCGTCCCGCCGGCGATTGCGAAGCCGCACGCGCAGCGGTCGGCCGGCAGCGGCAACTGGCAGTCGGGACACGCGAGGTACTCGCGGAACCACGCGACAGGCATCGTTCGTACTGTACCGCAGCGTGCCCGGAGTTCATGTACGCTGAATGTCGTGACTGAACACGCTCTGGACAACCCAAAACCGGTCATCGAGATCCGTCCGGGCGGCGGCTGGCGTGCGCTCGACCTCCGCGAAGTCTGGGAGTATCGCGAGCTGCTGCAGATCCTGGTCTGGCGCGATCTGAAAGTCCGCTATCGCCAGACGTTTCTCGGCGTCATCTGGGTCGTCGCGCAGCCGCTGCTGACGACGCTCATCTTCACGCTGCTCTTCAATCGCATCGGACACATCACCGCCGGGACGAACGTTCCGTATTCACTTTTCGTGATGGTTGCTCTCGTGCCGTGGACTTTTTTCTCCGGCGGCGTCACCGCTTCGAGCAACAGCCTGATCGGCAGCGCGCACCTGATCTCGAAGGTCTACTTTCCGCGCTTCATCGTCCCGACCGCGTCGGTCCTCGCCGGAATCGCCGACCTTGCGGTGACGCTCGTGCTCGTGATCGTGATGCTCCTCTTCGCGCACGTGCCGCTGACTCCGCAGCTCATGCTGCTGCCGATCGGGCTGCTCCTCTGTCTGGCGTTTGCGCTCGGCGTCGGACTCTGGATGTCGGCGCTGAACGTGGAGTATCGCGACGTGAAAGTGATCGTTCCGTTCCTCCTGCAGCTCTGGATGTACGCGACGCCGGTCGTCTATCCGCTGTCCGTCATCCCGCAGAAATTTCGGTGGATCGCGGCGCTGAATCCGATGACCGGCGTGATCGAGCTGTTCCGCGCATCGCTGCTCGGCGACCCTGTTCCGTGGAGCGGCGTCGCCTACGCCGTGGTGATGACGGCGCTCGTCACGATCAGCGGCGCCTACTACTTCCGCCGGATGGAACGGCTGTTCGCGGACGTGCTTTGATGCGATCGATCGAAGTTGAAAAGCTCGCGAAGAAGTACGTAATCGGCGGCGTAAAGGAGCTCGGCTATCGCACTCTGCGCGATTCGATCGCCGGCCTGTTCAGGAGCTCCGGCGAGCGGGCGCAACGCGAAACGATCTGGGCTTTGCGCGACATCTCGTTCACCGCCGAGCAGGGCGAAGTGATCGGCATCATCGGTCGCAACGGCGCGGGAAAATCGACGCTGCTGAAGGTTCTTTCCCGCATCACCGAACCGACCGAAGGGGTCGCGCGACTCTACGGGCGCGCCGGCGCACTGCTCGAAGTCGGCACCGGCTTTCACCCCGAGCTCACCGGCCGCGAGAACATCTTTCTCAACGGCGCCATCCTCGGCATGGCGCGCGCCGAGATCGCGCGCAAGCTCGACGAGATCGTCGCCTTCGCCGAGGTCGGCCAGTTCATCGACACGCCGGTCAAGCGCTACTCGAGCGGCATGTACGTGCGGCTCGCGTTCGGCGTCGCCGCGCACCTGGAGACGGACATCCTCATCGTCGATGAAGTGCTCGCAGTCGGCGACGCCAGCTTCCAGCGCAAATGCCTCGCGAAGATCGAAGACGTCGGCCGCCACGGCCGCACGGTCCTGTTTGTCTCTCACAATCTGTCATCTGTGACGCGGCTCTGCCCGCGCGCACTGCTGATCGAAGAAGGACGAGTGAAACGCGACGGTCCGTCGCACGAGGTTGTTCGTTTCTATCTCCACTCCGATCTCGGTACGACCGCCGCGCGCGAATGGCCCGATTCGTCACGCGCTCCCGGCGACCAGATCACGCGGCTGCGCGCCATCCGCGTTCTCTCCGAAGGAGAGATCGCGCCGAAGATCGACATCCGCAATCGGGTGCAGATCGAGATGGAGTGGGAAGTGTTGCAGTCCGGGCATGTCCTCACTCCGAATCTTCACTTTCGCAGTGAAGATGGTTCGGTCGTGTTCGTAACCCAGGATCTTGACCCGGTATGGCGAGGCCGCAGTCGCGAGGCGGGGCGCTATCGTAGTTTCGTAGAGATTCCAGGCAACTTTCTCGCGGAGGGAACGCTGATCGTTTCCGCCGCAATCAGCACCGTCGATCCGTCGTGGGTCCATCTGTTCGAGAACGACGCGGTTGCATTCGAAGTCCTTGACACGATGGCAGGCGACACGGTGCGAGGTGACTACGGGGGCGAGTGGCCGGGCGCGGTCCGGCCAATGCTGCCGTGGAAAAACGAAGTTGTGGAACGATAATCGCGACGAGAGGTCAGCGGGAATGGATCGCAACGCATGAAGGCAGTCATCCTCGCCGGTGGGTTCGGCACGCGTCTGGCGGAGGAAACCGAGATTCGGCCGAAGCCGTTGGTCGAGATCGGCGGACGACCGATCCTCTGGCACATCATGAAGCACTTCGCACACTTCGACCTGCGCGAGTTCTACGTCGCGCTGGGTTACAAGGGCGACGACATCAAGCAATACTTTCTCGACTACTACGCGCTTTCGAACGATCTGACCGTGAACCTCCGCACGGGTGCGGTAGAGCCTCACCAGAAGCGCGCTGAAGACTGGACGGTGCACCTCATCGATACCGGCTATTCGACGCTGACCGGCGGACGCGTGAAACGCCTCGAGCCGTACCTGAAGGGCGAGACTTTTCTCGTCACCTACGGTGATGGCGTGAGCGACGTCGATGTCAACGCGTTGATCGACTTTCATCACAGCGCCGGCAGGATCGCGACGGTTACGGCGGTCCGTCCTCCGGCACGATTCGGCGGATTGCATTTCGATGATGAGCGCGTGGCAGGCTTCAGCGAGAAATCGCAGGCGGACGAGGGTTGGATCAACGGTGGGTTTCTCGTGTTCAGCCCCCGAATCTTCGATTACCTGCAGGGAGATGCGACAAGCCTCGAGATGATCGCGCTCGAAGCGCTGGCGGCCGACGGTCAGCTCGCGGCTTATAAGCACTACGGCTTCTGGCAGTGCATGGATACCGTTCGCGACAAGTTGCAACTCGAGTCGATCTGGAACAGCGGCGACGCGCCCTGGAAGGTGTGGTCGTGAGTTTCTGGCTCGACCGTCCCGTCTTCGTCACCGGCGCGACGGGACTCGTCGGCGGATGGCTCGTGCAGCGTCTGCTCGACGCGCGCGCGAACGTCGTCTGTCTCGTCCGCGACTGGGTGCCGCAGAGTTTCGTCGTCGGTAAAGGTTTGCTCGATCGCGTGAACGTCGTGCGCGGCGAGCTGCAGGATTACGAAACGATCGAGCGCGCGCTCAACGAATACGAGATCGCGACGGTGCTGCATCTCGGCGCGCAGGCGCTCGTGCCGATCGCGAATCGCAATCCGCTTTCAACGTTCGACTCGAACATTCGCGGCACGTGGACGGTGCTCGAAGCGTGTCGCCGCGCGCCGACCGTGAAGCAGATCGTCATCGCATCGTCCGACAAAGCGTATGGCGAACATGAGGTGCTGCCGTATACCGAGGAGACGCCGCTCGCGCCGACCTTCCCGTATGACGTGAGCAAAGCGTGCAGCGATCTGATCGCCGGCAGTTACGCGACGACGTTCGGGCTGCCGGTCGCGATCACCCGCTGCGGAAACTTTTATGGCGGCGGCGATCTGAACTGGAGCCGCATCGTGCCGGGAACGATTCGCTCGATCGTGCGCGGCACGCCGCCGGTCATTCGCTCCGACGGGCAATACGTGCGCGACTACTTTTACGTCGAGGACGGCGCCGCGGCGTACATGCTGCTCGCCGAAAAACTGGCCGGCAATCACGCGCTCGTCGGCGAGGCATTCAACTTCTCGAACGAGCAGCGCGTGACGGTGCTCGAGCTCGTGCAGCGGATCATCGAGCTGATGGATTCGACGCTGCAGCCGGAAGTGCGCAACGAAGCGTTCAGCGAGATTCGCGAGCAGACGCTCGATGCGACAAAGGCTCGCGAAATGCTCGGCTGGCGTCCGCTCTTCTCGCTCGACGATGCGCTCCGCGCGACCATCGACTGGTACCGCAACTTCCTCGGCGCATGACCACGATGTTCACCACCCGCACGACCTGCCGCTCGTGCGGCGGCAGAGCGCTCGAACCGGTGCTCTCGCTCGGCGAAACACCGCTCGCGAATGCGCTGGTCAGTGATGAGAACGAAGCCGACGAACGTGTGCCGCTCGACGTCGTGTTCTGCCGCGACTGCACGCTCGTGCAGATCACCGAGGATGTCGCACCCGAGGTGCTGTTCCGCGATTACGTTTACTTCTCGTCGTTCTCCGATACCGCCGTCGAAAACGCGCGCGGCATCGCGGAACGGTTGATCGCGGAGCGAAGCCTCGACGACGAATCGCTGGCGATGGAGCTGGCGAGCAACGACGGCTATCTGCTGCAGCACTATCGCGAGCGCGGCGTGCCTGTGCTTGGCATCGAGCCGGCGCGCAACATCGCCGAGGTTGCGCGGCGGAAGGGAATTGAGACGATCGATGAGTTCTTTACGCGCGACCTTGCGGAGACGCTCGCCGGTCGCGCGGACGTCGTACACGCCAACAACGTCCTTGCGCATGTCGCCGACCTGAACGGCTTCGTCGCCGGAATCGCCACAGTGTTGAAAGACGGCGGAGTGGCATCGATCGAAGTGCCGTACGTCCGCGAGATGATCGACCTGCTCGAATTCGACACGATCTATCACGAGCATCTCTGCTACTTCTCGCTGACCGCGCTCGATACGCTGTTCGCGCGACACGGGTTGACGATCGGAGCCGTCGAGCAGATTCCGATTCACGGCGGGTCGTTGCGATTCTTCGCCGGCCGCGGCATGCCGCGCGCGCAATCGGTCACGCATCTGCTCGAGGAGGAACGCAAGTGGGGCGTCGCGACGACCGATGCCTATCGCCGTTTCGGCGATCGCGTTCGCGCGCTGTGCGATGAGCTGCGCCAAAGGCTGGCGTCGCTGAAGAGCGAAGGCAAGAAGATTGCCGCGTATGGCGCATCGGCTAAGGGCACGACGCTGCTGAGCTTCAGCGGCATCGGCGGCGAGACGCTCGACTTCGTCGCCGATCGCAGTACGGTGAAACAGGGAAAGCGAACGCCCGGCACGCGGCTCGAGATTGTTGCGCCGGAAGAGTTGCTAATACGGATGCCCGACTATCTGCTGCTGCTGACGTGGAACTTCGCCGACGAGATCATGCGTCAGCAGGAAGAGTATCGCCGCCGCGGCGGCCGCTTCATCATTCCGCTGCCGGAGGTCGCGATCGTCTGATGCGATTCGTCGAGACGCCGATCGCCGGTGCATACGTGATCGAGCCCGAGCCACTCGAAGACGAGCGCGGTTTCTTCGCGCGAATTCTCGATGCGGACGAGTTCGCGAAACGCGGTCTCGTCGTTCCGGCGACGCAGTGGAGCGTTTCGCACAACAGGAAACGCGGCACGCTTCGCGGCCTGCATTACCAGGCGGCACCGCACGAGGAAGTGAAGCTGGTTCGGTGCACCGCCGGCGCGATATGGGATGTAATCGCTGATCTGCCGATGCGCAGATGGTTCGCAGTCGAGCTCTCCGCCGAGAATCGCAAGTCTCTCTACATACCGCGAGGAATCGCCCACGGCTTTCAGACACTCACCGACGATGCCGAAATCTGTTATGCGATCGACAGAGGATTCGAGCCGGAATCGGCCCGCGGCGTGCGATGGAACGATCCATCGCTCGCGATAACATGGCCGGACGCCGAGACGCGCATCCTCTCCGATCGAGATCGAGCGCTTCCTCTGCTGGAATGACGCCATGCTGTTGATCTCAAAGACCGCTCGAATCTCTCCACTCGCGGACATCGAAGACTCGGTGCGCGGTTCGAAGCTGTTCATCGGCGAAGGCGTGATGATCGATGCCTTTGTCAAAATCAAAGTCGCCGGTGGAGTGGGAGACCTGAAGATCGGCTCGAACACCTTCATCAATTCGGGAACCGTGATTTACACCGGCAACGGGATCACCATCGGAGAGGATGTGTTGATCGCCGCGAACTGTACGCTCGCGCCGACGAACCACGAGTTCCGCGCGCGAGAGCGGAAGATCATCGAGCAGCGCTTCGCAGCAAGCCGTGGTGGAATCGTCATCGGCAATGACGTCTGGATCGGCGTGCAGTCCGTCATTCTCGATGGAGCGGTCATTCCTGATGGGGTCGTCATTGGAGCCTGCTCGCTCGTGCGCCCTCAGGAACTGGAACCGTACACGGTTTACGGCGGGAATCCTCTGCGACGTCTCGGGCAGCGCGAATGACACGCTTCACTGTCTTTGGTGGGAATGGCTTTGTCGGCTCGCATCTCGTCCGATACCTGCGTGACCACGGATACGAAGCTGAGGTCCCTCATCGCAACGCGGACATCCAGGGCCGTGACCTCGGCGTCGTTATCTATTCGATCGGCGTCACTGCAGACTTTCGCAGGCGTCAGCTCGACGCGATCGAGGCTCACGTGCAGCGCTTTCGCGAGGTTGTTACGAGCGCTCGCTACGAATCGCTGGTTTATCTTTCATCGACGCGCCTTTACCGCTACAGCCGGGTTACACAGGAGGATGCGCCGATCGTCGTCAGACCGCGCGAGGCCGATGATTTGTACGCCATCTCGAAGTGCATGGGAGAGTCGATCGCGCTGACGGTCGCTCCGCGCTGCAAAGTGGCTCGCCTCTCGAACGTGTACGGCGACGACGTCGCATCCGATAATTTTCTTAGCTCGATCATCCGTGACGCGCTGGTGCGAAAGCACGTTGTGCTGCAGACCGCATTTTCGTCTGCGAAGGACTACATTTCGGCCGATGAAGTCTGCGAACTTCTCGTTCGAATTGCGCTGGAGGGCCGGGAACAGATCTACAACGTTGCCAGCGGTATCTCAACCAGCCACGGCGAGATCTCCGAGGTGATTGCACGGGTGACCGGCGCCACCTTTGAGGTGGTTGCGAGTGCGCCTGAGCTTCGCGATGAACCGATCGACACGTCTCGAATCTCGAAGGAGTTCCGGTTCGCGTCCCGTGCGCTCGTCGACCAGCTAGAAGAGGTTGTGGCCGCATTCAGGAAGGCGTCGGTCGCCATTTGATGGAGAGCCGTCCTCTTGTCACTGTTGGTATGCCGCTCTACAACGCGGCTAGTCGTCTCGAGCGCTCGCTCTCTCTGATTCGCACGCAGACGTGGGAGAACCTCGAGATCATTCTTTGCGACAACGCTTCGACCGATGAGACTCCCGACATTTGCCAGACCGCGGCACGCGAGGACGCGCGAATTCGTTACGTTCGTCATCCACAGAATCTCGGCCCGATCGCGAATTTCAACGCGGTCATGCGTCTCAAGCGGGGCGAATTCTTCACATGGGCCGCCCATGACGACGAAAAGTCTCCCGAGTTCGTGGAGCAAACGTTGCGGGCGATGCAATGCAATCCGAACGCGGCGATGTCCTGTGCGCACACGGTTCTTGTGACACCTGAAGGCGAGCGCGTTCATGAACCGTACTCGGCCGGAATCTCGTCGCCACGGCTCAATGAGCGTGCTGCGGCATTTGTTCGAGATACACAAGTGGGGATCGCCTTTTACGGACTTTTCCGGTCATCAGTGCTCGATGCGATCGGCGAGGTCGACCCGTGGCTCGACACCGATCGGCGATATCTTTTCAAGGCAATAGTGCGCGGCCCCTTTGAAGTCGTGCCGAAGCCACTCTTTCGTTTCCGACTCTTCCACACACTCGACGATTACGTGGAGATGGGATTCGCGATGCGTCCGGGCGCGGCTGATTTCGACCTCGACCTGTATCGCCATCTCCCTGAATTGATGCGCAAGGCCGGGATCGACGGTGACGAATTGCGTGACGCAACCGCGGCGCTCCACGGAGCATTACGCCCCTATCTCGACAACCGAGCGACGTGGCTCATCTCGCGCGCACTCGCGGGTGACCGGCGCCGTGAGCGGCGACTGCGCGATCTGTTCGCATGGGCGCGACAGTACCCGCCGCTTTTTGGGCGTCGCATTTTCTGGGGTGCGGTGCGGCGAGTGGTCGTCGGGTCATGACTGCGCTGGTCGAACAGAAGGAGTACGAGAGGATCGGCTCACTGGACGGTCTTCGGTCGCTCGCGATCATTCTGGTGCTGCTCGGACACTATGTCGTCGGTGGTGATGCGAATCGCGGTCTGCGCAGCATCGCGTACAAACTCTCAATGGCCGGATGGGTCGGTGTCGATCTCTTCTTTGTCCTTTCCGGATTCCTGATCACCGGCATCCTGATTCGTGCCCGAGAGCAACCAAATCGCTTTCGGAACTTTTACGCCCGGCGGACCTTGAGGATTTTTCCTCTTTACTATCTCGCGCTGACGATCGGATTCGTCGTGGTTCCGCTGTTTTCGCACTGCAGCCGGGTGCTGTGGCGCGATCAATGGCCGTACTGGTTCTACGTCGCGAATTTTCGCGTGCGCGACGTGATTTCGCCGTGCGTCAACGTCGGTCACTTCTGGTCGCTGGCGATCGAGGAGCAGTTCTATGCAATCTGGCCTGCGATCGTCCTTCTGGCGAGCACTCGTGCGGCGCGCCGGGCCTGCATTGCGATCGTCGTTCTAAGCATCACCATCCGCTGTCTGATGGTGTCCATGAGCGTTGACTGGAGACCTTATTACTGGACGTTTGCGCGTGGCGATGCGCTTGCGTGCGGCTCCTTCATTGCATTCTGTTTCACATCCGCCGAGGATCGTCGTCGGCTCACGCGATGGAGTCTGCCGGTAGCCGTTCTCAGCGGTGCAATTGTCGCTGCGCTCGCCTGGTGGAACCGGCTGGAGACGATTTATCGAAGAGACGATTCGTTTACTACGCTGGCCGGGCGTGTCCTCGTCCCGTTGCTGCTGGCGTTGTTTTTCACGTCGCTGCTCGTGCTTGCGCTGCAGTGGCGGACGATGTCACGCGTGCTCGACATCGCGCCGTTCCGCTTCATCGCCCGCTACAGTTACGGGTTGTATGTCTGGCACATGATGTTGATTCCGCTGGTGATTGCGTATACGCCGACGCTCTCGTTATGGCCGCGGGCCGCCGTTGGTTTCGCAGCAAGCTTCGCCGCGGCGATCGCGTCGTACCATCTCTTTGAATCGCCATTCCTCGCGCTGAAGCGATACTTTCCGCAGAGACATCTATGAGCTTCCTCGCGTTTCTCCGCGGTCTTCGCATCCTCCGCCATCCGGAGCTGGTCCGCCGTCTCGGCGAGTTGCGCGCGACTGAAGCGGAGCTCGAAGAGCTGCGCAGTCGCAATCCGGGCGCACGAATCTCGTCGGATGCACTGATTGATTCGTGGCGCGAAGGAACGCTCCATCTCGCTGCCGGTTCTCAGGTGGAGCGTGGCACGATTCTCAACCTCGGCGATGCGCTCAACGGCTACGGAACGCTGATCGTCGGCGAGCGGACGTGGATCGGCCAGAACAACAATCTGCGTCTCGCCGGCGGCACGACGATTCGCATCGGCGCGGGATGTCTGATCTCGCAGTTCTGCACGATCGTCGCGGCAAATCACGCCATCGGCCGCGACGTGAAGATCGCCGAGGCGCCGTGTACGCGCGAGCCGCGTGACGTGACGATTGGCGACGATGTGTGGCTCGGCGCGGGAACGATTGTGTTGCCGGGTGTGACGATCGCGGATGGCGCGGTCATCGGTGCCGGCAGTGTCGTTACGCGCAGTATCGTCGCATACGAAATTTGGGCGGGAAACCCGGCGAAGAAGATCGGCGAGCGGACTTAATTGCGCACGCCGCGCGGGCAGACGACGGTGATCTTCCGCGCGTCGTCGTGAATCGCGCGCGGGTAGTCGATCGCAACATCGGAGCGATTTCCTTCACACGCCAGCGTCGTGCCGGCGCAGAGCGGCGCGGTCGGCGTTTCATTACAGTCGATGAACTTCAGCCGCGCGTAGTTTTCGACGTAGCGCTTCGCCATCCAGGGATCGTTGAACTCGGTCCACATGCGCGGCGACCGCCGCGCGAATCCCCAGGTGAGGTCGTGTGGTCCGACGAGCGCAACCTCTTCGTGTTTCTCCGGATTGATCGCGGCGAGGACGACGGTGTGATCGCGCTGGCCGATCGCAGACGCCAGCGCTTCGTCGCGACGCCAGCTTTCGGCACGGCACCACGATTCGTAATGCGCGACCGGGATCATGACGATCGTCAGTGCGGCGATGACGATGATCGCGGCAATGCGCGGAACGCGACAGAGCAGCGGTACGAGCGCGAGAGCGATCGCGAACGCTTCCGGCGCGGAGACGCGCCACGAAAACGGCGCGCGGTCGAGCGCGAGATTCGGCAGCGCCGGGATGACGAAGATCGCGGTGGCGAAAAGCGCGGGCCAAAAGCGGCGCGTGGTCAGCCACGTTGCGCCGCCGAAAATGATCGGCAGGTATTTCCAGAGCGACATCGCCCGCAGCGCGCCGGTGTAATACGCGATGACCGGCATCCAGCCGTTCACCATCAGATCGACGGCGCCGTGCAACTGGCGCATCGGATCGAGCGATGCCGTGAAGCCGCGCGGATCGCTGTATGCGTGGAAGCGGCGAATGAGTGCGGTCACGATCAACTGCACGCCGATGCAGCCGGCGAGGATCGCCATTCGTTCGATGAAGTCGCGCAGGCGGAAGCGGCGGCGGATGACCGGCTCGGCGATCGCGTAGATGACGGCGAGCGTGAGGAAGATCTGGTAGCCGAGGATGCCGAGAGCGGTGAGGAAAGCGAAAGTTAATTTGCGGCCGTGCGTCCATGCGATCGCGCCGCCTGTGATCAGCGCGTATGCGATCGGCAGGTTGTAATACGTGTTCCAGATCGGACCGTCATTCAGCACCGGATTCGCGAAGACGACCAGCGGCAGCAACGCGGCGATCAGCGGATCGACGTCCCACGCGCGCAGGAGCCGCATGAAGAACGCCGCCGCAATTCCGATGTAAAGCGCGCCGACGTATTTCGTCAGCGGCATCCAGAAGTGATGTGGAATGACGAGCTCGAAGAGGACGTACTCGATGTAAAGCGTCGGTCGGAATGGCCCGATGTAGAAATCGGACGGACGCAGCGGCAGATCGAAATCGTCGAGCAGCAAGACGTTGGCGGCGATGGCCGGCCAGCGTGTCACGACCCAGAAGATCGCGTACGCGAACGTTGCCGCGATGAAGTCGCGATAACGCTTCATGGCAGGTGCGCCGCGACCGCGTTCCCTTCGCGGATGACGATCAGCGCGCCGTCGGGATCGAAGGAAGTCGACTTCTGCAGGTACCAGCCGGGCGACGACGGCGCGGGCACCGTGATGACGTGAGTCCGGCTCATCACCTGCGGGTAGTAATACGACAGCGGCGCCGCGAACGAGAGATCTGCGTAGATCGTGTCATTGCCACGCGCCACCGTTGCAAGCATCGTTCGAAGGTCTGGCGTCTTCATGTAGGTCCGATCGTACATGTCGGTCCGAAACATGAACGGCACGACGATGAGCAGCAGCAGCGGTACGCGGCGTGCTGCGATCGTGATCGCGTCGGCGGTGATGAGATAGAGCGCAGGAAAGCACATCAGCATGAGGCGCGTCTCGCCATACGGATAGACGCGCGCGACGCTGGCGGCGATCGCGATGAGCGGCGGCACTACGGCCATCGCCAGCATCGGCAGATCGCGTTTCGCCGCAAGCCAGAGCAGCCCGAATGCGCCCATGACGAGCCACCAGAGCGGCGTGAGATTGAACGCCTGTCCGAGCCATTCGGTGGTGTTGCGAATGAATGACGACGTCGAAGTCGTCCAGCGGCCGGTGACGGTGAACCATTCCGTCATGTCGCCATGCAGCTTCGCCGACTCGGGGCCGGGTGCCATGTACGCAACGTATGCGCCGGCGGCGAGCAGTCCGACGCCGAGGAACATTGCGATGAGTGGGACGCGGCGTAGTTTCTTCGTCAGCAGAGCGGCCGCACCAAGTGACGCAACGACGAAGACGGGCGTGTGCAACGTCAGCACGGCCGCGATTGCGACGGTGAAGAAGAGCAGCCACTGCGATGTGCGATCGTCACGCGCGGCGCGCAGGTAAAGGACGATCAGGAGCGTGCCGGCGGCCGCTTCGAGCGAATACTGCTTCAGGCGCTCCGAGTAGAAAACGAGTGGGCTCGAGAAGAGGAGCAGCGCGGACCAGACGAAGCGCGTCGATCGTGGCAATGGTGCGAGGAACGGAATCGCGCCGAGGAGAACGCCGAAGAACGCGGCCGGCTCGCGGAGCGCGATGTCGGATGCGCCGCGCAGCGACAGCCAGACGCGGCCGATCGCGTAGAAGAGCGGAGGCGTGTTGTACGAGTGGGGATGAAGGTGGCCGCGCTTCAACAGCAGTGCGACCCACACTTCGTCCTCGAAGAGTGAATGCGCAAGCGAGGAGAAGCGAATGACGGCCGCAGAAACGAGAAGAGCGATGACGGCGACGGCGAACCAGGGCGTGCCGTCGTCGTGCTCGTCCATCATTCGCGAGGATGGTACCGCGGCAACCGCCCGGGATGAGCGGCAACGTGCCGCTGCGTTGGTTCGCGCAGCGTCGACGGACGGCTTCGCGGCGGATGAATGGGTCGGGCACCGGTTCGGCGGCAACGTGCCGCTGCGTTGGTTCGCGCAGCGTCGGCGGACGGCTTCGCGGCGGATGAATGGGTCGGGCACCGGTTCGCCAGGTTACGATCCTGCGGTGCGGACGCTGATTGTCATTCCCGTCTTCAACGACTGGGAGTCGCTCCGTCTCCTCATCGCGCGACTCGACGACTCGCTCTCCGCGGGATCGATGCGCGCGTCGCTGCTCATCGTCGATGATGGTTCCACGCTTGCGGCAGGATCACTTGTTGAGCACGCGCGCGCCATCGACGAAGCGCGGCTGCTCACGCTGCGGCGCAATGTCGGACATCAGCGCGCCATCGCCATCGGCCTCGCCTACGCACACGAGAACCTCGCGTGCGACGAAGTGGTGGTGATGGACGCCGATGGTGAAGACGATCCGGCCGACGTGCCGCGGCTCGTCGCGCAATCGCGAGCGGAAGCGTCGCCGCACATCGTCTTCGCGCGTCGCACGAAGCGTTCGGAAGGAATCGGATTCGTCGCCTCTTACTGGCTGTTCCGAACGTTGTATCGATTGATGACCGGCCTCGACATCCGTGTCGGCAACTTCAGCGTCATCCCGTTCGCGCTGCTGCGGCGGCTCGTCGTCGTCTCCGAAATCTGGAGCCATTACGTCAGCGGGATCATGAAAGCGCGCCTGCCGTTCACCACGATCGACGCCGCCCGCGGGAAGCGGCTCGCCGGCGAACCGCAGATGAACTACGTCGCCCTCGTCACTCACGGCCTCAGTGCAATGGCGGTCAACGGCGACGTCCTCGGCGTCCGGATGCTGATCGCGACGTCGTTCATCGTCGTCTGCGCATTCGTGCTGATGACGGTCGCCATCGCAATCAGGCTCGGAACCAATCTCGCGTTTCCGAACTGGGCGACGTCGGTCGTTTCGTTTTCAGTGCTGACGATCCTGCAGGCGATCGGCCTCTCGCTCTTCTTCGTCTTTCTCATTCTCCAGGGACGAAGCCAGCTCGACATGATTCCGCAGCGCGATCACGTCTGGTTCGTGCTCGACTCGGCGGTCGTTTATCCGTGAAGTGGGAAGAGCGGCAGAAAGCGTATTACCGCGATCTTCCACACACACGTCTGCAGTTCGACCCGGACAGCACCTACGCGGCGAACATCGTTGATGAGACATTCGCCGCTGCGGGTTTGCAGCCGGGGATGCGGGTGCTCGAAGTCGGTGCGGGATCGGGACGCTTCACGCTTCACCTCGTGCGCGAAGGGCTGAGCGTCACCGCGCTCGATCTCTCGCAGGAGATGCTCGAGAGGCTCGCCGTGCTCGCGCGAGAACTGGAAGTCGGCGAGTCCGAGCTCACTCTGCGCACCGGTAGCCTGTATGACGCTCCGTCGCTCGTCGGGTCGGGATTCGACGCCATCGTCGGTTTCTTTCTGCTCCATCATCTCGACGATGCGCAGCGCGGACTGGAAGCGCTGCGACCGCTGCTCAAGGCGGGCGGCGAGCTCGTCTTCGTCGAGCCGAATCGTCTCAATCCGCTTTTTCTGATTCAGATGTTCGCCTGTGCTGACATGAGCTGGAGCGCGGAGCGTGGGACGTATCGCTACGGTGGTTCGGGTTACGCGCAGCTCTTTCGTCGTGCGGGATTCGACGACGTTTCGGTGAAGTGTTTCGGATTCTTTCCGCCGCAGATTCTCGATCGCGCGCGGCCGCTGCTCGGGTTCGAAAAGATGCTGGCGCAGGTGCCGATCGCGCGTCACCTGCTGCCCCTGCTCCTGTTACGAGGAACAAAGCCCGCATAATCTCCTCGCATGTGCGGGATCGCCGGATTTCTCCGGCTCGACGGCAGCGCGGCCGACGCGCGCGACGCGACGGCGATGGCCGATCGGTTGCGGCATCGCGGTCCGGACGGCGGCGGTAATTACACGTCCGGTCCGGTGGCGCTCGGGCATCGGCGGCTGGCGATCATCGATCCGCTCGGCGGCGAGCAGCCGGTCTCGAACGAAGACGGTACGTTCTGGATTACGTACAACGGCGAGCTGTACAACTTTCCGGAGCTGCGGCGCGAGCTCGAAGCGAAGGGACACACGTTCCGCACGCATTGCGACACGGAAGCGGTCGTGCACGCGTACGAAGAGTGGGGCGAAGGTTGTCTCCAGCGACTGCGCGGCATGTTCGCGTTTGCGGTGTGGGATGTGAAGAAGCGCGAGCTGTTCGTCGCGCGCGATCGCTTCGGGATCAAGCCGCTTTACTACTACGCGGATCACGGCGTTTTCGCATTCGCGTCGGAGCTGCAGGCGTTCGATGCGCTTCCCGATTACGAGCCGACGCTGGAACTGCAGGCGATCGATCTCTATCTGCAGTTTCAGTACATCCCGGCGCCGTACACGATCTTTCGCGAAGTGCGAAAGCTGCCGCCGGCGCACTGGATGCGCGTCTCCGCGAACGGCCGCGTCGAAGGTCCGCAGCGCTACTGGAACCTCGAGTTTCACGCCGACGAATCGCTGTCGGAAGAAGAGTGGGTGGAGCGGCTCGACGCGGCGTTGCGCGAGAGCGTGAAGGCGCATCTCGTTTCCGACGTGCCGTTCGGCGCGTTCCTTTCCGGCGGCGTCGACTCGAGCACCGTCGTCGCCTACATGAGCGAGATCCTGCGCGAGCCGGTGAAGACGTTCTCGATCGGCTACGCGGAAGGGGAGTACGACGAAACGTCATACGCGCGGCAGGTGGCGCGGCAGTTCGGCACCGATCATCACGAAGAGATCGTCACACCCGATTCAATGTCTGTCCTTCCGCAGCTCGTCCGACACCTCGGCGAGCCGATGGCCGACAGCTCCGCGATTCCGACGTACTACGTGTCGCGCCTCGCATCGCGTCACGTGAAGATGGTGCTCTCCGGTGACGGCGGCGACGAGCTCTTCGCCGGTTACACGTCGTACCCGTTTCTCCTCTGGTCGCAGCGAAAACCGGCGGCGATCGGCAGGCGGTTGCGCCACGCGGTTGGCGGCGCGGCGCGAAAAGCGGGGCTGCGTCCGCCGCTCGCGTCGCCGGAAGACGTCTGGTACGGCAACACGTCGTACTTCAACGAAACGATGCGCGAGCGGTTGTGGCGGCCGGAGTTTCGTTCGCTGATGCCGCGCACGCGGGAGTGGTTCGACGGGCAGTTTCGCCTCGCGCCGGTCGACGATCTCGTCGCGCGTTTTCAGTACATCGATGTGAATTCGTACCTGACGTACGACATCCTGCCGAAGGTCGACATCGCCAGCATGTGTCACAGCCTCGAGGTGCGCGTGCCGCTCATCGATCACGTTTTCACCGACGTCATCACGCGCATTCCGGCGCGATTGAAAGTGAAGTCGCCGAGCGGCGGCGAGTTGCGCGACGACGTGCCGCTCGATGCGCTGACGGGCAAGTACCTGCTGAAGAAGAACGGCGAGCGATTTTTCACGCCGGAGTTTCTCAATCGAAAGAAGCGCGGCTTCGACGTGCCGATCAAAGACTGGATCGCGGAGAACGCGCGCGATGAGACGCAGGATCGGTTGTTGTCGTCGCCGCTGCTGCACGAACTGTTCGCCGGTGCGGCGGTCGACGAGATGCTTCGCTCGCATGGACGTGGCGCCGATCACGGCTGGCGCTTGTGGGCGCTGCTGGTGCTCGATGAATGGCTGACGCAGCATCGCGCCGGCCGTCGCGACGAACGTGGAGCGCTGCGCGCGTGACGCGGCGGCTGCTGTTCGTCACGCAGACGGCACACGTGCGAGGCGGACTCGAAACGTGGCTCGATGAGCTGATCCCGACGCTTCCGGCGCGCGGCTGGGAGCCGGTGGTTGCGCTCGCGCGCGGACGAAAGTTCCACGATCCCGATGCCTATCGCGCCGCGCATCCCACGTTCGAAACGATCGAAGTCGATGGTCGTTACGGAACGCGCGAGGCGCGCGTCTCCGCACTGCGCGACACGATTCGCCGCGTAAAGCCCGACCTCGTCGTACCGATCAATATCGCCGATACGCTCGAAGCGGTGGCGCGCGAAAAACTCGCGGGCTCGAACGTGCGACTGCTGGTGATGCTGCGCGCGATCCGCCCGCACGGCGAGCTCGAAGATCTCCGCCGCTGGCGCGACTTTATCGATCTCGCAGTCGGCGGCAATCGGCTGCTGCGCGCGTTGATCGCGGAGTGGGCGCGGTTTCCGGAAGAGCGGTTGCGCTACATCCCGCCCGGCTCGCGGCGGAAGACGACGTCTGCGCGCTCGCCGAAACCGTCCGATCGATTGCGCATCGGCTACGTCGGACGACTCGACGCGCACGACAAGCGCGTGCTCGATCTCATCGATGTGTCTCGCGAGCTCGATGCGCTTGGCGTTGCGTACGAGCTGACGATTGCGGGCGATGGCCCGGCGCGCGAAGCGCTGGAGCGCGGACTGGCCGGACGCGCGCGGTTCCTCGATGAGGTGCCGGTCGACGAGCTCTACACGAACGTCTTCCCGAACCTCGACGTGCTCGTACTCTTTTCGACAGCGGAAGCCGGACCGCAGGTGGTCTGGCAGGCGATGCATTACGGAGTCGTTCCGGTAGTTTCGCGTTATCGCGGCGCGACCGCGGAGAACGTACTGCGCGAAGGCGAAACCGCGCTGCTTTTCCCCGTTGGCGACACGCGAGCGGCCGCCGCGCAAATCGCGCGACTCGACGATGCGCTGCTCGCGCAACTCGCCGTTGCTGCCGAACGCGCCGTCGATCCTTCGTACCTTCTCGACGATTCGCTGCGTCGCTGGACGGAAGTCTACGACGAAGCCGTTGCGCTTCCGCGCGCGGTTGGATCGTTGCCGGCGCTGGCGCCTTCCGGCTTGTACGAGCGCCTGCATCTGCCACCGCACGCTGCGTATGCGCTGCGCAAGTTCACCGGTCGTCTGCCGTCGCCAGCAAACCCCGGCGACGAGTGGCCGCATCACGGCGCGATCGATGGAGAAACGATCGCGAAGATCGACGAGCTGGCCGAGCGGCTCGATGTGACGTCCATGTCATCCCGAGCGTAGCGAGGGATCTGCGCGGGAGGGGCACGCTGCGGTCCGCCCCTCCCGCCCGGATCCCTCGCTACGCTCGGGATGACGTGGCCGCGTTACCATCGCGGTCGATGTCGATTCGTACCGTTGCCGGCGCGCTGCTCTACGACCTGCCGCGATTCGTTCGTGCGCTTGGCCGCGGGCGGTGGCGCGACATGCGCAATCGCGCGGAGAAGGTGACGGCGGATGGGCGGGGGGTGCGCTGCGAGTGGGAGTTCACTTCCGATCTGCACATCGCGCACGTCTTTCCGCGCGCCGGCGCGATGTTGATGCGGGCGGCGTTTGCGGAGTGGCCGATTGTTTTGCGCGATGACGTCACGGCGCAGAAGCCCGACGTTTCATTCGTGATCGGGCATCGCGGCCTTGCGCGGCTGCCGCACCTTTTGATGACGCTGAAGAGCATCGCCGGGCAAAGGGATGTATCGATCGAATGCGTCGTGGTCGAGCAATCGATGCGGCCTGAAATCGAGCGGGAACTCCCTTCGTGGGTTCGATACATCCATACGCCAATCCCGCGTGACGACTACGACTACAACCGCGCGTGGACGCTCAATGCCGGCGTCGAGGCGGCGCGCGCGCCGGTCGTCATCCTGCACGACAACGACATGCTCGTGCCCGCGCGTTACGCCGCCGAATGCGTGGCGCGCGTCGCCGATGGCTGTGACTTTCTCGAGCTGAAGCGGTTCACGTTCTATCTCGATGAGGAGACGACGCGGCGCGTGTTCGAGAGCGGTGAGTTACCGCCGCCGGTTCCTTCGACGATCGTGCAAAACCTCCAGGGAGCGAGCATCGCCGCGCGGCGCGACGCCTATTTCGACATCGGCGGCTTCGACGAGAGCTTCGTCGGCTGGGGTGGCGAGGACAACGAATTCTGGGAGCGCGGCGAGCTCGGAGGTCGCGCGTATCGCTTCGGCTACATCCCGTTTCTCCATCTCTGGCACGCGCCGCAAAAGGGAAAGCTGCAGGGGAACGACGCGCCGGCGGTGCGCCGCTATCACGAGCTGCGCAGCGTCGCGCCGGCGGAGCGGATCAGGCGGTTACGCGACGAACGATCTCGTGCACGCGCTCGCTGAAGCGCTCGAACGCGAAGAACGAAAGTCCCTCCGGCACGTGCCGCTCTTTTTGCGCGAGCGCGTCGATGATGGCGACGCGGATCGCCGCAAGGTTCGACGGATCGACGAGCGTGCCGAGCTCGCCGCCGCGCAGCGCTTCGCGTCCGCCGTCGTGGCAGCTGCCGATGACCGGCACGCCGCACGCCATCGCTTCGAGAAAGACGAAGCCGAATCCTTCGCCGCGTGACGGCATCACGTAGACATCCGCGAGGTTGTAGAGATCGGCCTTCTCACGCTCTTCGATGAAGCCGGTGAAGATCGTCCGATCGGCGACGCCGAGGTCGCGCGCTTTTTGTGCGAGCCGATCGACGTCGCTGCCGCGTCCGGCGACGACGTAGACGACGTCGTCATCGAGCTGCGGCAGCACTTCCAGCACTTCGTCGAATCCTTTGTAGCGCTCGGCGGCGACGATTCGTCCGAGCGTGAGCAGCACCCGTTTTCCGGCGAGCATGTAGCGCTCGACGAGCGCCGGATTTTTCGGCCGAATCCCGTACTTCTCCGCGCGAACCGCATTCGGCAGCACGAACGTCTGACCGGCGAAGTGCGACCAGCTCAGCAGCCGGTCGCGAGTCAGCGCGCTGACCGACACGACGCCGCGCACGCCGTGAATGAGCCGATTCGACAGCGGATCGCGCAGCGGCTTCCACGCTTCGATTCCATGCGTGATGAGGAGCGGCTGCTGCCGCGCCAGACGCGCAAGCGGCAGGAGATTCACGTGTCCGCAGATGACGAGGTCGAACTTCGTTTCGCGCAGCACGCGCAGCAGCGCGCGCACCCAGGAGACGCGGCCGCGCGCGGCGGCGAAGACGAATTGCACGTTGTCGGGAATCGGCTCGCGCTCGTGCACGATGACGCGCGGCACGACGACGATCTGTTCGCACTCCGGCAACTCCGCGAGCGCGCTGACCAGCTCGCGATTGAAGAGAGCGATGCCGC
Organism: Acidobacteriota bacterium; assembly: GCA_034667465.1. Taxonomy (GTDB): domain Bacteria; phylum Acidobacteriota; class Thermoanaerobaculia; order Gp7-AA8; family Gp7-AA8; genus JAOBAU01. The sequence goes on along the minus strand of JAXDJV010000021.1, from coordinate 112,790 downwards.
CGTGACCGCCGTACGCGTCGGTGCAAAGCAGGAGGATCTTCACGATCCGACTCGCTCGAAGACGTGGCGCGCCCAGGAACGCATCCGCGTCGTCGTTCCGTCCGGCGGCAGATTGAGCCACTCTTTCAGTGGAACGCTGAAGCCGGTCTTGCGGCGATTGCGAAGGTAATCGGGAAGCGGCGGCCGGGCGCTCGCCGCAAAATGATCTTTCGATTTCGAGCCGCCGACGACGAGGAGCGGCGCGATCTGGCGAAGGAGGAACGCGTCGACGAGCGGCGTGCGCACTTCGAGCGAATGCGCCATGCTCGCCCAGTCGGTATCGCGCAGCAGCTGGTTGCGCATGTAGAGCGCCGATTCGAGCGCGGCGATCCGTCCGAAGTCGGTGCCGGGATCGACGTCGAGGACGCTGCGAATTCTTTCGACGATGTTCAATCGCTCCAAACCTTCGCGGGCCGCTTCTTCGCCGAGCACGAGCGGAAGTTCCTCCGGCATGAAGAGACCGCGTTTCACGAGATACGCGCCGGCGAGACTCCGTCCATATCGCGCGATGCTCTTCGCTTTCGGATTGCGCAGCAGTCGCGTCGCGAACGGTACGCGTGCCAGCCGGACGATGCGCGGCAGCTCGCGAAATGACGGATAGCTGCCGAACAGCTCGTCGCCGCCGAGGCCGGAGATCGCGACCTTCAGCTTTTGTTCGGCGGCCGCCTTGCTGACGAACCAGGTGTTCGTGCCGTCGATGGTCGGCTGATCCATCTGATCGAAAAATCGCGGCATATCGGCGAGAAATTCTTCGCGCGTGACGATGCGCGTCGTGTGCGGCGCGCCGATCTCCGCGGCGAAGCGCGCTGCCAGCGGCGCTTCATCCTGTTCCCGTCCGCGAAACTCCTCAAACGAAAGCGTGATTGTTCTCGGCGCTTCCCTTCGCGCCTCGGCCATCAGCGCAACGAGCGTCGTCGAATCGATTCCGGCCGAAAGGAACGCGCCGACCGGTACATCGGAGACCAGGTGATACGCGAGCGATTCGTGCACGAACTCGCCGAGAAGCGTGGCCGGCTCTACGAGCGTGGCGACCGCCTCCTGTGAATGCGCGCGCTGATAAATCTCGGCGATCGAGTAGTGGCAGCGCGCGGCCGACGGACCATTCGCATCGACGAAGAAACAGCTTCCCGCTTCGACGGCGCGGATCGCCGCGTACGTCGTGAATGGTTCCGGCACGCTGCCGGTGACGAAGAATCCCGCCACGCCCGCGGGATCCGGCGCGCGCGAAACGCGGCCGCCGGCGAGCAGCCCTTTCACCTGCGACGCGATGCGCACCGTTCGTCCGTCGTCGGCGATGTAGAGCGGCTTGATCCCGTACGGATCGCGCGCGACGAACAGCCTCCCGTCGCGCTTGTCGAGAATCGTGAACGCGTACATGCCGCGCAGCAGATCGACCATCGCCGGACCGTCATGTTTGTACATCTCCAGCAGCACTTCGGTATCGGAGTGCGAGCGGAAGCGCGCGCCGTTGCGCTCGAGGCGCTTGCGGAGATCGCGATGGTTGTAGATCTCGCCGTTGAAAACGATGACGAGCTGGCCGGAGACGTCGGTCATCGGCTGGATGCCGTCGGGCGAGAGATCGATGATGGCGAGCCGCCGGCTGCCGAGGCCGGCGCGGCCGTCATCGGAGAACCAGGTGCCGCCGGCGTCGGGTCCGCGCGGATACATCCGCTGCGTGATCGCCTCGACTTCATCCCGATCGACCGGCGGCGCGTCGGGGTGATACGCGAAGACCGCGCTGATCCCGCACATGGTCAGCCCGCCGGTTTGAGATAGCGCAGCAGCAGCAGTGCGAGGAACGCGGCGATCGCCATCGTGTAGCCGAAGATCTTCGTCTCCTCGAGCACGGTCAGAACCGCGGCGGTGCCGAAGAGGACCGTAACGAGCCAGATCGAAATGATGGCGCGCCACGGGCTGCCATATTTCGCGATCAGGATGTGGTGGATGTGGCGGCGGTCGGCGTTGAACATGCGCGTGATCCGCTCGCGCATCGGAACTGCAGTGCCGCCGAAGCGCTGCTTCATGACGATCAGCGTGTCGATCACCGGAAGCGCCAATGCGATGATCGGGCCGCCGACGAGGATGGCGGTCGGCGACTTGCTCGGCCGCGCGATCGAGCAGGCCGCGAGCAGAAGTCCGATGAAGAGGCTGCCGGTATCGCCCATGAAGATTTTCGCGGGCGGTTTGTTCCAGGGATAGAAGCCGGCGAGGCTGCCGGCGAGCGAAGTCATGATCACGAGCGTGAAGACGTCGTAGCGAACGACGGCGATGATGGCGAACGCGATGGCGATGGTGATCGAGACGAGCGTCGCCAGCGAATCCATCCCGTCGATGAAGTTGACGGCGTTCATCACGCCGACGATCCAGACGATGGAGAGGAGCACGCCGAAGATGCCGAGCTCGATCGTGCCGCCGGCGAGGGAGACGAAGCGGAAGTGAAAGCCGAACGACACGAGGATGACGGCGGCGATGGTCTGCACGAGAAACTTCTTCGTCGCGTCGGAGCCGAGGAGATCGTCGTAGACGCCGAGTCCGACGATCAGCGAGCCGCCGGCGAGGACGGCGAAGAGATACGTCAGGTTCTTCGAGACCAGCTCCGCAGCGCGCGGCGCGCCGGCGAGGAGCATGAGCGGGAAGCCGAAGCCGAAGATGATGGCGAGGCCGCCGAGGCGCGGTGTGGCGTTCGCGTGATGCTTGCGGGAATCGGGGACGTCGATGGCGCCGACGCGCTCGGCCACCGCCTTCACGATGCGTGTCGCGAAGAAAGAAGTCGTCGCACTCAGCACGAACAGGACGGTGAGCGGCAGCGCGAATTGAACCATCGGGCGTCTCGACAGAATAGCGCCTGCGCGCACGAACCGCGCAGGCAAGTACAATCACGCCCGACTTTTCGCTGAAGGAGCATCCATGGCAGAACTTCCCGGAATCGAGCGCGAGACGCTGGACGTCGACGTCGTGATCGTCGGCGCGGGGCCGGCAGGACTGGCGGCCGCGTATCAGCTCGCCACGCTGGTGAAGGCGCACAACGATTCACCCGCGAACGAGAAGAAGCTCGAAGGACTTTCGATCGCTCTCCTGGAAAAGGGGAAAGAGATCGGCTCGCACGGCATCTCCGGCGCGGTCATGGATCCGCGCGGAATCTCCGAACTGATGCCCGACTGGCTCGAGCGCGGTTGTCCGGTCGAGTCGCCGGTGACGTCGGACGCGTTCTGGTACATGTTCGAGAAGATGAAGATCGCGGCGCCGATCATGCCGCCGCCGCTGCAGAACCACGGAAACTACGTGATCTCGCTCGGCGAGCTCGTTCGCTGGCTGGCGCCGATCGTCGGTGAGATGGGCGTCGATCTTTTCGCGGAGTTCGCCGCGTCGCGCGTGCTCGTCGAAGAGGGACGCGTCGTCGGCGTCCGTACCGGCGACAAAGGGATCGACAAGAACGGCCAGCCGAAGGCGAACTTCGAGCCGGGCGTCGACGTTCGCGCGAAGGTCGTCATCCTCGCCGAAGGTCCGCGCGGCACGCTGACGAAGCAGCTGGCGGAAGCGTTCGATCTCTACGCGGGAAAAAATCCGCAGGTCTATTCGGTCGGCATCAAAGAGTTGTGGCAGCTGCCGGACGATCGTTTCGCGCCCGGCACCGTGATTCACACAATGGGCTGGCCGCTCGATACCGACACGTTTGGCGGCGGCTTCATCTACGGGATGAAAGATCGCATCGTCGACATCGGTCTCGTGATCGGACTCGACTATCGCAATCCGACGCTCGATCCGCATCACGAGTTCCAGCGTTACAAGCTGCATCCGTCAATTCGCGCGTTGCTCGAAGGCGGGAAGATGATCTCGGCCGGCGCGAAGGCGATTCCGGAGGGTGGCTACTTCTCGATGCCGCGTTCGTACGGCGACGGGTTTCTCATCACCGGCGATTCCGCCGGCTATCTCAATGGCGCTCGACTCAAGGGCATTCACCTCGGCATCAAGTCAGGAATGCTGGCGGCAGAAGCCGCGTATCAGGCGCTCGTCGCCGAGGACTACTCGTCGGCACAGCTTCAGACGTACGAGTCGCTGTTCGAAGCGTCATGGGCGCGCGAAGAGTTGTGGTCGCAGCGCAACTTCCATCAGGCGTTCGAATACGGCCAGCTCGCTGGCATGCTCAATGCGGGAGTCGGCATCGTGACCGGCGGCCGTGGATTCGGTTTCATCAACCGTCTCGAAGGACACGCAGGACACGAGCGGATGGAACGAATTCAGCGTTACTTCGGCAGCGAAGATCCGCATCCGCCGGAGAAGATGAAGTTTGACAACACGTACACCTTCGACAAGGTGAGCGACGTTTACTACGGCGGCGTGGTTCACGAAGAGAACCAGCCGGCGCATCTGCTCATCGCCGATACGGAGGTGTGCATTACGCGCTGCACCGAGGAGTTCGGGAACCCGTGTCTGCACTTCTGTCCCGCGAATGTTTACGAGCCGCAGCTGACCGCGGACGGCCGCGGGAAAGTGCCGTTCCTGAACTTCACCAACTGTTTCCACTGCAAGACGTGCGACATCATGGATCCTTATCAGGTGATTACTTGGGTGCCGCCGGAGGGTGGCGGCGGGCCCGATTACAAAAAGCTGTGACCTTTGCGCGCATGGGCGCGTCTTCATCCACGTGAGCGTACAGATGGCGTCCGAAGCAGCAATCGCACCGAATCGATCGTTCGAGAAGATCGCCGCACTGCAGGCGAACATCGAGAAAGTCATCCGCGGGAAATCGGAGGTCGTGCAGTTCTGCATCGCCTCGCTGCTCGCGAAAGGCCACATCCTGCTCGAAGACGTTCCCGGCGTCGGCAAGACGACGCTGGCGCACGCGCTGGCGCGCTCGCTGTCACTGTCGTTTCAGCGCATTCAGTTCACGAGCGACCTGCTGCCGGCCGACATCGTCGGCGTGACGGTCTACAACCAGGATGAGCAGGAGTTCGAGTTCATCTCCGGACCGATCTTCACGAATGTGCTGCTCGCCGACGAGATCAATCGCGCCACGCCGAAGTCACAGTCGGCGCTGCTCGAAGCGATGAGCGAAGGGATGATCTCGATCGAGAAGAAGCGGCTTGCGCTGCCGGAGCCGTTTCTCGTCCTGGCGACGCAGAATCCGATCGAGCACGTCGGAACGTATCCGCTGCCGGAGTCGCAGCTCGATCGCTTTTTGATGCGGCTGACGATCGGCTATCCGAACCTGAGCGATGAGAAGAAGCTGCTGCGCGCCGGTGGTGCGCACGACGCGCTCGAACATCTCGATCCGGTGCTCGACGAACAGGAAGTGCGCGAGTTGCAGGAGCAGGTGGCAACCGTGCACGTGAATGAGTCGCTGGTCGAGTATCTGATGACGATCGTGCAGACGACGCGAACGCATCCGGACGTCGCGCTCGGTGTCTCGACGCGCGGTGCGCTGACGTACTTCAAAGCGGTGCAGGCGCTGGCGATGGTGAGCGGCCGCGACTTCGTGATTCCGGAAGATGTGAAGCGTCTCGCCGGACCGGTGTTGTCGCACCGCGTGGTGCTGAAAGATCGGCGAGCGATGCGCGGAGACTCAGCCGCGGAAGGCCGCTTCATTCAGCGGATGCTCAGTGAGATTCCGGTGCCGCGGTAGCGCGGCGCTCTTCTTCTTCGATCAGGCGTCGCTGGCGTTTCTCCATGTAGGTGGCGAAGACGATGCCACAAAAGAAAAATGCACCAACTGTCATGATCGTCCAGGTCGCAAACCAGTCACTCCTCGGTTGGTCCAGCCAGTTCAGCATTTTTTCGTGCCTCCGCAAACGTAGCAATGATCCACAACAGGGCCGCTCCACCGCAATTTCCGGCGGCCCACCGAAGCGTCAACTGATTCGTGAGCAGTTTGTCGAGTACCGAAAAGACGAGCCAGAGAACGGCGACCTCGCGCAACGCGACGCAGCCCTCATGGATGATAAATCGCCAGTTCAGTTTCTTCACGCACCGAGGCTCCCTCGGTGTTCCCACTCTTGTCAAACCTTCTACCGATGGTGGAAATCGTGAGCGCTGACTCCTTCACATTCAACGGCGTCGTCCGCCTCACGCGCGTCGGGACCGGATTCGTTCTCTTCACCATCGTCATCGGATTCGCGGCGATCAACACCGGCAACAATTCGCTCTACATCGGACTGACATTCATGCTGGGCGCGCTGCTGCTTTCCGGCGTCGCGTCGAAGGGCGGTCTCAAACATCTCGTCATCGATTTCAGCTCCGTCGACGAAGCATGGGCGGGACGAGTCGCCGAGGGACGGCTGCGAATCGCGAACGACTCGCGAATCTGGAACGTGCGCGACGTCATCATCGTCTCGCCCGAGCTCGCGCATCCGGTGTTCGTGCCGGTCGTACCGCGGCGCAATGCGGTCGACGTCAACGTGCAGTTCCTCTTCGCGCGGCGCGGGCGCGTCGAGTTGCGGCAGGTCGATCTCTACACGCGCTACCCGTTCGGCTTTTTTCTGAAGAAACGCCGCATGCGGATGAGCGGCGAAGTGATTGTCTTCCCGCATCTGCTCGACGGCGAATCGGCGCGCGCCCGTTTCGCGCCGATCGAAGGAGAGCTCAGCTCCGCGAACCGCATCGGACCGGGCACCGACGTCCACTCATTCCGCGACTACGTGCGCGGCGATTCACTGCGCCACGTCTACTGGAAAAAATCGGCGGCGCTCGGACGCTGGATCATGAAGCAGACGGAGCTCGAATCGGGACGCGCTGTCCACGTCATCGTCGATCCGTACAAACCGCGCGACGCCGGCGAGGACGAGTTCGAGCAGATGATCAGCGAGGCGGCGACGTTCGTTCATGACTCGCTCGGCCGCGGCGTGGAAGTGATGCTGACGATGCCGCGCGTCGCTCTGCGAGCGACCGCCGGCGAGTCGTCGCGTGTGCTCTTCCGCGCGCTTGCGCTGCTCGAAGCGACGCACGAGCCGGTCACGCAGACGCTGGAGCGTGGCGCGCTGCTTTTCGCGGTGAGGAGGGTCGATGACGCAAAAAGCGCGTGAGCTCGAAACCCTCGCTCTGGCGATGTTCGCGGCGATTCCGCTCTATTTCACGCAGGCGATCAGCGCCCCGCCGCTCATCGCGTTTCACATCGTGATGCTCGCCATCGCCGTTCGCGTGGCGACGGGCAAAGGGCCGGAGCTCATTCCGGCCGGCGTGATGCGCGGCCTCGCCGTCGCCTACATGTTCTTCTACGTCGTCGACGCGGTCGTGATCTCACGCAACGCCATCGCCGCGTCGACGCATCTCATTCTCTTCATCGCCGCGTATCAGCCGATCGAATCGGTGCGGACGCGCAATCAGTCGCAGCGGCTGCTGACGACGAGTCTCCTCTTTCTCGCCAGTATCGCCACCGCGACGCACATCCTGATCCTGCCATTCGTGATCGTCTTCACGTTCCTGATGTTCCGGCAGCTGATGCACATCAGCCATGAAGAAAGCGCGCGCTCGATCGACATCACGCCGGCGCGCGAGCTGTCGTCGGGACGCGCCGCCGCGTTCTATCTCTGCGGCACGGCGCTCGTCGGGATGCTGCTCTTTCCGTTGCTGCCGCGCGTCCGCAATCCGCTGCTGCCGGGAATGGGCGGCGGATTGACGAACGCGGCGACCGGTCTGAGCGAGAGCATCGATTTCAATCAGCCGCGCACGTCGGTCGGCGATGCCGGAGTCGTTTCGCGCATCTGGATGAGTCAGGAGGCGATCCCGTTTTTCACGCCGCTGCGATTGCGCGGCGCAATCTACGATCGCTTCGGCCGCAACGAATGGCGCCAGGCACGCCGCGAGTTTCTGCCGATCGAAGTTCGCGAAAACGTTGCGCGCATCGCCCGTCCGTCCGGCTTTACGCGGCGCGCCGTCATTCAGCAGCGCTTCATCGTCGGCACGCGACTGTTCCTGCCGGTCGGGACATACGAGATCGTCGGCCTGCCGCAGGTCGTGGAAGCGCCGACGCGCGACATCTTCATGACGTGGCAGACGCGCAGCGATTTGATCAGCTACGACATTCGTATCGCGCGCGAGATCCGGCCGCTGCGGCCGCGGCCCGTGGCGGTGAGCAACTATCCGGTGACGCCGCCGGTCGCGCTGATGGCGAGGCAAATCGTCGGCGATGCCGTCGATCCGAAACGACAGGCGCAGCGAATCGAAGAGCATCTCGCGACGAAGTTCACGTACGTCGCCGATCCGGCCCGCATCGGCGGCGGCGCGATGACGGTCGATGACTTTCTGCTGAAAGTTCGCCGCGGTCACTGCGAATACTTCGCCGCCGGCATGGTGGCGCTGCTGTCGTCGCTCAACGTTCCGGCGCGCATCGTTGGCGGGTTTTACGGCGGGCAACTCAATCCGCTCACCGGCTACTTCATCATCCGCCGTCAGGACGCGCACGCGTGGGTCGAGGTGTGGACGGGCGAAACGTGGGAGACGTTCGATCCGACGCCGGCCACGCTCCGGCCCGGCAATTCGCAGCAGGGACTGATTCGCGTCTATGCGTCGGCGCTCGGCGATTCGATCAACTATTACTGGGACCGCTACGTGCTCACCTTCGGGCTCGGCGATCAGGTCGCGCTGGCGATCGAGCTGATCACGCGCGTTCGCGCGCTCACGCAACAGCTTCGCAGCGGCGGCGCGGCGTCCGTGCGCGAACTGCTGTCGTTCCGTTTCCTGATGACGCTTGCGACGCTGATCGCGATCGGCTTTGCGCTGGTCTGGCTGCGCCACTTCCGCCGTCCGCTCTCATCGCTCCTGACCGAACATCTCCGTCGCCTCGGTATCGAGGTCAATGACGCCATGACGATGCACGAAGCGCTCGAACGGTTGCGCATCGAGAACCCGGAAGCGGCGGAAGCGCTCGAACCGCTGATCGCGATGTACGAAGAGGAGCGCTTCTCGAATCAAGTCGATGCGGAGCGAGTCTCCGCGGCACGGCGCGCGTTGCGAGAGCTGCGAACTTAGCGCGCCGGCAATCGTCGCGGATTCCTCATCAGCTCCGCCATCTCGCGCACGGCGCGCTCGAGTCCGACCAGCGCCGCTCGCGCGATGATCGAGTGGCCGATGTTCAGCTCCTCGATGTCGGCGATGCCGGAGATCGCGTCGATGTTGCGGTAGTTGAGGCCGTGTCCCGCGAAGACGTTCAGTCCCATCTTTCGTGCGCCGCGAGCCGCGGTGGTGATCTTTTCGATCTCGGCCGGCCAGTTGCCGAGGCGCCAGGCGTCGGTGAAACGGCCGGTGTTGATCTCGATTTTCGGCGCGTGGATCTTGCTGCAGTGGCGGATCTGTTCGAGGTCGGGATCGACAAAGATCGAGACGTCGATCGCTGAATCGAGCAGCTGGCGGACGACCTTCTCGAGATTGCCCGAGTGGAGCACGACGTCCAGCCCGCCCTCGGTGGTCAGCTCGTCTTTGCGTTCCGGCACGAGCGTCACGCGATGCGGTTTGATCGTCTGCGCGATGCGCACCATCTCCGACGTCGCCGCCATTTCGACGTTGAGATGTGTCGAGACCGTGCGCCGCAGCAGCTCGACGTCGCGGTCCTGAATGTGGCGGCGATCGCCGCGCAGATGGACGGTGATTCCCTGCGCGCCGGCGAGCTCGCAGAGCACGGCGGCAGCGATCGGATCGGGCTCGTCGCTCTTGCGCGCTTCACGGATCGTGGCGATGTGATCGATGTTGACTGCGAGACGCATCCGAGTACTTTAGCAGGCGATGCCACGCCGCCGAATCATCATCGCCGCACTGCTCGCCATCGTCATCGCGGGCGCCGCTTCATACGCGCTCTACATGCGCTTCGCCGCGCGGCCGACGACGGTCGCCGACGTCCTCGCGAAATACGGCACCGCATCGCGCGGCCGGCTCGCGCCGTATTTCAAGCGCGCCGGCGTTTCGTGGCCGCCGCATCGCGTCGCGCTGCTCGTCTTCAAACAGGAACGACGACTGGCCGTCTGGGTTGCCGACGCGAAAGGATCGTGGCGCTATCTGCGCGACTATCCGATTCTCGCGGCGAGCGGCGGCGTCGGTCCGAAACTGCGCGAAGGCGACTATCAGGTGCCGGAAGGGCTCTACGCGATCGAGCATCTCAATCCGGCCAGCAGCTATCACCTGTCGATGAAAGTTGGTTATCCGAACGCGTTCGATCGCCTCAATGCCGCGCGCGAGCACCGCACGCGCCTCGGCGGCGACATCTTCATTCACGGAAAGAACGTCTCGATCGGCTGCGTCGCGATCGGCGATCCCGCCATCGAAGAGTTGTTCACGCTCGTTGCCGAAACCGGCATCGCGCGAACGCGCGTGATCATCGCACCGCTCGATCTGCGAATCTCGTCCGCGCCGGTCGCGCAATCGACGCCGCTCTGGATCGTCCAGCTCTGGCAATCGGTCGCCGCCGCGCTGCGCGAGTTTCCGATCGAGCTCGAGTCGAATCGCGCATTCGACGTGCGTGGCATGCGGAAGGACGCGAAGGTGTTACCGATCCGCTGAGAAGCAACCTTACAAAGGAGAATCCACCGAGTCCGTTGCGAATGATCTGCCGCGAAGCCGTCAGCCGAGGCTTGCCGGAACACGCAGCGGCTCGTAGCCGCATGCTCTACCGTTTCGAAAACATTGAGAAAGCCTACGGGCCGCACGACATCCTGAAAGGGACGACGTGGCAGCACAATCCTGGCGAAAAAGTCGGCCTTGTCGGCCGCAACGGCGCCGGAAAGACGACCCTTTTCAAACTTCTTCTGAAGCAGGAAGAGCCGGATCGCGGGCAGATCATTCGCGCCTCCGGACTGACGATCGGTCACGTCGGACAGCACCTCGACGCGGAGCCGGGAATGTCGCTCTTCGATTACGTCGAGACAGCGTTCGCGAACGTGCTCGACATCGAACGGAAGATGCGCGCGATCGAGCACGATCTCGCGGACGTCTCGCGTCCCGATCACGATCGGCTGCTCGAAAAATACGCGGATCTCCAGCATCAGTACGAGCTCGCGGACGGCTACACGCTGCATTCCGAGGTAGAGCGCGTGCTTGGCGGTGTCGGATTCAGCTATGAGCACGACTGGCAGCGGCCGATCGCGGAGTTCAGCGGCGGACAGCAGAACCGCGCCATGCTCGCGCGCGTCCTGCTGACGAAAGTCGATCTGCTGCTGCTCGACGAGCCGACCAACCATCTCGATCTCAACGGCATCGAATTTCTCGAAGAGTTCCTGCAGTCCTTCAACGGCAGCTATCTCCTCATCTCGCATGACCGGACGTTTCTCAATCGCGCCATCGGCAAGATCATCGAGCTCTCGCACGGAAAGCTGGTCGAGTACAACGGCAACTACGAGCGCTTCCTCCAGCTGCGCGAAGAGCGGATGGAGAAGATGGCCGTCGATTACGAGCGGCAGCAGGAGTACATCGAGAAGACGCAGGACTTCATCCGCCGCAATCTCGCCGGCCAGAAAACGAAGCAGGCGAAGTCGCGCCGCAAAGCGCTCGAGAAGATTGATGAGCTGGAGCGGCCGGCGACCGATGAGACGTTCGCGAACTTCCGACTCGATGCCGGTCCGCGCTCCGGCGCGATCGCGATGACGGCCGATCATCTCTCCGCCGGCTACGATGAAAAGAAAGTCGTCAACGAGTTGACGATGACGATTCGTCGCGGCGAACGTTACGCGATCATGGGGCCGAACGGTTCCGGCAAATCGACGCTGCTGAAGACGTTCGCCGGACGATTGCAGCCGCTGGGTGGAACGGTGATCTACGGCCACAACGTTCAGGTCGGTTACTACGATCAGACCCTCGGCGATCTCGATCCGAAAGGGAAAGTGATCGACGAGGTCTGGAACCTCGATCACGCGCAGACCGAAGAACAGGTGCGCAGCTATCTCGCGCAGTTTTCGTTTTTCGACGATGACGTCTTCAAGAAGACGCGCGATCTTTCCGGCGGCGAAAAGGGACGGCTCGCGCTCGCGAAGATCATGTACGTCGGCGGCAACGTGATGCTGCTCGACGAGCCGACGAATCACCTCGACGTCTACACGCGCGAAGCGCTCGAAGAGGCGCTGGAGCGATTCACCGGCGCGCTGATCGTCGTTTCGCACGATCGTTACTTCATCGATCGCGTCGCCGAGCACATCATCCTTGTCGAGGATGGTGCCGCCGAGGTTTATCACGGCAACTACAGCGAGCTCGCGGCGCGGATGAAGGAAGGGAGCGCGGCGCCGATCACCACGAAAGCGGTCGTCGAAGACAGCCGGCCGCGACTCACCGAGCTGAAGCCGGCCGCGTCCGAGCCGGTGAAACTTTCACCCGATGCGCGCAACGAACAGCGCAAACGCGAGAAACGCGTGAAGAAGATCGACGAGGAGCTTGCCCAGCTCGAAGCGCGCATCGCCACGGCGGAATCGGAGCGCGAGCGCAACGACCTGCTGCTCTGCAGCGAAGAGGTGTATCGCGACGGCGACCGCACGCGGAAGATCCAGACGCAGAACGCCGAGCTCAAATCGATGATCGAGTTGCTGTACGGCAAGTGGGAAGCGCTGTCGAAAGAGAAGGAAGAGGTCGCAAACGGCGCCGTGAAGGTGCAGTGACCATTTTCCAGGACGCCCTGTCCTTGAAAGTGGAGTGTGGCGGCCCGGCCCGGAGCGTGTCCGCGAGAGGATGGGCCTGGCAAACGGGCCGCATATACGCAGGGTCAGCCAAAGGAGAATCCTCGCGATGAAACGCTTTTTTCCTGCACTTTCGGTTCTGCTGTTTCTCTCCGCTGCAGTTCCGGCATTCGCAATCGACGACACGCCCGACAACGATGGGCGCGCCGTGACCCGCGATCGGACGACCGTCATCGATGACGTCATCCGCATGTCGCAGGCGGGCGTCAGCGACGACGCCATCATCAAGTTTGTGCGCGCGTCGCGCGACAGTTACGTCGTCAACGCCGACGTGATCATCGAGCTGACGAACGCGAAAGTATCGAAGGCGGTGCTCGACGCGGTGATGGACTCCGCTTCGATGCGCGACGACGATCGCGGCGACAAGCGTGACGACGATCGTCCGGCTGCGACGAACGTCTACGTTCGCCCGTACGCCGGCTTCTACAGCCCGTATTACTACCCGTACTACGCGTACGATCCGTTCTGGTACGCGCCGCGCTTTTCGGTGAACGTCGGCTTCGGCCGCTGGGGCGGTTCACGCGGCCACTACTACGGCGGCGGCGGACACGGCCACAGCGGTGGCGGCGGACACGGTCGTCACTAACGCGCTGCAGGAACGCGGGCGGGACGCCCGCGTTCCTGGTTCACGCGCGATACAGCGGCGCCCAGCCGTCGTGATTCACGAACAGCCGCATACAGCGGATGTTCTTCCGTTTCGTCAGGTAGAAGCGGTGATGCGTCCGCGCCGGAATGACGATGATGTCGCCCTCCGCGACTTCGATTCGGATCCAGCGATCGGCGTCGTCGCGCACATCGAAAATCCCATCTCCTTCCACGACGAACCGCACCTCATCCTCGGTGTGGTAATGCTCGGCATCGAACTTCGCGCAGATCGCCTCGAGGTTCGGCGTGTCGCGGTTCAGCGCGACGAAATCCTCATCGACGTAGCCGCGCTCGCGCTTGATCGATTCGATCATCGCCGCGCGTAATGCGTCATCGGCCGGCACGCTCCACGACAGAATGCCGGTCGCGGCGAGCGTGTCAGGCGAGATCGAGTGCTCCGGTTCGTCGAGCCGATAGGCTTGCATCGTTGTGGTCTCCTTCGAGGGTGGTCGGGATGCCGAGCCGCCTCATTTCGACGGCGGCGCGGAAGAGATAGTCGTAGCACTCAGCGTGCGTCTTGGCGCGCTTCCAGTCCGCGCCCCAGACGTAAACGCCGTGACGCCGCACGAGTACGGCGAACGTGTCCGGATAGGCGAGGATCGCTTCTTCGAGCGCGCCGGCGAGATCGCATTCGTGCGCGGTGTTGTCGATGATCGGCACGACGAGCCGATCGTTGTACGACCGGCCGGTGATCCCTTTGATCATCTCGATGTGCGAGATCGAGAACTCGGTCTCGTACAACAGCGTCGCCATGACGGCGTTCAGCGAGTGACTGTGGATGACAGCGCCGGCGCCGCGCAGATTGATCGCTTTCAAAAAGAGCGAGCTGCATTCGGATGGCCGCAGCGACGGATCGTCGGGACGCGCGACGACTGTGCCGTCGAGCGCCAGCGCAAACATTTGCGATGATTCGAGCCGTTCCTTCTGCACGCCGCTCGGCGCGACGAGCACGCGCTCGCCATCGCGAATGCAGATCCCGCCGCCGGTGCCGGTGGCCCAGCCGAGCGCGTAGAACGAACGCGCGAGCTCGCAAATCAATGCGGCCGGATCTTCCTGCGGCATCCCTGTCATGGAGTGGCCATCGCGATCGAAACTCCTACCACCAATTTCGGTGTGATGTGGCATGCGCTATCTTCTCTCCCCATGACCACCGCCGCAATCATCGCCGTCGGCTCCGAGATGCTCGGCCCGACGCGCGTCGACACGAACTCGCTGAAGATCGCCGCGGCGCTGGAGCGTTTCGGTGTTTCGCTGGCGCGAAAGAGCGTCATCCGCGACGATCGCGGCGAGCTCGCCGAAGAGATTCGCTTCGCGTTCGCGCACAGCGACTTTCTCATCACCTCCGGCGGCCTCGGGCCGACCGCCGACGACCTGACGCGCGAAGCGCTCGCCGACGCGCTCGGACTGACGATGGAGGTCGACGCGTCGATCATTGCGCGCATCGAAGAGCGTTTCCGTGCGCGCGGCTGGACGATGCCGGAGGTGAACAAGCGTCAGGCGAATGTCTTCGTCGGACAGACGACGCTTACCAACGAGCGCGGCACGGCGCCGGGATTTCATCTCAGCGTCGGTGGAAAAGATGTCTGGGTTTTTCCCGGCGTGCCGCACGAGCTGGAGTGGATGGTGGCGACGTATCTCGTGCCGTGGCTCGAAGCGCGCAGCGGCGGACGTGCGCGGCACAAACGCGTGCTGAAAATCTCCGGGATGACGGAGTCGGGCGTCGAGGAAAAGCTCGCGCCCTTTTACGAAGCGCATCGCGACGAGCCGCTGACGATCCTCGCCACCGGCGGTCAGATCGAGCTGCATCTTTTCGCTGACGGCGAAGAGGAAGAAGCGCGAGCGCTGATCGCCGCGCGCGAAGCGGAAGTGCGCGCGCTCTTCGGCGATCGGATCTTCGGCAGCGACGACGATTCACTCGAATCGGTGATCGGCGCGCTGCTCACCGCGCGCGGCGAAACACTGTCGACCGCGGAGTCGTGCACCGGCGGATTGCTCTCATCCCGCATCACCGACATCGCCGGCAGCTCGGTGTACTTCATGGGCGGCGCGGTCTGCTACACGGCGGACGCGAAGGTCGCGCTGGCCGGTGTCGATCGTGAACTGATTCGCGCGCACGGCGAAGTGTCGGAAGAGGTGGCGCGGGCGATGGCGGAAGGAATCCGCGCGCGCTTCGGGACGACTTATGGAGTCGCGGTCACCGGCATCGCCGGTCCCGGCGGCGGCAGCGCGGAGAAGCCGGTCGGCACCGTGCACATCGCGGTCGCCGGTCCGTCGGCGACGAAGCATCGCAAGTTCCTCTGGCAGGGACCGCGCACGATCGTGAAGTGGTTCTCGACGCAGAGCGCGCTCGATGTGCTGCGGCTGCTGATGGTGCGCGGCTAGCCTTTTCGGAATCGCAGCACGTTCTGAATGACGTCGTTGTACATCACGACGATCATCAGTGCGGCGAGCGCGGCGAAGCCGACCTGCTGAATCCGCTCCTTCACGCGCAGCGAGAGATCGCGGCGCGCGATCCCTTCGACGAGCAGCACCATGATGTGGCCGCCGTCGAGCACCGGAATCGGCAGCAGGTTCATGAAGCCGAGCTGCAGCGAGATCATCGCCATCAGCGCGATCGTTTCCATCGCGCCGCGGCGGAGCATCTCGCCGGAAATACGCGCGATCGACAGCGGGCCGCTCAGCTCCTTCACGCTCCCCTCGGCGCGGAAGAGCCGGCCGATGGTGATGAACGTGTACTTCAGCATCTTCACGTTCTGTTCGACGCTGTCTTTGATGGCGGGGAAAAGCGAGAGCTTCGTCTTCTTCATCGGAAGATCGAAGCCGCGGAAGGCGTCGTTCGGATCGAGCCCTTTCACGGCGCCGAGCGTCGTCCGGAAGCGGGTCTCACCGCGCTTCACGTCGAGCGCGAGCGGAGCGCCTTTCGCGTTCTGAAGAATGGGAACGAGGTCATCGAGCTGGCTGATCGGCTTGCCGTTCATGCCGACGATCAGATCGCCGGTGCGCAGTCCCGCCGCGGCCGCGGGCGTCGCGGGACGCACTTCGCCGACGAGCACCGGCACGAACGGACGAACGCCGGCGCGGCCGACCGGACCGTAGTCGCTCTCTTCTTTCTCCGGCGTCAGCGTCGTGGTGCGAACGACGCCGTTGCGAACGTAGTCGATGTGCAGCAGCGAGCCGCCGTGCATGCTGATGACGAGGCGGAGATCGTCGAACTCGTTGATCGCCTCGCCGTTGATGCGAACGATGCGATCGCCAGGCAACAGTCCCGCGCGCGCGGCCGGTTTGTTCGGACTGACGGTGCCGATGACCGGTCCGATGATCGGCGTCTGCGTGCCGTACATCGAAATGCCGGCGAGGAACGCCACCGCGATCACGAGATTCATGAACGGACCGGCGAAGAGAATGATGAAGCGCTGCCACTTCGGCTTCGAAAGGAACTCGTCGGGAGCACCGGTCGGCGCAGCATCGACGCCGTCGGCGGGAGAGGTGAGCGTTGCCTGATCTTCCGGCATGTCGCCCGCCATCCGGACGTAGCCGCCGAGCGGAATCAGCGAAAGCCGGTAGTCGGTGTCGCCGCGGCGAAAGCCGGCGATCCGTTTGCCGAACCCGAACGAGTAGACGAGGACGCGAACGCCGAAAAACTTCGCGGCAAAGAAGTGTCCCGACTCGTGAGCGAAGATCAAAAAGCCGAGCACGAGAACGAAGCCGGCGAAGTTCGTGAGGAAAGTGTGCATTGGTCAGTTATCGCGCAACTGCAACATCGATTCCGCGAGCCTCATTGCGCGCCCAGCCGTCCCACGCCAGCGCGTCGCCGACCGAATCGATCGGCGCGACGTTTCCGGAATGGCGGTCGAGCACGCGGCTCACCAGTTCTACGATTCCGGTGAAGGGAAGTTCTCCCGCGAGGAAACGTTCCACCGCAATCTCGTTGGCCGCATTGAGCACGGCCGGCATCGAGCCGCCTTCGCGCGACGCCGCGTACGCGAGAGCGACGGCAGGAAAACGCTGCGGATCGACCGGCAGAAATTCGAGCGAGCGGATCTTCGCGAGATCGAGCCGCGCGAACGATGATTCGCGCCGGTCGGGATAGAAAAGCGCGTACTGGATCGGGAACTTCATGTCGGTCGCCGACAGCTGCGCGATGATCGAGCCGTCGATGTACTCGACCATCGAATGGACGATCGATTGCGGGTGAATGAGGATGTCGATCCGATCGACGTGCGTGGCGAAGAGGTGATGTGCTTCGATCACCTCAAGCCCTTTGTTCATCATGGTCGCCGAATCGATCGAGATCTTGTTCCCCATCTTCCATGTCGGATGGGCGAGTGCGGCGTCGATGCTGACGTCGCCGAACGTCGAGAGCTCGCGGCGCAGGAACGGGCCGCCTGACGCGGTGAGGATGATGCGCGCGACTTCGCGCTCGGTACCGCAGCGCAGCGCCTGATGCACGGCGTTGTGCTCGGAGTCGACGGGAAGGATCTCGCCGCCGTGCTCGCGCGCGGCGCGCGTCATGACGTCGCCGGCGGCGACGAGCACTTCTTTGTTGGCGATGGCGACCCGTTTTCCGCGCATGAGCGCGGCGTGAACCGGCGGAATGCCGGCGGCGCCGACGATCGCGGCGATGACGCAGTCGGCGGAATCGAGCGATGCGACGGCCGACGCGCCGTCGGCGCCGTGGGCGATCTCGATGCCGCTGCCGATGCGCGCACGGAGCGGCTCGATGTCGCGCTCGCTGCGCACGGAGACGAGCTCGGGACGATAGCGGCGCACCTGTTCGGCGAGGAGCTCGAGATTGCCGCCGGCGGCGAGGCCGGCGACGGACAGCTCATCGCCGAACGCGTCGACGACATCGAGCGTCGAGCGGCCGATCGAACCGGTGCTGCCGAGGATGGAGATCCGTTTCACGCGGACATGATCCTGAAACTGGTGAAGCCGTTGAGAATCAATACCCAGTAGACGTAAAGAATCGGCGCGGTGAAGAAGATCGAATCGAAGCGATCGAGAAAGCCGCCGTGGCCGGGGATCAGCGTCCCTGAGTCCTTCACGGCCGCGGAGCGTTTCCACATCGACTCGGCGAGATCGCCGACGACGCCGGTGATGGAGAGGATGACGCCGGCGATCGCCGCGTGATGCAGCGGGAACTCGTGGAAGATGGTCAACTGGATGACGATCGCGGCGATGATCGCCGTGATGCAGCCGCCGATCAGTCCCTCAACGCTTTTCTTCGGACTGATGCGCGGCGAGAGGCGGTGTTTCCCAAAGTTCTTACCGACGTAGTACGCGCCGGCGTCGCCGATCCAGACGACGACCAGCAGGAAGAAGACGAGCTTCCAGCCGACCGGAAAGTCTTTGTGCAGGCGGATCAGCGAGCCGCCGAGCATGCCGACGTAGAGCGTCGCCATCACGGCGATCGCGCTCGACGGCAGCGCTTCGTCGAGCACGCCGCGACCGAATACGTACGATGCGGGAATCAGCAGCAGCGTGGCGAAGACGCCCATCTCGACCGAGACCGGCTCGAAGATGAACGCCGCGAAGATGAAGAGCATCAGCAGGATGCAGAGGACCATCGGCAGCCGATAGCCTTTGTGGCGTCCGAGCTCGAGGAACTCGTAAAGCGCCAGTCCCGCAACGATCGCCAGCGCGCCGTCGTACACCGCCTCCGGCGCCCATCCGATGATCCAGATGGCGACGGGTGCGGCGACAAGAGTGGTTAGCTCGCGGGTGTACTTCATTCGCGGCAGTCTAAGCGAAGTGCTGAGGACTGAGGACTGAGGACTGAGTGCGCTGCGCGTCGAGTCGCCCTGCTTCTCACTCAGTCCTCAGTCCTCAGTCCTCACGACTGGGTTTCCACGAACATCTCCTTATCCGACTCGTCGACGCCGCCGAAGCGGCGATCGCGCGACTGGAAGTCGATGATCGCTTCGAAGAGATGGCGTTTCCGAAAATCGGGCCAGAGCGTTTTCGTCACGTGGATCTCGGCGTAAGCGATCTGCCAGAGCAGGAAGTTGGAGACGCGCAGCTCGCCGCTGGTGCGAATGAGCAGGTCGGGATCTTCGACGCTGGCGGTGTAGAGGTGGTTGGCGAAGAAGTCTTCATCGATCACGGCATCGCCCATTTCCTTCTCGCGAAGGAGCTGCATGATGCGGTTGACGGTGTCGATGATCTCGGCGCGGCCGCCGTAGTTGAGCGCGATCTGAAAGAGGAGCCCGGTGTTCTTCGACGTCTCCGCTTCGGCGTAGCGGAGCTCGCGCTGCACGCTGGGATCGAGTCCGTCGATGCGGCCGATCGGGACGAAGCGGATGTTGTTGCTCATCAGCGTCGCCAGCTCTTTGCGGAGGTACTCCTTGAGCAGCATCATCAGCGTCGCCACTTCGTAGCGCGGCCGCTTCCAGTTTTCAACGGAGAACGCATAGAGCGTGATGACGCCGAGCTCGAGGCGGGCGGAGGTCTCGACGATCTCGCGCACCGAGGCGATGCCGGAGCGGTGACCTTCCACGCGAGGAAGATTGCGCGACTTCGCCCAGCGACCGTTGCCGTCCATGATCACGGCAATATGCCGCGGCAAACGCGCGAGATCGATCCGCTCCAGGAGCGTTTCCTCGATCGATCCAGCCTCGGCGAGTTTCCTCAGGTCGATCATGAAAAAGAAGTCATCTTAACCTGGTGCTGAGTGCAGATCGGGCATGAGGTATGGGGCATGAGGTATGAGAAGAAGACGAAGCACTCATACCTCATACCCCATACCTTGTACTGGTTTCTAGTACTTTACGCTTTCAAGTATCAGCCCTTTTGCGGGGGCCGTCCACCGTGCTTCGGTGACGATCGCTTCCGGCGCGAGGCGGCCGCGGCCGATCTCGATGAGCGAACCGGCGATGCGGCGGACCATGTAGCGCAGAAAGCCGTCGGCGGCGATGGTGATTCGGATCGCGTCTCCGTCCCGCGTCACGTCGGCTCGCGTGATGGTCCGAATCGTCGACGACACTTCAGGCGCCGCGACCGTGAAGACGGCGAAGTCGTGCGTGCCGCGGAGCGGCTGCAGCGCGGTGTGCATCAGCGCGGCGTCGAGCGGCGTCGGGACGTGCGCGTGCGTTTCGCTCATGAAGACGTCGGCCACTTCCGCGTTGCAGATTTGGTAGACGTACGTCTTCTCTTTCGAACGGAAGCGGCAGTGGAAGTCGTCCGCGACCTGCTCGGCTGCGACGACGCGGATGTCGTGCGGCAGCAGGTTGTTGACGCCGAGCACGAGTCCGCGCGACTCGATCTCGCGCGGAAGATCGGCGTGCGCGCGCTGTGCTCGCGCGTGCACGCCGGAGTCGGTCCGGCCGGCGCCTTCGATCTTCACCGGCGCCGCGAACATCTTCGAGAGCGCTTCCTCGATGACCTGCTGTACCCCGACCGCGTTCGCCTGGGTTTGCCAGCCCGCGTAGCGAGTGCCGAGGTACTGGAGAGTTAACAGGTAGCGCATGGGAAAGGTGCAGAGTGCAGAGTGCAGAGTGCTGAGTCAGAAGGTGCAGAGTGCTGTTCGGTTTTACTCAGCACTCTGCACTCTGCACTCAGCACGCCTTATCTCAGGTCCTGCGCAATGATCTGATCGCGCGCCCAGCCGGTCTCGTTCGAGACGTCGTCGATCACGCCGACCGACACCTTGTTCAGTCCGCGCTCCATCATCAGATCGAGCGTGTAGGTGTAGTGCTTGCCGCCGAGTGATTTCATGTCGGCAGCGTCGACGTGAATCTGATGCGATTTGCGCTGCACGTCCGACATGTCGCCGTCTTTGTTCGCGACCGCGACGTACACCGTGAAGCCGCCGGCGTATGCGAAGTCGCCCTGCGGGATCAGCGTCAGTTTCTCCATCGGGATCTGAATCTCGATCGGCACACTGTAAAGATCGCGATCCTCGGTTGCCCGCGGCGTCGAGATCTTCATCAGGATCTGCAGGTCGTTCTGCTTCGTCCGATAGAGGAGGTTGGCGATGATGCGGTCGCTCATTTCGGCGACCGGCGATTTCTCGACGAACGTCTGCCGCGCGCGAGCGATGTACGCGCGATTCTTCACGCGCACCTGCAGCGAGCGCTGACGATCGACGCGCTCCGTGCCGGCGCGATAGCCGAGCGAGTAGTAGGAATCGAGATCGCGCTGAATGCGGACGAAGGCATTCGCGAAATTGTTCGTCTGCACGGAAGCGAGTCCGCCGGTCATGTCGGCGAGCATCCGCAGCGACTCGGTGCTGTTCGACAGCGCCGCCTGCGAGACCGCGAACGACGTCGGCGCCGCGTTTTCCGCGCTGCCCGATTCATTACCGGCGGCGAGACCGCCCGCGTGGATCGCGTACATTGTGATGTCGTTCGCGTTCGCCGCTCTGCCGATGGAGCGAATCAGTTCGGCGGCGTCGAAGTGCATTCCTTCGATGAACGTCGAGCCCTGTCCCCAGCCGCTGCGCTCGCGCTGCTGCTCTTCGAGGTACTCGAACATCTCGCGGCCCGGCTGGATCGGGAAGCCTTCGCTGGCGAGGACGAGCACTTTTTTTCCTTCGACGCCGGCCAGCGTCTGCATCAGTCCGACGATCGACGTGACGCTCTGACGAAGATCGTGCTCGATCGACTGCGAATAGGCGCGCGCGGCGGCCAGCGCTTCGTCGTAGCTGCGCGCTTCTTTGATGTGGCTCTGCGTGTCGCGCATGTCGCTGCGATTGTTCAGGCCGAGGCCTGATTCACCGGCGATGACGTCAAAGGTCTGGATGAGCTGGGCGGTGTCCTTCGTGAACGGCACCCGCACTTTGAGACTGCGGTTGAACGTCGCGATCATCGCCTCGTCGCCGGGGCGCATCACGTTCTTCACGAACAGCTTCATGTCCTTGAAGACGCGGTTGCGGTTGAACGGCGCGAGCGAGAGGTTATCGACGAAGAAGATGATCCGCCGCTTCATGTGCTCGGGGACCGCTTCCACTTTCGCGGGAGCGGGGGCGGGAGCCGGGCCGGGCGTCGTCGACGTGGCGGTTGCGGTTGCAGCGCGCGGCTCGACTTCGTAGAAGTTCGAGATCGCTTTCGGGACGCCGTTCTCGAGCACTTCGAAGTCGTCCTTCGTCAGCCCTTTGATCGTGTTCCCCTTTTTATCGGTGACGACGACGTCGACGTTGATGACCTTGACTTCCATCGTATCGACGAGCTTCGGCACTTCGGATGCAGGAGTCTGCGGTTGCTGCTGCGACTGCGCTGCAAGCGGCAACGCCGCGAGCGCGAGCAAAGCTGTAGCGATGTGACGGGTGAGTCGGTTCAAAGGTACCCCCGAGAAGTCGAACGATCGGTCTCTCACTCGGACGGCCGGCACGGCGCAGGGTTTCGGTCGTGCGAGAATACGGACCCCGCGTCCTAACCGGCGCATGAGGCTAAAATTCCGATGAGAGCGTTCGGACAAACCCAGGGCGGTAAACAAGATCCGCTCGCTTTTGCCAAGATGGCAGGCGGCGGAAACGACTTCGTCGTGATCGACAATCGCGGCGGTCGCGTGGCGAACGTCACCGAGCTGACACGGAGGATTTGTACTCCGCATCTTTCGGTCGGCGGCGACGGACTCATCCTCATCGAGAGCTCCGCGCGCGCCACGTTTCGGATGATCTATCTCAACTCCGACGGCTCGCGCGCCGACTTCTGCGCGAACGGCACCCGCTGCGCGGCGCGCTTCGCGTTTCTGAGCGTGATCGCACCGCGGCGGATGACGATCGAGACCGATGCCGGTGTGATCGGCGCCGAAGTGGGGGAGGGGAACACGGTCACGCTCTCGCTCCCGTCGCCGCAGCGATTTCAGGCGCATCGTCCGCTGCGCGTCGGCGAGCATCTCGTGCAGGGAAGCTCGCTTCTCCTCGGCGTTCCGCATTACGTTGTCTTTCTGCGCCGCGATCTCTGGCAGCAGGAGATCGTTCCGATGGGGCGCGCCATTCGCAATCACGATGAGCTGCAGCCCGACGGCGCCAACGTCAACTTCGTCGTCATCCGCGACTGGAACTCGATCGAAGTACGGACGTACGAGCGCGGTGTCGAAGCGGAGACGCTCTCGTGCGGCTCGGGAGTTGTCGCGTCGGTTTCGACGAGCGCGATGTTCGGCAAAGTGCGGTCGCCGGTGTCGGTGCTGACGCGCAGCGGGATCACGCTGGAAGTGTCGTTCACGCTGGCCGGCGGCGAGCTGCGCGATCTGCGGCTGCGCGGCGATGCGCGGCTGGTTTTCCGCGCCGCGCTGACGCCGGAAACGATCGACGGATTCGATCCCGATTTCGTGCGCGACCCGACGCATGCCGCGGTGACGACGTAGACTTCGGCGAGTGAATGTCATCCTGAGCGTAGCGAAGGATCCGGGCGAGCGGGGCGCGATGGCCACCGCTGCGCGCGCCCGCCCGCCCGGATCCCTCGCGACGCTCGGGATGACAGTGGCGTGGCTGGTCGCCGCCGTCGCGTCGGCATACGCCTGTGCGCTGGCGGTGCCGGCGGCGACGCCGATCGATCGCGCGCTGCCGCTGGTGGCGGTGATCGTGACGCTGCTGGCCTGGAGCGCGGAGTCGGCGGCGCTGCAGGTCGCCGTGCCGCTGCTGATCGTGGCCGGCATCGCGATTCCGGATGAGCGGCTGCGGCTGCTGACATATGGCGTGATCGTCGCGGCCGCGTTTGCAGGCTCCATGTGGCGGCCCGCCGCCACACTGGAAACACAGGAAATCGCGATCGTCATCGCCGCCGTCGCGCTTCTCCGCTGGATTCCTTTCGACAGCATCGTCTGGTGGCGCGAAGCGATCATCCTCGGTGGCGCGCTGCTCGTCCTTCGCGCCACGCGCAACGCACCGGCAGCGACCCTCGCCGCCGCCGCAACGCCGCTCTTTCCGCTGAAGGCGCTCGCCTTTCCGTTTCTCCTCGCGGCGCTGGCCGCGCTGCTGCCGCAACGCTTCCGGCTCGCGGCGGCGATCGTCTTCGCGGCGCTTGTGCCGTTCGCGCGCTACTCGTTCGCGCCGCTGCTCATCGCCGCGGCGCTGATGATGCTCTGCAGCGTGACCGACGCGCCGGCGAAGCTCATGGTGCTGCTCGTCATCGTCCTCTTCGCGTGGAGCGGCGCCGCAATTCATGCGATGCCGCCAGTTTTTCTCGCGATCGTGCTCGGGATCGCGCTCGTCGGACGGCTCTCACCGATCGTCGCGGCAGCCGGCGGACTGGCGCTGCTCTTCTGCATGCCGGCAACGACGACGTTCGATCGGATTCCGGTCGACACCGCGCTCGCGCCGTCGCAGGCATTGCTCTTTGATGTCGCGCCATCGCGCCGCGTCGTCATCACCGCCAGCGGCGCGAATGTCTCGTCGATGCGCAGCGGCACGCTCGGCACGATCGAAGCGCTCGACGCGAAGCGGAACGTGATCGCGTCGCGGCCGATCGCCGTCGGCGATGTCGCCGACTGGGGATTCATGCGCCGCGAGCATCTCTTCACCTCGCGCAACCGGCTGCCGCGCAATCCGTCGTGGCGGCTGATCGGCTACGGCGCGGAGTCGTGGTTCACCGGCGCCGGACGGATCACGGTCGACGCGCCGCAGCACATCGAAGCGGTGCGCATCACGGCGGCGCCGTCGCTGCCGCGCGCCGCTTCGCTTCAGATCGAATCGATCGAGCTGCCGCGGCGCTGATGATGACGCTGACGCTGACGCTGTTCGTCTTCGCCCTTTTCGCGCTGCTGCCGTACGCCTTCTTCCGCGGCCGGACGATGCGCCGCTATGCAGCCGTCGATGCCGCGTCATGGGCGCTCGTCGCGGCGCTGGCGATGCTGACGCGCGACGCGTCGTTCGATCCCGTCTTTTTGCTGATCGCGTTCGCCGTCACGAAGCTCGCGCTCTTCTCGCTCTTTCTCGCGCTCGCTGACGCGAGCGACGTGCGCTGGAGTGCGAATCGCGCCGCGCTGCTCGCGCTCGTCGTTTACGCCTGCGCGATTCCGGCGATGATGCAGTTCCCAATCGATGGTGACGAGCCGTTCTATCTGCTCGTCACCGAGTCGCTGGTACACGATCGCGATCTCGATCTCGGCAATCAATATGCGACGCTCGCGAAGTCGGCGACGGAGCGGACCGATCTCAAACCGCAGCAGGGCGATCCGGTCGGCCGCAACGGCGAGCGCTACTCGCGTCATGAACCGTTCCTCTCGATTCTGCTGATTCCAGGTTACCTCGCCGGCGGACTCGCCGGCGCGCTGGCGATGATGGCGATCTTCGGCGCGCTGCTGGCGCGCTCGACGGTTCGCCTGTTCGAAGACGAAGGGATTTCCGATGCGACGACGCGCTGTCTCTTTCCGCTGATCGCGTTCGGTCCGCCGATTCTTTTCTTCGCGGTGCGCATCTGGCCGGAAATTCCGGCCGCATGGCTGCTCGTCGAAGCGGTGCGCGGCGTGCGGCAGCGACGCGTTGCCCGCTGGCTGCCGGCGCTCTTCGCGCTGGTGCTGCTGAAACTCCGCTTCATGCTGATCGCGATCGTCGTCGTCTTCCGCGCGCTGGCCGCGCGTCGCCGCATGACGGCGATGCAGTACGCGGTCGTGGCGCTGCTGTTCGTCACGCCGCTGGCGATCGTCTGGGCGATCTCCGGCAGCGCGACGAACGTCCATCGCGCCGGCGAGCTGCGTGATCCGTTCGCGATTGCCGGCGTCGTGCGCGGACTGTTCGGACTCGCGCTCGACGGCGCTGCCGGCATCGCGTTTCAGGCGCCGTTCTATCTCCTCGCCCTTTTTGCGCTCGTCCGCTGGCGCGCAATGCCCGAAGGTTTCCGGCTCGGCATGTCGTCGGTGGCGCTCTACATTCTCTATCTGTGTCCGCGTCCCGAATGGCACGGCGGCTGGTCGCCGCCTCTGCGGTACATCACCGTGGCGATGCCGTTTCTCGCGCTCGGCTGCGCGGCATTGCTCGATCGCGCGCGCGCCTTCATCGCGCCGATTGCCATCGCCACGATCGCGCTCGTCATTCACGGACTCGCGTATCCGTGGCGGCTTTTCCACATCGCGAACGGCGAAAGCCCGCTCGGCGAATGGCTGTCGATCCATCTGCACGCCGACGCGTCGCGATTGATCCCGAGCTTCATCCGGCTGAACGAAGCGGGGATCGTCGCGTCGTTGGTCCTCGTCGTCTGCATCATCGCGTCGCGATTCATTACCGTTCCTCGAATGCTGATCGGTCCCGCTTTGGCGCTGCTCATCGCAATCGGTATCGCGGTCGCGCGGCATCCCGCGCAGCGAATCGAATTCGAAGACGCGCACGTCGTTCATCACGGCGGCGAGCTCTATCCGTGGGTGTACGAAGTGGCGCGTTACGTCTATCGCGGTGGCTGGCTCGTCACGCGTGGCGACTCGCTGTCGTTTCTCGCGCGCGGCGGACCGTCGACGATCGAGTACGCATCGAAAAACGGCGCGACGATTTCGCTCGGCGGGAAAACGTACGCGCTGCCGCGCACCGGCGGCCAGTTCGATTACGGTTCGATTCGCATCGACCTTCCGCGCGACGGCCGCACCGAATTGCGTTGCCTCGGCGGCGATGCGAATCTCGATCGGATGGTGCATGAGCGTTGACGTGATCGTCCTCGACATCGACGGCGGCGCGATGCTCGACGAGTGCCTCGCGGCGCTGCGCGCGCAAACGCTTCCGCCGGCGCGGATCATCGTCTTCGACAACGGCTCGACCGTCCCGAGAGTCGCCGCGAACGCGGAGGTGATCCGCAGCGAAACGAATCTCGGGTTCACCGGCGGCGTCAACGCCGCATTCACGCACGTCACCGCGCCGTACGTCGCGCTTGTCAACAACGACGTCGTCGCCGATCGCGACTGGCTGGCGACGCTCGTCGCGGCGATGGACGCCGATGCGAAACTCGCCGCCGTGCAGACGATCATCCGCCGCGACGACACAACGATCGACGGCGCCGGCATCGACATCTCCGACGGCACCTTTCGCCAGCTCGGTCATGGACTGCCGCTCGGAACGGAGCTGCCAAACGCGTGGGGCGTTTCCGCGACCGCTGCGCTGTACCGTGTGAAAGCGCTCGGCGCGATAGTATTCGACGAGCGCTTCTTCGCGTACTACGAAGACGTCGAGCTGAGCGCGCGGCTGCGCGAGCAGGGCTGGTCGCTGCGCGTGATCGCAGAAGCGAAAGCGACGCACCGCGGATCGCAGTCGTCATCGCGCGTCGACGCGAAGTATCTCCGGACGCGCAACCGTTACCGCGTCGCGCGAATGCACAAAGGAGTCGGACGAATCGGCGCGCTGTTGTGGGAAGACGTGCGCTTGTTGCTACGCGGCAGGGCGTCGCTGCGTGGCGTCATTGAAGGGATGATTCGAATGATGAATCATGAATGATGAATGATGAATCGAGACGAGCAGGCCAGCGGCCATTCATCATTCCGCATTCACGATTCATCATTCCGCGTCGTCGTCTCAACACCCGACGTCGTCGGCGCACGAATGGCCGGACCAGGAATCCGCGCGTATCACTTCGCCGAGGAGCTGGCGAAGCATTTCGAGACGACACTGGTGGCGAAGGTCGAAGAAGCGCACGGAGATTTCCGGATCGTCGAGCGAAGCGCGGAAGCCTTTCGCGACGCCGACGTCGTCATCTCGCAAAGCGCCCGCGATCTCCGCTTCATCCGCCGCGATCAAAAGTGGATTGCCGATCTCTTCGACCCGCAGGTCCTCGAACTGAGAGAGCTGTACGGCAACGCACCGAACCCAAGACAACGAATCCACCTCGCCGCCGAATGGTGGCGCCTCACAAGAGCGCTCAAAAGAGCCGATCTGTTGATCGCGGCAACCAAACAGCAGCGCAGGTTCTACGACCAGCTGAAAACGACAGACACGCAATGGCTCGAGATACCGTTTGGTGTTGAACGGGTCCCCGACTCAGCACTCAGCACTCAGCACTCAGCACTGGTTGTGTGGGGCGGCGGAACCTGGGAATGGCTCGATCCCGCGATCGCCGTCGAAGCGATCGTGAAACTCAATCGCGAAGGCACTCCCGCCCATCTTCTCTTCCTGGGCCGCTCCCGACCGAATCGAGAGCTCATCGATCGGCGGCGTGAAGATCGCTTCGATCAGCTCCTCGCGCGCGGCGGCGAATTCGTTTCCGCGAACGAGGAGTGGGTGCCGTACCGCGAGCGATTGTCGTGGCTGCGCCGCGGCAAAGCCGCTATCATGCTCCACCGTCCGACAGCGGAGGCAGCCTGTTCCATTCGAACCAGGCTGTTCGACGCAATCGCCGCTGCCGTCCCCGTAATTGCAACAAGTGAAGGGTTTGCGGCGGAGCTCGTCGAACGGGAAGGGCTCGGAATCGTGGTGCCGCCGTCGGATGTCGATGCGGTCGCCGCCGCGGTGCGTTCTTTGCTCCGGGACGACGAGTTCCACGCGAAATGCGTACGTAATTTGAAACGCATCCAGCCGCGATTCGCGTGGGATATCGTC
This sequence comes from Acidobacteriota bacterium, assembly GCA_034667465.1. Taxonomy (GTDB): domain Bacteria; phylum Acidobacteriota; class Thermoanaerobaculia; order Gp7-AA8; family Gp7-AA8; genus JAOBAU01. Next base: position 84,011 of record JAXDJV010000021.1, on the reverse strand, counting down.
ACGAGGCCGCTGGTCGAAGCAGTCAGCAAATGGCAGAAGCGAGAAAACTAAAGAAAACAGACGTCGGAGCGGTCGAGACGACGACGCGGCCCGCACTTTGGAAAGTGCCGCCGGTCGCCGACGATCGTCCGGTCGATCTCTCGATCGTCATCGTCACCTGGAACAGCGAGCGCTGGATCGGCCGCTGCCTCGAAGCGCTCGCCGAGTCGTGCGACGGACTCGCGTACGAAGTGCTGCTGTACGACAACGCTTCCGCCGACGACACGATGCGGCTCGTCGATGACGCCGGCGGCGTTCGCACGATCCGCTCGCAGATGAACGACGGCTTTGCGGCCGGCAGCAATCGCGCGATCTCCGCGGCTCGCGGCCGCTACATCTTCCTGCTCAATCCCGACTGCGAGCTCGCTCCGCGCGCGCTCGCGGTGCTGTTCGAATACCTCGAAGCGAATCCGCACGTTTCCGCTGCGGTGCCGCTGCTCTCGGATGAGAGCGGCGTATCGCAGCGCGAGTTTCAGCTGCGGCGGCTGCCGACGCTCCGGACGCTGATCTCCGAGGTGTTGCTGATCGGGAAAGTGTTCCCGAGAAATCCGGCGACGGCGTATTACAGGTATCGCGATCTCGATCTGACTGCGCCGCAGCGGATCGAACAGCCGGCCGCGGCGGCGCTGCTGATTCGGAAAGATGTTTACGAAGAGGTCGGTCCGCTCGACGAGCAGTTCTCGCCGGCGTGGTTCGAGGATGTCGATTACTGCCGGCGACTCGCCGCTGCGAACAAGGCGATCTACGTCGTGCCGGCCGCGTGGGCGCGGCATTTCGGCGGCGCGAGTCTCGAGCACGTGCCGTTCGCGCAGTTCATCGATGTCTGGTATCGGAACATGTTCCGCTACGCGACGAAGTGGCTGACGCCGGGCGAAGCGGAAGCGCTGCGCTGGGTGATCGTCGCCGGGATGTTGCTGCGGCTGCCGGCCGCGCTGGTCGGCTTCGGACACCCGGACGTCGGCCGATGGCAGGCGATGCGCGCGTACGTGAAGGTGATGGAGCGCGCATTTACGCGCTGGTCCGGCCACGGGCCGGTGCGTTAGTTCGCACAGCGTCGGCGAACGGCTTCGCGGCGGATCGTTGCGGCGCTTTGCGTTCGCGGTGCGTAAACTCCCGTCGTGATCTCCGTCGTTCTCGTCACCTGGAACAGCGCGCGTTATCTCCCGCGCTGTCTTGCCGGCATCGCGTTGCAGTCGATCGCGGTCGAGTTGATCGTCGTCGACAACGCTTCCTCCGATGATTCGCTCGAGATCGTCGGCGACGGCGTTCGCGTGATCCGCAACGCGACGAATCGCGGCTTTTCTGCGGCGGTCAATCAGGCGCTGGCGGTCGAGCGTGGCGAGTACGTTTTGCTCTGCAATCCCGACGCGTATCTCACTCCGACGTACGTCCAGCGTTTGATCGCCGCGCTCGAAGCGGCAGGGGAGACGTATGGCGCTGCAACCGGAAAACTGTTGCGCGCAGACGGTGATGCGATCGAGCCGCGGGATGTCATCGACTCGAAAGGAATCCGCTTTACGCGCAGTGGACGTCACTTCGATATCGGGCAGGGCGAGATCGACATCTCCGGCGAAACGGTCACGGAAGTCTTCGGCGTCTCCGGCGCCTGCGCGCTGTATCGCCGCTCGTTTCTTCAGGCGGTCGCGATCGATGGGGAAGTGTTCGACGAAGACTTTTTCGCCTATCGCGAAGACGCCGACCTCGCGTGGCGCGGACGGCTCTTCGGCTATCGCGCGCTGTACGTTCCCGACGCGATCGCATATCACGTTCGGACGGTGACGCCGGAGGTGCGGCGCGCGTTGTCGCCGGCGATCAACATGCACTCGGTGAAGAATCGCTTCCTCCTTCGACTGAAGAACGAAGGGGTGTATCTCGCGCTGCGGAATGCGCCGTTCGAGCTCACTCGCGACATCGTTGCGATCGCGGCGGTGCTGACGATCGAGCGGAGCTCGCTTCCGGCGCTGGCGTGGCTGTGGAAGAATCGCCGCCGGATTATGGCGAAGCGACGGGAAATTCAGCGGCGGCGCGTCGTCTCCGATCGGGAGCTGGCGCCGTGGTTCCGCTAAACCTCGCCATCCTCGGCACGCGCGGCGTTCCACCGCGCTACGGCGGCTTCGAGACCTTCGCCGCGGAGCTCGGAACGCGGCTCGTCGCACGCGGGCATCGCGTGAGCGTGTACTGCCGCGACACTGTCATCCCGAGCGTAGCGAGGGATCCGGGTGGGCGGGGCGCGGACAGTGGGGCGCCCCGCCCGCCCGGATCCCTCACTGACGCTCGGGATGACAGCTGGAACGGTATTGCTCGGATCGTCGTCCCTGCGATGCAGGGGAAATACTTCGAGACTGTCAGCCATACGTTCTTCTCGACGGTTGACGCGCTGCGCCGGCGCTTCGACGCTGTGCTCCTCTGCAACGCCGCGAATGCGTTCGTCCTCCCGCTGCTTCGCGCGGCGCGCATTCCGGTGGCGATCAACGTCGACGGTATCGAACGTCGTCGTCGCAAGTGGAATGTCGCCGGGAAAGCGGTTTACGCGATTGGCGAATCGTTCTCGGCCGTTTTCGCCGATCGCGTCATCGCCGATGCCGACGTGATCGCCGATTACTATCGCCGCACCTTCGCGCTTGACCCGCTCACGATTCCGTACGGCGCCGGCTTTCCCGACGAAGAGGACAGTGACGTACTCGCGCGCATCGGCGTCGAGCCGCGGCGCTACCTCCTTTACGTCAGCCGCTTCGAGCCGGAGAACAATCCGCTCGAAGTCGTCCTCGCGTACGAGAAGCTGCGCCATGCTTTATCGAGCAATGCGCCGCCGCTGGTGATGCTCGGCGCCGGTCTTTACGCGCCGGAGCTCGTCGCGGAGCTGAAACGTCACGAGTCGCCGAGCGTCCGCTTCCCCGGCGCGCTCTACGGCGCCGACTATCGGACGCTGCAGCGCAACGCGCTCATCTACATCCAGGCAACCGAAGTCGGCGGAACGCACCCGGCGCTGATCGAGGCGATGGGCTCGGGCGGCTGCGTCGTCGCGAACGACACGCCGGAGAACAGGGAAGTCGGCGGCGACGCGGTCGGTTACTTCCAACTTCGTCCCGCGGAGACGCTGTCCGGCATGCTTCGCGAATGGTCCGGATCGGTGCAACTGCGTGATTCGATGCGGATTGCGGCGCGGAAGCGAGCGGCGGAGCGATACTCGTGGGAAGCGGTTACCGATGCGTACGAGCAGCTCTTCGCCTCGCTTTGCGGCTGAGCCTGGACGTTTCGTTTGCCGGGGCCGTACATCGGGCGCGGGAGTTGTATCCTTCCGCGAAAAATTGGCGTACATTCCGGCCATTCCGCCGGGCGAAGGATTGAATGCTTAAGCAGAAAGCCTCTCTGATTGCGAGAATCGTCTATCTCGCCGACCTGGGGCTCACCTCTGTCGCATTTTTTGCCGCCTTCTTCATCCGCGACCTGATCCTGCCGCGGATCCGGCCTGACATTTTCCCCACCGGTCTCTTCCCTCTGCAGGATTACCTCAGGATCTATCCGCTGGTCCTGGTGATCTGGTCGGTTCTTCTTTTCACCTACCACAGCTATCACTCGCACCGCACCGTTCCGCTGACGCGCGAGGCATACACGACGCTGCGCGTCGTCGTCGTCGGCAACGTGCTGCTTGCGACGATCGCGTACCTCATGCCGCTGCGGCAGTTGTCGCGGTCGTGGTTCATCCTCTTCGTCGTTCTCTCCGCCGTCATCCTGCTACTCGAGAAGACGCTCCTCCGGATCCTCGCGCGCTACGTTCGTCTCAAAGGTCTCAACTACCGGACGCTCCTCATCGTCGGTACCGGCCGCCGCGCCATCGAGATCGCCCGCGTGATCGAAGGTCACAAGTACTGGGGCTACAAGATCCTCGGCTTCGTGTCAGATGGTCATCGGCTCTCCAACGGCTGGGCGCGTTATCGCGTTTACGGCAACGTTCCCGACCTTCGCAATCTCCTCGAGCGCGGCCAGACTCCGGAGCCGATCGACGAGATCGTCTTCGCCGTCACGCGCAAGAAGCTCGACGAGATGAAGCAGATCTTCCTGATGTGCGAGGAGCTCGGCATCCGCACCCGCGTCGCCATGAACTTCTTCCCGAACAAAGTGGCGCGTATCGAGATCGAAGACCTCGAAGGGATTCCGTTCCTCACCTTCACGACCACGCCGTCGAACGAGACGCAGCTCGCCGCGAAGCGTCTGCTCGATATCGCGGTCTCGCTGCTGATGCTGACGTTGTCGCTGCCGGCGATCGTCGTGGCGATGATCGCCATCAGGCTGACGTCGCCCGGTTCCGTGCTCTTCAAGCAGGAACGGATCGGCCTCAACGGCCGCATCTTCACGCTCTACAAGTTCCGGACGATGATCGAGGACGCGCACGCGCGCCGCGGCGAAGTGAGCCATCTCAACGAGATGAGCGGTCCGGTCTTCAAAGCGAAAGACGATCCGCGCGTCACCGCCGTCGGACGCTTTCTCCGCAAGTTCTCGCTCGATGAGCTGCCGCAGCTTTGGAACGTGCTCAAAGGCGACATGAGTCTCGTCGGCCCGCGTCCTCCGATTCCGGAAGAAGTCGGCGCGTATCAGCGCTGGCATCGCCGCCGTCTCTCGATGAAGCCGGGACTGACCTGTCTCTGGCAGATCAGCGGAAGGAACAACGTCGACTTCGATCGCTGGATGCAGCTCGATCTGCAGTACATCGACAACTGGTCGCCGTCGCTCGATCTGAAGATTCTGCTGCGGACGATTCCGGCCGTGCTGCTTGGCCGTGGCGCCAGCTGAAGTAGACTTCTCCCCATCCCATGGAACTCATTGATTACGCCGCGCGGGTGCGCGAACGAACGATGCGCGTCGTCGCGACCGTTCCTCCCGACAAAGTCGACTGGACATACAAGCCGGGGAAGTTCACGCTCGGCGATCTGATGCGGCACATCGCATCGATCGAGCGGTGGATGTTCGCGGAGAACGCGATGCTTCGTCCGAGCATCTATCCGGGACATGGACGAGAGCTCGCCGGTGACTATGACGAGATCGTCGCGTATATGAAACGGATGCACGACGAGTCGATGGCGATCTTTTCATCGCTGACGGAATCGGATCTGGAAGCGAAGTGCATGACGCCCGGCGGCGCGGAGCTGCGCGTCGGAAAGTGGCTGCGGTCGATGATCGAGCACGAGATTCATCACCGCGGTCAGCTGTATCTTTATCTCTCGCTGCTCGACGTGGAGACGCCGCCGTTGTACGGCCTCACCGAAGAGCAGGTTCGTGAACGGAGCCTCCCGGCATGATGGTCCTCGCACTGCTTCTTCTTCTCGCCAGTGAGCCGAGTCAGGCTACCGGCGACCTCGTCGTGCAGGTTGCTGCAGGAACCGAGGTGTATGTGGATGGTGAGATGTACGGGGTGGCGTCGACGGATGGCCAGACCGTTCGCGGACTTTCGCCTGGTGCGCACAAAGTGATGCTGCGCGCGCCGAACGGCGGCACCGCGAATTTCAACGTCAATATCATCGAAGCGAAGGTGCAGACGATCAGCGTCTCGCCGCTCGGATTTCGATTGAAACCGAAGAGCGAGACGCCGGTCGCCGCGGTGCGCATCGTCTCGGATGAAACTCCGTGCACGGTCACGGTCGGCGACGTTTCGGCGGAGAAAACGCAACACGAATTGAACGTCGGCACGGTTCCGACCGGCCGGCAGAAACTCTCCGTCGTCTGCGGCGCGAAGCGGGTCGACTCGATGCTCACGCTTGCTCCCGACGAGTTGCAGATCATCGAGCCTGATTTCAACCGGCACGTCGCAAACGTCATCGCGCATCGTCGCCGCGTCACGGTGCTCACCGTCGAAGGCGGACAGTCGGAGATCGTCAGCGCGAACATTCCTGTCGAGTGGAAACGCGCCCTTTCCGCGGCGGCCGGCGAGTGCAAAGCGGTCAACGTGACGGCGATCAGCGTCAACACGGTGATCATCACGTATCGGGCGCCGACGATGAACGGTGCGAACGCCGTGATCGATCGTCTGCGCAATACCGACATCATCGATCGCGCCGATCCGACCGGCAACGCGCAGAAGACGCCGGACGGCGTCATCTTCACGGTACGCGTGAAGTTCCGAGTGGCCGGCGTGCGGTAGATAACGACCGACGGCAGCGTTCGCTGCCCGGGCCTTACGTATGCTATAAACGCATACCGATGCGACCCGCCCGCGTGCTGTCTGTCGTCGCAATTTCTCTCGTGACGACGAGCCTTCTCGCCGCGACTTCCCGCCGCGTCGGCGTACAAAGCGCGCCGCACGCGATGACGATCGAGAACGCCGCCAGCTGCGACATCTCCACGACTCCATCCGCGACGCTCCTCCTTCCGTATTTCGAAGTGGAGCTCGGGAAGCGCGTCAACGACGCCGCGAACACGATTTTCACGATCATCAACACGTCGTCGAACGCGCAGATCTCGCGCGTCACGATCTGGACCGACTACGGCTTTCCGGCCGCGTGGTTCAACATCTTCATGAAGCCGTACGACGTCCAGGCGATCTCGCTCTGGGACGTGATCTCGCTGGGACGTTTGCCCAGGACATCAAACAGCGGCAGCACCGCGTCGAACCCGCACTTCATCGTCACCGAGAGCTGCGCGTCGGCCGGCGGAGATCTCTCGCCCGACATGCTGGCGTCGCTGCAGGCGATGCTGACGACCGGCGTTCGCTCCGCTGACGAAGCGACGTGTCATGTCGGCGGCGCGCATCCGATGGCGGTCGGCTACGTCACCGTCGACGTCGTGAACAGCTGCGCGAACATCTCGCCGCTCGACATCGCCTACTACTCGCAGATCATCCTTTTCGACAACGTGTTGACCGGCGACTACGAGCGAATCAATCCCGACGCGAACACCGGCAACTACGCGGGCGGCAATCCGCTCGTGCACATCAAAGCCGTTCCGGAAGGCGGCGCGGCCGGCAGCGGCTCGACCTCGCTTCCGTACACCTTCTACGACCGCTTCACGCCGACTGGCGGACGGAAGATCGATCGCCGCCAGCCGCTTCCTTCCGCGTTCGCCGCGCGCTTCATCCAGGGCGGCACCGGAAAGTTCCAGACCGACTACGCGATCTGGCGCGAGGCGGCAGCGCCGGCGTCGTCCGCCTGTTCGACGAACAACGTTTCCGCGATGCCGATCTCCTCGATCGTCCGCTTCGATGAATCGGAGAATCCGATGGTCGGCGGTGCGACGCAGTCCGCGACCACCGGCGGTTCGATCGGCCTCGCGGCGCTGCCGTCGACCGCCGCGCCGCCGACTGCATCGTCGGTCTTCCCGCCGCTCTCGAGTCAGGGCGTCGCCGGCTGGATGTTTCTCAATCTCGACAATCGCGCGGCCGGCATTTCGGTGTCGGGCAACAACACGTACTCGAGCGCACGGCCGAGTCAGAACTGGGTGATCATCCACATGCGCGCGGAAGGTCGTTACGGCGTCGACTACGACGCGACCACGCTCGCGAACGGCTGCACGCCGAACGGCGGCGCGGAAGTGATGCAGGTGCCGCAGCCGCAGGTGAAGAAGGCGGTGAAATGAAACGCCTTCTGCTCCCACTCGCCCTTCTTTTCATCGCGACGATCGCCTCTGCGGGTACCGTTGCGAAACCGATCATTACCGAGAACAACGCCAGCTGCGAGATCGGGAACTATCCCGCGGCCACGCTCCTCCTTCCGTACTTCGAAGTCGATTACCGCGCGTCGAGCAATACCGCGGTGACGACTGTCTTCACGGTCGTCAACACCTCGCGGTCGCCGCAGATCGCTCGCGTCACGATCTGGACCGATTACGGCTATCCGGCGATGTGGTTCAGCTGCTTCCTGACCGGCTACGACGCGCAGACGTTCTCGCTGTACGAGATCATCGCGCGCGGCATTCTGCCGTTCACCTCGTCGAACTATCAGCGCGGCACCGCGTCGGCAGAGAACTCGGCGAACGGCAATTTCCACTCGGAGATCTGGTGCGAGCGCGCCGGCGGCTCGCTGTCGATGCCGATGACGGAGCGCTTGCAGAAGATTCTCTCGACCGGGAAGCGTGACGAGCCGAATTGCCGCGTCGGCGGCGAGCACCCGAATGCCATCGGCTACGTGACGATCGACGTCGTCAACAGCTGCGGTATCGATTCGCCGCTCGACCAGTCGTACTGGCGCGAGGTGCTGCTGTTCGACAACGTGTTGACCGGCGACTACGAGCAGATCAATCCCGATCCGACCACCGGCAACTACGCGGGCGGCAGTCCGCTCGTGCACATTCGCGCGGTACCGGACGGCGGCGTCGCCGGCAGTGTTGCCGCGACGGCACTGCCGTATACGTTCTACGACCGCTACACGCCGGCCGACGCGAAGAAGATCGATCGTCGCCAGCCGCTGCCTGCGACTTTCGCCGCGCGCTGGATTGAGGGCGGGCACGAAAGCTTCCACACCGACTTTACGATCTGGCGTGAAGGGGTCGTCGGCGCGACGAAGAACGAGTGCGAATACGTTCGCAACGCCACGTTGCCGGTCAATCGCAGTTCCGTCATTCGTTTCGACGAGCAGGACAATCCGAGCATCGTCGCTTGCGGCCAGGAAACGTGCGCCGGCACGCTGCCGGTCGTTTCGGCGACGGCGGCCGGCGGCGGCTCGCTCTTCCCGCCGCTGGCGAGCTCGAACGACGTCGGCGGCTGGATGTGGCTCGGCCTCGACAATCGCGTTCCCGGTTCCACCGCGTCGGCCTATTCGACTCCGCGGCCGAGTCAGAACTGGGTGACGGTGCAGATGTACGCCGAAGGGCGTTACGCGGTTGACTTCGACGCAACGGCGCTCGCGAACGGTTGCACGGCTCCGCCTGCGACGCCGTCGATCGTCGCGAAGACTCCCGACAAGCAGTAGCGGATGGAGTCGACGCGCATCACGCCACGCCGCGCGCTCGCGTTCGCCTGTCTCGCGGTCATCATCGTCGCGTCGGTTGAATATCGGCTGCTGCGAATTCTCTTCATCGACCGCACCGCGCTGCGCGCCGCGTTCGCAAGGTCGGCGGACACCGGCTGGTATCCCGACTATCCGAACTTCCTCCGCGGCGTCGCCGCGCATACCGCATCGGGCGACAGCATCGCCATCGTCGTGCCGCCGTCGAAGTGGGATGACGGATACGCGTACGCGTATTACCGCGCCAGCTACTTTCTCGCGGGACGCGAAGTGCTGCCGCTGGTGACGCCGAAAGACGCGGTAGTGATGGACAACTTTCGCCGCGCGCGTTACGCCGCGTTCTGGCACGTGAAGCCGCCTGCGAACGCGCGCGTGGTGTGGCAGGGTAACGGCGGACTGCTGGTGACGCGATGACGCCGACGCTCCTCGCCCTCGCCGCGCTCCTCGCGTACGGAATCCCGGCGACACTGATGCTCGATCCCCGCGCACGCGGCACAAAGCTCGCGGGACTCGCCTTCCTCTACGGCAGCGGCATCGTCTTCTTCGCGATGCTGGTGCTGTCGATCTTCGACGTCCCCTGGACGCTCCCGCTGATCGCCACGATCGCGTTCCTTCTCGCCGCAACCTTCCGAGCGTTGCGCGCGAAATCCCCTCTCCCTCCGGGAGAGGGTGGCCAAAGGCCGGGTGAGGGGCCACGCAAATTCGCGATCCTCATTCACGCCGTCACCGCGCTCACCCTCATCTCCTACGCCTTCTACGCCACGCTCGCCCCGCTCTGGGAATGGGATTTCTGGGCGATCTGGGGACTGAAAGCGCGCGTCTTCTTCGAGCATCGCGGACTCGACTGGCGCTTCCTCTCCAGCGAATGGAACACCTTCGCGCACACCGACTATCCGCAGCTCGTCACCTTCAACTACGACTTCATCGCGCTCGTCGGCGGCGGCTGGAACGATCGCTGGCTCGGACTGCTGAACGTCGCGTTCGCGATCGCGCTGCTGTTTGTCGTCTGGAGCGTCGCCCGCCGTGAAGCATCTCCGCTCGTCGCAGCGCTGGCGACGCTCGCATGCGCGGCGACGGCCGGCTCGCGTTACGTCGGACTCGCCGAGGGAGCGTTGATCGCGTTCGGTGGCGCGGGCGTGCTGATGGTGCGCGCCGCGATCGTTGACGACGACGAGGCGGCAATGCGACACGGCGCGCTGCTGCTCGGCTTCGCCGCCAGCTGCAAGAACGAAGGGGTCGCGCTGCTCGTCGCCGTCGCCATCGCGCTGACGTTCGTCGCGCGCAGGTGGCTGCTCCGTCTCTGGCCGAGCGTGATCGTCATCGCGCCGTGGATGCTGCTGCGCGCGTTTCATCATCTGCCGACCGATCTGGTCGAAGGCAACGTCGTTGCGCGCTTTCTCACGCATCTGCGCGACCTCGGTGCGATCGTGCTCGATCTCTCGCTCACGCTCGTCGATCCGCTCCTCTGGATCGCGCTCGTCGCCGGCGTGCTGATCCTGCCGCACGTCGAACGGCGACGCGAGCGATTCGTGCTGCTCGTCGTCGCCATCCAGCTCGCGTTCTACATCGCGTCGTATCTCGTCACGCCGCACGACGTGCACTGGCACATCTCGACGTCGTGGACGCGCCTGACGCGTCATCTCGTCGTGCCGCTCACCGTTGTGGTCGTGCTCGCTCTTGCGAATTGGCTCGTCGGCGGAGAAGATGCCGCGCATGCCGAAGCTCGATCCGAACTCTGACGAATTCCGCGCCGCCGGCCATCGCCTTGTCGACTGGGCCGCCGACTATCTCGACGGCATCGAGCAGTACGACGTCCTCTCGCGCGTGCAGCCGGGCGACATCGAGAAGCAGTTCGCAGCGACGGCGCCCGATGACGGCCGTCCTTACAACGCGCTGCTTACCGACTTCGCGCAGAAGATCATCCCCGGCATCACGCACTGGAACCATCCGGCGTTCTTCGCGTACTTCTCGATCACCGGCTCGCAGGCCGGAATCCTCGCCGAGCTGCTCACCGCCGTCATCAATGCGAACGGCATGGTGTGGCGCACGTCGCCGTCTCTGACCGAGCTCGAGACCGTCACGATGCGCTGGCTGCGCGACGCGCTCGGCCTGCCATCGAATCTCTTCGGCATCATCAACGACACCGCCTCCATTAACTCATTCCTCGGCCTGGCCGCGGCGCGCGAAGCGCTCGGCCTCGACATCCGAATGGAAGGGATGACCGGCCGCGATCTGCCTCCGCTCCGCGTCTACTGTTCCGAACACGCGCATTCGTCGATCGAGAAAGCGGCGCTCGCTCTGGGTTTTGGCGTCAAAGGCGTCGTGAAAATCGCCAGCGACGAAAACTATCGGATGCGCCCGGAAGCGCTCGAAGAAGCGATCGCTCGCGACCGCGCCGCAGGCGCGCTGCCGTGCGCGGTCGTGGCGACGCTCGGTACGACGTCGACCGCATCCGTCGATCCGCTGCCGCGCATCGGCGAGATCGCCGAGCGCGAGAAGCTGTGGCTGCACGTCGACGCCGCGTACGCCGGCTCCGCGATGATCGTCCCGGAGCTGCGCGCGATGTGGAACGGCATCGAGCGCGCCGACTCGATCGTCGTCAATCCGCACAAGTGGATGTTCACGCCGATCGACTGCAGCGTCCTTTTCACGCGTCGCCCCGATGTGCTGCGCACCGCGTTCGCCGTCGCCGAAGTGCCCGCGTATCTGACGCTTACCGACAGCGCCGAAGTGAACTACATGGATTACGGCCTGCAGCTCGGACGACGCTTCCGCGCGCTCAAGTTGTGGATGATCTTCGAGCACTACGGCGTCGAGCGGCTGCGCAACGTGATTCGCGATCAGATCGGATTCGCGTCGCGCCTCGCCGAAGAGCTGCAGAAGCGCGACGGCATCGAGCTGCTCGCGCGGGCGTCGTTCAGCGTCGTCGTTTTCCGCGTCGTGCGCGAAGATGAAGCAGCGTCGGAGCGCGCAACGATGGAGCTGATCGAGAAGATGAACGAATCGGGACAGCTCTTCGTCTCGCACACACGGCTGCGCGGCCACTACGGAATCCGCGTCGCCATCGGCAACGGCGCGACGGAGTGGAAGCACGTCGCACAGATCCTTCATCACGTCGACGGTCGCTGAAGATGGGACACATCGAGCCGCCGCCGCACGCGCGATCGCCGCTTCCGCTCCCGCCGTTCGCACGCGAGGTGATGGACGATGCGCGCGAATGGTGCCGCGGAAAGATGTGGGTTCCGCGCGCCCTGCTCCTGGCGTTCCTCGTCTACATCGAATGGCTGAAGATCGGCGACGCCACGCGCTGGACGATCTTCTACGGCATCACGCTCGGCTTTCACGAGATGGGACATCTGCTCACCGGATTTCTCGGCCAGTTCATCTGCGCGCTGGCCGGGAGCGTCTTTCAGATCGCGGTGCCGATCGCGACGATCATCATCTTTTACAAACAGCCCGATTACTTCGGCATGGCGGTCGGCGGCTTCTGGCTTTCGTACTCGCTCTTCGAGCTTTCCGCATACGTCGGCGACGCGCGCGCGAAAGACCTGCCGCTGGTCGGCTTCGCGGCGCAGGAAGATCTCGTGCACGACTGGGGATACATCCTCGGAAAGCTCCACATGCTGCCGCTCGATCACTTCTTCGCCTTCCTGCTGAAGGTGGCGGGCACAGCCAGCGGCGTCATCTCGTGCGCGTTCGCGGTGTGGCTGCTGATGACGATGTGGCGTCCGGCGCGATAGGCTGCGGGCCGTGCAGCGCAACGCCGTCCTTTTCGTTCTCTCGTCCACGCTTTTCGTCGCGGCGTTTCTGCTGCTCGACGGGCCGGGCCTCACTCGCCAGCTTTTGCTCGGCGGAGTCACCACCGCGTTCCTCGGATTTTTCGCCGTTCGCTGCGGCGCCGACTTCCGCCAGATCGTCACCGTGATCGTCGTCGCCACCGGCGGCGAATGCGTCCTCTCGCTCGGCTTCGGTCTTTACACCTATCGCAACGCGCTGATCCCGGCGTACGTCCCGTTCGGCCACGGAATCTTCTACCTGCTCGCGGTCGTCACGGCGCGCGAAGAATGGCCGCGCAGACACGCGACTGCGATCACGCGAATAGTTCTGGCCGGCGGCACGTTGTACGCGCTTGGCAGTTTCCTTCTCGCACGTGACGAGTGGGGTTTGCTCTGGTGGGCGATCGCGGCCACGCTGATCGTTCGCTCTCGCAATCAGCTGCTCCTCTCGACCTGCGTCATCTATACGATCATCCTCGAACTGGCCGGCACGGCGATCGGCAACTGGCGGTGGACACCTGTGGTGCCGCGGCTGGGACTTCATTCCGCGAACCCGCCCAGCGGTGTTGGCGTGCTCTATGTTTTGCTCGATCTCATTACCGTCGCGATCTGCGCGCGCCGCGTATTCATCGTTCAACCGCAGGAAACTGAGGAACCCGCATGACTGAAACCGATTCCGAATCCAACTCCGAAACCAACGGCATCACGTTCGCCCAGCTCGGCCTGCGCGCCGACATCTCCAACACGCTGATCCAGCTCGGCTACGAAGCGCCGACGCCCGTCCAGGAAAAGACGATCCCCGTGCTGCTCGAGGGGAGGGACGTGATCGGCCAGGCGCAGACCGGCACCGGCAAGACCGCCGCGTTCGCTCTGCCGATGCTGTCGCGTCTCGATCCGGCCAACAAGCAGACGCAGGCGCTCGTCCTCGCGCCGACTCGGGAGCTGGCCATGCAGGTTGCCGAAGCGATTCACTCCTACGCGCGCGGACTGCAAAACGTGACGGTGCTCCCGGTCTACGGCGGCGCGTCGATCGTTTTGCAGATGAAGCATCTCCAGCGCGGCGCACAGATCGTCGTCGGCACACCCGGCCGCCTCATCGATCACCTCGATCGCGGCACGCTCGATCTCGGCGGCGTGAAGATGGTCGTCCTCGATGAAGCGGATGAAATGCTGAAGATGGGATTCATTGAAGAGGTCGAGCGGATGTTGTCGCTCGTCCCGACGCCGCGCCAGATCGCGCTCTTCTCCGCGACGATGCCGGACGAAGTTCTTCGCATCGCGCAGCGCCATCTCGTGAAGCCGGTGCACATCGAGCTGCCGCACAAGACGATGTCGGCGCCGGCCATCGAGCAGCGCTTCCTCAACATTTCCGAAGGGCAGAAGCTCGAAGTGCTGACGCAGCTGCTCGAGCTCGAAGCAAGTGAAGCCTGTTTGATCTTCCGCCGCACCAAGACCGGCGCCGCCGAGCTCGCCGAGAAACTGGAAGCGCGCGGCTTCTCCGCCGTGCCGATGCATGGCGACATGAATCAGCGCGAGCGCGAGAACGTCATTCGCCGTCTGCGCGCCGGCCAGATCGAGATCGTCGTCGCGACGGACGTCGCCGCGCGCGGTCTCGACGTCGAGCAGATCGAGCACGTCATCAACTACGACGTACCGCATGACGTCGAAGCGTACGTCCATCGCATCGGACGCACCGGCCGCGCGGGCCGCACCGGCATGGCAACGCTGTTCGTCACGCCGCGCGAGCGCCGCATGATGCGCGAGATCGAGCGCTTCACCGGCGCCGCCATCAAGCCGATGAAGATGCCGACGCGTGCCGACGTCGCAGCGCGCCGCATCGACATCTTCAAAGAAAATCTCCGTAAGAACATCAAGGAAGGCGATCTCGATCTTTACGTCGAAGTCGTCACGCAGCTCGCCGAGGAAGGTCCGTTCGATATGGCGGACGTCGCGGCCGCGGCTGCGCGTCTCGCGAACGGTGCGCGTTCACTCGCTGCGGTTGCCGAAGCGCCGGAGCCGCGTCCGTTTGCGCGCACTGCAGCTTCCACCGGCGGCGGCGCTCCTGCCGCTCCTTCGGCTGACGGCAAAGTGCGTCTGACGATGGCGGTCGGAAAACGCGACGGCATTCGTCCCGCCGATATCGTTGGCTCGATCGCGAATGAAGCCGACGTACCGGGCAGCGACATCGGTCCGATCGACATTACGGACGACATGACGTTCGTCGTGGTCCCCGAGCATTACGTCGCGAAGATTTTGGAGAAGGTCGGCAGCGCGAAGTTCAAAGGCCGCCCGGTCAACATCCGCGTTGCCGGTGCCGGAGAAGTTCCGCCGCCGCGCACGCCGCGACGCGAAGGCGGCGACGATCGCCGTCCGACGCGCACCGGCTCATCGTTCGCACCGAAGCGCGAGTACACGCCGCGTCCGTCGCCTCCCGGCGCACCGCGCCGCGAATACACGCCGCGTCCAACTGACGATCGCAAGCCGGCATACAGCAAACCGTATGCGCCGCGAGCGACCGATGATCGGAAGCCGTACGCCAAACCGTATGCGCCGCGTGCAACCGACGATCGGAAGCCGTACGCGAAACCGTACGCGCCTCGTGCAACCGACGATCGCAAACCGTCGTCGCGACCGAGCTCCTTTGCCCCGCGCCGCGACGACGACCGGAAACCGTTCCACGCAAAGTTCGCTAAGAAGACCGGCCCGAAGAAACCGCGCTGACGTTTTGTGTGTAGTGTGGAGGCGGGCGCTTCGCCCGCCTCTTATTCAGCCGCCATCACGTCGATCACCGCCCGCCCGAACGCTTCCAGCTTCGCGTCGCCGATGCCGTAAACGTCGCGCAACTGCACGAGCGTCGTCGGCCGCGTGCGAGCGAGATCGCGCAGCGTCCGATCGCTGAAGATCACATACGGCGGCACGCCACGTTCCTCCGCCTCCGCGCGCCGCCATGTGCGCAAACGATCGAACAGCTGGTGATCGTACGGTTCCTTCTCGATCGGACGCGCAGCGCCGCGCGGACGCCGTTCGCCTTCGCGCTTCTTCGTCACGACCGGCTGGCGCAATCGCAACGTCGCTTCGCCGCGCATCACGTCGCGCGACGCTTCCGTCAGATGCAGCACCGGATACTGATCGTCGGTCTGCGCGAGATATCCCTGCGAGACGAGCTGATAGATCAGGTCGCGCAGCTCGTTGCGCGCATGTCCTTTCAGAATCGCGTACGTCGTCAGCCGATTGTGTCCGCGCTCGCGAACTTTCTCCGTGTCTTCGCCGCGCAGCACCGACGTGACGTGCGCGACGCCGAACGCCTGTCCGACGCGATAGACGCACGAAAGAATCTTCTGCGCGACGACGAGCGCGTCCGGCACATCTTCGGTATCACCGAGACAGAGATCGCACGCACCGCAGTTTTCCGCCGTGTACTTCTGACCGAAATACTCGACCAGCGATTTGTGGCGGCAGACCGTTCCCGCGCAGTAACGATCCATGTCGTTGAGATGCCGCACCGACGCCTGCACGTGCGCCGGATCGGGCTCGATCTCTTCCGTGTCGCGATTGAGCATCGACTTCCACAACACGACGTCGGCGCCTGAATAAAGCAGCACGCACTCCGCTTCCAGTCCGTCGCGTCCGGCGCGGCCAGTCTCCTGCTGGTAGTGTTCGATCGACTTCGGCATCGCGAGATGAATCACGTATCGGACGTTCGAGCGATCGATTCCCATCCCGAATGCAACCGTCGCCACGACGACGTCGCATTTCTCCGTCGCGAACTTTTCCTGCGCGCTGCGACGCTCGTTCTGCGTCATGCCGGCGTGGTACGCGAGCGCGTTCACGCCGCGCTTGCGCAGCTCTGCCGAAAGCGAATCGACGTCGCGCCGGCGGATGCAGTAGATGATCCCGGCCTCGTCTTTGTGGCGCTCGATGACGTCCATGACCTGCAGCACTTCGTCGCGCCGCGGCAGCACTCGATAGGTGAGATTCGGGCGATCGAAATCGCCGACGAGCAGCAGCGGATCGCGCAGCGATAATTGCTCGGCGATGTCGCGCCGTACCTGCTGCGTTGCCGTCGCCGTATACGCGTGAATCGAGGCGTCGGGAAAAATCCGCCGCAGCTCGCGAAGCTGCCTGTACTCAGGGCGGAAGTCGTGTCCCCAGTGGCTGATGCAATGCGCTTCGTCGATCGCGAAGGTCTTCGCACCGGCGCGTTGCAACAGCTGGCGAAAGCTCGGCATCGCCAGGCGTTCCGGCGAAACGAACAGCAGCTTCAGTTTTCCGTCGAGCATGGCGCGCTCGACGCTGCGATGCTCCGACGATTCCTGCGAGCTGTTGAGCTGCGCCGCGTCGACGCCGCATTCACGCAGTCCGTCGACCTGGTCTTTCATCAGCGAGATGAGCGGGGAGACGACGATCGTGATGTCGTCTTTCAGCAGCGCCGGCACCTGATAGCAGAGAGATTTGCCGCCGCCGGTCGGCATGACCACCAGACTGTCGCGGCCGGAGAGCGATGCGTTCATCGCTTCTTCCTGCAGTGGACGGAATGTCGAATAGCCCCAGTGGCGGGAGATGACGTCGAGGAGAGGATTCACCGAACTGAATTGTATCCGTCGCGGGCGGCTACAATGCGCGGCGTGCAGCCCATTCGCGCCAGCGCCCATTACGCGCGTGCCATTGAAGCGGTCGCCGAGCTTCTCGGAAAGCTGCGGCTCGACTTCGCGTTTGTCGGCGCCGCCGCCCGCTCCGCGTGGCTGGGCGGCATCGCCGATGCAGGTTCGATCGACGTGCTGGCCGTGATGGGACCGCAGCAGAAGAGCCAGGTTGCGATGATGGGCGCGAATCGCGGCTTCCGCGTTGAACGCGACGAGCTCGAGCGTACGGAAGAGCTCGATCTGATCCCGCTCTGGTTCTCCGATCCCGAAGGCGAGCTGCGCGTTCACGTGCTCGTCGCCAGCAACGCGCTCTACGGCCGTCTGGTCGCGGCCGGCGTTCAGGCGGAGTTTCGCGATCGCACCGTCAAAGTCCCGGCCGCCGAGGACCTTGCGCTGTTGCTGGCGATCTCGGGCGATGATGCAGGGGTGAGCGCACTGACGGAGCTGCCGGAATTCAATCGCGGCGCATACAACGACAAGCTGATGTCGATCGGACTCGCGGAGCACGCCATCCGATGATCTGGGTCGACACGCAGGAAGACTTCGACCGGACGATGGCGCGCGTCGCCGACGAGCCGGTGGTCGCCATCGACACCGAGGCCGATTCGCTGCATTCGTATTTCGACAAAGTCTGCCTGGTGCAGATCTCGATTCCGCACGAAGACTTCGTCATCGATCCGCTCGCGAAGATCGACCTCGCGCGCTTCGGCGAAATCCTCGCGGAGCCGTCCATCGTGAAGATTTTTCACGGCGGCGACTACGACGTTCGCATCCTCAATCGCGATTTCGGATTCACGATCACGAATCTGATCGACACGATGATCTCCGCGCAGATCCTCGGCTACGAGGCATTCGGTCTGGCGGCGCTCCTCGATCGCCACTTCGGTCTGAAGCTGAACAAAGCGAATCAGCGCGCCGACTGGGCGATGCGGCCGCTGCGTCCCGACATGCTCGATTACGCCGCGACCGATACGCGCCATCTCATCAAGCTGCGCGACATTCTCAAAGACGAGCTCGAAGTGCTCGGCCGCTGGCCGTGGGCGCTCGAAGAGTTCGCGCGGCTCGAAGCGGTCCGCTATCGCGAAAAGGAAGAAGACGATCCGGAGCCGTTCCGGCGATTGAAGGGCATCGGCGCCTACGATCGCCGCGGACTCGGAGTCATTCGCGCGCTCTACAACTGGCGCGACGAGCTGGCGCGCGCAGCCGACCGTCCGCCGTTCAAGATCATCGGCAACGACGTGATTCTCGAGCTCGGGAAAGAGCAGCCGCGTTCGCGCGACGATCTGTCGCGCGTGAAATCGCTGTCGCGCTTCCATCACGGACGTTACGGCGGCGAGATCGTGAAGATCGTTCGCAGCGCGCTCGAAATCCCGGAAGATCAGCTCCCCGAACGCGGCGAGCCGAAGTCGTGGATTCGCGACAAAGCGCTCGAAGCGCGTGTCGATCGATTGAAGAAAGTGCGCGACCGCCTCGCCGCCGAACTGAAGATCGACGTCGCCGTCCTCGCACCGCGCCACGTCCTGACCGCCGTGGCAGCGATTCAGCCGACCGAAGTCGCGCAGCTCGACGCCATCCCCGCGATGCGCGAATGGCAGAAAAAACTCCTCGGCGAACCGTTCATCGCGGCGCTGGCGACGCCCGCGCAGAACGCAAAACTCTTTTAACCGCACATCCGTGCAGCTGGAATCGTTCGCCGCGAAGCCGTGCGCGAACGCTTGCGAACCAACGCACCCGCCCGTGGCGGGTTGCGAACCAACGCGGCCGGCCGTGCCGGCCACGTTGCTACAATGCGCGCGCCATGGAACGTACCTCTGAATTCAAAATCGTCGTGATCGGCTCCGGCCCGGCCGGATGCACCGCCGCGATCTACCTCTCTCGCGCCAACCTCATCCCTCTCGTGCTCGAAGGGATGCAGCCCGGCGGGCAGCTCACCATCACCACCGACGTCGAGAACTATCCCGGTTTCCCCGAAGGAATCCTCGGGCCGAAACTGATGGACCTGATGCGCCAGCAGGCGGAGCGCTTCGGCGCGATCTTCCGGATGGAACAGGTCGAGAGCGTCGACTTCAGCAAGCAGCCGTTCGAGATCACGACCGATCAGCGCGTCTACGTCGCCGACGCCGTGATCATCGCCGCCGGCGCTTCCGCGATGACGATCGGCCTGCCGACCGAAAAAGCGCTGCAGGGTTTCGGCGTTTCGTACTGCGCGACCTGCGACGGATTCTTCTTCAAGAACAAAGAGATCGTCGTCGTCGGCGGCGGCGACTCGGCGATGGAAGAGGCAACCTTCCTCACGAAGTTCGCGAGCAAGGTCACGGTCATCCACCGCCGCGAAGAGCTGCGTGCATCGAAGATCATGCAGGATCGCGCGCGCAACAATCCGAAGATCGAGTTCGTCTTCAACAGCGCCGTCGAGGAAGTGATCGGCACGAAAGAAGGCGGCGTCACCGCGCTGAAAGTGAAGAACCTCGTCAGCGGCGACGTCTCGGAAATCGCGGCGCAGGGACTCTTCGTCGCCATCGGCCACACTCCGAACACGAAGGCGTACGCCGGCCAGCTCGATCTCGATCCGCGCGGCTACGTGATGCTGCCGCATCGCCATTCGACGATCACAAACATTGAAGGGGTCTTCGCCTGCGGCGACGTCGTCGATCACATCTATCGCCAGGCGATCACCGCGGCCGGCAGCGGCTGTCAGGCCGCGCTCGACTGCGAGCGCTGGCTGACGCACGAACGGATCACCGAGCGCTGGGGACTCGCGAAAGGCGAAGAGGAAAACGTTGACGAGTAGCTCGTCGCGCACGCTCCTCATCCTTGGCGGCGCCGGCATGGTCGGCCTCCAGGTCGCGCGCGAAGCAGCCCGCGAACTGCATCCGGAGCGGATCGTCATCGCGTCGCTGCGCGAAGAAGAAGTCCGCGATGCGCTCGAGTTCCTGAAGAGCGAGATCGAGGGAGTGGAGCTCGTCGGCGCGTCCGGCGACATCTTCATTCCGCAGTCGCTGCAGGGCCGCCGTCGCGCCGACATCGTCGGCGATGAAGTGGCGTACGACGAGCTGTTCCACGAGATCTTTGCGCGCGATGCCGACTACTCCAAGTCCGCGCTGCATCGCCTGATGGAAGAGCATCGTCCTGACGTCATCGTCGACTGCATCAACACCGCGACGGCGATCAGCTATCAGGACGAATTCAAGGTCGCGGAGAAAACGTACGCACTGCTGCGCGCCATCGAACGTTCCGACGACGAAGGAAAACTGGCGAAGCTGCCGGAACTGCTCAACACCGTGCGCGAGCTGCTCATCTCGCAGGGCATTCCGCAAATCGCGCGACACATTCTCTTTCTCCATCGCGCGCTCGAACAGAGCAACGCGCGCATCTACGTGAAGGTCGGGACGACCGGTACCGGCGGGATGGGAATCAACATTCCGTACACGCACAGCGAAGACAAACCGTCGCTGCAGCTCCTGTCGAAATCGGCCATCGGCTTCGCGCACACCGGCTTGCTGTTCCTGCTTGCGCGGACGCCGGCGGCGGAAGACAGGCAGGGCGCGATCATCAAAGAAGTGAAGCCGGGCGCGATGATCGGTTTCAAGCGCGTCGGCAAGCGGCACATCGCGCTGCGCGGCGAACGAACGCCTGCGTATCTCGTCAGCGCGCGCGAGGAAGCGGTCGGCGCGTCGCTGGAGCTTCGCGATGCGGCGGCCTATGGTCGCTTCGAAGGTCGCGACGTGCCGCTGGAGATCATCGGCGCCGACACCGGCGAGAACGGTTTCTTCTCGATCGGCGAGTTTCAGGCGATCACCTATCCGCGGCAGATGGAGTACGTGACGCCGGAAGAGGTCGCGCGAACGGTCGTCCTCGAAATCCTCAACGCGTCGACGGGACGCGACGTGCTCGCCGCCATCGACGGCGCGATCACCGAGCCGAGCTATCGCGCGGGAGTGCTGCGCGAGCACGCCATCCGCGCCATGCAGCGACTCGAAGATGAGAAGCGCGATGAAGTGCTCCCATCGATCGCCATCGGCCACCTCGGGCCGCCGAAGCTCTCGAAGCTGCTCGCCGAAGCGCATCTGATTCTCGGCGCTGCCGGCACCGACGACATCGACGCCATCCGCGCGATCTCGCCCGCGTCGCTGCAGGAAAAAGTGGAGGCGTACCTCACTGCGAATCCGCGCATCGTCAGCCAGATCGTGACGATCGGCGTGCCGATGCTCCGCTCGCGCGATGGAAAGCTGACGCTCACGCGCGGTCCGCGAGTGAGCATCCCGCCCGCGCCGCCTGACGGCACGGTGGTGCCACTCGACGCCGAATCGATCGAGCGCTACGCGCGCAGCGGCTGGGTCGACCTCCGCATCGAGAACTTCGAGCTCTGGCAGAAGCGATTGCGCGAGATCACGAAGCCCGACGTCGAGCGATACGGTTCCGCCGCACTCGACGTGAAAGGCTATCCCGCGCAGACGTTCGTCCCCGGCGACGTCGTCGGCTGGCTGCTGACGAACGAGCCGGACGAACAGGGAATGGTCGGACGCCGGCTCTTCTGAATCAGAAGTTGAAGACGATTCCGAGTTGTACGACCGGATGCCATTTGTATTTGCTGATGTCCTGTTCCGTCTGCGCGCGCTCCGCTTCGAGATCGGTGTAGAAGCTCGCCGGCACGAGCGCGGGAATGGTCGGATGCGCCTGCACGGAAAGTTTCGGCGCGCCGTGATAGACCGCGCCGACGTCGAACGTGAGGCCGACCTTGCTCGCGTTCGACGCCCAGCCGAAGCCGGCGTAGGGCGTGGTCCTGTTCACCTTCGCCTGTGCGGTCAGGAATCCGACGACAGCCGCCGGGTAGCGAACGCCGTTGATGATGACGACGTTGTCTTCAGTCGTGATGCCGTCGGCGCGATTGCGATTCGAGAGCACACCGCCGCTGATGCGAAAGGCGCGGCCGGTCGGATAGATATCGAGAATCCCGCCGAACGATTCGAGCTTCACCGTGGCGTCGAAGTTGATGTCGCGCTCGGTGAAGTTCCGCGTGTAGCTCCCATTGTTGTAGACGGCGCGCAGGCCGATGCCGGAGGTCGCGCGATACGACGCGCTGACCGAGCCGCCGAGCGTTCCGATGCCGAGGCCGAGGTTGAATTTTGATTGCGCGTGGGCGGGGAGTGAGGCGGAGGCGAGGAGAAGCGCGATGAGCATCCGTTTCATGCGGTGACGCGGTGCTGCTCGCGTGCCTGGCTGCGCAGAAAGCGAAAGGCCGCCATCGCTGGCGGCCTTTTGGACACTCGCAGAATGCGAGACGTAATTAGAAAGCGTTGAGGATGTACTCGAGCGGGTTGACCGGATTGTTGTTCAGGCGGACCTCGTAATGGAGGTGCGGGCCGGTGGAGCGGCCGGTCGAACCGACGTAGCCGAGAACGTCGCCGCGCTTGATGCGCTGTCCGGGACGGACCGCGTAACCGCTGAGATGACCGTAGCGCGTCGAGTAGCCGTAGCCGTGCGAGATGTAGATCACGTTGCCGTAGCCGTTCGCCCACTCCGCCTTGACGACGATGCCGTCCGCGGGAGCGCGAACCGCCTGACCGACGGCGGAAGAGATGTCGACGGCGTTGTGCGTGCCCGGCTCGCCGGTGAACGGATCGGAGCGGCCGCCGAAGCCGTCAGTGAGGATGCCGCGCACGGGCGCGATGGAAGGGGTCGAGGAGAGGAGCTGCGACTGCGCGACGAACTTCTGCTCGAGCACCGAGAGATCTTTTTCGAGGCGGTGCGAGCGGAACGACATCTTGTCGACGTCGTCACGATACGGATTGCCGGTGTCTTCTGCGGGACGGAGACCGCCGACGCCGCCCTGAGCGGTCTCATCGAGGGTCGCGCCGATGCCGGCGATGATGGCCAGCTTGCGCGTCTTGTCTTCAACCGAGTGAAGCTGGGTGCGAAGCGACTCGACCGACTTGCTGAACTGCTCGTTGGCGACCTGAAGTTCCTTGTTTTCGCGCTTCAGTTTCGAAAGCTCGTGCGTCTGCGACAGGGAAGTGAAGTACTGGAACGAGAAGAACGTCGACAGACAGAGGGAAGAGGTGACGACGGACACAATAGAGAAGAGCAGGCGGTGTGACACCTTCAACTTCCGGAATTTGGCCCGCGCATGCGGGACAAAGATGATTGTTGAATAGCGGCTATCCATGCTTGCTCCTGATCTGGCGACTTCGTACTGCGGATCGGTTCTGGTGAGGCGGTATTGTATGGATCGAGAGGGGAGAGTCAACGAGAAATCCGCATGAAACCACCTAAGTTTGGAACATACGACCATAACCGTAACCCCTGCTCACAGAGACACTTCCGGGCCTATTTTATGGCGTTATCACATATTTAGTCGCGATGCCGCGCGATTCCCGTCCATAATCGCAAATAACTCATCAGGGTCAGCCCCGCTGCCGGCCGGTGGGTCGGTTTTTGTTCGGGAAACCGGTCCCGGCATACGGAGGATTGGATTTCGGCCAGGAGGATTGAGTCGGGGGTATGAGGCATGAGGTATGAGGTATGAGTAAAGGCGGGCCGACGCGAAGCGACTCATGCCTCATACCCCATCCCTCATGCCTGCCTCTCATGCTATTGTTCGCGCCCGAAATGAACATTAAAAAACGTCTTCTGGACAGCGCGCGAATGGCTCGCGCCATCCGTCGTATGGCCATCGAGATCGTCGAGAAAAATCGCGGCACCGATGACCTGATGATCGTCGGCATTCGCAGCCGCGGCGTGCCGATCGGTGAGCGCATCGCCAAAGAGATCGAGCAGATGGAAGGTCTGCCGGTTCCTTTCGGCATCATCGACATCACTCTCTATCGCGACGATCTCACCACCATCGCGCCGCAGCCGGTCGTGAAGCCGACCAAGCTCCCCGAGCCGATCGACGACAAGGTCGTCGTCCTCGTCGACGACGTGCTCTACACCGGCCGCACCGTCCGCGCCGCGCTCGATGCACTGATCGACTTCGGCCGGCCGAAAGCGGTGATGCTCGCCGTCCTCGTCGACCGCGGCCATCGCGAGCTGCCGATTCACGCCGACGTCATCGGCAAGACCGTTCCGACCGACGCCGAGGAAGTGATCAAGGTGAAACTCGAGGAGACCGATGGCGAGGACGAAGTTCTGATCATGGAAAAATAGGAAGAGATAGTGCGAACGCAGACTTCCGCACTTCGCTCGAAAGACCTTCTCGGTATCGAGCCGCTTTCTCCCGAAGAGATCACACTCATCCTCGACACCGCCGAAGGCTTCAAGGAAGTCAGCGAGCGGCCCGTCAAGAAAGTCCCCGCGCTCCGCGGCCAGCTCGTCATCAACCTCTTCATGGAAGCGTCGACGCGCACGCGTGTCTCCTTCGAGATCGCGGAGAAGCGTCTCTCCGCCGACACGCTCAGCTTCTCCGCCTCCGGCTCCGCCGTCGAAAAAGGGGAGACGCTGATCGACACCGCGCAGAACCTGATGGCGATGGCGCCCGACATGATCGTCATCCGCCACAAACATCCCGGCGCGCCGAAGATGCTCGCCGATCGATTGCCGGCCTCGATCATCAACGCAGGCGACGGCGCGCACGAGCATCCGACGCAGGCGCTGCTCGACGCCTTCACGATCCGCGAGAAACTCGGCCGTCTGCAGGGCGTCAACGTCTCGATCATCGGCGACATCTCGCACTCGCGCGTCGTCCGCTCGAACATTCACCTGCTGACGAAGATGAAAGCGAACGTGACGCTGGCCGGGCCGCCGTCGCTGATGCCGGTGCAGGTCGAGCGGATGGGCGTGCGAGTCGTCAACTCGCTCAACGAAGCGATCGAAGGCGCCGACGTGATCATGATGTTGCGCGTTCAGCTCGAGCGGCAGGGGAAGCTTTCGTTCCCGTCGCTGCGCGAGTACTACAACACCTTCGGACTGACGCCCGAGCGGCTGCGCCGCGCGAAAGAAGGCGTGATGGTGATGCATCCCGGCCCGATGAACCGCGGCGTCGAGATCGCGTCCGACGTCGCAGATGGTCCGTACTCGGTGATCCTCGAGCAGGTGACGAACGGCGTCGCCGTGCGGATGGCTGTCCTTTATCTGCTCGGCGGCGCGCACATGGCGGAATGATGAAAACCGAGAAACAAAGGTGCAGAGTGCTGAGTGCCGAGTGCTCAGTCAAAATGCGCGAACCGCGTATCGTTTCCCGACTCAGCACTCAGCACTCAGCACTCAGCACTGATTTATGAACTTACTGATCAAAAACGGCCGCGTCATCGATCCCTCGCAGGGACTCGACGCGAAGCTCGACATCCTCATCGAAGACGGCGTCATTTCCAAAGTCGACAAGAAGTTGACCAGCAGCGCCAAGGTGCTCGACGCGACGGGACTGATCGTCACGCCCGGCTTCATCGATCTGCACACGCATCTGCGCGAGCCGGGACACGAGCACAAAGAGACGATCGCCACCGGCACGCGCGCCGCGGTTGCCGGCGGATACACGGCCGTCTGCGCGATGGCGAACACGATGCCGCCGAACGACGAGCGCGCCGTGACGGAGATGATGATCGCTGAGGCGGCGCGCAACGGTGCGTGTCGCGTCTATCCGATCGGCGCCGTCAGCAAAGGGCTGGCCGGAGAAGCGCTGGCGGAGATCGCTGATCTCCGCGCCGCCGGCTGCGTCGGCGTCAGCGACGACGGCAAGCCGGTTTACAACGCGCAGCTGATGCGCCGCGCGCTCGAGTACTGCTCGATGCTCGGCATCCCGGTCATCGCTCACGAAGAAGACGCCAACCTCGTCGAAGGTGGCGTGATGCACGAGGGTTACTACTCGACGCTCCTCGGCATGGGCGGAATGCCCGCCGCGTCGGAAGAGACGATGGTCGCGCGCGACGTCATCCTCGCGCGCATCACCGGCGCGCATCTCCACATCGCGCATCTCTCCACCGCCGGCGCCGTCGATGCCGTGCGCAACGCACGCGCGCAGGGCGTGAAGGTCACCTGCGAAGTGACGCCGCATCACATCGCGCTCGGCGACGATTCGGTGCAGTCGTTCTCGACGTACCTGAAGATGAATCCGCCGCTCCGTTCGCCCGAGCATCGTGAAGCGATCATCGACGCGATCGCCGACGGCACCATCGACGCCATCGCCACCGATCACGCACCGCATCACTTCGATGAGAAGAACGTCGAGTTCGACCTCGCGCCGTTCGGCGTGATCGGACTCGAGACCGCGTTCGCCGTCTGCTACGACCGCCTCGTGCGCGAGAAAGTGATCGACCTCGCGCGGCTCATCGATCTGATGTCGTGCGGTCCCGCGCGCGTCTTCAATCTCGGCGGCGGCACGCTTGCAGCTGGCGCGTTCGGCGACGTGACGATCGTCGACGTCGAGACGCCGTTCCAGGTCACGAACACCTTCCGCTCGAAAGCGTCGAACTCGCCGTTCGTCGGCGAGACGCTGCATGGACGCGTCGTCGCCACCGCCGTCGGCGGCGTCGTCAAATACGACCTTCGCGAAACGGCGGCGCTGCCCGAACCGAAATCGCGCAAACGGAAACGATGACCACTCCGCCTCTCCCGCGAGCGAAGCGGGTCGTGATCGTCGACGATTCCCCCGCCTACTGCGACCTCTGGTCGAACTTCATGCTCGACCGCTACGCCGACAGCGCGCAGGTCGAGACATACAGCCATCCGTACGACGCGCTGCCGAAGATCGACGCCAGCATCGACCTGCTGATCGTCGATCTGGAAATGCCCGGCATGGACGGCAAGAAGTTCGTCGACTACGCAAGGCAGAAGGGACTCTCGGCGCGCCGCATCATCGTGACGTCGTCGCATTCGGCCGACGAACTGCACCAGCGCTTCCGCATCGGCGAAACGATCGCCGTCATCAACAAGACCGAGCCGAAACAGCAGGAAGCATTTCTGATGATTCTCGACTCGATCATGCGGCGATAGGGCGCCAGCGCGACGCTTCGCTAAGATGTTGCGATGCGCTCTCTCCTCCCTTTCCTCATTCTCGCTGCGTCGTTGCCGCTGCAGTCGTTCGCGGCAGACAAACCCGACCCGCTCGCGGTCGCGTATTCACGTTGCACCACCGCGGCCATGAAGCCGGGCGCGGACCCTGCCGACGGCATCGTCGCGTGCAAAGAACCGGCGGAGGCGGGAGTGCCGGGCGCGCAGTACGCGATGGGTGCGCTGCTGATCAATCGCGCGAACGGAGTAGCGTCGCCGGAAGCGGTGCAGTGGCTCGAGCGAGCGGTCGCCGCCGGCCATCCGGGCTCCGCATATATTCTGGCCAGTGTCCTCGCGTCGAAGAATCCGGCACGCGCGGCGGAACTCCTTCGCGTCGCTGCGTGCGGCGAGTACACGCCGGCGCTCAACGAGTTTCAGAAGCGCGGTCTTACGTTCGACAGGACGACCTGTCTGCCGCGTCGCGATACCGATTTCAGCGGCGAGTGGAGCGGGAAGCTGCCGTGGGTGAAAGTCGCTCCCGGCTCGACCAGCACAGGTTTGGAGCTGAAGGTCGCGTTCAGCGGCAGCGACGTGAAGGTCTTCATGCGCCACGAAGATGCGTGGATCGAAGTGAAGCCGGGTCTGTTCAAGGTTGCACGCCTTGACGAGACGGCAGTCGTGTCGGTGCTCGACTCCGGTTCCGACTTCGACGGTAAATGGATCGAGAGCTGGTCTCTGACGTTGATGCGGATCAGTGATGACGAAGCGGTCGTCACGTTCTCGCGCACCGTGAACAACCGCGATATGCCGGGGACCCTCGCCTGGCGCACCTTCTCGACCGCCGCGGAAGGCCGAATGAAACGGAGCGCAAAGCTCCCGCTATAATCCGCGCTGCAATGACGGTCCAGCCGAGCACGCCGCCGCCGGCGGAGTCCCTTGCGTTTTCGCTCAACGATCTGCTCGTCTACATGGCGCAGCAGAAGGCGTCCGATCTCCATCTCAAGCCGATGCGGCCGCCGCTGGTGCGCGTGCAGGGCAAACTGGTGGCGATCAAGAGCGATCCGCTCAAGCCCGCCGACCTCGAGAAACTGCTGCTGCCGCTCCTCAATCGCGCGCAGCGCGAGAAGTTCGATCACCAGCAGTCGGTCGACTTCGGCTACGGCGTTCCCGGCGTCGCTCGATTCCGCGCGAACCTCTACATGCAGCGCGGCACGGTCGGCGCGGTCTTCCGCCGCATTCCGATTCAGATCATGGGGATCGATCAGCTCGAGCTGCCGATCGCTATCCGCGAGATGACGCAGATTCCGGACGGCCTCGTGCTCGTCACCGGTCCGACCGGCTCCGGCAAATCGACCACGCTCGCCGCGATGATCTCCGAGATCTCCGACAACGAGCCGCTGCACGTCGTCACGATCGAAGATCCGATCGAGTTCCTCTTCATGGACAAGACCGCGGCGATCTCGCAGCGCGAAGTCGGCACCGACACGCCGAGCTTCCGCGAAGCGCTGCGCAACGCCATGCGCCAGGATCCTGACGTGATCATGGTCGGCGAAATGCGAGACGTCGAGACGATGCAGACCGTGCTCACCGCCGCCGAGACCGGCCACCTCGTCTTCTCGACGCTGCACACGAACAGCGCCGCGCAGACGATCGACCGCATCATCGACGCCTTCCCGCCCGATCAGCACAAGCAGATCCGCTCGCAGCTCTCGCTCGTTTTGCGCGGCATCGTGTCGCTCAAACTGGTGAAGACCGCGGAAGGAAAGCAGACGGCCGCGGTCGAGATCCTCAAAAACTCGCCGCAGATCGCCAAGCTGATCGAAGAAGGACAGACCAAAGACATTCTCGAAGCGATGGAGAGCTCGGTCGGTCTCTATCGCATGCAGTCGATGAATCAGTCGCTGATCGCGCTGCTGGTCCATCAACGGATTTCGTACAAAGACGCGATGGCGCTGTCGAGCGACCCCGACGATCTGTCGCTCAAGTTGCGCAAGCTCTTCCCGCAGATCGAAGAGCGCGTCCGCCAGGGGGGAGACATGGCTCCGAGCTATTCCGATTTCTCGCAAATCACCGAGCTGATGGACATCAAACGGCTCTACGAAGAACAGGAAGTGCAGTGGCGCACGCGCCTCGCCGACAAGGACGAGGAGATCGAGAACGTCCGTCACGATCTCGAATGGCGCGCGCAGCAGACCGCGGCGCAGCAGTCGGGCGTCGCCGTGAAGGATGAGGAGATCGCCAAGCTCAAGGCCGACAACGATCGCCTTCGTGCCGATGCGCAGGCGAAGATCACACAGCTTCAGGAGCGCATTAAGGAGTTGAACCAGAAGTTGATGGCCAACGGCGGCGCGGCTCCCGGCGTGAAGCGGTGATCAGAAGTTCATTCTGAGCGCAGCGAAGAATCTCCGGTCCTTCAGCTGTGCCGGCACCACGCGCGCTGCTCGTTGCGGGTTCTCAGCTGCCGGACCGGAGATCCTTCGCTTCGCTCAGGATAAACTGCGAAAGCGCATGCCCACCAAACAACTCGACACCTTCCCGAATCCGAATCGAGAGCGCGACTACGAGATCTCGTTCGAGGCGCCGGAGTTCACCTGTCTCTGCCCGATGACCGGGCAGCCCGATTTCGCGACGATCCGCATCCGCTACATCCCCGATGAAAAGTGCGTCGAGCTGAAATCGCTCAAGCTCTATCTCTGGTCGTATCGCGATGAAGGAGCGTTCCACGAAGCGGTGACGAATCGGATCGCCGACGATGTGATCCGCGCCATCGACCCGCGTTTTCTCGAAGTGGAAGGCGACTTCTTCGTCCGCGGCGGCATCCGCACCGTCGTCAAAGTCACGCACCGCAAAAACCCCGGCAAAAACCCCGGCAAGAACAACGAGTAGGGGTTTGCCCGCGTGGCGACCCTCCTCAATTCAGGAGGCTCCATGCCGAAACCCGTCATCTTCGTTCCCGGTTTCCCCGCCAGCGAACTGCTTGATGGCAGCACGGTCGTCTTTCCGCCGTCGCCCGGCACACTGCTGGACGCCACGCGCAAGCAGGCCTTCTTCGACACGATGCGCGACGTTCCCGGCCGTCTCACTGCCGGCGGTCCGATCCGCTCAGTCCTCGGCATCGCCAAGCAGGCCGAGACGTTGTACGAACTGCTCGCCAGCCGCGGTTACACGATCGCGGCGCAGGGAGCGAGCGTCGACTTTGCGCCGGTCGGCTGGGACTGGCGGCTCGGCGTCGATGCAAAGCCGACCATGGACGCGATCGCGAATGCGATCAAAGCGTTCGCGCCGTCGAAGGTCGTAGCGATCATTCACTCGACCGGCGCGCTCGTCTTCCGCGCATTTCTCGCGCAGCATCCCGAACTGATCGGCAACATCGAACAGGTCATCGCATTCGGCGGCGCGTGGTGCGGCACGCTCGAAGCGCTCTTCGCCGTGCACGTCGGCCATTCCGAAGGCCTCCTCAATTTCAAGCTCATCACCGCGGATGAAGGAGCGGATCTGATCGGACACGCGCAGGCCGCGTACGATCTCTTCCCGCCCGATCCGGCGCGCACCGACATGGGCGACGTGCAGCTTCTGCACGGCGCCGACGGCAAGCCGGCCGGCGCGGCGGTCGATCTCTCGTGGATCAAAGCGGGTCGCGAAGGTTACGCGACGCCGCTCGCGAACGCCGCCAACGCGCGCCTCGGCGCACGTGACCGTGACTTCGGTTCGCTGCCGATGACGAACGTCGTCGGCTGGGGCGGACCGACGTGGCCGGCCGCGACACTCTCGCCGCACGACGTCACCTTCCTGCCGCCCGACAAAGAGTTCGGCGACAGCACGGTGCCGTTCGTCTCCGCGTCGTGGATTCAGGGCGCGAACGTGCGGACGATCGAGATTCCGATCGGCGCGTTCGTCACCGATCCGGTTCCCGATCTGCACGCGCATCTCTGGGAGTCGGTCGTCGTCAAACAGGTCTTCGATGAAGTGCTCGGCGATGCGCCGCGTCAGCCGTTCATCGCCGCCGCCGCCGATTCCGATGAGGCCATCGATCTCGATTCGCCGGTCACGATTCGGATGACCGCACAATCGGTGGAAGGAAAGCCGCTGCCGCACTGCAAGGCGATCATGAAAGTGAACGGCGGACGAACCGAAGTGCCGTTCCACGGCGGAAAACGCGCGCGAGTCATTTTGAAACGCGCAGGCATTCAGCACAACGCTGCGAATGACGTCTTTCGCTTCACGATCGACTTCACGTGGGACGGCGGTTCGCGCAACAACGTCCCTGTGTCGTTCCGATCGGTTTAGAGCGCGAGCTCGCTGCCGGTCAGCACTCGATACGCCTCGAGGTATTTCTCGCGCGTCTTTGCGACGACGTCCGCCGGCAGCTCGGGTGCCGGCGGCTCTTTGTCCCAGCCGGTCGTTTCGAGCCAGTCGCGGACGAACTGCTTGTCGTACGACGGCGGATTCTTTCCGACGACGTATTCATCGGCCGGCCAGAAGCGCGACGAGTCGGGCGTCAGCACTTCATCGATCCAGATGATCTCGCCGCCGGCGAGACCGAATTCGAATTTCGTGTCGGCGATGATGATGCCGCGCGACAGCGCGTAGTCGGCCGCCTGCGCGTAAAGCGAAAGCGTCAGGTCGCGCAGTTTCGTGGCGAGCTCGCCGCCGACGATTTCCGACATCCGCTCAATCGAGATGTTGATGTCGTGTCCGGTCTCTTCTTTCGTCGCCGGCGTGAAGATCGGCTCCGGCAATTTGCTCGCGGTGGTCAGCCCTTCCGGCAGACGGATTCCGCAGACAGCGCCAGACTCGCGATACTCCTTCAGCCCGGAGCCGACGAGATAGCCGCGCGCGACGCATTCGACCGGCACGACGTCGCACTTGCGCACGATGACGCTGCGGCCGCGCAGCTCTTCATGCTTGCGGATCGCATCGGGGAAGCGGTCGAACTCTGTTTCGACGAGATGATTGGCGACGTTCGCGAAGTGCCGGAACCAGAAGATTGAGGTCTCGTTCAGCACCTTCCCCTTGTCCGGAATCCCGGGCGAGAGGACGACGTCGAATGCCGAGATGCGATCGGTGGCGACGAAGAGAAACGTGTCGCCGAGATCGTAAACGTCGCGGACTTTGCCGCGGCGAGCGAGCGGAAGCGGGAGCGAGGTCTGGGTGACGGCGGCGTTCATGCGCGCGGATTGTAATCGCGAGCGGTGTCATCCCGAGCGTAGCGAGGGATCCGGGCGGGGGCGGCGGCAGTCTGCGCGCACCGCCCGCCCGGATCCCTCGCTGACGCTCGGGATGACTTATCGCGTGAGTTGCAGCCCGCTATTCGTGCGCGTCAGCTTCGCGACGCCGATCCGCGATGCGGTGGCGCGGACTGCGCGCGCGGTCGTGATGTCGATCTTCGTGCCGATCGTTTGCGGAGCGAGAGCGGCCTTGTTGTAGAGCGTCTTCGCGCCGGCGAGGAGCACCGGCGTCTGGTACGTCGGATCGCCGGAGAGCTGATCGATCGTCGAGATGTAGGGGAAGACGACGGCGCTCTGCGTCGGATCGTCGACGAAGAACTCGACCGAGCCGCGATCGACTTCGATCGGCAGACGATCCTGAAGATGCGCCATCGGCGGGATCGTGAACGGCGCTTTATTGAGCAGCGTCGCGCCGTCGGCGTCGTAGACCGTCACGTACATGACGACGCTGTTGCGTCCGAGATTTGTTGCGCCGACGTTGGTGCGCCAGCCGAGGCGGGCGATGTTG
Organism: Acidobacteriota bacterium; assembly: GCA_034667465.1. GTDB lineage: Bacteria > Acidobacteriota > Thermoanaerobaculia > Gp7-AA8 > Gp7-AA8 > JAOBAU01. The sequence continues at coordinate 50,960 of JAXDJV010000021.1, read as the reverse complement.
CGCACGCCGTGCGCGATGGCGCTGATGCCGTCGGTGTCGAAGTCCTGGAGACCGGTCCATAAACCGGGAACGGTCTGGCCGTACGTTCCGCTCTGCACGTTGTTGTACGTGTTCGACGTCACCGCGATCGCGCGCGAGAGAACGTCGTTCGGTACGCCGGGATTGTCTTCCGGGAACGTGGCGACGAGCAGCGCGCCGGAGCCGCTGATGCCGTAGAGATCCTGGAGGAGATTGTCGGAGAACGCGACGGAGTTCGGCGGCACCTCGAAGAGCACTTCAATCCCTTTCCCGCCGAGCGTCGGCAGATAGGTGACGCTCACGGTCAGCGGATACTGCGTCTGCGGATTGAAGACGCTGAACTGCGTCATCCAGCGGGTGCCGAAGGCGCCCGGGACGTTGGCGCTCACCGGAATGACATAGGTGTCATTGACCTGCGCCGCGGCGAATGAAGCGATGAAACTGAGGAGAAACGAGAAACTGATGTACCGGAGAACTTTCACGATCGAACCTTCCCGGGTACCGGCAGTGTTTGGAACGGTGGGGTGGGAAGGAGCATTCCCGCGTGGGTATGAGGTATGAGGCATGGGGCATGAGTCGAGGCAAACCGCCTTTACTCATGCCTCATTGCTCATCCCTCATGCCTTGCGTTCGTCCATCCCCACGTAATCCCTTCTCTCGCTTCCCGTGAAAATCTGCCGCGGACGGGCGATCTTCTGATCGGAGTCGAGCAGCATTTCCTGCCACTGCGAGAGCCAGCCGCAAACGCGTGGGATCGCGAAGAGGACCGGGAACATATCCATCGGGAACTGCATCGCCTGATAGATGAGTCCCGAATAGAAATCGACGTTCGGGTAGAGCTTGCGCTTCACGAAGTACTCGTCTTCGAGCGCGATCTTTTCGAGCTCGAGCGCGATGTCGAGCAGCGGGCTCTTGCCGGTCACGTCGAACACTTCGTACGCGACCTTTTTGATGATCTTCGCGCGCGGGTCGTAGTTCTTGTAGACGCGGTGGCCGAAGCCCATCAGCTTCACCCCTTCGCCCGCTTTGACGCGCTTGATGAAGTCGGGGATGTTCGACGTCGAGCCGATCTCCGTCAGCATCCGGATGACCTGCTCGTTCGCGCCGCCGTGCAGCGGTCCGTAAAGCGCCGCGGCCGCGCCGGCCACTGCTGAATACGGATCGACCTGCGAGCTGCCGATGGAGCGCATCGCGCTCGTCGAGCAGTTCTGCTCGTGATCGGCGTGGAGGATGAAGAGCACGTCCAGCGCGCGCTCGAGCGCGGGATGCGGCTGGTACTTCACCTCCGTCGTCTTGTACATCATGTTGAGGAAGTTGCCGGGATACGACAGATCGTTGTCGGGATACGCGTACGGCATGCCGACCATGTGGCGGTAGCCGAACGCCGCGATCGTGATCATCTTCGCGATGAGCCGCTCGATCTGCTTGTGGCGCACTTCTTCGTCGTAGATGTTCTTCGCTTCCGGATAGAACGTGCCGAGCGCGCTGATCATCGAGATCAGCATTCCCATCGGATGGGCGTTGTAGCGGAACGAATCGAGAACGCCTTTGAGGTTCTCGTTCAGGATCGTGTGATACGTGATCGTGTGCTGCCACTCTTTGAGCTGCGATTCGTTCGGCAGCTCGCCCTTGAGCAGGAGATACGCCGTCTCGAGGTAGGTGCTCTTCTCCGCCAGCTGCTCGATTGGATAGCCGCGATACTCGAGGATGCCTTTGTCGCCGTCGATGAAGGTGATGGCGCTGCGACACGCTGCGGTGTTCATGAATGCGGGGTCGTACGTCATCAGGCCGAAGTCTTCGGCGCCGGTTTTGATCTGGCGAAGATCGATCGCGCGGATCGTCCCTTCGCTGACTGGAAGCTCGTACGTTTTTCCCGTGCGGTTGTCGGTGATCGTCAGGGTGTCGCTGCTGGCCAAATTTCCTGCCTCCGGTGACTCAAATCGGTCGCGTAATCTATCACTAATGCAGATCGCCGAATCCGGCGTAAACAGTGGTGCAGGCGACGATGGCCGCCGTCTCCGCGCGCAGGCGCCGCGGTCCCAGTCGTGCGAAGGCCGCGCCTGCATCGCGAGCCAGCGCGACCTCGCGCTCGCTGAAGCCGCCTTCCGGGCCGATGAAGAGCGTCGCCGCGACGACGTTCGTTAACGCTGTCGACGGCTCGACGTCGGCGTCGTAGACGACGCGTAAACCTTCGCGGACGACGACGTCATCGAACGTCGCCGGCGCTTCGAGACGCGGCACGACGCTTCGTCCCGATTGCTTCACCGCTTCGAACACGATCTTCTCCCACCGTTCCGCTTTGCCGCGAAATCGTTCCACGCGGATCTCGATCCGGTCGGTGATGAGCGGCACAATCGCGCGTACGCCGAGCTCTGTCGCTTTCTGCAAAACGAGCTCGAACTTTTCGAGATTGATGATCGACATCGCGAGGTCGATCGCCAGCGGCGACTCGCGTGACGGGACGAGATCGGTGATGCGAGCAGAGAACGGTTCGATCTTCTCGATGATCGCCGCTGCGCCGTTGCCGCGGCCGTCGAACAGCTCGATCGCTTCTCCTTCGCGCACGCGCACGACACGCATCGCGTGATGGAGTTCGTCGCCTTTCAGCGTCACGAGCTCGCCGGCGACGAATGGGGCATTGATGTGGAAGCGATGTTTCATACGCAAACGTCATCCTGAGCGTAGCGAAGGATCCGGGCGGTGGGACTCGCTGCGGTAGCGCGCCCCGCCCACGCAGATCCTTCGCTAACGCTCAGGATGACGGCCGTCATGACGGGAGCTGTTCCTTTACGCGCGGCACCAGCAGCAGCGCGGGGATGCCGAGAAATATGGTCAGCCAGAAGAACGGCGCATAGCCGGCCTGTTTGATGATGAAGCCGCTGGCCGCGGTGATCGCGTTTCCGGTCACGCCGTATGTGGCCGTGATGAATGCGTAATCGCTTGCGGCGTGTTCGCGGTCGGCGGTCGACATGAGAAACGAAATGAACACCGCTGTCCCGGCGCCATACCCGAGGTTCTCGACGACGGATGCGGTGTAGATCGACCAGCGCCCGCCTTCGAAGGTCGAGACGAGTGCGTAGCCGAGGTTGGAGACGTTCTGAAGGATGCCGATCCAGATCAGCGATCGATAGAGGCCGAATCGCGCCACGCACGCGCCGCCCGCAGTGACACCGGCGATACTGACGATCACGCCGACTGTGCTCGTGATGAGTCCGATCTCCGCGATGCCGTAGTGCCGGTCGACCCAGTACGGCTTGATCATCGGTACGATCGCGAACTCACCCAGACGATAGATGAGCGCGATGGCGAGCAGCGTGGCGGCATTCGGTTTCCGGAGCCAGCGCTTCGCCGCGAGGATGAAATTCGGTCTCTCCTCGGTCACCGCGCCGCGGTCGTGCGGCAGTCGCAGCGCGAACGCGAAGATCAGCGCCGCCGCGAACGCCGCGGCCGCGAACGCGACGGGCCAGCCGCGCCACTTCGCGATGAGCGCGAGAAAGCCCGGCGTCATGATGGCCACGCGATACGCGGTGACCCGGATGGAGTTCACCGGTCCGATCAGATGCGTCGGCGTCGCGCGAATGGTGAAAGCGTCGACGGCAATGTCCTGAGTCGCCGACGCGAGCGCGACGAGCGCAACGAGCCCGTAGAGCACCATGCCGATCGGCGTGAGCGCGATCGCCGCGAGGCAGATCGTGATGGTACCGACCGCGGCGAGAATCCATCGGCGGTATGTGCCGGCCGCGTCGACGTATGGCGACCAGAGGAACTTCAGCGTCCATGCGTAACCGACGATGCCGATCAGCAGGCCGATCTGATCGACTTCCACGCCATGCTCGCGCAGATACAGCGGCATGAACTCTTTCACAATCCCGTACGGCAGCCCCTCGGAGAAATAGAGCACCGCGATCGAGGAGCCGACAACGAGAGATGTGCGTGAGCGCTCTGCCAAATGGCGTGACCTTCGCCCGGCATTGTCGGCGAAGGACGCTCAATGCGGAAGCGTCAACGGCGGTTGGACGAGAAGACGGTCACCGGAAACTTCAGCGAGCCGACCGGCGTGTCGTAGTACGCACTCCCGCGCATCTCGTAGCGCGCGCGGTCGCCCTGCACGTCGGCGAAGATCGTCTGCGCGAGGCTGCGGAGCTGCTGGTAGCCGATGTGCGTGGTCAGGTGCACGTCGCCGATGCCATTCGCCGGAATGCGAATGCGCGGATCGCGCGATTCGCTGTAGAGGATCGGGTTGTCGTTGATGAAGAGGTCGAAGTCGACCCGATCGAGCCGGATCCCGACGGCGTTCGGATTGTCGACCACCAGCGTGAAATCAAGATCGAGCGTCGACGCGGACAGCGGCAGCGCAAAGGAGACGTTCGGACGGATGTTCCGGAACGAATATCGCGGATTCTCAATGTGCAGCGCACGCGCCACCGAACTGCACCCTGAAAGAGACAGTGTTAGAAAACTGAGGACAATACAAACCGCCGCTAACAGGGAACCGTATATCAGGGGGCGTTTCATCACGAAGGCGGGATGTGCAAGTTGGAAACCAAAAAAGAAAGTGCTGAGTGCTGAGTGCAGAGTGCTGAGTTGGGGAACGGGCTCCGCTGCGCGCCGCTCGTCGCACTGTGGGTCGAGCACTCGGCACTCAGCACTGGTGTCCGTATGTTATGGTCTGCCGGTTGCAAACCGGGTCGCCGAGGTGAACTGCGTGGGGATATCGGCCGTCGTCGCCGCATATAACGAAGAGAAGACGCTCGCAGACGTTCTCGGCGCGCTGGCCAGGAGTCCGCTGATCAACGAGATCATCGTTGTCAGCGACGGCTCCACCGACGGCACCGTTGCGATCGCTCGCTCGTTCCCCAACGTCATCACGATCGCGCTCCGCGAGAACCGCGGCAAGGGTTACGCGATGCGCGTCGGCGTCGACTACGCGTCGCATGACGTACTCTTCTTTGTCGACGGCGACATGCTGAACGTTACCGACGAGCACATCGAGTCGCTCGTCCTTCCGGTCGTGAACGGCGAGACCGACATGAACATCGGCGTTCGCCATCGTGGTCCGATCCGCAACTTCTTCCACCTGCAGATGAAAGTCGGGCCGGTGCTTTCCGGCATTCGCGTCATGCATCGCAAAGTCTTCGAGACAGTGCCGGCGCGATACCAGGAGCGCTTCAAGATTGAAGCGGCGCTGAATTTCTTCTGTTCCTACGCCGGCTTCCTCCAGCGTCAGACCGTCATCTACAACCTCGGGCACGTGATCAAAGAATCGAAGCGCGGACTGTTCGATGGATTGACGAGCCGCTGGGACATGACCCGCGAAGTGATCTTTCTCCACTTCGATCTCTATCTCTTTCAGATGTGGCGCGCCGATAAAGACGAACTGCCCGTCGTGGCGGAGTACGACCTCTTCGAATAGCGGCGTGCGCACCGCGGCTACAATGTCGCGGTGCGGTCGAAGTTGTTGCTCGCGCTCCTCGTCTTCGTGACGTCGGCGACCTGTACGAGCGAGTCGCGTTTTTTCGAGCGCAGCGTCTCGGTTGGCGAGCAGACTTTTCGTTATCGCGTCTGGCTTCCGGCGCGCTACACGAAACTCCATCACTGGCCGGTCGTCCTCTTTCTCCACGACGCTGACTCGCGCGGCGACGACAACGCCCGCCAGCTCACCACCGACCTCGGCCCGGCATTGCAGCGTTATGGTCAGCGCTACAAATGCATCGTCGTTTTTCCGCAGTGCCGCATCGGCGAGGAGTGGTACGGCGAGATGGAAGCGCAGGCGCTCGCGTCGCTCGATGACGCCATCAGCGAATTTCATGGCGATCGCCGGCGCGTGATGATCACCGGCGTCGGCATGGGCGGCGCCGGCACCTGGTACATGGCACGGCATCGGCGCCGTTTCGCCGCCGTCGTTCCGATCGCCGGCGAAGTTGCGCGAACGCGCGGCCAGCCGTTCCCGTCCGATCCTCCTCCCGACGTTGCGCGAATCGTCGGCATGTCCGATCCATACACGGCGCTCGCGAAAGAGATCGGCGATACGCCGGTGTGGGCATTTCACGGCGCGAAGGATGAAGTGATGCCGGTGTCGGAGTCGCGCGCGATGTTCGCCGCGCTCAAAGCGACCGGCGGACGCGCGCGTTACACGGAGTACGGCGCGCTCGGTCACAACGCTGCCGAAGCGGTGTTCGCGAATCGCGACGTCGTGCACTGGCTGCTGAAGCAGCGTCGCTGATCACCGCGGATCGTTCGCGCCGGGATACTGCCGGAACTCGCGCATCACGACGCTGTGAAACGGTCCGGCCGGCGAGTCGAAATGCAGCACGCCGCGCACGCGCACCGGCTCGTGCTCAGAGATCGTGCCGCCGTACAACAACGCCTTCGCCCACACCGTGACGGTCGCCGTTCGTCCCGGCGCAATCGTTTCATTGAAGATTTTGAAATCGCGCCGCAGCGTGTAGGCGCCGGGTCCCATCGAAGCGAGCTCCACCCGTTTCAATGTGATCGGCTCGCCGGAACGGTTCTGGATCTCGACGTCGAAGCGAAGATCGGCGCCGCCGTTCGGATAGTTCAGCTCCGACGGTCCGACGACCTGCAGGAGGTCGACCTCCGGCTGGATGATGTTCGCCTTCGGTGTCGATGACGACGAGCACGAAACGAGCGCGATGGCGAAGAGCAGGCTGACCGCGTTGCGCATTGCGTCGATTATGCTCCGCTGGCAGGAACATTGCCTGGGCATACCACGTGACTACTGTCGACCTCATCGATCGCATCGCGCCGACTCGTGAGCCGGAGTCGATGCCGCTCCTGCATCAGAACTGGCACCATCTCCTCTTTCTTCACTGGGAAGTGCCGGCCGACGAGCTGCAGCGTTTGCTGCCGCCGGAACTGACCGTCGACACGTTCGAAGGGAAGGCGTACGTCGGACTCGTCCCGTTCACGATGACCGGCGTCCGGCCGACCGGCGTTCCGGCGCTGCCGTGGATCTCGTCATTTCACGAGATCAATGTGCGGACGTACGTGCATCGCAAAGGCGCCGATCCCGGCGTCTGGTTCTTCAGCCTCGACGCATCGAGTCCGATTGCGGTCGCCGCCGCGCGCGCCGCATACAAGCTCTCGTACTTTTTCGCGGAGATCGAATTCTCCGCGACGACGGCCGCGATGCCGGAGGTCACCTTTCGCTCGCATCGCGAAGACCCGCGCGGTGCAATGCCGGCGCACGCGCACATCCGCTATTCGCCGATTGAAGGTCCGATCCTCAGGCCTGCTCCCGGTTCGCTGGAGTTCTTTCTCGTCGAGCGATATATCCTTTATTCGATGGACGAAGCGCACCGGCTGTATCGCGCGCGAGTCCATCATCAGCCGTACCCGATTCGCCGCGCGGAAGTGGCGGAGCTGGATGAAACGCTGATCTGGGCGTCCGGGATAAAACGCTCCGATGCGTATCCGATCCGGTATTACGCCAGTGAAGTGAACGTGAAGATTTACGGCCTCGAACAGATCTCCGATTAGCCGCACAGGGAGTGGCGCGTCCTTCCGCTACTATGTCCCCTGCGTCCAGGGGTGTCCGTGTCGGATTTCAATATCGCGAAGGACCGCTTCGATCCTCGCATCGATTCTTTGCTGCGCGAGACGGAGAACCGGTTACGGCGGCAGAACCAGGTCCTCGTCGATCTCGCGAAGCGACCGGCGATTCACGCCGGCGTGCTCGACGTGGCTCTGCGTGAGATCGCGGAGGCGGCGGCGCATACGCTCGACGTCGATCGCGTCGGTATCTGGTTCTACTCGCCGGATCGACAGGCCATTCGCTGCGTCGATCTCTTCGAGCGCACGCTCAATCATCACAGCGACGGTCTCGAGCTGCTCGCCGTCAATTACCCCGCGTACTTTCGCGCTCTCGAGACCGAGCGCACCATCACCGCGCACGACGCGCAGCGCGATCCGCGTACCAGCGGTTTCACCGACAGCTATCTCGTTCCGCTCGGCATCGGTTCCCTGATCGACGCTCCCTTTCGCCACCTTGGCCAGATGGCCGGTGTCGTCTGTCACGAACACATCGGTCCGGCGCGTTACTGGACGGTTGAGGAAGAGAACTTCGCGAGCTCGCTCGCCGATCTCGTCACGCTGGCAATCGATGCCTCGGAGCGCCGCGAAGCGCAGGAACTGTTGCGCCATCGCGTGGAGCTCGAGACCGTCATCTCGACCATCTCCGCGCACTTCGTCAATCTCGCGCCGGATGAAGTCGACGAAGGGATCGGCCACGCGCTCGAGGTGATCGGCCGCTTCATCGGTGCCGATCGCTGTTTCGTGATCCTCACGTCCGACGATCGAGCGACGGCGTCGCTGACGCACGAGTGGACCGCGGACGGCGTTCCGCCGCGCGGCGTGTCGATGACCGACATGCCGGTCGGTGCGTTTCCGTGGACCAACTCGCAGCTCAGTCAGCTGAAGAACATCCGCATCAACTCACTCCGCGAGCTGCCGCCGGAAGCGGAGGGCGAGCGCCGTCTGCACGAGGCGAACGGCACGCGATCGGTGCTCGCGGTGCCGATGGTCTACAAGCGGACCGCGTTCGGATTCATCGGTATGCATGCGGTGCATCAGGAGCTGGAGTTCACCGACGATCACGCCACGCTGCTGAAGATCGTCGGCGAGATTTTCGTCGGCGCCATCCAGCGCCGCCGCGCGGAGCGCGCCATCCGGACGAGCGAGCAACGCCATCGGCAACTGGTCGAGCGGATGCGCGAAGGGCTCGTGCAGTCGGACGCCGACGGCATCATGCGATTCGTCAACGATCGTTTCTGCGAGATGACCGGCTACTCGCGCGAAGAGCTCGTCGGACAGAAGACGTCGTGGCTCGTCGCCACCGATGAAGATCGCGAACTGCTGCTGTCGAAAGCGGCACTGCGCCGGCAGGGGATTTCCGATCAGTACGAAGTGCGCATCCGGCGCCGCGACGATTCGGTGGTCTGGATGGAGATCGGCGGCGCGCCGCTGATCGACGCCGACGGAAAAGTGATCGGTACGATCGGCGTGCACAACGACATCACCGAACGCCGTCTTTCCGAGGCGGCGTTGCGCGACAGCGAATCGCGCTATCGGCTGATGGCGGAGAACTCGACCGACGTCATTTCGCGCAGCGACGCAAACGGCAAAGTTCTCTACGCATCCGATGCGACGCGGCAGCTCCTCGGCTACGAGCCATCCGAAGTCGTCGGGCGTTCCATCTACAGCTTCGTCATCGACGAAGATCGCGATGAAGTGAGCCGGGCGTCGCGCGCGCTCGCCGACGGCACCACGAGGTCGTTCGCGTATCACGCCATTCGGAAGGATGGTTCGAACGTCTGGTTCGAGACGACCAGCCGCGCGATTCTCGATCCCGAATCGGGCGAAGTGACCGAGATCGTTTCCGTCTCGCGCGACATCAGCGAACGAAGACGCGCCGAGGAGCAGATCGAATATCAGGCGTACCACGACGCGCTGACCGGATTGCCGAATCGGCTGCTGTTCCGCGATCGACTGACGGTCGCGCTCGCGCACGCGAAGCGGCTGAAGCAGCCGGTCGCGGTGATGTTCCTCGACCTCGACGGCTTCAAGCTGGTCAACGACACGCTCGGGCATTCGCTCGGTGATGAGCTGCTGAAAGCGATCGCGTCGCGGTTGCGCGCGGTCCTGCGCGAAGAGGATTCGATCGCGCGCATGGGCGGCGACGAGTTCACGGTGCTGCTCGGCGATCTCACGCGTCCCGATGACGCGGCGAAGATCGCGCAGAAGCTGCTCGACACGATCGCGCAGCCGATCCGCGTCGAAGGGCACGAGCTGTTCGTGACGACGTCGATCGGCATCGCGCTTTTCCCGAACGACGGCGAGACCGCCGAAGCGTTGTTGAAGAACGCCGATCACGCCATGTATCGAGCGAAAGACGTCGGCCGGAATTCGTATCAGCTCTGCACGCCGGCGATGAACAGCCGCGCGCTGGAACGGCTGTCGCTCGAGAATGCGATGCGGCGCGCGCTGGAACGTGGTGAGTTCGTGCTGCACTACCAGCCGCAGATCAACCTTGCGACAAATGAGATCGACGGGATGGAAGCGCTGATGCGCTGGAACCATCCGACGCAGGGACTCGTGCAGCCGGCGACGTTCATCCCGATCGCGGAAGAGACGCGGCTGATCGTGCCGATGGGCGAGTGGGCGCTGCGCGAAGCGTGTCGCCAGGCGAAGGAGTGGCAGAAGACGAAGTATCCGACGCTGCGGATGGCGGTGAATCTGTCGCCGCGCCAGTTTCAGCACGGCGATCTGCGAACTGTGATTGCATCGGCGCTCGAGGAATCCGGACTCTCCCCGTCGTCGCTGGAACTGGAGATCACGGAATCGACCGCGATGCAGAACACGGAGCGGACGGTCGCGACGTTACGCGCGCTGCGGGAGATGGGCGTGCGTATCGCCATCGACGACTTCGGCACCGGCCATTCGTCGCTGAACTATTTGCGAAGTTTCCCGCTGGACACGGTCAAGATCGATCAGGCGTTCATCCACGAGATCGAGTCGAGCCCCAGCGACCGCGCGATCGTGAGCGCGATCATCGCCATGGCCCACGGACTCAACCTCCGCGTGACCGCGGAGGGAGTCGAGACCGAGGAGCAGCTGAAGTTTCTGCGGGAGAGCGGATGCGAAGAGGTGCAGGGCTACCTGTTCGGTCGCCCTGCACCTGCGTAGCTATTTCTTGCTGATTCGTTTCCCGAGCTCGAGGAGATCGATGTTGAAGACGATCGACAGGCGGATTTCATTCGCGAGATTGTCTCCACCGTCCTTCTGGCGCGCCAGTGGCCGGGGCGCATCAATCTGCAGCCGCGTGGCGAATCGAAACAGGTCGCTGCCACCGGCGATCGGCAGCAGTCCGTCGGCGCGCAGCCGTGGGAACTTCTTGCGGGAGAACTGCTCACTCTCGCCGATCCCGATCTCAAAGTACGCGCCTTCAAAGTTGCCGCCTCGGATGCCGTCGTCGCGGAAAGACGGCTCGTTCTCGATTCTGAGGTTGGCGGAGTAGTTGAACGCGCCGCGGCCGTCCGTGACGGTTCCTGTCGCCGCGTCGGTAGAACCCGGAATGGTGATCATCCCGAGTCGAGCAACGAACATTGCTGAGAAAGCGCTCGTATCCGTAGGTTTCAGCGTCGAGACCAGGACGGTTTTGCCGTAGCCGACGCCGACGTTTGCGGCAAATGTCTGTTTGATGTCACCGAGCGTGGAGCCGCCGGCAGAGTTCGCAACGACCGTCGTTCCGGTCAGACCCATGTCGCCGTAGAGGCGGAGGATCTGAAATGCCGGGTACTTCCACTTCGGACAGTTTCCGTTGCTGTCGCGCGTATCGACCATGCAACCCGTGTCGACGATCTTCGCGTATTCGACCGGCTTGTAGTGCTTCATGTAGATGCGCTGATCCTGCCACCGGGTTTCGGTGCGCAGCAGCATCTCCGGATAGCCGCTCTTGAAATCGTCCTTCGATCGCAGATACGTGTAGCCGGTATAGATCCACAGCTTGTATCGAGAATCAGACGCAAAGTCGGGAACGCCGGCGATCGCGACGACCTTGTATGCGACCGAGTGTGGCGTGTCTGTGGCGGCCGGCGGCTTGCCGGCCGGTAGCGCGGCGGATTCCGACCATTCGAGCTTCAGGTAGCGCACAAAAGGTTCGCCGTTCGACGCTTCTGTCGGCGCGAACTGCAGCGCCAGCGCCGGGGTGGCGGCGAGCTGCTGCGGATCGATGCCGACGATCGGGAACTTGACGTCAGCCTTTCCACCCGCATCTGTCGTGCAGTATCCGATCGTCAGAGGAAAGTGACCGGTGGCCACGCTGCTCGCGGCGGTGCCGCTGAGAAACTGCGGCTCCGTGAGCCAGCTCACCTTCGCACTGTCTTTGACGACCGCTTTGCCAGCCATCGGATTCACGAATGTCGACATATCCGTGGTCGTTTGTCGTGCCGTCAGGTTGACTACGTTGTTGGTTGGCGCAGTCGTCGAACAGCCTTGCCCATGCGCGATGGCCGAGATCAGGAACACCAGCAGAAATGCGACGCTACCGGGACGTCTCATGGCAAATCCTCCTTCGGGTTTCCTCCACAGGGACGGACGCACCGTAAAAGTTCCCTCGCGGTACCATCCGCCGCATGAAGAAGTTTGCGGTGCTTTTCCTCCTCCTCGCTTCCAACCTTCTCGCTGCGGACAAGCTCACGATCACGCGCGTCGGTCCGGTCGGTGAGATCGCTCAGCTTTCCGAGGCGAACGAGGTGCGGGTGGTTTTTTCGGAGCCGATGGTTGTGGTCGGGAAGATTCCGAAGGTTGTCACCGCGCCGTTCTTTCACATCGCGCCGGAGGTCAAAGGCACGTTTCGGTGGGCGGGGACGACGACGCTGATCTTCACGCCCGATCCGAAATCGCCGCTGCCGTTTGCGACGAAGTTCGACGTCACCATCGACGACACCGCCACCGCCGTCAGCGGGAAGAAGCTCGACAAGCGCTACTCCTTCTCATTCACCACGCCGACGATTCAGCTGCAGAGCGTCGACTGGTACCGCAAAGACCAGAACATCAACTCCGGCGTCGTCATCGCGCTCTCCTTCAACCAGCCGGTCGACGCCGACACGATCGCGCCGCATCTCCAGCTTCGCTACAAACCGCACGAGCTGACGCCGCTTCCGCCCGCTCCCGCGCCGCCCGATCCGGCGTTCGACGCCAAGCTTGCGAAAGCGAACGCCGTCGCCGCATCGAGCGCGCCGGTGCTCTCGTTCTTTCCGACCGAATGGAACAAGGAACGCTTTCCGGCCAGGAAAGAGCTCGTCATCATCGAAACGAAGCCGGGCATTCCGCCCGACGCGCAACTCCAGCTGCTCCTCGACGGCGAGCTGGCGAAAACGCCGACCAGCGTTCGCCGCGGACGCGCCCAGGATTTCACGATCGAGCTCGAGCCGGCGCTCTTCGTGAAAAGCATCAGCTGCACGGCGCGCTGCAATCCCGAATCATCGAATCGCATCGAGCTGCGCACGCGTTACGGCGTCGCGTTCGACGAGATGAAGAAAGCGGTCACGGTCGTCGACGTCACCGATCCCGCGTCGCCGAAACCGCTGCCGCAAACGCCGCCGTCGCGCGACTGGGATTCGCCGTCCGAATCGTTCTCGCTCGACGAGCTTGGATTCGCGCTCGTTCCCGCGCACACCTACGCGATCGCCATTGCTCCCACGTTGACGGCCGTCGACAAGCAGACGCTCGGCTATCGCTACTCAACGACTGCCGAGTACTGGCACAAGCCGGCTTTCACCAGCTTCGGCGACGGCCACGGCGTCTGGGAATCGAGCGGCGGTCCGCTGCTGCCGTTCTACGCGCGCAACTTCCGCAACGTGAAGCAGTGGCTCTCGCCGCTGTCGCTCGAGACGCTGATGCCGTCGATCGCCGGTCTCGAAAAGAACGGCTTCACGAAGCCGCCCGCAACGCAGCCGCAGGATCGCAAGCTCGCGCCGGCGCCCGACAAAATCCAGTCGTACGGCTTCGACGTCAGCTCCGCGTCACCTGGTGGCAAAGGATTGATGTGGGTCGCGCTGCAGGAAGGCGAAACGCTGCCGCGCACCGAGCGTTACAACCCGGAAGAAATCCAGATCCGCGCGACCGTCGTCCAGGTCACGAACCTCGGCATCACCGTCAAAGACAGTCCGCTGAACACCCTCATCTTCGTGACGCGACTCGACAACGCTGCGCCGGTCGCCGGCGCAAAGGTCGCCATCCGCGATCTCGACAACAAAGTCGTCTGGAGCGGAAAGACGGACGACAAAGGGATCGCCGTCGCGCCGTCGACGCCGCTGCTGCGCGCCGCCGTGAAAACTGCCGAGGCGCAAGCGCGGACGGAGTCGGATGAAGAGGATCCGTACGAGGATCACTGGTCGGCGGTGTCGGAGCTTCGCTTCATCGTCACCGCGGAAAAAGAAGGCGACGTCGCGTACGTCGCCAGCAACTGGACCGACGGAATCCTGCCGTACGAATTCGACCTCAACTTCGAGCTCGCCGAACAGCATCCGCTGCTGCGCGGCACCGTCTTCAGCGATCGCGGCGTCTACAAGCCGGGCGAGGAAGTGCATCTCAAAGCGGTCCTCCGCACCGACACGCCGAACGGCATGCAGCTCCTCACGCCGGCGACGAGCGTCACGATCGTCGTCAAAGACGCGCACGACAAAGAGGTCGATCGCCGCAAGCTGCCGCTCAATGAATGGTCGAGCGGTGAGTGGACGTGGAAGGTTCCGGCCGACGGAGTGCTCGGCACGTATCGCGTCATGGCGCGCGTCGAAGGACAGCGCCTCCGCGTCTACGGCGACTTCCTCGTCGCCGCGTACCGGCGTCCCGATTTCCGCGTCGATGTGAAGCTCACCGCGCCGACGTCGATCGCCGGCACGAAAGTCGATGGACGAATCTCCGGCCGCTATCTCTTCGGCGGTGCGATGGCGGGCCGTCCGGCGAAATGGACGTACTCGAAGACGCCGCTCAACGACGTCCCGCGCGCGATCCGCGAGCGGTTCGGCGAGTCCCAATACACATTCCTCGGCTACGACAGCGAGTCGTCGCGCGAAGCGGTCACGATCTCGTCGAAAGAACAGAAGCTCGATTCGAAAGGCGACCTCGCGCTGAAGCTCGACACCGATGCCGCCGCCGGCTGGCCGTGGTCGTACGTTCTCGAAGGCGACGTGACGGATGTCTCGCGCCAGAAAATCGCCGGCCGCAACTCCGTCCGCATCGATCCCGCACCCTGGTACATCGGGATCAAAACACCGCCGTACTTCGCCGACGCGCAGAGCGGGATCGACACCGCTTTCGTCGCCGCGGGACTCGACGGCAACGCGGTCGCCGGCGTCACCGTCGACGTCGAGCTGCGCCGCATCCAGTGGAACTCCGTCCGCAACGCGGTCGGAAACGGCTTCTACGAGTGGACGACCGAACGAAAGGAAATCGCGTCCGGCAACTGGACTGTCTCGACGACCGCACAGCCGGCGACGCTGCACGTTCCGATCACCGAAGGCGGTGAATACGTGCTGGTCGCGACCGCGAAAGACGGACCGCGCTCGACGACTTCGCGTGCGTGGTTCTACGCGAGCGGCGGCGGTTACACGGCGTGGGCTCGCTACGATCACAACCGCATCGACCTCGTGCCGGAACGGCAGACATACAAGCCGGGCGAGTCGGCGCGCATCATCGTGAAGTCGCCATGGGAACGCGCTACCGCGCTCGTCACCACCGAACGCGAAGGCATCCGCACGTGGAAGCAGTTCGAGCTGACGTCGACGCAGCAGACGATCAGCGTTCCGATCACCGAGAAAGACATCCCGAACGTTTTCGTCAGCGTGCTGCTGTTGAAAGGCCGCACCAAAGAACCGGGCGGCAACGATGAAGGCGATCCCGGCAAACCGTCCTTCCGCCTCGGCTACGTCGAGCTCGACGTCGAAGATGCCACGAAGCGGCTGACCGTCGACGTCAAAGCGAATCAGGCCGAGTACCGCCCGGCGACGAAAGCGAAGATCGAAGTGAACGTGCGCGACGCGAAAGGCGCCGGCACGCGCAGCGAAGTGACGCTCTGGGCGGTCGACTACGGCGTCCTTTCGCTGACCGGTTACAAAACGCCCGACGTGCTCGATTCGATCTATCTGAAGAAAGCGCTGCAGGTCGTCACCGAAGAGTCGCGGCAGAAAGTGATCAGCCGCCGCGTGCTCACGCCGAAAGGGGTGACCGACGGTGGCGGCGGTGGACGCGACGCCGGCCCCGGCGTGCTGCGCAAAGACTTTCGCGTGCTCGCGTTCTGGCTCGGCTCACTCGTGACCGACAAAAACGGCCGCGCGCGCACGGAGATCACGCTGCCGGAATCGCTGACGACGTATCGCATCATGGCCGTCGCCGGCGACAAAGCGTCGCGTTTCGGCTGGGCGCAGAACGAGATCCGCATCAACAAGCCGTTGCTGCTGACGTCCGCGTTCCCGCGCTTCCTTGCACTTGGCGACAAGGCGCTCTTCGGCTCCGTCATCCATTCGCAACTGAAGACCGGCGGCAAAGCAACGGTGACGGTCCAGAGCGTCGATCCGTCGATCGTCACGATTGAAGGCGATGCAACGCAGCGCATCGACGTCGCGCCGGGCGGTGCGATCGAAGTGCGTTTCAACGCCATCGCGAAAGCGGTCGGCGATGCGCGCATTCGAATGAGCGTCGCCATGAACGGCGAGAGCGATGCATTCGAGGATGTGCTGCCGGTTCGTCTGCTGTTGCCGGCCGACACCGTCGCCGCGTACGGCGACACGACGTCGCAGGCGCGCGAAACGCTCGCGGTTCCGAACGATGCCATTCCGAGCGTCGGCGGTCTGCGCGTCGAGCTCGCGTCGACGCAGCTCGTCAATCTCGCCGAAGGGGCGCAGTACCTCATCGACTATCCATACGGTTGCGCGGAACAACGCTCGTCCGGCGCGCTGTCGCTCATGCTCGCATCCGATCTCGGCGACGCGTTCCGTCTGCCGAATCTGAACGCCGCAACCGCACGCGCGGCGGCGCAGCAGACCATCGCGGAGCTCTACAAGTTCCAATGCGGCAACGGCGGTTTCGCATTCTGGGCCGGCGATTGCGACGGCACTTCGCCGTATCTCACCGCGTGGGTGCTGCACGTATTGCAGCGCGCGCAGTCGCTGCAGTACGGCGTCAGCAAAGACGTGCTCGATCGCGGCTATCGCTATCTCGACACGAGCATCTCCTCGGAGAAACGTCCCGCGAACGAAGGCTACTGGCCGTCGTACACGGCGTGGCAGGCGTTCGCGGTGAAGACGCTGGCGGAAGGGAAGGTCAATCAGGATTCGAACATCAATCGTCTGATCGGTTTCGTCGATCGGATGCCGCTCTTCGGCATCGCCCATCTCGCCGACGCATTGCGCGCAAGCGGCGACAAAGGTCCGCGCTATGCCGATCTGCATCGCCGCCTGACGAACGCCATCGCGCCGGAAGCGGGCAGCGCGCACGTCGAAGAGTTGCGCGACGAATATCTCCTCTGGCTCTGGAGCTCGAACACTCGCTCGACCGCGATCGTCCTCGGCACACTCGTGCGCGGCGGCGAAGACGAGCCGCTCGTGAAGCAGATGGTTCGCTGGCTGATGCACGAGCGCGAAGGCGGACGCTGGGGCAACACGCAGGAGAACGCGTGGGCGATGGAGTCGCTCGTCGATTACTACCGCAGGTACGAAAGCGCGGTTCCCGACTTCACCGGCGTGGTGACGGTCGGCAAAGAGACAATCGCGCGCGATGAGTTCCGCGGACGGACGACCGCCGCGCAGGCGCACGACATCCCGATCGCACAGCTGCCGCGCGCCGAAGTGCCGGTGACGTTCGATCGTCAGGGACCGGCCGGAACGCTCTTCTATCTGATGCGTCTTCGTTACGCGGCGCCGTCGCATATGACCGAGCCGCGCGATCAGGCTTTCCGCGTCGAGCGGCGTTACGCGCTGCAGGGAGCGAAGGCGGAATCGAAGTCGTTCAAGGCGGGCGATCTGATCAAAGTGACGCTGACGATTCGCAACACGAAGGAGCGGCGCTTCGTCGCGATCACCGATCCGATTCCGGCCGGCACCGAGCCGGTCGAGTCGTGGTTCGCGACGACGACGACGGAGCTGGTCGACGCGCAGCGGAAGGAAGAATCGCGCGCCGCAGGCAGCGACTGGATGTGGTGGCGCCGCGGCGGATTCGATCACGTCGAGCGTCACGACGATCGCGTGAATCTCTTCGCGACGCGGTTGTCGGAAGGTCCGCACGAGTATTCGTATCTCGTCCGCGCGACGACGGCGGGGACGTTTACGGCTGCGCCGATGCACGCCGAGGAGATGTACACGCCGGAAGTGTTCGGACGAACTGCGAGTGATGAAGTGGAGGTCCGCCCGTGAACGTCATCCCGAGCGCGAGCGAGGGATCCGGGCGGGCGGTGCGCGGAAAGCGAAAGTTCGCGCGCCCCCTCGCCGCCGGATTCCTCGCGACGCTCGGAATGACAGTGGTCTGGTTGCTTTACGGTCCGCTTCCGCCCATCCGCCCGGCCGACATCACCTCGGCGACGATCGTCGATCGCAACGGCGTCGTGTTGTATGAACCGCTTTCACCGAAAGAGACGCGCGGCGAATGGCTCGACGCGAAAGACATTCCGCGGCGCGTCGAACAGGCGACGCTCGCAGTCGAGGATCGGCACTTCTACCACCATCCCGGAATCGATCCGATGGCGGTCGCGCGCGCGCTTCTGCACAACGTGCGGAGCATGCGCGTCATCGAAGGCGGCTCGACGCTCACGCAACAGGTGGCGAAGATGCTGCTCGGCCGCGGGAACCGCAGCTTCGTGACGAAGATGCGTGAAACCGCGATCGCGCTTCGTCTCGAGCGCCGCTATTCGAAGCGCGAGATTCTCGCGCTCTATCTCAACCTCGCGCCGTACGCGCCGCAGACGAATGGAATCGTGCGCGCGAGCCGGCGGTGGTTCGGCTGTACGCCGGAAGATCTGACGATCGCGCAGGCGGCATATCTCGCGGCGCTGCCGCGGCGTCCCAACACGCCCGACGCGACGCGCCGGCAGCAGCTCGTACTGCGTCGGATGCTCGACGAGAAATTCATCTCTGCTGACGAATACAAAGTGGCGCTCGCCGAAAGGCTCCGCTTCGATCGCGGCGTGCAGCCGCTCATTGCCGCGCACTTCGTCGAGCGCGTTCGCGAACGAACGCCGGCTGCGACGCGCATCGAGACGACGCTCGACGCAACACTTCAGAGAGAGGTTCAGGGAATCATCGCCGCACAGCGCGCGACGCTGTTGCGTCACGGCGCGCACAGCGTCGCGGTGGCGGTGCTCGACAACCGCAGCGGCGAATGGCTGGCGTGGGAAGGATCGGGCGATTACTTCGGCGCAGATTTCGGCGGCGCGATCGACGGCGTCACATCGCTGCGTCAGCCCGGCTCCGCGCTGAAGCCGTTCACCTACGCGCTGGCATTCGAGCAGGGATTCACGCCGGCGACGGTGCTCAACGATGTGCCGACCAGTTTCCCAACCGCGGAAGAAGGAATCGTCTACACGCCGCGCAACTACGACGGACGTTATCGCGGTCCGCTGCGCGCGCGGCTCGCGCTGGCCGGCTCGGAGAACGTTCCCGCTGTCGCGATGCTGGCGAAGCTCGGACCTCCATCGCTGCTGCGGATGCTGCGCCGCTCCGGTTTCCGCAGTCTCGATCGCACCGCCGATTACTACGGCCTCGGGCTGACGCTCGGCGATGCCGAAGTGACGCTCGAGCAACTCGTGAGCGCGTATGCGGTGTTCGCGCGCGGAGGAATCGGCGTGACGCCGACCATGCTCCGCCGCACGCCGCGCACCGAATCGCCGCGCATCGTTTCGGAGCGCACGGCCTTCTGGATCAGCGACATCCTCGGCGACGACGACGCCCGCGCCTACGCGTTCGGCAGCGGCGGCAGTCTCGAGTTTCCGTTCGCGGTCGCGGTGAAGACCGGCACGTCGCAGGCGTATCGCGACAACTGGACGGTCGGCTACACGCGCGACGTCACCGTCGGCGTCTGGGTCGGCAACTTC
Source organism: Acidobacteriota bacterium (assembly GCA_034667465.1). Lineage (GTDB taxonomy): Bacteria > Acidobacteriota > Thermoanaerobaculia > Gp7-AA8 > Gp7-AA8 > JAOBAU01. Next base: position 31,339 of record JAXDJV010000021.1, on the reverse strand, counting down.
GATCGAACGCCGCTGCGCAATTCCAGCGGCGTCACCGGCGCCGGACCGATTTTCCATTCGGTGATGCTCGCGGCGATGAAAGGGCGAACGGCCGCGGAGACGATCGTCGCGCCGCCTGCGAACGTCGAGCGCGTCGAGATCTGCGCGCTGACCGGATTGCGACCGTCAATAAGTTGTCCATCGATCGCAACGGAGTGGCTGCCGTCCGAAGCGCCGGCCGTCTTCTGCGACGAGCGTCATTCGATCGCAGCGCCTTCGTTCGTCTTCGCGAAGACCACGCGGTTGTCCATCACCAGTCCGGCGAACGGCGCGACGTATCTCATCGATCCGACGCTGCGGATGGAGTTTCAGGCGCTGCCGCTGCGCGCCAGCGATCCGCGGGCGACGTTTCACATCGACGGCAAACGGATCGCGTCGCGCTCCTGGCCGCTGCGCCCGGGAAAGCACGTCATCACCGCGCGCAACGAACGCGGCGCGCGCGATGAGGTGGCGATCCAGGTGAAGTGACTTACGCGATCGTTCGCTGCACGAGGTCGTGCGTCGCGGAGTCGGACTGTCCCTTCGCGGTGTATTCGTACGTGATGATCCCGTAGTCGAGCGAATAGTTTTCGACTGGCTGATCGCCGGGACCGCCGGAGACGCTGTAGTTCGACACGATTACATGCTCCATCGTGACCGTCAGGTATTTGACCGGCTTGCCACCGTTGTCGGTTCGGCTTGCGGTGAGGATCGCTTTCTGGAATTGCTTCCCGCTCCAGCATGCCCTGATCAGCGCGCTCGTGTTGTTGTCGAGATATTTGGTGAACGACAGGTTCTGATGAGTGGCCTGCTCGATGGTTCCGCCTCCGGCTGTCGAACGCGATGCGCTCGTCGGTTGCACGAAACCGTGACTCCACGACAGGATCTCGAAGGGTGCGATCGCCGGTCCGCTGAGCTCGACGTACGTATTGCTTGCCATGGCCTCTCCTCCGGGCGTCAGGATACCCGGCACGCTCCTTGTGATACACATTCAGCATGACCAAGCCGCTGATCGGCATCGGTTCGGACGTTCTCGTGCTCGAGGGCGAACGCGATCGTGCCTTCGCCTTCATGACCTACGTCGAATCCGTGCGCGCCGCCGGCGCGGTGCCGGTCGTCGTGCCGCCGCAGCCGGAGAACGCGGCCGATCTCCTCGCCGGTCTCGATGGACTGCTGCTCGCCGGTGGTGACGATTGCGATCCGACCGAGTATGGCGAGGATCGGCATCCGTCGGTTGAACCGATGGACAAACGCCGCCAGTCGAACGATGTCACGCTCGCACGCCTGGCGCGCGAGCAGGGCGTACCGACGCTCGGCATCTGTCTCGGCCTGCAGGTGATGAACGTCGCCGCCGGCGGCTCGCTCATTCAGGACATCCCTTCAGCGCTCGAGACGAACATCGATCACGTCAGCGAGCCGAGCGATCGTCATCGTCACGAAGTGCTCATCGAAGAAGGAACGCAACTCTCGAAAATCCTCAACGAGCGCGAGCTGAATGTGAACTCTTCGCATCATCAGGCCATCGGACGTGTTGCCGAAGGTTTACGCGTCACCGCGCACGCGCCGGACGGCATCGTCGAAGGGCTGGAAGATCCGAATCATCCTTTCTACGTCGGCGTGCAATGGCATCCGGAAGACATGAAAGGCGAGAACAGCGCCTCGACGCTCTTCGGAGCATTCATCGAAGCCGCGAGGAAACGCGCAGAGACTCGTCGCGAACCAGTAGCGTCCCGATAGATCCGCCGCGAAGCCGTTCGCCGAGGCTTGGCCAACTAACGCAGCGGGCCGTGCCCGCCCGTGCCCGCCGGAATAGGGGTTTCCGAGGGGCCGTTGTGGCGCGGCGGAGGATCACCCACGTGAAACGGATTGCCCTGCTGGCCGTCTTCGCGGTCGTGCTGGCGCCGCAGGCGTTCGGCGGCCCCTGGATCAAATCGCTCGCCACCGCGCAGAAAGCGGCTAAAGACAAGCAGCGCCTCATCTTCGTCGACCTCTTCGCCGACTGGTGTGGCTGGTGCCATCGCGCCGAGCAGGAAGTCTTCCCCTCCGAAGCCTTCCAGAAAGCCACCGACGACATGGTCCTCCTCCGGCTCAACACCGAAGACGGTGGCGAAGGAACCAACCTCTCGCGCAACTTCGGAGTGACGTCGCTCCCGACCTTTCTCATCCTCACGCCCGACATGATGGTCGCCGGCATCGTCCGCGGTTACGCGCCGCCGGTCGAATTCGCGAAGAGCGTCGTCGACACGCGGGCGAAATACCAGGAGTTCGTCAAGCGCGCCGCGAAAGAACCGACCGATCCGCAGCAGCGACTCGATCTCGCCCGCGAGTATCGCGTTCGCAACGGCTTCGCGCAGAGCGAATCGCGATTGAAAAAGTTGATTGGCGCGCAGGTTCCGATGAACGTCCGCGACGACGCTTACTACGAGCTCGCGCTCTCGCAGCTCCTCCAGAAAAAATACGACGACTCGATGAAGACGCTGCGCAAGTTCGCGTCGATCCAGACCAAAGGCGACGCGTACGAGCGTTCGCGTCTGCTCGTCGGCGACGTCTACATTCAGCAGGGCAACTTCGAGAAAGCGGTCGCGGAGTATCGCAACTTCAAGCTCAACTTCCCGAACTCGGCGCTGATCAAGAACGTCGACATGGTGCTGCCGCAGCTCGAACGGCAGATTCGGACGAAGTAACTTGCGCCGTTCGCTCTCCTTCCTTCTCCTCCTCCTGGCGGCCGTCCCTGCGTTTGCGCAGATCGGTGCCTCCGGCCCGCCGCCGCTCGACGCGCAGCTGGTCGAGCTCTCCGGTTCGATCACCGCGCGCAACGGCGCGGAGATTCGCGGCGTCGTCAGCGCGAAGATCACCGACGGCTGGCACATCAACTCCGCCAAGCCGCTCGAGTCGTATGCGATCAAGACCGTGCTGTCGTTCGATGGCGCCGATCTCGTCAGCGCCGAATACCCGGCGCACACGCTGCACGAATTCACCTTCAGCGCCGGGACGAAGCTCGCGGTCTATCAGGGAACGATTCAGATCCCCTTCGTCGCGAAGCTGAAAGGCGACGCGAAGACGATCGCCGCGAAGCTGCATTACCAGGCATGCAACGACAGCGTCTGTCTGCCGCCCCGCGACGCATCGGCAGAAATTTCGACTGTGCCCAGTGTGGCTGCGGGCGCTTCGCCCGCAGCGTCGGCCGGAGCGGCCGACGCCACACCAAAGCCCAACTTCACGCCGCTCTCCGCCGCCCCCGCGAACGCAAAGCCGGTCGACGCAAACGACAAAGTTGCATCGACCTTCGCCGCCTACGGTCTTCCGCTCACGCTCCTCGTCCTCTTCCTCGGCGGACTCGCGCTCAACCTGACGCCGTGCGTCCTGCCGATGCTGCCGATCACGCTCGGCTTCTTCGCGATGCAGAGCGACGGCCGCCGTTCGCGCCGTTTCCTGCTCTCGGTCGCATACGTCCTCGGTATCGTCGTCATGTACGCGTCGCTCGGCGTCGTCGCCGCGCTCAGCGGGAAACTGTTCGGCGCCTGGCTGCAGAACCCGCTCGTGCTGATCGGACTCTCGATCCTGATGCTCGTCCTCGCGTCGTCGATGTTCGGCGCGTGGGAGATGACGGTGCCGCAGTTCATCGCCAACCGCTCGCAGGGCCGCGCCGGAATGGCCGGCGCCGCGATGATGGGACTCTTCGTCGGCATCGTCGCCGCGCCATGCGTCGGACCGATCGTCGCCGCGCTCTTCATCCTCGTTGCTTCGATCGGCAAACCTCTCATCGGTTTCGCGATGTTCGGAGCGCTCGGCTTCGGCCTCGGCTTTCCCTATCTCGCCGCGCTGACCGTTCTCCCGAAACCGGGCGAATGGATGGTGCAGGTGAAGAAAGCGCTCGGCTTCATCCTCGTCGCCGAAGCGTTCTACTTCGTTCGTCCGCTCATCGGCGATGACATCTATCGCTGGGGTGTCGCCATCAGTCTCCTCGTCGGTGCCGTGTTCCTTTTCTTCGTCAAAACGCACGGCGCACGCGCACTGCGTATAGGTCTTGCGACGCTGCTGCTCGTCGCCGGCGTCGCGTTCGCGATTCCGAATCGTCAGAGCGCGGTCGTGTGGCAGCCGTACGACGCCTCCGCGATCGCGAAAGCAACCGCGAGCGGCAAGCCGGTCATCATCGACTTCTACGCCGACTGGTGCCTGCCGTGCAAGGAGCTCGACGAGAAGACGTTCAGCGACAAGCGGGTCGCCGCGGAGCTCGATCGCTTCGTCCGCGTGAAAGGCAACCTGACCGTCGCCGAAGATGCGAAGACGAAAGCGCTGACGCGGCAGTACGGCATCGTCGGCGTTCCGACGATCGTGCTGATCGACGCGGGCGGCCATGAAGTTCGCGCCGCGCGTCTGACCGGTTTCGAGCCGCCGGAGAAGTTCCTCGCGCGCATCGCCGCGGTGAAATGAACGACGTTCGCGCCGAGCGCGCGGCGCTGAACGACGCCATCGCCGCGCGCGACGTCGACGCGATCGTCGCGCACTTGCTGCCGACGTATCAGATCGTCACCGCGCGCAACGCGACGCGCCACAGCCGCGAAGAGAGTCGCGTGAGCTGGACGAATCTCTTCGCGTCCGATCCCGATGTCGTTTACGTGAGAACGCCGACGGACATCCGCGTGAACGACGAGCTCGGTCAGGCTCATGAGAACGGCGAGTGGGAAGGCTCTGGACTGCGCGGCGTCTACTCCGCGAAATGGCTGCGCGACGAAGATGGCGAGTGGCGGCTGCAGGCGGAAATCTTCAGTACCCTGTAACCGTGCTCCTTTCGATCGCCGAAGTCACTCTCGTTCGCGCCCGCATCGCCACCGCCCGCGCTCTCGCCGCGCAGCGTTTCCGCGACGTCTTCACGCCCGATCTTCCACCGACCGCGCATCTCGAGTTGCAGGCGAATGCGCTCGTCGAATCGGCGGACGGCGTGCGCATCATGGGAGCGATTCACTACGCGATCGACGGCGATCGCATCACGCCATACGTCGAGCCGGGCCGTCCGATCTATGACTTCTTCGATCTCGACCCGACGCCGCTCGCCGTCTTCGAATACTGGATGATCATCTCGGAGATCACCGCGTCGTCGTCATGGGCCATGACGCGCGTCATCGCGACGTCGGATGAATACGACGACGCGCTGCGCCGCATCGACGCGCCGCAACTCGTCCGCGTCCTGCACGGCGCGCTGCTGCCGGACGTCGAGCTGCGCGGCGACGGCACCGCGATGCTCGAAGTCACCGTCTACACGCGCGCCGACGAAGAGCGCGTCGAGCGCCGCTCGCTGTTTCTCGATGCGCACCGCGAGTTCCACTTCCACAGCCGCGACCTGATCGCGGAAGGGAAGGGCGGCGTGCGCGCTACGCGCTGAACGGATCACCGGCTCGCGGATCGCGTCCATCCTTTTGCGCAGCCGGTGCCGGGTGAGAACGGGAGCAACCGTTGCGCCCGAAGCCAGGACAAACGAGTATCGCTTTCTTTGACGGTTCCTTGCACGAGCGGTTCCGCAGACGAATCGCGTTGCGCGAACCAGATCGTCGATGCGATCACGCCAATCACGATTGGCGCGAAGCTCACCCAAGGCGTTGCCGTTCGCTGAAGAACTGCGGCGAGAAGACCGCGCCGATCGCTGCGCCGCCGTCGAGGCCGACAAGGCCAATCCGGACCCAGCTCGTTCCGGCGAGGCGCCGGATCGTTCGCCCGCGATTCCGCTCGCATGACGGCGGCTCCGCGACTTCATCCTCGTCCGGTTCGACGATCGTCGCCGGAGTGAGCGGCGCACGCGCCGGCCACGTGTCGCGTGGCGGCAGGCGGAGCGCTTCAATCCATGACGCCTCGTTCGCGAGCTCGCTCATCGCCGCGCGAAAGCACGCTTTCTGATTCGGCTCGAGGTGACGTTCGATGGCGCGCTGTTCGTCGCGATCGTCGCGCGCGGTCGCCTGCAGCGCGAGCAGCCACGCCATCGCATTCGGCGGGAGATAGCCGACCGATGACACCGACCAGCTCGTGTAGCCGTAGCCGCCGCTCGATCGATAGCGATCGGTGCTGTTCGTCGACAGCACGCCGAAGCCGAGGTAGATGGTGGTGAGATCGGTGAGAAGTTCTTCGCGCTCGCGAGCGCCGGCGACGCAATGCCTCTCGTTGCGCCCGTCATGTGCGACTTCGTGCGCCATGACGCCGAAGATTGCGCGTCCATTTTTGATCCCGGCGAACCAGCCGGCGGTTCTTTTGTCGTATGCACCGTCTTCGATCTGACCGTCTATGGAACCGGTCAGCGATACGCGCAGCCGCGCGAGGCCGGCGTAGTGCATGAGGTGCTGGTGAGGCGATGAACATCGGCAACGTTTTCGCTCCATGCGCCGGGACGCCTGTGGTGTCGGCGGTACGAGCGGTGCGAGCGCGAACGTTTCCGTCTGCCGCTGCGCGCGGGCGCGCGAATCGTATCGCGCCGCAATAATTGACGTCCTCAGCCGCGATCCCGCATCATCGCGGCGATATGCCCTCTTCCCGCTCCGCGACGGCGCAGCCGCGGCGCGTCGAGCCGCTCCCCGAGCCGCTCACGCCGCTCCTCGGGCGGGCCGGCGCAATCGACGAGACGCTCCCGCTGCTCGATTCCGCGCGGCTGGTCACGCTCACCGGCGCGGGCGGCAGCGGGAAAACGCGACTCGCTCTCGAGCTCGCGCATCGCGTCGCGGACGGGGGCGGGCGGGCGGTGTGGGTCGAGCTCGCGCCGCTCAGCGATGGCGAGCTGATCGCGCAGCAGATCGCCAACGCGCTGCTGGTCCGTCCCGCCGGCGCGCGCGAGCCGCTCGAAGAGAGCATCGACGTTCTGCGCGAAGGAGCGACGTTGCTCGTCCTCGACAACTGCGAGCACCTCATCGACGACTGCGCGGTCATCGCCGAGCGCATTCTTCGCAGCTGTCCCGAGACGACGATTCTCGCGACGTCGCGTGAGCCGCTCGGCGTCGCCGGCGAGACGACGTGGCTCGTACCGCCGCTCGCCAATCCCGATGCCGTGCAGCTCTTCGCCGAGCGCGCCCGCGCCGTGCTGCCGGTGTTCGCGCTCGAAGCGCACAACACGCACGCTGTCGAGATCATCTGTTCGCGGCTCGACGGCATCCCGCTCGCGATCGAGCTCGCCGCCGCGCGCGTGAAAGTGCTCGCCGTCTGGCAGATCGCGGAGCGTCTCAACGACGCCTTCCGCATCCTTTCGTCCGGCTCGCGCACGCTTCCGCGTCATCGCACGATCCGCGAGACGATCGACTGGAGTTTTCGGCTGCTGTGCGGCGAGGAACAGATTCTCTTCCGCCGCCTCGCCGTCTTTCATTCGGACTTCGCGCTCGAAGCGGCGGAAGCGATCTGCGGCGATGAGCTGCTGCCCGCCGACTCCGTCCTCGATCTTCTTTCCGCGCTCGTCGACAAATCGCTGGTCGTTTGCGATCGCACCGCCGCGAAGGCGCGCTACCGGCTGCTCGAAACCGTTCGGCAGTTCGCGGCGGAGAAGCTCGCGGTCGCGCGCGAGTTCGAGCATTTTCGCGAGGCGCACGCGCGCTACTTCTTCGCGCTCGCCGAAGCCGCCGAGCCGCTGCTGTTCGCCGGAGCGAGCGATCCGGCGACGATGATTCGCATCGACGACGAGATCGCGAACATTCGCGCCGTCTTCGAATGGGCGGACGAAGATCCTTCGCGCTTCGAAATGGAGCTGCGACTCGTCTACGCGCTCGACTGGTACTGGTTCGCGCGCGGGCAGTTCGACGAAGCGCGGCGTCGCATCAACACCGCGCTCGCGCGTTCCTCCGGCGTCGATGTGAAAGTGCGTGCGCACGCGCTGATCGCGGCCGCGAACGCCGCGGTCTGGCAGGCCGACTGGCAGTCGCTCCATCCGATCGTCGACGAAGCGGCCGCGGTGCTCGGCAACGATGAAAACCTCCGCGTCCGCGCGATGGCGCGGATGCTCCTCGCGATCGCGCAGGCGTTCGGCGACGGCGATGAAATCGCGTCGCAGCGGACGTTCGCCGACGCGCTCGTCGCCGCGCGTGCGCATGGCGGTGTCATCGTCGCCATGAACCTCCACTGGATCGGCGCGGCTGCGCTGCTTCGCGGCGACTATCCGACCGCCCGCACAGCGTTCGAAGAAGGAGCGCAGATCGGGATCGCCATCAACAACAAGCCGGCCATCGGCCACCCGTCCGCGCTCCTCGGATTCGTCTGCATTCGACAGGAACGTTACGACGAAGCGATCACAGTTTTCCGCCGCGCGCTCGACGTCTTCGTCGAGATCGACGATCGCTGGGGATTGACGCACGTCGTCGAAGGGGTCGCGCTGCTGCTCCTGCATCGCGACGAGCTCGAAGTCGGCACGCGACTCCTCGCCGCGGCGTCCGCCGCGTGGCTGCAACTCGGCGCGCGCGCTGTGCACAACGCGCAACTGCAGGCCGAGGCGGACGAACGAATTCAGAACGCCCTCAGCGACGAACGGCTGCGCGTCGTGCTCGCGTCGGGTGCGTCGATGAGTCACGAAGCGATCATCGCGCTCGTTCGTGCACAGCTCGGGACGGCGACGACGATCGCGCAATCGTCCGCTGCACCGCCGCTCGTCATTCGCGCGCTCGGTGCGCTCCAAGTGATTCGCGACGGCGCGCAGGTCGACGTCTCATCACTCTCGCTGCGTGCGCGCGAACTGCTGCTCTTCCTCCTCTGCAATCGCGGCGCGACGAAAGAACAGATCGGCGGCGCACTCTGGCCCGACGCCGACGCGTCGCGGCTCCGCAACAACTTTCACGTCACGCTGCATCGCCTTCGCAAGGTTCTCGGCGAAGGCGACTGGATCAGCGTGCAGGGCGATACGTACTCCGTCGCGAAAGATGTGGCGTTCGACGTCGACACGTTCCAGCGCGACGTTCGAGCGAAGCGTTTCGAACAGGCCATCGCTGCATATCGCGGAGATTTCTTCGCGAATTCGATGGCCGGCGAGTGGGCGGATGACGTTCGCGACCGGCTGAAGAACGAATACGCCGGCGCGCTCGCCGCCCTGGCGCGGCAGAAGACGGAAGCCGGCGATCTGCGTGCGGCCACCGAGGCGTATGAGAAGTTGTTTGCGGTCGACGCGCTGGATGAGGACGCGTGCCGCGGATTGATGATCGTCCTCGCGAAACAGGGCGATACGACCGGCGCGACGCGCGCGTACCGGCGCCTGTCTGATTCTCTCCGCCGTCTGCTCGACACGCAGCCCGACCCTGCGACCGCCCGTTTACACGCGCAAATTCTGAACGGACAGCTGTAGACCGGCCGCGGTAAGCGGTTTCAGTAAGCACTTCGTAATCACCGCTTCGTAAGTTGCTCCACGGATATCGATGGAGGAACTGATGAAACGGATTCTGAGTCTTGTCGTCGTTGCTGCGATGGCGCTGATGTTCGCCGGCGTCGAGCGCCAGCTCGCTGCTGCAAAGACCGCGTCGGCCCCGCAGCAGACTTTTGCCACACGCGTCGAACGCGGACGCGCGCTCGTCAACTTCGGCGGATGCCACGACTGCCACACGCCGCTGAAGATGGGCGCCAACGGTCCCGAGCCGGACATGAGCCGCGCGCTCTCCGGACATCCCGCGCAACTGGTGATGCCGCCGGCGCCGAAGCTGAATGGACCGTGGGTCTGGTCGGCCGCCGGTACGAACACCGCGTTCGCCGGACCGTGGGGCGTCAGCTACACGCGCAACCTCACGCCCGATCAGGTGACCGGCCTCGGCATCTGGACCGAGGCGATGTTCATCAAGACGATCCGCACCGGCCGCCACATGGGCGTGTCGCGTCCGATCCTGCCGCCGATGCCGTGGCAGAACCTGAACACGCTCCCGGATGAGGATCTCAAGTCGATCTACGCGTACCTGCGCACGATCAAGCCGATCCACAACGAAGTCCCGGATCCGATCATCGCGCCGCCACCGCCGGCGCCGGTTCCGGTCGCTTCAAAAAAATAAAAAGGTCTCGTCATGACGAAGTTTCTCTTTGCCTCGTTCCCGGTCACCGGCCACGTGAATCCGGGATTGCCGATCGCGCGCGAGCTCGTCGCACGCGGCCACGACGTGCGGTGGTATTCGACGCATCGCTTCAGGCGTGCGATCGAAAGCACCGGCGCGCGATTCGTGCCGTTCCGGCGCGCCACGCCGATCGACGAGACGCGCCTCTCCGAGCTTTATCCGGAGCGGCCGTCGTCGGGACTGGCACAGATCCAGTGGGATGTGAAGCACATCTTCATCGACTCGGTGCGCCTTCAGTTCGCCGATCTCGTTGAAGAGCTCGAGCGCGAGCCGGCCGAGGTCATCGTCGGCGACAACGCCTCCGTTGCGGCCGCGACGATTCAGGAACGCTTCGGCCTGCAGTGGGCGGTTTACGGCGTCACGGTTCCGGCGTTCTCGAGCCGCGACACCGCGCCGTTCGGCCTGGCGCTGATGCCGTCGTCGTCGCCGATCGGCCGCCTGCGCAACCGCCTGCTGACGTGGATCAACGACCGCATCATCTTTCGCGCGGCGGCGAAACATCTCGAAGTCGTTCGCCGCGAGCTCGGCCTGTCGTACTACGGCGGCGGCGTCTTCGACTTCATTCGCCGCGCCGATCTGATTCTGCAGGGGAGTGTGGCGACGTTCGAGTACCCGCGCACCGACATGCCGCCGCAGCTGCGATTCATCGGCGCGACGATCCCGCCGGTTCCGTCCGACTGGATGCCGCCGTCGTGGTGGGGCGATCTCGTCGGACGTCAGGTCGTGCTCATCACCCAGGGAACGATCAACAACGATTACGACCAGCTGATCCGTCCCGCGATTCGCGCGCTTGCCGGCGAAGACGTGCTCGTCGTCGTGACGACCGGCAGCCGCCCGCCGGGCGACGTCGAGATCGAGCCGCTGCCGGACAACGTTCGCGTCGAGCGCTTCATCCCGTACGCGAAGCTGATGCCGAAGGTCGACGTCCTCGTGACGAACGGCGGCTTCGGCTCGGTGCAGATCGCGCTCGCGCATGGCGTACCGATCGTCGCCATCGGAAAGACAGAAGAGAAACCGGAGCTCATCAATCGCATCAACTGGTCGCGCGTCGGCGTCGGATTGAAGGAGCTCGTGCCGACCGAAACACAGGTCCGTGATGCCGTCACGCGCGTGCTCACCAATCCGTCGTACGCGATCCGCGCCTCGTCGATCCGCCACGAGATGGCGGGACTCGACGCGCCGGTGCGTGCCGCCGATCTGCTCGAAGAACTCACGCAACAGGAACCGCTTGCCGTCAGTGCCTGAAATCAATTCAAGGAGAAATCACCAATGACCACTTTCGAAGTTGCTGTTGAACCGCGCGTGGCGCAGTCGCTCGAAGCGATGCTGCTCATCCGCGCATTCGAAGAGCAGTCGGCCGCGCTCAACGCCGCCGGCAAGTCTCCGTCGATGTGTACGTCGATCGGCCAGGAAGCATCGGCCGTCGGCGTCATGAACGCGCTCGACTGGCGCGACCAGATCCTGACCAACCATCGCAGCGCCGGCCATCTGCTCGCGCGCGGCGCCGATCCGCGTCGCATCCTCGCCGAGATCCTCGGCAAATCGACCGGTTACTGCGGCGGCAAAAGCGGCAGCCTGCACATCTCGGTGAAAGAGCTCGGCGTCGTGCTGACGTCGACGATCGTCGGCGGCGAGTTGTCGCTCGCGCCCGGCGTCGCGCTGTCGCGCCAGATGCTCGGCGGCGAAGGAATCGTCGTCGTCTTCTTCGGCGACGGCGCCGCGACGGAAGGCGTCTTTCACGAGTCGATCAATCTCGCGGCGGTGTGGAACCTGCCGGTGCTGTACGTCTGCGAGAACAATCAGTGGCAGGCGTTCGTCCATCGCAAAGAGACGATGCTCGCCGATCACATCAGCACGTGGGGCGCGTCGTACGGCGTGAAGTCGCTGACCGTCGACGGCAACGACGTCGATGCGGTGACGGCCGCGGCGAAGGATGCGGTCGCGTACGTGCGCGGCTCGCGCAAGCCGTTCCTGCTCGAGACGTACACCTATCGTCTGCGCGGCCACATGGAGCCCGATCCGGCGACGTACGTCGATCCGGCGGAGCTGCAGTCGTGGAAGGAGCGCGATCCGATCGCGACGTACGAGCAGCGTCTGCTCGCTGAGCACGCCATCACGCCGGCGGAGCTCGACGCGATGAAGTCGCGCGTTCGTGCGCGCATCGAAGACGCGGCGCAGTTCGCGATGAAGTCGCCGTATCCGAGCTTCGAGGAGCTGACTACCAATGTCTACGCATGAGGAGAACGCAATGACGACGATGACGACCATGACGCCCGATGCCGCGATGGCGGAAGCGCTGGCGGAAGAGATGCGCCGCGATGCAACCGTGATCACGTTCGGTGAAGGGGTGGCGACGAAGGGTTACGCGCTGGCGCAGGAGTTCGGCGCGCAGCGCGTGCGCAACACGCCGCTCGCGGAAGGAATCATCGCCGGAACGGCGGCCGGCGCGGCGGCCACGGGACTCAGGCCGGTGATCGATCTGCTGTTCGCGCCGTTTCTTACGTTCGCGATGGAAGAGATCGTGAACAGCGCCGGCAAGCTGCGCTACATCTCCGGCGGCCAGTTCTCGTTTCCGATGGTGACGATCGCGCGGACCGGCAGCGGCTGGGCGGTCGGCGCGCAGCACAATCACAACAACGAAGCGTGGTTCGTCCACTCGCCGGGATTGAAGGTCGTGATGCCGTCGAACGCCGCCGATTTCAAAGGGCTGCTGAAGAGCGCGATCCGCGACGACAATCCGGTGATGTTCTTCGCCGACATCGGCCTGCTGCACACGCCGGGCGAAGTGCCGCTTGGCGAGCATGTCGTGCCGATCGGCAGGGCGAGCATCGTGCGCGAAGGGGCCGACGTGACTCTGGTGACGTACGGCAAGACGGTCTACAGCTGCGTCGCCGCCGCGTCGACGCTCGAAGAGAACGGGATCTCCGCGGAAGTGATCGATCTTCGTTCGCTCAAGCCGCTCGATGAAGCGACGGTGCTCGCGTCGGTGCGCAAAACGGGACGCGCGGTACTCGTGCATGAAGCGGCCGCGCCGTGCGGCGTCGGCGCCGAGCTGGCGGCGATCATCGCGGAGAAAGCGTTCTCGTCGCTGCGCGCGCCGGTGGTTCGTTTGACCGGCCCCGACGCGCCGTCGCCCGCGTCGTTCCCGCTCGAAGCGGCGTTCGCGCCGGGGGCGGATGCGATCGTCGAGGCGGTGGTGAAGCAGCTCGCGAACTAACGTCATCCCGAGCGGAGCGAGGGACCGGGTGGGCGGCAGCGCGCCGCCCGTCCGCCAGATCCCTCGCTCTCGCTCGGGATGACATGCACGCGGCGCTATCATCCCGCGCATGTCCGCGCACATCCCCGAGCCGCCCGACGTTTCCTTCTGGGATGCCTCGCCGCGATTCCGCGCGCTCTGTTCGCGCTATCTGACGCCGGCCGCGTACGCGTGGGCCGAACCGCAGCTGCAGTCGATGGGCTTGCGCGCCGCGCGCGAAGTATCGCCGCTCGCGTGGACGGCCGATCGCGAATCGCCGCGGCTGCGCGGCAACGTCGTCGAGTACCACCCGTCGTATCGGCAGATGGAAGAGATCGCGTACGGCTCGGGAATGATCGCGATGAAGTATCGCGACCACGAGCATCGCGGCGAGTCGCCGTTCATCGGCTATGCGCTCGGCTATCTCTTCGCGATGGCTGAGGCGGGTTTGTACTGCCCGCTCTGCATGACCGACGGTGTCGCGCGGGTGATCTCGCGTCATGGAACGCAGGATCAAATCGCGCGCGTCGTCCCGCGTCTGACGGCGACCGATCGCGCGTCGCTCTGGACTGGCGGGATGTTTCTCACCGAGCGCGCCGGCGGCTCGGACGTCGGCGCGAACGAGACGACCGCCCGTCGCGACGCGGACGGCTCGTGGCGCTTGAACGGACAGAAGTGGTTCTGCTCGAACGTCGACGCGGAAGCGGTGCTGGTGACGGCGCGACCCGAAGGTGCTGCCGAAGGAACGCGCGGACTGCGTACGTTTCTGATGCTCACTCGCGGCAACGACGGCGTCGTCATCGAACGGCTGAAAGAGAAACTCGGTGTTCGCTCGATGCCGACCGGCGAAGTGATGCTGCGCGATGCAGTCGCCGAGGAGATCGGGGGCTTTCGTGCGATGGCGGAGATGCTCAATCTGTCGCGGCTGTACAACGCGGTTGCGTCGGTCGCTGTGATCGGACGCGCGGTGCACGAAGCGCGCTGGTATGCCGAGCGGCGACGCGCATTCGGTCGCGCGGTGACGGAGCATCCGCTCGCGCAGGAGACGTTGCGCGATCTCGAAGCCGAGCACGCCGCGGCGCTCGCGCTGACGTTCGACGCGGTCGATGCCTTGCGCGCCGCGGATGCGGGCGATGCGGCGGCGGCGCTTCGGTTGCGCATCCTCACGCCGATTGCGAAAGCGGTGACGGGAAAGCTGGCGGTTCCGTGCGTCTCCGAGTCGATGGAGTTGATCGGCGGGAACGGCTACATCGAAGAGCACGTGATGCCGCGGCTCCTGCGCGACGCACAGGTGCTGCCGATCTGGGAAGGGACGACGAACATCCTCGTGCTCGACACGATGCGCGCCGCGCAGAAGGAACGCGCGCATGAGCCGATGCTGGCGCGGATCGGCGGGGCGACGGCTGAGACATTGTCCCGCGAGCTCGAAAACCTTGAGGAGCGCAACGCACGGCGCTGGGTTGACCGGCTCGCGCGTGCGTATCAGCTCGCGCTTTGCGCGGAGCTCGGATGGGAGGATGTGGTCGAGCGGCTGCGTGCGCGGCCGCTCGGATTGATTCCCGGCGCGAAGCTGTAATCAGTTTTGCTGATCGCGCGCTGTGCGGTACTGCGCCACACTTGCGTCGTCCTTCAGGTATTTCATGGCGATGGCATCGGCAGCGTCGGTGTGGACGTACGCGAGCGCGGTCACGAGCCACGTCTCGGGAGTTCCTCGCTTCCTGAATACCTCGTCAACCAGCGCGAGCGAATCAGGTCTTTTCGTGAATACCAGCGCAAGGATGGTTCCGTCCGCAACTTCCTTGTTCGTTGACTGGAGCGCGCCACGCAGCAACCGCAGCGCGCGGGGATCGTCGGCGACTGCCCAGAACGAATCGTTCAGGCTGGACCAGTATTCGTCCGCATCCCAGCCGCGCTCCTCGCACCATTTCGCGAGCTCCGCATTCGGTTGATCGTCGTTGTTCGGCGCGAATCGCACCGCGTCTTCGGCGCGTGCGAAGAGCTCCTTCCATACTTCCGAGTCATCCTTCGCTTTGACGAGTGCAGCGCCGATCCGATTGCGCTCACTGAACGTGTATGTTTCGCGATAGCGCTGGCGAAGCACGCCGGCCACACCGCGATCGCCGTGTTCAAGAGCGTCAATCAGAGCGGTGTTCATCTCGTACTCGGGACACGCCGGCCGGCCGAATTGCGAAGTGGGCGCTTGCTCAAGGCAGGGGGTGAATCCGCAGCCGAAGGCGTTGCCAGTGATCCCCACCGCGAAAATCAACACCAGTGCGTTTCGCATGTCACGACAGTACGCCCTCGCCGGTGACGGATCGGCTACGCCGCGAAGACGTCTCGCCGAACACCGTTAGTATTCGTGCTCGTACATGACGAAGCGTTCCACTCTTCTCCTCCTTCTTCTCGCGTCGCTCGCCGCCGTCGCCGCGCACGCCGCGAACTGGCCCGAGCATCCGACGCTTACCGCGGTGCGCGTCAGCGTCGCTCCATCGATCGATGGCGATCTCTCCGATGCCGCGTGGCAGAACGCGCCGGAGTTCACGGCGTTCACGCAGCACGATCCGGATGACGGCCAGCCGCCGACGATGCGCACCAGCATCCGCATCGTCTACGACGACTCCGCCATCTACTTCGGCGCGAAGATGACCGATCTGCGGCGGCCGACCGCGCTACTCGTGCGCCGCGATACGTTCGTTCAGGCTGACTTCCTCTCCATCAATCTCGACACGGAGCACGACCGTTTATCCGGCAACGCATTCACGATCTCGCCGGCGAACGTGCAGGTCGACTCGGTGCTCTTCAACGACATCGGCGAAGACATCACATGGGATGGCGTCTGGAGCTCGGCGACGAAGATCGTTCCCGATGGCTGGATCGCCGAGATGAGGATCCCGTTTTCGCAGCTGCGATTTCCCGATCGCGCCGAACACGTCTGGGGCGTCAACATCACGCGCCGCACGGTGCGCAACAACGAGTGGGTGCGCATCGTCAACACGAAGAAAGGCGAGACCGGATTCGTCTCGCACTTCGCCGACATCGTCGGTATCACCGGCATTCATCGCGGACGTTCGTTCGAGCTCGTGCCGTACGGCGTCGCACGCTCCGACATCAAAACGCGCGCCGATCGGGCCAATCCGCTGCTGGAGACGCGCGATCATCGCGTCGATGGCGGACTCGATCTCAAGTACGCGCTGACGTCGAGCCTGACGCTGACCGGCACGATCAATCCCGACTTCGGGCAGGTCGAAGTCGATCCGGCCGTTGTTAACCTCAGCGACTTCGAAACGTTCTATCCGGAGAAGCGGCCGTTCTTCACCGAAGGAGTGAACATCTTCCGCTTCGCCGACACGCCGGCGCCGAGTCACTTCAACTTCTTCTTCGCGCCGAGTCTCTTCTACACGCGACGCATCGGCCGCGCGCCGCAGGTCACTCCCGACGCAACGTTCGCGGAAGTTCCGGCCGACACGACGATCCTCGGCGCCGCGAAGGTCACCGGCAAACTTCCCGGCGGCTGGTCGCTCGGCGTCCTCGACGCGCTCACCGATACCGAGCGCGCCCGTTTCGTCAATCTCAAGCCTGCACGCTCCGGCCGGCAGCAGGTCGAACCGATGACGAACTACTTCGTCTCGCGCGTCACGAAGTCGATCGGCGACGGTTCGCGCCTCGGCTTCATGCTGACGTCGGTCAATCGCCGCGTCGCCGGCGAAACGTCGTCGCTGCGCGAAGAAGCGGTGACCGGCGGCATCGACGGTTTCGCGAGCTTCGCGAACAAATCGTGGGTGCTCGAAGGCAATCTCGTCGGCTCGAACGTCAGCGGCAGCGCCGAGGCGATCGAGCTCACGCAGCGCTCGTCATCGCGTTACTACCAGCGGCCGGATGCAAAGCATTTCGAGCTCGATCCGACGCGCACGTCGCTCAGCGGCTGGGGCGGGCGGGCGATGCTGTCGAAGGCGACCGGCGTCTGGCGGCCGAACATTCAGGTGCACGCGTACTCGCCCGGCTTCGAGACGAACGACTCCGGTTTCATGCAGCGCACCGACATCATCTCCGCGCACGCGCTGATGATGTTCGTCGATCAGAATCCGACGACGCGCGTGCGCGGCCGGCAGGGTTGGTTCGGCGTCTGGCAGAACCGCAACTTCGACGGCAACACGCTCGAGCGCGGCGTCTTCGGCGACGGCACCGTGACGCTGCTCAACTACTGGAACCTGCACGGCGCGCTGTTTCTTTTTCCGGGCGCGGTGTCGGATCGTTTGACGCGCGGCGGTCCGATCGTCCGAACGCCCGCCGGCTGGAACGCTGATGCCGATTTCACCAGCGACGAGCGGAAGAATTTCTACTACGGCGCCGTCACGCACCTCGAGGGAAGCGACGACAATTCGTATCTGCGCCGCTTTGGTGTGTCGTTCACGGCGCGGCCGGCGTCGAATCTGACGATGAGCCTCGAGCCGACCTTCAGCCGTTCGCACGATCACACGCAATACGTTTCGAAGTTCACCGATCCGACCGCCACGTC
The DNA here is from genome assembly GCA_034667465.1 of Acidobacteriota bacterium. Classification (GTDB taxonomy): domain Bacteria; phylum Acidobacteriota; class Thermoanaerobaculia; order Gp7-AA8; family Gp7-AA8; genus JAOBAU01. The sequence continues at coordinate 13,524 of JAXDJV010000021.1, read as the reverse complement.
GACGTTCGGACAGCGCTACGTCTTCTCCGATCTCGAACAGCGTTCGTTCGAGCTCGCCACACGCGTCGACTGGACGCTCAGCTCGCGGCTGTCGCTGCAGCTCTATCTGCAGCCGTTCGTCGCCTCGGGCGATTACCACGACTACCACACGCTCGACGCCGCGAACACGCGCGACTTCACGCCGTACGCACGCGCCGGAGCCGATCCCGATTTCAACTTCCGCAGCGTGCGCGGCAGCGCCGTGATGCGCTGGGAGTTCCGTCCCGGGTCCGCTCTCTATGTTGTTTGGAACGAGAACCGCGCCGACACCGCGCCGGTCGGCGACTTCCGTTTCGGCCGCGATCTGCGCGCGATTCCGGGCGAGCCGTCGCACGACGTCTTTCTGATCAAGCTCTCTTACTGGCTGCCGATGTAAGCAGCGCCGTTCCGCCGAGCATCCAGAGCGCGATCGGGATGAGCGACGCGCGCGACGCTTCCGGGAACGCGAGCTCGCCGAGGTTGCCGGAGCCGGTTGCGAGTGCGACGGGTTTGACGTGCGTGTCGTGGAACCAGGGAACCGCGGCCATCGTCAGTTCCGAAATCTCGCCGGTGAAAAACGCCGGCGCGAGGTAATCGACAAGCGGATTGTCGACGCCCGGCGGCGGCATCGGATCGACGGCGGTGGCGAGGAAGTTGGTGCCGATCGAGAAGAGTGCGGCGACGAGGAACAGCGCGCGTGTACGTCGCGACTGCAACGGCATCGCGGCCAGCATCGCAATGCCGAACAGCGGCACGATCGGCAGCAGATAACGCGGACCGAACGCCCAGCCGCCGTTCCACTGATTGAACGCGGAGATGGCGATGAAGTAGACGGCGACGCAGCTGGCGACGGCGTAAAAGTCGTGACGAAGATCGCGCGCGCGCCACATCCGCATCGCGCCGATGAATGCGAAGAGCAGCACCGGCGATGCGAAGAAAAGTCCGCGATACGGCGACAGCGTCAGTCCGTAAAGCGCGTCGGCGCGCGGCAGTCGCAGCACGCCGAAGAGCAGACCTTTTTCGGTGAACGGCGTGCTCGTTTCGACCGACGTCCGAAACGGTGATTCGAAGCAGAGCCAGTGATACGCGCCGAGAAGAATGGCGAACGGCGCGCCGCCGGCGATCATCCGGCGCGAACGGGTGATGAGCACGATGACGATCGCGGCCGGCGCGCAGACGTAGAAGCAGAGCGTGGCGAGACCGGCGGCCATGCCGGCGAGCAGCGGACGTTCGCGCATCCAGACGACGGCGAGCAGCATGAAGAGCGCCGGCGGCACGTGCGCGAAGAGCATCGTCGAGTAGGGGAAGACGATCGTGCCGAAGAGAATCACGAGACTGATGACGAGCGCATCACGCGCGCTCGTGCCGAGGCGCCGGCGGCCGTAGAGAAAGAGAATTGATCCGATGAGTGCGCCGCAAACGCCGCACGTTGCGGCGGTGGTGATCCACTGATTCATCCGCGCGTATTCGTCGGGTGAGATTCCGGCGGCGCGTTCGTATGCGCAGACGATCGCGTACGGAATCGTAGCGAGGAACGAGAGCCCGGGCGGCTTGTTGATGTAGACGTGTCCGCCGCGGCCTGACGAGACGTCGCCGGTGTTTGCGGCGTAGCCGTCGATATAAACCGTTCCACGCTCGACGAGCGCGCGCGTCAGATCGAAGTTCGCATTCTGGTTCCAGCCGGCGCCGCCGTGAAAGAAAGCAAACGTGACGAGCGCGAGAACGAAGATGCCGATGGCGATGCGGCGATCGCTGTCGAACCATGCAACGAGCTCGTTCCAGTCGTCGGTCAGCGTTTTCATCGCGATCCCGCCACGCTGGCGAGGATGTTGAACGACTTCAGCTCGTGCCCGAGGAAGTGGCGGCGGAGTGCGCCCGCAAGCGAGCGAAGCTCGAAGATGACAGCGGGCGATTCGCCGCGTGCCGCGAACTCGGCGACCGGGAGTTTCATGACGGCGTCGAGCGCATCGGCGACGTCGTTGGCGATCGTTTCGGCGTCGCGCGTCGTGCAGTTCTCGCAGACGAAGCCTGAGACACGCGCGTCGTAGCGCAGCGGCCGTGCGAGCGGCTGGTCACAAACGATGCAGTTCTTCAGCGACGGAAGGATTCCTGTCAGCCGCAGGATCCAAACCTCGGCGTACGCAACAACGGCCAGCGGCGTCGCGCCGTCCAGCAGCGCTTCGGTCGTGCGATCGAGCAGGCGATAGATCAGCTCCGACGGATCGTCGGCGATCGCGAAGGTGTCGACGGTCTCTGCGATGTACGTCGCGGCGATGCTGCCGAGGAGATCTTGCTGGGCGGGAAAAAGCGAGCGAATCAGATCGACCGATTCGATGCGTACGACTTCTTCCGATTCCTTTTCGATGAAGCCGATATTGATTTTCGCGAGTGGCTCGAGCGAAGCGCCGAAACGGCTGCGCGCGCCGCGCGCGCCGTACGCCCAACCCTTGCGTTTGCCATGCTCGGGCGTGAGAAAGACCACGAGCTTGTCGCGCTCGCGCACCGCAATCGTGTGCAGCACAATCGCCTCCGTGCGCTTCGGCTTCATGGGCGAAGGGTACACTTCCCCAAAATCGAAGGTGCTGAGTTCTGAGTGCTGAGTGCTGAGTAAAAGCCGATCGAGCGGAGCGACTCAGCACTCTGCACTCAGCACCTTCCTCTTCAGCACCTTCGTTTTCTTTATGACTTTCATCACCCACCCCGCCGAGGCGCGTCGCCAGTTCCTGGAACTGGCGGAAACCGAGATTGCGACGGGCGACCTGGCGCGGTGTGCGCTGCTCATCGCGCTGGAGGACTATCCGCGCACGGATGTGCCGCGCTATCTCGCGGAGCTTGAGTCGCTCGTGACGCGCGTTCGTGCGAAGGCGGTGGCTGGCGAGCCGCCGATTTTTTTGCTCGGGCATTTGCATGCGGAGATGTTCGACGTCGACGGATACACGGGAAACAGCGACAACTACTATGACCCGCGCAACGCGTATCTGAGCGACGTCATCGATCGGAAGATCGGACTGCCGATCGCGCTCTCGGTGATTTTTCTGCATGTCGCGAACGCGGTTGGGCTCGAAGCTTACGGCGTCGGGCTGCCGGGACATTTCATCGTCAAGGTGCAGTTCGAGCTCAACGAGGTTTATGTCGATCCGTTTCACGGCGGCACGACGCTGACGCAGCCGGAGATCGCGCAGCTGCTCTCGAACATCAGCAACGGTCAGCTGCGGCTGGCGGCCGAACATCTGCGCGCGTGGGCGCCGCGGCAGACGCTCATTCGATTGCTCGCGAATCTGGAGAGCATGTGGCGCGGTTCCGGCGACGCGCGCAAAGCGGCGGCGGCGCGCGAGCGGATGCTCATCCTTGACACCTCGCCGCGCGCCAACTAACCTCGCCCGCGATGAACGCCCCTCGCAATTCCTGGTGGTACCGCCGCGCATAGGGCCGCGTTCGCGCGCCCCGTCGGGAAGGGGCCGCGCATATCAGTTGCATTCAAGCTGCCTCTTCCGGATGCCGGAAGAGGCTTTTTGTTGCGATGAAACTGATCGTCACGATTCACGAAGAGACGCCCGAAGCCGCGATCGCTGCGATCGGCGCGCTGTCGCTCCGGCACGACGTCGTCGAGGTTCGCTTCGACGCGTTTGGTCAACTACCGTACGACTTTCGTCCGTTTCGCGAAGCGACGCCGAAGCCGATCCTCGCCACGAATCGCGGGGGCGATCATGTCGACATTGCGCGCGCGCTTGGAGCCGGAATCGATCTCGTCGACGTCGAATGGCACGAAGGGCTGACGCTCGATGGATTGATCGACAGCGCTCGCGAGCGGATCGTTCTTTCGCATCACGACTGGAACGGTGTGCCGGAGCTTGCGCCGCTGATCGATGCGATGTCGGCGTTCGGCTGCGCGTATACGAAGATCGCTGTGACGCCGCGAACGTTGCGCGAGAACGAACTGCTCCTCGATGCCGCGCGCGCGGGATTGTCGATTTTCGGGATGGGGGAGCGCGGGCTCTACTCGCGAATCCTCGCGCCGTTCTTCGGCTCGGAGCTGACGTTCGTCGCGCCGGACGATGCGCACGTCGCGGCGCCCGGACAGCTGACGCTCGAACGTGCGCTCGCAATTTACGGTGACGGCGAACTGCCGCGCGTGCCGAAGATCTTCGCGATCGCCGGCAATCCGGCGGGACACAGCTTGTCGCCGTCGATTCACAACCCGCTGTTCCGCGAGCGCAGCGTGGCGGCCGCGTACACGATTGCGTCGTTCGAAACGTTCGATGAGATTGCGGAGGCGTTTCTCGCGCAGCGCATTACGGGGCTGAGTGTGACCGCGCCGTTCAAAGAGGATGCATATCGTTTCGCGGTCGATGCGGGAGCGGAGATCCGGCCGAACGCGCAGCGTGCGGAAGCGATCAATACACTCGTCAACACGCCGCGCGGCATCCTCGCGGAGAACACCGACTTCGACGGACTGCTGGAGCTGATGCCGAGCGGCGTGAAGCGTGCCGCGGTCATCGGAGCCGGGGGAACTGCACGCGCCGCGATCGCCGCGCTGAAGTTCAAAAACGCGACGGTCGAAGTCTTCAACCGCACTCCGCGCACGATCCTCGGCTGCGCCACGAAACCGCTCGAAGAGATCGCGCGATTCGACGGCGATCTCATCATCGATACGTTACCCGGCGGCGTGGACGTCGAGCTGCCGAAGCTGCCGGCGATCTCCGCCGCCTACTCGCGCGGCGGAGTGAAACTCCTGCACGCACAGGCGGGACCGCAGCACGACATCTTTCTCGAGGCGTTCAAATGAACTACGAAGAGCTGCGACAGCAGTACGACATCGTCCCCGTTTTCCGCGAGCTCTCCGCCGACACGCTCACGCCGCTCGTCGCGTTTGCGGCGCTCTCTCCCGGCGCCACGGAAGCCTTCCTCTTCGAATCCGTCGAGCGGGGAGAGAACGTCGGACGCTACTCATTCATCGGTTTCGAGCCGCGTCGCACGCTCGCTCCCGACTCCGCGCGCGTCGTCAACGAGGAGCTCCGACCGCTGCGCGTCTGGAACGAAGAAGCGCTGCCGCCGTTCTTCGGCGGCGCCGTCGGCTGGTTCGGCTACGGCGTCGCCGGCTGGACGGAACGGATTCCCGATTCGCATCCCGACCAATACGGGATCCCCGACGCGAAGCTGCTCTTCTTCGACAACGTCGTCGTCTTCGATCACGTCCGGCAGAAGCTTTTCGTCGTCGCCAATCTCTTCACCGCTGACGAGCACGCATCGATTGACGCCGCGAACGCGCGCATCGATCGCGCCATCGAACGGCTGCGCGGCGCGAGCGTCGAGCTGCTCGATTTTCCGCGCAATCCGCCGCCCGCCGAGTTCCGCGCGAACGTGACGCGCGAACAGTTCGAGCAGTCGGTGCGCGACGCAAAAGAGGAGATCGTCGCCGGCGAGATTTTCCAGATCGTTCTGTCGCAGCGGTGGGAGACCGACTATCCGACCGCGGAAGCGCTGACGCTTTATCGATCGTTGCGATCGATCAATCCGTCGCCGTACATGTTCCTGTTGCGCGCCGCCGAATGCACGCTGGTCGGCGCGTCGCCGGAGATGCTGGTGCGCGTGACGGGCGACGTCGCGGAGACGCGTCCGATCGCCGGCACGCGGCCGCGCGGCGCGACGCGCGAAGAAGACGCCGCGCACGAAGCGTCGCTGCTCGCCGATCCGAAAGAGAATGCCGAGCACCTCATGCTCGTCGACCTCGGGCGCAACGATCTCGGACGCGTTTCCGGCAGCGGCTCGGTCGAGGTCAGCGACTTCTGCCACATCGAGCGCTACAGCCACGTCATGCATCTCGTCACGAACGTGACGTCGAAACTGCGCGCAGGTCGAACGCCGCTCGATGTTTTTCTCTCGTGCTTCCCGGCCGGCACCGTCAGCGGCGCGCCGAAGATTCGCGCGATGGAGCTGATCGATCGTTTCGAAACGACGCGGCGCGGGCCGTACGCCGGCGCGGTTGCGTACGCCGGCTTCTCCGGCAATCTCGATTCGTGCATCACGATCCGGACGATCATCCTCGCCAACGACCGCGCGTACATCCAGGCCGGCGCCGGAATCGTTTACGACTCCGATCCCGCCACCGAGTATGTCGAGTGTGTGAACAAATCGGCGGCATTGCGCCAGGCGATCGCGGTCGCTAAAGTCAACATCGGGGGTCAGACCCCGGATGTTGACTTTTGATTCTCCGGCCGTCTCGGTCGTGCTGCCGGTGCGCAATCGTGGCGCGCTGCTGCGGCGTTGCCTCGACGCGCTCGTCGCGCAGGATTATCCGAAGCAGCTGACCGAGATCGTCGTCGTCGACAACGACTCGTCGGATGACACGCGAGAGGTCGCGTCGCGCTACGACGTTACGCTGCTCCTCGAGCGCGAGATCCGCTCGTCGTATGCGGCGCGCAATCGCGGCATCGTCCATTCGTCGGGTGCAGTCGTCGCGTTTCTCGATTCCGATTGCATCCCCGCGTCGGACTGGCTGACGAACCTCGTGTTGCCGTTCGCCGATGCGAACGTCGGCGCGGTCGTCGGTGCGATCGAAGACGCGCAGGCGGAATCGCTTTGCCAGGAGTTCACGGCGCGCGTGCAGCCGCTCGCACGTCCGCTGCATCGCGGATTGAAAACGCTGCTCACCGCGAACGCTGCCGTTCGCCGCAGCGCGCTCGATGCGGCCGGGCTGTTCGATGAATGTCTGCCGACCGGCGGCGACGTCGATCTCGGCTGGCGCATTCAGACGAACCTGCACCTCGACATCGCCGAGAGCCTCGGCGCGAAAGTGCTGCACGTTCATCGGTCGCGCTTCGCCGACGTCTTCGCGCAATACCGCCGTTACGGAACGAGCGAGATTCTGCTGGCGACGATTTACGGAGAAGGCGGCGGACAGACTCGCCGGATGCTGCGGCAACTCCGCGCGATCGGAACGTACGTCCTCAGTTTTGGCTGGCGGCTGGTGACGTCGCCGACGCGACGCCGTCTGCTCTGGCCGCTTTTTCTGCTGACCGTTGAAACCGGGAACCTGACAGGGAAGCTCTCCGCGCTCGTGTCGACGCGCTGGTATCGGCGCAACCCGTACGCGAATCCGCGTCCGATTCGTCGCAGCGCCTTGCTACCATCCGCCCTCTCATGATTACGAATCGGCTTTTCGGTTTCGGACCCGCCGGCAGTGATGCGTCGATCTTCCGCAGGTGGTCGAAGGATCTTCACCAAACCGACGTCGCACGAGGAGTTGATGGCGCTCGTCTCGCCGATCCTTCGCGCCGATTTCACGCTTGCAGAAACGTATGCGTTCGTCGCGGAAGAACCGCTCGATGTTCGGTTCGTCATCTTCGGCGGCGACGACGTCGAAGCGTGGCGCGAACAGACGAGCGCCGGCGCACGCATCGAGACATCGCCGGCTCGGATCCTGGAGACGATCGGTCGCGAACTTGCAGCCGGCTGAGGCCCGCGATTCAACGCGACGTGCAGCTGGCCGCGCGCTCGAGCAGCAGTTCGCGCTCTCGCTCGTTACGGGTGAGCGATGCGGCGCGCTCGAACTCCGCGCGCGCTTCGTCGAAGCGTCCGAGTTTTTCGAGAAAATCGGCGCGCGCGGCCGGCAGGAGGTGGTAGCCCTTCAGCGACGGCTCCGATTGCAACTCGTCGGCGAGGGCGAGACCTGCCGCGGGACCGAACGCCATCGCCAGCGCTACCGCGCGATTCAGCTCGACCACCGGCGTCGGCATCACCTGCGCGAGTGATTCGTAAAGCGCGGCGATGCGCGTCCAGTCGGTCGCTTCGGCCGTGCGTGCGCGCGCATGACATGCCGCGATCGCCGCCTGCAGCGTGTACGGCCCGCGCTTCTCGTTCAACTGCTCGGCGCGCGCGAGCGCATTGAGTCCGCGACGAATCAGGAGCTGATCCCAGCGCGATCGATTCTGATCGAGCAAACGGACCGGCTCGCGCGACGGACCGATGCGAGCGCGTAGTCGCGACGCCTGAATCTCCATCAGCGAGACGAGGCCGTGCACTTCGGCTTCGCCGGGTGCGAGGCCGGCGAGAACGCGACCGAGGCGGAGCGCTTCTTCGCAGAGTGAGGGGCGTGTCCAGTCGTGGCCGGCCGTCGCTGAATAGCCCTCATTGAAGATCAGGTAGATCACTTCGAGAACCGAGGAGAGGCGCGATGCGAGATCGTCGCTGCGCGGGACTTCGAACGGCACCCGCGCGTCGGCGAGCGATCGCTTCGCGCGGACGATGCGCTGCGCGACCGTCGGTTCCGGGATGAGGAACGCGCGCGCGATCTCGTCGGACGTGAGTCCGCCGAGCAACCGCAGCGTCAGCGCGACGCGCGCTTCGGTCGAAAGAACCGGGTGGCAGGCGATGAAGATCAGGCGCAGGAGGTCGTCGCCAATCGGATCGTCGAGCGCCGCTTCGTGATCGGGCATCGCCTGCTCCACCTCGGCGAGCTCGCGCGCGAGCTCTTCATGCTTTCGTTCGAGCAAGGCACCGCGCCGCAGCCGATCGATCGCGCGATTCTTCGCCGTGGTCATCAGCCACGCTCCGGGATTTTCCGGAACACCCGTCTGCGGCCACTGTTCGAGCGCGACGACGAGCGCGTCCTGTGCGAGCTCCTCCGCGAGACCGACGTCGCGAACCATTCGCGTCAGGCCGGCGATGATTCGCGCCGACTCGATTCTCCAGACTGCGTCGATCGCGCGATGTGGATCGGTAGCCGTCACGACTACCGATCACACCATCATTCAATCGGCCGCCGCAAGATCGCGGCGGAATCGTTTACCGGTTTTTCTTCGCGGCCAGCTCATCGCGCAGGCGCTGTTCCTTTTCCTTCAGCTCGGGCGTGAGCTCGTCGCCGAAGTCGGCAGCCTCGAAGACCGGGCGAATCTCGATATCCGAATCGCCGCTCATCGGATTCGGGCAGCGCTTCACCCATTCGATCGCTTCGTCGAGCGATTTGACCTGCCACATCCAGAAGCCGGCGACCAGCTCCTTCGTTTCGGCGAACGGACCGTCGATTACGGTGCGCTTCGCGCCGGAGAAGCGGACGCGCGCGCCTTTCGAGCTCGGGTGGAGTCCTTCACCTGCGAGCATGACCCCTGCTTTGACCAGCTCTTCGTTGAACTTCGTCATGTCACTCAGCAACTGTTCGGAAGGCATCACTCCCGCTTCGGATTCTTCGGTCGCCTTGACCATCACCATGACTCGCATTGTCGTCTCCTGTTTTTTTTCGTTTCAGCCGGGCCTGAAATCCCGCTTCTACCATGACGACGAACGACGGAACGCCGGATCGACATGCGCGCGAAAGAATTTTTGGAGCGGATGAGATTTTCGACGCGAGCTCGATTCCGGAGACGATCGGTTGCGAACTTGCAGTCGCCTGAGGGCGATGAAGACTTTCGTATCCGCACTCACCATCGTCGTTCTCGCCTGCGCCACGCCGCCTGAAGCTCCGAAGCAGACCGCGACGACTGCGCCGGCCGCCAAACCGGCGCCGATCATTCCGACGTGCGTCGATGCGCCGAACCGTCTCTGTCCGCACGATGAAGCGTCAGCCGATCCTTCATTTCTCCAGTTCCGCGATCGGATGCTCGAAGCGGTCGCGCAAAAGGATGAAGCGAAGCTGAAGACGTTCCTCGATCCGAAGATTCGGACGAGCTTCGGCGACGGCGGCGGGATCGCATCGTTCAAACCGAAATGGGACGAGCTCGACTCGATCCTGAAACTCGGCGGCTCGTTTCGCGGCGCGGATTCGTTCTGGACGCCGTACGTTTACGCAAGCTGGCCGGAAGCGATTGACGCATTCACGCACGTCGCCGCGATTCGCAGCGGTGTGCCGCTTCATGACAAGGCGAGCGAAGACGCAGCAATCGTCACTCGCGTCGACTGGGAGATTCTCGAAGTGAACCCGCAGAAAGACGCCGCGTGGTTTCACGTCCGCACGTCGGAAGGCAGGAAAGGATGGGTCGCCGCAGCCGACGTTCGCAGTCCGATCGGATTGCGGGCCAGCTTCAGCAAGCAATCCGGTCAGTGGAAGATGAACGCGCTCGTCGCCGGCGACTGAAACTACTGCGCGGTCGTCGCCGGTCCTCCGGCGCGTTCGAATCGCACCCGCTTCACGCCGATCGCCTGAATGAACGACGCCAGCTTCGCCTCGGCGTTGTTGGCGGCGAGCGGCAGGATGCCCTTCTTCATCGCTTCCTGGCGGATGCCGATCTCCGCATGCTGCCGCGCGCGGCTTTCCAGATTCTCATCCGCGCGGCGGAACATCCCGGTCTTGCGCGTGATGACGCGCGTCTCGCGATTGTCGAGTCGCGAGATCAGGATTTCCGGCGACGGCAATCGCATCACGATTGAGCCGTCCGCCTCGCGGCGAATGTCGTTTTGCGTGAGACGGGAGAGATCGACGCCGGCGATCACGTCGCCGGTCGCGAAGAGCGTCAGCTCGTCGCCGGCCATCGAATTCGGGATGAGTTTGTACGACTGCGTGATCGTGCTGACGTGCGTCACGCGCATGGCCGCGGTCTCCAGCCTGTTCAGATCGCGCACGCGCGTGACGACGGCGCCGAGGTCGACTTCCTGCTCTACTGATGAGGTGAAAGTCTCCTCGATCCGGCGAGGAATCTCGCGGAACAGAAGCACCGCGGTGACGATCACCGCAATGACCACAAAAATGATTGTCAGCCTGCGTCGTAGCATTTCTGTCGAACTCTGCTATCCTCGTGCCTCCTCCCGTTAGGGTTCAAAGAAGCACTCGAGGTCGTTCCGGACCGGCGACTGCCTCAACCCTCCGGCATTCCGGCATCCCGCCGCATCCGCCATTCCCGATCGATTTTCGTCGCGAACGACGACTTACCTGTTCGCAGCCACTCCGTCAGGATGTCGACGCTTACTTCATCGAGCGCGCCGACGATCGAGAGGCTCGCAGCCTCGGCGATTCGCTCGATCGATTTTTCGAGTTGTGCAACGACGCGTGCCGAACGGGTCAGCGTCCACGCCAGCTCCGTCTCGTACTTCATCGCCATCATCCGCGTCGCGACGAGCGTCAGCAGCACGGCGCCGTTCCAGTTCGATTTCCGTTCGAACTGCGGCGGCACGATGAAGTCGGCAACGCCGATCTCTTCTGCAAGCGCCGCGATGTGACGCTCCGTCGCAACGTGCACCGCTTCGAGATCGGCGTGAAAAAGCACGTCGTACGTTTCGTCGCTTTCATCGACGATGAGCGATTCCGCAACCGCGTGTTTCGCGGTGGCGTCGAGCTCGATTCGCATCGATGCGAAGAATGACGTTCCGTTTGCTTTCGCCAGCTCCGCGAGTTGCGAAAGCGCTTCGAGATTCGTCGTGACCGGAAAGATGACCGGCACCGCGACACCCCAGCGGAGATCGCGCGCTTTCGCCGCTTTGAAGAGATCTTCCAGTCGATGAAACTCCAGCGGCCAGGTGGCGATGGCGATCGTGTCGGCCGCCGATTCCGGCAGCACGCCGCGCGTGGAGATCAGCAGGAGCGCCGGATCGCCGCTCTCGTTGCAGAAGTTGACGATCTCGTCGCCGCGCCGGAAGACCTGCTCCGCGAACTCGGTGGCGTCGACGAACACCGGACCGCGCAGCGGCTGACGCTCGGTCGTCCGCTCCAGCTCCTCGCGCACCTGTTCGGCGACGGAGACCTCGAGCTTCGAGATGAACGTCGCGGTCAGATCGAGGTAATCGATGGCGATCGGCGCGCCGCGCCGCGGACTGTACGGCGCGATCGTCGTCGCCTGCCAGAACGGCGGCTCGGGAGCCGCGGCGCGCACGATGCGCAGATGCGGCGCCTTGCGATAAATGATCAAACCGGCTTCCCGATGTAAGGCGCGACGAGGCCGCGCACGTACTTCGCGATCATGTCGAACTCGAGATTGACGCGGTCGCCGATGTTCGCCGTGCCGTGCGTCGTTCGCCGCAGCGTTTCCGGGATGAGCGCCGCGCCGAATGTCGACGCGTCGGGATCGACGATCGTCAGCGACACGCCATCGACTGCGATCGAGCCTTTGCTGACGATGAGATCTGCGTATTCGCCTGGATAGCTCCAGCGATAAACGGCGAAGTCGCCTTCGTGCGAAACGCCGATGAGCGTGCCGACCGTGTCGACGTGACCCTGCACGAGATGGCCGCCGAGCCGTTCGCCGAGGGAGAGCGCGCGCTCGATGTTCACGCGCGCGCCGTTGCCGAGCGAGCCGAGAGTCGTGCGCGAGAGTGTTTCGTTGGAGACGTCGGTGAGCAGCGCGCCGCCGGGCTGCGGCAGCACGGTCAGGCAGACGCCGTTGACGGCGACGCTTTCGCCGCGCTCGTGCGGCGTCGTGTCGGTTGTCCGCAGTTGCAGCCGCGCGCCCGATTCGAGCCGCTCGAATGATTCGATGATGCCGCTGTGATTGATGATGCCGGTGAACATGAAGTGCGGATGTTAGCGCGCGTACGCCGTCAGCATGACGTCGTCGCCGGCGAGCTCCGCGGAGTCGAAGCGAAAGCGCGATGCATTTGCGAGGCGCGCGATCGGCTCTCCGGAGTAAATCGAAGGACCGTCGCCGCCGACGACGAGCGGCGCGACGAAGACGATCAGCTTCTGCCAGAGACCGCGACGGAGGAACTCCGCGTGGATCGCGGAACCGCCTTCGACGAGCAGCGAGCGGATGCCGCGCGAGTGCAGATCGCGCAACAGTTGTGCGAGGTCGACGTCTTCGGTGATGTGCAGCGTCGTGCCGCCATCGGTGAAGACGATTGCATCCGGCGGCGCGACGCGCGAACGGTCGAGAATGATTCGCGTCCACGGCGTCGACGCGAGCCCGAGCCGGCGAGTGAGCATCGGATTGTCGTCGCGAACGGTTCCGCCGCCGGCGAGGATAGCGTCGTACTGTTCGCGGAGCTCGAGCGATTTTTCGCGCGCGCCGGGTGACGTGATCCATTTGCTGTCGCGTATGTGCGTGGCGAGCTTGCCGTCGAGCGTCATCCCTGCTTTCAGGACGACGAACGGCGTGTCGTGCGTGACCGCGTGGACGAAGACTTCGTTGAGTCGCCGCGCTTCTTCTTCGAGCACGCCGACTTCGGTCTCGATGCCGGCCGCTTCGAGCTTCGCGATGCCGCCCGCGGCGACACCGTGAGGATCGCGCATCGCGATCACGACACGCGAAATGCCGGCGGCGATCATCGCGTCGACGCATGGTGGCGTGCGTCCGAAGTGCGCGCACGGCTCGAGCGTCACGTACATCGTCGCGCCGCGCGGATCGGCGCAGTTTCGCAGCGCCTCAACTTCCGCATGCGCGTCGCCGGCGCGCCGATGCCATCCCTCTGCGATCACTTCGTCGTCGCGGACGATCACGCAGCCAACCATCGGATTCGGCGAAACGGAGAACCGTCCTCGTTCCGCCAGCGCCAGCGCGCGGCGCATAAAGTCAAAGTTCGGGGGTCGCATCTGGAAATTTGACTTTACGGTTGTTTCGGCCCGTAAAGTCAAATTTCCAGATGCGA
>JAXDJV010000020.1:0-54549 GCA_034667465.1 Acidobacteriota bacterium | reverse complement strand
AACTTAAGTTACCAGACCTGACCCCATAGTTACCGCGGCAGCGTGAGGCAGAAGGTGCTGCCTTCGTCGAGCGCGGTTTCGATTGTTAGCGCGCCGCCGTGCGATTCGATGATTCGTTTGGCGAGGTGCAGGCTGTAGCCGGGGCCGCCGCCGCGCGATTTGTCGAGCTTCAGGCCAAGGTCGAAAATCTGGTGGACGTAGCGCGGGTCGATGCCGATGCCGTTGTCCTGGATGCAGATTCGATAGCCATTCGCGTCTGACGTGCAATCAATCGCGACGCGCCGCTCGGCCTTTTCGTGATCGTTGAAGAAGAGCGCGTTCGCGACGAGCGCGCCGATCGCTTCCCGCATCTTCTCCGGATCGACGTTCAGCGTCGGCAGGTCATCGGAGACGTCGACTGTCGCGCCGTCGACGAGTGAGTTGTACTTGAGCAGCACCTCTTCGATGATCTCGCGCAGCGGCGTCGGCTTCTTCGCGTCGGGACGCGAGAGCATCTTCACCATGTGCGACATCTCGTCGAGCACGCGCTTCATCTGCTGCGCGCTGCCGCGAATGCGGCGGAGAAAGTCCTGACCTTCTTCGTCGAGCTTGTCGGTGTAATCCGCCAGGAGCAGCTCGCTGAATCCGTCGACCGAAAAGATCGGCGACTTCAGATCATGCGAGAGGACGCTGAACAGGCGCGTCAGCTCCTCGATGGTGAGAGTGGGACTATCCGCTGCGTTCTCTTCCACGGTTGTTGTGCGTTTAGCACGAAGCGTACCGGACTCTACCCGCGGCGAAATGCGGCGATCTGACCGCCGCCGATGATCTCCGTCGCGCCGTTTGCGTCTACTGCAATCGCGGTTGACGCGGGGATGCCGAGGCCGAGACGCGTGTCGGGAACGGACATCAGCCGGCGCAACATCGTGTCGTTCTCCGGCTCGAACGCGGTATCGATCACCGTGTCGGTAAGCCAGGCGAGCGAAGGGAGCGCGCCGATGCCGCCGCGCATATCGCGAACGCTCGTTCCGAATGACGCCGCGGCCGCGCCGATCGCCGCGATCACTGCGCCGTTCGATGCCGCCTCGCGCATCGCCATGTCGGCCGGCGACTCGCGCAGTGTCGACACGAGATTGTTCGTCACGCCGCCGCCGAGGTAGATCATCCCGGCGGAGAGAATCGTCTCGAGGTTCTTCTGGCGACGCGCATCGCGTCCGCGATAGATCGGGACGTTGATGACGTCGACCGATGCATCGATCGTCTTCAGATACGCGCCGAAGTGCCGCGCGTATTCAGCGGAGCCGGAGGCGGTGGGAAGGAACGCGATCGTGCGCCGATCGGCCGGCATCTTCGCGAGCAGGTACTCGTCGATCTCGCGTGTCTCTCCAAACGAAAACTCCCCGCCTCCGATGAGGACGAGGAGTTTGGATGCGACGGCGAGGTCGATGTGGAGAGCGGTCACTTTGACCGCCAAACCTCTTCGATCTTCTCGCCCATCGCGCTTGGCGCCTTCACGACGTGAATCCCTGCCGCGGTCAGCGCCGCCATCTTCTCTTCCGCGGTTCCCTTGCCGCCGCTGATGATCGCGCCGGCGTGACCCATACGGCGTCCCGGAGGCGCGGTCTGACCCGCGATGAATGCGACCACCGGCTTCTTCACGTTTGCTTTCACGAACGCGGCGCCTTCCTCTTCAGCCGTGCCGCCGATCTCGCCGATCATGATGATCGCTTCGGTATCGGGATCGGCTTCGAATGCCGCGAGGCAATCGACGAAATTCGTGCCCGGCAGCGGATCGCCGCCGATGCCGACCGCGGTCGACTGGCCGATACCGCGCTTGGTCAGCTGACCGACCGCTTCATACGTCAGCGTTCCGGAGCGCGACACGATCCCGATCGGACCAGCCTTGTGAATGTGTCCCGGCATGATGCCGATCTTCGCCTGATCCGGCGTGATGATGCCGGGGCAGTTCGGACCGATGAGCCGCGACGGGGTTTCGCCATTCGCGACTCGGCGTGCGTTCGACTTCTTCAGGAAGTCGTGCGCCTTCACCATGTCATTCACCGGGATTCCCTCGGTGATGCAGATGATCAGCTCGATGCCGGCGTCGGCCGCTTCCATGATCGCGTCGGCGGCGAACGGCGGCGGAACGAAGATCAGCGAACAGTCCGCCGACTCCTTTTCGCGCGCTTCGCGCACCGTGTTGAAAACCGGGAAGCCTTCGTGCGTTGTGCCGCCCTTACCGGGAGTCACACCGCCAATCACTTTCGTTCCGTAGTCGCGGCACTGCACCGCATGGAAAGTTCCCTCGCGGCCGGTGATGCCCTGCACGACGACGCGTGTGTTTTTGTCAGCCCAGATCGACATTGACTATTTCCCCTGCGCCGCCGCGACCACTTTGGTCGCCGCGTCCCACATGCCGTCGGCGGTGATGAGCGGCAGTCCCGACTCGGCGAGGATCTTCTTTCCGAGCTCGACGTTCGTTCCTTCGAGCCGGACGACGACCGGCACCGGCAGTCCCACTTCTTTCGCCGCGCTGACCACGCCCTCGGCGATGCGATCGCCGCGCATGATGCCGCCGAAGATGTTGATCAGGATCGCCTTCACGTTCTTGTCCGAAAGGATGATGCGGAACGCGTTCTTGACCTGCTCCGCGCTCGCGCCGCCGCCGACGTCGAGGAAGTTCGCCGGTTCTCCGCCTGCGAGCTTGATGATGTCCATCGTTCCCATCGCGAGGCCGGCGCCGTTGACCATGCAGCCGACGTTTCCATCGAGCTTGATGTAGTTGAGGCCGAACTTCGACGCCTCGACTTCGAGCGGATCCTCTTCATTGAGGTCGCGCAGCTCGAGGAAGTCTTTGTGGCGGAACATGGCGTTGTCGTCGAAGCTCAGCTTGCAGTCGAGCGCGAGGACGTCGCCTTCTTTGGTGATGAGCAGCGGATTGATCTCGGCGAGCGCGGCATCGGTTTCGATGTAGCAGCGGACGAGCTTCTGCATGAAGTCGACGCACTTTTTGTAGGCCTCGCCTTCGAGGCCGAGCGCGTACGCGATTGCGCGCGCCTGAAACGGCTGCGGGCCGAGCACGGCATCGATCGGCTCGCGGAAGATCGCGCTCGGATCGCGTTCGGCGACTTCCTCGATCTCCATGCCGCCCTGCTTCGACGCCATGACGACGGGGCAGCCGAGTTTTCGATCGAGCGTGATGCCGAGGTAGAGCTCCTTGTCGATGTTGAGCGCTTCCTCGATCAGCACCTTGTTGACGACGCGGCCTTCGGGGCCGGTCTGGTGCGTGACCAGCGTCCAGCCGATCATTTTCTGTGTGATCTCGGCCGCTTCATCGGGCGTCTTCGCGAGCTTCACGCCGCCGCCTTTGCCGCGGCCGCCCGCGTGGATCTGCGCTTTGACGACGACGCGGCCGCCAAGTTGTTCGGCAGCGTTGCGCGCATCGCCGGCGTTGTCGACGACGATTCCGCGCGGCGTCGGGACGCCGTAACGGCGCAGGATTTCCTTTGCCTGATATTCGTGGACTTTCATAGCGGGGCGCTTTTTATCACAATCGCTTCGCGATGCGGGTTGGCGACGAGCTCACGGTGAAGCCTGAAAAACTGGTTGCGGGAGGCGAGTCGCTTTCGCGCGTCGAAGGCGTTCCTGTCTTTGCGCCGAACCTCTATCCGGGCGATGTCGCGGTCGTTCGTCTGACGGAAGTGAAGAAAGGGTTCGCGCGCGGCGCGGTCGTGCGCGTCGTCGAAGCGAGTGCCGATCGTCGTGCGGAGCCGTGCCCGATTGCCGATGAATGCGGCGGTTGCGACTGGACCTCGCTCCGGCTCGATCGTCAACTGGTTGCCAAACGGGAGATCCTGACGGAGTCGTTGCGAAGGATCGGCCGATTCGATCCTGCATCCCTGCCCGAGATCAGAGTTCATCCGTCGCCGCTCAACTATCGACTGCGAAGCCGTCTGCATCAGGATGGCGATGCCGTTGGTTTCTATGCGACCGGTTCCCATCGCGTGGTGCCGCTGGCGCGTGAATGTGAAGTGGTCGGAATCGAGACCGCGCATGTCATCCCGAGCGTAGCGAGGGATCCGGGTGGGTGGGGTGCCGGGATTTTCGCGCGCCACCCGCCCGGATCCCTCGCTGACGCTCGGGATGACATTTGGGAGATTGATGGTCGACTCATTGCCGGCGAAGAGGAGCTGACGATCGACGTCGGCGACTATCACTATCGTCTTTCCACCGGCGCGTTCTTTCAGGTCAATCGTCATCTCCTCGGCACGATGATTCGACTCGTCACCGCGCACGCGTCGCGCGTCGTAGAGCGCGGAAGCGCGATCGATCTTTACGCGGGAGTCGGATTCTTCACGGTGCCGCTGGCGCGGATGTTCGAGCGCGTCATCAGCGTCGAAGGCTCGCCGCTCTCGCATCGGTACGCGCAGCTCAACGCACCGGAGAACGTGACGCTCGTGCACGCCGCCGTCGAATCTTACGTACGTAGAATGCCGGAGGCCGACTTCCTCTTTCTCGATCCGCCGCGCGCCGGAGCGCGTCAGGAAGTGATCGAAGCGGCGGGAGAAAAAGCGCGGCGGGCGATTTGTTATCTCTCCTGCGATCCGGTAACGTTTGCCCGCGACGCGCAACGGCTGAGCGCGTCCGGCTGGCGCCTCACCTCGCTCGACCTCCTGGATCTTTTCCCGAACACGCATCACGTGGAGACTCTCTCTTCGTTCGAGCGTGCCGGATGATTCACCCGCCGCACTCCCGCTAATCGGATTCGTCGCAGGGCTGGCGCTCGCGCCACTGCTCGTGAACGGAGTTGCGTTTGCGTGCGGATTGCTTTTGATCGGTTTGTTGTGGCGGCGGGCGCTTCGCCCGCCGGGGCCCACACTCATTCTTCTTTTCGCCGCGCTCGGAATCTTCATCGCCAGGCGCGATGCGAATCACCGCGCGATGGAAATGCGCACCATCGCCGCGCTCGATCCCGATCGATTCGTCATCATCGAAGCGCCGCTCGATCGCGACTGGTCGCCGCGCGGCGATTCGTTCCTGCTGCGCGCAAATCGTTTCACTGCGAACGGGGTCGACGTGGAACAACCGGTGGCGCTGTACGTGCGGTTCCCTCCGCCTCCGACGGCGATGTTCGCGACGGTTCGCGCGGAAGCGTTCGTGAAACGGAGCGAGCGAGGACAGTACGTCGTCTCGATCAAGGCGCCGCTGCTGCTCGAATATCGCGGAGCGTTGCGCCGGTGGCAGCCGGCGGCGTGGAATCGCGCGCTTGCGAATCGCATCCGCCCGCTGGCGCGCGAACATCCCGACGAAGTCGCGCTCATCGAAGCGCTCGTCCTCGGGCGCGGCGAGCGACTCGGCGACGATGCGCGCGACGAGTTCAAGCGCGCCGGCACATATCACCTGCTCGTCTTTTCCGGACTGCAGATCGCGCTCGCGGCGGGTTTGATCGCGCTGCTGTTGCGATGGCTGCACGCCCCGCGCGTCGCCGACTGGTCGCTGCTCGCGTTCGCGATCCTCGCGCCGCTGTTCATCGGACCGACCGCCTCCGTTGCGCGCGCCAGCGGCGGCATTGCGCTCTTCGCGATCTCGCGAATCCTGAAACGTCCAACGACGCTCGAGAATCTCTGGTGTGTTTCCGCGCTGGTGCGCCTGCTGATCGCTCCGACCGAGCTGACCGACGCCGCGTTTCAGCTGACGTACGCCGGCGCCGGCGCGCTGCTGTTCGCGGGGAAGACACTCGGAAAACGGAAGTGGCGCTGGGCCGGTTACGCGGTCGCGGCGGAGCTCGCGGTGACGCCGCTGACGCTCTTTCACTTTCACCAGTTCGCGCTTGGCGGCTCGTTGACGACGATCGTCCTGACGCCGCTCGTCTTTGCGATGCTCATCGCCGGCGCGATCATCTGCATCATCCCGAGCGCGAAGCTGCTCGTGCTGATCACGATTCTGAATGCGCTGTGCGGTGCTGCAAATCGGATCGCAGCGCACGGCTCCGGTTTTTACGCGGCGCCGCCGATGATCGCGATGGTCGTCGGATTCGCCTGCGCGTTGTTCGCGATCGCGTTGTTTTCCGGACCCCGCCGCGCGATTGCGATTCTCCTCGCGCTCAGCATTCCGTCGATCGCCGCTGTTGCTCGCGATCGCGACCGCCGTCGCGTCGATGCGCCGCGTGTGATCATGCTCGACGTCGGACAGGGCGATTCGATCCTCGTGCGCGACGGCGAGCGAACGATGCTCGTCGATGGCGGCATCAGCGAAGCGAACGTCGTCACGCAACTCGTCGATCGCGGTGTCCGTCATCTCGACGTCGTCGTGCTGACGCACGCGCATCCCGATCATTGCGGCGGACTGCCGGCTGTCATCACACGGCTCGAGGTCGGCGAGGTGTGGATCTCGCCGCGGCGTTTTCGCGGTGACTGCGCGGCGCGTTTACTCGAAGCGTGCGCCGCGCGCGAAACGCCGATCCGCCTGCTCCGGGAGCGCCGCGCGCACACGCTCGGCAACATCATCATCACGCCGCTCCTCCCTCGCTACACGTTCAAGCGCGCGCCGGAAAACAACTCGTCGGTCGTCCTTCGATTGCGCATCGGTAACCGCCGCGTCTTGCTCACCGGCGACATCGAGCGCGACGCCGAACGTGAGCTCGCGGAAGACGAAGAGATTCGCGCGGATGTCCTGAAGGTCGCGCATCACGGCAGCCGCACCTCGTCGACACCGGCGCTGCTTGACGCGGTGCGGCCGCGTATCGCGCTGATCTCCTGCGGACGACGCAATCTGTTTGGCCATCCGCACGAAAGCGTCGTCGAAGCGTTGCGCGAGCGGCGAGTCCGGATCGTCGAAACGGATCGCAACGGAGCGGTCGAGGTCATCTTCGAGCGGCAGCGCATCGACGTCCGCTCCGAAATTGACACCCCCTGACCCGCGGCATAGAGTGGCTCGAAGCGATGTCATCCACTCTTCTTCGTCTGGGGCTGTGGGTAATTCTCATCGTGGTCGCGTTGTACGTCGTCCACGAGACCTACGAAGGCGATCCGATCTCGGAATTCGTTCCGATGGCAATGCTGCAGAAAGCGATCGCCCTCGGCGCGATTCTGGTCGTCGCCGGGATCGTCGCTCGGATGTTCGAGAAGACGGCGGCGAGAGTGGTCGTGAAGAACCGCTGCATTACCTGCCGCGCGCCGATTCAGCCGGGCGCCATTTACTGCCGCGCTCATCTCCGCAGCGTTCTCGCTCGTGAAGACGATCGAACGCACATGACGCGACTTCGTCGTTGAAGGCGCTCATCGTGATTGCCGGACCGACCGGCGTCGGGAAATCGGAGCTGGCCGTGCGAATCGCCGAGGCCGCGGGCGGTGAGGTCGTGAATTACGACTCCGTGCAGGTCTATCGCGGCTTCGACGTCGGGAGCGCGAAACCGGACGCGACGATTCGGGCGCGCGTTCCGCATCACCTGTTCGATGTGATTGATGCCGATGAAGAGCTGAACGCCGCCGATTACGCGCGGCGGGCGCGCGAAGTTTGCGCGGACATTGACGCGCGCGGAAACCGCGTCGTGCTCGCCGGCGGAACGTTCTTCTATCTGCGCGCGCTGTTGACCGGACTGCCGGAAATGCCGCCGCGCGACGAAGAGATTCGCGTTCGGCTGCGGCGCGTTGCGGCATCGCGTCGCGGTCCGGCGCGGCTGCATCGCTGGCTGTCGAAAATCGATGCGGCGAGTGCGGCGAAGATCGCCATTGCCGATCGGCATCGCGTCGAGCGCGCTCTCGAAGTCTGGGTGGCCAGCGGCCGTCCGATCTCCAGCTGGCCGAGTCCGACCGCCGATTCCGCCGATGCGCTGCCGGCCATTCGAATCGCCATTCGCGCAGAACGGGCGCGGCTTGTGAAAGTGCTGGATGCACGCGTGGAGACGATGTACGCCGCCGGCCTTGTCGAGGAGACGAAAGCGCTGCTCGAGCGCTGGCCGCGCAGCGCCCGTCCGTTCGGCACGATCGGCTACAAAGAAGCGGCGGCCGTCGTCGCCGGCGAGCTGCCGATCGTCGATGCGATCGCGGAAACAAAACGTCGCACGCGCGCCTACGCCAAGCGGCAGATGACGTGGCTGCGCGGCGAGCGCGATGTGCACTGGATCGATGCGGCCGGCTCTGATACGACTTTCAACGCCGCAATGCGGCTCATTACGGATTTCGAGGTAACGACTTGAGCTCACGGATTTCTCTGTTGCTGTTGTTGCTCGCGGCGCTGTTCGCCGCTTCCTGCGCCGACAATTCGCTGCCGCCGCCGGTGACCACGCCGCCGAGCGGCGCGACGCGTTATCTCGTCGATCCGCGCATCGGCGCAGAGGCGCCGCGCAATCCGAAGACCGCGCAGATGTTCGAAGCGGCGTGGCGCTACATCCTTGCCGGCGACGTCATGAACGCGCGCAAACGGCTCGATGCCATTCGGACGATGGAGCCGGCATACGTTCCGGCGATCCTCGCCGAAGCGGCGCTGGCGTTTCAGGAAGGCCGACTCGACGAAGCGCGATCGGTGATCGAGAACGTTCGCTCGAAAGGCGGATACACGGCGCTCGATATTTACGAAGCGGAGCTGGCCGTCGCGGAGAATCAGCCGCGACGCGCGTACGAACTGTATCGCGGCGTGGTCGCGCGGCCGGACGCGCCGGAGGAAGCGAAAGAGCGTTACGCACAGCTCGAGAAGCAGGTTTTCGAGCAACTCGTTCACGATGCCCAGGCGGCGCCGGAGGCGGAATCGATTCGCCTGCTGCGCGAAGCGCTGACGATCAATTCGACGGCGCTCGAGCCGCGCATCATGCTCGTGCAGCGACTCGTCGCCGGGAAGAACTACGACGAAGCGCGGCGCGAGCTCGAGCCGATTCTCGATTCAGCCGCCGACCGCGGCGAAGTGCAGGAAGCGCTCGCGGAGATCGACGCGGGACGCGGTCGTTATCAGGAAGCGATCGTCCGTTACGAGCGGCTGCAGCGCCGGACGCCGAGCGATCGCTACGCGCGCCGTCTCGACGAGATCAAGGACCAGTTCGCGGCCGCCAACATGCCGCCGCAATATCAGCGCGCGGTCGAAAGTGAATCGATCGATCGCTCCGACTTTGCAGTGTTGCTCTACTGGAAGGTGACGTCGGTCCGCTTCGCGCAGAATCTCGGATCGCCGCCGATCGCCATCGACGTCGCCGAAGTGCCGGGACGTGAAGAGCTGATCCGTGCGATCGCCGTCGGCGTGTTGCAGGTGGATCCGATCACGCGTCGCGTCAATCCGGGAAGTCCGGTCAGCGCCGGAGCGCTGGCGCGCCTCGGTGCGCGCGTGCTCAGCGTTCGCGGCGCGTCGTGCGCGCGAGGGACGAACGACTCAGCGAAAGTGCTCGCCGCGTGCGGCGTCAGCGATCCGTCAGCTGGCGGAGCGGAGTTGCCGGTGAGCGGGCGAACGGCGGCAGCGCTGATGGATCAGGTGGAGAAAGTACTCGGCCACTAACCGAAGAGCGTCAGTCGCGGCAATCCATACCGATCGCGCACCAGCCGCCGCAAATTCGCTGCCTCGGTGCGCGCGCGCGTTTTCTCATCGAGCTTCGATGCGTCGCCGATCGCGCGCGTGATCGCGCCGCGCATCTCTGTCAGTTCTGCCGGCGGCAGCGCGGCGGCGAGCTTCTCGATCAGCGCCGCTTCGAGCTCGAGCAGCCGCTCTTCGATCTTCGGAACGCTCTGCTCACGCGCCAGCTCGCGAACGGCAACGGCGGTCGCTTCATCATGCGGCGCGATCGCATCCGCAAGCTCGGCGAGCAGCGCTTCCGGATCGGCTTCCGGCGTGACTGCCGCATCGCCGACGTAAAGCTCCTTCCGCTCCGTCCACAACTCCTTCACCGCATGCTTGCAGTAACTGAGACTGGAGATCGTTTTGCGGCGGCCGCTGGTCTCGTTTCTTTCGAAGACCGTATCGATCGCTTCGATGACGACGGGAAGCGGGACGCCGTCGGTATGCCACTGCTGCATCAGCGCCCAGTCTTTTGCCGAGAGGATGAACGGCGTGTTTCGTCGAACCGCGAAATGCGATTCGATCTCCAGGAAGTAATCGGTCACCGATGGAATGTTAGAATGTCGCACTTATTCGCAACAACTGACGGAGTCCGTTCAACTACATGGAAGGTCATGCCCCCCGCGCGGAGGTCACGGTCTACTCGCCGTTGTTCTCCCCTTTTCGCCACTCGCTGCAGGGGCAGGCGGTTTCCATTGGCCGCGCTTCCGAGTGCTCGATCCCGATCAAGGATCGTTACCTCTCGCGCAAACATGCGGAAATCGTTCTGGTCGAAGGGATGTGGGTCCTCAAAGACTGCGGCAGCGCCAACGGCACCTATCTCAACGGCACGCGGGTCGATCGCGACTATACGCTGAAGACCGGTGATCGCATCCGCCTCGGCGACACGGAACTCCTCTTCGAATCATCCGAGCACAACACCGATCGTTTCGTCGCCATCGAAGATCGCCACGCCAGCGCCACGATCGCTATCCCGATCAACGAGATCGATTCGATGGCGCTCGAGTCGGGCGACCTTTCCAAACTGCAGACGCTCAACGCGCTCTCGCGCGAGCTGATCGAAGACCGTCCGATGACGGAGCTGTTCGGTTTCATCATCGATCGCGTGATGCAGCATTTGCGGCCGTCGCGCGCCGCGCTCGGACTGCTCGGCGCCGACGGCAAGTCATTCGTCAACGTCGAAGTGCGGCGCCAGGATCGGAGCGATTCGTCGGAGCTGCGCATCAGCCACACGCTGCTCGCGGAAGTCGTTGAAGAGAAGAAAGCGCTGGCGTTCATGGACGTGAGCGTCGACGAGAAGCTGAGCCGCGCGCAGTCGATCATCATGCAGGGGATTCATTCGATTCTTTGCGCGCCGCTGACGATCGGCGACTCGGTGGTCGGCGTGCTTTACGTCGACTATCTCTTCAATCAGCGCGCGATTTCCGAAGAGGACGTGCGGCTCGTCGCGCAGATCGCGCGGTTCGCGGCGATCAAGCTGGAGACGACGCGGCTGCGCGAAGAAGCGATTCAGAAACGGATCATGGACGAGGAGCTGAAAACCGCGTCGGTGATTCAGCGCCGTCTGCTGCCGCCGTCGCCGACCGGGATTCCCGGCTACTCGTTCGTCGGCCGCAATCGTCCCTGCCGAACGATCAGCGGTGACTACTACGATTTCGTCACGCGGCCCAACGGGCGCGTCTACTTCGTCATCGCCGACGTCAGCGGGAAAGGCG
This sequence comes from Acidobacteriota bacterium, assembly GCA_034667465.1. Lineage (GTDB taxonomy): Bacteria > Acidobacteriota > Thermoanaerobaculia > Gp7-AA8 > Gp7-AA8 > JAOBAU01. The sequence continues at coordinate 43,318 of JAXDJV010000020.1, read as the reverse complement.
TTACCGCCGGACTGATGATGGCCGGACTTCAGGCGGCGTTCCGTATCTTCTCGAAGAACGATCCGCCGCCGGCGGAGCTCGTGTCGCAGCTCAACGAAGCGCTGAAAGACAATCTCCCGCAGTCGAAGTTCGTCACGCTGTTCCTCGGGCGACTCGACACCGCCACCGGCATCATCGAATACGCGAACGCCGGCCACACGCCGCCGCTGCACGTCCGGCGCGAGCAGGTCGATGAGCTGATCGAGACCGACCTGCTGCTCGGCGTCGTCACGCGCGCCGAGTACAACAACCGCACGCTGCTGCTCGAGCCGGGCGATTCGCTCGTCCTCTTCACCGACGGCGTCACCGACGCCGAAGGCGGAACCGGCCCCGAGCTCGGCACGGTCGAGCTGATGAAAGCGCTGAGCCCCCTGCACGGCGCGGGCGCGACAGACGTCGGCAACGCGATTGAGGAGTCGGTCCTGCAGCACGTCGGCGACGCCCCGCTCGCAGACGACGTAACCCTGATCGTCGTCAGCCGCAACGCGTAAAGTCAATTTCCGGGGTCTGACCCCATACTTTGACTTTAGGTGTACTTCGCGAGGAAGCCGAGCATCATTGGTTCGACTTCGGGGCCGGCGACCGAGAAGATCCGATCGGCGTGGTAGTTGCCCGGCATGTCGATTACGTGCAGCTCTTTCGGCTCGTTGGCGGCTTCGAACAGCGCCTCTGAATGCGAGTGGCCGATCAGCCAGTCGTTCTTCACGTGGATGAGGCAGATCGGCGCGTGGACGTCGTGAATGTCATCGATCGCGCGCAGCTTCGCGCTCCGTTTCAGCCGCCAGTCGAAGCGCGGGCGATGCAGCGCCTGGCCCCATGCGATGTGCTTGTGAATCGTGAACGGATTGATGCGCGGCATGATCATCGAGAAGTCGGCGACCGGCGAGATGAGCATCAGCGAGCCGACCGGAAGATCGGGATGCCGCGCCGCGGTCGACACCGCGATCGCGCCGCCGTACGACAGTCCGATCAGCGTGATCGTCTCGATCGGCAGCCGCGCCAGCAACTCTTTCGCGACCGCGTAAACGTCATAGCGTTCGTTGAGATTGAAGCCGTACGTTCCCTCGCTGTCGCCGTGGCCGCGGACGTCGACGACGGCGACGCGATAACCGTTGTCGTTGAGCAGCGTCGCCAGCGTGACCATCGACGGATGGCGGCGAAAGCGCCAGAAGCCGGGCACGACGAGGACGAGCGATCGCGTGCGAGCGTCGTAGAGGTCGTAGTGGATCCGGGTCGCGTCGAACGATTCGACGATTCCGTGGACCGCTCGTGAAGCGGTTGAAATTGGCACTTAACCGACACCGCTGCTTGACATCGTCATTCCGTTCAACAACTATACCGCCTCGTGGACCGGGGCTCTGCCCCTCCATATCCCGGGAAGACCCGAGTAGAACAATCTCTGGAAGCTCAAAGCTTCGGTTTGGAACTCATCTGCAAAGCGAGGTGATTCAGGCACCCGGCGAAGCGAACTCCGGAACTCTGCTCTTCAACACGAACTTAAAGATCGGATCAGACGATCCGAAAAAATCGAAGGAGATTCATCAAATGAAAAAGTCTTTTTACCTGACCCTCGTTGCGCTTTTCGCCGTCGCCATCTTCGCCGTTGGTTGTAAGAAAGAAGAGAACGTGAACACCGACACCGTCGCGACCGATTCGAGCGCGACCTCGTCGACCACGATGTCGACCGACACCGCCGCCACCGGCACCACCGGCACGATGAGCTCGACCGACACGTCGGTCACGACCGGCACGGAAGCTTCGGCCACCTCGGGCGCCACGTCGACCTCGGCGATGCCGTCGGGCACGATGACGGACACGTCGTCGACCGCCACCACGGCCACGACCGCCACGACGACCTCGGGCACCGCGACGACCTCGACCTCGTCGTCGAAGAAGCACTAACTACGATTCCAAAGCTGTACGAAAACGCCCCGCTTCGGCGGGGCGTTTTTGTTTGTGCCTCATGCCGTCTGGCATCCCCGTTGCTCTCCTTCCTGCGCTGCTTCGGCAGCAACTCAATCGATCGTTCAGCCTGGTCGCGCGACCGAATTCGTCGCTCGCTGCGGTTTACTCCCGGCAACCGGCGACGTCAAAGAAATGCGAAGGAGGTGAGGCAGGCACTCAGTGGCAACCGGCGAATTACCTCATCCGTCAGCATCGACTCAATCTTTAAGGAGAGAACCAAATATGAAGAAGTCACTCGTCATTTTCCTTGCCCTGGCGCTTGTTGCGCTCTTCGGCGTTGTTGCGTGCACCAAGACCGAGAACACCAACGCGGTGACCGAGACCTCCTCGACCGACTCGTCGTCGACGATGTCGACCGATACCGGCATGTCGTCGACCGGCACCACCGGCACGATGTCGACCGATACCTCGGCCACCGTGATGTCGACCACCACCGGCGGCACCGACACCGGCATGACCAGCACCTCAGGCACCGTCTCCGGCACGGTGGGCACCACCGGCACGACGTCTACGACCAGCACGTCGAAGACGAGCACTACCTCGACTCACTAATCGCGCGTGCTTCGGCGCAGACGATCAGGGCAGCCGGAGACGGCTGCCCTGTTTTTTTGCGTCGAGGTCCTGCTGCAGCCGCGCGAACACGCCGTGCGTCGCGACTTCCAGCGCTCGCTCATCGGCTCGATTCTCGATGACGTAGTCGGCCTGCGCGAGCCGTTCTTCGCGCGGCATCTGATGGCGAATGCGACGCGCCACCTCCTCGGCCGCCATGCCGCGGCCTTCACCGCGCGCAAGCTGCGTTTCCGGCGGCGCGTCGACGACGACGATCCGATCGAAGCGCTGTTTGCCGCCTGACTCCAGCAGCAGCGTCGCTTCGATGACGGCGATGCGATTGCGGCCTGGAAAGCGCGCTTCTTCCGCGTCCATCAATCGCGTCTGTTCTTCGATCACGAGCGGATGAATGAGCGAGTTGAGCCGCTTCGCCGATGCGTCATCGACGAACGCGACGTCGGCGAGTTTCTGCCGATCGATCTCTCCATTCGGCGCAAGCACTTCGCGTCCGTAAGTGCGAACGATGGCCTGGTAGCCGGCTTCGCCGGGGCGATAGAGACGCGCGACGATCGCGTCGGCGTCGATGGTCAGACAGCCGAGGCCGGCGAAGATGCGTGCGACCGTCGACTTCCCCGAGGCGATGCCACCGGTAAGGCCGACGCGGAGAATCATGAGCGCCGCTGCCTCGCCGCGGTGACAGTGTTCTGCATCAGCATGGCGATCGTCATCGGTCCGACGCCGCCGGGCACCGGCGTGATCCACGACGCGACGTCGCGCACGCGCGCGAAGTCGACGTCGCCGAGGAGCACGGTGCCGTTCTTCGCCAGGAGTCGCGATTTCTCTTCGTCGTGCGCGAGGCGATCGGCGAACGAGGTATCGACGCGATTCATCCCGACGTCGATCACGACCGCGCCCGGCTTCACCATCTCGGAGGTGACGAACAGCGGTCGTCCGACCGCGGCGACGAGGATGTCGGCGTTGCGCGTCAGCGACGCGAGATCGCGCGTGCGCGAATGGCAGATCGTCACACTCGCATTGCGTTGCAGAAGCAGCGCCGCCATCGGTTTTCCGACGATGTCGCTTCGTCCGATGACGACCGCGTTCGCGCCGTCGATCGAGACGCCGGTTGAATCGATCAGCCGGATGCAGCCGGCCGGCGTGCACGGAACGAGTGACGCGCGTCCCATGTGCAGCAGCCCGACGTTGATCGGATGGAAGCCGTCGACGTCTTTGGCCGGATCGATCGCGTCGATCACCTTCTTCGGATCGATCTGTTTCGGCAGCGGGAGCTGGACGAGGATTCCGTCGACTTCGTCGTCGCGATTGAGCCGGTCGACTTCGGCGAGCAGCTCCGCTTCGCTGAGCGATTCGTCGAGGACGAGTTGCGTACCGCGAAGGCCGAGCTCGTCTGCTTTCTTCGCTTTGCTGCGAACGTAGATTTCTGACGCGGGATCGTTCCCGACGCGCACGGCCACGAGTCCGGGCTGGTAGCCGAGCTCGCTGATCGCGGCGCGAACCTCATTTTCGAGGTCGCGGGCGACGGATTTTCCGTCAATCAGGCGGGCAGTCACGGCGCGGGCTTCTATCATGGAATGCTCTGCGGGGTGAAGCGGTTAGCGCGCGGGTGTCATTCCACGGAGTGACGCACAGGCGGGAATGCGCCGCTTGACTGACTCGGTTTGCCGGTGGTACCGTCTCACCCCTTTCCGACAGGGAAGGTGTGTAGTCGTCTTTGAATGACCCTGCGGCGCAATGCGGTCCACGCCCGCGCCGCGGTCCGAATCCGAAGATGTTTTAACTGTCCTCCGCCGTCGGATGTGTCGGCAGCGGCAGACGAAATAACGTGTTTCAGAAGTTACCAGGGAGAGTCATGCGTACCTATTTTCCCAAGCAGGGCGACATCGAGCCGAAATGGTTCGTGATCGACGCCGAGGGCAAGGTCCTCGGTCGCTTGTCTTCACTGATTGCGAGCATCATTTCCGGCAAAGCGAAGCCGACCTACACGCCGTTTCTCGACACGGGCGATCACGTGATCGTCATCAATGCCGAGAAGATCGTGCTGACCGGCAAGAAGGAGACGGACAAGATCTACCGTCACCACTCGCTCTATCCGGGCGGCCTGAAGTCGCGTGAAGCGCGCTTCGTCCGTGCGGAGAAGCCGGAGCACATGCTCGAGACCGCGGTTTGGGGCATGCTCCCGAAGAACAAGCTCGGCCGCAAGATGCTGAAGAAGCTGAAGGTCTATCGCGGAACTGCGCACCCGCATTCCGCGCAGCAGCCCGAAGCGCTCGAAGTCGACAGGTCCGGCGCTCCGGCGCCGAAGAAGTAAGGACGGAGGATTCCCTTGGCTCTTGTTGAATATTACGGAACGGGACGACGCAAGACTTCGACGGCCCGCGTGCATTTGCGTCAGGGCAACGGTGTGATCACCGTCAATCGGCGCACGTTCGACGATTACTTCCCCAATGAAGTGCTCAAGATGATCATCAAGCAGCCGCTCTCGCTCACCGAGACGACGGACCGCTTCGATATCGTCGTGACCGTCGACGGCGGCGGCCCGAGCGGCCAGGCCGGAGCGATTCGCCACGGCATCTCGCGCGCGCTTCAGATCTACAACATCGAACTTCGCAAGCGCCTCAAGAAGGCCGGCCTCCTCACGCGCGATCCGCGTATGAAGGAGCGCAAGAAGTACGGACAGAAGGGCGCCCGCGCCCGCTTCCAGTTCTCGAAGCGCTAGTTTTCCCCATGTCCCCGATCATTCAGTGTTGAATCGAGACAGGAGCGCGACCCGCTCCTGTCTTTTTGTTTTTCAGAGCGGCTGATTTTCAAACAACAAAGGAGGGTTCACTTGGCGGTCTCCATCACAATGAAAGAGCTGTTGGAAGCTGGCGTCCACTTCGGTCATCAGACCAAGCGCTGGAATCCGAAGATGAAGAAGTACATCTTTGGAAAGCGCAATGGGATCTACATCATTGACCTGCAGAAGACGCTCAAGCTCTTTAAGGAAGCTTCCGCGTTTATTGCCGACCTTTCCGGTCAGGGCAAACGCATTCTGTTCGTCGGCACCAAGCGTCAGGCACAGGACGCAATTCTCGAAGAAGCGAACCGCTGCGGCATGTTCTACGTGAACAACCGCTGGCTTGGCGGCACGCTGACGAATTTCACGACCGTTCGCAAATCGATCGAGCGTCTCAAAGAGATCGAATCGCTCCTCAACGACACCGAGAAGGAAATGTCGAAGAAGGAGCGCGCTTCGCTCGACAAAGAACGGGACAAGCTGCAGAAGAACCTGATCGGTATCCGCGAGCTCGACGGCCTGCCCGATGCCCTCTTCGTGATCGACCCGAAGAAGGAGTACATCGCGGTCAAGGAAGCGAAGAAGCTGGGGATTCCGGTCGTCGCGATCGTCGACACCAACTGCGATCCGGAGGACATCGATTACGTGATCCCCGGCAATGACGACGCGATCCGCGCGATCCGTCTGTTCACGCAGAAGATCGCCGATGCGGTTCTCGAGGGCTACAACCTCGCCGAGGAGAAGTTCATCGGAACCGAGGACAAGAGCGAAGCGTCGAGCACGCTGGCTCCTGTTCCTGCCGCCGAGAACGCCTCCGCCGTCGTGAGCGCCCCCGCGGTTTCGTAGCTCCACCCCCAACGACGACGATTCGGGCATGCGGCGCATCACGCGCCGCATGCCCTGGTTTTGTCCCACGATCAGCAGGAGAAACACCATGACGATTACCCCCGCGATGATCAAAGAGCTGCGCGAGCAGACGGGCGCCGGCTTCACCGACGTGAAGGCCGCGCTGACGGAAGCGAACGGCAGCATCGAGGAAGCGACGAAGATCCTTCGCAAGAAGGGACTCGCCGCGGCCAGCAAAAAGGCCGGACGCATCACGTCCGAGGGCGCCGTGCAGTCGTATGTCTCCGGCACCACCGGCGTGCTCGTCGAGGTCAACTGCGAGACCGACTTCGTCGGCAAGAACGAGCAGTTCCGCAACTTCGCCAAAGATGTGGCGAAGGTGATCGCCGAGTCGAACGCGAACACGGTCGAAGAGCTGAATGAGAAGCCGTGGCCGGGCGATGCTGACGGTCTCAACGTCGCGCAGAAAGTCTCGAGCATGATCGCGACGATCAAAGAGAACATCACCGTCCGCCGCTTCGTCCGTTACGAAGCGCCTGCGAATGCCGCGTTCGGCAGCTACATCCACGCCGGCGGTTCCATCGGCGTGCTCGTGGAGCTCGTCGCGAACAGCGGCGAGAAATCGGCGAAGGCCGAAGAGCTGGCGCGCGACATCGCCATGCACATCGCCGCCGCCGAGCCGCGTTTCGTCCGCCGCGACGAAGTGACGCAGAAGGACCTCGACACCGAGCGCGAGATTGCTCGCGATCAGGCCGCGAAGTCCGGCAAGCCGGAGAACATCGTCGAGAAGATGGTGTCGGGCAAGATGGAGAAGTTCTACGGCGAGGCGTGCCTTCTCGAGCAGGCGTACATCCGCAACGACAAGCAGTCCGTCGAAGAGTACGTCGCCAGCTCCGGCAAAGAGCATGGCTGCGCGTACACCGTCACTCGTTTCACTCGCTACAAGCTCGGCGAGGGAATCGAGAAGAAGACGGAAGACTTCGCCGCGGAAGTCGCGTCGTACATGAAGTGACGCTTCACTCAGTGATTTGATTGAAAGGGCGGCCTTCGGGTCGCCCTTTTTCGTTTACGCCGCGCGCCGGAATGAGTAGCGGCCGACGTTGTCGAGATGCTCGCGAAGGTGCCCAACCGTCATCTCGCCCTTCACCGATTTCGCGATCGCCGTGATGGCGTTCGCCGCCTTCTTCCATTCGCCGCTTTCTTCCAGTTTCCCGGTGAACGCGTCGATTGCTGTTTCAGGTGGTGCGTCGCGCAACGCTTTGAACAGCTCGACAGAGATCGTCGGTGTCCCGACGACGATGGCGAGCAGCAGCAGGATCATTTTGTAGTCGCCGACAGGATTTTCTTCGAGCAGCGCTTCGATCCGCCGCGCAGGAACGCCGGCGCGGATGATGCGATAGGTGTTGACGAAGCGCTTCACGGTGCGCGGCGAGCGGCCGACGAGTCCCGACAGCAGCTTCATGACGTCGAGCTCTTTGCGCTGCAGTTTGAGTGGTGGCGTTGCTTCGTCTTCGGCTATCGCGAGTGATGCCGTCTCTTCGACCTGATTGCTGACCGTCACTGATTGCGCATGCGAGCCGTCGTTCTTCGGCTGCTCGCGAACTTCCGAGCGATCGTTTGTCTGTTCGCTCGGCAGTTCCTCGATCTCGGCAGCGAGCAGCCGATCGATGAACCGCGAGCTGCCGCCGGCCGTGATCGGCTCGAGCCAGAAGGGCACCTGAAAGATCTTCTCGAGGTAGTCGTGCGGCGCCACCGCGTAACCGGGAACGTCGCTCGAGCTTTCGCCTTTGCGAAACGCGCTGTGTTTCTGGCGCAGCGACTCTTCCACCCAGCGCGCGTCGACACCGACCACGACGACGAACAGCGGAAAGGCGAGCAGCAGATGGACGGCCTGCAGCACGTCGACGACGCGATCGGGGGGACAACGATCGAGATCGTCGATGTAGAGAATGATGCGATCGATGCGGAAGAGATCACCTTCCATCCGCTCGCCATCCTGGCCGCGCATCAGCGCGCTCAGTTTCTCGAAGTCGCCGCGCACGGTGGCGAGGACGCCGAGAAGTTTTCGATAGTCGTCGCTGGCCGCGCGATCGTCGATGAAGCGCGCCAGCTGCTGGCCGGCGGAGATGTCGAGCAGCGCTTTGCGCGCTTTCATCACCGCGGTCTCTTTCTGAATGAGATCGGCCTGCGCCTGCGTGAGCGCGGAGGTGGCGTCGTCGAGTTTGTGTTGTTGCGCGTCGACCTGTTCCTGCCGGCGTCGCTCCGCTTCGTGCAGCCGATTCTCGACTTTGGCTTTCGCGGCGTCGATTCGATCGAGGACCTTCCGAGCGCCGCGCAGCAGTGGCGCGAACCAGAGCGCGAACGCGGAGATGACGGTGCCGGCCTGCACGACCAGCTGCGCGATCGAATGCTGCATCACCGCGATGTTGTAGCGGCGCAAAAAGTCGGCGAGCACCGCGCCGGCGATCGGCGCAAGCAGCGCCACGATCACGAGTCCGATCCATGTCGATGGTTTGCGCGTGATCGTCAGCCACAGCAGTCGTGTGCGATGTCCGATCGACTGCAGTTCGTTGAAGGTGTGCCGCAGTTCGTTCGTCGAGCTGATTGCCTGGGCCAGTCCCGCCGCGTTGAGCGCGTGACGAAGCTCATCGCGATCGGCGTCGTCGATGGTCGCGATCTCCCAGATGTCGCGCGCTCGCAGGTCACGCAAGGTCGCGGCGTCTTCGGCGACCGACGCCTTCGTTGCCGCGAGATTCGTTGCCACGCGATCGCGATCCATCTCCGCACGCCGGACGTTCTCTTTGGCCGCCGCTTCAGCCGCGACCGTTTCGTTGAGCTGATGCAGCAGCGCGTTGCGCCGGTTCTCGACGTCGATCGGTTTCTCGCCGGCGACGCTGAGGTTGCGGAAGATGTGCTCGACGAGACTCGCCCAGAGATTCGCTTCGACGTAGTGCCACGCGTTGAAATCGATCTGCACGATCCGTTCGTAAAAGATCTCTTTGTCGCGGCCGGCGTTGTGCGCGATCTGACGCTTGAGCATCGACATGAAGAAGCTCTTGCCGGAGCCCCAGTCGCCGAAGAGTCCGATGGAGAGTGGCGGCACGAGCTTCTTCGCCGCGAGCAAGGCGGCGAATGCCTTCACGTCGCGGCGGATGTTGAGTTTGTCGTCGCCGAACCCTTCCGCGTCAAAGTGCGGCAACCAGCGCTGATCATTCGCGACGCCGAGGACGCGGCGCCACTCTTCGGAGTCGTCGCCTTCGCCGGAGCGGATGCCTTGTTCTTCGAGCCATGTGAAGTAGTCGCGTTTGAGTTTGGTGGGGTCGACGGTCAGTTCGTGCAGGAGGTCGAGCGCGCCCGTCTCCGGCACCGTGAGCAACGCGCCGACGAGGTGGCGCAGTTGGATTTCGCTGCGAGGCCCGCTGACCTGACGAGCGATCGCGCGTGCTTGTTCGAGAACGCCGAACATTGGTTCGGTAAAGGTCCAGTGGGTCGCTTGTTGCTTCGTGCTCTCGTACCAGTTCACCCAGCCGGCGATTGTTTCCTCCATTCGAGATCGGCCGATCAGGCGGTCGACGAATTCCTGGAGAAATCGCGGTGATGCATCCGGCGGCACTGAGTTCGTCGTCAGCAGCGTGATCAGAAATGTGCTCGTCGAGACGCCTGGCAATCCGATTTGCTGATCGGATATGAACTGTGCGGTTTGGCGCAGCAACGTTCTCGCGAATGGACGAAGCACGAACTCACTGTCGATCGCGACTTCGACCGGCCCTCTCGCATGGAGCATCCTTCCGAAGGCAGCGGCCGCTTTGGCGACGTCAACGCCAACGCGTTTGAGCTCCTTCTCCGACAGACCGTCGATTGTTATCACGATTGCGGCAGCGAGTCCGACAGCGTCAAGAGGTCGAGATGCCATCTCTCTCGCGTACCACTCCAGCGCCTTCATCGAAGAGGGGACGGAGAAGTTGGGAACGTGGTTATCGCCGCCCGGCTCGGCGATTTCGCCGAGTGAGAGGGACGTAGTCCACATCTCGCGATCCATGCCTGCGCGCTGCAGCACGTCGAGAATCCGCAGGTTCGTAGTTGCAGCGGCGTACAACAGCGTTGCGCGAGGCACCGCTTCGTCCGCCCCGCGCTGGCCTTCGCGGCTGAGATGAATTCGCCACGCGCGCGACAACACCAGCGGCAGATCGGAGCCCTCGGCAATGCCCAACTTCCTCAGCAATTCGCGCATTCGGAGTGCCCAAAGTCTACGCGCAAACTCCTGTGGTATAACGCGGCGCGATGGCTCAGCCCCGCTATAAACGCATCCTTCTCAAACTCTCCGGCGAGGCGCTGATGAGCGGTCGCCGCAACGGCATCGACCCTGAGACCCTCGCCAGCATCGCCGACGAAATCGTCGAAGTTCAGAAGGCAGGCGTCGAGATTGTCATCGTCATCGGTGGCGGCAACATTTTTCGCGGAGTCACCGCTGCCACTCAGGGAATCGATCGTGTTGCCGGCGATCACATGGGGATGCTCGCGACCGTCATCAACGCCATCGCGCTGCAGGACGCGCTCGAACGTCGCGGTGCGCATACGCGGATCACGTCAGCGATCACGATGGCCGAAGTTGCGGAACCTTTCATCCGCCGCCGCGCGATCCGACATCTCGAAAAGAAGCGCATCGTCATCTGCGCGGCCGGCACCGGCAACCCATTCTTCACCACCGACTCCGCGGCGGCGCTTCGCGCCAGCGAATTGAAGTGCGAGATCATTTTCAAAGCGACGATGGTCGACGGCCTTTACACCGCCGATCCTGAGAAAGATCCGACCGCGGTCCGAATCCCGCATGCGACGTATCAGCGCGTGCTCGCGGAGCGGCTCCAGGTGATGGACGCCGCTGCCATCGATCTCGCGCGCGGCAGCCAGATTCCGATCTACATCTTTTCCCTTCGCGAGAAGGGGAACATCACACGCGCGTTGCTCGGCGACGACATCGGTTCGATCGTCTCCGACGACGTCCCCGAGGTGGTTCCATGATTCAGGACGTGATCAAAGACATGACGAGGCGGATGCACGGCGCGCTCGAAGCGCTGCATCACGAGTTCCGTTCGCTGCGCACCGGCCGCGCAAACGTCGGCATGCTCGACGGCGTGATCGTCGAGTATTACGGCACGCCGACGCCGCTCGCGCAGGTGGCCAGTCTCAAGGTTCCTGAGGCGTCGATGATCGTCGCCGAGCCGTGGGACAAGACGATGATTGGCGCGATTGAAAAAGCGATTCGCAACGCCGATCTCGGACTGAATCCGGCCAACGACGGCAAGATCGTCCGGATCCCGATTCCGCCGCTCACCGAGGAGCGCCGCAAAGATCTCGTCAAGAAAGCGCATCACATGGCGGAAGAGTCGCGCACCGCGATTCGCCAGGTGCGCCGCGACGGCAACGACAAGCTGAAGCGGATGCTGAAAGACAAAGAGATCTCGGAAGACGACGACAAGCGCGGCCACGATGAGATTCAGAAACTGACGGACAAGCACATCGACGAAGTCGCGTCGATTCTCAAACAGAAAGAAGCCGACATCATGTCGGTGTAGCGGTGTCCGTCCTCGTCATCATCCCCGCCGCCGGCAGCGGCAGCCGGTTCGGCGGCGAGATCCCGAAACAGTTCCTGCCGCTTGCCGGCAAGCCGCTGCTGCTGCATTCCGTCGAGCGTTTCTTTCTCGACGAGCGCGTCGATCAGGTCGTTGTCGCCGTCGCCGAGGCGCTCCTTGCGAACACGAAGCAGACCGAGCGTGCGCGATTCGTCGCCGGCGGCGCGACGCGGCAACAGTCGGTGCTGCGCGCGCTCGAAGCGGCTGGCGATGAATGGGAGCTGGTCGCGGTGCATGACGCGGTGCGTCCGTTCTTCGGCACCGCGACTTTTCACGCCCTGCTCGATGCCGCGCACGAAAGCGGCGCCGCGATTCCGGCGCTCCCGGTGAGCGACACGATTCACATCACGCGCGGCGACATCATCGAAGCGACGCCCGATCGCTCGCTGCTCGCAGCCGCGCAGACACCGCAGGTGTTTCGCTACGACATTCTGCGCGAAGCGCTCGAGCGCGCGGTCGCCGACGGCATCGAAGGAACCGATGAAGCAGCGCTCGCGACGCGATACGGACACGCCGTTCGCGTGATCCCCGGCGATCCGCTGAATTTCAAAATCACGCACGCCGCCGACATGGAACGTGCAGAGAAAATCATGGCGGAGGCGACTGCATGATTCGCGTCGGGCAGGGCATTGACGTTCATCCGTTCGACGATTCGCGTCCGCTGATTCTCGGCGGCGTACGCATCAGCGATACCGGCGGTCTCGCCGGTCACTCCGACGCCGACGCCGTTCTTCACGCGATCACCGACGCGCTCCTCGGCGCCGCCGGTGCGGGCGACATCGGCCAGTACTTTCCATCCGAAGATCCGCGCTGGAAAGATGCCGATTCGACGCTGTTCGTCCGCGAAGCGAAACGGTTGCTCGACGAAATGGACGCCGACATTTCCAACATAGACATCACGATCATCGCGCAGAAGCCGAAGCTCGCTCCGCATCGCGACGCGATGCAGGCGAAGATCGCGGAGTTGCTCGACATCCCGGCCGGTCACGTGAACGTAAAAGCAACGACCACCGATCACCTGGGCTTCATCGGGCGCGCCGAGGGAATCTGCGCGATGGCGATCGTCGCCGTGGAGATTCTGCCGTGAGCGTTCGCGTTCGTTTCGCGCCGTCGCCGACCGGACATCTGCACGTCGGTGGCGCGCGTACCGCGATCTTCAACTGGCTTTTCGCGAAACATCACGGCGGCACGTTCATCATCCGCGTCGAAGACACCGATCAGGCACGTTCGACGCGCGAGTCGGAAGCGATGGTGCTCGACGACCTTCGCTGGCTCGGATTGCTGTGGGATGAAGGTCCGGATGTCGGCGGTCCGCATGCGCCGTATCGTCAGTCGGAGCGCGTCGACACGTACAACGCCGTCACGCGCGAGTTGCTGGCGCGCGGAATCGCGTATCGCTGTTTCTGCAGCGAGGAAGAGCTCGAAGCGAAACGGAAGCAGGCCGAGGTTGAAGGAAGGCCGCCGCATTACGATCTGAAATGCTTTCGTCTTTCGGCGCAGGAAGTATCGGCAAAGCTGGCGATGTGGACGCCGTGCGCGCTTCGCTTCCACGTGCCTGACGACGGCGACGTCACAATCGACGACATGATTCGCGGGGAAGTCACGTGGCGAAAGGAATCGCTCGGCGATTTCATCCTCGTGCGGTCTGACGGTCTGCCGACGTACAACTTCTGCGTCGTCGTCGACGACCACGACATGGAGATCTCGCACGTCATTCGTGCCGAGGAGCATCTGACGAACACGCATCGCCAGGTGCTGATTTATCGGGCGATGGGATGGGACGTTCCGCGCTTCGCGCACGTCTCGCTGATTCTCGGCGCCGATCGCACCAAACTGTCGAAGCGTCACGGCGCGACGTCGGTCTCTCAATATGCAGAAGACGGATTCCTTCCCGATGCGATGGTCAACTACCTGACTTTGCTCGGCTGGTCGAGCGGTGAAGCGCGCGAAATTTTCGATCGCGCGTACGCCATCGAGCACTTCTCGCTCGATCGGGTGAACTCCGCGCCGGCGGTGTTCGATCCGCAGAAATTCGACTGGCTCAACGGTCAATATATTCACGCGATGGAGGCGAGCGCGCTGCGGCCGCTCGTCGCGAAGTTCTTCGACGTGCCGTGGCTCGAAGAAGGAATCGACGTCGTGAAGACGAGCGTGACGCGACTGACGCAGTTCCGCGCCGCGCTCGCGTTCGTCACGAGCTACGACGCGCCTTCGATCGATCGTCCGTTCGCGGAAGCGCTCGCGAATGAGCTGCGTACGAACGGCACGCCGATCGACGCCGACGGCGTGAAAGCAATGAACGAACGTCTGAAGAACGCGACCGGACTGAAGGGAAAGAACCTCTTTATGCCGCTGCGGCTCGCACTCACCGGACTCGATCATGGACCGGAGCTCGTTCGCGCGATTCCGCTTTTGCAGCACGCCAGCGAAAGCGATCGGTCCGTTCTCTCGCCGCTGGCGCGCATCGAAAAACTGCTCCGATGATTTACGACGTCGCCAAACGGCTGCTCTTCCGCCTCGATGCGGAAGCGGCGCACGATTTCACCGTGGCGCAGATCGCGCGGCTGCAGCAGATGCCAATCTTTCTGCAACTCGTCGCGTGGAAGTGTCGTCCGCCGGAAAGCGTGGCGAAGGTGTTGTGGGGACTGACGTTCCGTTCGCCGATCGGCATCGCCGCCGGCTTCGATAAGAACGCGCTGATGATCCCGTTCCTGGGCGCGATCGGTTTTGGCTTCGTCGAAGTCGGAACGGTCACGCTCCATCCGCAGCCGGGCAATCCGCCGCCGCGCATGTTTCGCTATCCCGAACATCGCGCGCTCATCAACCGACTCGGATTCAACAACGCCGGCGCGCACGCGGTTGCGGAGCGATTGCAGCGCTGGCGCGCATCGGCGGCGGTCGATGCGCCGCCGCTCTTCGTCAACGTCGGAAAAAACAAAGAGGTGCCGCTCGATCGCGCCGCCGATGCGTACGCGCAGTGCTACATGCGCGTGGCGCGCTGGGCCGACGGCGCGGTGCTGAATCTCTCCTCGCCGAACACGCCGAATCTCCGCGATCTGCAGCGTCCCGAACATCTCGAGACGCTGCTGACGCTCGTCCGATCGGTGAGGGATGCGATGCCGTTCACGCGCGGGCAGCATCCGATCCTCATCAAAATCGCTCCCGATCTCGACTCGACGCAGCTCGCGGAAATCTGCGACGTCACGACGAAGCTCGCCGACGGCATGATCTGCACGAACACGACGATCGAGCGTCCGTTCGCGACGAACGAAGCAGGCGGACTGTCGGGAAAACCGCTGATGGCGAAGTCGACGTCGGTGCTCGCCGAAGTGCGAAAACTCGTCGGACCGGCGTATCCGCTCATTGGTGTCGGCGGTGTGTTCGACGCGGATGACGTTCGCGCAAAAATCGCGGCAGGCGCAGATCTCGTGCAGCTCTACACGGGATTTGTGTACGAGGGACCGTCGTTGCCTGCGAGGCTGGCGCGGGAGATGGGAAGGATGAAGGATGAAGGATGAAGGATGAATGAGAAACATTGATTGCTTCCGGCCTCCTTCATCCTTCATCCTTCAGCCCTCATCCTTCCAAACATGATCATCTACGGACTCAACCCTGTTCTCGAAGCGATCCGTTCGAATCCGGAGCGGATCCAGTACATCGCCGTCTCGCGCGATCACGGTGCGAAGCTGCAGCGCGTGCTCTCCGAAGCGCGTGATGCGAACGTCGCGCTGCGCTACGTTTCTGTGGAGTACGTCATCAAGCTCGCCGGGCGCGGCGTGCACAACGGCGTCGTCGCGGAAGTGTCGGAAGGGAAGTACGCCGACTTCGACGAGATCCTTGCGCGCGAAGAGACGACGTTCGTGATGATCCTCGACAGCATCACCGACCCGCAGAACTTCGGCGCGATTCTTCGCGTCGCGGACGGCTTTGGCGTTGACGTCGTCGTGATCCCGGAGCATGAAAGTGTCGGGCTGACGCCGATCGCCGTGAAAGCGTCGGCCGGCGCGTCGCAATGGGTGAAGGTCGCGCAGGTGACGAACCTCGCGCGGACGATCGAAGCGCTGCAGAAAGCCGGCTACTGGGTTTACGCGGCGGCGGACGGCGGAGATGCGCCGGAAGCGATCGACTTCCGCGGCAAGGTTGCGCTCGTGCTCGGCAATGAAGGGAAGGGCGTGCGGCGCAACGTGCTCGAGCATTGCGATCGCATCGTGACGATTCCGATGCGCGGTCACGTCGAATCCTTCAACGTCGCGACGGCGGCGGCAGTACTTTGCTACGAGGTCGCGAGACAGCATGGACGAGCAGCAGCTGAATGAGATCCGGCGCACGCTCGAAGCGAAGGGCGTGACGATCGCGGCCGGGCTGAGCGAAGAAGAGCTCGCCGGCATCGAGGCCGATTTCGGCTTTCGGTTTCCTCCCGATTTGCGCGCGTTGTTGCACGCGTTTTTGCCGACGGGAAGCGACTGGCCCGACTGGCGCGGCGGTCGGCAGAGACTGATGGAGTGGCTCGATGCGCCGGCGGACGGGATCGAGTTCGACGTCGAAGAGAGCGACTTCTGGTTCGCAGGGTGGGGCGAGCGGCCGGAGGACGTCGATGATGCGGTCGAAGATGCGCGGCGTCACGTCGCGCTCGCGCCGATGCTCATCCCGTTGCATGGCAACGACTTCCTGCCGGCGCGGCCGGGCGAAAGCGGGAATCCGGTGTTTGAAGTGGAAGGAAGCGGCGTCCGTCTGGCGGCTGGCGATCTGGCGTCGTGGTTTTCGGGAGCGGACGCGGCGGTGGGGAAGGTGCGGCGGATCGAGTTGTGGAGCGATCTGGTTTCGGAATAACTCCCCTCTTGCGTCCCGTTGGGCACTCTGCTATAACCCGCGGTCCTTCGCCCTTTCGCTGCAAAGCGCAATTACTTTGCTCCTCGAAACGGCAGTTGTGTCTTTGAAATCAGGTAGTTCGGTGCTGGCATAGCTCAGTTGGCAGAGCAGCTGATTTGTAATCAGCAGGTCGCGGGTTCGAGTCCCGTCGCCAGCTCCACGCGATACACCGAATGGAGAGTTGGCTGAGCGGTCAAAAGCAGCAGACTGTAAATCTGCCGGGCTACGCCCTACGAAGGTTCGAATCCTCCACTCTCCACCAAAGCGGGAGTAACTCAGTTGGTAGAGTCACAGCCTTCCAAGCTGTTGGTCGCGGGTTCGAATCCCGTCTCCCGCTCCAATTGCAGTTTTGAACAGAAAGTAAACGGCTGCTCCGGAAATGGTGCAGATGCAAGGCGGAGCAAGTCGCCGAGCGAGACGTAGCAGCGCTACGTCGCAGCGAGAGCGGCGAAGCGACAACGCAGCAGATGCGCCGTTTCCGGAGCAGCCAGAGTAAGCCCTCGTAGCTCAGGGGTAGAGCACGTCCTTGGTAAGGACGGGGCCACGAGTTCAAATCTCGTCGAGGGCTCCATTATTTAATATCGGAGAAGCAGGCCATGGCGCGGTCAGGCAGAGAGATCATCACGCTCCAGTGTACGGAGTGCAAACGTCGTAACTACACGACGACGAAGAACAAGAAGACCATGACGGAAAAGCTGGAGCTGAAGAAGTTCTGCCGTCATGAGCGGAAGCACACCGCTCACCGCGAAAGCAAGTAGGAATAAAGCAGCCAACCGCCACTTTGTGAGCGGTTTGCGGCATTCAGGGCAATAGCTCAATTGGTAGAGCAGCGGTCTCCAAAACCGCAGGTTGGGGGTTCGAGCCCCTCTTGCCCTGCCAAATCGCCAAAGGAAATTCAGCGGCCAGTGGTCAGCCGGCGGTCAGCGATATGACCTCCGGCTGACCACTGCCTGCTGACATCAGGGGTTTTCGAATGGAAGAAACCGCAATCGCAGCAAAGCCGAAGCAGTGGGTCGCCTGGGTTCGTGAATCCTGGCGCGACATGCTCCTGGAGATGAAGAAGGTCACGTGGCCTGGCCGCGTCGAGGTCGTCAATACGACTCTCGTCGTCCTCGTCGCGACGATCATCTTCGCCGTTTATCTCTGGGGCTGTGACCAGGCGTTCTTCTGGCTGACGACTTCGCTCTTCAAGTATTTCGGAGCTGGATCCTAATGACCGAAGGCGCGCCCAAACAGTGGTACATCGTCCACACCTACTCCGGATTCGAGGAGCGGGTGAAGGAGAACCTCACCCAGCGCGTCGATGCTCTCGGGATGCGCCCGAAATTCGGTGAGATCAAGATTCCGACTGAAACGCTCATCGAGATGAAGGGCGGGAAGAAGCGCGAAGTGCAGCGCAAGTTCTTTCCCGGCTACATCCTCGTCGAGATGGACATGTCGGACGATGCCTGGCATCTCGTCAAGAACACGCCGAAGGTGACCGGCTTCGTCGGCACCGGCAAGAAGCCGACGCCGCTGACGCAGGAAGAAGTCGATCAGATTCTTTCGCAGGTCGTCACGACGAAAGAGAAGCCGAAGCCGAAGCACGTTTACGAACACGGCGAGCACGTCCGCATCATCGACGGGCCGTTCACGAACTTCACCGGTGTTGTGGAAGAGGTCAATCTCGACCGCAGCACGCTCAAAGTCATGGTTACGATCTTCGGCCGCTCAACGCCGGTCGAGCTCGACTTCCTGCAGGTCGCGCGCTACGACGCGAGCGAAGAGCAGGGTGGCGGCGGCAACACGCAGGCGAAAGCGCGTTAAGACTCAGGAAAAGGATTCACGATGGCTAAGAAAATCACCGGATACATCAAGCTCCAGATTCCCGCGGGCGCTGCGACGCCTGCTCCGCCCGTCGGTCCCGCGCTCGGCCAGCACGGCGTGAACATCATGGAGTTCTGCAAGACCTTCAATGCGCGTACGCAGAAGGATTCGGGGCTGATCATTCCGGTGGTCATCACCGTTTTCAGCGACCGTTCCTTCACCTTCATCACGAAGACGCCGCCCGCGGCGATTCTGCTGCTTCGCGCGGCCGGGATCCCGAAAGGCTCGGGCGTTCCGAACAAGACGAAGGTCGGCAAGGTTTCGCGGCAGCAGGTCGAAGAGATCGCGAAGACGAAGATGCCCGATCTCAATGCGGCATCTCTCGAAGCGGCGATCCGTACCGTCGAGGGCACCGCGCGCTCGATGGGTCTCGACGTCACCGAGTAACCCGGGTAAGTTTTCAAAGGCGCTCCGGCGCGTAGCCGGAGCAACGATCAACGTAGGAGATGCGCGTCACTGCGCATCGTCTGCACTACGGAGGTGAAATTGGCCAGACACGGCAGGAAGTATCGTGCAGCGGCCGAGAAGGTCGAAGAGCGACCGTACCAGCTGGACGAAGCGTTCGGTCTGCTTAAGCAGATCTCGTTCGCGAAGTTCAACGAGACGGTCGAGCTTTCGATGCTCCTCGGCGTTGACCCGAAGCACGCCGATCAGATGGTCCGGGGAACGACCGTGCTTCCGCACGGAACCGGCCAGACCAAGCGGGTGCTCGTCATTGCCAATGGCGACAAACAGCGCGAAGCCACTGAGGCGGGCGCTGATTTCGTCGGCGGCGATGAGATGGTCGAGAAGATCCAGGGCGGCTGGGTCGATTACGACGCCGTCATCGCAACGCCGGACATGATGCGGTCCGTCGGCAAGCTCGGAAAGGTGCTCGGTCCTCGCGGACTGATGCCGAACCCGAAGACCGGCACCGTCACGTTCGACGTCGCGAAAGCGCTTCAGGAGATCAAGGCCGGCAAGGTGGAGTTCCGCGTCGACAAGACGTCGATCATCCACGTCCCGGTTGGAAAGATCTCGTTCAGTGCCGACCAGCTCCGCGACAACGCGGCGTCGGTCATCAATGCGGTGCGGAAAGCGAAGCCGCCCGCGGCGAAAGGCAAGTACGTTCGCACCATCTACATTTCCTCGACCATGAGCCCGTCGATTCTCCTCGACCCGACCGTGGCCGAAGTGAAAGCCGAGTAAGGAGACAGCATGAATCGCACAGAAAAAGCACAAGCGATCTCCGAGCTCAATGAAGGCATCGGCAATGCGACGAACGCATTCCTGATGTCGTTCAAGGGCATCACGGTTCCGCAGGTCACGGAGCTTCGCCGCCAGGTTCGTGAGACCGGTTCGGAGTATCTCGTCGTCAAGAACACCCTCGCGCTGATTGCGGTGAAAGACTCGCCGCTCGTCGCGCTGAAGGATCAGTTCTCCGGCGAGACGGCCGTCGCGTTCAACAAAACCGACGCCGTCCTCCTCGCGAAAGCGCTCACGAAGTTCGCGAAAGACGTTCCGACGGTCACGTTCAAGGGCGCGATGCTCAACGGACAGATCGTGCCGGCGACGCAGATTCAGGCGATTGCGGCGCTGCCGTCTCGCGACGAGCTGCTTTCGAAGCTGCTCTACCTGATGCAGCACCCGATCCGTGGTCTCGCCATCGTCCTCAACGCGAACATTCGCAATCTCGCGGTCGTTCTCGACCAGGTGGCGAAGCAGCGCGGCGGCGGCGAAGAGGCAAACGCTTAAGTACACAGATATGCGAGCGGTAACGCTCGCCTGACATTTCGAACGAGTTCAACAACTTTTGGAGGCTGAAATGGCTATTTCGACTGAAGATTTCGTGAAGCAGATTGAGACGATGTCGGTTCTCGACCTCTCCAACCTCGTCAAGGCACTGGAAGACCGCTTCGGCGTGTCCGCCGCCGCCGCGACTGTCTCGGCGGCTCCGGCTGCCGCGTCCGCTGCCGCCGCCCCGGTTGAAGCACAGACCGAATTCACCGTCGTTCTCGAGAGCGCCGGCGACAAGAAGATCAACGTCATCAAGGCTGTCCGCGAAGTCACTTCGCTCGGTCTGAAGGAAGCGAAGGACCTCGTCGAGGGCGCTCCGCAGACGATCAAAGAGGGCGTGACCAAAGACGAAGCCGACAAGATCAAGAAGGCTTTTGAAGAGGCCGGTGCCAAAGTCAGCGTCAAGTAAATCGCTTTACGTTTGACGATTCCGGGCGGGGGAACACCTCCGCCCGGAATTGTCGTTTGTTGTAGCAGTAGCGCAGCACCGCTGTAAAAGCTCACGCGGAACCGGAGAGGGGGGGAGCGGCCCTTTCCACATGGTTCCAACCCCGCGCAATCAACCTCGTCGCGTCGCCTGCGAAGAGGTCCTGCCTGACGCAGTAGTAGTCATCACCACAAGGAGTCATCCGAATGAACGGAGCCATGCCCAAGCAGGAGCCGGTCCGCCACGACTTCTCGAAGATCAGAAGCTACATGGCATTGCCAAATCTGATCGACGTGCAGCGCAAGTCGTACGAGCGATTCCTGCAGATGAACCTCCTCCCCGAGGAGCGCGAAGACACGGGGCTGCAGAGCGTATTTACCAGCGTCTTCCCCTTCAGCGATTTCCGCGAGACCTGTTCGCTCGACTTCGTCCGCTACTCCATCGGTAACTGGGAGTGCAAGTGCGGCTCGCTCAAGGGCCTCGAGCATTTGCGCATGACCTGCGCGAACTGCGGATCGAAGATCATCACCGATCATCCGCACGAAGAGACGGTCAACTGCCAGCGTTGCGGCGTCATCAACAAGAACCGCGTCGAGATCTGCGACATCTGCGGTAACCCCGTCGATCTGCAGATGAAGTACTCGGTCGAAGAGTGCCAGGAGCGCGGGATGAGCTACAGCGTTCCGCTGAAGGTCACCTTCCGCCTCTTCGTCTACGACAAAGACCCTGACACCGGCGTCAAGCACATGCGCGACGCCAAGGAAGAGGAAGTCTTTTTCGGCGACATCCCGCTGATGACCGAGAACGGTACGTTCGTCATCAACGGTACCGAGCGCGTCATCGTGTCGCAGCTTCACCGCTCGCCCGGCGTCTTCTTCACGAAGGAGTCGGCGCACACCTTCCTTTCGAAAATCATCCCGTACCGCGGCTCCTGGGTGGAGTTCGAGTACGACCAGAAAAACATCCTTTACGTGCGCATCGACCGCAAGCGCAAGTTCCTTGGCTCGGTCTTCCTCCGTGCGCTCGGCCTCACCACTGACGAAGAGATCCTTCGCCAGTTCTACACGCCGATCAAGGCGAAGATCACCGGCGATCAGGTCACGCTGTCGTTCGACAAGCGCGTCCTCGATCAGGAAGAAGCGAAGGAGCGTCACTCCATTCGCGGACGCCGCACCGTTCGCACCGTCTTCGCCGGCGTGAAGCTCGACCAGAAGATGGCCGACGCGCTGACGAAGTCCAACACCGCATCGGCGAAGGTCGACTTCGCGGCGATGGACAAGGCGGTCTTCCTCTCCGACGTTGTCGACACGAACAGCGGCGAAGTCCTCTTCGAAGCGAGCGAGAACGTTCCGGCCGACTGGGCGGAAGTCCTTCGCGGTCACGGCATCGAAGAGATCGAAGTGATCTTCCCGGAGTGGGATCTCGTTTCCGACATCCTGCTCAACACGGTCCGCAAGGACACGTCGAAGTCGTTCGAAGCGGCCATCATCGAGATCTACCGCCGCATGCGTCCGGGCGATCCTCCGACGCTCGAGTCTGCGAAGGCTCTCTTCGAAGGGATGTTCTTCGATGCGCGCAAGTACGACTTCTCGCGCGTCGGCCGTTTCAAGTTCAACATCAAGCTCGATCTCGATTCGCCGGTCACGCAGAAGACGATGAGCGCCGAAGACTTCTTCGTCGTCATCAACTACCTGCTGCGTCTTCGTAAAGACGTCGGCCGCGTCGACGACATCGACAACCTTGGCAACCGCCGCGTTCGCGCGGTTGGCGAGCTGCTCGAGAACCAGTTCCGCATCGGTCTCGTGCGCATGGAGCGCGCGATCAAAGAGAAGATGTCTGTCCATCAGGACATCGACTCGGCGATGCCGCACGATCTGATCAACTCCAAGCCGGTCATTGCGGCGATCAAAGAGTTCTTCGGCTCGTCGCAGCTCTCGCAGTTCATGGATCAGACGAACCCGCTCAGCGAAGTCACGCACAAGCGCCGTCTGTCGGCCCTTGGACCGGGTGGTCTTTCACGCGAGCGCGCCGGATTCGAAGTGCGCGACGTTCATCCGACGCACTACGGCCGTATCTGTCCGATCGAGACGCCTGAAGGACCGAACATCGGTCTGATCTCGTCGCTGGCCTGCTACGCGCGCATCAACGAGTACGGCTTCATCGAGTCGCCGTACAAGAAGGTTGCAGACGGGCGGGTGCTCGATCACTACCGCATCGTCAAAGTCGGTGACACGACCTTCCAGCTCGGCCAGATCGTCGAGAAGCGGGATCTCCAGAAGGAGAACAACCGCATCGCGAAGGAAAACGCCGGCAGCACGAAGTCGAAGAAAGGTCAGCTCCAGCTGGCCGAAGCCGAGCCATACGCGTTCTATCTCTCCGCGTGGGATGAAGAGCGTTACACGATCGCTCAGGCGAACGTCGTCATGGACGAGGAAGGGAAGCTCCTTCACGACCGTGTCATCGCGCGTCAGTCGGGCGACTTCGTCTCGATCGAGAACGAGAAGGTCGACTTCATCGACGTCTCGCCGAAGCAGCTCGTCTCCGTCGCCGCTTCGCTCGTTCCGTTCCTCGAGAACGACGACGCGAACCGTGCACTGATGGGCGCGAACATGCAGCGCCAGTCCGTTCCTCTGCTCCGTACCGATTCGCCGCTCGTCGGCACCGGCATGGAAGGGGTCGTTGCGCGTGACTCCGGCGCGGTCGTCATCTGCAAGCGTGGCGGCATCGTCGACCTCGTCGACTCGAACCGCATCATCGTTCGGGTTGAATCCGAGGATGCGGAGACGGGTGAGACGAAAGAGTTCGGCGCCGACATCTATCAGCTCATCAAGTTCAAGCGCTCCAACCAGAACACCTGCATCACGCAGAAACCTGTCGTACGAGAAGGGCAGAGGGTCCGCAAGGGCCAGGTGCTCGCCGACGGGCCGTGCACCGATGCCGGTGAGCTGGCGCTTGGCCGCAACATCCTGGTCGCCTTCATGCCGTGGCGCGGCAACAACTTCGAGGACGCGATTCTCGTCTCCGAGAAGCTCGTGAAGGACGATTACTACACCTCGATCCACATCGAGGAGTTCGAGATCGAAGCGCGCGACACCAAGCTCGGTCCCGAAGAGATTACGCGCGACATTCCGAACGTCAGCGAGAGCGCGCTGCGCGATCTCGACGAGTCGGGCATCGTCCGTATCGGCGCCACCGTCAAGCAGGGCGACATCCTCGTCGGCAAAGTGACGCCGAAGGGCGAGACGCAGCTCACTCCGGAAGAGAAGCTCCTTCGCGCCATCTTCGGTGAGAAGGCCGGCGACGTTCGCGACGCCTCGCTCAAGACCCCTCCGGGCATCGAGGGGACGGTCGTCGACGTGAAGATCTTCTCGCGCAAAGGCGTCGAGAAAGACCTTCGCGCCAAGGCGATCGAAGAGGGCGAGATCGAGCGGATGAACCGCAACATTCAGGACGAGATCCGGATCATCACCGATGCGCGCAACAAGCGCATCGCCGAGATCCTCTCGGACAAAAAGCTGCAGCGCGACGTGGTCGACTTCAAGACGGGCGAGACGCTCGTGAAGAAGGGCGATGTTGCCGAGCGTGAAGTCGTCAATCGCCTCTCCCGCCGCGAGCTGCTTGCGCTGCCGGTCGAGGAAGAGACGCGCGAGACGGTTCGTATGTTCGTCGAGCGCGCGGAGAACCGCGTGCGCGTCCTCGAGCAGAAAGCCGAAGAGCGCCGCGAAGACCTGCAGAAAGGTGACGAGCTCCCGCCGGGCGTCATCAAGATGATCAAGGTCTACGTCGCCATGAAGCGCAAGCTGAGTGTCGGCGACAAGATGGCCGGACGTCACGGTAACAAGGGCGTCATCAGCCGCATCCTTCCGCAGGAAGACATGCCGTACATGCCGGATGGCACGCCGGTCGAGATCGTTCTCAACCCGCTCGGCGTTCCGTCGCGTATGAACGTCGGTCAGATCCTCGAGACGCATCTCGGCTGGGCGGCACGCTCGCTCGGTCTCTACTTCTCGACGCCCGTGTTCGATGGCGCGATGGAGTCGGAGATCAAAGCGCAGCTGCAGGCGGCAGGACTTCCGAGCGACGGCAAGACCGCGCTGTACGACGGGATGACCGGCGAGAAGTTCGAGCAGCAGGTCTGCGTCGGCTTCATCTACATGCTCAAGCTTTCGCATCTGGTCGACGACAAGATTCACGCCCGTTCGATCGGACCGTATTCACTCATTACCCAGCAGCCGCTCGGCGGCAAGGCGCAGTTCGGCGGCCAGCGTTTCGGAGAGATGGAAGTGTGGGCTCTCGAAGCGTACGGCGCCGCGTACACGCTGCAGGAACTGCTCACCTCGAAGTCGGATGACGTCGAAGGGCGGTCGAAGATTTACGAAGCAATCGTCAAGGGTGAGGTGCCGGATGATCCGGGTCTGCCGGAGTCGTTCAACGTCCTCGTCCGCGAGCTGCAGTCGCTCTGTCTCGATGTGGAGCTCCTGAAGGAGTAACCCATGGCGAGACGAGTCATGACTGCGATGTCGAAGCTGCCGGATCCCGGATGCGCCGCATGCCACGGCATGGGGAGCATCCGGCTCACGGCGCACTTCTATACGGGCGATACCGAATGGGAAGCCACGTGCTGGGAGTGCTTCGGGCGAGACGTCTCGCTGTCGTTGCCGAAACCGCGTTCATCGGATAACGCCTAACACACAAGGGAGGCGCACTTTGGAATCATTCAACGCACTGTTCACCCCGGCCAAGCCGCAGGCGATCAACGACTTCAACGCCATCAAGATCTCCCTCGCCTCGCCGGAGAAGATTCGGTCGTGGTCGTACGGCGAAGTCACCAAGCCGGAAACGATCAACTACCGTACTTTCAAGCCCGAGCGCGACGGACTCTTCTGCGCGAAGATCTTCGGCCCGATCACCGACTGGGAGTGCCTCTGCGGCAAGTACAAGCGCATGAAGCACCGCGGCGTCATCTGCGACAAGTGTGGCGTCGAAGTCACCAAGTCGAAAGTCCGCCGCGAGCGCATGGGTCACATCGAGCTCGCTTCGCCCGTTTCGCACGTCTGGTTCTTCAAGGGCCTGCCGTCGCGCATCGGACATCTGCTCGACATCTCCCTGCGCGATCTCGAGCGCATTCTCTATTTCGAATCCTACGTGGTCATCGATCCGGGCGATCTGATGAACACCATTTCCGAGAAGGAGCTCCTTCCGGAAGAGCGCTACCGCGAGCTTCGCGGTCAGTACGGCGACGTCTTCGTCGCCAAGATGGGCGCCGAAGCGATCAAGGAACTGCTCCGCCGCGTGAACGTGGAAGAGCTCTCCGACGAGCTTCGTCTCATCATGCGCACCGAGACGTCGCAGATCAAAAAGCTGAAGGCGGCCAAGCGGCTGAAAGTCGTCGACGCCTTCCGCAAGTCGGGACATCGTCCGGAGTGGATGATCCTCGACGTGATCCCGGTCATTCCGCCGGAGCTTCGTCCGCTCGTTCCTCTCGACGGCGGCCGTTTCGCGACGTCGGATCTGAACGATCTCTATCGCCGCGTCATCAACCGCAACAACCGGTTGAAGAAGCTGCTCGAGCTGCGCGCGCCGGACGTCATCGTCCGCAACGAAAAGCGGATGCTGCAGGAAGCGGTCGACGCGCTCTTCGACAACGGTCGCCGCGGCCGCGTGCTGAAGGGCTCGAACAACCGCCCGCTCAAGTCGCTCTCCGACACGCTCAAGGGCAAGCAGGGCCGCTTCCGCCAGAACCTGCTTGGTAAACGTGTTGACTACTCCGGCCGTTCGGTCATCGTCGTCGGTCCCGAGCTGAAGCTGCATCAGTGCGGTCTGCCGAAGAAGATGGCGCTCGAGCTGTTCAAGCCGTTCATCTACAACCGTCTCGAGCAGAAAGGCCTCGTCGGCACCATCAAGGCTGCCAAGGAAATGGTCGAGCTGCAGCAGACGGAAGTGTGGGATGCGCTCGAAGAGGTCATCAAAGAGCATCCGGTTCTCCTGAACCGCGCACCGACGCTCCATCGTCTGGGCATCCAGGCGTTCGAGCCGGTGCTCGTCGAAGGCAAAGCAATCAAGATTCATCCGCTCGTCTGCACGGCATTCAACGCCGACTTCGACGGCGACCAGATGGCTGTCCACGTCCCGCTTTCACCGAAGGCGCAGGTCGAGTGTCAGGTCCTCATGCTCGCCTCGAACAACATCCTTTCGCCGGCGCACGGCAAGCCGCTCGCGGTTCCGTCGCAGGATCTCGTCCTTGGCTGCTACTACCTGACCAAGGCCAAGAAGGGTGCGAAGGGCGAAGGCAAAGCGTTCGGCTCGTTCGACGAAGTCGAGCTCGCGCTCGCGAACAACGAAGTCGAGTTGCTCACGCCGATCCGCGTGCGTGTCACCGGTCGTCTGATCGATCTCACCACGCAGTTCAACGATCAGGACATCGTTCACGCCGAGATTCAGGAAGTGAATCGCAAGCTGATCGACTCGACCGTCGGCCGCGTGATCATGAACATGCATCTGCCGGAGGAGATCCCGTACATCAACGGTCTGCTCAAGAAGAAGGGGCTGCAGGAGCTCGTCAACTACGTCTTCCTCAACTACGGCAACGCGCTGACCGTCAAGATGCTCGACGACGTCAAGGACCTTGGTTTCCTCTATGCGACCAAGGCCGGCGTTTCCATCGGCGTCGACGACATGGTCATCCCGTCTAAGAAAGGCGAGATCGTCGACAACGCCCGCAAGGCCGTTCTCGAAGTCGAGCGCCAGCGTCTCGACGGTGCCATCACGGCCGGCGAGCGTCACAACAAGATCATCGACATCTGGCATCGCGCGACTGAGACCGTTTCCGACGAGATGTTCGCCGAGATGAAACGGGTCGAAGAAGAGCGCGCCGAGTTCAATCCGATCTTCATGATGGCCGACTCCGGCGCTCGTGGATCGAAAGAGCAGGTTCGCCAGCTGGCCGGTATGCGCGGACTGATGTCCAAGCCGTCCGGCGAAGTCATCGAGACGCCGATCACCGCGAACTTCCGCGAAGGTCTCTCGGTGCTGCAGTACTTCATCTCGACGCACGGTGCGCGTAAGGGTCTCGCCGATACGGCGCTCAAGACCGCCGATTCCGGTTACCTCACGCGTCGTCTCGTCGACGTCGCGCAGGACGTCATCGTTACCGAAGAAGACTGCCAGACGTTCGACGGCATCAACGTCAGCGCGATCATGGAAGGCGGCGACATTCTCGAGCCGCTCCGCGATCGCGTCGTCGGCCGCGTCGTGCAGGAAGAGATCTACGATCCGCTCACCGGCAAATTGATCGTGTCGCAGAACCAGGAAGTCACCGAAGAGCTCGCGAACGAGATGCAGGAAGCCGGCATCGAGCGCGCGAAGATTCGTTCGGGACTGACCTGCGAGACGCGTCGCGGCATCTGCCGTCGCTGCTACGGACGCAACCTCGCCAGCGGCAAGCTGGTCGAGATCGGCGAAGCGGTCGGCGTCATCGCCGCGGAGTCGATAGGCGAGCCGGGCACGCAGCTGACGATGCGTACGTTCCACGTCGGTGGTACGGCGTCGCGCGTTTCCGAGCAGTCGAAGCATGAAGCAACGAACCCCGGTCGCGTCACGTTCGTGAACGTTTCGACGGTTACGAACAAGAACGGCGACCTCGTCGTCATCAACCGTAACGGCAAGCTGCTGATCGTCGAAGACACGGTCGCGCGCAAGGCGAAGAAGGGCGAGATCGCCGCCGACGCCGGCACGCGTGAGAAGGAGCGTTACGCGCTTGTTTACGGCGCCACGCTTCGCGTTCACGACAACCAGCACGTCGAAGCCGGTCAGCCGCTCGTTGAATGGGATCCGTTCACGTCGGCGATTCTCACGGAAGTCGGCGGCAAGATCACCTTCAAGGACATCGTCGAAGGCGAGAACGTTCGCGAAGAGACCGATCGTGTGACCGGTCTGACGCAGATGGTCATCGTCGAATCGTCGACGGCCGAGAAGCGGACGCCGACGATCACGGTCAAGTCGAAGAAGGGCGAGGAGAAGCGTTACCTGCTTCCGACCGGCGCCCACGTCATGGTGCAGAACGGCAACGAGGTTTATCCGGGAGACATCCTCGCGAAGATCCCGCGTGCCACGACCAAGACGAAGGACATTACCGGCGGTCTGCCGCGCGTCGTCGAGCTGTTCGAAGCGCGTCATCCGCGTGAGAAAGCGGTCATTTCCGAAGTCGACGGCACCGTGCATCACGGCCCGATCGTCAAGGGTCTGCGCCGCGTCATCGTCGAGACCGACGAAGGCACTCGCCACGAGTACAGCGTTCCGCGTTCCGTGCACGTCAACGTGCAGGAAGGGGAGCGCGTGCGCGCCGGCGATCCGCTCATCGACGGTCCGATCGATCCGCACGACGTGCTGGCGGTTCTCGGTATCAAGGAACTGCAGCGTTACCTGGTCGACAAGATCCAGGAGGTTTATCGCTCGCAGTCGGTTGCCATCAACGACAAGCACATCGAAGTGATCTGCCGTCAGATGCTGCGGTCGGTGCGCGTCACGCGAGTGGGCGACACCGATTTCCTCGTCGACGAGCAGGTCGATCGTTTCCGCTTCATGGAAGAGAACGAGAAGGTCATGAACCGCGGCGGCGAGCCGGCGGACGGTACGCCGCTCCTGCTCGGTATCACCAAAGCGTCGCTGTCGACCGATTCGTTCATTTCGGCGGCGTCGTTCCAGGAGACCACGCGAGTTCTGACGGAGGCGGCGATCGCCGGCCGAGTCGATTACCTGCGCGGCCTCAAGGAAAACGTCATCGTCGGACGTCTGATCCCGGCCGGTACCGGTATGCCGGTCTATCGCGAGGTCTTCCTCGAGAAAGACGAGCCCGCCCCGCAGCCGAACCTCGAGGATCTGCTCCGCCCCGAGGACGAAGAGGCGCTTACGCTGGCGGACTTCGACGACGAGCAGTAATTTTCACAGCATTCCAACGCGAACGGGCGGCCGAAAGGCCGCCCGTTTTGTTTGTATCGTCCGCCGCTCTACGCGTTGTAGAGCGTTCATTGCGAGGTCTCCGGGGTAACGCGCCGGCATTCTTCCGCGCGTAGAAAACGCGGCGATGCGCGGAGTCCAGTGCGAAGCTGGACGGCGATGCCGCCGTCGTCACCGCCGCAGCCACTGAAACTAATGGAGCGCCTCCGCCGCGCGATGCGCGCGCGTCATTACAGCGCGCGCACGGAGGAGGCGTACGCCGGCTGGATAAAACGGTACATCCTCTTTCATAACAAGCGGCATCCGGAGACGATGGGTCCGGATGAGGTGAATGAATTTCTCACGAGCCTTGCCGTCGACGGTAAGGTCGCCGCGTCGACGCAGAATCAGGCGTTGAGCGCCTTACTGTTCCTGTACAAAGAAATCCTCGGCGACGCATTGCCGTGGCTGCACGATATCGTTCGCGCGCGCAAGCCGATGCGGTTGCCGGTCGTACTCACGGAGTCGGAAGTGCGTACCGTTCTGGCGGAGCTCGACGGTACGCCGAAGCTGGTTGCATCACTGTTGTACGGCGGAGGATTGCGACTGCTGGAGTGCCTGCAATTGCGAGTCAAGGACGTGAACTTCGCACGGCACGAGCTGTTCATTCGCGATCCAAAGGGAAGACGCGATCGCCTGACAGTCCTGCCGCGGGCTGCCGAGGAACCTCTTCGCGTGCATTTGGAGCGAGTTCGCGAACTGCATCAGCGCGATAAAGAGGAGGGCTTTGGCCGAGTCGTGCTGCCGACTGCCCTTGCCCGCAAGTTCCCGAATGCCGCGGCAGACTGGGTATGGCAGTGGGTGTTCCCTGCAACATCGCGCTGGCTCGACAAGGAGTCGAACGTTGAATATCGCCATCACCTGCACGAGTCGGTGATGCAACGGTCCATGCACGCTGCAGTGCAGCGCGCCGGCATCGGAAAACGTGCGACGTGTCACACGTTGCGGCATTCGTTCGCGACGCATTTGCTGGAGCGCGGACAGGACATCCGCACGGTGCAGGAACTGCTCGGCCATCGCGATGTAGCCACGACGATGATCTACACGCACGTGTTGAAGCTCGGCGCGAAAGGCGTCCGGAGCCCGCTCGATTTATCGTAATTCATCGCTCCCCTTGACCTTCGCCAGGTTCCGAGGGAACCTCGGCGCGCGATGTTCCGCACCCGCCTGACGCTGAAACCCGGCCGTCCCGGAACCAAACGGCTTCTCACTGAATACGGCGATCGGCTCGTATGTGTACGTTACCGTTACGACGACGAGCGAAAAATCCGTTGCAAGACAGTAGAGCTGATCGTCGACGAAATTACGTGGCCACCGCTCCCGCCTGCACAGCACCTGCAGCCGGAGGACATCGTCAGCATTAACGTGGAGCCATCAGAGAAGGGCTTGCGAGACCTGCTCCTCCGCCTGCGGGGCACGTGGATCCCCGCGCAAAACACGTGTCGGATCCCATACGAGCTGGCAGCGCTGCTGAACCTGACGCGGCGCATCGTGACGAGCGCAGATACACACATAGAGGGTGGGGAGTAAATATAGTAGTCGTTGACAATCCTGGAACGGTTGCTTTCGCGTTCGACGCGGCAACGTCTGTCGCTCTTCACTGGTAGATGCTTGCACCAATTTGGGGGCGCCTGCAGCGATAGATGCGCTGATGTGATGGCGCGGGAGGGTGGAGGCGTGGGGGCGAAATGGAAGTTAGGCCGATTCGGACATTGCGACCATGAACCATGAGAGCGAGGTTGCCGCCAAACCTGTCCGGTATCACTCGGCGTTCGCGTCATCACAGTGATCGCGGAGCGTCCTGAGGGTAGGGATTCGGCGCTGGGCGACACTCCTTCTTCGGAGAGTAGCCGTGACAGACGAAACGAAATCGACCATCGACATTCTGCAGAAGGAACTGGCCCAGACGAGAGCGAAGTCGGTATCGGCGGACGACTGGTTCTTCAGATTCCTATCAATCGCAGTCGTCCCGTTCTTTGCGTTCGTGGCGTATGTGTTGGCGAACGTCGAGTATCGCATCTATCTCGCGGCATTACCGCTCCTTTCGATTATCGGAGTTGCCGTCGTCTTAGTGCTGGCGACCCACTATATCTATGCAACGACCTACTGCGAGTACCTCGAACGGCGGCTAAATAGGTTCCTAGGCAGCGTAGAAGTTCGGGAGTCTGAATTTAACAAAGCCGCGTACCGCCGGCTGTCGTCTCCTGTCGGTTTGAGTTATGCGGTTGGTTTCGGAGCGCTCTTCCTGATGAATGTTGTTGCCAAAGGCCTTATCGATCTGCAAATTGGGCGCTTTCTCGCAACTCATCCGAATCTGCCCACGACAGCCGTGGGGGCGCTAAAGCAATACTGGCTCATCATTGGAACGGCGGCGGCAGCGTTCGTTTGCCTTGGGCTGCTATGCCTATGTCTGACCTACCGCGCATGCTCCGCGCTCAAGCGAAGCGTCGACACATTGGCAACCATGCCGTTGGAGTCACTACCCGTTACGCCCGCCCAAAGCGACCCGATCGCGACGCCGGACACAACGGCGGTGTCTGGCATTGCATCCGCGTCGGCCCAAAACTCACGTGCAGGCGCCACGACTAACAAATAACGGCCTAACTACTAGCTGAAGCTGCCAAACCGCCGATATGTTGGCCCGGCGCTTAAGCGCCTCGGCTGACTCATTTGCGACGGCGTCACGCCCGTTGCAGATCACTCCCGCCGAACCTCGTTAGTCGCGGCAACGGCCGCGCCGCGTCGCCGCTGGTATGCGGGGCGGCTTGCAGCTTAGCTAGTGTGTCGTTAGGCGGATACAATCCACGCTGAGGAATTACCCATGCCGCTTGAGATGAAGCTGTGGCAAGTAGACGGAACGAAGCTCAACGAGCTGTCGTCGGCTGCGCTTGACTATGAACGTCGGCTGGAAGCCTGGATCTGCGAAGACCCTGCTGTCCTCGGC
The DNA here is from genome assembly GCA_034667465.1 of Acidobacteriota bacterium. Classification (GTDB taxonomy): domain Bacteria; phylum Acidobacteriota; class Thermoanaerobaculia; order Gp7-AA8; family Gp7-AA8; genus JAOBAU01. The sequence goes on along the minus strand of JAXDJV010000020.1, from coordinate 10,616 downwards.
GTCGAAATGCTCATCATCGGCAATCAGGTGAATACGGGTTTCGGCCGAATCGACGTCTTGGGAATGACCAGAGATGGCGAGCTTGTCGTCGTCGAAATTAAGAGGGACCGTACGGCCCGCGACGTCGTGGCGCAGACTGTTGAATATGCCAGTTGGGTCAACGACCGTGATTACGAAGATCTCGAGCGAATCGCGTTCGAGCATCGGCAGAAGCCGCTGAGTGTTCTTTTCCAGCAGGCCTTCGATTCACTTCTGCCGTCCGAAATCAGCGGTGCGAACCACCGGATGTTGATTGTTTCGTCTGAGTTGGACTCGTCTTCCGAAAGGATTGTTCGATACCTTGCGGAAAAGCACAACCTCAACATCAACGCGGTCTTCTTCAAGTTCTTTCGCAACTCCGGCGCGGAACTTCTCGGCCGAGCGTGGCTCATGGATCCAGAAGAACTTCAGGAGCGCGCCGAGACTCGACACCGTCGGCCGTGGTCCGGCTTCTGGTTCGTGAATATAGGCGAGGGAGAGCATCGGAATTGGGACGACAACCGCAAGTATGGCTACATCGGTGCTGGCTAGGGCGAAAAGTACTCGAAGCCGCTGCGCAAGCTTTCCGTGGGCGCGAAGATCTTTGCCTACATGAAAGGAGTCGGATACGTAGGTTACGGCGAAGTCATCTCGCCTGCGGTGCCCATCGCCGAGTTCGTACCGCCCGGTTTCGACGAGCCACTTCTCAAATACCCGCTAGCCGCGCCTAAGGCATCAGAAAATATGAATGACCCGGCGAAGGCTGAGTGGGCTGTAGGAGTTCGATGGCTCCAAACGTTCGATCGAACCGAGCCCCGCCGATTTACAGGCATGTTTGCAAACCAGAATATTGTTTGTAAGCTCACGGACCAGCCGACGCTAACATTTGTGTTTCGCGAATTCAGTGTTTCCGAAAGTACCGCCTAACTCACCGTTGCACCTGTCACGCCGCCGTTAGGTGGTCCGGAGCTGAAGCTCCTGCATCAGCGTGTGCGACGGCGTCACGTCAGTTGCAGATCGCTTCTGCCGAATGGATCGTTAGGCGCGGCAACTGCCGCGCCCGCGTCGCTGTGTGGCTTCTGAAGCTGGCGTGCAGGTGAACGGTGGATCCGTTAGGCGGTTGTAACTTTCATTAGCTCATGCCGCGGCCGCTGGACCGCTTCGCTAACCTTCCCAATTTCTGCACGGCGCGCAGAACCAACCATCACCACGAAGCGGGTTTCGCGCGTTCGTGCTTACGGGCGTCATCGCTCGGGAATCAAGGGGGATCTCAAACGTTCGGCTGCAGCGGAACGCACGTGTCGCCGCGGTAACATTTAGCGTGCGCGATTGTGGCCGCCGGCATTGGAAACACTTGAAGACGTGCGCTTCTCGTAAGCTGGCGATCGTCTGCGGCTGAGATCGCCATGAGTCGCGGGTACGGCATCCATTATTGCGGTCGCTATCTCACCGGCGGGGAACATGGCATTTAGCGAGGCGTGTCCATCGCGCCAAACGTCGTCCGGTTCGTCGCTACAAGTCGTATAGCGCGCAAGTTCACCGCGAGGCAAGGGTCGTGAGCAAAGTCATCGCCACCCAAACGACAAACACAAGTATGAGCGCCGCAGGAATCGTCGCGATCGCCCACTTCACCATGAAGCGCACCATGGAAGTGAACGGCATATCGAGATCGGTAATGATGACCGCCTGCGCGTCACGCTTCTGGGATCGAAGCCTAGCGGTGACCGTGGTTTCCACGTGAGATACCTTGTCGCTGAAGCCACAGACTGCGCAACTGTTCGCACCCTCCGGAATATCAGCCGTGCAACGGTCGCATTCAGTCGTTTGAGCCATCTCGGGTGGCACTCCAATTATGAAAGTTGCTATCAATCACCGCGCCGATCTCTCCGAGAGCTCCTGGGCTCATCAAGCACGGTCGCGAAATTGTTCTTGCCCGCCATGGCCGTGCGTCATACGTCATGCGCACTACTGTACTACCTTGGAACGAAGTAGGTTGAGGATAAATAAAGAAAGCGCTCATGAAAGCAAACCTAAATAACTTAGGCGTGCAAATCCTGGAACGTATTAGCAGGAGCGAAGTCTCCCACCGCCTAACTAATCGTTGCACCTGTCACGCCGCCGTTCGCTGACCCGGAGCTGAAGCTCCTTCAGTCGCGTGTGCGACGGCGTCACGTCAGTTGCAGGTCCGCTCCCGCCGAATGCATCGTTAGTCGCGGCAACTGCCGCGCCGCGTCGCGTTAGCTGTGGTGGGCTGGCGTGCAGGTGAACGATTGGTCCGTTAGGCGGATTGCCGCGACGTTCCGTATCTGTCATCACGTGATCGACGAATCGCTCGAAAGCCTCGATGCTCATTCCGCCATGCCCGAATCATCATGGGCCGAGCTTGACGTATTACCCGGTCATCTTCCTTGGCGTGGACTGCGAAGTCAGTTCGTCCAGGCTGTGCACTCTCAGTTCGAACATTGGATCTCTCGAGATCAGCGGCATTATCGCGACCAGCTGATGTTCGCACTCGGTCGGTTCGATGAGGGCGTACGTCTGCTTTCTCATCTCCGCCATCATATTCTTGCTGACGGAGCGGCGCCCCTAACCGTCCTGGATATTGGCGCAGGCAATGGAGGGGTCGCGATTGCTTTCGCGAATGATCCACGGAATCGTGTGATCGCGGCCGATCTCGTTCCAAATCCGCAGGCGGTGGCCTGCCGCAAACTAATGAAGTCACCCGTCGCTATAGTAGCGGCAGACGGCGCACAGCTTCCGGTTTTGTCGAATAGCGTGGATCTCGTTCTCCTCGTCGACGTGCTTGAGCATCTCCCTTCCGCCGGCGAGGTGGCCAGCGAAATCATGCGTGTGCTTCGTAACGGCGGGCTCTGCGTTATGGTCACACCGGCGCGCCTGGCGCACGTTGTGAAGCCAGACCCGCACTACGGAGTTCGTGGGCTTCTCCTCCTGCCGAACGCCGTGCAGAGGTTCATCGTCGATCGCGTTTTGAAACGTCGAATCGTGACTGCGACTGGCACGGGTGCTCCTGCGTACGACGTCGAGCACACCTTCTGGCACGCGGCGGAAATCGCCGCGCTCTTTCCCGAGCCTAAAACCGTCGATGTTCTATACGAGCAAAGCTTTGCGCCGCCGCCACCTGTGCTTAGGTTTTGGCTCCGAGAGCCTCAATGCGTCTTCGCTTGGTTGCACTATCGGCTTCGTCGCTTCTTTTTTGGACACATACTGGTATACAAGAATTCACCTCCCGAAGGTACACCCGCGTTTGATCGCCTGACTAGTCGAACCGCCTAACTATTAGCTGAAGCTGGCAAACCGCCGGTGCGCTGGCTCGGAGCTGAAGCTCCTGCACCAGCGTGTGCGACGGCGTCACGTCAGTTGCAGATCGCTCCCGCCGAATGCATCGTTAGTCGCGGCAACTGCCGCGCCGCGTCGCTACTGGTGTGTGGGGCGGCTTGCAGCTTAGCTAATGGTCCGTTAGCCCGACCGAGCAGACCGCGTGGAGATCGATTCATCGTACCGATGCCTCGTACCGAAGCCCCTGCCTCCCTCGCCGACGCGGGTTCACCGGCGCTGACTCGCAGCGTCCATCGGACGTACGCCCCCGTTTAGCTTTCAGGCAAGGTCGCGCGGACTTCCGGTGGCTTCGGGTCGGCGTATCGCCGAGAAGAAAAGCGCGGCTCGGCTCCGGAGCGCCGCACTAGACTTGAGCGACCTGACGATCTGTGCTGCAAAGACACCGTCCCGGTGACGGTCACGTGGGTTGGGTGTAACATGCGACACATCAGACACTTCCGAGCGTCTAACCGGTCCTCGCGGCGCTGTATACTGCGCCGGTGGAGTACGAGTGGGATCCGAACAAAGATCGAATAAATCGCGATAAAGCATGGCGTTTCATTCGCAGAAGCATCTACCGTATTCTTGGACCCCCTTCATGCGACCGTTCCAGATGATCGCTATTCTGTCGACGAGCGAAGGTTTCGCACAATCGGTTATACAAAGACGAATCAGTGTGTCGTCGTGGCGCACACCGATCGAGAAGAACGCGTGCGAATCATAATGGCCCGTGAGGCAACTCCACGAGAGCGGCGACAATATGAGCAATAGATCTGATGCAGACGACGACACCATTCCTGAGACGGATTTCTCCGGCGGAGTGCGCGGAAAGTATTATCAGCGTGCGATGAAGGCAACCAACGTAGTCTTGCTCGAGCCGGACGTCGCAAAGGTGTTCCGCGACTCGGCGGTTGTTAGTCAAGCTCTAAGAGAGTATCTATCAGAACACGGCGCTCCGCCGACGCTTCCTGATCAGAAGGCGGGCTAACTAATCGTTGCACCTGTCACGCCGCCGTTAGCTGGCCCGGAGCTGAAGCTCCTTCAGTCGCGTGTGCGACGGCGTCACGCCAGTTGCAGGTCGCTCCCGCGGGATGCATCGTTAGTCGCGGCAACTGCCGCGCCGCGTCGCGTTAGCTATGGTGGGCTGGCGTGCAGGTGAACGATTGGTCCGTTAGGCGCACATCGTTCGCGTCGGCGCACGGTTCCGCCGCCTGCCCGTCCCACGCCGCCTTTCTCGAGAGTTGTTCGCTCGCTTTGATGGCTGCGCCGCCGAAGCCTGCGGCGCGTACCGTTACCGTCGCTTCATAAGATCGCGGAGAAGATCAGCCGGGGATAATTCAAGACCCTCGGCGAGTTGAATGATAATTGATAGTGTCGGCACGTTGTCACCTCGTTCGACGAATCCCAAGTAGCTCGCGTTCATCTCAGCCCGTTCCGCTAGTTCTTCTTGCGTCCACCCACGAGCTTCGCGATGCGCGCGCACGATCTGTCCGAACAGCTCAGCGTCGGGTTGCCGCTTTTTTCTTCGGGACACTCTTGCGTATTGTCCATAGACAACTTACATTGTCACTTGTCTATGGCCAAGATTTCACGCTTTCGTTCGTCTTCTCTCCTGTCGCGTCGAGAGATCGCTATCGAGCTCCCGGAGTTTCTCCTGCGAGCTCTGGAGTGTCGGATTGCTGAAGCGAATGCCGGAGCATCCGCCGAGGAACAGATCACGCTCGAACACCTAGTCGAGATAGAACTTGCTGCATGTTTGTCGTTGGCAGAGGTTGCCCATCTCGAACGCACGTTGCCCGGAATGAGCGCGGCAGTCTCAAGTTGGCTAAACGACATTGGATGATCGTGTCACGGCAGGCTCTGCCAATAACACCACAATTGCACGTTGCGCCGCTCGGTCATCCGCGCTAACGTCTTAACGAAGACTGCGGAGGGTCTATGCAAAGCACAACCGTTCTTGAAATGCCCACGTTTGATCTCACGTCCGTTCTTGATCAAGTCGAGGAAGCGGGCGCTCTGCCTGGCGCCAAGCGCTCGGTGTTGGAACGCGAATATCAGCGCTTCTGGGTGCTTTGCAAAATGTACCCGACCGAGCCGATCGTTCCATCGAAAGCGATTGATAAGGTCTGGCATCAGCACGTTCTCAATACGCGCCAGTACGACAACGACTGCCAAGCGTATTTTGGCCGCTTCCTGCACCATACCCCAAGGCATCCCGAATCCGTTGCCGAAACGTGGGCGTCTACACTGCGGCGCTATGCGGAAGCCTTCGGGTTCGAACCTTCCGAAGGCTGGCGGGCGGTTGGCTCGATTTGCGACGCAGGTGGATGCGATCACGGCGCTCCCGCAATCTGCGATGCAGGCGGTTGCGATCACGGCTAACATTTGCGGCTATTAGTGCGATTTGCGGTATCCGTATACCCGTGCCTGAGCCGGCGCCTAACTATTAGCTGAAGCTGGCAAACCGGCGATACGCTGGCTCGGCGCTGAAGCGCCTGCACCAGCGTCTGCGACGGCGTCACGGCCGTTGCAGATCGCTTCTGCCGATTCATCGTTAGGCGCGGCAACGGCCGCGCCGCGTCGCCTTGGCATGTGAGCCGGCTTGCAGCTTAGCTAATGATCCGTTAGCCCGTCCGTGGCCGACAACGCTCCGCGTCCCGCAGCATCGCGCATTCTCTTTTCGCGTGGCCGAGCGCACCCCCGATTCCACATCGCATCGAAAACGCGTGCGTCAGGCGCGAGGCCGACGTGAGCCACGGGTGTCTCACCACGCTCTGTGAAACTGCACTCGCGGTGCTAAGCGGATTGGCGGCGCATTATTACATCGGCCGCCAGCGTCTGCCGACTTCCGTGGCCAACTAGTAACGCCACGTTTTCAAGCGCCGTTCTGGGGCGCCGCCAGTCATTCGAACTGCGTGCAGCAGGGCGGGTGTAGCATGCGCTGAATCTGTGTTCTCGACGAGCACCGCGACACCGTGTCTGCAGGCGGTTTACCGATGAACTCATACGGTTGGGTGCAGCTTGTTTTAGAATGCTCGGCATGTCGTACGAAGGAATCATCACAATTGAGCCTGGCAAACGCGGTGGTCAGCCGTGCATCCGAGGCATGCGGATAACGGTGTACGACGTACTGTCGTATCTCGCATCTGGAATGACGGAAGAGCAAGTGCTCGCGGACTTTCCGTATCTGACGCGCGAAGATGTCCTCGCGTGTCTTAGCTACGCCGCCGAGCGTGAGCATCGCATGCTCGTGGTTAACGAGTGAAGCTGCTGTTCGACCACCACCTGTCACCGTCGCTCGTCACTCGTCTCGCAGATCTCTTCCCAGCGTCGGAACACGTTTGGAAGCTTGAGCTACACGACGTTCCTGACGAAACCGTTTGGCTGTACGCGCGAGCACACGAGTTCACCATGGTTTCGAAAGACGCGGATTTCTCCGAGATCTCAATGCAGCTCGTATCCACCGAAGCTCGTCTGGCTACAGATTAAGAATTGGTCAACCGATGAGGTTGAGGCGCTCATCCGCTCTCGTTACAGCCGCATCATCGAACTGCCGGCTGCTGCGGATCGCGGTATCTTGGTTCTCTTTCGGAAGTCGGCGGGCTAACTACCCAATGCAGCCGACGCGCGGCCGTTCGCTGGCCCGGCGCTTCCGCGCCTCCGCGGCATTTGTGCGACGGCGTCACGGCAGTTGCAGTTCGCTTTTCCCAATGCAATTGTTAGGCGCGGCAACTGCCGCGCCGCGTCGCTCTTGGCACGCGGTGGCCGCGCGCAGCTGATTGGGTGGTCCGTTAGGCGGACGGGGTTTTTGCTTCGTGTCTGTGCCGGGACGCCGCTACGCCTTGCGCCCGCTAGAAAAACGCGCCACGATGTTTCACATGTTCAAACCGGCGGCTGATACATGGGCATTGGAAGTAGCGCAACAGGTAGTAGACCGTGAAGCATTCGAAACGACCCACGTCGAGCTGAAGTCTGAGCTTCCGGATGTTAAGAAATTCGCGAGGCAGTTCGCTGGCCTTGCGAATGCTGCGCAGTGGCACCCCGTCCTGCTCCTTGTAGGGCTAGACTCGAAGCGAGGCGTGGTCGGCGTGCCCAGTTTTGAGGTCGGCGACTGGTACATGTCTCTGAGAGCCCTCTTCGAGTACGGCGAGGCGCCTGCTCTCGTGTATCAAAATTTCCTAACGTTCACTGGTAAGCAACTCGCCGCATTTGTATTCGAAACAGACAATCCTCCGTATGTTGTTGCAGAATCGAAGCAGGGAGGAGCGCGAGAGGTTCCTTGGCGTTATGGTGCCAACACGGGCGTCGCTGGTCGTCGCGAACTTCTATCACTGCTGCTTCGGCGCGTGGCCGCGCCCGAGATTGAATTCGCAAGTGCGCAGGTCCGTCGGTCTTCCGATGGCGTTGTCCGCGTTGACGTCGAACTTTTCGTCTATCCAGCCGCAAGCGCTGACGAACTGGCAATCCCCGTCCATCGCGTCACCGTTCAGGTGGTCGACAGCGCAGGCGCTGTGCAGGATTTTCCGGACGAAGTGACATTACGTCCGACTGACGGTTCCTCTCGCGCAACATACACCGACTCAATCGTCGCTGTGCCGGCGCCGAGCAAATTACGACTCACGGCGAGATGCGACACCGCGTCGCGAATCGCTCAGGACTCGCCGATGTGCGACGTATCGTTCACAATTCATCCCGCGCGAGCAACGACACCGATTCGCTTTACCGTTGCCGTCGCTCGTCGCGAACATCCGGATCTAGAGGGCTACTGGGAATTACCTCGCCATCACTCAGTTCCACTGCGGACAAAAGCGGATGTTCTTCGCGAAGCCGAAGACGCGGCGAGGCGCACGGCGCCGCGCATAAATTGGAATCCGCTGGGAAGGCTGCCGGGCCCGCTATGACCCTCGTGCTTCATCGCCGCCTAACTCACTAATGCAGCTGTCACGCGGCCGTTAGATGGACCGGAGCTGAAGCTCCTATTCTACCTTTGTGCGACGGCGTCACGTCCGTTGCAGATCGCTTCTTCCGAATGCATCGTCAGGCGCGGCAACGGCCGCGCCGCGTCGCTGGCGTGGTGTGCGGGGCCGCGCGCAGCTGATTAGTAGATCCGTTAGCCGGACCAGCAGCCACTTTAAGGAGTCGCCTTTGGTTTCCGGGCCGGATCCGGTCTAGAATGACGCGGATGAAGACGAAGGAAATCCTCCTCAAGGAGGCTGGCTACCGTTATAACTTCGATCGCATGGCATACGTTAATCAGCGTGAGAAGAAGGTCTTCGCCGAGGAAACGGTCGAAGATCAGACGCCTGAGTGGCTGGCAGAGAGGATTGCCGAGCCGAACGTTACGGGCGATTGGCAATTTTATGAAGAGCCAAGTGTGGCGGTGCGGCGTGCGTTTGTCGCCGAACTAGAGAATGGCCGATCAGCGCACCGTTGAAGATCGTCTGCGCTCCGAATACGCGGAGTTGCTTCCCACGATGCACCGCACTTTCATCGCTGTTGAGACTGAAGTGCGGCACATGCTTCTTCCTGTCACGCTTTCCCTTGATGTGTATGAGCGGATCATAGTTCGCGGTCGCGTCAAGGACTGTGAAAGCGCGGTTGACTCACTTCGCCGTCGTCAGGAATTTGGCTTTTTCGACACCGATCGACCTGAAGATTATTCTCTTCGATCACTGAAAGATCTTGTCGGCGTCCGAGTGCTCACTTTCCCGAACCGGCGCCTTGAAGACGCTCGCAAAGCGCTGCTCTCCGTTACAGACAGGTGGGTTGCCGACCCTGTCACTGGCGACACGCCTGGCGATCCTCCGATCGCGTATAAGTATGCCGGCTTCTGGCGGTCAGGCGATCTGGTGTCTTCGGAGATTCAGGTCGTTTCTCTTTTGGTTGGCCTGTTCTGGGAAGCCGAACATTCGGCGATTTATAAGCCATCTCCGAACTTACGCGGTGTCACGAAATCTATAGAGATGAGACGTAAGACGGCCGCCGTAATTTCAGCACTCCGGGAATTTGAGCTTGAATTCGGCCAGTTGATCGAGACAGCTGGTGGCACGGATGATAGCCGCTAGTTGAAGAGCGGCGGCGTGGCCGGCTAACTATTAGCTGAAGCTGGCAAACCGGCGATCCGCTGGCCCGGAGCTGAAGCTCCTGCACCAACGTGTGCGACGGCGTCACGTTGCTCGCAAATCGCTCCTGCCGGCATGACTGTAGTCGCGGCAAGCAACGCGCCGCGTCGCCTTGGCATGTGAGCCGGCTTGCAGCTTAGCTAATGATCCGTTAGGCCGATCGCGGTGAGCATGTGCGGTGATCGCGACGCGGCGTGACCTGCGTCGCTGGCGACGCCGACGGTAATGGGTACAATAGCGCGACCATGAAATCCGACGACGTGCAGTCGTTACTTTTGAAGGCGCTGACTAGTCAAGACGTCGACGCCCGTCTCGGTTGGGGCCAACATTATCTTGGCGAACACGTGAGATCGTTGGCACCGGCGAACGATCAACCCACGCGTGATGAAATTATGGCGGGCTATTGGTCTCTAGCGGCACAAGGTCTGGCTTACATCGATCTTGACCACAACTCGCAGGAGAACTGGAGCTTGCGCCTCACGGAGGCAGGTGTCGCAGCCGCAGGTGACAACGACGCGAATCCGGATGATCCAGCGGGTTACTTACGACGGCTCTTTGCGTCAGCTCCCGGCATCTCCGCCACTACTAGGCTGTACATCGATGAAGCCGTGAGGTCCTACTACAATAGAGCGTATGTCGCGTGTACGGCCATGCTCGGTGTCGCTGCCGAATCGGCGTTCGTGGACATGGCGGAATCGTTTGTCACGTGGGCGCCGCCGTCAGCTTCAAAGCTTCGCAAGCTTCTCGATAACCCACGCGCTAACTATGTGGAGCGCTTTGGAGAATTCCGCAAGAAAATCGAAGAGCTCAGGTCGCGCGTATCGCCCGATCTGCGCGACGGCCTAGACATTCACCTTAGTGCCGTCCTCGATCTCCTTCGCACTACTCGAAACGACGCGGGACATCCAACGGGCCGCACTTTCGGTCGCGACGATTGCTTTTCCGCCCTTCGCGTCTTTGAACGACTGGCGCGGCGAATGTACGCCTTGAAAGCGTTCTTTGAGCGAGGGACGGCCTAACTCACTAATGCAGCTGTCACGCGGCCGCTAGATGGACCGGAGCTGAAGCTCCTATTCTACCTTTGTGCGACGGCGTCACGTCCGTTGCAGATCACTTCTTCCAAAGGCGTTTGTCAGGCGC
>JAXDJV010000019.1:0-63464 GCA_034667465.1 Acidobacteriota bacterium | reverse complement strand
CGATCCCTTCGTTGAAGATCGCGCAGATCGCCGCGGCATCGGCGAGCGTGGCTGCGCGGATCAGCATCCGGCGATTTTAGTTCGCCAGGCCGGTGATGGCGTCGTCGAGCTGCGCGCTGTCGAACGGTTTCTGCAGGATCACGGCGTCGGGCGGAAAGCGATCGTCGAAGTATTGCGCGATCGCCGAGAGGACGATCAGCTTCGGCTGCCGCGGCAGCGACTCGATCACCTTCGCCACTTCGAAGCCGTTCATCTTCGGCAGCATCAGATCGAGGATGACGACTTCGAACTCCTCGGCGCGCAGCAGCTCGGCCGCGCGTGCTCCATCGAACGCACGCGCGATGTGGCTGCAGTGCTTCCGCAGGATGTTGTTCAGCAGCAGCTGAACGTTCTCGTCGTCATCGACCACGAGTGCTGCGCATTTCTTCATACCTCTCTCCGGCGCTGAGGCTATGCAGAAAACGTGCAGAAGCGATTTCGGCCGGTCGGGGGGTAGGGAAATGTTCCCATCCGGCTCTCCTCAGACATGCACCGAAGCGCTCGCGGTGACGCGCTGCTCCTCGTCTCTTCCGTCGCCGTCGCTGCAGCACCGAAGTGTCCGCTCTGCGTGATCGCGCTTGCGGGCGCGCTCGGTGCGGCCGGCGTGAGCGTCGCCGCGTTCGGCGCGTGGCTGCCGCGCGTGGCGATGGCGCTGCTGGCCATCTCCGTCGCGTCGGTGGCGATCCGCTCGCGCATCGACGGACTCTTCGCATTACTCGCCGCCGCGGCCATCGTCGCCGGCCGTTTTCTCTTCGACTTCACGCCGCTCGTCGCCGCCGGCATCGTCGCGCTGATCGTCCTCGCGATCCGCCGCGCGCGCCCGGGCGCCGCGCAATGCAGCAACGACTGTACGGAAAGGCTCTGATGGCAAACACGACTCCCACTCGCTATCAACGAATCGTCGACATCCTCGATTGCGCCGCGGCCGCCGGCGCCGATCGTTTCTGGTTCCCGCGCGAAAAGCTGCTGACCGCGCGCGTACATGGAATCGCCATGATCGCGCCGGAGGAAAAAGCGAAGCCGGCCTGCGCCTGCTGCGCGCCGGTCTCCAGCGGCGACGCGGCGCCTTTTCCCGGACGCGGAGCGAAGTCGGGACTCGTTCGCGGTCTGCGCGGCGAAGCGCCGTTCGACGGCACGCAGTTTCCGCGTCTCCTCTGGGGCGGCACGCCGGTCGCCGGCGACGATATCGACTTCATCGCCAACTGGATCGACGACGGATTACCGGAAGCGGATCGCGAAACGTCGCTGCCGGCCACGACTCGGAGAACCGACGTGAAGCTCGAGTCGATCGAAGCGAAGAACGTCGAGACGATCGCGCAGATATTCGCGGTCGATGGCTCGCCGAACGACTACGCCTTCCAGTACGGAGAGCCGAAGCAGCGGATGAACGTCGACTGTCTGATGCCCGGCCAGCTCGAGCAGTTTCGTCTCGCGTTCCGCGAGCTCTATCGATTGAACAAATGGCCGGAAGATCGCCGCAGCTACAACAACATGGCGCTCATCCATCAGAACCACTGCCAGCACGGATGGGAGCGTTTCCTGCCGTGGCATCGCGTCTATCTCTACGAGCTCGAGCAGATCATGCAGGACCTCGTGCCGGGCGTGACGATCCCGTACTGGGACTGGACGATGCCGCAGTACATTCCGGAGAAACCGGAAGACGGCTGGATCATCCCGGAGTCGTACAAAGCGTTCATCACGAACGCCTCGCTCGACTTCCTGACGAACGCGAAGCCGGCGCTGCCGAAGAAGGCGGCCGACATTCTCGCGGAGCAGCTCGTCGGCCGGCTGTACACGTCGCAGACGACGTTCTTCGCCGCCGTCGCGAAGGCGCTCGGCGATCCGAAAACGCCGCTGATCAAAGGACGCCATCGCGAGCGTTTCATCGATGCGCTGCTCGCCGCGAACTCGCTCTGGTATCCGCTGCGCTATCCCGCCGAATACGGCAAAGACAACACGATCAACACCACCTTTCACTATCACTATCCGACCGCTGACGACATCTGCCAGATCATGTCGCTGCGCACGTTCCGCGACTTCGGCGGCGGCAGTCTTTACAACGATTCGTTCGGCTACCTCGATCAGAATCCGCACAACACGCTGCACATCTGGAGCGGCGGCGTGAATCCGTTTCCCGGCGACGATGACGAGTTCGATGCGCCCACCGCGACGAGTAATCATCGCAACCGCAGCGTGAAGGTCGCCGGACGTCTTTTCCATTCGCGCGAGGACATGTATTCGCGGCCCGAATACGGCGACATGCTGAGCAATCTCACGGCGTCGTTCGATCCGGTGTTCTGGCCGATTCACGTCAACATCGACCGGCTCTGGTCCGAATGGCAGGCGATGAATCCTCACTCGCTTCCGGCCGACCTCGGTGCCGTGCTCACTCCGTGGAGCTACACGATCGAAGACACGCTCGACATGACGCAGTTCGGCTACGAGTACGTGAAGTGCTCGTATCTGATCCCGGTCGGACTGTCGACGCCGGTGGCGCGCTTCGTCTCGAAGGCGATCGACATTCCGGAGCCGGCGCGGCGATCGTTCAAACAGGCCGAGGTGAGACTGCATCGCGTGCCGCAACTGCCGCGGTCGTGCTTCATTCGCGTGTTCCTCAATCTCCCCGATGCCGATGCATCAACGCCGATCGATCACGAGAACTACGCCGGCTACCTCGCCATCTTCGGCCACGGCGAATGCATCGGCGGTCCCGGTCACTGCGAGCTGCCGCCGTCGCGTCCGCGCCAGCACGACATCCGTCCGCGCAATCACAACACGCCGCGCAATCACCGCATCAACGTCACGAAGAGCGCCAGATATCTCTTCGAGAAAAAGAAAGCGAAGTCGCTGCAGATCACGCTGGTCGTGATCGGCGCCGACTATCGCGAAGACACCGAGCTGCTGTGCCTCGACGGCGTGTCGCTCGATCTGCTCGACTGAGACGAAAGGGATCGACGACATGCCTCCCATCTACCGCATCCATCCCGGCGTCGGTATCGCGCGCCTCGGCAACAGTCCCGATTCGTTTTACATCGCGCCGGAACAGCCGGCCGCGCTGCCGATCGAATGCGATTCGCTCGGCAATCCGCTTCTCTCGCCCGACGGTCAGAGCGAGCTGCGCACGACCACCTTCAAAGACGCCGAAGGTCGCGTTCGCCGCCAGGCGGCGCGCTTCCAGGTGTGGGTTTACGACGACGAATCGCCGGAAGGCAGGCCGCTGAAAGTCGGCGATCCCGTCGAAGGCGGCGGCAACGCCGGCACGCTCGTCGACGTGCAATGGCGCGTCTGGCTCGCGAACAAGAAAGCGGTCTGGTTTCAGTTCGCGCAGGCGGAAGGGGAGCACGGTTATGCAGCGAATCATCCGCTGCGCAACGCCGACGTCGCCGGCGACGACGCGCGCCAGCGGCTGATCATCGATCCCGGTCCGCGCACGGTCGACACGCAGTCGCGGCGTCGCGCCAGCTTCGATCGCGACGGCGGCGAGCATTACTCGCCGACCTTTCCGCCGCCGCTGAAACCGCACTCGATCGACACGCTCGGCGACATCCTCACCGACAACGACGGACGTCTCCTCGTCCTTGGTGGACATGGCAACTCCGGTTCGTATCGCTTCGACGAGTTCGGTCAGCCGCGCATTGAAACGTACGCCAACAACGAAGGCTGGTTCGACGACACGTCGGACGGTCCGGTGATGGCGCGGCTGATCATGTACTCGCAGCTGGTGAGCGACCTGCGCGCGATCGACGTCGAATCGCCGGCGTGGGTGATCTGCGGCTATCCGGCCTACGTTCCCGAGATTCTCGACATCGTTTCGATGGCCGACGTCGTCGACAACATGGCCATCACCGAGTTTGCCGAACGGACCGACCTGTACGGAACTGCAGGCACGTTCGCGAATCCGCCGTACATCCCGCCGACCGACGAGAAGGCGCTCATTCACTGGCGCGCCGGACGTCTTCGCTGGAATCCCGATTACAAGCCGTGGTTCTTCCGCGACATCTGGTCGATCCTCTTCCGTCCCGATCAGTTCAGCTATCTCTGCAGCGTTCTCGGCCAGTCGAACTTCCCGCACAACTACTCGACGCGCGGCACGTTCGATCCGCAGAAGCTCGGCGTGCCGCCGCAGATTTATCTGCCGGGCGTGCGCAGGTGCGAAGAGCGCTGCATGCAGCGTCATCACGACGGCGAGCTGTTCGTCGAAACGCTCGCGCCGCTTTACATGGTGTTGCGGAAGCAGATCGAACAGGCGCTGCGCGAGAAGGGCGAATCGCTCCCAGAAGATGGCGTGCTGACCGAGGAGCTGTCGGAACAGTTGAAGAAGGCGTTGCAGTCGTTCGTGAAGAAAACCGACGTTGCGCCGAAAGCGAAGGAAGCGTTCGACGACTACATCGACCGCTGGCGCAAGACGACGGAATCGGACGCGAACGTCGCCACGCGCGCCGAGCTCGAAACGCGCGTCACCGCGATCATTGATTCGATCGGCGAGCGGCTCGACGACGAGCATCTCCGTTTCGACCTGCGCCGATTGACGGCCGAGCATCTCCGCAAACATCAAACCGGCGCGCTGCTGCGCGAGTGTCGCGCGAAGTGCATCGAGGCGAACATCGACGATCCGTATCGCGACGATCGTCTTTTCCTTTTCTCGCTGCTGCGCAAGCCGGGAGAAGAGAACGACTTCTTCCTCTTAGACAAGCCGAGCAGCCGCGTCCACAACCTGCCGCTCATGCCGCTGCTCGCCGGCGACAACCCGATCACGAACACGCTGCCGTCGAAGTTCATGCGGCTGACCGACTATCAGTACTACGTGTTGCGGCAATGGGCGATGGGCAACTTCTACAACGAAGCGCTCGAAGGATGGCCGGCGCCGAATCCGTGGTGGCCGTACAACAACAGCAATCCAAAAACGGCGCGCGAGCTCGATTACGGCGTCCTCTCCAACGTCCTCGGCGGTGCGTTCTGTCCCGGCGGCGAAGCCGGCTGGACGATGCGCAATGCTGCCATCTGGGTGAAGCCGTATCGCATCAAAGCCGATCCCGGTTTCTGCAACTTCGGCCAGACCGCCGCGCAGGTGAACGCAAATCACGGACGCATCCCGGAGATCGATTACTCGTCGTACACGATCGACGATCTCTCGCAGGGAAGCGACTTCGACATCGGACTGCAGCCGGGCGATCTGACGAAGTACATGGCGCTGCCGTGGCAGGCCGACTTCAACGAATGCTCGACGCAAACGATCAACGTCACTTACGAAGGGTGGAACAGGATTTTCCCCGACAGCGAAGACGACACGCTGCTGAAACGCGAGAACCGCGTGTGGGAAACGCTCTGGTGGCCGGCGCATCGTCCGCTGCAAACGTCCGAGGTGACGCCGAGCGGCAAAGTGGTCTGGCTCGACTGGACGCCCGGCGTGCCGCAAACGAACGCCGGCGATCTGAAGATGGTCAGCGAGTGGTGGCGGCTGCCGTTCGTCATTCGCAATCCGGCATACGACTTCACGAAGATGAAACCGACGACCGTGCCGCCGCCGAATCCTCCGCCGTACATCAGTATCGGCCGCACTCCGCGCAAACAGGAGAAGTCATGAGCAACAACATCAGCAATCCGTTCGTCGGAACGTGGACGTATCGCAGTCTGCTCAACGATCCCGACGTCTCGAAGGAATTCAACGACCTCGAGTTCGGCAGCGGCACGATCAAAATCACGTCGGATGCGGCGGGAACGCTCGGCGGCACGATCGGCGGCTCGACATGGTCGCTCGCGCTGCATGGCTCGTTCGGCTTCGGTTCGCCGATGCAGGTTCGTTTCGAAGGACGCGGTCTGGTCGGCGGCGAGGAGTGGATCTACGACTACATCGGCTGGCTCGTGCCGATCTGGCCGAACAGCAACGCGCGATTGCAACGCTCGGCGTTCGTCGGCTCGGTGGTGCGGACGATTCCGCACTCGTCGGGGAAAGACGGCGGCACAGCGCCGGCCGGTGTGGTCGCGTCGTTCTACGCAGTCCGCGTCGACTGATGCAATTCGACGTTGCGATCGCCGGTGGCGGTCCGGCGGGCAGCGCATGCGCGCTCTCGCTGCGATCCCACGCGCCGTCGCTCCGCGTCGTCGAGATCGAGTCGTCGCATTACGATCGTCCGCGTCTCGGCGAATCGTTGCCGCCGCTCGCTCGCCAGCTCCTCGAACACCTCGGCGTCTTCGACGCGTTCTGCGCTGCCGGCCACGCGCAGACGTTCGGCACGGCCGCGGCCTGGGGAACGCCGCGGCTCGTCGAGAACGATTTCGTTTTCTACGCGCGCGGCGACGGCTGGCACATCGATCGCGCCGCGTTCGACGCGATGCTCGCCGCCGAAGCGGTGCATCGCGGCGTCACGCGAATGCGCGGTGTCTCGGTACGCGATGCGGAGCACAGCCAGAGCGGCTGGCGCGTAATGCTGTCGAACGGCGAGTCGCTCGCCGCGCGGTTCCTCGTCGACGCCACCGGCAGCGCGTCGCTCGCCACGCGCGCGTGCGGCGCGGAGATCGTCGCCATCGATCACCTCGCCGGTTTCGGACGCTTCTTCGATGATGGCGGCGACGCCGCCGATCCGCGCACGATCGTCGAGTCGTTCGCCGGCGGCTGGTGGTACACCGCCGCGCTGCCGAACGGAAAGCGCTTCGCCGCCTGCATGACCGACGTCGACATCGCGCGAGAGATGAATCTCAGTGACGAGGAAGTCTGGTACGCGACGGCCGCGGCGATGCCGATCATCGGACCGATCATCGCAGGCGCATCAAAACCGGGACCGCTCGTCGGACGGAGCGCCGAATCGCGCTACGCCACGCCGCCGGCCGGCGACGACTGGCTCGCCGCCGGCGACTCCGCATCGCGCTTCGATCCGCTCTCATCACAGGGAATCGTGAAAGCGCTCCGCTCCGGCATCTTCGCGTCATACGCGATCGGCGACGTCCTCGTGCGCGGAGACATGCACGCCGTCGCGCGCTACCGCCAGTTCATCAGCGGCGAGTTCGCGTCGTACCTGGAAGCGCGCGCGAAGTATTACCGCGAAGAGCAGCGCTGGAAAGATCAGGAGTTCTGGCGACGCCGGCGCGACCCGTCATCCCGAGCGTAGCGAGGGATCCGGGCGGGCGGGGCACCATGCGTTTCCTGCCCCGCCCTCCCGGATCCCTCGCTACGCTCGGGATGACAGC
This sequence comes from Acidobacteriota bacterium, assembly GCA_034667465.1. Lineage (GTDB taxonomy): Bacteria > Acidobacteriota > Thermoanaerobaculia > Gp7-AA8 > Gp7-AA8 > JAOBAU01. The sequence goes on along the minus strand of JAXDJV010000019.1, from coordinate 56,240 downwards.
CGCGGCGCGTGAACGGCGACGCATTCATTGCGCCACGCTCAGACTACAATCCGCGCCATGCCTCTCGCGCCGCGGCAGACGCGGTTCCTCATCACGTTCGCTCTGCTGCTCACCGCTTTCTACGCGATCGTCACGCTCGATGCCGTTGATGCGCATGTCGTCGTCCCCTTCACGCGCGGTCTCACCGCGGTTTCCGGCGCGCTGCTGAACGCGATCGGCCAGCACGTCAACGTCGTCGGCACCGTCATCGCCGGACCGCGGTTCGCCGTCGACGTGCGCGGCGGCTGCAACGGACTGGAAGCGGTGGTCTTCGTCGCCGCGGCGATGCTCTCCTTCGCAGCGCCATGGCGAACGCGCATCATCGGCGCAATCGCCGCGGCGCTGATTCTCGAAGCGATCAACGTCATCCGCGTCGCGTCACTTTATCTGATCGGTCTTTACCACCGCTCGCTGTTCGAGACGTTCCATCTGGCCATCTGGCAGACGGCGATGTTCGCGATCGCGGTGCTGCTCTTCGTCGTCTGGGTCTCGAAGTTTGCCGCTCCCAATGCTGCGACGCGGACTTAGCTTCGTCGCCGGGGCGGCGCTCGGCGTCGCGCTCTGGTGGTTCTTCACGCCGCAATACAACCGGCTGTTCGCACTCGCGTCGACGCCGCTCGTGCGCATCGATCGGCGTCTCTCCGCCGCGGTGCTCGTGCCGCAGGAACGGGCGATCTTCATCACGTCATCGACGGCGCTTCCGACGGCGACGATCCCGGCCGATCAGCTGACGTACAACGTCATCCTGCTGCTCGGTCTTTTCGCCGCGAACGCGCGTCCGTTCAGCGTTCGCAATCTGCGCGCGCTCGCCATCGCCGCCACGATCGTCTTCGCGTTCCACTGCATCGGATTGCTGATCTCGATCGAGTCGACGTACGCGCTGCGGCAGGGAGAGTGGAGCAGCGCGCATTACGGCGACGCGGCCGGGCACTTCTGGCTGACGGCGGAGCTCGTCTATCGCACCGTCGGCATGTTCGGAGTCGTCTTCGGGAGCTGGTGGACGCTGAGCCGCGAGTCACAACTATGAAATTGAACGTTCCTTACGGTGGCACCCTCATCAATCTCCTTGTCCCTGCAAACGAACGCGCGGAGCTTGCGGCATACGCATCGACGCTGCCGTCGATCCAGCTCTCGCAACGCGCGCAACACGATCTCGAGTTGCTCGCCACCGGCGCGTTTTCACCACTCACCACATTCCTCGGTGCACGCGATTACGAGCGCGTCGTCGCCGAGATGCGTCTCGCCGACGGCACACTCTGGCCGATGCCGATCACGCTGCCGGTCGATGACGATGCGCCGGTCGAGCTGCAACGCGACGTCGTGCTGCGCAGCGCGAAAAACGAGATCCTCGCCATCCTCACCGTCGAAGAAATTTACGAATGGGATCGCGAAGAAGCGTCCGCGCGCGTCGCCGGCACGACCGATCGCAAACACCCGCTCGTCGCCGAGATGCAGCGGTGGGGAACGCGCAACGTCTCCGGCCGCCTGCGCGCCCTCGCACTGCCATCGCCGCCCGATTTTCGCGAGCTGCGCCGCACTCCGCGAGAAGTTCGCGCCGCGCTCGAAGCACTCGGACACGCGAACGTCGTTGCGTTCCAGACGCGCAACCCGATGCATCGCGCGCATGAAGAGCTGACGAAGCGCGCCAGCGCGTCGGTCGACGGCGTGCTGCTGCTTCATCCGGTCGTCGGGATGACGAAGCCGGGCGACGTCGATCACTACACGCGCGTTCGCACCTACAAGGCGCTGACCGAACATCACTTCGCGGCCGATCGCGTGCTGCTGTCGCTGCTGCCGCTGGCGATGCGGATGGCCGGACCGCGTGAAGCGCTCTGGCACGCCATCATCCGCCGCAACTTCGGCGCGAGTCACTTCATCGTCGGACGCGACCACGCCAGTCCCGGCGTCGACTCCGCCGGCAAACCGTTTTACGGACCGTACGACGCGCAGGAGCTCGTCGCGAAACACAGCGAAGAGATCGGCGTCGAAATGCTGCCGTTCCACGAGCTCGTTTACGTCGTCGCCGACGATCGTTATGAGGAAGCATCGAAAGTTCCCGGCGGCGCGACGACGCGGTCGATTTCCGGCACGCAGGTGCGCGACGAATACCTCGCCGCCGGCGTGCCGCTGCCGTCGTGGTTCACGCGGCCGGAAGTCGCCGCGATTCTCGGGGAGAGCTATCCGCCGCTGCATCGTCAGGGCGTCTGCATCTGGTTCACCGGTCTTTCCGGCGCCGGCAAATCGACGACCGCGGAGCTCGTCGTCGAGATGCTGCTCGAGCACGGACGACAGTCGACGCTGCTCGACGGCGACGTCGTCCGCACGCATCTCTCCAAAGGGCTCGGCTTCTCGAAAGAAGATCGCGACGCCAACATCCTGCGCATCGGATTCGTCGCCGCCGAAGTCGTCCGCCACGGCGGCGTCGCCGTCTGCGCGGCGGTCAGTCCCTATCGCGCCGCGCGCGACGCCGCCCGCGCACTCGTCGGCCCCGATCGCTTCATCGAAGTCTTCGTCGACACACCACTCGACGTCTGCGAATCACGCGACGTCAAAGGCATGTACGCCCAGGCCCGCCGCGGAGTCATCAAAGGCTTCACCGGCATCGACGACCCATACGAATCGCCACTCGCCGCAGAACTGACGCTCAACACGACAAACGCGACCGCCGAAGAAAACGCGCGGCGCATCATCGACCTCCTCCGCACCCGCGCCTGGCTCCGCTAAAGTCAAAGTTGGGGGTCACATCTGACAGTTTGACTTGGGTCGTCTGCTCGCTTCGTCGCAACGGTTCGCCCAAGTCAAACTGTCAGATGTGACCCCCAACTTTGACTTCAGGTGTGGGCGAGCTCTTCCCAGTCGAGCTCCTGCTCGATTTGCTGGAACGCGGCGTCGCCGATCGTGCCATCCGCGCGCAGGGCGTTCAGGCGTTTTCGTTCGGCGGCGGTGCCTATGCGAATGACTTCCAGGTCGGTCGTTTCGATGTCGCTCTGGCCGTTCATCTCTGCTTCGGCGCGGCGGAGCATCTGCTCGTAGCGACGGCGCACGAGCTCGGCCGTCCCGGCTTCGCGACATTCCTCGCTTGCCGCGAGCGCGGCGCGCAGCGTTTCGACGCGCGCGAGTCGCACCTCGCGCTCCACTTCGCCGTCGTCTTCGAGTTTCAGCAGCGACATCAGCGGTCGCAACGTCATTCCCTGTACGACGAGCGTTCCGAGCACGACCGCGAATGCTGTGAAGAGAATCAGATCGCGGTACGGGAAGCCGGTCGGCAGCGCCAGCGCCGCGGCGAGCGTCACCGTGCCGCGCATCCCGCACCATCCGACAATCGCCGCACCGCCGCGCGAAAGCGCGACCGCGCGACTGAACGCCGCGGCGCCGGTCACCCATGCGATGCGCGCCAGAATCGTCACGACGCAGACGGCCGCCGCGATCCACGCATAGCTCGTCAGCGTTCCACGATCGAGTCGCGAGACGATCGAGCGCAATTGAAAGCCGACCAGGATGAAGGCGAGGACGTTCAGCACGAACACCGCGACTTCCCACACCGCGTACGACGGAATCCGAATGCGCGCCGGAATCATCTCGGCCGCTCGGCGCGAGATCGCCATCGCGAAAACGACCATCGTCAGAATGCCGGAGAGATGCAGCCGTTCCGCGAGGATCCAGACGGCGAACGTTCCGCAGAACTGAAAGACGACCGCCGTCGCGACGTCCTCGATGCGGCTGGTGATCGGTCCGATGATGCGCGAGAGCACGATCCCCAGCACGAAACTGCCGACGGTGACGAACAGCACCATCGGCACCAGCCGCCATCCCGAAACGAATCCAACCACCGCCGCGCCGACCGCGACGCGATAGATGAGCAGCGCGCTCGCGTCATTGAAGAGACTCTCGCCTTCGAGAATCACGAGCAGCCGATGCGGCGGACGAAGTTGTTTGAGCACCGCGGTCGCCGCCGCGGCGTCGGGCGGCGCGACGATTGCGCCGAGCGCGATCGCAGCGGCCCACGGCATGTCGGGCACGAGCGCGCGAACGGCAACCGCGACCACCGCGACCGTCAGCGCAACCGCGCCGAGTGCGAGGCTGGCGACGGTTCGCCAGTTCGCGCGGAGATCGCGCGGCGACGCATCGAACGCCGCATCGAGCAGCACCGGCGCGACGAATAGCGCCAGCGCCAGCTCCGGATCGAGCACGATCGTCGGCACGCGCGGAATCAGCGCCAGCGCCGCGCCGGCCATCGCCACGAGCGCCGGATACGGCGTCGCCATCCGCCGCGCCAGCGCGGCGAGTCCGGCACCGCCGATGAGCAGACCGATGACGATCTCGAAGACGAGCATTCAGCGTTTCACTTTGTAGCGCAGCCAGACCAGATCGCCTTTGCGCTTTTCGATCGACAGCAGTTTGAGATTGCGCGCCGGCCCGCGTCCTTTCTTCGCATCGAACAACGTCGGAGTTCCGATGCCGCCGTCGGCAATCGGTCCGACGAGGATGCTCAGCTCGTCGATCAGATCGGCGTCGAGAAACGAGCCGTTGATCTTTCCGCCGCCTTCGAGCAGCAGCGTGCGAATCCCGAACTTCGCGCGCAGTTTCTCCAGCGCTTTGCCGAGGTTGATGCGCGACCTGCCGCCGAACAGATACGAGACGTTTTTCGATTGCAGGAACGCCAGGTAATCGTCGGAGACGCTCTCGGTGATGATCGTGATGACGTGCTCGTCGTCGATGGCATTCGATTGCCAGGTCAGTTTGCCCGATGGATCGATGGCGATCGCGTACGACGTCGCGTCGCTCTTCGCGACGAAATCGGTTCGCGCGATCGGCTCTTTCGTCTTCCGGCGCGGCGGCACGCGCGTCTTTCCGGCGTACGGTTCCATCGAGACGCGGCCGATGATCCATGCATCGGCGTCGAACGTGGCCGCGGTCCGCTCGTACTCGCGCGTTCCATTCGGACCGAGATCCCAGTGTTTCGTGACGATGCGTCCGTCGATCGACGGCAGCATGTGGCAGATCACGTACGGTCGTTTCATGCGGCTCAGGCCTCTTCTTGCGGGTTCACGTTCTGCATCCTATGTTCGCGTCATGACGACCACCAGCGCAACCACCCGCACCCTCGGCAACTTCGAAGTTTTCCCGCTCGCACTCGGCTGCATGGGCATGTCCGGAATGTACGGCGCCGCCGACGAACAGGAAAGCATCGCCACGATTCAGCAGGCCATCGACAGCGGAGTGAACCTGTTCGACACCGGCGACTTTTACGGCATGGGTCACAACGAAATGCTCGTCGGCCGCGCCATTCGCGGACGTCGCGAGGAAGTGCTGCTCTCCGTGAAGTTCGGCGCGTTGCGCAGTCCGGAAGGCGCCTTTCTCGGCATCGACACGCGTCCCGCGGCCGTGAAGAACTTTCTCGCGTACACACTCAAGCGCCTCGGCGTCGATTACATCGACATCTATCGTCCCGCGCGTCTCGATCCTGCCGTGCCGATCGAAGAAACGATCGGTGCGATCGCGGAGCTGGTGAAGGCCGGATACGTTCGGGCCATCGGCTTGTCGGAAGTCGGCGCGGCCACGATCCGTCGCGCGCACGCCGTCCATCCGATCACCGATCTGCAGATCGAGTACTCGCTCATCAGCCGCGGCCCCGAGCGCGAAATTTTCCCGGCGCTGCGTGAGCTCGGCATCGGCGTGACCGCGTACGGCGTGTTGTCGCGCGGTCTGCTCAGCGGCTCGGTGCCGACCGGCAGCGGCGACTTTCGCGCGTACCTGCCGCGCTTCCGCGGCGAGAACCTCGCGCAAAACGAGAAGCTCGTCGACGCGCTGCGCGCCGTTGCCGCGGAACGTGGCGTCACGCCGACGCAGCTCGCCATCGCGTGGGTGCTCGCGCGTGGTGAAGAGATCGTGCCGGTGATTGGCGCGCGTCGCCGTCCGCAGCTCGAAGAGTCACTCGGCGCGACGGCGATTCGATTGACCGATGACGAGCTCGCGCAGCTCGAGCGTGCGGTTCCGGCCGACGCCGTTGCGGGAACGCGATACGACGAACATCAGATGGGAGCGCTCGACAGCGAGCGGACGTGAGCGTTACGCGATGCGGCTGCGCTCGCGAATCAGCAGATCGATGCGCAGCTGATCGAGCATCGCCACGATGTCGGACGCCGTCTGCGGGCGCTCGTACATGTTCTTGCGCAGCGACGACATGACGACGTCGCGCAGCGGTTCAGGGACGAACGCCGGCAGCGGCGCCGGATCGCGCTCGACGATCTGCGCGAGGACGTCGAGCACATTCGTGCCGCTGAATGGCACGCGGCCGGCGAGCATCTCGTACGTCACGACGCCGAGGCTGTAGATGTCGGAACGATCGTCGATGATCAACTCGCCGCGAACCTGTTCGGGCGAAAGGTAATGCAGCGTGCCGACGACGGCGCCCGGGCGGCGGATCGGATCGGTCGCGTCGAAGTCGCCGCCGTCGCCGCTGAGTGCGGAGACGCCGAAGTCGAGGACTTTGACTACGTGGTCTTTTCGGATGGCGATGTTTTCCGGCTTGATGTCGCGATGGACGAGCCACGCTTCGTGCGCCGCGGCGAGTGCGCGCGCAACGGCGCTGGCGACTTCGATCGCTTCCATGATCGTCATCGGTCCGCGATTCAGCCGCTGGCGCAGCGTTTCGCCGTCGACGAGCTCGGTCGCGATGTACTGCACGTCGCCGTCGCGGCCGACGTCAAAGACGGTGACGGCGTTCGGATGATTGAGCAGCGACGCCGATCGCGCTTCACGCTCGAAGTGCCGCGATTGCCGCTCGTCGGCGTCGGAGAAGCGCATGAGCTTCAGCGCGACTTTGCGATGGAGAAGCGTGTCCTCGGCCGCATAAACCTCCGCCGATCCGCCGCCGCCGAGGAGGTAGAGGACGCGATAGCGGCCGATGTTCAGAACGTTCATGGGGGCAACAGACGCGACTATTCCGCAAACACTGCAGCGGGAGTGTGAGGCGCATCACGTTGGCGAACGGCGAACAGATCGGCGATCGAAAGCGCCGCGTAACCGGCCAGACCCCAGAAGGCCAGGTTGAAGCCGGGACGCGACGATCCACTTCGCACCGAGTACGTAGCGAACGGGCCCGGTTTGTGCGAGACCTCTGAGCATCACGATTCGGAGGCGATGGATGTCGGCGAAAGAGGATTTCCTCGAAGTGTATGACCAGGAACACGCCACGACAATGCGTGTGCTGCGCGCGTATCCCGAAGACAAGCTCGATTTGCGTGTCCATCCCCGAGGGAAAAGCGCGCGCGAGATCGCCTGGGTTTTCGTACTGGAGCGCTACCTCGGCACGAAGGTGTGGCACGACGAGATGGCGAAAGGAGTGCCGTCAGGCAAGCCGCCCGACCCGCCGGAGATATGGAGCGAGCTCCTCGAGAAGCTCGAAGAGGCGCATGGGAAGTTCCGTGAGCTGATTGCCGGCGCGTCCGACGAAGATCTGCACGAAGATGTGCACTTCATGGTCGGACCGAAAAAGATGGGACCGATCTCGCGAAAGAACTGGATCTGGTTTCTGCTGCACGACCAGATTCACCATCGCGGACAGTTCTCGGTTTACCTGCGGATGAGCGGCGCCAGCGTGCCATCGATCTACGGACCGACCGCCGACGAGCCGTGGATTTGAGACACGATCCCGCGATCACTCCGCTTTGATGCTGATGATCTGCAGCCGCTTTCCGTCTTTGTCGCGCGCCTGCTGGTTGTAGCTCGACTCGATCGAGCGCAGCACGTCGTCGCCGCCTTCGAGCACGCCGAAGATCGTGAACTTGCCGTCGAGATGCGGCGCGCCGGCGAGGAGAATCGAGAACGACGTCTCGCCGCTGTTCGGATCGTCGCCGTGCGCGAGCGAGAGGACGCCGCGTGTATGGCGAAGGTCCCCGGTCTCGAGCGGAATCGGCACGATCAGCGCGCGCTGCTCGGGCGTCAGCGGCACTTCGCGATCGTCCGCCGTCGCCGCCTGCGCGACGAAGTTCTGCTCGACGCGGTAGAAGTACACCGAGTCGTACACGCCGCCGCGCACGAGGCGGAGAAACTGCGCGACGGTCTTCGGCGCAAGGTTCGGCAGCAGTCGCACGCTGAAGTTACCGCCGGTTGTTGCGATCGTGACGCGTGTCGATTCTTCCGCGCGCGGCGGCGATGACGATGCGCAGCCGATGAGCAACAGGAGAGCGATGGCGGCCACATTACGCATGGCTGAATTCTATCGAGTCGATCGCCACGCGATGAAAAAGAGAATCGTGCAGACGATGTCGATCGCGCCGGCGGCGACGATCGGTACCGCGAGCCGGCCCTGCGTGAACAGCGCGATCGTCGCGATTCCAAACGACAGCTTCTCGAACATCGCCGGCCACATCGCGGCGCGATAACGGACGGGATCGCGGGCGATGATGAAAAACAAAATCTGCCACGCCAGCGCGACGCCGAGGAAACCGTAGAAATGTTCGGGGTGGGTGATGGGAGGTGGGAAATCGCGGCCGACTTTCGCTTCCATGAAGTACTGCGGCACGAGCGCGAGCACTCCGTAGACGCCGGCGACGTTGAATACCACGCGCGCGAATTTCATCGGTCTCATCAGTATAGCGAGTCCATACTTGCGCGACCGATGGAGGTGCTTCATGCGCCGGATCCTGTTCGCTCTTCTTCTTCTCCCGATCGTTCCGTCTCTCTTCGCCGCCGGCTGGAAGAAACCGTACTTCGGTGCGACGCCGCAGGGCAGCTGGGTGCGTTACGCCGACAGCGCGCCCGACATGAAGATGACGACGACGATGACGCGGCTGTCGGACGACGACGGACGTGCGCGTGTCGAGCTGAACGTCGCGTTCGCGAACAATCAGTACCCGCCGGTGCGTAATCTCTACACGCTCAAACGCGGCTTCCCGCTCGATCGTCAGCTTATTGACTACATGGCGCAGATCGAGAGCGGCTCGATCGTTTCCGGCGACGGCGATCCGACCGTGCTCGACGCGGACACGATCGCAGCGATCATCCATTCATCGACGCGTTACGAGCCGGTCGTGACGTTCAAAGGAACCGAGAGCGTTGGCGGAAAACAGGCCGATCGCTACAGCTACACGCTTCATCCGCCCGGCGCCGAGCCGACCACCGAGACCGGCGATCTCTGGCTCAGCGCGACGGTGCCGTTCGGTCTCGTCAAACAGAGCTCGGTCACGAAAGACGCGAAAGGGAAAGTGACGACGTCGTACGAGCGGATGCTCGTCGACTCCGGCACGAAGCCGGCCGCGGCGGAGGCGGCGAAGAGCGTGAAGGCGGCGCCGAAAAAATCGTCGTCGCACACGTTGAAAGAAGCGTACGACGCGGGACTCGTGCAGGTGACCGTCACGATCATGCCCGGCACGCACAACGGCGAGCGCGCGCATGTCGTCATCGAGAAGAAAGACGACGAGCCGATGACGCTGATCGTGCCGAAGGGAAAGACGTCGTTGCACGTCGACATCCCGCTCGATGATTTCGTTTTCGAGATTGCGGAAGAGAAGAGGTTCGCCATCGGCGGCGAAAAAATCGCGGAGCTCGACGTGAAGCAGCTCGGCGAGCAGCGCGCGATGGACGGAACGTTTCACATCTCCACGGACGAAGGCTCGCCGCTCTTCAGCGGCAGCGCGACGGTCGGCTGGGTGAAGAAGAAGCAGACGTTATGATCTCGGGCGATGACCCGGCATCTTCTGATTTGCTTTTTTCTCGTGTCCGTTCCTGTCGCGGGCGTTGCGATCGCGCAGGAGTTGCCGCAGCGCACGCTTCGCCGCCACACGTCGGTGCGCGATGCCGATCAGCAGACGTTGTTTCTGATCACCGAGATCATGCACGTCGATCCGGAGCGCACCGAGAACACGGTTTTGATCGAGGACGAAACGCAGCATGAGCGATTCATTTATCGCAGCGGCTTTGATCCGGTGAAGAAGCGATCGCTCATCGAGTTCAGCGAGGACAGCGGCAAGCAGTTCATCCGACGCGTGTACGACGTCGACTTCGCGACGCCGGTGATGACGTTCGAAGCTCCTTCGTTCAGTTTGAGAGTGACGGGAGCGGACCTGAAGCAGCCGAAGAGCCGCCGCGCGCTCACCTCACAAATCCGCGAGACACTCGAGCCGCATTTTCTCGAGTCGCTCGAGCTGATGCGTTTCGGCGGTCTGCGCACCTCGAACGCGGCTTCTTCCTTTTACGACACCCTCGGCACGGTCCTGTTTCACGGCGAATGCGCGCCGCCCGAAAACGCTCACGAAGTGGAAGAGCCGCCCGACTGCGGATTCGACAAAGCCTTCGGATTCCCATGCAGCGACGCGCAGCTCGAAACGATCGCGCGGTCGAAGCGCGACGGCAGGACGCTCAGGGCTTACTGATTGCTTCGGTGGACAGCCGGTATCGAACGGCGGATCATCGTCAAATGACGAGCTCGGCGTTTCTGATCTTTCATGTCGTCCTGAGTCTGATCGCGATCGGTGCCGGCTTCGTCGTCGTGTGGGGGATGCTCACCGGACGACGTCTCGATTCCTGGAACGCGTACTTCCTCGGCACCACCATCGCCACGAGCGTGACCGGCTTCGGGTTCCCGTTCCACGGCTTCAAGCCACCGCATTACGTCGGCGTCTTGTCGCTCATCGTCCTCGCCATCGCCTGCCTCGCCCGTTACCGCTTTCACCTGGAAGGCTCGTGGCGTCGGGTCTACATCATCACGGCGCTGATCGCACTCTGGTTCAACGTCTTCGTCGGCGTCGTGCAGTCGTTCCTGAAGATCCCGGCGCTGCATGCGCTGGCGCCGAAAGGATCGGAGCCGCCGTTCGCAATCGCACAGAGCGCGGTGCTGCTGATCTTCATCGCGATCGGAGTCCTCGCGGTGAGACAGCGTTACTCGATGCCGATCTCGTCGACGTAGCACCAGCGCCACGACTCGCCCGGCTCGAACGACTGAATGACCGGGTGCTTCGTTTCGTGGAAGTGCTTCGTGGCGTGTTTGTTCTTCGACGAATCGCAGCAGCCGACGTGGCCGCAATGCAGGCAGCGCCGCAGATGCAGCCAGCGTTCGCCGAGCTTGAGGCATTCCTCGCAACCCTTCGCGCGCGCCGGCGCGTCGTCGTCCGTCTGAAGGTGCACGCAGATCTCAGGCATCGTCAACTCCTTCTCTCGAGCGCGGCGCGATCCCACTTTCCGAGCGTCGCGGCGGCTTCGTAAGTCGTCCGGCAAAAGGCGAGCAACGTCTGTTCCGGTTTGTCCGCTTTGCGGAGCTCGTCCAGGTGAAGGTAGAAGCCGCCGAGCGTTTCGTTGTAGTACGCCGCGTCGGGCGCGATGACCGCTTCGCGATAGCCGGCCGGCTCCGGCGCGGCGTAGCTGTAGAACGTCGCCGCCGGCAGACGGCTGCCGCCCGGCCAGAAGCCGACGCTGCTCACTTCATGCGAATACGCCTCGCGCGTGATCGAGTCGGCGTCGGGACGCGGCGGGGCGAGACGTCCCGAGAAGCGCGTGACCGCGAGATCGAAACTTCCCCAGAAGAAGTGGACCGGGCTGCACTTGCCGATGAAGTCGGAGCGGAACTCGGTGAAGACCGCCGCACTGCGATCGAGAATGTCGCGCAGCCGTTCGGCGTAGCCGCGATCGTAGGAGTGATGCTCTTCGTCGCGGTCGAGCGGAATCGGATTCTCGATCTCGTCCGGTTTCGTCCGAATGCTCGTTTCGATTCCGAGCGCCTTCAGCGTGGAGAAAATCTCCGCGTACATGTCGGCGACGCTGCGTGACGCGAGCGGGATCTCGCGCGTGTTGCCGTCGCTGACGCAGATGCGCAGCACGTGCGAAAGGAAGTCGAATTCGATGTCGAACGAGCGATCGCCGTACGCGATGCCGGAGGTCGTCAATCCGCGCGGCGTCACGTAAAGCGGCACGTTCCAGTAGTGATTCACGAGCGGCGTCAGCGACATCCGGATCTTGCCGACGATCTGCGTCCAGCGATGGATCGTCTCGCGAACGGCTTCATTCGATTCGAGTGCGGGCCAGGCGGTCATCGGTCGCCATCGTACCGAACTTCCATGCCGCGCGGCGGCTGCACTCAAATTGCACAACCGCGCTGCAGATGACCTCGCGCAGATATCCAGTCGGTGCCGAAGTGCAGTCGGACGGCGTCCACTTTCGCGTCTGGGCGCCGGAGCACGAACGCGTCGACGTGATCGTCGACGGCGCCGAACATCCGCTCGAACGCGAGCGCGACGGTTACTTCTCCGGCTTCATCGATGACATCGGCGACGGCGCGCGTTACGGCTTCCGGCTCGATCGCGGCGAGCGAACGTTTCCCGATCCGGCGTCGCGCTTTCAGCCCGAAGGACCGCATGAGCTTTCCGCGGTCGTCGATCGGTCCGCGTATCCCTGGAACGACCGCGACTGGCGCGGCGTCGATCGTGATGCCGCGGTCATCTATGAAATGCACGTCGGCACGTTCACGACGGAAGGAACGTGGCGCGCCGCAGAACAACATCTCGCCGAGCTCCGCGACATCGGAATCACACTCATCGAGCTGATGCCGGTGGCCGATTTCCCCGGCCGCTTCGGCTGGGGATACGACGGCGTCAATCTCTGGGCGCCGACTCGTCTCTACGGTGCGCCCGACGACATGCGTCATTTCATCGACGCCGCGCACGCCGCCGATCTTTCCGTGATCCTCGACGTCGTCTACAACCACCTCGGCCCTGACGGCAATTACCTGAAAGAGTTTTCGCCGCACTACTTCACCGATCGCTATCCGAACGACTGGGGCCAGTCGATCAACTTCGACGGCGAGCAGTCGCAACCGGTGCGTGAGTTCTACGCGTCGAATGCCGCGTACTGGATCGATGAGTTTCATCTCGACGGACTGCGCCTCGACGCGACGCAGAGCGTCATCGACCTCGGCAGCGAGCACATTCTCTCGGTCGTCAGTCGCCGCGCGCGCGAAGCGGCGAACGGCCGGCGCATTTATCTCGTCGCCGAAAACGAGGAGCAGGAGGTCCGTCTCGTCATGCCCTGTGAAGCGGGCGGGTACGGAATCGACGCGCTCTGGAACGACGACTTTCATCATTCGGCGCACGTCACGCTGACGGGACAAACCGGCGGCTACTACCAGGATTACCGCGGCACTCCGCAGGAGCTCGTCTCGATGGCGAAACATGGGTTTCTCTATCAGGGACAGTGGTATTCGTGGCAGAAGCAGCGCCGCGGAACGCGCTCGATCGGGTTTCCGCCGCGTACTTTCGTCTGGTTTCTCGAGAATCACGATCAGGTCGCGAACTCGGCAGGCGGCGAGCGGATTCATCAACTCGCCGACGCGGCGACGATTCGCGCGATGACGGCGCTGCTGCTGCTCGGTCCGGCGACGCCGATGTTGTTTCAGGGACAGGAGCTCGGCTCGACCGCGCCGTTCGCCTACTTTGCCGATCATCGCGGCGAGCTCGCGGAACAGGTCGCGCAGGGACGCCGCAAGTTCCTGAAGCAGTTTCCGTCGCTGGCGACGCCGGAGATGCAGGCGCGTGTGCCGCCGCCGAACGATCCCGAAGTCTTCCGCCGATGTCAGCTCGATCGAAGCGAACGGAACGAGCAGATCGTCGCGCTGCATCGCGATTTGCTTCGTATCCGCCGCGATGATCCGCCGTTTTCGCCGCACGGCGCGTTCGACGGCGCGGTGCTTTCCGCGGACGCGTTCGTGTTGCGCTCACTGGACGACGATCGGCTGCTGCTCATCAACCTCGGTCGCGATCTGCGCCTTGACGTGATCGACGAGCCGCTGCTCGCCGTGTCCGCGAAGCACGACTGGATGGTGCGATGGTCGAGCGAATCGGGGCGTTACGGCGGCGGAGGAGTTCCTGCTCTGTTCGACAAAGGGGCGTGGCGGATTCCGGCGCGATCGGCGCTTTTGCTGGCGGCGGAACCGCAGACGGAGGAGTGATGACGCAACTGACAGGATGGCGGCGCGGCGATTCGCAGGAGGCGCTCGTCACGCGCGAGTGGCTGGTGACGAACGCGCTCGGCGGCTACGCGACCGGCACGATCGGCGGCATCGCCACACGCCGCTATCACGGCGCGCTCATCGCCGCGCTGCCGTCGCCGCTCGGCCGCTTCGTGATGCTCAACCATCTCGAGGAGCAGGTCGTCGTGCGCGGAGAATCGCGATCGCTGAGCGGCGATGAACACCTCGGCGGCAGCATTCAGTTTCCCGACCTGACGCTGCTCGAAGAGTTCCGGCTCGAGCGCGGGTTGCCGGTCTGGATTTTCAACGGCGACGGCGTTCGCATCACGAAGCGGCTGGTGATGCCGCATCTGCAGAACACGACCTGCATCACGTACGAGCTCGATGTGGCGTCGGAGCCGGCGCAGCTGCGGCTTCGCCCCGCCGTTCACTTTCGTCCGCACGAGCGGGATGTGACCGCCGATTTCACGGAGCCGTACGCGACGCATGTCGACGGTCCGCGGCTGGAGATTTCCGCGAACGGTTTGCCGTCGTTGCGCATCGAGCTCCGCGGCGGCGCCATCGAGCTCGATGGCAAATCGTCCGTGCTGCCGGAGCTGCTCTACCGAATCGAACAGAGTCGCGGATACCGTCACGCCGGCGCGCTCTGGACGCCGGGGACGATCACGATCGCGCTGACTCCCGGCCAAACGGTGACGCTCGTCTGTTCGACGGAGCAGTGGGAAGTGTTCGATGCGTTTTCGCAGGAGCAGGCGTTCGTCGCCGAGCATCAGCGCCGCGATCAGCTGCTGGCGCTCGGCCGTGTCGATGAGAACGCGCAGCCGTTGATCGCCGAGCTGAACTTCGCCGCCGATCAATTCATCATCGTGCCCGAATCGCGCCGCGCCGACGTCCTGCGCGCGCGCGCCGCCGGCGACGAGCCGCGCACCGTCATCGCCGGCTATCACTGGTTCACCGACTGGGGCCGCGACACGATGATCAGTCTCGAAGGGCTGACGCTGACGACCGGCCGCAATCGCGAAGCGGGAAGCATCCTTCGAACGTTCGCCGGCTACGTGCGCGACGGACTGATTCCGAACATGTTTCCCGAAGGCAAAAACGAAGGCGTCTACCACACCGCCGACGCGACGCTCTGGTTCTTCCACGGGATCCGCCGCTACGTCGACGCGACGAACGATCAGCAGACGCTGAAGCAGCTCCTGCCGATTCTGCACGACATCATCGATCACCATCTGCGCGGCACGCGTTTCGGCATCGGCGTCGATCCGCGCGACGGTCTGCTTCGTCAGGGGCAGGACGGTTATCAGCTGACGTGGATGGATGCGAAGGTCGACGGCTGGGTCGTGACGCCGCGGCGCGGCAAAGCGGTCGAGATCAACGCGCTCTTCTACAACGCGCTGCTGTTGCTCGAAGAGTGGACGCGCGCCGAAGGAGACACCGCGCGCGCCGACGCGTTGCGCGATCGCGCCGCGACTGCGCGCAGCTCGTTCAACGCGCGCTTCTGGTACGCGGAGGGCGGATATCTCTACGACGTCGTCGACGGTGAAGACGGCCGCGACGATCCGGCGCTGCGGCCGAATCAGCTCTTCAGCATCTCGCTCGATCATCCGGTGCTCGACAGCGAGCGATGGGAGCGGATCGTCAACGTCGTGCGCGACGAGTTGCTCACGCCGGTCGGACTGCGCTCGCTGTCGCGCTCGCACCCCGAGTATCGAAAGACGTATCACGGCGATCTCCGGACGCGCGACGCCGCATATCACCAGGGAACGGTCTGGAGCTGGCTGATCGGTCCGTTCATCGACTCGTGGCTGAAAGTGCACCCCGGCGATCGCGACGGCGCACGCGAACTGCTGCGTGGCCTCGAACAGCATCTGACCGAAGCGTGCATCGGGAGCGTGAGCGAGGTGTTCGACGCGGAGGAGCCGTACACACCCCGAGGATGTATCGCCCAGGCGTGGGGTGTCGCGGAACTGCTGCGTTGTTTAAAGAAGGTAAGCGGGTGAAATCGCGACGCGGTCCGGGGCGTGAGCTACGATTGGCGCTTCCATGACAAACAAAGCGCTGCGCTTCGCGACCGTCGGTTGTGTGCTCGTCGTCATCGCGATGGCTGCGGTGGCGCTCGTCCTCGTCGACAAGCCTCACTTCGGGTTTCTTGTCGGCACCTGGTTCCTCGCGGTCATCTCGTGCGGTGTGATCGTCGGCGGGCTCGTGCTGCTGATCGCGACGTGGAACCTGCCCGAGCGGACGACGTGGCGCGGCGTGGTGCTCTTCATCTGGGCGCTCGTTGCGCTGACCTCGCCGGTCTTCGGGATCATGTTTCTCTTCCCGTGGGGAGTGCTGGCGCTGACGCTGCCGCTCATCATCTGGGTGCTCGCGACGATGCCTCGCGCACCGCGCGTCGCGTAAAAGAAAACGGCGGCGGGTTGCCCCGCCGCCGCTGATGCGTCGATGTGGTGATCGTTAGTTGCCGAGCGGCTTCCAGCCTGGCAGCGTGCCGACGTTCCAGCCGCGCGCGATCGTCGTGCCGTTCATCTGCCACATGGCGATGACGTTCGTGATGCTGTTGTACAGCAGGATGTCGCCGTAACCGTCGGCGTCGTAATCACCGGCGCCGACGACGAGCCAGCCTGCGACCGGCGTGGCGACGTTGCCCGAGCTGACCACGCTCGCGCCGGTCGGCGAGAGGAGCCACGACGAGATGGTGCGCGTCGTCGAGTTCTGCAGCGCGAGATCGTCATCGCCATCCGAGTTGAAATCGGCGACCGCGGTGACTTTGATGTCGATCGATGCCGGGGTGTCGATGACGACGTTCGACGTGACGGTCGTGCCGTTCACGAGCCAGCGCGAGACCGCGCCGGTGGCCGTGTCCTGGAAGACGATGGCGTCGCCGCCGAGGCGTCCGACGCCGACCGCTCGGGTGGTCAGTGGCGCGGTGCCGAGCTGCGTGTTGGCGACGATCGTCGAGCCGTTCATCTGCCAGAGGTTCACGGCGCCGGTGGCCGAGTTCTGCACGACGATGTCGGCTTTGCCGTCGCCGTTGAAATCGCGCGTGGCGACGATGCGCCAGTTCAGGCTCGTGGTGGTGATGACCGTGCCTGACGCGAGCACCGCGCCGTTCATCTTCCAGTTGCTGATTGCGCCGGTGCTGTTGTTCTGCAGCAGGATGTCGGCCTTGCCGTCACCATCGAAGTCGCCGGTGGCGACGATGCGCCACGCCGGAATCGGATTGGCGACGACCTTTCCTTCCTGAATGGCGTTGGCGTTCATGATCCACGCGGCGATCGACGACGTGATCTGGTTCTGCAGCACGATGTCCGATTTGCCGTCGCCGTCGAGGTCGGAACGCGGACGTCCGGTGATCGCTTCGATGACCGCTGACGAATTGCTCGGCGCATTCGCCGCGTCGCCGTTGTAGTGCGCGGTGATGCTGTGCGAGCCGACGCCGAGGATCGAGACGTTGATCGTCGCGACGCCGGCGGTCACTGCGCCGCTGGCGATCGTCGTCGCACCTTCGATGAGATCGACGGTGCCGGTGGCGCTGCCTGGAGTGACGGTTGCGGTGAAGACGACGTTGTTGCCGACCCTCGCCGGATTCGGTGTGCGGCCGAGCGTCGTCGTGGTGATGTTGCGGATGCTCAGCGACGTCGCCGGAGAGACGCTGGCGGCGTACGTCGAATCGCCGAGGTACTGCGCGGTGATCGAATGCGAGCCGGCCGTGAGTGAGGAGGTCGAGTACGCCGCCGCGCCGCCGGCCACCGCGACCGGGGAGACGTTCAGTTTCGTGGCGCCGTCGTAGAAGTCGGCGGTGCCGCCGATCGTGCCGGCGAAGCCGGAGGTAACCGTCGCGGTGATGGTCACCGACGCGCCGGTGTTGGCGGGATTCGGCGACGCCTGCACGGCGGTCGTGGTCGTCGCGAGATCGACAACCTGCGTGACGGTGTTCGAGGTGCTGGCCGCGTATGTCGAATCGCCGAGGTACTGCGCGGTCAGCGAATGGCTGGTGATGGAGAGCAGCGACGTCGAGTAGCTCGCCGCTCCGGACGCAAGCGCGACCGGTGATGCGTTGAGTTTCGTGGCGCCATCGTAGAAATCGACCGAGCCGCCGATTGTGCCCGCGGCGCCGGAGGTGACGGTCGCGGTCAGGGTGACCGACACGCCCGGGAGCGATGGATTCGGAGCGGCGATGAGCGCGGTCGTCGTCGGTGCGAGATTGACGACCTGCGTGACCGGATCGGAAGTGCTGGCCGCGAAGACGGCGTCGCCGGAGTATTGCGCGGTGATCGAGTGGCTGGCGATGCTGAGGTTGCTCGTCGAGTACGCGGCCTGGCCGGAGGCGACTGCGACCGGCGACGCGTTGAGTTTCGTCACGCCATCGTAGAAGTCGACGGTGCCGCCGATGGTGCCGGCGACGAGCGACGAGACGCTGGCGGTGAACGTCACCGACACGCTGTACGTCGATGGATTCGGCGACGCGTTGAGCGTCGTCGTGGTGACGGCGAGTGCAACGACTTCGCTCACAGGATCGGAAGTGCTCGCGGCGAAGACGGCGTCGCCGGAGTACTGCGCGGTGATCGAATGACTGGCGACGGTGAGGTCGCTCGTCGAGTACGCGGCTGCGCCGGCGGCGACTGCGACCGGCGACGCGTTGAGCTTCGTGATGCCATCGTAGAAGTCGACCGTGCCGCCGATGGTGCCGGCGACGAGCGACGAAACTGTCGCGGTGAAGGTGACGGAGATGCCGGGCGTGGTCGGATTTGGCGTCGCATTCAGCGTCGTCGTCGTGACAGCGAGATTGACGACTTCCGTCGTTGCTGCGGAAGTGCTCGTCGCATAGACGGAATCGCCGGAGTACTGCGCCGTGATGGAGTGACTGGCGACGCTGAGGTCGCTCGTCGAGTACGCGGCCGCGCCGGCGACGACTGCGACCGGCGATGCGTTGAGCTTCGTCACGCCATCGTAGAAGTCGACGGTGCCGCCGATGGTGCCGGCGACGAGCGACGAGACAGTCGCGGTGAAGGTGACGGAGATGCCGGGCGTGGTCGGATTCGGCGTCGCGTTCAGCGTCGTGGTCGTGACGGCGAGGTTGACGACTTCCGTCGTTACAGCGGAAGTGCTCGTCGCATAGACGGAATCGCCGGAGTACTGCGCCGTGATGGAGTGACTGGCGACGCTGAGGTCGCTCGTCGAGTACGCGGCCGCGCCGGCGACGACTGCGACCGGCGATGCATTGAGCTTCGTCGCGCCATCGTAGAAGTCGACGGTGCCGCCGATGGTACCGGCGATGAGCGACGAGACAGTCGCGGTGAGAGTGACGGAGATGCCGGGCGTGGTCGGATTCGGCGTCGCGTTCAGCGTCGTGGTCGTGACGGCGAGGTTGACGACTTCCGTCGTTGCAGCTGAAGTGCTCGTCGCATACACGGCATCGCCCGAGTACTGCGCGGTGATCGAGTGACTGGCGACGCTGAGATCGCTCGTCGAGTACGCGGCCTGACCGCTGACGACTGCCACCGGCGATGCGTTGAGCTTCGTCACGCCATCGTAGAAGTCGACGGTGCCGCCGATCGTACCGGCGATGAGCGACGAGACATTCGCGGTGAGAGTGACGGAGATGCCGGGCGTGGTCGGATTCGGCGTCGCATTCAGCGTCGTCGTCGTCGCCGCGAGATTCACGACCTGCGAAATGGCGCTCGAGGTGCTGCCGGCGTAGTTCGTGTCGCCGAGGAATTGCGCGGTGATGGAGTGCGTGGCGACGGTGAGGGCGCTCGTCGAATATGCAGCCTGACCTGCGACGACAGCGACCGGCGATGCGTTGAGCTTCGTCACGCCATCGTAGAAGTCGGCGGTGCCGCCGATCGTGCCGGCGACGCCGGAGGTGACGGTCGCGGTGAAGGTGACTGACTGCGTGGCGCTCGATGGATTCGGTGTCGCGTTGAGCGCGGTCGCAGTCGAAGCCTGATTCACGACCTGCGTGCGCGTCGCGCCGACGCCGCTGTTGTAATTGCCGTCGCCGCCGTAAGACGCGACGACTGAATGGCTGCCGCCGCCGAGTCCGGAGGCGTTGCAGGTGACCGTCGGAACGCCGCCGACGAGCGCGAGCGTGCCGGAGCAGAGCGGGTTGCCGCCCTCATTGAAGGTGACGCTGCCGGTTGGCGCGACTGCGCCCGGACCGGTGACGGTCGCGGTGAACGTCGCCTGCGCGCCGTACGTGATCGCGCTCGGCGCGGTCATCGTCGTGGTGCTCGTCGCTTTCGAGACGACGAATGAGAACGGCGCGCTGCTGCTCGGATCGGAGCCGGCGTTGCCCGCGTAAACGGCGACCAGCGTGTGCGAGCCGACCGACAGCGTCGTCATCGTCATCGTGGCGTGAGACTGGCCGTTGACGTTCTGCGAGTCGAGGACGGTCGCGCCTTCCTTCAATGAAACGGAGTTGCGCGGCGAGCCGACGATGCCGGTAACGGTCGCGACGAACGAGACACTCTGGCCGTACGTCGACGAAGTCGGAGTCGGCACGATCGTGGTGGTCGTCGTCGCAAGTGCGAACGCCGCGCTGCTCGAGAGCGTCATCAGAACGAAAGCTGCAGCGGAGAGAAGGAAGCGGGAAAGAGAGGCAGAACGGAATGAACGCATGGCTAATCTCCAAGGCAAAAAAAACGGCGAACCAATATGCGGACCGAGACTTCTTTCGAGAATCGGCACGCAACTCAGGTGAATTTTCGGGACCGGGCGGGAGATTAGCACCGAACTCGGCCGTGTGAAAGAAACGTCCCGGGTCGGTTTAACCCTCTGGTCGGGAAGGACTTATATCTTTAGTGCGGTCCGACGGCGGTGACTGTTTCTACCGAAGAAAAGTCGCGTCCGCCAGCAGGCGTACGAGCTCCGCGAACTTCGTCTTCGCTTCCCATCCGAGTTGCTCGCGTGCGCGCGACGGATTGCCGCGGCTGTAGTGGATGTCGGAAGGGCGAAAGAACGCCGGATCGCTGACGACGTGTTCGCGATGATCGAGTCCGAATGCGGCGAAGGCCGCGGCGCAGAGCTCTTCGACGGTGTGGCTTTCGCCGGTGGCGATGACGAAGTCGGCCGGCTGCGCCTGCTGCAGCATCCGCCACATGGCGTCGACGTATTCGGGCGCGTAGCCCCAGTCACGCGACGCGGAGAGATCGCCGAGGTGGAGTTTCCCGTCGAGCGTTCCGCGCGCGGCGGCAGCCGCCGCAGCGACGATCTTCTTCGTCACGAACTGCTCGCCGCGCAGCGGTGACTCGTGATTGCAGACGATCGCCGACACGGCGTATAGACCGTAGCGCTCGCGATAGTCGACGGTGATTCGATGTGCTTCCGCTTTCGCCGCCGCGTACGGACTGCGCGGCGCGAACGGCGTCGACTCATCCGCTGCACTGCCGCGCGGCACCTCGCCGAAGCAGTCGCTCGACGCGGAGTGATAGATGCGGATCGGCGCGCCCGATTCGCGGACGGCGTCGAGCAGAAGTTGTTGCGCACCGGCGATCGACTCGACGGCGTTTTCCGCCGCTTCGAACGATTGCGCGACGGAGCTGAGGCCGGCGAGGTTGTAGATCTCGTCGGGACGCACGCGGTCGATGACAGCGCGAAGGGCGTCGCGCTCGAGGCTCGACGCGGTGTGTGTGACGATACTCTCGCGAATACCGAGCCTGTGCAGTCGCGTGAACGGCTGGCGCCTGGCGTCGCGGGAGACGCCGTGGACGACGTAATTTTTTTCGAGCAGCAGGCGCGCGAGATATGCGCCGTCCTGGCCCGACACGCCGAAGATGAGGGCTGTTCCCGTGGACAAAACCGGGCAATGATACGGTGAGCCGCGTCGGTGTTGACGCTGCTTTCGTTTTTCTCGATTCATCTGGCGTTGTTCGCCGTGATGGTGGCTGCCGCCGCGGGAGCGGGAACGCTTGCCGCCGGCGGCGAGGAACCGCTGCCGTTGCGCTGCGCGCTCGGACTGGCGCTGTGGGCCGAAGCGTTGTTCGCGCTCGCGGCATTGCATGCGCTTCGCGGATTGCCGATCGTCGCGCTGCTGCTGATCTCACTCGCCGGCGGTGCGATGCGCGCGCGGTTCGTTGCGCGCGTCAGCCGCTGGTGGCCGATCGCGTTCGCCGCATTTGGCGTTCCGCTGTTTCTGCTGGCGCTCCATCCGCCGCTGGCGTTCGACGAGACGCTCTACCATCTGCCGTTCGTCCGTTCCCTTGGCCGCGGCGGCGCGTTCCAATTCCTCGGTCACCTGCGCTTCCCGGTTTTCCCGCAATTTCACGAACTGCTTTGCGTCCCGGCATGGCTGGTCGCCGGCGACGCCGCCACGCATCTCGTTTCACTGGTCGAGTTGCTCGTCCTCATGGCACTCATCGCGACGTGGGCACGACGCTACACGGCGAACGCGGCACCGATCGCCGCAGCACTCTTCATCGGCAGTCCGATCGTGCTGCACCTCGCGACGGTGCTGTACGTCGACACGGCGTTGACGCTCTTCATTACCGCGGGCTTCTTCGCGCTCGACGTTGCGCTGACGGAATCGCGTCGCCGGCCGCTCGTCATCTCTGCCGTTTTCTTTGGCGCCGCCTGCGGCGTGAAATACCTCGGCGGTTACTTCGCCGTCGCGGCGCTGATCATCGTGATCGTCGCTCGACGACGCGAGGCGTTGATCTTCGCCGCGGTGACAGCTGCCGCGGCATTGCCGACGACGATCCGGATCGTCATCGCGAGCGGCAGTCCGGTCTTTCCGTTTGGCGCGCGGTTGTTCGGTGCGAACGACTGGACTCTGCCACCCGAACCGGCGCGCGCGAACCGCGTGCTCGATACGCTGCGCGTCGCGTGGGACGTGACGTTCGCGCGCGCGCGGATGGACGGGCAGCCGCCGGTGACGCCACTGCTGATCATCATCGTGTTGCTCGCGATCGCAGCGGCGTTGCGGGAAGTGCGCGCGCGCGTGGTGTTGCTGCTGGTCGCTGTCTATCTCGGGATCTTCGCGTTCCTGCCGCAGGACACGCGTTACCTCCTCTCTTTTCTCCCGCTCCTGTGCATCATCGCAGCGGTGGTGATCGCGAAGCGATGGCCGAAAGCGACCGCGGTCGTGACGCTGCTCGCGCTCGCGCCGGGTGCCGCATACCTCGCATATCGCCTCGCGATTCTCGGTATGCCGCCGGCGACCGCGGAGACGCAGTCGGCGGAGCTGGCGTCACGAGTGGCCGGATACAGCGCGCTCCAGCGCGCCGGCAACGCACGCGTCTACGTCTGCGGCGGCGAGCAACTTCAGGCGTTCGCAGTGGGGACGCTCGCCGGCGATTTCGGCGGACCGTACTCATACGCGCGAATTCTCGATTCGCAAACCGGCACGCTCGCCACGTGCGTTCGCACCATCGGCGCCGATTACTACCTCGTCATCAAATCGAACTGCGCCGCTCGCCCAACCGACGGGCTCGAGCTCGTTTACGAAGACGCCACCTCGCAACTGTGGCGCGTTAGCGCTGCGTTTCGTAGCGCGCGATGATCTCTTCCGACGGGCCGTCGGCGACGATCTCGCCTTTGGCGAGCCAGATGGTGCGGCGACAGAGTTTCAGCACCTCGTCCGTTTCGTGCGAGACGAGGACGATCGTTCGTCCTTCGCGCACGAACGTGCCGATCCGTTCTTCGCATCGCGCGCGAAACGCTGCATCACCGACTGCGAGGATCTCGTCGAGCAGGATCGTCTCCGCATCGACCGCCGTGGCGATCGCGAACGCCAGCCGCGCGACCATGCCGGTCGAATACGTTCGCAGCGGCGCGTCGATGAACGGCTCGAGTCCGGAGAAGGCGATGATGGCGTCGAGCTGCGAGCGCATCCAGCTTCGGGAACGGCCGAGGAGCGCGCCGTTGAATTGAATGTTCTCGCGGCCGGAAAGTTCGGATTCGAAGCCGGTGCCGAGCTCGAGGAGCGGGACGATGTTTCCGCGCCCGATGGCGACGCCTGCTGATGGCGTGACGATGCCGGCGGCAACGCGCAACAGTGTCGATTTGCCCGCGCCGTTCGAGCCGATGATGCCGACCGATTCACCGCTGCGCACTGTCAGCGAGATGTCGCGCAGGCTGTAAAAGTACGGCGCGCTGCGACGCGCCAGTCCGCGTACCACGAGCTCTTTCAGGCTCCTGATTTTCTCCCGCCGGTAGCGGACGCTGACTCCCTGCAGTTCGATCGAATCCATCAGAGGCGACTGTCGAACCACGGCGCGAGCCGCCGAAAAATCATCCACCCGCCAATGAGCGCGGCGAGCGCGAATGCGAATGCGACACCGAACGTATGCGGCGACGGGATGCGTCCGTAGTAAATCGGATCGCGGACGATCTCGACCAGGAATGTCAGCGGGTTCATCTCGATGAGCCAGCGATATTGCAGCGGGACGATCTCGATTGGATAGATGGCGGGCGTCAGATAGAGGAGCGCCGGCAGCCCGGCCTGATACATCTCGCGAACGTCGGCGAAAAATACGGATGCCGCGGTGAGCGCGAGCGAAACACCAAACGTGAAGATGCCGACAATCAACAAACTGATCGGAAGCGCGACGAGCGAAAAATGCAGCGGTGCTCGCACGGCGAGCATGATCACAAACAGCACGACGAGCGAGAGCGCGAGATTGACGATGCCGGAGAGCGCGGCCGACAGGGTGAAAATCGATCGCGGCACGCGCACCCGTTTCATCAGCGGTCCGTTCCACGCGAGGCCGGCCATGGCGTTCGTCGTGGTCTGCGAGAAGAAGTTCCACGCGATGTAGGCCGACAAAAAGTACGTTTCGTAGTGGGGCGTCTGGTGCTTGAAAAGGCCTGAAAAGACCGCGACGAAGATGAGCATCAGCAGCAGCGGATGGATCATCGTCCAGAAGAAGCCGAAGAAGGATCGTTTGTAGCGGACCGTGAGGTCGCGATGAACGAGCTCGTACAAAAGGTTGGCGTGCGCTCGCAGGTCGCGCACTTCATCGCGCGCTCGCAGCGAGTCGCCGGCAACCGTTCGGCGAACGAACACTGCGTCGACACTCACGGCGCGCATTGTAGCGGGCACGGGGGACCACCGGAGGCCTCCGGCGGGCGGCCACGGGCCGCGGCGTTTCCTGGCTAAGCCTTTGCCTGGGTTTGGGCGCGCCGCGGCCCGTGGCCGCCCGCAAGTAGAATCCGCGGTCGTGAATCTCCTTCGTGCTGCTCCGCTCGAATGGTCTCGGGGTGCGGGTCGGGCGCGGTGCGCGCGGCCGGATGGCGTGGACGTCATCGTGCCGATTTACTTTGCGGCGGCGGAGTTGCGGCGATGTCTCGAGAGCGTTCGTCAACATACGGACCTTTCGCGGCATGGCGTAATCCTCGTCGTCGATGGGCCGCAGGATGCGGATGTCGAGGCGTGCATCGCCGGGTTTCCGGCGACGGAGATTCTGCGCAATGAGGTGCGGCGCGGTTTTGTCGAGAGCGTGAATCTGGGGATGCGCGCTTCGTCGCGCGATGTGGTGCTGCTCAACAGCGACACGGTCGTGACGCCTCGCTGGGTCGAGAAGCTGCTCGATGCTGGTACGTCATCGGGCGACGTCGGCACGGTGACGCCGCTGTCGAATCACGCAACGCTTTGTTCGGTGCCGCGCGCATTCGAAGAGAATCTGCTGCCGACCGGGTTTGATGCGGCGTCGTTCGCGGCGCTTGTCGAGCGCGTTTCGCAGCGCGCGTATCCGCGACTGCCGACCGGTGTCGGCGTCTGTCTCTACATCCGCCGCGCGCTTCTCGATGACATCGGGTATTTCGACAGCACGAACTTCGGTCTCGGCTACGGCGAGGAGAACGACTTCTGCATGCGCGCGCTCGCCCGCGGCTGGCTGCACGTCGCCGATGACGCGACGTTCATCGAGCACGCCGGACATCGCAGTTTCGGCGCGTCACGCGCCGCGTTGCAGCGACACGCGGCGGCTGCGTTGTCGCGACTTCATCCCGCCTACATGCCGACGATCGCGGCGTTCATGCGCGCCGACCCGCTCGCGCCGGTTCGCGAGCGAATCAGCGCGGCGCTGCGTGCGCAAAGACCGCTGACGTCGCCGCGTCCGCCGCGGCGCGTCGTCCATCTCATTCATGGCTGGCCGCCGTTTCAGCACGCCGGCACGGAGCTCTACGCGTACTGGCTCGTGCGACGTCAGTTGCAATGGCGGGAGGTGTCGATCTTCGGACGGATGGCCGATCCGTCGCGCGCGCAGAACGAAGCGGTGGAGCTTGCCGACGGCGGCGCGCGCGTGCGGCTCGTGACGAACAACTTCGTGCAGCGCGATCCGTTCGCGCGCAACGCCATGCGCGATCGCCGATTCGAGCGTTCGTTCGCCCGCTTCCTCGATGAAGAGCGGCCGGAGCTGGTGCACATCCACCATCTCGCCGGCCATTCGTTTTCGCTGGCGCGCGTGGCGCGGCGTCGAGGCATCCCGATCGTCTATCAAATCCAGGACTGGTGGTCGCTCTGCGCGCGCGTGAATCTCTTTCATCGGAACTGGCAGCGCTGCAGCGGACCAGGGCTGTCGAAATGCGCGCAATGCGCGCCGCTGACGAAGATCGCTCCGGCGCCGCTCTGGAATCGCGCGCTGCATCTGGCGCGATGGCGGGCCGCACGCGCGGCGCTCGCTTGCGCCGATGCGTATGTGATGGGCTCGCGGTTCATCGGCGACGACTACGTGCGCGCCGGACTGCTGTCGAAAGAAACGCCGGCGTTCGTGCTGCCGTACGGCGTCGACATCGTGCGCGGTTCCGAGCGGCGCGTGCGCGAAGGCGCTCTTCGATTCGGCTTCGTCGGCTCGATCCTGCCGCACAAAGGGTTGCACGTCGCCGTCGAAGCGTTTCGTGCGATCGATCCGGCGCAGGCGACGCTGCATGCGTGGGGCGATGCGAACGCGTCGGCCGAATACACGGCGATGCTGCGCGAGCGCGGCGGCGCGTCGCTGACGCTGGAAGGGACGTTCGCGGAGGAAGAGAAGCCGCGCATTTTCGGATCGCTCGATGCGCTGCTCGTGCCGTCGGTCGGACTCGAATCGTTCGGACTCGCGGCACGCGAGGCGATGGTTTGCGGCGTGCCGGTCATCGCCGCGAACGACGGCGCGCTGACAGAGCTGTTCGATGACGGCGCCGGCGGCGAGCTCTTTCCGAACGGTGATGCGCCGGCGCTCGAAGCGATCGTCCGTCGCGCGATCGCGCGCCCGGAGTTGCTCGATGAATGGTCGGCGCGCATCCCGCGACCGAAGAGCGTCGACGAGCACGCGGCCGAAATCGAAGACGTTTACGAACGCGTGCTGGCGCGCAGACGATGATCGGAATCACCTCGCGCGTTGCTCGCGGCGAAGGGCTGGCGTCTGTTGCGAGGCGGAGCGCCGAACGGCTCGATGAAGCGTGGCGCACGCGTTTGCAACGTGCGCGCGGTGCACTCGTTTCGATGCCACGACCTCCGCTCGTCAATGTGTTGACGACCGCTCCATCGCTGCGGCTCGGCGGCGTGGTCGTGCAGCTGAACGCGCGGCTCGCCGAGGAGCGGAAGATGCGCGAGGTCGCGCTCTTCCATCCGGGAGTGATGGAGATCGGATCGCACGCGTGGCGCGCGGAGTCGCTTGCGGCGATCGGTGCGCACACGCTCATCGTCGAAGGAGCGTTCGATGATCTGCCCGCTCTGCCCGACGATGCGTCGCTGCTGCTGGCGATCCACGACTTCACGCTGCTGTCGAATGTCGCGCTGCTCAATCGCGCTCGCGCCGCAATCTTTCCGTCAGCGTTTCTGCGCGATGCGTATCGCGCGGTTGCGCCGAAGCTCGAAGCGTTCGTGATCGAGCCAGGGATCGCTTCGGATGCGATGCGGAGTGATCCCGTACGTGGGCGGATCGCATTCGCAGGCAGCGTAAAACCGCACAAAGGCGGCGCGCTTCTGCCGGCAATCATCGATGCGACGCCCGGCGCGGAATGGCATGTCTTCGGCGGCGGCGACGTCGACCTGCTGCGCGCGCTGCCGCGTGATGCCGTGCATGGTTACTACCGCGCCGGCTCGCTGCCGCGGCTGCTCGCGCGACATCGCATCGGACTCGTGGTGCTGCCGTCGATCGTCCCGGAGAGTTTCAGTTTGACGTTGTCGGAATGCTGGAGCGCGGGCGTGCCGGTGGTGGCGTTCGATCACGGCGCGATCGCCGACAGGATTCGCGCGCACGGGGGCGGCTTTCTGGTGAGCCCGGAGATGGGCGCGGAAGGAATTGCATCGATGGTGAACGAGTGGCTGCGTGGCGCGTCGACGGATGTTCCCGCCCATGTACCGACTGCGCGAGAGTCGGCGGTGGCGCACGTGGCGCTGTATCGCGAGCTGGGGTTGCTCTGATGCGCATCCTTCAACTCACACCGCGCATCGCGTGGCCACCGACCGACGGCGGCCGCGTCGTCATGCTGCAGGTCGCGCTCTCCCTGCAACGCCTCGGCGCCGACGTCGAGATCCTCTCCCTCAATCCGCGAAAACAGCGCGTCGACGCCGACGATTTGCCGCTGCCGCTCGAAGCGATCGACATCGACACCTCCGCACACGTCGCGGCGTTCCTTCGCTCTTTCTCGCTTCGCGCGCCGCAACTCGTCGCTCGCTTCTATTCGCCGCGGTTCGAATCGTCACTGCGAAGGAAACTGCGCGAGCGTGATTTCGACGTCGTGCAGCTCGAGAGTCCCTTCCTCCTCCCGTATCTCCGCGCCATTCGCGAGAGCTCGAACGCCCGGGTCGTTCTCCGTTCGCTCAACGTCGAGTTTCGAATCTGGGAGCGGCTGGCGGAGCACGAGCCTGGATTCGTGAAGCGCGTGGCGTTGCGCGCGATCGCGAGGAGTCTGCGGCGATACGAGCTCGCGCAACTCAATGCGTGCGACGCGATCGTGCCGATCACCGAGCTCGATGCGAACGACTTTCGTGCGCTCGGCTGTACGCGGCCGATGTACGTGCTGCCGGGCGGCGTCGATCCGCAGCCGGTCGATCGTCGCAATGAGAGTCCGAACGCAGTCGGGTTTCTCGGCTCGCTCGATTACCGGCCGAATCAGGAGGCAGCGATTTGGATCGCGGAGGAACTTCGTCCGCGGCTCCGTCGTGACGCCGAGCTGCACATCGCCGGCAGCCGCGCGCCGGAATGGCTGCGCGCGCGGCTCGCGGCATCGGGCGTCGTCTTTTCCGGCGAGGTTCCCGACGCCGCGGCATTCATCGGCTGGATGCGGGTGATGATCGCGCCGATTTACTCGGGCGGCGGGATGCGCATCAAGATCCTTGCGGCGATGGCTGCCGGGAAACCGGTCGTCTCGACGACGATCGGCGCGGAAGGAATCGATGTCGTGAACGGCGAGAACATCGTCGTCGCCGACGAGGTCGAGGCGTTCACCACCTCGATCGAATCGCTGCTCGATGACGAAGCGCGCGCGCATGCGATCGGCGACGCCGCGCACGCACTCGTCGCGACGCGTTACTCAACTGATGCGCTGACGCAGGGGTTCCTCGCTTTTTGCGAAGAGCTGACGAAGAGCGGCGACGTACGCGGCGGTCGTTGAGCGCGACCGTACACGCGCGTCGCCGCGCAACACGAGCTCGCGCAGTCGTCGCGATGTGATGCGTACGAACGCGGCGACGATCATCAACATGCGCGCGGTCGTCGACCACGCGACGCCGTGGTGCTCGCGGCCCCACGTCAGCAGATCGGGCCAGAGCAACGCCGGATCGTGCGGCAGCTCGTCGACGCTGCGCCATTGCCTTACGGTCACGCCGCCGCCGTGAACGACTCGCGCTTCTTCGACGACGCGGACGTTCCAGCCGGCGGCGCGCGCGCGCAGACAGAAATCCAAATCCTGCGCGTAGAAACGATAGTGCTCGCGCAGCGGACCGGCGACGTCGAACACACTGCGGCGAAACGCCATCGCCGCGCCGCTCACCCACGCGGGTTGCGCGCCGCCGAAGGCGCGGCGACGTCGCGGCAGCAGCGACGCGAAGCCGCCGGCGAGCACCGTCAGCCACGCCAGCGTCGGCACCGGTCCGCCGCTCCACTGCGGTGTGCCGTCTTCGTTGAGCAGCCGCGCACCGGCGACGCCGAGCGACGGCTCGGCATCGAATGCCGCGACGAGCGCGCGCAGCGAATCGCGTTCGACAACCGCGTCGCTGTTGAGCAGCAGAATGATCGCGCCGTGCGCAACCGCGACTCCTGCATTCGCCGCCGCGGCGAAGCGGCGATTTTCGTTGAGCCGCACCACGCGCACGTTCGGCAACTCGGCGGCGAGTAACTCGCGCGTGTTGTCGGACGATGCATCATCGACAACAATCAACTCAGTATTCGGCGGCGCGGCATCGAGTGCGGCGCGGCACGTCGCCAGCGTCATCGCCGCCGTGTTGAACGTCGGGACGATCATCGACAGCGTGCCCTCGCTCACAGTCCGCTTCCGGCCAGCGACGCCGAGACGCTCGACAGCAGCAGCCGGATGTCGAGCAGCAGCGACCAGTCGCACATGTACGTCAGGTCGTAGCGCAGCTTCACTTCCGGCGAGCTGTCGTACTTCGCCGAAACCTGCGCGAGGCCGGCGATGCCCGGACGCACGAGATTGCGCAGATCGAAATCGGGGACGTCGTTGAGGATGCGCGCCACGATCTCCGGTCGTTCCGGGCGCGGTCCGACGAGGCTCATGTCGCCGCTGATGACGTTGAGCAGTTGTGGCAGCTCATCGATGCGATAGCGGCGCAGCAGACCGCCGATGCGCGTCAGTCCGATGCCGTCGCCTTCGCCGTTTTCCGGGACCGTCATCGAGCGGAACTTCCACATCGCGAACGGCACGCCGCCGCGGCCGACGCGGCTCTGCCGGATG
Source organism: Acidobacteriota bacterium (assembly GCA_034667465.1). Taxonomy (GTDB): domain Bacteria; phylum Acidobacteriota; class Thermoanaerobaculia; order Gp7-AA8; family Gp7-AA8; genus JAOBAU01. Next base: position 25,396 of record JAXDJV010000019.1, on the reverse strand, counting down.
AGCAGCGGTCCGCGATCGTCGAGCCAGATCGCGGCGGCCGCGATCGCGCCGATCGGCAACGCGAGCAGGCCGAGGATGCTGCCGAGCGTGATGTCGACCGCGCGTTTGATCGCGGCGCGCAAACCGTAGCCGCAGCCGACCGCGATCTCGATGAGCGGCTGATCGCCGACCCAGCCGAGCATCGTCGATGTGAGCAGCGCGTCGGCGTGCGATGCGAGCAGCAGGTAACCGCGCGGTCCGCGAATGCGCAGCAGTTCGAGGCGGCTGTTCGGCGACGCTTCGGGGTGAACAAAGATCACTTCCTCGACGTCGCGTAACTGTTCGCGAACGGTTGGATCGTCGACGCTGCCGGCGTACGGCAGATCGAGTGTTGTCGCGTCGTCCCGCGGACCGGACCACGCGACGAGGCGCATGCGCGCGTCGGTCGCCGCGGCGAGTCCGATCATCGCGTCGCGGACGTGCGAAGCGTCGCCAACGAGGATCGTTTCGCGACGGCGGATCGGCAGCGCCACGCGAATGAGTGCGCGCCACGCCGGCAGCGCCAGCGCTTCGAGCAGCAGCACGCCGATGAGCACCGTGCGCGGCAGCGGCCGTTCCGTCAGTGCGCCACCGACCGCGATCAGTGCGACCTGCAGCACGAGCGCGGTCGCGATCAGCGGACGTTCGCGCGGCATGACGCGCCGCCGATAGAAACCGCTCAGCGCCAGCGCGATGAGGAACGAGCCGGCGAAGAGGATGACTGCAGTTGCGTCGACCGGCAGCTTGTCGGGCGGGAGCAGCGCGCGCGTGAAACGCAACGGCACGTTGCGGCGCATGAAGACGACCGCGGCGAGTGCGCCCCAGCCGAGGAGGAAATCGCCGGTGACGAGCAGCGCGCCGCGCGCGAAATTCTCTTTTGATGACGGGCGAATCATTCGTTCACCGCCGCGCGCGTGGTCGTCACGCCGGCCAGTTCCGCCATCGCGGCGAGAACGCTTTGGCGCGAATGATGTTGTTCGACGGCGTGCCGCAGCGCGTCGCCCATCGTCGCGCGCCGCGCGTCGTCGTGCAGCAGCTCGATCGCAGTTGCCGCGATCGATGTTGCATCCGACGCGACGGCCGCGTGCGGCGCGATTTTCGGCAAACCGCGCAGCGCCTGAGGGGTCGTCACGATCGCGCATCCCGCTTCCGCTGCTTCGAGCAGCTTGCTCGACTGTCCGCTGCCGTAACGCATCGGCGCGATGGCGACGCGGACATTGCGCGCGAACGCGGCGACGTCGGCGATCGGCGATACGAGCTCGACGTTCGCGCGCGATGCGGCGGCGCGCAACGTCTGCGACGCGGCGGCGCCGCCGATGACGATCGACGCTGCCGGCTCGCGCTCGCGAATGGCCGGCACGATCTCATCGAGGAGCCAGCGGACGGCGTCGGCATTCGCGAAGTAGGCGAAGCGTCCCCAGAAACCGAAGTCGTATGTTCGCGGCGCGGTCAGGTCGAGCGGCGCGATCGGCACGCTGTTCGGGATCGCCATGCCGGCGTCGCCGAACTCGCTCGTTTCGTCATCGCTGACGACTACGACGCGGTCGTACGCGCGTCCCAGGTCGCGCTCGGCGCGCGCGAGGCGGCGCTCTTCGAAGCGCCAGAAGATCCGCATCAGCGGTGATGCGGCAGCGGCGCGCTCCGCGGTGTTGCGGCGCAGCGAATCGATCGAATCGAGGATGTGCATTCCGCCGCCGAGCGACGCGCGCACCCACGGATCGCAGCGCGAAAGAATGACGATGGTCGTGTCGAACGGACCGGCTTCGCGCGTTGCATTCGCGATGGCGTCACTCCAGGCGAACGGCGCGGCGAGCGCGGTTTGTATCGGCAAACCGCGTCGCAGAATTGCCATCGCGCCGGCCGCACCGCGGAGAAACGATGGCGCGGCTGGGAAGTAACGAAAGCCGTGCGTGGTCGGCGGCAGTTCGCCGGCCGGCGCCACCAGCGCGACGCGCGCGTGCGGTGCGAGCGCTTCGAGCCAGACTGCTGCACGCATCCGGTCGCCGGTGTACGACGGCCAGGGAAAACGCGCGGATACGACGAGGACATTCATCGGCAGGCGAAACAGCGGGCAAGGGTAGCAGGATCGTCGTGGTATTTTGCTGCGTTCGAACGGTGAAGAGCTCGCCACTGATTCTCGCTGTCGTCCTTCTCGGCGCGTTCTGCATTCCGTTGGTAGTCCTGCCGTTCGCGTTCGACGCATTCCGCCTGCCGAAGGAACTTGCCTTACGCGCCGAGGCGATCGTGCTCGTTGCGGTGTTCCTTGGAGCGCTGGTGATGGGCGATCGGCCGCGCATCCGATTCGATCGCTGGCTGGTGATGCCGCTCGTCGCTCTCGCCTGGATGATCATCGTCACGCTGACGTCGACGAATCCGACGGTGAGCGGTTTGCGCGTGATCGCCGGCGTCGCGACGCTGATCGTCTTCATCGCAACATTGCGCAGCGCGGAGACGAACCGCGCCTTTCTCGCGCTCGTGTCGGTGCCGCTCGTCGCCGCGGTGATCAACGCCGTCGTCGACATTCTCCAGGAGCTGAACATCTGGATGCCGTTCGGCACGCAGCCGGACATGCGCCATCACTTTCAATGCACGGCGCTGATCGGAAATCCGAATGAGATCGGCAGCTATCTCGCGGTGGCCGCGCTGGCGTGTCTCGCGGCGGCGATTGCCGATCGTGAGCGGAGAAAATGGTTCGCATCCGCGGCGTTTCTGCTCCTCGCCGGCGTCATCGCCGCGCAGACGCTGACGGCGCTTGCGGCGCTCGTGGCCGGCGCGTTCGTCCTCTTCGCGCTCGTTTCGTGGAGGTACGCGTTGCGCAGCGCGCTGGCCGCGATCGTCGTCGCGGTGCTGCTCGTCGTGTCGCTGGCGCCGCTGCGGCAGCGCGCGGAAAACATGGTGCACTGGCTTCGCACCGGCGAGTACAACGCGCTGCTCACCGATCGGCTGACGCCGTTCATCGCGGCGTCGCTGATGACGATCGATCGTCCGCTGACCGGTGTCGGGCCGGGGACGTTCGGCTGGAACTACTACGCGTACAAAGTTCGCGCGGAGCAGGTTTATCCGGTACTGCGGAAAGCGTGGAGCCGCGGCGTGAACTTCGGCGAAGTGCATGACGATCATCTGCAGCTGCTCGCCGAAGGCGGCGTGCCGGCGTATCTGCTGTTCGTCGCCTTCCTCGTGATGCTCGGCGCGATCTCGTTACGAAACGTCGGCGCCGATGCGCCGCCGGCGCAGCGTTTCGCGATGCTGCTGGCGTTGCCGCTGGCGGTGCTCTGGGTCGTTTTGTCGCTCGCGCAGTTTCCGCTCGAAACAACTGTTGTGCGGATGCTGCTCGTCCACTTTGCCGCGCTCTGTGCGGCGTGGCGGCCGTCATGACGCGCGCGCTGCGACTCGTCGCCCTGATTCTCATCGGCGCCGCGACGATCGTGCTGATTCACTACACGGTCTGGCTGCCGCTGGCCTGCGAGGCGAACGTGACGCGCGCATTCGATGCGCTCGACAGCGTCGCCGATCGCAACGACATCGCGAAGCGCGCGGCGTCGCAGCACGCCGAGTCGGTGCTGCGCGGCTGTGAATGTCTCGAGGGTCAGGATGTGAAGCTGTCGTACGCGCGCGGCACGATCCTTCGCTATCGCGGCGAGCCGGCGCGCGCGATCGATGCGTATCGCCGCGCGCTCTCCATCGATCGGCGTCCCGAAATCTACCTCGACCTCGGCTACGCGCAGCTCGACGCGATGGACCAGCCGGGCGCGATCGAAAGCTTTGCGGCGGCCGGCGCATTCGCCCCGGCGCTGCTCGATCGCATTCCGTACGCCGACGCGCGCGCGGCAGCGGAGCGGCGCATTCGCGCGACGTACGGCGCGCAGTGGCTGCCGTGATTGCGCCGGATTATTCGCGGGTGAGCAACCCGAGAAACTCCAGGCGGCGGTGATAGCGCGCGCCGGCGGCGGCGGGGCTGAAGCGCGTGCGCATCGTTTCGCCGGCGCGCGCGCCGAGCTGTTTGCGCCACGCGGAATCGTCGACGATCCGCAGCATCAGTTGTGATGCGTGCGCGACGTCCGGCTCCGCCCACTGCCCGCCAGCGTGATAGTAACCATGCGACTGATCGAGCGTCACGAGGTCGTAGCCGACCGGACAGGAGTTGCCGCTGTTCATGAAGTCCATGTTGCCCGACCAGCCGGTGGCAACGACCGGTTTGCCGAGGTACATCGCTTCGGCCAGGATCAGTCCGAAACCTTCCGAGCGATGCAGCGACACGACGCTGTCGGACGCGGCGATCAAACCGTTGACGCGAGCGCGCGACAGCATCTGATCGGTGAGATAAACGTTCGGCAGATCGCGCAGCCGTTCCTGCAGTTCCGCATATTCGGCGGGATGCTGTGCGGAGCGTCCTGCTTTGATCAGCAGCGCGGCTGACGAATCGTTCGGGAACGCGCGGCGAAAGGCGTCGATCGCGCCGAGCGGATTCTTTCGCTCCATGACGCTGTCGAGATCGAACATGCAGAGGAAGGTGAATCGTCCGTTCGGTACGCCGAGCTCCTGCGGCGAGCACGGCTCGATGTCGCTTACGGCGATTCCGTGCGGCATGTGGACGACCGGGATCGTCACCTTGCGGCTGATCGCGCTCTGCACGAATGCGCTCGGCGCCCAGATTTCGTCGAGCGGTGCCGCCGACGCGATCCACTCGTCGGGAAGTTCCGGCAGTTCCCAATGCCAGCAGCCGATGTTGTACGCGCTGTCCGCGAAGAGCGGTTGATTGTCTTTATGAACGACCGGCAGCTGATCGGCGTTCACGTGATGGATGCTCGTGCGCCAAACGGCGTGCGCGTCGGCGCTGTCGATATCGACGGCATGCACCGGCAGTCCGATTGCTTCGCATGACTTGACGCATAGCCGTGCCGATTCGCCGACGCCGGTGTCGCGGCGGAAATAGCCGGCGACGTTCAGTCCCGGTGGCAGCGACGAACCGCCGCGAGCTTCCGGGAGCGGCGCATCTTTGCGGCCGAGGAGAAACTCGCGCATCGCGGTGCGCAGACTTCGCGGAATCAGCCGAACGAGCGGACGTGCTCTGGACAGGAATCTGTATGACGCCAGCGCCGCTTTCGCGCTGACCATGCTGCGCGGCGCCGCATCCCGATAGGAAACGAAAAGCTCGGAGTGCGCGAACGGATCGTCGCCGGCGGCGGCCTGCAATTCGTCCGAGTCGCGATAAGCGATGCGAGCCGCTTCGGGGATGCGCGTTCCGTCGGCGAACGTCGCGAATGCGTAACGCTCATTGCGAAACGATTCGGATCCCGCGGCGATCAGCGCGTCGCGATAGCCGTCGATGAGACCACGCACGTCGCCGGCATCGGCGACTTTGCGTCCGCGCTCGTGGCGCGAGAGAACGCTGGGAAGCGCGGCGTCGAATCCGCTGAAGTGATAGAAGCGAAGCGGCGCGCCGTTGACCGTGATCTCGCCGCCCGGCTCCGCGACGACGGTGCGCTGCTCGAGATTCCAGTAGGCGACGTTCCAGCCGTCGTGCCGGAGCACTCGCACATCGGGAAAGAGTCCCGGCACGAGATCCATCCATCTCTGATCGACGAAGAGTCCGCGCGCCGGATCGACGACGCACTGATATTCGAGCTTCTGCTGCCACCACGCGAGGAAGCGCGCGAGGTGCGGATGGCGCGTGACGGCGAGGAAGCCGAGGTTGTACGAGCCGGCGAGGAGGATGGAACGCTCGCTCGGATGTTCGTCGCCGCTGATCGAGCCGGTGAGATGCGGCGTGAGCGTGATGAACGTTTCGGGCGGCGCCGTGTCGAGCTCGGCGAGCGGGCTGTAAACGAAGATGTCGGGATCGAAGTAGACGACGCGATCGTAGCCGCGCCCGAAGAGATGCTCGAACATCCACGGCTTCACGGCCGTGTTGAGCTCGAGGATCGTGTAGCGGAAGCAGAACTGTCGCCGATTCGGGAGCGGCAGTGCATCGAGCGGAATCGTCGTAAACGATTCGTCCGGCGCAGTTTCCGCGTCGCTGTCGACGAGCAGGACGAAGCGATCCCAGTCGGGATGCTGCTGTTGCACCGACGCCATGAGGACGCGCGCGTAGTGCCGGTAGTTGGGGGAGATGATGGAGAAGACCGCTGTGCGCATGGAGGAGGGTGAAGCCGGAGCGCGAGAGTACCTTAACGGCCGCGGCGGTGAAAGCGTGCGAAACGGGATTGCAGCTTGCACGACAGTTCCTGCATGAAAGCAATGATGCTGGAGCCTCTGCTGCGCGATGCGACGATCAAAGCGATCGACAGCGTCGCGAAAAAAGTCGGCGACGTCGAATCGATGGCCGACAAAAAAGTGACGAAACTCCTCGGTCACTGGAGTGCGATGGACCGGACGGAGAAGGAACACGCCGCCGGCATTGCCGTGGCGGCGGTGACGACCGCGGTCACGGCGATCGTGGCGCTGCGTCGCGCCGCGAAGGCGCCGGTGAAGACGGCGGCGAAGAAAATCGTGAAGAGCGCCGCGAAAAAAGTGCTCTGAGGAGGAATCCTTGCCGGAGAAAGCGACCATCCGCAAAGCGCGGCAGGACAAGCGTGAAGGGAAAGCGCCGTCGACGCAGGCAGGCGAGTTCGTGCATGAGGAGATCGAGCACATCCGTCACGGGAAGCACGGCGCGCGATCGACGAAGCAGGCGATTGCGATCGGATTGTCGAAGGCGCGCCGCGCCGGCGTGAAGCTGCCGGCTCCGCCGAAAGGCCGCGCGTCCGCGAGCACGCGGAAGCAGGCCGAGCACGATCTCGAGAAGGCGAAGTCGCACAGCAAGCCGTCCGCGAAACGGTCGAAAGCGGTTCGCGCCGCGCTGAAGCACGAACCGAAATCGACCGCATCGAAGAAGGCGCTCTCGCGTCAGGCGAAGACCGCCGCACACAAGCGCAGCGCAACGTCGCGCCACAATGCGGCGGTGAAAGCGGCCCGAACGCGCGCCGCCCGCGCATGATCCGGAAACTGAAGTCAGGCGAGTACCGGCTCTATTCGCGAAAGAAGAATCCGAAGACCGGCAAGCGCCGCAACCTCGGCACGTTCAAAACGCGCGCGGCCGCCGAGGAGCACGAACGGGCCGTGCAGTTCTTCAAACGGCAGTGAGCCTCCGGAATACCCTTTTGTTGCGATGGGTGAAATGAAAACCCGATCTGTCGCAAAGCTCGTTCACGCCGTCTCGCAAGCTGAAGGTGAAGGGATGATCGTCACGCGTCCGTTTCCGACGGCGCGTCTCGACCATGTCGATCCGTTTCTGCTCCTCGATCGGATGGGGCCGATCTCGCACGGTCCCGGCGAAGCGAAGGGTGCTCCCGATCATCCGCATCGCGGCTTCGAGACTGTCACGTACATTCTCGAAGGGGCGATCGAGCACGAAGACTCGCAGGGGAATCGCGGACGCATCGGCGCCGGCGACGTGCAGTGGATGACGGCCGGCTCCGGCGTCATTCACTCCGAAATGCCGTCGGAAGAGCTGCGCCGCAACGGCGGACGGCTGCACGGATTTCAGCTTTGGGTGAATCTGCCGCGCAGCGACAAGATGATGAAGCCGCGTTATCAGGAACTGCGCGCGTCCGAGATTCCGACCGCGACCAGCGCCGATGGAAAGGTGACCGTCACGGTCATCGCCGGCGAATCGCTCGGCACGACTGCGACGATCGATACGCGGACGCCGATCATGTACTTCCACGTTCGTCTCGCGGCGGGTGCGCGGTTCACGCAGCCGATTCCGGAGACGTACAACGCGTTCGCGTTCGTCATCGGTGGAGAAGCGATCTTCGGAACTCGCTCGGCGGGCGAGAACGACGCGGTCTTCTTCGAGAATGATGGCGACGAGGTGACGATCACGTCGGACAACGGCGCGGAGCTGCTCCTGCTCGCCGGCGTTCCGCTCAACGAGCCGGTGGCGCGTTACGGACCGTTCGTCATGAACACGACGGCCGAGATCCGGCAGGCGATGTTCGACTATCAGACCGGCAAGTTCGGCGAGATCGTTGCGTGATCGGGGCGTGATCGTCAGCGCGGCAGCGACACGGTAACGGTCGTTCCCTTGCCTTCGACGCTCTCGATTCGGATGTCGCCGTCGTGCGCAACGACCAGCTTGCGGGCGATGGCGAGTCCGAGTCCGGAGCCGGTCGAGTCGCCTCCTTTGCGGAAGCGATCGAAGATCGACGAGAGCTGATCGGCGGGAATGCCGCTGCCGTTGTCTTTGACACGAATGGTGACGTTCGCGTCGTCGTCCGTCGCGTCGATGGCGACACGTCCGTCGGGCGGCGTCGCGCGCAACGCGTTCGATAACAGGTTGAGCAGCACTTCACGGATGCGCATCGGATCGATGACGATCGGCAGCTCCGCCGGAACGTTGACGACGATCGTTCCGCTTAGCGACGCCGCGGTGTCGCGGATCAGTTCCGCGAGGTCGACGGTTTCTTTGCGCAGCTCGAGCGCGCCTGCTTCGGCGTTCGCAAGCGTGCGGAGATCGTCGACGAGTCGCGACAGATGCCGCGTTTCGTCGAGCAGCTCGCCGAGTCGTTCGTCATCGCGTTCGTAGATGCCATCGAGCAATCCTTCGATGCGGCCCTGCAGAATCGCGAGCGGTGTGCGTAGTTCGTGCGCGACGTCGGCCATCAGCTGGCGGCGCAAACGATTCTGTTCGCGGAACGCGCGTCCGACGCGGCCGATCGCGAACGCGAAGCCGGCGATGACCGCGATGGAAACGAAGATCCCGATCGCGACGGTCGCCAGCGCGCGCTGCGGCGCGCGAAGCAGCATCGAGACGAGCGTGCTCGCGCCGATCGCGGCGGAGAGGATGAGCGCACCGAATGCGCAGCCCATCCGCCGTACGAACGGCGGCGGCATCTGTCCGCGGTAGCGATGTCTGCGATGACGCCAGTGCCGTCTCATGCGCCTGCGAAGCGATAGCCGATTCCGTACACCGTCTGAATGTATTGCGGCGCGCGCGGATCGCGCTCCAGTTTTCGCCGGATGTTCTTGATGTGCGAGTCGACCGCGCGATCGAACGCTTCCGTCGTTGAGCCGCGTCCCGCATCGAGCAGTTGCGTACGCGTGAAGACGCGTCCGGCATGGCGCGCCAGCGTGGCGACGATCTGGAACTCGGTCGGCGTCAGATCGATCGCTTCACCATCGCGCGTGACGACCATGCGCGAGACGTCGATGACGAGATCCGCGACCGTGAAGACATCCGCATCGCGGTCGCGACTTTCGGTGCGGCGCAACACCGCGCGCACGCGCGCCACCAGCTCGCGCGGACTGAACGGCTTCGTCACGTAGTCGTCGGCGCCGATCTCGAGTCCCTGCAGGCGATCGTCTTCGGCGACGCGCGCGGTGAGCATGATGATCGGCAGATCGGAATCGCGGCGAATGGTTCGCGCGACGTCGAGGCCGTCGATGCGTGGCAGGCCGAGGTCGAGGATGACGAGGTCGGGGCGACGCTCGCGCACCAGTTCCAGTGCGCGAGCGCCGTCGGCCGCCGTGATCACGTCGAACTCGGCGCGCCGCAGATAATCGCTCGCGATCTCCGCGATCTGCGGCTCATCATCGACGACGAGGATCGTCTTCACTGCTGCGAAGGCGCCTCTTTGCGCGGCTCGTTCCACATCCGCTCATGCGCGCGGCGATGCCATTCGTCGAAATGACTCTCCCCGCAGCCGCGGCGCCACCGACGTCCGCCGAAGATCGCGCGCATGACGAAGACCCAGAAGAAGATGAAGAAGATCGGACCGAAGAAGAATCCGACGCCCCATGGCCGGTGCCAGCCGCCGTAGTAATACGGATACGGATACGGAGCGCCGGGCGCGGCGACGATCTTTCCGCTCTGCTCGATTCCGTGCGCCAGACCGGCGTTGTACGCGAACGCGCTGACGCCGAGCGCGAGTACGAGCGCGCCGGCGATCACTGCCCATCGAATGCCGTTGTTCATGTTGACTTCCTCCTGTTGCGAGGAAGATGCGTGGCGATTATGGAGTGAGTATGAAGGGCTATACTGCCCGCAATCCTCAATCGGTACTCGCCCCGGCAATTCACGCAATCGGAGGGATCAATGACTCACTCCCAGGCTGGCCGGACCCCGTTCTTCGTCTTCATCCTCGCGCTCCTCTTTCCTCTCGTCATTGCAGCGCAGACGCCGCCGCCGGCCGAACCGCCGAAACCTCCGGAAGAGAAACCGGCGCCGGTGCTCGAAGAGATCGTCGTCACCGCGCAGAAGCGCGCCGAGAACGTGCAGGATGTTCCCGCTGCCGTGACGACGGTCAGCGATGCGGCGATGGAAGTCGTGACCGCGGGCGGCGCCGACGTCAAAGCGCTTTCCGGCCGCGTCCCGAGTCTCGTCATCGAATCCTCATTCGGCCGCGCGTTCCCTCGCTTCTACATCCGCGGCCTCGGCAACACCGACTTCGACCTCAACGCCTCCCAGCCGGTCTCGATGATCTACGACGAAGAAGTCCTCGAGAATCCGGTGCTGAAAGGGATGCCGGTCTGGGACGTCGATCGCGTCGAAGTGTTGCGCGGACCGCAGGGCACGCTGTTCGGCCGCAACACGCCGGCCGGCATCGTCAAGTTCGAATCGAAGAAACCGTCGCAGGATCACGAAGCGTACGTGCAGGGCTCGTACGGCACGTTCGGAACGGCTGACATTCGCGGCGCGGTCGGCGGCGGATTGACGTCGACGATCAGCGCGCGATTCTCGTTTCTCTATCAGCGCCAGGATGACTGGATCGACAACGGACATACGGGACAGAAGAACGCCATCGGCGGCTATCGCAACTGGGCGAGCCGGCTGCAGCTGTTATGGAAACCGATCGATCATCTGAGCGTGCTGACGAACGTGCACGCGTGGGACGTCGACGGCACCGCGCGCGTCTTCCGCGCGAACATTCTGCAGAAGGGGAGCAATTCGCTCGTGCCCGGTTTCGATCAGCGCGAGGTGTTTCAGGACGGCTTGAACTCGCAGACGATTTCGTCGCAGGGCGGAAACGTGAAGGTCGATTACGACATGGCCGGCGGCACGCTGACGTCGGTGACGGCGTTCGAGCAGCTCGACATGTTCAGCCGCGGCGACATCGACGGCGGCTTCGGCGCCTCGTTCGCGCCGCCATTCGGACCGGGATTCATCCCGTTCTACTCCGAGTCGTCGGACGGAATCCCGAAGCTGACGCAGTTCACGGAAGAGGTTCGTTACGCAACGCATACGACGTCGCCGCTGCAGTGGCTGGCCGGCGCGTTTCTCTTCAATGAAAATTTGAAGGCGGAGACGCGCAGCTACACGTCGATCGCTCCCGGCAATCCGCAGGAAGGCCGCGCGACGCAGAAGCAGATCGCCGACTCATGGGCGATGTTCGCGTCTGCCGACTATCGCCTTTCGCCGAAGTGGAAGTTGAAGGGCGGGTTGCGCTTCACGCATGACGAAAAGAAGCTCACCGCCGAACGGCAGCAGCCGCTGTTCTTCAATACGAAGACGATCGCGCCGGTTCGCGCAAAGACGAGCGATGACTTCGCGAACTGGGACGTGAGCGCGACGTATGCGGCGAGTCCGACCGTGAATCTCTACGGCCGCGTCGCGACCGGATCGCGCGCGCCGAGCATTCAGGGACGAATCCTCTTCGCACCCGATACGTCCGGCGGAACGGATCCGGCGACGAACGGATTGTCGGTCGCGGACACGGAGAATCTCCTGTCGACGGAAGTCGGATTCAAGACCGAATTGAACGAGCGGACGCTGCGGCTCAACGGCGCGATCTATCGATATACCGTGGACGGCCAGCAGATGACGGCGGTCGGCGGCCAGTACAACGTGTCGACGCTGCTCAATGCCGACAAGACCGAAGGCTACGGATTCGAATCCGACATCAACTGGCTGCCTGCGCCGGAATGGCTGGCAACTCTCGGCGTCAGTTACAACCACACGGAGATCAAAGATCCGCGGCTGACGGTCGCTCCGTGCGGCGGCGGCTGCACGGTCCTCGATCCGATCGTCGGCGGACTGGCGAACGTCAACGGCAACAGTCTCCCGCACGCACCCGAGTGGATCGTCAATGGCATCATCGACTATCGCAAACTCTTCGGCGCCGGACAGATCAGCAGCTCGCTCGACTGGGCGTATCACAGCGACAAGCAGTTCTTCCTCTACGAGTCGAAAGAGTTCCACGCCGATTCGTTCGAGCTCGGTCTGCGCGTCGGCTACACGTGGGCGAACGGCAAATACTCCGCGGCGGTGTTCGGCCGCAATCTGACCGATGAAGTGATCGTGCAGAACGGTATCGACTTCAACAACCTCACCGGCATGACGAACGATCCGCGCACGATGGGAGTGGAGTTCGCGATTCATTTCTAAGCCGGCACGGCTTTTACGCCGACTTCACGCGATCGCGATGATCGCGTGAAGTTCGGCGCTCTACGATCGCGTGGCCAAAGGAGCCACCAATGCACGCGATCGCAGAGAGGAGAGATGAGCTCGACGATTTTCTTTGTTCGATCGACGAGCACGCCATCGACGCGGTGTTTCAGCCGATCGTCGATCTGCGCCACGGCGTTGCAGATGATGGCGCTTCAGCCAGCACTGGCGTGCACCATGAACAAGAACACAGACCGGGGTGATGGTACCGTGGGCTTTCACTGGGCATCTGATCAGGACCGTGAATACATCACGATTCGCAGACGAACCGAGCCGCTGCCGGCTCCTTTAGGTGAAACCAATGAGAAAAATCCTCGCGATGCTTACTTCTGTCATCGTCTTCGCGATCGTATCGGGCGCTTACGCCGCGCCATCGACAAAAGTACAGGTCACGTTATCTCTAACGCCGGCCAGAACGCTTCCCGGTCTCGCTGTCCCCATCGTTTTGCACATCAAGAACGTCGGGCCGATGATCAGCCTCGCGCCATCCGTCAGTCTGCGTTTTACCGCTTCTGACGGAAGCGAACCGTTCCTCGCGGAGTGGGTTGATCACAGCGATTTTGGCCGACTCGATCTCGGCACGGAAGATAACCAGCCATTGACCATCGGTGCCAACGAAACGGTCGACTTAGGTCTGCCGGCGTTCGGCCTCGACGAAACCTCCTGGGCCGTCGACCGACGGCTCACTGAAAACCCGGGCGTCTGGCGCGTAGAAGCATTGCTTTACGACTCGCGCGATTCCGACGACGATCCGCCTGTCGCTGTTTCCTCAACCGCGACCCTCACGATCGAAACGCCGACCGAGCGCGATCTTCCGATTTGGAAAGCCATTCGGAATCTTCAATTGCCTGGAATGGTCGAGAAGATATTCAGCGAGCAACCAGATTCTCCGTACATGCCATATATCGCGCCGCTGGTTGTGCGTCACTCGTCGCTCGACAAGATCGCCGTTCTGGAACGCGCCATCGCACTTCATCCCGACAGTCCCGTCGTGCCGTGGCTGCGTTCGGGAATCGCGAATCACTACGTATTCGCAGCCGGGCGCGCGTTCGCCGTTGATGAAGACCTTGAAAGGGCCGTCGTTTACTCGCAACAAGCTCGCGAGCAAGTGCTCCGAATCGCTCAGAACCAGGATGCATGGTCGAAGGTGACCGGGCGCAAGAAGCTTGAAGAGCTCCCGACGAGAGCCTATTTCGAGGACCGTCAGCGGATCGCCCGCGAGAAGGGAATACGCAAAAAACCCTAAGACGAATTCGCGACAGTGGCCATTCAGTGGCGCGGACCTTCGCACGAACGGCCACTGTTGTGCATACGATAGCTGATCGGACGAAAAGTGCGATCGCGCTTTTCACCCTCGCCGCAGCCTCAGTAGTCGCGGGCGATACCTATTCACTGACGTGGGTCATGCCGGCGGGCGGTGGCTTTGCCGACGTAGCGACGAGAAGCACGATCCGAATCTATGTGACCGTGCAGGCGATGACGAAAGCGACGGCGCCGGGCGAGCCAGTCTCACAACGAGACGCGATTGTGGTTCCATCAAAGAATCACGAAGGGCTGCTGCTGCTGATTCGCTGAGTGCGCAAAGGCGACGAGATTCGGGAAGCGGTGGTCGTTGGCGTCGTCCGGCAACCGGATACTGCACAGATGCTGAAACCGCGATGACGCGGAACACGCACGAATGCGACGTACGATCGAATTCAGCATCTCCGTTCTCGTTCTTTTACACGCGAGCTAAATGCATCTGCGCGACAAGCGTATGACGGGGCCGCGCAAACGCGCGGCCCCGTTTTTCTTTGCTCCGACTCGGGCATTTGTCACCGGCAGCGGAGACGCCGTGCCTGCGATGGCGATTGCTGGCGTAAGTGTCTCTGGCAACATGCGGATCGGTGTTGCCGGCTTGTTGCTCATTAAGTAACATTTGTTCCCTCTGTGAGCAACTTTGCGGTAGAAACTTGCGCTAAGCGAAAATTAATGCATCGTTTTATCTCGCCGCGAAACCGATCGTGCGCCTTCGCTGCGTCCTCGCGGCTTACCGTTCGATCGCGATGGAAGTGATCGATCGGTTGATCGCGGCGGTGAAGCGAAGTGGCCTGAAGCGGCTTCACATCGCCACGGCCGCGGGGATGTCGGCCGCGAAGCTGAGCAAGATCCTCAATCGGAAACAGGTCGCGACCGTTCCCGAGCTCATCGAGATCGCGCGGGCCATTGGCCTCGATCCGGCGCTGATTGTCACTGACGGCGAGCTGGTCGTGAGCGTCGATGTGCTGCGTGAAGTGCTGCTGGCACTCGACCGCGCCCGCGACCTGTTGCTGCCGCACGTCCTTCCGAACGAGCTGCCGGTCGCGGGTCTGATGCGTGCTGTTCCGAAAGTCACGCTTCGTCGCGAGGTCGTTCCGGTTCGCGCCGCGGCGAATCCGAACGCTGAACTGCTCGTCGAGCTCGAGACCGAACGAAAGCTCATCCCGCGTGGCGCATGGAATCGCGGTGCGAAGATCATCGCTCGGGTGACCGGTGACTCGATGGATGGCGGTCCCGATCCGCTGCGCGACGGTGAGCTCGCGTATCTCAAAAAAACGCGAAGTGCGCGCACGGCAAACGGGCAGATCGTCCTCATCCGCCGCGACGACAGCCTCTACCTGAAACGTTTCGAACAGTCGGGCCACACGATCCGGCTCGTGAGCGCGAACGATCGCTATCCGGCCATCGAGCTCGACGCCCGCGCAGAGAACCTGCAGATCTTTGGATATGTCGTGGCGCATGCGCCGGAGAGTTAGCGATCGGCGCTTCGATCGGAGAAGATGGCGGGATACCCATGATCGCCAAATCCTCTCCCCTCGTGATTCTCTGCATCCTCGTGCTCAGCTCTTTCATGCCGGTGACCGTGATGGCAGCGGCCGACGTCGTCACGGTCGGCAGCGTGAACGCGACCGGCACCACGGTCGATGTTCCGGTGTTCATTCGCGATGTCGCCGGTACGTCGCTCGGCGTCGATCAGCCGGCCGGCTCGCGCATTCAGTCGTACAGCATCAAGGTGACGTACGCGCCGGCGTCGTCGGTTTCGTCGGTGACGTTCACGCGCGCCGGGATCACGGCGAACCTGACGCCGACTTCCGAGTTTTCGCCGGCGTCGGCCGGCGCGATCTCACTGCTCGACACGTTTCAGGAATCGACGAATCCGATTCCGTTCACGTTGAATGCGGCGACGCCCGGCGATCGGATCGCGCATCTCGTCTTCACGCTTTCAGGCAGTGCGAATCCCGGAACGTCGATCACTCTCACACTCGATCCATCGCTCACGCAGCTCACCGACGCCGGCGGAAGCGCGTCGACGAAAGAGACTTCAGGCAACGGCGGACTCACGCTCGTCAACGGCGCGATCACGATCCCGCCGCTGACGATTGCGCTCACGCCGTCCGCACTGAACGTGCGCGTCAACAACTCCGGATCGCTGACGGCAACGTTGAGCGGCACGACGTCGGTCGCCACGACTGTCACGCTCGCGTCGTCGAACACCGCGGTGGCGACCGTCCCTGCATCAGTGTCGATTGCAGCAGGCTCGCGAACGGCGAGCGTCAGCATCACGCCGAAGACGATCGGGACGACCGACATCACGGCATCGATCGCCGGGTCGACGTCGACGTCGACCGTCACGATTCAGCCGGCGATTGCACCGAATCCGTGTCCGCCGCCTGCCGCTCCGCAGGTCAGCGCGCCGTCGTCTGCAGTCGGCGGCGCCGCGTATGTCGTCTCGTGGCTGCCGGTGACCGACGCGACCGAATACGTCGTCTCCGAATCGACGGATGAAAATTTTCCGGCAGGTGCGACGACCACGCAGACGATCACCATCACCTCCGCATCGTTCACGCGCGCCGGCGACGCGCGCTACTTCTATCGCGTCGTCGCGCGCAACCACACGGCGACCTGCGACGTTTCGTCGCAGCCGTCGAACACCGCGTCGGTGCTCGTCACGAACGTGCCGCTTCCGCCGATGAGCCTCCTTCCGGTCGTCGGCTCGACGCCCGGCGCGTTCGGCTCGTACTTCAAAACGTCGATGCAGCTTTACAACCCGAAAAGCGCGACGCTGAGCGGGAAGCTCGTCTTTCATTCGCAGCGGGTTTCGGGCGCGGCGAATGATCCGTCGCTGACATTTGCGATTGCGCCGGGGAAAACAGTCACGTACGCCGACCTGCTGCCGGCGATGGGCGTCGCGTCAGGTCTCGGAAGCGTCGACGTCATCGGCGATCTCGACTCCGGACTGCCCGTCAGTCTCGTGCGCGTCTTCAACGATGGCGGCGCGGCGGGCACGACCGGATTCGCCGAGGAGCAGATGATGGCTGCGGAGGCACTGCAGCCGGGGAGTGTCGGAGTGTTGCTGGCGCCTTCGGACGTGGAGAAGTTCCGGCTGGCGATCGGGATTCGGACGCTCGATCGGGGAGTGATGATGACGATCACCGTGCGCAACGCGGACGGCATCGAAGTGAAGTCGGTGACGCGCGGCTACGATCCGACCTACTTCGCGCAGCTTGGCGTGCCGGAGCTGCTCGATGGCTACACGCTCGCGGGCGGCGAGAGCATCACGTTCGCGGTCATCTCCGGCAGCGCGTTCGTCTACGGGGCGACGACCGACAACATCACGAACGACCCGAGCGTACAGTTCGCGCGGCGTTTCCAATAACCGCCGAACAGGTGATGCGTCCGCGCGCTGACGCGCGTATCATGCCGGCCGGTCTTTCCCGCCCTTCCAGCAAGATGACGATTCCTTCACCCGCGTGCAGAACTCCGTTCTGCTCATCGACGACGACATGATCGGCGGCGTGTTGCGGCAGTACTCGTCATGCAGTTCCGCTCATTCGTTCGAGATCAACAGACAAGGACCCTTCATGAAACGTATCGGCCTCGCGCTCACGATTCTTCTCTGCCTCACGGCCGCGGCAAACGCGCAGTCTGCGCCGCGCTCTCCCTCAGCGGAGGCGCTGGCGAGGCTCGCAGCGCCGATCGTGCTCGCCCCTCCACCGGGGTCAGCAGAGATTCCGCAGTGTCAGGGCGTCCTGTCGCAGGCGGTGCTCGACATCGTCAGCGTCGCGATCGAAGACCCGGCGGACACGTACGAAGACAATCGGCGCGCGCATCCGAACATGATCATGATGCCACCGCCGATCGAGTGTGCGAGCAAGGTGTGGCAGATGCAGCGCGGAGTGAACCTCAGCTCGAGAGCGTCCGTTCCGGCGGGCACGGAAGCGTTCTCGCTTCGCCAGTACCCCGTGAATTCGTTGTTCAATCTGCACGCGAGCGCCGCATCGATCGGCACCAACGTCGATCCCGCCAACGGTGTCGAAGGCTACCAGGGCGAGACGAACATCGCCGTCGATCACAACAACCCGCAGCACCTCATCGCGTTCTCCAATACATTCTTCAAAGACACGACGCCGGCCTGCCAGTCGCCGACAGGCGGCACCGCCAATACGTTCGGCACGATGGCGCTCTTCGGTTCGACCGACGGCGGCGCGACGTGGACGTACAACTGCGCGCCCTGGCCGGCGGCGATCACCGGCGGTGTTCCGAGCGCCGCGTTCTGGTTCGGCAGCGATCCCGCGCTGGCGTGGGACAACCTCGGTCGCGCATACGCGACGTACATGCTCATCTCGCAGAGCGCCGCCGGCGCATCGGGTGCCGCGATCGTCGTGGCTCGCTCCTCCGACAACGGTGCCAGCTGGCAGAGTCTCGGGACCGTCGTCAACGGCATCGCGTCGACGACGCAGGGCAACGACAAAGAAATGATGGCCATCGACAACACGACCGGCCAACCCTTCTCGCATCCAGGCCGCATCTACGTCATCTGGGACGCCGCGAACGCCGAGAAGATCGCGTACTCCGATGACGGTGCGGCGTGGACGACGGTGAACTTCCCGTCGAATACCGGCGCGATCGGCGGCAACGTCGTCGTCGGCGTCGACGGCACCGTCTACGTGATCTGGAGCCGCTACAACGTCGAGAACATCGTCTTCTCCAAATCGACCGATGGCGGCGCGACGTGGAGCGCTCCTGCAGTCATCGCCACGCTCGCACTGCAGTCATTCGGCAGCAACAACTTCCCGCCGCCGCAGGACAAACGCGGCATCAACGGCTTCGGCGCGCTCGACATCGATCGCAATCCGGCGTCGGCGTTCTTCGGCAACCTCTATGTTGCGTTCCCCGATTTCCCGGCCGGCACGACGACCGGTCCCGACCTCAATACGTACGTGATCCGTTCCACGAACGGCGGCGCGGCGTGGTCGGCGCGCGTCAAAGTGAACGACGACAACTTCGGCGCGACGCAGATCTTTCCGTGGCTGGCGGTCGATCAGTCCGACGGCAGCGTGAACGTCTCCTGGTATGACAGCCGTCTCGATCCGGTCAACCGCAAGACGCAGATGGTCTACGCGCGTTCGTCGAATGGCGGCGTCTCGTTCGAGCCGAACGTGCTCGTCGAAGACGGCGGCTCCGCGTGGCGGAACAACGCCAACTACAGCGACGAAAACAGCACCGACAACACGTCGTACAACGGCAATCAGTACGGCGACTACTCAGGCATCGCCGCCGCGAACCGGCAGGTCCATCCGCTCTGGACCGACTCGCGCATGTTCTTCCCGCTCGCCGATACGCAGGCGCCGACGCGCCGTGAAGACAACGCGACGGTGGCGATCGTCAACTGTTCGGCGCCTGCCGCGCTGAGCGCTCCTTCCGTCAACTCGACGACCGCGCCGAGCGTCGTCGTGTCGTGGGTTGCGCCGGCCGGATGGGGATCGAATGCAACGTCGGGCACCTACGCGGTCTATCGCAATACGACGTCGACGTTCCCGGGCGGATCGCCGCTCGTGTCGGGACTGACTTCGACGAGCTACATCGATGCGAGCGGCGTCGCGGCGACGACGTACTACTACTTCGTTCGTGCGCGGAACAATTGTCCCGGCACCGCGCTGACGCCGATGAGCGTCGACTCGCCCGCGTCCGCGGCGGTCGTCTTCGGCTCTGCCGGCAACGCGGTCGGCGTGCTGCAGGGAACGATCACGTCCGCTGGCAATCCCGTCGGCAATGCGACGGTCACGGCCGGCACGCTGACCGCGACGACGAACGTCAGCGGCTTCTATCAGTTCCCGGCGATCGACGCCGGAACATACACGGTTGCGGCGAACGCCGCGGGCTACACGGGCGCGTCAGCGAACGGCGTCGTCGTCAACGCGAATGCGACGACGATTCAGAATCTCTCGCTCACGCCGAACACGCCGAATGCCTGCTTCACCGATACGACGTTCGCCGACTTCGGCAGCGCCAGCGGCACGAACGTCGATGTCGCAACGAGCCCCGGCGATGTGAAACTCGCGACGTTCGGCGGCGAAGCGCAGGATCAGTTCAGCAATCCTGCCGCGCTCTCGACGACCAACAACCTGAGCGCCACGACCTGGACCGGACAGACGTTCCGCGCCGGCATCACCGGCAACCTGACGAAGCTCACGGTCGCTCTCGGTCTCGCCTCCGGTACATCGGGCACGTGCACGGTCGAGATTCGCAACCTGAACGGCATCAACCCCGGTACGACCGTTCTCGCGACCAGTACTCTGGGGCCGGTCACCAACGTCGGATCCGCCGCGTACTACACGACGACCTTCGCAACTCCTGCCGCAGTCGTCAGTGGTACGAGTTACTCCATCGTTCTGCGGCTGAGCGTCGGCTCGACGGTCTTCGGTGTCCGCGGCACCACCGCCGGAGGAAGCTCGCTCGCCAATGGCCAGGTCTTCACAACGACCACCAGCGGAACGACGTGGACAGGCGTGGCGGCTGATCTCGCGTTCATTTCTTACGTAACGCCGCCGCTGCTGTATCAGACGTCCGGCAGCATCTCCGCAATCAAAGACAGCGGCGCGGTCTCCGGCGCGTCCGCAACCTGGTCGACGCTCTCCTGGAACGCCGTCACGCCGGTAAACACGACGGTGAAGTTCCAGGCTGCCGGCAGCAATGCTGTCGCCGGTCCGTTCACGCTCGTCGGTCCCGATGGAACGGCGGCTACGTTCTTCACGACCACCGGCGCGTCGCTCGCGCAGTTCAACGGCAACCGCTATCTCCAGTACAAAGCGTTCCTCTCGACGACAGACAACACCGTGACGCCGGCACTCAATGACGTCACCATTTGCGAGACGGTCGTCGATTGCACGCCGTCCGTTCCGGCGATCACCCCGACTCCGGCGCAGGTCTGCCCCGGCTCCACCGGCAACACCGCGTCCGGTCCGGCCGGCGCGACGACGTATTCATGGGGCATCGCAAACGGCACGATCACTTCCGCGTCGAGCTCGCAGTCGGTGACGTACACCGCCGGCGCTTCCGGCACGGTGACGCTGACGCTGACCGTGACGACGGCGAGCGGCTGCACCGCCACGAACACGGCGGATGTCACGATCGTGAGCTCGGCCGCCCCGACGATCACTCCCGGCGGTCCGACGACCTTCTGCACCGGCGGCAGCGTGACGCTGACGTCGAGCAGTGCCAGCGGCAACCAGTGGTATCTCGACGGCAACCCGATCGGAGGCGCGACGAATCAGACGTACGGCGCGACGGCAACCGGCAGCTACACCGTCATCGTTACGACGGCCGGATGCAGCAGCGCGGCATCATCGCCGACTACCGTCACCGTGAATCCTGCGCCGGCCACGCCGACGATCACGCCGGGCGGACCGACGACGTTCTGCGCCGGCGGCAGCGTGACGCTGACGTCGAGCAGCGCAACCGGCAATCAGTGGTATCTCAACGGCAATCCGATCGGCGGCGAAACGAATCAGACGTATGTCGCGACCGCGTCGGGCAGCTACACGGTCACGGTCACGGCGAGCGGTTGCCCGAGCGCGCCGTCGTCGGCGACGGTCGTCACCGTCAACCCGACTCCGGCGACGCCGACGATCACGCCGGGCGGACCGACGACGTTCTGCACAGGCGGCAGCGTTACGCTGACGTCGAGCAGCGCAACCGGCAATCAGTGGTATCTCAACGGCAATCCGATCGGCGGCGAAACGAATCAGACATCCGTCGCCACGGCATCCGGCAGCTACACGGTCGTCGTCACGACGAGCGGATGCAGCAGCAGCGCTTCCGCGGCGACGGTCGTGACGGTCAATCCGATTCCGGCAACGCCGACGATCACACCCGGCGCACCGACGACGTTCTGCGCCGGCGGCAGCGTCACGCTGACGTCGAGCAGCGCGAGCGGTAATCAGTGGTATCTCAACGGCAATCCGATCGGCGGCGCGACGAATCAGACGTATGGCGCAACGGCGTCGGGCAGCTACACCGTCGTCGTCACTGCCAGCGGTTGCCCGAGCGCGCCGTCGGCGGCAACGGTCGTGACGGTCAATCCTGCGCCTGCAACGCCGACGATTACACCGGGCGGACCGACGACGTTCTGCACCGGCGGCAGCGTCACGCTGACGTCGAGCAGCGCGAGCGGCAATCAGTGGTATCTCAACGGCAATCCGATCGGCGGCGCAACGAATCAGACCTACGGCGCAACGGCGTCGGGCAGCTACACCGTCGTCGTCACCGCCAGCGGTTGCCCGAGCGCGCCGTCTGCTGCGACGGTCGTCACCGTCAATCCGATCCCGGCGACGCCGGTCATCGGCACCGGCGGACCAACGACGTTCTGCGCCGGCGGCAGCGTCACGCTGACGTCGAGCAGCGCATCAGGTAATCAGTGGTACCTCAACGGCAACCCGATCGGCGGCGCAACGAATCAGACGTACGGCGCAACGTTGTCAGGCAGCTACACCGTCGTCGTCACGACGAGCGGATGCAGCAGCGCCGCGTCATCTGCCACCGTCGTCACCGTGAACCCGGCTCCGGCCACGCCGACGATTACACCCGGCGGCCCGACAACGTTCTGCACCGGCGGCAGCGTCACGCTGACGTCGAGCAGCGCGAGCGGCAATCAGTGGTATCTCAACGGCAATCCGATCGGCGGTGCAACGAATCAGACTTACGGCGCAACGGCGTCGGGCAGCTACACCGTCGTCGTCACCGCGAGCGGTTGCCCGAGCGCACCGTCGGCGGCGACGGTCGTCACCGTCAATCCGATTCCGGCGACGCCGGTCATCGGCACCGGCGGACCGACGACGTTCTGCGCAGCCGGCAGCGTGACGCTGACGTCGAGCAGCACAAGCGGCAATCAGTGGTATCTCAACGGCAATCCGATCGGCGGCGCGACGAATCAGACGTTCGGCGCAACGGCCTCGGGCAGCTACACCGTCGTCATCACGACGAGCGGATGCAGCAGCGCCGCGTCGTCTGCCACCGTCGTCACCGTGAACCCGGCTCCGGCCACGCCGACGATCACGCCCGGCGGACCGACGACGTTCTGCACCGGCGGCAGCGTCACGCTGACGTCGAGCAGCGCATCGGGTAATCAGTGGTATCTCAACGGCAATCCGATCGGCGGCGCAACGGCGCAGACGTACGGCGCGACGGCGTCGGGCAGCTACACCGTCGTCGTCACCACGAGCGGATGCAGCAGCGCCGCTTCGTCTGCGACTGTCGTCACCGTGAACCCGGCTCCGGCGACGCCGACGATCACACCCGGCGGACCGACGACGTTCTGCGCAGGCGGCAGCGTCACGCTGACGTCGAGCAGCGCATCGGGTAATCAGTGGTATCTCAACGGCAATCCGATCGGCGGCGCGACCAATCAGACCTACGGCGCAACGGCGTCGGGCAGCTACACCGTCGTCGTCACCACGAGCGGATGCAGCAGCGCCGCTTCGTCTGCCACCGTCGTCACCGTGAATCCGGCTCCGGCCACGCCGACGATCACGCCCGGCGGACCGACGACGTTCTGCGCAGGCGGCAGCGTCACGCTGACGTCGAGCAGCGCGTCGGGCAATCAGTGGTATGTCAACGGCAATCCGATCGGCGGCGCGACAGCGCAGACGTACGTCGCCGCGGTCGCCGGTGATTACAGCGTCATCGTCACGACGAGCGGCTGCAGCAGCAGCGCATCGGCCGCGACGACCGTCACCGTCAATCCGATTCCGAATGCGACGATCACCGTCGGCGCGTCGATGGCTTCCGGCTCGAGTGCCGGCGCCTCGGTCGCCAACGCGGGAGTCGGAGCGACCTACGCGTGGAGCATCACCAACGGCACGATCACAGCCGGTGCCGGTACGCCCAACATCACCTTCACCGCCGGTGCAGCGGGAACGCTGAACCTCGGCGTGACGGTCACGCGCGGCGGCTGCTCCGATACGAAGTCTGCGAACGTGACCGTCACCGCGGTTGCTCCGACGGTCAGCGTGACCGCCGTGAATCCTTCCTCCGGTACGCGTCTCGGCGGTCTGACGGTGACGATCACCGGCAGCGGCTTCAACGCGGGAGCAGGCGTGACGTTCGGCGGGACCGCGGCGACGAACGTCGTCGTCGTGAACGCCACCACGATCACGGCGAAGACTCCCGCGCACGCCGCGGGCAGCGTCAGCGTCACGGTCACGAACACCGACACGTCGACGTCGACTCTCGCCAGCGGCTACACGTTCCTCGCACAGCAGTTCGACGCGAACGGCGACGGTGTGATCGACCCGGCCGACATCTTCTATCTCGTGAACTATCTCTTCACGAGCGGTCCGGCACCTCACGGAACTGCCGGCATGTTGTCCGGCGACGCGAACGGTGACGGCATCGTCGATCCGGCCGACATCTTCTATCTCGTGAATTACCTCTTCACCTCCGGTCCGGCGCCCGCGGCGCTTCCCGGCAGGACCAGCGCGCAGTCGGTGACGACTCCGTTCGCAGGCTCGATCACGCTCGGACGTCCGGAACTTCAGGGCGAGCGCTGGATCGTGCCGGTCATCGTGAAAGCGGCAGAAGGCTCGGCGATGCCTGAAGCGTTGTCGCTGCGGCTTCGCATGGACGACGCCTCCGACGCGACCGTTCATCGCGCCGGCGTCGCGGCCGGATTGCAGCCGGTGTTCGAAGTCTCCCGTCAGTCTGCGAACGAGTTGTCGTACCTTGTCGTCCTTTCCGGACTGCAGCTCGGCCGCGATGGAGCGGTCGTCGCGCAGATCGAAATCCCGAACGGCATCACCGCCGGCAGCGCGATCGCGATCGATCCCGCTCTGACGATGCTCAGCAACGCGAGCGGAACGAGAACGGCGACCGCCGGCAACGGCACGCTCTCGCTTCGCGGCACCAGGATTCCCAACGATTCGATGAAAGTGAGAGATCGCGAATGAAGCGCATCGTCCTTCTTCTTCTTGCAGTCTTCAGCCTGGCGCCCGCCGCTCATGCGGCGGTCGTTCCGGCGGACGTCGTCACGGTGGCAACGGTCAACGCCAGCGGACCGGTGATCGACGTTCCGGTCTACATCCGCGACGTCTCGGGCACGCCGCTCGGCGTCGATCAGCCGCCCGGCTCGCGGATTCAGTCGTACAGCATCAAGGTGAATTACGCGCCGGCGTCGGCCGTCCAGTCGATCACGTTCACGCGCGCAGGAATCACCGCGCCGCTGACGCCGACGTTTGAAACGACGCCGTCATCACCGGGATCGATCTCGCTGCTCGATACGTTTCAGGAATCGACGAATCCGATTCCGTTCACGTCGAACGGCGCCGTGCCCGGCAATCAGATCGGACATCTGACGGTGACGCTCGCGCCGTCGGCAATCCCAGGAACGGTGATCACGCTGACGGTCGATCCGACGCTGACGCAGCTGACGGACGAAGGCGGCAACGGCGCGACGAAGGAAAGCGTGGCGAACGCGAACCTGCTGCTCGTCAACGGCCAGATCACCGTCGCTCCCGCAGCGATCATTCCGGCGATGAGCGGCTGGATGCTGGTGCTGCTCGGCGGGATGCTGGCAGTCGTCGCGCTTTCGATCCGCAGGTAAAGCATGTGGTGGCGGGCGCGTCGCCCCCCCCCACACAACCGGCGTACCACGCACCACGC
>JAXDJV010000018.1:0-57262 GCA_034667465.1 Acidobacteriota bacterium | reverse complement strand
GGTATCTCAACGGCAACCCGATCGGCGGCGCGACGAGCAACACGTACAGCGCGACGGCGGCCGGCAGCTACACCGTCATCGTCACGACGAGCGGTTGCGCGAGCGCACCGTCTTCCGCGACGAGCGTCACCGTCAACGCGATCCCGGCCACGCCGACGATCACGCCGGGCGGTCCGACCACCTTCTGCACGGGCGGCAGCGTCACGCTGACGTCGAGCAGTGCAACCGGCAATCAGTGGTACCTCAACGGCAACCCGATCAGCGGCGCGACGAGCAACACGTACAGCGCGACTGCGACCGGCAGCTACACCGTCATCGTCACCACCAGCGGTTGCGCGAGCGCAGCGTCTTCTGCGACGGCGGTTACCGTAAATCCGATTCCGGCGACCCCGACGATCACGCCTGGCGGACCGACCACCTTCTGCGCCGGCGGCAGCGTCACGCTGACGTCGAGTAGCGCCCCTGGCAATCAGTGGTATCTCAACGGCAATCCGATTGGCGGCGCGACGAGCAACACCTACAGCGCGACTGCCACCGGCAGCTACACCGTCATCGTCACCACCAGCGGTTGCAGCAGCGCCGCATCGTCGGCGACGAGCGTCACCGTCAACGCTATCCCGGCCACGCCGACGATCACGCCCGGCGGTCCGACCACGTTCTGCACCGGCGGCAGCGTCACGCTCACCTCGAGCAGCGCAAGCGGTAATCAGTGGTACCTCAACGGTAATCCGATCGGCGGCGCGACGAGCAACACGTACGGAGCGACTGCGACCGGCAGCTACACCGCCATCGTTACGACCAGCGCTTGCAGCAGCGCCGCATCGTCCGCGACGAACGTCACCGTCAACGCGATCCCTGCCACGCCGACGATCACGCCCGGCGGTCCGACGACGTTCTGCAGCCCGCTCACGGTGACGCTCACGTCGAGCAGCGCATCCGGCAACCAGTGGTCTCTCAACGGCAATCCGATCGGCGGCGCAACCGCGCAGCAGTACGTCGCGTCGGCGTCCGGCAGCTACACCGTCACGGTGACCACGTCCGGCTGCTCGAGCGCGCCGTCCGCCGCGACCGTCGTCACGGTCAACGTCTGCTACCACGCGCCGAGCGATCTGAACGCGAACAACATGTCCGACATCGTGCTGCAGAACACGAATACGAACTCGGTCGCCGGATGGTTGATGGAAGACAACAATCTCGTCGACGGCAAGGTCATCTCCAATCCGACCGCGGAGACGAAGATCGTCGCGACCGGCGACCTCGACGGCGATCTGAAGTCGGACATCATCGCGAAGAACAACAACACCGGCGCGATCTCGATGTGGAAGATGAACAGCAACGTGCTCGTCTCACAGACGGTCATCGCCACGCCGAACATCGCCCAGCGCGTCGTCGCGACGTACGACTTCAACCACGACGGCAAGGACGACATCGTGCTGCAGAACTCATCGACCGGCGCGGTCTCGCTCTGGCTGATGAACGGCGCGACGCTGACGAGCGGCATCGCTCTCGGAAATCCGGGAGCCGGCATCAACGCGGTCGCCGTCGGCAAGTTCGGCGGCGACGCCATCCTCTTCCAGGACAGCAGCACCGGCGCGATCTCGCGCTGGACGATCAGCGGCAACGCGGTCGCGTCGAATCTGTCGATCGGAACGCCGGCCGCCGGAACGAACGTCGTCGCAGCAGGCGACTTCGACGGCGACGGGAACTCCGACATTGCGTTGCAGCAGACGAGCACGCGCACGGTTTCGGTCTGGCTGATCGGCGCGAACGGTACGACGATCACGCAAAGCGCCGTCGTCGCCACACCGGTGTTCGACTGGAAGGTCGTCGGCGCCGCCGACTACAACGGCAACGGCAAGGGCGACCTGCTGTTGTACAACCCGGCCACGAACGGCATCGCGCAGTGGCAGATGAACGGCGTCGTCATCGATCGCGGCTGGAACATCTCGACGATCGCCGGATGGGTGCCGCTCGGGAAATAACCTTACAGCGATGAATCGAAAGACGGCGGCGGGCGCGATGCCCGCCGCCGTTTCTTTTTTCTACTTCCACTCACCCATCTGACGTTTGATCTCGGCTGCGAAATCAGCCTGCTCCGGCGTCGCTTTCGCGATTGCCGCCGCACCGGTCTTCCGCGCCTCGGCCACATTGCCGGCTTTCGCCTGCATGCGCGCCTTCAGCCAGAGGTTGTTGATGTTCTCATTCGCTTTGAGCGAGTCATCGATCCACTGCGCCGCATCGGGATTCGTCGCGCCGGCATCGAAGACCGTCTGCG
This sequence comes from Acidobacteriota bacterium, assembly GCA_034667465.1. Classification (GTDB taxonomy): domain Bacteria; phylum Acidobacteriota; class Thermoanaerobaculia; order Gp7-AA8; family Gp7-AA8; genus JAOBAU01. The sequence continues at coordinate 54,987 of JAXDJV010000018.1, read as the reverse complement.
CGGCGAGATACGGAAGACGCCACGCGTCGCCCTTCGAGCCGGCCATCGCCTTTTTGATGTTGCCGAGCGTTTTGTTCACCGTGTCGGTGTTCACCGTGAACGGCACCGAGACGTTTTCCCAGCGGATGGCGATCGTGGTCTGGTCGACTGAAAGCTGCGGGAACTCGAACGTCAGCCACTCGCGGAACTCCGACTTCTCCGGCTTCGCTTTGATGCGCAGCGCGTCGGCCTTCTCGTCGTAGCTGTAGCTGCCCCACTGCTCGGCGACTTTGTTGAAGATGATCGTCCACTCGTCCTTCGACGGAATCGTGTGCAGACTGTACGTTCCCTTCGGCAGCGCCTGGCCGTTGATCGTCACGTCGTCGCTGAACGCGATCGACGTCGCTTCGTTCGCGCCGGTGCGCCACACCTTGTCGTACGGCACGAGGCCGCCCCAGATCGCGCGTCCCTTCACGCCTGGACGGCTGTAGTTGATGGTGATGTCGGTGACGCCGACCGTCTGCGTGACGATCTGCTTCTGCGACGGACGCGGAGTGCGGAGCTGCGGCTGCTGCGCCGCCAGCGGCAACGCCGCCGTCAGGAGGAGGGCTGCAAGTGTCAGTCTTTTCATCAATTTCTCCTTGTTGGTGTTTTGACGGCGCGGATCGTAGCAGAACGCAACCGCCGCTCAGCCATACTCTGGCGTTCATGAAATCGCTCGTCGCCGCGTTGCTCTGCACCACGCTGATCGTCAGTTGCCGCGGTGCCGCGGCGTCGAATGCGTTTGACGCGGCCGAGGAGGCGATCGGCAACAACAAATTCGAGAAAGCGCGGACGTTGTATCGCGAGGCGGCGGAGAAAGATCCCGATCGGAAGCAGCGCGATCGCGCCCTGCTCGCACTCGCGAACCTCGAGTGGCGCATCTTTAACGAAGACGCTGCTGCGCGCACGACGCTCGCGCGCGTCGCGACGGACAGCAGCGAATACGCGAACGCATTGTCGGAGCGCGCGCGACTCGAAGACGAGCGTGCCGCCGATTTCGTCGCAGCGCAGAAGTACGCGCACGCGGCGGTTGCGGCGGCGAGGAAGCGCGCCGATCGCCGGCGGGCGCTCATCACGCAAGCGATCGTGACGATCGAGCCGCTGATGCGCGCGCGTCGCGCGAAGCAATGCACCGACGCCGGTGCGCTGCGTGCGACCGTCACGAACATGCGCGCGCTGATCGAACGCGACGGTCCGCTGCTGTCACTGACCGGACGTCTCTTCGATGCCGCGCTGCTGCTCGATGACGGGCCGTCGATGCTCGACGCGTGGCGTCTGTATTACGGAATCGCGCCCGGCTCGCCGATGCCGAATCTTCTCGTTGCACCGGCGGCGACACTCGAGCGCGTCCTGCCGGCGTGGCGCGGGGCCGATGCGTCAACGGCCGAACGTCGCGAGCTCGGACTGGCGCTCGCCGCATCGCGTCTCTTCCCGCAGGCGGCGCTCGTCCTCACCGATCCGTGCGCACGCGAACCGTTGCCGCACGACGCCGAGATCGACACGATCGTCGCGTACGCCGCCGCGCTGCGAAGAATTCACGACACGGCCGACGAGTATTACCGACGCGTCGCGCTCGGGAAAAGCGATCGCGCGATGCTGCATGGCCGCGTCGACGAGGAAGGCCGCGCGCTCGCACGTCTGTTCGGCCAGCGCGACTATTCGCAGAAAACGCTGATGAGCGAGCTGCAGAAACGCTTCGGCACCATCATCACTCTCGGCGAAACCTCCAACATCTCCGACATCCACCTCGGCCACTCCGTCATCGACGAGCAGCGTCCCGTCGAGCAGTACGGCCGCACCGCGACGCTGCGCTTCATCGCGCTCGACGGCATCGTCTCGAACGGCTATCACGAGTGGGCGTTCGACGGCCGCAGCGGCGACGGCGGCTGGGCGGCGGACGGAACGATCTATCAGGTGCGGCCGATGTATGCGGATGGACCAGTGGGGCTCTGGCTTTCAGTCGCCGATCGCGAGATCCGCGCGGAGGAGGACCAGAAGATCGCCGAGGAAACGGAGCGTGATGTTGCACGCGCGGCGGCGGAACCGATTCGCAGCTTCCGCGGACTGGAGCTGCGGATGCGCAGACAGGATGCGGAGCGTCTGCTCGCCGCGTATCCGCAGCGCGACGCGTTCATCGCGCATGCGCGCGACGAGAAATTCGCGACGTCGATCTGGGCGCACGAAGGGCGTCACGCCATCGATCAGAAGTATGAGAAGCCGTTGAAGAGCGAGGAGCTCGAATACCGCGCGAAGTTGTCCGAGGTCGCGCTGACGCCCGCGCCGCGCAATGCGCTCTACTCCGGAATTCTCGGTGACGTCAGCTCTCCGACGCCGCACGGCCGCGCGAATCGGAGATTGATGGAAGGAGTCACGGCGTGGATGCGCGCGCACGAAATCCCCGGACTTGATTCTGCGAAACCATTAATGCCCCAGATCGACAAATTGTCCGACGAACAGTTGCGCGCGGCGTTTCGTTCGCTCGATCCGTACGCGCGCAACGTCACGGCCACTCGATGAATCGATTCGGCAGCAGCGTCCGCGCGCCGCGGCCGTCGATGATCTCAACCTGAATGTCGGTCATGGGTCTGATGCCTGACGGACGCGTCGAGAACGCCGCGACGAAGCGCGGTTTCGGCGTCTGCGGATAGAGCGCGACGACGTCGGCCAGCTTCGGATCTTCAACGAGCGTAGCCGGCAATCGCGTGCGGCCGTTGTCGAAAAGCAGGTTCACCGCACGAATGCCGAAGGGCGAGAACGCACGGCCGGAGATGAAGACGCGGTCGGTCATCCGCTCGTCGTTCGACGGATAGTCGAGCGCGCCGAACGTCGTGTTGCCGCGCGTCGGACGGCCGGCGAGGAACGCGTCGACTTCGCCGCGATCGGTCGTCGTCGCGCCGCGCGTCGTGAAGAGCCAGTCGCCGAACGTCGCGGCGTCGAAGCGACGAGCGAATCCGATTCGTCCGCGATCGAGCTCGCGCTTCAGCCACTCGCGGGTCGCCGGCGATACATGCTCGCCGTGCACGAGGATCAGCGAACAATCGATGCGGCGCAGCTCATCAACGAGCGTGTCGCCGATCGGCGTCTCGTGCGCGAGCGCGGAGATTCGCCGCAGCTCCGGCGGACGAAATCCGGAAACGCCGTTGACGATCGGACGGTGGTGCTCGGTCGCGCGCAGCAGGTATTCGTATTCGAAGATCCCTTCCTCGATCGGCAGCTCGAGCACGGCTCCGTGGAAGTCAGCGCCGCGCAGCCAGTGATAAACCGGCGGCGCGTCGGGCACGGTGAGATGCCAGCGGATCGGCGCCTGCCAGAGCGTCGCGACGAATGCGATCGCGACGAGCCACTGCAACCGCTTCGGGAACGACGCGGTGGTCAGCGCGATCAGGATCGCCATCCCGACGTACGCGATCGCCGCCCATCGCGCCGGCGCGCGGATGGCGCGGAAGCCGGGAACGTAATCGAAGAGGAATCGGTGAAAGAACGCGTGTGCGCCGAGGGAACCGATCACGCCGATCGCGATCCAGAGGAGAGCGATTTCAAATGTGTGGGGGCGGCCGCTTCGGCCGCCCTGAGGCGGGCGAAGCGCCCGCCTCCACACTCCGACGAGAACCGCCACAATCGCCAGCCAGCCCGGAAACAACCTTCGCTCCGGCTCGGCGACATCGCTCCGAATCCAGTCGCGCCACGTTGCGCTGAACTGCGTCACCTCATCGAGCTGCCGTGTCATTCCGTACAACTTCGAGACCGTTTCGTACGGAACGAGAAACGGCGCAAGGAGCGCGAGCGCCGCGAGCGTCGCGACTGCCAGCGGCACGATCCGCGGACGCACGATTGGCCAAAGCACGATCAGCAGCGTCGCCGTAATCGCCACCGATCCGAACAGCAGCCAGTGAATGTTCGTCAGTCCGTTCATCAGAAACACGGCGCCGAACAGCGCAGCGCGCTTCCACGTCGGACGTTCGCTGTAATGCAGCAGCGCGACGAGCAGCATCGGCAGCCAGCCGCCCCAGACGTGCTGCACGTGCACGAGATGCGTGAAACGGAACGGCACGAACGCGTAGAAGATCCCGGCCGCGACTCCGGCTGCGAATGAATCTGTCCCGCGACGGGCAAGCAGATACGCGGCGAAGCCGGAGAACGCGAAGCCTGCGAGGATGGTGATGTTGTACGCGGCGATCGGCGTCACGCCGATCGCGCGCAGAGGGAAAAGCAGCAGCGCGATGCCGAACAGGTTCTCGCTGAACGCCAGCGCATCGCGCGCCGGATAAAACGCGTTCGCATGGAAGAGGGCGAGCGGCTGATGGAACACCGCGTACCAGTCCCAGTCGAGAATCCAGATGTTGATGAACGGATCGCCGGGCGCCGCAACGGCGCTGCCGAGGTGCGTGACGAGTGGCCACGTCATCAGCACGGCGAGCGCGCTGAAGAGCGATGCGGCGGCGGCGTGCTGCTTCGACATGGAGGGCCGCGATGATAATCTCCCCTCAGTCATTCTTTCCGGGAGAGAACCTATGGTCGCAATTCGATTTACAGGCAACTACGACGATCTTTCGACCGATCGCGGGTACCAGTTCAAGTTCTATTGCGAGAAGTGCAACAACGGCTACATGTCGAGCTTCAAGACCTCGACGGTCGGCATGCTCGGCTCCGCCGCGCGCGTCGCCAGCAGTCTGTTCGGCGGCGTTTTCAGCAGCGTGGCCGACAGTTCATACGAAGTGCAGCGCGCCGTCGGCGGACCGGCTCACGATTCCGCGCTGAAGGAAGCGGTGGACGAGATCTCGCCGATCTTCAAGCAGTGCACGCGCTGCGGAAACTGGGTCTGCGAGCCGATCTGCTGGAACAAGAAGGCCGGACTCTGCGAGACGTGCGCGCCCGATCTCGAAGAAGAGATGGCTGCCGCGCAAGCGGAGGCCGCGCGTGAGCAGGTACAGACCAAAGCGCGCGAGGTTGACTGGCTGAAGAATAAGAACGTCGGCCAGGTGTCGGGCGCGGTCTGTCCCGAGTGCGGCAAGAAAACACAGGGCGGCAAGTTCTGTATGGATTGCGGCGCCGCGCTCTCGCCGAAGAAGACCTGCGGGGAGTGCGGCCACGAAGCGGAAGGCGCGCCGAAGTTCTGTCCGGACTGCGGGCAGAAGTATTGAAAGGATGAGGGATGAAGGCTGAAGGATGAAGAAAGGCAAGGACAAGAGGTGCCTCTGACTTTTCTTCATCCTTCATCCTTCATCCCTCATCCTTCATCCCTTTCCCCTGGTAACCCCCTTGCACAACGGCGCCCCATGACGACCATCGTTCTCTTCGGCGGGCGCAGCGATGAGCGCCACGTCTCCGTAGCTTCCGCGCAGAACATTCTTCGCACGCTGCCGCGCGCGATGGCGTGGTTCTGGTCGCCGGAAGGGCGCATTCACGACGTCGCCGCGTCCGAAGTGATCGCGCATCAGAATCCGTTCGACGCCGATTTCATCCCGTCGCGTCCCGCCATCTGGCCCGATCTCGAACAGGCTCTCGACACGCTCCCGGTCGACGATCCCATCTTCCTCCTCGGCTTACACGGCGGCGAAGGCGAAGACGGCAGCGTGCAGTCGCTGCTCGAAGCGCGCGGCATTCCGTTCACCGGCTCCGGCTCGGCTGCAAGCGCCGCGGCGTTCGACAAAGCGCGCGCGAAAGCGCTCGTGCGTGAACGCGTTCGTGTCCCCGACGAACGGGTCGTGAAAGATGCGTCGTCGATCCGCGATGACATTCGCGCGATGCTCGCCGCACACGAACGGATCGTCCTCAAACCTCTCGCCGCCGGTTCGTCGCGCGGTCTCTTCTTCCTCGGCCGCGGCGATGACATCGAAGCGGTGGCGAACGAGATCACGGCGCTGCGCATCGCGTACATCATCGAGGAGTACATCGCCGGCCGCGAGCTGACCGTCGGCGTCATCGATCGCGACGGCAAACCGTTCGCGCTGCCGGTCATCGAGATCGAGACCGACGCCGGCATCACCTTCGATTACGCCGCCAAGTACCACGGCAAAGGATCGCGCGAGATCTGCCCGGCGAACATTCCGGACGAACTGCGCGACGAAGCGCAGCGCATCGCCGTCGCGGCGCACGTCGCGCTCGGATGCGAAGGCTATTCGCGCACCGACCTGATGGCCGGCGACGACGGCTGCTGCTTCCTCGAGCTCAATACGCTGCCGGGACTGACGACCAGCTCACTCGTGCCGCAGCAGTTGAAAACTGCCGGGATCGAGTTCGCCGAATTTCTCGAATCGCAGCTCGCGCTGGCGCGCGCTAATCGCCGCCCGGCGCCTTCGACTTCTTCTTCTCGTTGAGCACCGTCACCCGTCCGTAAGTCTTCGGCGCGAGCGGCTGCGGCTGCGCTTTCAGCGCGGCGATGAAGACCTCACGCAACGGTCCGTCTTCGTAGCGAATCTTCAGCCGCTCCGGCGGCAGCGCGCTCATGATCGGCATCAGTCCGTCGCCGCCGGCTGCGAGGAAATCGGGGATCGCGATCGTGTAGGTCGCATTCGGATCGAGCGGCTTTCCATCCGCCATCGTGATGCTGACGATGCGGTCGCGCTCCGCGTCCGGCTTGTCGGCGTCTTTCAATCGATCGACGACGTAACGCAGTCCGCTCACCTGCAGCACGCGCCGCTCGCCGACCGTCGTGAGCCGCAGCAGCTCGTGCAGTTGCGCGCCGGTCAGCGTGATCACCGCCGGATAGTTGTCGAACGGACTCACTTCGAAGATGTCGCTGTAAACGAGCTCGCCGGCGCGGAGATCGGTGCGCAGTCCGCCCGGATTGAGGATCGCGACGTCGGTCTTCTCGTACGCGCGCAACGCGTCGGTGAGCAGATCGCCGAGCGCCGAGTCGGCGGAATCGCCGCGCCCGAACGACGCGGTCGTCGAGATGCTCAGCTTCTCGTTCCGCTTCGCTTCGGTTTGCGAAAGATACGGCTCGAACAGCGCCGCGACTTTCGCATCGGGAACGATCGTCTTTCCTTCGTAGACGCGCGGGACGAGCGTGGCGCCTTCTTTCTTCCCGCGCGGATCGCACGATTCAGTGCCGCTCCAGACCTGCGAGCAGATCATCGTCAGCGGACGAAGCTCGGTCTTCTCGTTGATGACGTGATGCTTCGCCGGATCGACCTGGAGGTCGATGACTGAGAACTCGCGGCTGTACGCGAGCCCCTGCATGACTGCGACGCCGTTGATGACGTGGCGCATCTGCGAATGCGTGTGGCCGGCGAAGTACGCGTCGATCGTGCCGCGCGGCAGCTTGTCGAGGTAGTGCATCACTTCGTGGTTCGTTTCGCAGCTGGCGACGTCGGTGATGTCTTTGACGTCGCTGCAGCGGCCGCCCATGTGTGCGATGACGACGATGGCGTCGGCCCCTTTCGCGCGAAGCTCGGCCGCCTGCGCGACGGTCGCCGCGACCGGATCGCCGAAGTTGAGCATGGCAACGTTCTGCGGGTTGGTGACGTTCGGCGTGTCGGGCGTGCTGATGCCGATGAGGCCGATCTTCACGCCGCCGGCCGTGACGATGATCGACGGCTTCGCCCACGACGGCACCTGGCCTGTCGCTTTCTCGGTCATGTTCGCGGAGAGGAAGGCATACCGCGCGTTCGCGGAGTTTTTCTTCAGCGTTCCGAGCGAATCCTGCGAGGCGTCGCGCGCCACGGCATCGGGACCGACCGGACCGTAATCAAACTCGTGATTGCCGACCGCCGCCGCAACGTAGCCGAGCATGTTGTAGCCGCGCACGACCGGCTCCCCTTCGAAGATGTTCGACTCGAGCGTTCCCTGAAACATGTCGCCGGAATCGACGAGGACGACGCGGCCGGGATTCGCGGCGCGCAACGCATCGACGTAGCTCGCGAGCGTGGCGAGACCGCCGTAACCTTCCTGATGTCCGGCGAACCAGCCGTGCAGATCGGTCGTGCCGACGAGGACGACGTGGACTGGTGCGGCTGGCGCAACAGGGGGAGGAGTGGAAGCGGTAGTGCAGGCGAACAGCAGGGAAACGAGAAGGAGGGACGCGCGTTTCATGCGCGGGGATTATAGGCGGCGCTACACTCACACTTTCGAATGAAACGTATGCTCTACCGCGCGCTCGCCGATCTCGTCGCCGTCATTCATCTGGCGTTCATTCTCTTCGTCCTCCTCGGCGCGCTGCTGCTGCTCCGCTGGCCGAAGGTGATGTGGGTCCATCTGCCGGCCGCGATCTGGGGCGTCGCCATCGAGTTCGCGGGACTCTTCTGCCCGCTCACGCGAGTCGAGAACTGGCTGCTGCGAAAAGCCGGCGAGAGGGGGTACGACGGCGGCTTCATGGCCCACTACATCTTCGCGCTGATCTACCCTGCCGGGCTGACGCGCGGGATGGAAGTCGTGCTCGGCGTCATCGTCCTGGCGTTGAACGTCGGGCTTTATGTGAAAGTATTGCGCTGAATGTTTACCGGAGCCATCCCACAGCACCCTGTTGCCACCACTGACAAGACCTTCGACGAGCTCGGCCTCTCCGCTGAAGTGATCGAAGCAGTCCGCGCGATCGGATTCGTCAATCCGACGCCGATTCAGGCCGCCGTCATCCCGATCGCCGTCACCGGCCGCGACGTTATCGGCCTCGCGCAAACCGGCTCGGGCAAAACCGCCGCCTTCGTCCTGCCGCTCGCCGAACGCCTCACCCACGGCAAAGGCGTCCGCGGACTGATCCTCTCCCCGACTCGCGAGATCGCGCTGCAGACGCAGGCGTTCCTCGAAGTCTTCGGCAAAGGTCACGGACTCACCACCGCCTGTCTCATCGGCGGCGTTCGGATGAAACCGCAGATCGATGCGCTGCGCGCGGAGCCCGACATCGTCGTCGCCACGCCTGGCCGTCTCCTCGATCATGTGAAGCGCGGCAACGTGAAGCTCGATCACGTCGAGGAGCTCGTCCTCGATGAAGCGGATCACATGCTCGACCTCGGCTTCCTTCCGCAAATGCGCGAAGTCCTTCGACGTCTTCCGCGTGCGCGTCACACGACGATGTTTTCCGCGACGATGCCCGACTCGATCGAGATGATCGCGAAGGAGTTCATGAACGAGCCGGACCGCGTCGACATCACGCCGGTCGGCGGCGCGGCGGAAGGCATCAGCCATCGTCTCTATCTCGTGAAGCTCGACGACAAGCGCAACTGTCTGCTGGCGCTGCTGCATCAGGAGCTCGGCTCGACGCTGGTCTTCGTCCGCCGCAAGATCGACGCGGAGTGGCTCTTCCACATCCTCGATCGGCAGGGACATCCGGTCACGCGCATTCACGCCGATCGCTCGCAGGGCCGCCGCGTCGAAGCGCTCGACGATTTCCGCTCCGGCTCGCATCGCATCCTCGTCGCCACCGACATCGCCGGACGCGGCATCGACATCCCCGGCATCACGCACGTCATCAACTTCGACATCCCGGAATCGACCGACGACTACGTGCATCGCGGCGGACGCACCGCGCGCGGCGCATCGGAAGGAGTCGTGTCGACGATCGCGACCTGGCAGGACGTTCCGATGGTTCGCCAGATCGAAACAGTCCTCGGCGAAAAGATCCCGCGCTGCACCGTGCCGGGAATCGAGCCGTGGGTCGAAAGCGATCGGCCGGCCGCGCGCACGCGCCGCAATCGCGTCTAAGCGCTGCGCGTCACTTCGCGCCGCTCGTACATCTCCGCGTCGGCGACGCGGATCGCTTCATCGAGCGAGCGCGCGTCGCCGAACTCCGCGGCACCCCACGACAGGAACAGCGTGATCGGCGGCTCGTCGCAGACGACCCCGTCGGCGAGCGGCGCGAGACGTTCCTGCACCTGCTCGATCGTCGCCGCCGGCATCACGGCGAGGAACTCGTCGCCGCCCCAGCGGAAGAGGAGGTCGTCGGCGCGGATTCTTGTGCGCAACGCGTTCGCGGCGGCGCGGATCGCGGAGTCGCCGGCGGCGTGACCGCTCTCGTCATTGATCTGCTTGAGATGATCGAGGTCGATCATGATGACGACGCCGGAGAGGCCGCTCGGCATCGTGTTGAACGCGTGGCGGCTCAGCGCGTCGGTGAGCGGATCGATGCGCAGCTTTCGTTCGAGCTGATCGCGCGCGATGCTCAGCGCCGTCACGGCATCGTGCAGTTCGCGATGCGCTTCTTCCGACGTAACGAGCACCATCCCGAAGCCGAGGAGCACGCTGGCGAGAAGATCGGCGAGGGATGAGTACGTGAGGAAGCTGAGCTCCCAGCCGAACAGCAGCGCGCCGTACAACGGCACGTACGCATAGAAGAGGATCGCGATCAGCGCGATCGCCACGCGCATCATCTGCCAGCCGGCGGTGCGATGCGTCCGCCTGCCGAGCGCGATGAACGACAGCAGCGAGCCGGTCGCGACGACCGCCGCTTCGAAGACGAAGAGCGCGTTGAAGTTCGGCATCGCGCGCGACAGCACGATCGCGCCCGCGATCGCGATCGGCACGCCCCAGATCAGCCGCCGCAGATCGACATGACGATCGGTCAGATCGCGGCAGCCGCCGTACAACAGAATCAGGAAGCACCATTGCGCGACGAGGTAGACCGCCCACCAGCCGCGATCGTGTGTGCTGATGTAGATGCGGACGGAGACGAGCCCGAGGAACATTGCCGTCCACGCCAGCGCCCAGCGGCGCGCATAGCGCCACGCGAAGATGCGGCCGAGCTGCGCCATCATCAACGCGAGCAGCAGAGTGCCGCCGCACTGAAACGTCACTGCGATCGGGGAGAAATCGGTGCTGTCCACGGGATTGACCCGCGTACAACTTACGTCCCTTCGAACTCGCCGAGTGTGAAGCCGGTCACACCGATCGGAACGTCGGCTCCCTCCTTCGGCGGCGCGCCGCGCCGGCGGCTCGCTTCGATCTGATCTTCACCGGCAGCCGAAACAGCCGTCTCACGCGCGAGCTGCATCCGCGCGCTGGCGAGATAGACGCGAACGCCCTTTTCGGCGTAGATCTGCGCGATCTGCAGCGGGTCGGCGTCGATGACGATGTAGTCGTCGATGCGGCTTGAGTGAATGGCGAATTTGCCGTTCGCCTGCTTGTCGATGCGCCAGGCCATCAGTGCGTCCATCGTACGCCGAAGCGGACGGAGCGCGGCTGAGCGAGCGTGATCACCGGCGTCGCGCTGACCTCGATGCGGCGGTCGAAAAGGTTCTCGACGGAAAGCGTGGCTTCGAGATGCGCGACGAGCGTCGCCGACGCGAAGAGATCGGCGGCGAAGTAGCTGCGCAGCGGGAGCTGATTGAGATCGTCATCGAACTGAATCGACGACCAGCGAGTCTGCACGCCGCCGCGCCAGCGCGACTGCGAATACGCGAGCTGCGCGGTGGCCTGATTGCGCGGCACCTGCGGCGTCCGTTTGCCGCCGCTGACCGTCGCATCGGAGAAGAGCCAGCCGGCCGATGCGTGCCAGCGATTGCCGAGCAGCCAGTCGCCTTCGACCTCGACGCCGCGCGATCGGCTGCTGCCGAGATTTTGACGGCGGCGAGTGATGAGCGAAGGGGTGGTGGAGAGGGTGACGTTCGCGATCGTGTCGTCGATCGTCATCGAGAACACATTCACGCGCAGCCAGCGATAGCGAACGCCTGCTTCGATCGCGGAGAGCCGCTCGGCGGTGAGCGCCGCGTTCGCCTGGGTGACGACGTTGCCGACGCGAAAGCCGCGATAGAGCTCGTTCAGCGTTGGCGCGCGAAAGGCTCGATACGCAGAGGCGGTGAACGCGAGATCACTCGTCGCGCGATGAAGGAGAGAGAGCCGCGGACTCCATGCCTCGTCGCCGCGCCAGCTGTCGAATCGCAATCCCGCGGTGATGCTCGTCTGCGCATTCATCGCGAAGACGTCTTCCGCGTATGCGGACGACGTCCGCTGCGTTCCTCCATTGCTCGCGAACGTGTGCGTGCCGTTCACGGCGATGTTCTCTTCGTCGGACGTGCCGCGCACTTCGTGCAGTTCCGCGCCGGCGACGACGGCGTTCCGCATGCCGAACGCGCGCGCCAGCTGCACGCTCGCGCCGCTCCCTTTCGACGGCACCGACTGCAGCACCGTCAGCCGCTCCGAGTTGCGATCGCCGGCGATGGCGGAGAACGTCTGCGTGTAATCCTGATCGCTCCCGTACGCGCGGAGCGCGACGCTGCCGCCGAGCGCGCGCAGATCGGCGCCGAGCGCGAGCTGGCGCGTGGTCGTGTCATTCACCTGCAGCGGCGTCCCGTTGTTGCGCGACTCGTTGAAGTGCGACGCGCGGACGAACGCACGCGCGTTGTCTTCATCGAGCGCGCGGGAAAGGGTGAAGTCGAGCGCGCGATGATCGGCATCCGCTTCGCGATCGACACGGCCGCGCTGATCATCAGCGACGAGGATGTAGCCGGCGGTCGACAGCCAGTCGGCGGCGACGCTGCCGCTCCACGCGTTCCGCTTCACCGCCGCGAAGAGCGATGCGGTTCCGGTCGACTGCGAGCCGGCCGATGTTTCCAGCACGATCGCATCGGTCGTCGAAGGACGCCGGATGAACTGCACGACGCCGCCCATCGCCGAGCTGCCGTAAAGCTCCGACTCGCCGCCGCGCACGACCTCGATCCGTTCCAGCGCCGCGCGCGGAACACGTCCCCAGTAAACCCACCCGCCGAACGGATCGTTGAGCGGAATCCCGTCGTCGAGCACCAGCGCCCGCGAAGCGCCGCTCGCCCCGATCCCGCGCAACGAAACACCCTGCGAAGTCGGATTCGCGGAACGACTCCCCGACCGCCGAAAGAGCGTGAATCCGGGAACCTGGCGAAGCATGTCGTCGACCGTCGCCGCAGGCGAAGCAGCGATCGCGTCACGGTTGAGGACGACGACGGACGCAGGCGTATCCGATAAACGCGTGTTCGTTTTCGTGGCGGTGACTGTGATCGAGTCCTGCGCCGTTATCGGGTGCTGAGTGCTTTTTTCGGAGTGCTGAGTGCTGAGTGCTGAGTGCTGAGTCGAAGCAGTCGGCGGCTCCTGAGCGGAGAGTGCGAACACGAGAAGCGCGGCGACGAGGTCCATCGCCGCGAATTCTCCCACGTGACTCAGCACTCTGCACTCAGCACTCAGCACCTTGCTTCACGTCATAAAGTGCTTTACATTAAAATCATGAACGATGTCGTGATTGTGGGCTCCGGCCTCGCCGGCCTTCGAATCGCCCGGTTGCTCGGTGCGCGCGGGCTGCGCGTCGTGCTCCTCGATCGAAAGGCCTCGGTTGCCGACGGCGTGCAGACCACCGGCATCTTCGTCCGCAAAACGTGGGAGGACTTTCCGCTGCCGGACGAGCAGCTCGGCGCGGGGATTCGCGACGTCGTCCTCTACTCGCCGCGGCGCCGCGCGCTGCGGCTGACGGCGAAGCAGGACGAGTTTCGCATCGGGCGGATGTCGTGGCTGACGCTCTGGATGCTCGAACAGTGCGCGCGGGCGGGCGTGACCTGGATGCCGTCGACGCGCGTGATCTCCTGCGAGCCGCTGCGCGACGCGACGATCGTGACTGTGGAACGACGCGGGCGCCGCGAGCAGCTCGCGACGCGCTTCGTCGTCGGCGCGGATGGTCCGCGTTCGCTCGTCGACGAAGCAGTGCGGACTCGATCGCAATCGTGAGTTCCTCGTCGGCGTCGAAGATGTGCTGCCGTCGCGCGGCGTGTCATCGCCCGCGCTGCATTGCTTCCTCGACCCGCGGCTCGCGCCCGGTTACATCGCGTGGGTTGCAGACGACGGCGTCGAAGCGCATGCCGGAGTCGCCGGCTATCGCGAGCGCTATGAGCCGATCAAAGCGTTGCGCGCGTTTCGCGAATCGATCGCCGATCTCGTCGATCCGCACGCGGTCGCGCAAGAGCGTCGCGGCGGACTGATTCCGGTCAACGGCATCCTCCGCAACATCGCCAATCGTCATGCGCTGCTCGTCGGTGACGCTGCCGGTGCCGTCTCCCCGCTCACCGCCGGCGGACTCGATCCAGCGCTGCGGTTGTCGACGTATGCGGCGGATGTTCTCGTCCGTCATCTCGACGGCGACCGCGACGCGCTCGCCGAATACAGCGGCGCGCACTTCGCGCCGCGCTTCATCGCGCGAAGGTGGATGCGCGCCGCATTGCGCGCGGTCGGATCGGTGCCGATGGCGGAGCTTGCGTGCGCGATGCTGCGAACGCCGCCGCTGCGCGCTCTGGCGGCGCATGTGTTCTTTTCGCGCGGATCGTTTCCCGACGCTCCGCTCGGGCGGGCGCTTTCGTCACCGCTGCGCGACTGAATCAATCCACGCCGCGAACTCCTCCTGCCCCCGCTCGCGCGCCACATCCGCGGACGTCTTCCCGTCCGCGATCGCATTCGCATCGGCGCCATGCGCGATCAGCAACCGCCCGAACTCCACATCGCCTCGCGCCGCGGCGCCGTGCAGCGGCGTGAAGTCGCGATCCTGTTTCGCGTTCGGATCGGCGCCACGCTCGAGCAGCAGCGCGGCCGTCTCGCGATCGGACACCGCGGCCGCGGCATGCAGCGGCGCGACGCGCTGCGCGTTCTCCGCGGGCGCGTTGACGTCGGCGCCGTGTTCGATCAGCAATCGCGCCATCGCCGGCTGGCGAAAAAAGATCGCCAGTCCGAGCGGCGGGAAACCATCGTGGCTCTTTCGATCGAGCAGCGACGGATCGCGCTCCAGCAAATCGCGCACGCGCGCTTCGTCGCCAAGCGCACACGCTTCGGGGAACGACAACTCCGCGCCACGCGCGACGAAGAGCCGCGCGACGTTCGCATGTCCGTGATACAGCGCGAGGAGAGTCAGCGGGAGGTTTCCCGCTTTCGCGGCGAGCAGCGAAGGATCGTCATCAAGGATCCGCGCGACCGCGTCGGCGTCGCCCCGTTTCACCGCATCGATGAGCGTTTCGTTCATGCGGCGATGTTAGCTCTCGCCGCGCACCGCCGCTTCTCCGATCCTGCGAAAACGCGCCGGCGGCACGCCGAAGCGTTTCGTGAAGAGCGTCGTGAACGAGCCGGGCGATTCGAAGCCGCAATCGCGCGCGACGTCCGACACGCTCCGCTCCGTTCCGCGCAACAACATACGAGCGCGCTCCAGACGCAATCGCGTCAGATAGCGATGCGGCGTTTCGCCGAAGTAACTCGTGAACGCTCGGTGGAAATGAAACGGTGACAAGCACGCCTCGGCCGCAACATCGGCGACCGACAGCCGTTCGCCAATGCGTGCATGAATCACGGTCGCCGCGACCGACAACCGCCGCCGCAACTCATCGCGCGTTGACACCTTCAACGCCGGCAGCCGCGCCGTTCGCGCATCGACATCGCACTGCGCACGAACGAGCGTTCCCGCAAGCGCGAACATCGACGCATCGATCGCCACGTCGTCATCGCGCTGAGCATGCGCGCGCAGCAACTCCGCACGCATCGACGGCTCGTACTGCATCCGTTCGAAGAAACCGACACGAGGCGCGGCCGGCGCGTCGAGCAGCGTTGCTGACGAAGTCGTCGCCGCGCGCAACGCATCCTCGACGAACCCTCGCGCGAAAAAGATGCAGAACGTCTCTACAGGCTGCGGAGCGTCGATGGTGAGTGAATACGCCTCGCCATCGTTCACGATCAAACATCCGGACGGTCCGACTTCGAATCGTCCCGCCGCCGTTTCCCACGTCGCCAAACCGCTGATGACCGCTTTCAGCGAGAGCGGACCGGTAAATCCGCGCACGTCGTATTGCCGCGCCCGCCCGGCCACGATGGCGTTGACCGTCCCGAGCACAGCAGCAGGCGGGTTGATCGGCGCCATTCCCAAATTCTACGCGCACGAGAGAAAGGGAAGTTCGCTGCGTACCACGTTCAAAGTAATGCGGCACGAACCTTGATCCGGAGGATGGTATGAACAGCTCGACCAGGCGATGCGATTACTGCGGTCACTCCCGCGCCGCGCATACCGACGGCGTTCACTGTGCGCTTTGCCGCTGCGCGTCAGAGCGCATCGAATTTGTCCAGGCGGAATTCGGCTTCCGGAACAGCATCACGCTCCGGCCAGCCAGTCGAAAACGGTAACCAGGATTTTTTCACGTCGCGCTCGCCTTGCGAATATGCATGAGCGAGAAGGTTTCGAAACATCCGAAGCTGGTCACCGTCTCGGAACGCAACCTCCAGAGCGCCGCGGTGCGCCTGCTGCCGAAGAGCAATCGCCTCGTCTCGACGGAGGTCGATTACCTCCGCCGCGTCCTCGGCGATCGCGCGACGCAGAACGACATCGACGAAAAAGTCGAGCTCGTCCGAAAGCTTCCCTGGTCGAAGATCGTCGGTGACTGACCGCGGAATCCGGTCGATGCCCGCGGCGTTCTGCGCGCCGTGAGCGACGACGAGACGCGCGCCAACGACTCCGCCACTCCCGAGACGCCGAAACCTCCGGCGCCGTGTGAGATTCCTTCCCTGTTTCGCCCTGAGATTCGCGAAGCACTCGAGCCAACCTGCTGCGGCTCAGACTGCGAAGACTGCCCGTTCTGACCTCGCCGCCGCGCGTTAAACTCGCGTCGCGATGAAGTTCGACGCAATCGTGATCGGCGCCGGCGCCGCGGGACTCGCCGCCGCGCGCGATCTCTCCGCCGCCGGCCGCCGCGTCTGCATCGTCGAAGCGCGCGATCGCATCGGCGGCCGCATCCACACGCAACGCGTCAGCGACCTTCCTCTTCCTCTCGAGCTCGGAGCGGAGTTCATTCACGGCGCGACCGCGAGCACCTTCTCGATCGTCGACGCCGCATCGCTGCTCACATATCAACTCCCCGACGATCATCACTGGTCGGAGCGCGGCGAGTGGTCGCGCATCGGCGATCTCTGGAAGCAGATCGATCGCCTGCGCGCGCAAATCCCGGCGGGACGCGATCGCTCCTTCGCTGCATTCATCCGCTCGCGACGTTCGCTCGACACGCGGCAGCGCGAGCTGGCCTGCAGTTTCGTCGAGGGCTATCACGCCGCGCACGCCGATCGCATTTCGGCGCTGGCGTTGCGAAGCGCAGATTCCGAGGCTGAGGATTCGGATACGAACGCACAGTTCCGCATTGGCGCCGGCTACGACACGATTATGAACTGGCTCCGCGCCGGTCTCGATCCCGATCGCACCGAGCTCCGGCTCAGCACACTCGTCACTGCCATCGACTGGAGCAAAGGCGAAGTCGCAATCGCCACCAGCGCCGCGCGCGGCAATCGGACGGAAACACTTCGCGCGCGTGCCGCCGTCATCACGATTCCGATCGGCGTCTGGAAGGCGCCGGCCGAACAACGCGGCGCGATCCGCTTCACTCCCGAATTGCGCGACAAGAAAGATGCACTCGCAAAACTCGAGATCGGTCACGTCGTGAAGATCGTCTTCCGATTTCGTGAACGATTCTGGGGAGAGCCATTCAACCTCCTGCACACGAACGATCGCTACGTCCCGACGTACTGGACGACCGCGCCGGTGCGCGCGCCGCTGCTCACTGCGTGGGCCGGCGGACACGCGGCCGATCGCCTGCTCGCCGAGGGGAGCGACGCGATGATCGATCGCGCGATGGATTCGATGGCGGGCGCGTTCGGGATGAAACGGCGCGAGCTCGACGCGCAGTTCGTCACCGCCTACACCCACGACTGGCAGGCCGATCCCTTCAGCCGCGGCGCGTACAGCTACGCCGGCGTCGGCGGACACGCCGCACATCAGCGGCTCGCGCGGCCGCTGCAGTCGACGCTCTTCTTCGCCGGCGAAGCGACGAGCGGCGATGAGACCGGCACCGTGTCCGGCGCGATCACCAGCGGCCGCCGCTCCGCGCGCGAACTGCTGCGCTGAAACGTCACAGGCGCGTGACACCGCGACGGTGTCCGCTTCGTACAATCCGCCGCATAACGAAGGAGAAATTCACGATGCGCAAATTCGCCCTGCTCGCAATGCTGGCGTTCAGCACAACCGCGTTCGCACAGCTCCCGCCTCTGTCGCTCCCGGAAGTCAGCCAACAGGCGTCCGTCAGCCAGACCATCGGCCTCACCAACATCACCATCGACTATCACCGCCCGGCCGTGAACGGCCGCAAAGTGTGGGGCGATCTCGTGCCGTTCGGCGAAGTGTGGCGCGCCGGCGCGAACGAGAACACGACCATCAGCTTCTCGACGCCGGTGACCGTCGAAGGACAGAAGCTCGACGCCGGCACGTACGGACTGCACATGCTTCCGACCGCGACGACGTGGACGATCATCTTCAACAACGAATCGCGCGCGTGGGGCAGTTACGCGTACGACGCGAAGCAGGACGCGCTGCGCATCACCGTGACGCCGCAGCCGGCCGAAATGCAGGAGCGGCTCGCCTTCACGTTCGACGATCCGCAGCCGAATTCGGTCGTTGCATCGCTGCGCTGGGAGAAGCTGCGCGTGCCGTTCAGGATCGACGTCGACGTCACGAAGACGGTGCTCGACAACATCCGCCACGAGCTCACCGGCCGCACGCGTTTCGGATCGGATTCGTGGAACGCCGCGGCCGGCTGGGCGCTGCGCAACAACGGCGATCTCGACGAAGCGCTGGCGTGGGCGAATCAGGCCGTGACGATGCAGCCGAGCTTCCGCAACCTGCGGACGAAAGCGGCGATCGTCGAGAAGAAAGGCGACACCGCGCAGGCCGAGACGCTGAGAGCGCGCGCGATGACCGTGGCGACGGAGAGCGACCTCAACAACTTCGGCGCGCAGCTGGTCGGACAGAAGAAGTTCGATGAAGCGATCACGGTGCTGGCGAAAAACGCGGCCGCGCATCCGGAATCGTCGAGCACGCAGGAAAACCTCGCCAAAGCGTATGCGGCGAAGGGTGACAAAAAGTCAGCAATGGCCGCATATTCGAAAGCGATCGCCGCAACGACGGATGACGAGCAGAAGAAGCGGTTGAGCGAAGAGATGAAGAAGCTGCAGTGAAGCAGTAACGAGGTATGAGTCATGAGGCATGAGTAGAAGCACTTGCTCATGCCTCATACCTCATACCTCATGCCTCATGCCCCACCGCCTGGACGCCGGCGTCGTCGTCGCCGTACTTCCAACATACCGGAGGACGAAATGCGTAAGGTGGTTCTGACAGCTGTACTTCTACTGACGGCTTTTGCTGCGCAGGCGCGTGTGATCTCGTATGCGCCGTACAGCGACCGCGTCTCTTATCCGGCGTTGCAGCATCGGATGAATCGTCACGCGGTCATCATCGAAGGCGACTCGCCGGCGTTCGGCGGCGGCATCCTGATCTCGCCGCCGTTCCCGGGCTACGGCGGCCCCATCGGACAGGTCGTCATCTACGACACGAAAGGGCTCGAAGAGCCGCGTGTCGTCTTTCCGGCGGCGAACACGCTCACCGGCATCTACGCCCTGGCGGTCCGCGAAGACGGCGCCGGCGTACCGTCGATCCTCATCCAGACAGCGTTCAACTACAACGGCACCAATCCACTGTTCCAACCGATCTGGCTGCTCACCGTCGACGGCGGCACGACGTGGAAGAAAGTCGAGCTTCCGGCGAGCTACTCGAATCAGGTGCTGAACTACAGCATCGACGTCGGCGGGCCGTTCGCGCACGAGCGCGGATCGAACATCCGCATCGGCACGATCGACACGCCGTTCGTCGTCGCATCGAGCGACGGTTCGAACGGGACCTCGCTCTTCACCGTCTCGCGCGACGGCTCCGTCCGACGGATCTACACCGCGCCCGGCCTCTCGTTCCTCGCGCTGGTCGGCGCCAATCACGACGGCACCCGCTTCGTGATCCGCAGTACGGCCGAAACACTGCGCATCATCGACCTCGCCGGCAACAGCGCGGTCCTCGGCAGCGTCAATCCGTCGGCGACGATGGAAGCGTGGATCACGTCGAACAGTTCCGTTTACGTCGACGAGCAGGATTACAGCTCGCGCGCCCTCTGGCTCTTCAGCGGCGGCGTGAAGTCGTGGATCTCCGGTCCGGCCGGAACGAGTCCCGCCAATCAGTCGACAACAAATTCCTATGGCTTCTTCGCCATCCCGACGAGCGACTTCGATGGCGCGTGGATGATTCAGAAAGGCGCCGGCTCGCCAACGAACCTGCAACTCCACACGCAGGCCGGTGGACTGAAAACGCAGTGGAGCGACATCACCGCGCCTGAAGTGGAAGCGCTGCACGCCGGCGCCTCCGGCAGGACCGTGCTCATTCAGGTTCATCGCCCGCGAGTCGCAGCCGATCAGCGGCTGTTCAAAGATCCCGCGCTCGCCGTCTGGCACACCGGCGATCCGCTCCCGCCGAGCTTTTACGACGAGCTGTACATGGCCGAGCAGACGACCAAAGGCTTCGTGCATCTCGACGTCGACGCGATCGAGAGCGGCGACATGTTCGTCTTCGATTCCGGTCCGGTCGAACAGGGCGGCGGTGTCGTCATCTCGCCGCCTCCTCCGTCGAGCGGCGGCGGCAGCGACGTCGTGCAGGAATGGGGCGTCGTCAAAGCATCGCTCGCGCAGCGTCTCGTCATCCCCGGCGTCGGGCGGACGCCCGGCGCATACGGCAGCTACTGGCTGACCGACGTCACGTTCCGCAATCCGTCCGACGCGCCGGTCGCCGTCGCGCTTCGCTACTCGCCGAACGGCGACGTGACGACGGCTGATGTGAAGCAGACGACGATCACGCTGCAGCCGCGGCAGATTCGTCTCGTCAGCGACGTACTGAAAACGCTCTTCAACGTCGAAGTCGGCGGCGGCGCGCTCTTCCTCACGCCGCCGGTCGGCGCATCGATCGAGGCAAGCGCGCGCACGTACAGCTCTTCATCGGCCGGCACGTTCGGCTACGGCATGAACGCCATCGATGTCTTCGCAGCCGCGAGTCCGCGCTTCCCGGTGTCGTTCGCCGGCGCGTTCCCCGGCAACAACTTCCGGACGAATCTCGTGCTGGCCGACGTTTCCGGCCGCGGCACGGAAGCAGGACTGAGCGCCGCCGGCACCTCCGGCATCACCGGCAACAGCGGCGTCGCGTTCAACGCCGTCGCGAACGGCGAGCAGCAGATCAACGGCATCGGCGCGTGGCTCGGCCTCGGCTCTGCCGAAAGCGGCGCGCTGCTGATCACGCCGTCGCGCGGCGAAACGATCGCCGCCGTCTTCGCCATCGACAACAAGACCAACGATCCGACCTGGTTCCCGCCTGATCTTCCTGCCCCGGTCGTGCGAACGATTCCCGCAATCGGCCATCTCGACGGCGCGAACAACTCGCGCTTCCGCAGCGATCTCTATCTCTACAACCCGTCGAAGCAGCTCCGCACCGTCACGCTGCAGTGCACGCCGTGGGATCCGAAAGATCCGCCGATGACGATCAATCTGACGCTGCTCGCGAACGAAGCGCGCGTGATTCGCGACGTGCTCTTCGCCGCATTCGGCAAGACCGGCATCGCGCGCATCCGTTACCAGAGCAGCGGCACTCCCGGCGTGAAAGTGACGTCGCGTACGTACACGCTGCAGGAAGACGGCGGCACGTACGGCTTCCTGATGCCGCCGCTGAACAGTTTCCAGGCGGCGGGACTCGGTGACACGCTCGAAATCCTCGGCGCCGCCGGCGATCACCGCTTCCGCACGAACCTCGGCATCGTCGATCTCACCGGATTCACGACCGGCGGCACGACGCGCTTCCGCGTCGATGTCATCGGCGATTCGGGAACGACGCTCGATTCATTCGAGTCGACCGTCGGCTCCGCCAGCGGCGTCCAGCTCAACGACCTCTTCACCGCGCGTCACATCGCCACTGAAGGACCGGTGCTGATGCGCGTCACGCCGATCAACGGCACCATCGGGACGTTCGCGACGATGATCGACAACAGCACGAACGACGCGACGTATCTCCCCGCAAATCTCGCCGCGAAAAACTAGAGTCATTCCGAGCGTAGCGAGGAATCCGGGCGTGGTGGGGCGGCAGACGTGCGCCCCTCCCTCCCGGATCCCTCGCTGACGCTCGGGATGACGTTACGGCGTGACGGCCAGCCCCTGTTCGAGGAGCCGCAACAGCTCCTCCCCGCGAACCGGATAACTGAAGTAGTAACCCTGCACTTCGCGGCATCCCTGTTCGCGCAGGAAATCGAGTTGCGGCTTCGTCTCCACACCCTCGGCAACGACGCGCAAGTTCAATCCCGCAGCGAGTGCGATGACCGCTTTCACGATCGCGGCATCTTCGAAACGGTCGGGCAGATCCTCGACGAACGCGCGATCGATCTTCAGCGCATCGATCGGGAACTGCCGCAGATAGCTGAGCGATGAGTGGCCGGTGCCGAAGTCGTCGATCGCGATCGTTACGCCGATGGCGCGGAGGTCGCGAAGCAGCTGCAGCGTCAGCGCGACGTTCTCCATCGCCACGCTCTCCGTGATCTCGAGCTCGAGACAACTTGGCGGCAGATCGGACTCCTTCAACGCCGCCAGCACGCTCGTCACCAGCGACGCCTCGCGGAACTGACGCGCAGAAAGATTCACCGCCACGCGAAAATCGGGCAGCCCTTTCTCACGCACCGCACGCGCCTGACGACAAGCCTGACGCAACACCCAGTCGCCGATGAGGACGATGTATCCGCGTTCCTCGGCCACCGAAATGAAATCGGCCGGCGCCACTATGCCGCGATCGGGATGGCGCCAGCGCAGCAGCGCTTCCATCCCGATGATCGCGTTCGTCCCGACGTCGACCTGCGGCTGATACCAGACCTCGAACTCTTCCCGCTCCATCGCCAGATGCAGCCCGCTCTCGAGCGTCATCCGTTCCTGCGTCGTGCGGCTCAGCTCATGCGTCGACAGCTGATACGTGTTCCGCCCCTCCGCTTTCGCGCGATACATGGCGTTGTCGGCGTTCTTCAGCAGCGTCTCCGCGTCCGCGCCATCGTCGGGGTAGATGGTGATGCCGATGCTGACCGTCACGTACAACCGATGTCCGGTCATCTCGATCGGCGCGGCGATCGCTCGCAACACTTTCTGGGCGACGACGGCCGCCGCGTCGCGCGTCTCGAGGTCCTGCAGCACGATCGTGAACTCGTCGCCGCCGACGCGCGCGACCGCATCACCTTCGCGGACACACGACTTCAGCCGCTTCGCCACTTCCTGCAGCAGCACGTCGCCCATCGTGTGGCCGAGCGTGTCGTTGACCAGTTTGAAGTGATCGAGATCGAGAAAGAGGACGGCGACCGGACAGTTGCGCCGCGCCGCAAGCGCGAGTGCGAGCGAAAGGTGCTCGTTGAACAGCCGGCGATTCGCTAGTCCGGTCAGCGCGTCGTGATACGCCTGATACTCGATCTGCTGCTCGGCCTTCTTGCGCGCGGTGATGTCGCGAATCAGTCCGATCACGCCGGCGATCTCCCCTCGCGAATCGCGATGCGGGTGATAGACAGCCGACGCCCACCCTTCGCGCGCCGAGCCGGGAATGTAGTAGTGCATGTCGGGCGACGCGACATCTTCGCCGGTCAGCGCGCGCTGCAACAGCACGTCGATGCCTTGTTCGCGAAGATGCGGAAAGATATCGGGCGCGCGTTTGCCGAGGACCGCGGCGGCGGGAAGACCTGTCATCTCTTCCATGAAACGGTTCCAGACGAGATAGCGGAGCTCGCGGTCGTAGACGACGATTCCTTCGGCGGCGCCGCTGATGATCTCCGATGCGAAAAGATGAGAGTCGCGCAGCGCGCGCTCGGCTCGGAAGGCGGAGATTTGTCTGAGGACGATCCAGCAGGCAACGAGGAGTAGGGCGAACGAGGCGAGAACCTCGGCGGGCTGCATGGCGAGAGAGTGTCGCCGCTTCGCTGCACCGCAGCAATAGAATTCTTCGCGTGAGCTACTGCGACTTCGCGAAATCCCATCCGATTCACGGTCCGTATCACGACGAGGAGTACGGATTCCCCGTGACCGACGACGATCGGCTCTTCGAGCGGCTCGTGCTGGAGATCAACCAGGCCGGTCTCTCATGGGAGACGATCCTGAAAAAACGCGAAGGCTTTAGCGCCGCATACGACAACTTCGACATCGCCCGCGTGGCGCGTTACGGCGACCGTCAGCGCAAGCGCCTTCTCGCCGATGCGTCGATCATCCGCAACCGGCTGAAGGTCGACGCGGCGATCGAGAACGCGAAGCGGATCATCGCCATCCGAAAATCGCACGGCTCATTCGCGAACTGGCTCGCCGAACATCACCCGCGCTCGAAAGAGGAGTGGGTGAAGTTGTTCAAGAAAACGTTCGTCTTCACAGGCGGCGAGATCACCGGCTCGTTCCTGATCAGCATCGGCTACCTGCCGGGCGCGCACGACGAGAGCTGTCCGGTTTACGCGCGTACACTTCCGCGATGAGCAGCGTTGAGTTCATCGATCTCGCTCCCCGCTTCGAGGTCGCGGACGTCACCGCTTCGCTGAAGTTCTACGTCGACGCGCTCGGCTTCACGCTCCTCGATACGTTCGACGATCCGCCGGTTTACGCGATGGTGAAACGCGGACCGATCGAGATTCATCTTCAGAAAGCGCCGGTTGTGGAAGGCTTCAGCTCCGGCGCGTACATATGGGTGCGCAACATCGGCGCGCTCGTCGAAGAGCTGACGTCGCGCGGCACGCCATTCCTCGGGCCGTTCGATCGAATCTACAAAATGCGCGAAGTGATCGTGCGCGATCCCGATCGCAACGAGATCACGTTCGGCGAGTGATTCCCATCGCGTCGGCGTACATCCCGTGGAAGTGATGCACGCCGTTCTCGCGCTTCGGCGAGTAGCGGCCGCTCGTGTACGTCGATGAGCGCAGTCCGCGCTGCACCGCTTCGCAAATCTCGATGTCTTCGAGCTGGATCTCGTCGCTGAACGCGATCGTGTCGTCGATCTCGCGCTTCACGGCGTCGGGATCGCGGAAGTACCACTCGAACACCGTCAGCGTCCGGCCGTGTCCGAGCGGGACGATGAGGTTCGTCGAGAAGTTGTCGGGATAGACGTTCAGCATCAGGTTCGGGAAGAGCCAGAAGTACTTCGCCTCATCGCCCGGATTCTCCGTTCGAATGCGATCCGGCCGCCGCAGCGGCGCGTGCTGAATCGAGTACCAGCCCTTCTCTTCCGTCCGGTACTTCGGGTAATCGATCTCGCGGAAGAGCGACGGATGCACGATCGGGATGTGATAGCCCTCGAGGTAGTTGTCGACGTAAACCTTCCAGTTGCAGTCGAGCTCCCAGTCTTTGCGCGCCGCCAGTTTGAATCCGCTGTAGTCGCGCGTCGCCATGTCGCCGACGAGATCGCCGAGGAAGTCGGTGAGCGACATCGACCGCGGATGGAGATTCACGAAAACGAGCTCGCTCCAGACCGCGACCTGAAACCGCGGCAGCGAATGATCGGCGCGCTCGAAGCAGGCGATGCCGTCGAGCTCCGGCGTCGTCAGCAGCGCGCCGTCGAGGCCGTACGTCCAGCCGTGATAGCGGCATTGCAGCACCGGACGCTTTCCCTCGCCGTATGCGACCGGACCGGCGCGATGGCGACAGACGTTCGACATCGCGCGCAGCTCGCCGTCGCTGCCGCGCACGACGAGCACCGGTTCATTGCCGATCGTTGTCGTGAAGAAAGAGCCCGCCTCCGCAACTTTCTGCGCGTGTCCGACCAGCTGCCACGTCCTGCCGAACAGCAATCGATATTCGTCCTGCAACACCGCCGCGTCGAGGTAGTAGCTCGACGGAATCGTGGCCGCGTATTCGAGGCGCGAATCGAATTCGTAACTCATGTGGTCCGTAGCTTCATCAGGAAATAGATCGGCACGCTCGCGCCGAGGATCACGAGCGCGTAGATGCTCATCCGCGTATCACTCATGATCGCGCCGATCAGAAAGGCCACCGATGCGACGAGCGCCAGTCCGGTCGTGAACGGATGCCCCCACGCGCGGAACGGACGCTCGATGTCCGGCTCGCGGCGGCGCAGGACGAAGAGCGACACGAACGAAAGCGTGTAGTTGACGACGAAGAAAAACGCGAGCACGGCCAGAATGCTTTCGACGCGGCCGCTCATCACGAACGCCACCGCCAGCGCGCTGCTGATCAGGAGCGCGATGTCGGGCGTGCCGCCGCGATTCACTTCCGTCGCGCCGCGCCAGAAAAGCCGATCGCGTCCCATCGCCAGAATGACGCGCGGCGCCATCAATACGTTGGAGTTGAGCGCGCTGAGCAGCGCGACGAGCGTGATCCAGAGCAGCACCGTGTCACCGTACGGACCGAAGAGATGTCGTGCGACGACACCTGCCGGCCGCTTCTCACCGGCCAGCGATCCGAGCGGCACGACGCAGAGAAACGCGATGTTCACGAGGAGGTAGATAACGATGACGCTGATCACGCCGCCGAACATCGAGCGCGGGATGTTCTTCCCCGGATTCTTCACCTCTTCCGAAAAGTAGATGACCGCGGTCCAGCCGTCGTAGGTGTAGATCACCGCCTGCAGCGCGAGCACGAACGCGAGCAGCATCGACGTCTCGGGCTCGGTCTCGAACGACGTCACCATCGGATTGCGCGCGCCGAAGCGGAAGCAGGCGGCGATCAGAATCAGGAACGCCAGCGCCTTCAGCACGCTCGTCACGTTCTGCGCGCCGCTTCCCCACTTCACGCCGAACCACTGCACGATCGTCAGGGCGCCGATGACGATCAGCGCCACGAGTCCGATCGAGTTCACGGTGTGCGGGAAGAGATCGCGCGCGTGCTCGCCGATGACGATCGCCACGAACGCGGTCGTGCCGCACGTCGAGATCCAGTCGCTCCAGCCGACGATGAACGCCGGATAGTCGCCGAGCGCGCGCCGGACGAAGACGTACTGCCCGCCCGACTTCGGCACGATCGACCCGAGCTCGGCGAGCGAGTTCGCGCCGAGGAGCGCGTAAAGACCGCCGATGATCCAGACCGCGATGAACGGCGCGAACCGCGGCAAATGCCCGGCGATCTCGCCGGGCGTCCGCAGGATTCCGGCGCCGATGATGTTGCCGACGGTGACGGCGAGCCCGAACCCGACGCCGAGGACGGTGAGAAGACGCCGCGCTTGCGCGTGCGAAACCGGATCTGCGGCCGACATCGGGACGAGAGCAGTGTAACTGTAGAAGGATGAGGGATGAAGGATGAAGGATGAGGAACCCTCAGAACGAGCCTGAATCACTCTTCATTCGGCCTTTCATTCGGCCTTTCATTCGGCCTTTCATTCATCCTTCATCCCTCATCCTTCATCCCTCATCCTTCATCCTTCATCCCTCAATCCGGATCCCGTTCCTTCACGCTCACCGGACCGTTCACGGTCGCGATTCGCACAACTTTCGCGCCGTCGCCGAATTCGATCCGCCGATTTGCATCATCGTCATCATCCCAGGTGCGCTTCGCGCCGCGGCACGCTTCGGCCCTGCAACGCATCGGTCCATGTCCGTTCGATTCGATGAGCACGCCGGAGCGATAGCCGCGCGGGAGCTTGAGCGACACCGGACCGTTTTCCGTCTTCGCGTCGAGCGAGCCGCCGTTCCACGTCGTGCCGTCGAGCTTCACGCTGATCGGTCCGTTCTGCGCGTGCAGCTTCACCGTTCCGCCGCCGCCGGCGAGCGTGATCGGTCCGTTTTCGGTCGTGACGTTGATCGCGCCGGTCGAATGCTTGACGGCAATCGGTCCGTTCACCGCGTTCGCGCGGATCGTGCCGTCGAGGACACCGTGCACGCTGATCGAGCCGTTGTGCGCTTCGAGATCGAGCGACGATCCGCGCGGCGCGCGAATCAGATAGAAGCCGAAGACGTCGTGATCGCCATCGTCGTCATCGTCGCTGCCCGAATCGCCGGCGACGCTCAACTCGCTGCCGCTGAAACGCGCGCGAATGTTCGCGAGGTCGCCCGCGAGCGCCGCGGCCTTGCAGAGCTTCACGCTGTATGCGCTGTCGGTGCTGCCGACGACGTAGACGCCGCCGCGATTTCCGGCAGCGACATGCAGCGTCTTCACCGCGCCGATCGACACATTCTCCTCGGCGCGCGCGGCCTGATGTCCGTCGATGGTCACGCGAATCTGGCTGCAGCTCGTGACCTCGCTCCAGTCATCGGTATCGATCGAGATGGTGGTTCCGTGATTGTGAGCGCGCGCGCAGGCGGGAACGGCAAGCGCGGCGAGCAGCAGAGCGGTCAGTGCGTGACGCATGGATGTCTCCTCCGGCCGGTTAGACGACGGAGCGTTCTCGTGGTTAGGCGTATGCTGCCGATCGATGCTCATCGAGTCGTTCGCGCCGCGATATGACGCCATCGAAACGCACTCGATCGAGATCGACGCGCAGCCGGACGTCGTATTCCGCGCGCTGCTCACCACCGACTTCACCGCGTCGCCGATCATCAAAATGCTGATGTTCCTTCGCTCGTGGAAACGAGCGCCGAAGCGGCGTCCAACGACACTCGCGACGCTGAACGCAGCCGGTTTCGGCGTGCTCGCCGAGGAGCAGAATCGCGAAATCGTCCTCGGCGTCGTCGGACGTTTCTGGCGACCGACCGGCAATATCCTTCCTTTCGATCGCGCGCAATTTTCAGCGCCCGTCCCCGGGATGGCGATCGGCGTCTGGAACTTCGCGGTGGAAGCGCATGGCGACGGCACGACGCTGTCGACGGAGACGCGCGTGGTCTGCGGCGATGCCGCATCGCGACGAAAGTTCGTCGCCTACTGGATGTTCGTCGGGCCGTTCAGCGCGTTGATTCGCCGCGTCATGCTGCGCACGATCCGTCGCGCGGTCCAACAGTCATCGGCAGGATAATTGCTGAGCCCGAGACCATCGGAGGCATCACCTGTGTCAAGACAAAATAACGCTCCCAAAATGGTCACGTGGATCATCTGTCTCGTCCTCTATGTCATCGCGCTGCTGGCGCACTTCGGCATCGTCCACGTCACGTCCGACATCGCGACCTGGTCATGGATCATCGGATTCGGACTGCTGCTCGTGGCCGTGAAAGTCCGCGGTCTGTAAGCGCGGAGTTGGAGGCGACGCTTCCGCGACGCAACGACAGATATATCTCGCCTGCTGGTTGTTTGTCGGGTCGTTCAGCGCCGTAGCTTCGCCCGATGTGGATCCGCGTGCGCGACTTCACAATTTCTCGGGGTCCAGCGGTTGGGTCAGCCCGGCGCGATATTCCTTGTGTGCTTCCTCGGCCATGCTTGCCAACATGTCCTGGGATCGCGCGAAGAGGTCATCCCATCTGCGCTCGGACTCGAGCTCCTCGAGCATGAACGCCGCGAATGCTTCCTGTTCCTCCTCCGGAAGCTTTGCGGCCTCTGACATCACCTTTTCGAGTAGCCTTCCCATACGATCGATTCTACTCCCGGCACGCCTATCCCGACTTCCTCCCGCCCACGACCAGCAACGCCACGCCGCCAAGAATCAGCGCGGCGCTGATGCCGGGATGAACTTTCTCGCTTTCGGTGGTTTGCACGCCGACCTCGATTCCGCCGGCTTTGAAGCCGTGCGTTTGGCGGTGCGGGATCGGGATGAACAGTGAGGCGATGCCGAGGACCAGCAACATCAGGCCGAGAACAAAAAAGATCTTCATCGCTGGAGCGTACACCCGCTTCCAACGTTCGCCGCGCCGCAACGTCTCAACGCTCATGCGATATCTGCTGCTTCTTCTTCTCGCGCTGCCGGCGCAGGCTCAGGATCTCTCGCTCGTTCGCTGCTCGCGTGAAGTGTTCGCGTCCGTCGGCGAACGGGTATGGCCCGGATGGAGCGCCGCGCCGTTCTCACTGCTGCTGATCGATGGCGAGAGCGAATATCTCGTCTCGCCGCCCGCCGGCTCGACCGGCTTCACGCCTTCGGAAAAAGATCCGGGCGTGCTGACGCGCAAGCGGATCACGAATCCGAATCTGCTCGCGACGTATCCCGCGGTCGGCGCGGAGCCGACGATCGTCGTCGGCACGCCGAAGGCCACCGGGAAGAGCGACGCGGCGTGGGTGATCACGCTGCTGCACGAGCATTTTCATCAGCTGCAGTATTCGCGGCCCGGCTACTACGCGGCGTCGAACAAACTCGGACTCGCGCGCGGCGACGAAACCGGGATGTGGATGCTCAACTATCCGTTCCCGTACAGCGACGCGAACGTACAGCAGCGGATGACACGCTTCACGACCGCGCTCGCAAACGCGCTCGCCTCGCGCGGCTCCGCTTCGTTCGCGCCGGCGCTGCGCGACGTGAACCGGCGCTGGCGCGAGCTGCGCGAATCACTCGACGCCGACGATTACGCGTATCTGATGTTTCAGGTTTATCAGGAAGGAATCGCGCGCTATGTCGAGCTGCGCGTCGCCGAGGAGATCGCGAAGATCGGAACGCCATGCCTGTCGCGCGAGTCGGCAAACGAAGTCGCCGCACAACTCCGCGCCGACATCGACTCCGGCCTCGCGAATCCGCGCCTCGGCGAACGGCAGCGCGTCGCGTTCTATGCGACCGGCGCCGCGATCGCGCTGCTTCTCGATGAAGTGAGTCCCGACTGGAAGCGCGATTACGTCGCGCGGCCGTTCGCGGTCGAGAGCTACTTCGCGCCGTAGCCTTACAATCTGTCGAATCCATCAAAGGAGATTCGGCGATGCTTCAGCTCATTCTGGCGGTCCTGCTCGCGGCCGGTTCGGCGCAGGGCACGTGGTACGAGCATTACGAAAAAGGCGTTCGTCTCATCGGCGACGGGCACGGCGCGGAAGCGCGCGCGGAGCTCGAAGCGGCCATCGCGCAGCGCGGCGCGGAAGGACTGCAGATCGCCACCGGACAGCAGCAGTACATCGATTACCTCCCGCATCTTTATCTCGCCATCGCCGCGCAGATGAGCGGCGACGTCGCGACCGCGCGCAAAGAACTGGCGCGTGCGGAAGACTCCGGCGTCGCGGCGAAGAGCGAAGTCGGACGGCCGCTGCTCGTCGCGTATCAGCTGCTGTTGCGCGGCGACGGCACCGCATCGCGACCCGCGTACGCGAACTTCAAACCGGCCACGCCGATCCTCAGCGATCAGGAGTTCAGCGTGCTGCGCAACGACGTGCTGACGAAATGCGACGTCTCGTCCGACACGAAGCTCGCCGATGCACCGTGGTACGCGCGCTACGAGCTCGGCATCGAGCTCGAACGCAAAGGCGACTATCCGCGCGCGCTGAACGAGTTCGTCGATGCGGTCGCGAATCGTCCCAACCCGCAGCGGCGCGCGCGGACCTACGGCATGTGGCTGATCGACTACTACCCGTACTTCCACATCGCCCGTTCGCACGTCCGGCTGCAGAACTGGCAGTGCGCCAAAAACGCGCTCGACATCTCGCAGCGCCTCGGCGAAATTCCGCAGGGCGCGCCGGAGCTGTCGGAGTATCTGACGCTGCAGCAGGAGACCGCGCGGCACCTCGAGCGCTGAACAGGAATGCTTCCCTGGAACCTCGTCGGCACCGCCATGATCCCCGGCGACGGCGGCGAGATGCGGCTGCATCAGCGCGGCTCTGAGTATTCGATTCGCGTCGGCAGCTACGAGCTGATGAACAGCCGCGTGCATGGCTCCGAGGATGCGCTGTCGTCGCTCGTGCGCGAACGGCTCGAGCGCGCGAAGCCACGCATTCTCATCGGCGGCCTCGGTATGGGCTTCACGCTCGCGGCCGTGCTGCGCGATTTCGGTCCGGCCAGCGACGTCATCGTCTCCGAGCTCGTGCCGGCCGTCGTCGAATGGCATCGCGGTCCGCTCGATGCCGTGTCGCACGGCGCAATCGATGATCCGCGCGTGACCATCCGCGAGATCGACGTCGCGCAGCTGATCCGCAGCGAGCGCGACGCGTTCGACGCGATCCTGCTCGACGTCGACAACGGACCGCGCGGACTGACGTCGAAAGCGAACGACTGGCTCTACGGCGTCGCCGGGCTGCGCGCGGCATACGACGCGCTGCGGCCCGGCGGCATTCTCGCCGTCTGGTCCGCCGGTCCCGATGCGCCGTTCACGCGACGACTGCAACAGACCGGCTTTGCGACGGAAGAGATTCGCGTGCGTGGACGTGGTGCCGCGGGCGGCTCGCGATTTCTGATCTGGCTCGCAACGCGCCGTTAACCTCCGCCCCCTTCGCGCGTAACTAGCTCGTAAAGGGGAAGCCGCATGAAAACCATCAGGAATCTCGTCGCCGCGGGTGTGATCGCCATCGGAATCGTGTCGGGGGCGACGGCGCAGACGGAAACGACAACAACCACAACGACATCGACGGCAGCGCCGGTCGTTGGTGCGGTCGCGACTGATACCGATGCAAGCCAGACGCGCGAGCGTTTCCGCGAATTGCTCGAACGTCATCCGCCGCAGGTCGGCAGAGTGTTGAAGCTCGATCCGACGCTGTTCTCGAACGCGGCGTATCTCGCCAACTATCCGGCGCTCTCCTCATTCCTCGCGCAACATCCTGAGGTTGCACACAGTCCGTCGTTCTATCTGGAGAACGTCTGGATTGGCGACGCACGGCCCGAAAGCGCATCGGAACGCGCCTGGCACGATGCCGTCGAAGGCTTCACGATCTTCATGGTGATGGGACTCGTCGCACTCGTTCTCTCATGGATCATCCGCACGCTCATTCAGCATCGCCGCTGGAGCCGCGTGTCGAAGGTGCAGGCCGAAGTGCACAACAAACTGATGGATCGATTCGCGTCGAACGAAGAGCTGCTCGCGTACATCTCGACGCCGGCCGGACAGCGATTCCTCGAGACCGCGCCACTCGCGATCGACACCGCGCAACAGAGCGCCGGCTCGCCGGCGGGACGCATTCTCTGGTCGATCCAGGCCGGACTGGTCGTCGCGGCGGCTGGCATCGGACTCTGGCTCGTCAGCAACAACACGGAGAAGGAAGTGGCGCAGCCGTTCTTCGCGCTCGGCATCCTCGCGCTCTCGGTCGGCGTCGGATTCATCGTGTCGTCGGTCGTATCGCTCGTCGTCTCGCGTAAGCTGGGACTCTGGACGCCTCCTGAAACGGCATCAGCCAGCGACTAATGACCGGCACGACGACGATTGACATGCGCGAGACGACGCTGATCGAGGTCGAACAGACCGGCGAAGCGGCAGCCCTGCCGATGGACGAGGAAACGTTCCGCACGTTTTACGATCGCACCTCGCGGAGCATCTGGCTCTATCTCGCGCGGGTCAGCGGCGATCGTCAACTTGCTGACGATCTCGTGCAGGAGACGTACTACCGGTTCTTCCGCGCCGACGCCGCGCACGAGAATGAGACGCACCGCCGCAACTCGCTGTTCCGCATCGCGACGAATATCGCCCGCGATGCGGAACGGCGCGGCAAGCATCGGCGACACGTCGCACTCCCCGACCTCGATGACGACGCGCAACTCGTCGCGGCAAACGTCGACGTCGCCGGACGGACCGATCTCGCACGAGCGATGGCGCATCTTCGTCCGGCGCAGCGCGAGATGATCTGGCTCGCCTACGCGCTCGGCTCGTCGCATCAGGAGATTGCGGAAGCGCTCGGATTGCGGACCGGCAGCGTGAAGCCGCTGCTCTTCCGCGCGCGGCGCAAGCTGGCCGAACTGCTCGGGAGGAAACCATGAGCGGATGCAATCGCGAGGAGCTCGTCCTCGAGCTCATTCGCTCGGGACGTCACGATGTCGAGCTCGATGCGCACATCGCAAGCTGTGACTCGTGCGCGGAAGTCGCGTTCGTCGCGGGCGCAGTCGCTGCCGATCAGATCGATGCAATGCGCAACGCGGCGGTGCCGCCCTCGGGACTGGTGTGGTGGCGGATGCAGCGACGCGCTGCCGATGACGCCGCGCGCGATGCGCGACGCGCGGTGATTGCCGCGCAGACGCTCTCGTTCGCCGCCGCGATCGCGATCGTCGTGGCGTTGCTGACGACCGTCGGCGGCGTTTCGATCGGTACGTTGCGGAACAGCGTTCATCTGCCGTCGATCGTGCAGTGGAGTCTCCCTCTCGGCCTCGGGCTCGCCGTCTGTCTCGCACTCGCGCCGGTGGCGATCTACTTCGCAGTCGCGCGCGACTGAGCCGAAACCATTTCCGCGGCGCCGCGTCCCAGCAGCAACCGAACAACAACTGCTGTGGAGGCGCGCATGATCAGGAAACTCGCGTTCACGTTCCTTACTCTCGCTCTCATCGTGGAGAGCGCCCAGGCCGCCGATCTCGTACGCGTCGTGCGGCTGAAACTGGCGGCCGGCGATCTCGCTACCGGCATGGCCGCCGCCGAGGATTACAAAAAAGAGAAGGGCGTGGATGGCGAGTATCTCGACGCCGTCGGCTGGCTCGCGCGCGGCGCGGAAATGCAGCGGCGCACCGAAGTCGCGAAAGAGCTCGTCGCCGAACTGCATCGTGAGATTCCGAAAGAGACCGCGGAGTTGCTCGTGCCGTACGGCGCCGCGATCGAAGTCGAATCGAGACTCATCGCCGCGCAGAGCGGACGAGGCTCCGCCGTTCGCTATCTCGAGAACGAGCTCGCGCGCGCCGAAGCGACTTCGCTTCGTTCGCGGATTCGCAAGAACATCAACCTGTTGACCATCGAGGGACATCCCGCGCCGGCGCTGACAGGCGACGGGCCGTCGCTCGAATCGCTGAAAGGAAAGCCGGTCGTCCTTTTCTTTTTCGCGCAGGGCTGCGGTGACTGCAAAGCGCAGGCGCCTTCGCTGCAGCGCGTGTGGGAAAAGTATCGATCGAAGGACGTGAACCTGATCGCGGTCACGCGTTACTACGGCAGCGTCGACGACAAACCGGCCACGCCGGCGGAAGAGAAAGCGCGTGTCGAGAAAGTGTGGGGCGAGATCTATCCCGCGATGAAAGATGTGCCGGTGCTGATCGATACGGAGACGATGGTTCGTTACGGCGCATCGGCGACGCCGACCTTCGCGCTCATCGATCGCAAAGGAATGGTCCGGCTCTACACGCCGACGCGTTTGTCGGAAGCGGAATTGTCGCGACGCATCGATGAGCTGCTCGCCGAAGCGCGCTAACGGAAACGCAACGCGTCGATGGTGACGGTGATCGGCGCTTCGGTCGACACCGTCGCCAGCCGCTTCGACATCCCGGCGTTCGCGACGTCCTGCTCGAGCTTCGCGGCCAGCGTGCCGGCGCCGCGGATCGCACTCTTCCGCATCGCCGGCACCTGCTCGTAGATCGCTTCGAGCGAACCGTATTTCTGCAGCAGTTGCGCGGCCGTCTTCGGACCGACGCCGCGCACGCCCGGGATGTTGTCGACCGCATCGCCGGCCAGCGCGAGGAAGTCGGTGATCTGTTCCGGCCGCACGCCGAACTTCGCCTCGACCGCCGCCGCATCGAAGCGGAGCTTCTTCGCCGGATCGGCGACGACGATGCGATCGCTGACGAGCTGCGTCATGTCTTTGTCGCTGGTGACGATGACGTAGTGCGCGCCGCTCGACGCGGTGCGATCGATGATCGTCGCGATGATGTCGTCGGCTTCGTAGCGCTCATCGATGAACGTGGCGATGCCGAGCGCTTCGACGGCGGCGACGGTCGGATCGACCTGCGCGTCGAGCTCGGGCGGCGACGCTTCGCGATGCGCTTTGTACGCCGGGTAGTAGTCGTTGCGAAAGCTGCCGTTGAAATGGCGATCGAAGGCGACGCCGATATGCGTCGGCTTTTCGTCGGCGATGTACTTTTTCAGGAAGGCGACAAAGCCATAGACCGCGTTGTTCGGACGGCCCGCCGCGTCGACGATCGACTTCGGCAAAGAGAACCACGCGCGGAAAAGGTAGGGGCTGGCGTCGATCAGATGAACGGTCGTCGGCATCGGCGAATGAGAACATGGATTGCTGTTTGATTTCCGGACGGATGTGCGTTTACGGAACACACCTTTTCATGGCCGGTTGCGCTAAGTCATTGAAAACAAACAACAGCGTCCCATGGCACTGACCTTTCAATGGTGGAGCAGCGAACGCAACTCACGAGGAGAAAAAAATGAACGCATTCATGAGCAGGACAATGGCAG
The DNA here is from genome assembly GCA_034667465.1 of Acidobacteriota bacterium. GTDB lineage: Bacteria > Acidobacteriota > Thermoanaerobaculia > Gp7-AA8 > Gp7-AA8 > JAOBAU01. Next base: position 19,063 of record JAXDJV010000018.1, on the reverse strand, counting down.
ACATCCGCGGCGGCCGTCAGAGCTGGAGAGTGGTGAGCGTTTTCTCGTTTGCGTCGCTGGCGATTGCCGTCGCGAACGTGGTGATCGGACGCGGCATCTAGGAAGCGGTTCCGCGGTTCACTCTGAGCGAAGCGAAGAGTCAACGGTGCAGCAGCTGCGGCTGAGGCAACGACGCAGCTGACGGACCATTGACTCTTCGCTGCGCTCAGAGTGGGGTTAAGCACACCGGCAATCGAGACATCCGTGCTCCGCGCACGTTCCGCAACTCTGGGCAACGCGGCGCCTGAGCGCTTCACGCGCACGGAACAATCGAACGCTCGCTGCATTCGCAGTCATCTGTTCCTCGGCCGCGTAGTCGCGCACAGGAATCTCATCGAGCTCCACCCGCTGAATGGCCCGCGCATACTCCGGCTTCAGCGTCGACAGCAACCGCGACACGCACGCACAGACGGCGTCCATCAGCTCGCTCTCCGGCGGCACGGTGTCATCCGTCTCCGCCGCGACCTGCTCGAGCACGCGCGCTTCGACGCCGCGCCTCCGATAGTGATCGACGATGGCGTTGCGCAGCGAGCGATAGAACCACGCCGTCGCTGAATCGGCCTCGCGCAGCGACGGCGAGTCGAGTCCGCGCACGAACGCTTCCTGCAGGATGTCTTCGGCCGCTTCGCGCGACTCCACCCGCTTCTCGAGATACGAAAGAAACTGCCGGTGATTCGACACCAGTGTTTCGACGACGTTGAATGATGTTTGATCGGTCATTGGAAGATGAAGCCGGACGCCGTTGCCGGCGCCCGGCGTTCGGACATCAGCAGCCGCAGCCGGGTCCGCATTCGCATTCGTTTCCACATCCACAGCCGGCGCAGCGATCGAGTTCGTTCATGGCGTTTCTCCTTTCAGCATGGATGACGCACGACCCGCGAAAACCTTACACCGCGAGTTGCTCGATCGCATCAACGTCGCCATCCGAGAGCGAAAAATCGTCGATGGCGAGGTCCTCGCGCATGTGCGACGGATCGGTCGTACCGGTCAGCGGCAGCATCCCGACCTGTCGCGCGAAACGGAAGACGACCTGCGCCGGCGTTCGCCCGACGCGTGCGACGACGCCGCGGAACGCCGCGCCGCGCAATTCATTCACGTTCGCCGTCAGCAGCGAGAAGCCCTGATAGACGATGCCGTGCGCGCGGCAGAAGGCGCGCACTTCGGAGTCCCAGCCGCTGCGCGCGAAGCAGCGATTCTGCACGAACGCGGGTTTTACTCGCGCGTGCTCGATCAGCGATTCGAGCTGATCAAGAGCGATGTTGCTGACGCCGAGCTGGCGAACGGTGGCGGTGTCGTGAAGCGATTCCATCGCGCGCCACACTTCAATGTCGCCCGGTGCCAGTCCACGCCGGCGCGACGGTCCGTGCAGCACGTACGAATCGATCGCGTCGACGCGCAGATGATCGAGCGAGCTGGCGAACGATTGACGAACCTGCGTCGTCAGATCGGCATCTTCGTCATACGGCAGCCGGTGATCCTGCCCGTCGGGATACGTGAACTTCGTCTGGATGAACAGCTCATCGCGACGAACGACACCGTCACGGATCGCGGTCGCGATCGCAGCACCGACGCCCGCTTCGAAGTAATGCTTCCGCTGATTCGCGGAATCGATTCCGCGGAAGCCGACGTCGAGCGCGAGCCGCACGAGGCGCTCGGTGTCGTCTTCTTTCCAGGCGGTGCCGTAGAGGAAAGTGGGCGAATTCACCACGACAGAATACGGGAGGCGGGCGTTTGCGCCCGCCTCCCGATCAATCACGGTGCGATGACCAGTTCCACGCGCCGGTTCTGCTGACGTCCGGCTGCCGTCTTGTTCGTCGCAATCGGCGCGTCTTCGCCGCGGCCGGCTGCAGTGATGCGATCGGCCGTCAGTCCCTGCGACAGAAGATAGTCGCGGACCGCGGTGGCGCGACGCACCGACAACGCTTCATTGGATTGCGCGCTGCCGACGCTGTCGGTGTGGCCTTCGACCTCCACCTTCACGCCGCTGTTGTCGCCGCTGAGCTGCTCGGCGATCCGCGTCAGCGTCCGCTTCGCGCCCGGCTTCAACGTCGTCTTGCCGGTGTCGAAGAGCAGATTGTTCGTCAGCGTGACGATCAATCCACGCGCGTCGCTGCGCGTCGATGCGAGCTTGCCGAGCGCCTGTTCCATCCGCAGCCGGCGCGCTTCGGCGTCGGTGCTGGCGAGTTGCTGGCGCGTGCGATCGAGCTCGGCCTGCGTCGCCTGAGCGGTCGCCTGCGCCTGCTGCGCGCTGGCCTGCGCGACCTGCGTCTGCTGCGCCGATTCGGCGGCCATCTGTCTCAACTGCTGCGCCTGCGCTTCTGCTTCATCGCGGCGTTTCTGCGCATCGGCGAGCGCCACCTGCTGCTGGCGATCGACGTCCGCGCGACGCGCGAGATCGGCTTCCCGATCTTTGCGCATCTGCTCCAGCTCCTGCTGGCGCCGCGTCAATTCCGCCTGGCGCTGTTCGAGCACCTGCGCCGAGACCGATCCCTGCTGCTGCGAGTTCTGCAGATCCTGCCGAAGGCCGGCGATCTCCGCTTCCATCGACTGCTCGCCCACACGCTCCCGTTCCTGAATCGAGCGAAGCGCAAGCTGCTGATCTTCGATCTGACGACGAAGCGCGTCGACGTCCGACGATCCGCTCACCAGCGCCGTCTGATAGCGAGCGAACGCTTCGTCGAGCGCGCGCTCTGCTGCTTCACGCGCTGCACGATCCTGTTCCGTCCGCTGCTCGCTGGCGCGGCGGCTCTCCTCGAGCTGCGTGCGCAGACGATCGAGCTCCGCCGACTGCACCTGACGATTGTTCTGTTCGGCCGCGAGCTGCTGCTGCAGTTCGTTCGCGCGACGCTGCGCTTCTTCGCGCTGCACGCGCTCCGCTGCCGCGACACGATCGCTGTTGACCTGCGCGAGCCGCGTCCGTTCCATCTGCAGATTCGGCAGATAGCGATTCGATTCCGCCGCACGCGCGGTGTAATACGCGCGGCGCGCGATCATCTCCGCGACATACGCAAGGTGCGTTGCCGACTCGCTGTTCGAGTTGCCCTTCATGATCTTGCGGGCGGTCTCGAGATTGTCCTGCGCCGACTGCAGATCGTTGTTCTGCTGCGCGGTCGCGCCGACGGCCTTGGCCTGATCGATCGCTTTCTGCGCGAAGTCGACGGCGGTCTTCGAGGTCGTGCCGCGCATCATCAGCAGATCCGGCTGCTCATCGCTCAGCGTGAGCGCGTCCGACGTGCCACCGAAGTTGGTGATGTCGGTCTGCAGCTGACGGACCGCTGCGTTGTTGCCGAGCCAGCGCGCTTTCGCCAGCGCCGCGCGTGCGGCCCAGACCGCTTCCTCGGCGCGCAGCCGCGTCTGTTCGTGCGTCGACTTCTGCGTCGATTGCCAGTTCGCCTGCGCGAAGCGCAGGCGTTCAGCCGCGTCGTCGTAGAGCGACTTCGCGTACATCGCCGCGCCGGCGCCCTCAGCCGCGGCAAGCGTCTGCTGCGCCTGCACCAGCGTGTCGAGCTGCCCCTGCTGAAATGCCTGTTTAACTTCTTTCGAATCCTTCGTGGTTTGTGCCGGTGAGGTCACCGCGATGAGCGCAAAGACAACCAGCGCCGCGCCGAGGGACCTCGGAGTTCGTGAATGCATACAAACCTCCCTTCGGTGAAGGAGGACTGCAATTAGAGGGCCGCGAAACGCCGTGCTCTGCCGTTAACCCCTGAGCCGCTTCGCGACACTCGGGCTCACGAGCTCCCGCAATGCATTCTTTCCCACCCAGGCCGCGCTGACGTTCTCGGAGCTCGCCAGCCTGCGAGCGACTTCGACGGCGGCGGCGTTCAAGGCTCGATTGCGCTTGCCGATCGCACGAAGGGCCATGTTCACGGCTTTCCTGACGAAATTACGCTCGTCCCCGGCTTCGCGTTGGATGAGGTCCAACCCCTGGATGAACTGCTCGTCAGACGCCGCCTTGTCGTGAACCGTCAGACTCCAGAGCAACGCAAACGCCGTCCGCTTTTCAAACTCTCCGCGCTCTCTGCTCCACGCGTTCACCTTTGCCCACGCGTGCGCCGAGCGATCAAAGAGGTTGAAGCTGAGGGCATCACACAGCGCCCAGTTATCGAAGGTCCTGCACCATTGATCCATCTGCGCGGCCGTAAGCCGCTCAGGATCGCCGACAAAGGATGCGAGCATGCGCGCTTCGTAAACGCCGGTCGACCAGAGCGCGGTGGCAAGCGCATGGTTCCTGCCGAGGGTTTTGCCAAGCGCCTTGATATCCCGCATCGCAACGCCGTAAGCGTTGTCGGAAGGGATGGCATAGCGCGCCATGCCATCGAGTGTTGATTTGGTGCTGTGGCTCCTGAGCCAGGCGAGCGCTGATTGAACCTGGTCCTCGAGCACCGACTTCCGCGAAGCCATTACCCGCCCAGATACGCCTTCCTGATCCGATCCGACGCGAGCAGCGCTTTCGTGTTGTCGGTGACCACGATGCGGCCGGTCTCCATGACGTAACCGCGGTGTGCGGTGATGAGAGCCATGTGGGCGTTTTGTTCGACTAACAGAATGGTCGTTCCTTCCGCGTTGATCTCTTTGATCACGCGGAAGATCGTTTGCACCATCTGCGGAGCGAGGCCGAGGGACGGCTCGTCGAGGAGGAGCACGGTCGGCTTCGACATCAGTGCCCGCGAGATCGCGAGCATCTGTTGTTCGCCGCCGGAGAGCGTTCCTGCGTTCTGTTTGATCCGCTCTTTGAGAACCGGGAAGAGCGTGTAGATGCGCTCGTACTCCGACTGCTGAACTTTGTCTTTGCGCAGGTACGCGCCGAGCTCGAGGTTGTCGTGCACCGTCAGGTTCGCGAAGATGCCGCGTCCTTCGGGAACGTGCGAGATCCCCTTCTTCGTGATGACGTGCGGCTTCACGCCGGTGATGTCGTTCCCTTCGAACGAGACGCTGCCCTTGCGCGGTTTCAGCAGACCGGAGATCGTCCGCAGCGTCGTCGTTTTGCCGGCGCCGTTCGCGCCGATCAGCGTGACGATCTCGCCCTTCTCCACGTCGACGTCGACGCCGTGCAGCGCCGGAATCGTCCCGTACGAAACTTCGATCCCGCGCACCGAAAGGATCGGGCTCATTGTTCGAGCGCCTCCGCCGGTTCGCCGAGATACGCCTCGATGACGACAGGGTTCGCGCGAATTGCTTCAGGTGCGCCCTGAGCGATTGTCTTGCCGAAATTCACGACGATGATCCGTTCGCAGATGCCCATCACCAGCTCCATGTTGTGCTCGATGAGCAGAATGGCGATGTCGAAGCGATCGCGGATCGAATGGATGGTTTCCATCAGATCGAGCGTCTCGCGATCGTTGAGTCCCGCGGCCGGCTCGTCGAGCAGCAGCAGCTTCGGCCGCGCCGCGAGAGCGCGCGCGATCTCCAGCCGGCGCTGATCGCCGTACGGCAGATTCTTCGCGTAGTTGTGCGCGCGCGTTTCCAGTCCGAAGATCGCGAGCAACTCCATCGCTTCGCGATGTGCGGTCTCTTCGGCGTCATGAAAGCGATTCGTCTGCAGCACGGCGGACGTAGCCGAATACTTGTAGTGGATATGGCCGCCGATCTTCACGTTCTCGAGCACTGTCAGCTCTTTGAAGAGCCGGATGTTCTGGAACGTCCGGGCGACGCCGAGCGCGGTGATCTGGTACGGCTTGAAGTCGCGCGTCGACGTACCGCCGACGATGATCTCCCCTTCCGTCGGTTTGTAGACGCCGGTGAGCATGTTGAAGATCGTCGTCTTGCCGGCGCCGTTCGGGCCGATCAGTCCAACCAGTTCGTGCGGCCGGATCGAGAGATTGAAATCCGACACGGCGGTCAGACCGCCGAAGCGGATCGTGACGTTCTTCGCATCGAGAATCGAGTCGGTGGCAGCCATCGGGTTATGTAACCGGCGGACCGGCATCGCGATCGAGCTTGTCGTCCGCGTTGCCTTCGTCGCGCTTCTCTTTCGGAATGGAATCTTTGCGCCGCGCGAGCACGTCCCACAGCTCGCGGCGGCCGAGCAGTCCCTGCGGACGTGTCAGCATCAGCGTGATCAGCATGATCGAGTAGATGACCATGCGCGGATCCTTCGTCATGTGCAGCACGTCTTTCGCGGCGCGCAGACCTTCCGGCAGGAACGTCAGAATGATCGCGGCGAGGATCGAGCCGGAGATCGAGCCGAGGCCGCCGAGAACGACCATGGCGATGACCTCGAACGACTTGATGAACGTGAACATCTGCGGATTCAGGTACGCCGGCGTGTAGTGAGCGAAGAGACCGCCCGCGGCGCCGGCGAAGAAGGAGCCGATGATGAACGCCTTCACTTTGTAGCGCGTCGTGTCGACGCCCATCGCTTCGGCAGCGATCTGATCTTCGCGCACCGCGAGGAACGCGCGGCCGACCGATGAGCTGACCAGTCGCACCGAGACGATCACGACGATCACCACGAAGAAGAAGACCCAGAAGAAATTGCTCCACGCCGGGATGCCGGAGAGTCCGCGCGCGGCGCCGATCTTCTCGACGTTGAGGATGATGACGCGGATGATCTCGCCGAATCCGAGCGTGACGATGGCGAGGTAATCGCCGCGCAAACGGAGCGACGGCAATCCGACCAGGTAGCCGGCGATCGCTGCAACGAGTCCGGCGATCAGCACCGCGATGAGCAGCAGTACGTTTTGCGCGATGAACTGCGACGACTCCGGCAGTTTGTCGACGTACGGTCCGAAGTAGAAGAGCGTCAGCCACGCCGAAAAGTACGCGCCGACGGCCATGAATCCGGCGTGGCCGAGCGAGAACTGGCCGGCGTGTCCGTTGATGATGTTGAGCGACACCGCGAGGATGATGTTGATCCCCATCAACACCAGGATGCGATGGTAGTAACGCATCGCCGGGTAGTAATCGGCGGAGCGCTCCAGCAAATACTGCACTCCGAGCAGTACGACGACGACGGTGGCGAGATAGAGGAGGTCGCGGAGATACCACGGCATCCGCTTCATGCCTAAACCTTCTCCGCCTGGTATTTGCCGAACAGTCCCGACGGACGAAAGAGCAGGATCACGATCAGGATCACGAATGCGATGGCGTCGCGGAACTGCGAGAAGCGGCTGCCGCCGACGAACGCTTCGATGACGCCGATGATCAGACCGCCGAGCATCGCACCGGGAACGTTGCCGATGCCGCCGAGAACCGCGGCGACGAACGCTTTCAGTCCGGGCATGACGCCCATGAGCGGATCGATTTTCGGATAGACGAGACCGTTGAGGATGCCGGCGACGGCGGCGAGCGCTGAGCCGATCGCGAAGGTGGTGACGATGATGCGATCGGTCGGGATGCCCATCAGCGAAGCGGTCTCGAAGTTGTACGAGACGGCGCGCATGGCGCGGCCGAACTTCGTGCCGTAGACGATGTATTGCAGCAGCGCCATGAAGAAGAGCGCGACCACGAGCACGATCAGCTGATAGTTGGTCGTCGAGATGCCGCCGATGTTCAACAGATGTTTCTCGACGAGCTGCGGGAAGAATTTCGGATCGGGACCGAAGACGAACTGGCCGCCGTATTCGAGCAGGAACGAGACGCCGATCGCGGTGATCAGCGATGCGATGCGCGGCGCGTTGCGCAGCGGACGATAGGCGATCCGTTCATTGAGGAAGCCGAAGAAGGCGCAGATGGCCATCGAGGCGATGAGGATGATCGCCGCCATGACCCACGACGGCTGCGGCGCGCCGGTCTGGCCGGTCATCCGCGCATAAACACCGGCACCGTAAAAGCCCATGAACGAGCCGAGCATGAACACGTCGCCATGCGCGAAGTTGATGAGCTTCAGGATGCCGTACACCATCGTGTAACCGAGGGCGATCAGCGCGTAAATCGAGCCGGCGGCAATCCCGTTCAGCAGGTTCTGAAGGAACTCTTGCATACAAAAAAAATGGTCCGGCGAACGCTAACCGCCGGACCATGAGATGTAAAGCAAAAAACGCTTAGTGAGTAGCGGTGGTTCCCGTCGTATCCGACGGCGCCGTGGTCGCGTGTGCGGCGACCGGCGCGGCCTGCGCGTTCGGATCGATCGTCGAACGGAGCGCGAGGCGGCCGTTCTGGATGCCGACGATCACGATCTTCTTGCCGACCGGGTTGCGGTCGGGACCGAGAGTGATTGCGCCGGTGACTCCCTGGAATCCTTTCGTTTGCGCGATGGCGTCGCGGAGCGCGGGACCGTCAGTTTTGCCGGCGCGTTTGATCGAGTCGGCGAGAACTTTCGCGGCGTCGTAGCCGAGGGCCGCGAGAGCGTCGGGCATCTGATTGTCGAAACGCTTCTTGTACTTCTCGACGAAGTTGCGGACTTCGGGAGTCGGATCTTCGGCGTAGTAATGGTTCGAATAGAAGCAGCCTTCGAGCGCTTTGCCGCCGATCTCGATCAGCTTGGGCGATTCCCAGCCGTCGCCGCCGGCGAGCGGCATCGTCATGCCGAGGTCGCGCGCCTGGCTGGCGATCTGACCGATGTCGTTGTAGTAGCCGGGCACGTAGAGAACCTCCACGTTCGCGCCTTTGATGGCGGTGAGCTGCGAGCGGAAGTCGCTGTCACCCTGCGAGAAGCTCTGCGTGATGACGATCGAGCCGCCGAGCTGTTTGAAACGTCCGGCGAACGCTTCGCCGAGACCGCGCGAGTAATCGCTGCGGTTGTCGGTGAGCAGCGCGACGCGTTTCACCTTCAGCGTGTTGACGAGGTACTCGGCCATCACCGGTCCCTGATAGGTATCGATGAAGCACATGCGGAAGATGAAATCGCCCTTCTTCGTGACGTCGGGGTTGGTCGACGACGGGCTGATCATCGGGATCTTGTTCGACTGGCAGACCGGCGCGGCGGCCATCGAGCTCGATGATGCGACTTCGCCGAGGACGGCGACGACGCTGTTCTGCGCGATCAGCTTCGTGACGGCGCTGGCCGCCTCTTCCGACTTCGACTGATCGTCTTCGGTGATGACTTTGATCTGGCGGCCGAGGACGCCGCCGGAGCCGTTGACCTCTTCCATCGCCAGCGTGATGCCGTTGTGCGTCGACGTGCCGAAGGTCGCCTGGTTTCCTGTGAGCGAGCCGTACTCGCCAACGACGATGTCACCGGTCGTGGCCGCTTTCCCAGCTGCACCGCCGGTCTCCGTTTTCGGAGGGCAGCCGGCCAGAGAAAGGGAAAGGAGCGCGACGGTGAGGGACAAATAACGATTCTTCATAGGTTTCCACCCGCTTCGCGAAATTGATTTCAGAGCGCGCATTGTATATCGCCTAAACAGCGGCTCGATTCATGCCGTACAAAGCTCGTAAATAACATGCGAGCCCTGACAATTTCCCTCAGCATTTTCCTCGCCGCGAGCCTCAACGCGGCAATCAGAATCCATCCGGAATTACCGCTCGCCGACCCGAACATCGGCGCCGCCGCGGGGGCGCAGACGAGTCCGCAGGCGGCGTCCGATGGCGACGGTTTCCTCGTCGCGTATGCGAATACGCTCGGTACGTTCTCGACGGTGAACGCGGTGCGCCTCGATGCGAACGGCGTCGTGCAGGATGTGACGCCGCTCGTCGTCGCCAATCACACCGATTCGTATTCGGCGCCGGCCGTTGCGTTCGGCCGCGATCGTTATCTCGTCGCGTGGCGCGATTCCCAACAAATCTTCGCGCGGACGATTACCCCTTCCGGCCTCCTCGGCGACACAACGCTCATCGCGAACGTGGCCACACTCGGCTCTCCGATCCGAATCGCATTCGACGGGACGCAGTTCCTCATCGTCTGGTCGGATGGCGCGAGCCAGGTTACGACCGAGTTCAACACGTTCATCCGCGGTGCGCTCGTGACGCCGGACGGCCGCATCGGAAAAGCGCCGTTCGATCTTGCGCGGACGAACAGCGGCAACGCGCTCGACGTCGCCGCAATCGCGGGACGCTTTCTGGTGATGGGTGGCGAAGTAGCGTGGAACACGCCGCCACCGATTGCGCCAAACGGCTATCCGTCGCGCTTCTTCACGGTGCGTGTCGATGATGCCGGCAACGTTTCCGAGCGCATCGATTACGACCCGGCGACGATCGTCTTCGATCTGCAGCTGGCATCGAACGGCAGCAGCTTTCTCGCGGCGTGGGCGACGACTTCCAGTCTGCCGGGCGAGATTCAGACGATGCGTATCGATGCGAACGGCATTGCTGACACGCGTTCGACGGCCGCGACCGGAACGTTGACGCTCGACGACGTCGAATGGAACGGCAGCGAGTACGCGGTGCTCTTCGATGATGGAAAGGCGACTTATGCGATCGGCGTCCGCGCAACCGGCGAGCCGGCCGGCGTGGCGAACACGATTGCGAATCCGAACGATGGAACAGCGCGCGATGGCGCTCTTGCCGCGAACGGACGAATGACGCTCGCGGTGCTGACGACCGGCAACGGCGAACAGCTGCTGCTCACAAGTCCGGGAGTCGGTTCAAACGTGGTCGCGGAACTGCTCGACAATTCGCTGGCGCCGCGCGGCGCAGAGATCGACGTCGCGCTGTCTCAGCCTTACCGCGCGAATCCGGCGGTGGCGTCGAACGCGAGCGGCGCGCTGGCGGTCTGGTTCGAAGTCGGCGGCGATGGCGTCACGACACTCGTCGCACGACCGCTGACGCCGGACGGACAGCCGATCGGCATTCCGGTGACGATCGCGCGCCGGCTGCAGAACGCGGCACGACCACAACTCGCATCGGACGGCACGAACTACCTCGTCGTCTGGCGCAACGGTTTGCTGCGCGCGATCGTGGCGATGCGGCTCGCGCCGGACGGGCAGCCGCTCGACGCGGCGCCGATCGTCATCGCCACCGATCCGTATTACTACGACGAGCCGCTGGTGACGTTCGACGGCAACGTGTACGTGATCACGTACCTTGCGGGCCTCATCAATTTGCGCGGCGGTCCGGCGACGTCGGTCTACAGCGCGAGCGTTTCGAAAGAAGGAACGCTGCTCGCGGCCGGCGTGCTCGTCTCGGCAGTTGCGCCGCCGACGAACAACAACGAGTCGATCGCATCGCTCGGCGACGGCCGATCGCTGATCGTCTGGCAGCAGTCGGGCTCCACGCTGGCGCGCTTCGTTCGCGGCGCGACGCCGGATGGCGGCACGATCGTCGTCGCGACGTCGACGAGCTCCGCGCGCGTGGCGGCAAGCGGCGGACGATTCGTCGTGGCGATGCTTGGACACGGACTGACGTTCGCGACGGTGAGCGACAGCGGCGTCGTGTCGAAGAACTACATGCCGCCGCTGGAGACCGGCGACGCGACGAACGTGACGCTGATGCCGATCGATCGCGGCGTGCTCGTCATCATGTGGAACGGTCTGACGATGGCCGCGCTCGTCGTCGATTCGGACGGGAACGTCATCGCGCAACCGTTCAGTCTCGGCAACGGCTCGCCGGGCGCGCTGCCGTCATCGACGACTGCGCCGTTCGTCGAATGGCGACAGCTCCAAGACTACGCGAACGTCTTTACGCGGCAGCTCGAATGGCTGCCGGCGCCGCCGCGAATTCGCGTAACGCGGCGCTAAAGTCAATATTGGGGGTCTGACCCCCGAAGTTGACTTTAGCTCCGTTTGATTGTGGCGAGCCAGGCGGGGGCGCCGTCGTCGCCGTGGAATCGCGTTTGAATCCGTTCCCGTTCGATGGCGACATTCCATCCACTGAACGCCGCTCGCAGTTCCTGCTGACTGACGGGATGCGGGCCGGTGTCAGGACCTTCGTCGCTGAAGCACAGGATGTACAGCGTTCCTTCGGTGACTGACGCCAGGCTCGCGACGTAGCCGGACCGCTCGTCGCTGTTGAAGGTGTGGAACAGGCCGCAGTCGAACACCGTCTCGAACCTGCGACCGAGGCGCTCGAGGTGCAACGCGTCGGCGATTGCGAACTCCGCTTCGATGCCGCGGTCGCGCGCCTTTTCTCGCGCCATCGCGAGCGCGGTCTCCGCGACGTCAACGCCGAGGACTGACAATCCGAGCGACGCGATGTGCAGCGTGTTCTCGCCGGTTCCGCAACCGGCATCGAGCACCGCTCCGGCGAATTTCAAACGAACGATTGCCGGCTGCGGCCTGCCGATATCCCAGGGCGCAGGGCCGTTTTGGTACGACGCGTCCCAGGGAACTCCCGTCATCCGCTCGTGACTGGTTGGCGGTCGTCCGGACATCTAGAGATTTACCCAGACGCTCTTCGTCTGCGTGTACTTCTCCAATGCGTCACGTCCCTGATCGCGACCGAAGCCTGATTCCTTGAAACCGCCGAACGGCAGCGCCGGATCGTAGAGGTTGTACGTGTTCACCCAGACCGTGCCGGCTTTCATCGCCCGCGCGACGCGATGCGCTTTCGAGATGTCGCGGGTCCAGACGGCGGCGGCGAGTCCGTAGACGGTCGCATTCGCTTTCGCGATGGCGTCGTCGGCATCCTTGAATTTGATCGTAGCGAGGACGGGACCGAAGACTTCCTCGCGCGCGATCGTCGACTGCGGATCGACGTCGTCAAAGATCGTCGGCTTCACGAAGTAACCCTTGCCGGTGCCGATGTCTGCGCGCTCGCCGCCAGCGACGAGCTTCGAGCCTTCGCTCTTCGCCGTCTCGATATGACGCAGCACGCTTTCCATCTGCTCTTTCGAAACGATGGCGCCTAGTCGCGTCTTCGGATGCAGCGGGTCGGCGGCGGTCATCTTGTTCGCGCGCTCGATCACTTTCGACATCAGCTCTTCATGCGCGCTCTCTTCGACGAGCAGGCGCGAGCCGGCGGCGCAGACTTCACCCTTGCCGTAGAAGATCGCGTTCAGCGCGCCGCGCGCGGCAGCGTCGAGATCCGAATCGGCGAAGACGACGTTCGGCGACTTTCCGCCGAGCTCCAGCGACACTTTCTTCAGCGTCTTCGCGGCGCGCGCCATGATTCCCTTGCCGACTTCCGTCGAGCCGGTGAAGGCGATGGCGTCGATGCCGGGATGATCGACGAGCGCGTTGCCGACGACGCTCCCCTTTCCCGGCACGACGTTCAGCACGCCCGCCGGCAGGCCGCATTCGTTCGCGTACTCGGCGAACTTCAGCAGCGACAGCGACGTGTTCGACGCCGGTTTGATGACGACGGTGTTGCCGCACGCCAGCGCCGGCGCGATCTTCCAGACCGCCAGCATCAGCGGGAAGTTCCACGGCGTGATCGCCCCGACGACGCCGAGCGGCTCGCGCAGCGTGTAGGTGAAGGCGTTGTCAGCGACCGGAATCGTTTCGCCGGTGACTTTCCCCGACCAGCCGGCGAAGTAATAGAGACATTCCGCGGCAGCCGGCGTATCGACGAACTGCGATTCGAAAATCGGCTTGCCGTTGTCGATCGTTTCGATGCGGCCGATCTCGTCGGCGCGCGCCATCAGCATGTCGGCGATGCGCCACATGATCTTGGCGCGGTCGCGCGGCTTCATCTTCTGCCACGCCGATCCCGGCTCCATCTGTCCGCGCGCGGCCTTCACCGCGTCATCGACATCTTCAACTCCCGCCGATGCCACGCCGGTGATCGTCTCCTCGGTGGCCGGATTGATGGTGGCGAAGGTCTCGCCGCTCTTCGCGTCGACGAACTCACCGTTGATGAACAGCTGATTGCGGAAGGACTCGCTCATGCGGCGGGATGCTACTACGCGCTCGTAGCAGCCATCTCCTCCACGTACGGCGTGATGTCGTAGTTGCGGCGATAAAGCTCGTCGACCTGCTCCATCTCGGCGTCGGTCAGCGGCGGATGTTCGGAGGCCGACGCAAACTCGCGCATCTGTTCGTCGTCGTAGATGTTCGGCAGCGCCGACAGCACCGACGGATGCGCGTAGAGCCACAGCAGCGCGAGCTGGCCGATCGTCACGCCGCGCGCGTTGCAAAGCGCCTGCAGCCGATCGACCTTCTGAATCCCTTCCACCAGCCACGCGCGCGGACGATGGGAGCGGTGATCGCTCTCGTCGAACTTCGTGTCGATCGTGTACTTCCCTTCGAGCATGCCGGACGAATGCGTGACGCGAATCAGGAACTGCGGACCATCGACGGCAAGCGCCGGCGTGAGCCACGGTTTGAACGAGTGATCGAATGAGTCGCTCGGCACGCAGAGCTTCTTGCTTGCTTCGCCGCGCGACGCTTCATCGACGCCGGCGTAGCGTTCGCCGCGCTGCGCGAACTCGGCGGCGAGAATGAACTCGCGGCCGGGATCCTGTTCGAGCATGTTGTAGATCATCTGCGTGACCGGCGCCTTACGCGCCGCGCAGCCGTAGACGCCTTCGTCGCGCCAGCCGATCGCCGGACCGAGCGATGGTCCGTACGAGAGAATCTTCCCCTCGGCTTTCAGCGCTTCGAGCGTTTCCCAATGCTCGTCTTCCATCAGCGTGACGACGCGCGGGTTGTGCGGCTGATAGATGGCGACGTGATCGACGCCGAGACGTTTGAGCGATTGTTCGAGCGCGAAGCGAACGAACGTCGGCGACATGTCCTGCGGCAACTCGCGCTGTCCGCGCGGACGTTCGGGATTGTTGTAGAAGTCGTAGCCGAACTTCGTGCCGACGATCAGATCGGGATGCTCGGCAAGGATCGGCGCGAGGATCGTTTCGCCGCGGCCGTTGCCGTACGCGTCGGCCGTGTCGATGTAGTTGATGCCGTAGTCGAGCGCCTTGCGGATGATCGTCTGCGCCTGTTCGTCGGTGTAAGTTCCCCACCATCCGGTGCTGACGGTCCAGGTGCCGAAGCCGAGCTCGGAAACATCGAGGTCGGTGCCGTGAAGTTTGCGGTAACGCATGGTCGCTGGTCTCCCGGCGACAACGATATCACCGGAGAAAATGGGATGAGGTTGAACGCGCGGTGCCGCCTACTTCCCGGTGAACTCCGCCTTCCTCCTGTTGTTGTACGCGTCGAGCCCTTCCTTCGCATCCTCCGACTGGAAAAGCTGCTGCTGCAGTTCGCGTTCGAGCGCCAGTCCCGATTCGATCGGCACTTCCCATCCGCTCTGCACGGCGCGCTTGATCCGGCCGACCGCTTTCGCCGCTTTGTTCGGCGGGCAGAAGCTCTGCGCGTATTCGATGACGCGATCCCACCACTTCCTTCCCTCTTCCTCGGCCGGCCAGACGTAATTCACGATGCCGAGATCGCGGGCCTGTTCGAAATCGAAGAGACCTCCTTCGATCATCAGCTCGATCGCTTTCGTTTTGCCGACGAGTCGCGAGAGACGCTGCGTGCCGCCGGTACCGGGAAGGACGCCGAGGTTCACTTCGGGGAGACCGATTTTGCCGGCGCCCTGAAGCGCGATGCGGATGTCGGCAGCCATCGCGATCTCCAGTCCGCCGCCGACGGCGTGCCCGTTCAGCGCTGCGATGACGAGCTTCGGCGTCTGCTCGAAACGGAGCAGCGTTTCGTTCGCATGCAGACAGAACATGTACTTGAACGCCGGCGTCACTTCGGAAAGCATTTTGATGTTCGCGCCGGCGGAGAAAAACTTCTCGCCGGCGCCGCGCAGCACGATGACGTGCACGTCGTCATCCATCCGCGCTTCGAGGATGCAGGAGTCGAGCTCCCTGTTCATCTCATACGTGTAGGTGTTGGCCGGCGGATCGCTCAGCTCGAAGATCGCGACCCCTTTTTCCACTCGGTAATTGATGAGATTTCCTGACATGCGCGGCATTGTAGCCGTACGTCATTCGCCGAAAGAGATGCCGAGGCTGCGGGCGGTGCGCACGAGCTCACCGGCCGGATCGACCGCTTTCGGATTGGAGCAGGCGTCCGAGATCGGCACCGCGACGATCGAGTCGCCGCGCAGCGCAACCATCTTCCCGAAGTCGCCACGCGCGATGAGATCGGCGGCTCCTTTTCCGAAACGCGTGGCCAGCACGCGATCGAATGCGATCGGTGAACCGCCGCGCTGCGTGTGACCGAGCACCGTGACGCGAATCTCGAGATCGACGTGTTGCGCGATGTCGGCCGCCACCTGATACGCGATCCCGCCGAGACGATTCGCTCGGCGGTCGATGAAACTCTCTTCGCCGCCGCGGCGCTTCGCTCCTTCGGCGACGACGATGATGTCGAAATTCGAGCCTTCGCTCTGGCGCGAACGGATTGACTCAACGATCGCTTCCGGCCGGTATTCGATCTCCGGAATCAGGATGATGTCGGCGCCGCCGGCGAGTCCGGAGTAAAGCGCGATCCAGCCGGCGTGACGTCCCATCACTTCGAGAATCATCACGCGCTCGTGACTCTCGGCCGTCGTGTGCAGACGATCGACGGCGTCGGTGGCGACGCCGACCGCGGTCATGAATCCGAATGTGTAATCGGTCGCGGCGAGATCGTTGTCGATCGTCTTCGGTACGGCGACCATCGGAATGCCGCGGTCGCAAAGGCGCTGGGCGATGCGCAGCGTTCCGTCGCCGCCGATGGCGATGATGCCGTCGATGCCGAGCTCATGAATGTTGTCGACGACGAGTTGCGAGCGATCCTCGCAGGTACCGTCGGCGCACGGATACTCGAACGGATTGCCGCGATTCGTGGTGCGGAGAAGCGTGCCGCCTTTCGGGAGAATGCCGCGGATCGTGTCGAGGGTCAGCGGGACGATCGACTTCGTCATCAATCCTTCGAAGCCGAGCTGAATGCCGACGACTTCGAGATCGTAATCGCGGATGGCGGTGCGGACGGCTGCGCGGATGACTGCATTGAGGCCGGGGCAGTCGCCGCCGCCTGTGAGAATACCGATGCGTCTGGTCGTGCTTCGTGTCATGGGCGGTGAGGGTGCACAATCGATACAGATTCCACAAGTGTGCGGGCTCTGCCGGAGTGGCATTCCTGTTGCTCATCCATAGCTCGTCGTCGCTTGCCGCGGCGACCAACGTGGAGGAAAAGAAAAATGCACATTCTCGGATGGCTGTTGTTCGGTCTCATCGTCGGCGCGATCGCAAAGTTCCTCATGCCCGGACGTGATCCCGGTGGCTGGATCGTGACGATTCTTCTCGGTATCGCAGGCTCATTCGTCGGTGGCTTCATCGCTCAGGCATTGACGCGCGGAGATCAGGCCGGCTCGCAGACAGCAGGCTGGATCGGCTCGATCATCGGCGCGATGGTGTTGCTGTTCATCTATCGCCTCGTGATTGGCCGGCGCCGCGTCGTCTGACGCGCTTCCAGCGAATCGTCGCAGAGCCCCGCGAAGCTGCGGGGCTTTTGCTTTTTGCGGCTCCTTCAACGATTCTCGGTCGACGGACGTAACCACTTTGCGACAGAAACCGCGCGAAACATTTGGCGCGGACGCTCGTCAGAAACAACAGCACCGGCGCTTCTCCGCTGGCACTTCGAGTGCACGCGGAGGAGAATCTTTCGCCGGCCGGAAAACAACCCCAACTACAACAAGGTCCACAGAAGGAGCGACACACAGTCATGAGTCAGTCCATGAAACGCATCCTGTCGACCCTCGCGATCGTCATCGCGTCGGTCGCTTTCGGCGTGATCATCACCGCCGACCTCGGCTTGATGCGGAAATCGAGCGCGCAATCCGCGCCGATTCAAACCGCGTCCGGCCAGCCGGTCACGACGGTCACGATTCCCTCATTTGCCGACGTCGCATCGCGCGTCACTCCGGCAGTCGTCTCGATCGCCACGCTCGAAGTCGTCAAGACGAGCGATCTCCGTCGCCGTCAGGGCATGGGCAACGGCGGCGGCATCGATCCGTTCGAATTCTTTTTCCCGAGCCCGAACGGCAGCGGCCGCGGCCAGCAGCGCGGCACTCCCGACAATGATGACGACGAGCACGCGCAGCGCAGCGGCGGCTCCGGCTTCATCATCTCGCCGGACGGCTACATCCTCACGAACAACCACGTCGTCGAAGGCGCTACGAAAGTGGAAGTGCACTACGGCGCGGATGAGAACGGCAACGGCGGCCACACCGCGACCGCGAAGATCATCGGCCGCGATCCGGCCACCGACATCGCGCTCGTGAAGATCGACGCCGGCTCGCAGCTGCCGTATGTCTCGCTCGGCGATTCCGACCGCATCCGCAAGGGCGACTGGGCGATCGCAATCGGCAATCCGTTCCAGTTCGAGAACAGTCTCACCGTCGGCGTCATCTCCGCGAAGGGACGTTCGCTCGGCGGTATCAGCACCGAGACGCGCTCGTTCGAGAACTTCATCCAGACCGACGCCGCCATCAACTTCGGCAATTCCGGCGGTCCGCTGCTCAACATCGCCGGTGAAGTCGTCGGCATCAACACCGCCATCCGCGGCGGCGGCGCGCAGGGTCTCGGATTCGCGACGCCGATCAACACCGCCAAACGTCTCCTCCCGATGCTGAAGCAGGGCAAGGTCACGCGCGGCTACCTCGGCATGGAGATCCGCGAAGTCGACGAGCGTTCCAAGCAGGCGTTCGGTCTCCCGGAAGCGCGCGGCGCCATCGTCAATCGTGTTGAAGAAGGAAAACCGGCGGAGAAAGCCGGCATCGAGAATGGCGACGTCATCGTTGAAGTCGACGGCCGTCCGATCAACAACAATCGCCAGCTCATCGATTACATATCGTACCTGCCGGTCGGCTCGACGGTGAAGGTGACGGTCATCCGCAACGGCGATCGCAAGACGCTCACCGCGCAGACCGCGCAGCGGCCGGACAGCGAAACGGCCGAGGCCGAGACGGAATCGAGTCCGGCCAGCCCGACGCGCAACAAACTCGGGATGTCGATTCAGGAGCTCACGCCGCAGCTGCGCCAGCTCTACGGCGTCGCCGACAACGCACGTGGCGTCGTCGTCACGAGCGTGAAGGAAGTGTCGGCCGCCGGTGAAGCGAACATCGGCGAAGGCGACGTCATCAGCGAAGTGCAGGGCCGGAAAATCAACAACATCCACGATTTCCAGACTGTCATCGAAGGGATGAAGAGCGGCAGCTTCATCCGGATCTACGTGACGACGCCGGCGCGCGGAGGCAGCTCCATCTCCGGCTACCGCGTCCTGCAGGTCCCCTAAAGTCAATAAAAGGGGGTCGCATCTGGAAATTTGACTTTACGGGC
>JAXDJV010000017.1:0-7378 GCA_034667465.1 Acidobacteriota bacterium | reverse complement strand
CGATCCCTTCGTTGAAGATCGCGCAGATCGCCGCGGCATCGGCGAGCGTGGCTGCGCGGATCAGCATCCGGCGATTTTAGTTCGCCAGGCCGGTGATGGCGTCGTCGAGCTGCGCGCTGTCGAACGGCTTCTGCAGGATCACGGCGTCGGGAGGAAAGCGATATTGCGCGATCGCCGCGCTCGCGGAGATTCTCGACGCGTCCCGCGAGGAGGGGGGCAATGTCGAAGATGCTTATGTCTTGCGACGGATCTGCATCGCGCCGACCGACATCGAAGCGCGCGCGCTGATGCCGTAAGATTCGCTCGACGCCGGCATTTGCGGCTCGCCCGAAACCGCGGTCGGGCAGCTCGACGCGCTCGCGGAACTCGGCATCCGCCGCGTCATCGCGTGGTTCAACTTCGCTGAGATGCCGGGGGACGCGGTGCGGCGTTCGATGAAGCTGGCGGCGGAACTGGCGTTTGCGCCCGCGATTGCGACATGACGCAATGCGCTCGATCCGGCTCGCCATCTTTACCGCCATTTTCCTCTGTGCCGCCGGTTCGGACGCGGCGATCACCGGCACGGTCGTCGATCAGAACGGCGCGCCGCTCGCCGGTGCGACGATCCGGCTCTTCGCGCAGGAAACACGGCCCGAGCTGTTCGCCGCATTTGAGAGCGCTGCGGAAGGCGTGTTTTGGAGAGGCCCATTCCCGGTCTTCGGCAGGTAGAGCACTGTCTCGCGAGCCGCAGACGACGTGCTGGAGAACAGGTGCACCGAATGACCGGTGCACCTGTTCAATCCTTCCAGCGAGGTTCGGTCGGAGTCAGTCTTCGCAGTCGTAGCCGGGAGGGCACGATTGCTTCGGTAGGTCTTCACGCCCGAACACGAGAATTCTGGTGGTGGGACGCTTCGAGGCTTTCACCTTTTCGAAATGGTCCAGATGGGCTTGTGGACCTTTCTTCCCGCTAATAGCCGTCTGCCACGCGCCGACTTGAAGAAGCTCGCGCACCGGCGAGTTCGGAAACCGTTTCATCGCATCAAGGAGCCGGTTATTCGCTCGCTCATCAACGGCGCCGAAACTTGCAGCCAGTAGCGCGTACGGATAGTAATTCGAGTCCGCGTACTTCGCGATGATCTCCCGAATGATCGTTTGACCTGCGGTCGACGACATCCAGCCGATCGGCATCCAGTGTCCGCCGGAGAGCTCCTGCATCCGCTGCCATACGATGGCGTCGGTACCCGTCGGAGTGATTCGCTCCACCGTGACTTCGTTCGTCGTCACTGGCCCGAGAAACTCTGGTGGAAGCAGGGACTTCTGTGGAATCTGATACGCGGCGAACCGGTAGTCCAGACGCAGTGCGATGGTATAGCGGCCGGGTCGCGAGAGGCGCTCGTCAGCGAAGTAGTTCGGTCCCTCGAGGTCCCGAAGGAGCGGTAACGTGAGGGTCTTCGACTCGTGCGGGTGGAGCACAACGTTCCAAACGGCTGATCCCTCCGGATCGGATTCCGGCAGCAACGTCGGGTACGGCAACTCCTCCTCGCCTCCACCGCGTGAGATCGTAAACGGTTCTCCTCCGTCCGGTCGCACGATCATGTCCGCAGCGAGGCCGAGACAGACTGACGCGTCTGACGGGTTCCGTACGTCGATCCACATCTCGAATGGCACGCCGGGCAGAACCTTCGTGTCGGGAATGACGAGTTTCGCCTCGATCGGCGAGGCTGGAGGGATGAGCGGTCCGCGCGGGCGCTGCGCGAATGCCGGCACCACCGAGGCACTAAGAGCTGCGAGAAGCAGGGTGATGCGATGCATATTCATCTTCAATCCTTCCATGCTCATGGCTTCCACGGATCGAGTGTCCGGCGGATGCCGAGGTATTCGGAATTCCACCCGGCCGGCAACTGCGTGATGTGATACGACGTAAAGCCGTCGCGATATTTGTACTCGACCATCGGAATCAACACCGAACTGTTCCACGGCGCCGGCATCGTCGGTCCCGCACTGGGAGACGACATAAGGCAGAACCGCAAACCGGCAGGAGGCGTTCCCGCCGCCGGGTATGGCGTCGCGCTGTCGTACGCAACTTCGGGATGACAGTGGTCGAGGTTTCCGAACACCGCATTGTTCACCCACCACTGATGGGTGATCTCATGCGCGGCCGTACGCCGCAGGACCGTATCCGCGCTCGCCTGATAGATCGACGTCGTTTGGCTCGTGACAGCCCATTCAACGAAACCGCGATTGAGAACGGACGCGCGCTCGCCGATGATCGCAGCCGAAAGAAAGCCGTTCGATCCGCCCTTCGTCACATCAGCGTCGTCTGCATCGCCGACGAGCAGCAACTGGTGATTGGGCGCCGTATCGTATCGATACGATTCGAGTTGATCGGGATCGGTGGAAGGGACAGCCCGCGGAACAGGCAGGTAAAGCCACTTATCGATGAACTGCTGTGCGAGTTTACTGTTTGTGAGAACCATACGCGGGGCTGGGGTCGAGCCCGCCTGCGTCGGGAGCACAATGTATTCCGTATATGCGGCCGAGAACGGATTGGCGAACTGCGATCCGAGCGGCGGCATCGTGATCGCAGTGGTGTCGACGTCATAGTAATCGGCCGTGCCGTATCCGCCCGTTGTGGTCAGTCGAATGACGGCATCATTCAACGTCAGAATCGTATTCTGCCTGACGAGTGGCTCCCGGCCGTACCGCTCAGTCAACGCGCGATTGAGCGTGAGGCGCACGTAGTATGTGCCCGCGACTAAATTGGGATCGCCGACTGTATAGGCCTGCTGGATGCCCGACGATGTCGTGGCTCGGTCGACGGTGAGGTGTGTATCATCCGTGATGCCGAGAATGAAGCGTACGTCTGCGCCTATCGTGAGGACATCGACGACCTTTAATCGCGTAAATCGGCTACCGGAGCCGACAATCGCCGTTGTTCCAACAGTCGTCACCGTGCCCGTGCCGTTCGTCGGCGCAGTGGCCCGGAACCGCGCAGGGTTGAGCGCGATCTGGTACACGCCTCGAGATGACGATCCCTTCGTCGTTCCCCACGTCGGCGCATGCAGCAGCATGACGTAATCATTCTTCGCGAACGCCGTGATCCCCGTCGAAGCGATCTTCCCGTCCGGGATGACGATCGACTTCAGCCCGACCGGCGCGTCGGTCGCGAGCGGGGCGCCACGTCGGAACATCTGCTTCTTTTCAACGAACAGGCGTTTCCACACGGTGACCGCACCCGACAAGCCGCCCGCGATTCGGCCATCCGGGAACGTTGCCTGTGCGAGGATCTGATAGTTGTCCCCCGCACGCGCGGCGGGATCAAGCTCGAGGCTCCATTCAACGAAACCGTTCGCGCCGGAAGTCGCCGAATACGTTCGGTTGCCGTTGTCGGTAATCCCCGTGCCTGTCAATATCGGGAGAGGGCCGGCGTTGTCGTTTGCTCGCTGTCCGGGCACGGGCTGCACAATCCCCGATCCGCCCTTGATATACGGGGACGGATCGGGAGGGTCGATGAGACTGAGCGTCACGGTTGCACCGGGCGTCTGCACACCGTCGAGCACCGTTCGCAGGCTCATGAGAATGACGGCGTCCTTCGCGAGCAGGGCCTGGTAGTGCGGATACGGGTACCCGGTATGGAGGTTCGACTGCAGAACGCGGCGATCTTCCTCCGGCGTGTAGTCGGTAATGCCGAACTCGATTTGCCCGTCCCTGATATTGCACCCGGCCGGCGGCGGTGAGGTCACAATGACAGTGACATCCGGTCCAAGCTGGACCCGTTTTCCCTGCGAATTCCCCGCATACGCCGAGATGACATGTGTACCGGCACTGTTGCAGTAGAACGCGTTAATAGTCTGCGGATATCTCGTGCAGGGAGCTGCATTGCCGACGCCGCCGAACAACTGCCCATCGAGGAGGACGTTCGTTACGCACAATGTCGTATCGGTGGTCGACCCGCCGCCGGCGGTGTAGTTGATCGTATTGCCGTCGAGGCCGATCTGCGCGGATAGCTGCGCGAATGCCGGAAATGCTGCGATCGCGGTGAGAGCGATGAAGAGTGCAAGGCGGCGCATCATGGCTCGCGGTGCCCCGCAGTTCTTGTAGTGAGTGCGTGGAAGCGGTGCGAACATGCCTCCAGCCACAGGGTCAGTATCTTCACGCTTTTCATCTCTCTCGTCTCCGTCTCTTTCTTTTCGGCGCCTTTGCCGTTCTTTTACGTCTTTAATCGTTCGTTAGTCACAGTCGATTGCTGGCTGCTGGCGCCCGGGTCGTGCGTGGTCAGGTCCAGGTTCCCGCCTGGTGAGAGAATGAGGCGCGAGAGATACGCGCGAAACGCGACGTGAGGGATCATCCAGCGCCAGCAGCCATGTCGTAATAGGTATGCGTCCTCGGAAGGCTTGGTGAACACGCACGGCTGACGCGGAGAACCGGGCCAGTCAGGTGGTCATCAGCTTCGGAGAGGAGCGCACGATAGACTGAAGGGCGGACAAATGTCAACTCTCAATTTGTGCAGTGACACCTATGTCCCGTTTTCACACTTATGGCGAAACTCTGTTGGTGTCATTCCGACCTCGGCGAGAAAGACCCGGTAGAAGGTCGCTGCGCCGCCGAAGCCCGTCGCGCGCGCGATCTCGGCCGTAGAGCGCTTCGTGGCACGCAGTTGGCGCTTCGCTTCGGCGACTTGAAGCCGATGCAATGCGGAAAGCAGCAACTCCCCGCAGACGGCCTGGTACGTGCGACTCACGTACGGTCGTGTGAGCCCGAGAAACACGGCGAAGCCCGCTGCGCGGACAGGCGCGCGAGACTCAAAGCAGCGTGTCATGTACGACGCGAGGCGTCGGCGCAGCTCACGCTTCGTCCACGTGAAGGTGTCGGATGAGGAGGTCACGCTTTCGGATAGGTGAGTCTTAGAAGATGTCAGCCGCCGGGGACACCGATGCGACTCATCAGCCAGCTCCACCATGAGCCCGAATCGCTGAGCGTTGCGCCGTCGTCCGCGTAGGCTGCCGCGGTGATGAAGAGAATGGCAATGCAGACGGTAAGGACCCGTCGACCGCTTGCAGACACGTAGTGCATAAGCTCCCCTCAAGCCCGCCGCGTCAGCGGAGCGGGCAATGCTGGAGAGCGCTCTCAGGTGAAAGGACACGCGGAGCGTGCGGTCCTTATATGGATGGGAGGAGATTCGCGGCGAAGCTACGCTTCGTCGTCAGCCGGCGGCTCGATGAAGGGTAACTCCGGCTGCTCGCTGAGGCGACGGAAGTAGCGGCGCGCGTGCTCGAACACCTTCGGCGTGGCAACCCCGCGCGATGTCGCGATCTGCATGAAGCGAACGGCGGCCGCGGCGCGTGTTTCAAGTCCGGCCGCCGTGAAGCGATCGCCGAGGTCTTCGCAGAGCTTGAGAACTTCCGTGATTCTCCCTTCGCGGAGGAGTTCTTCCGCAAGGTAGAGCGCAACGAGGCCGGCGTCGCTCATGCTGCCGTGCGCGAGAAACATGTCGAGCGCAGCGCGAAGCCGGAGCATGCCATTGGCTCTGTGACCCTGCCGAATGGCAAGTCGCGCGAGACTCCACGCGGTCCGCGTCCGTTCAAGGACCATTCCGAAATGGTCGTAGAGCGCAAGTGCCTTCTGGAAGAACTCCGCGGCACGCACAACCTCTTCGACTTCCTGTAGCGCGGCGCCGAGACCGTTGTAGACGAGGCCGAGTGTCGGCCCGATATCGAGCGTCTCTGCCGGTACGAGAAGCTTTTGAAACACAGTCACTGCTTCCTCATATCTCTGCGTATCGAAGAGGATGCCGCCCTTCAGCAACCCGGCATGAATCCAGCGCTCCGTATCGTTGAACTCGAGAAAGCCCGCCGCGCTCTCCTCGGCGAGGGGCAATGCCTCGCCAAAGCGCTCCATCTTCCAAAGGACCGTTCCACGAACGAGCGCAACGCGTGCAAGGTCGAACGTGTTGAGGTTGGTCAATTGGAACGCATCTCGTGCGCGATCAATCGCGTGCAGCGCAGCCCGATAATCACCGGTGAATCGGAGGACGTTCGCGTGCTCGCGCCATGCCTGCCCGATTGCCGTGTGGATGTCGTCGAGTCCATACGCAGGCGGCGTGAGTTGCTCCGCGATGATGACGGCGGCCGCTGTTACGTGCAGCGCGAACCGCAGCTGTCGATCACGGATTTCCTCGGCGGCATGCACCAGGCAGCGAACGACGCCGGCCGTGTAGTACCGACGATCGGTGGCGATCGAACTGTGCTGAAACGTCTCTTCGTTCTTGAGGAGGGGCCGCAACAGGTACTCTGCGAGAGCATTCTCGACGCGTAACCTCTCAGCGTGCTCGACGAGGTGCTGTGGCGGACGCTGTGGGAGTTCAGCGAGGCGCTGCGACGCCCACGTCTCCGGATGATCGAACTGGGCTTCCAGCGCCTGCACCGAAGCGACAATCTCGCCGCACGCAACGCACTCGCGCAAGTGCTCTTCGACGGCTTCGAGATTTTCGAGCGCCTCCGGTTCGTTGATGTAGACGGCGATGGTCTCATGGTCAAGATGCCCTCGCTTCACGAACGCACCCGTGTGAGGTCGAGATAGATCGCCCGCACCCGCTTGCGGCACAAGTGCAGTCGCAATTGCACATAGCCTGACGTCGTTCCGAGGGCGTGCGCGATTGCTTCGGTGCTCTCTCCCCGCTCGTGGAATCGATTGAGCACCTCGCGACAGCCAGCATCGAGCTTGCGGAATGCTGCGCCGAGAGCGAGCCGAGTGGCGATGACGTCCGCGAGACGGCTGGCATTCGGGTCCGCCCAGATTCGCTCGGCGTTGAACGGAAGCGCGGTTTCTTTCCGGTTATCGCGGAGATAGTTTCGGCTCGCATTCGCGACGACGGTAACGAGCCATGAGCCGGGATCACGAACGCCGGAGTAATCGCGAATGTACTTCACGAAAGCGCCATGAACGATATCTTCGGCGTCGGCGAGGGGGACGCCGAAGCGGACGTGGGAGACGAAGCGAAGGATGCTGATCATCCGCTCGTATAACGTCTCGAACGGTTCGGCAGGTGTAGACGCAGGTTGGTCCGGCATTCGCGCTCTCCGTCGACGGTGTACGGATGGAGAATACGCACAAATTGAGACTTCCATCAAACCTGTCATTTGTTCGTAGGAGTGACATTTCGGCGGAAATCCCTGGCTCTCATTGGTAAACAGTCGCTGACCGCGCCGATCGCCCGCACAGCCACTCCTCGCGTTCGGCCGGCGTGCGCAGCTCCGTCTCCAGCGTCGCCACGCGATCGACGATCCCTTCGTTGAAGATCGCGCAGATCGCCGCGGCATCGGCGAGCGTGGCTGCGCGGATCAGCATCCGGCGATTTTAGTTCGCCAGGCCGGTGATGGCGTCGTCGAGCTGCGCGCTG
>JAXDJV010000016.1:0-82072 GCA_034667465.1 Acidobacteriota bacterium | reverse complement strand
CCCCCCCCCCCCCCCACCACACTAGTTCTTTACGAACGCTTCCGCTTCTTCGCGCGTCGTCACTTCGCCGCGAATCTGCGCTTCGACGAGTGCGCGCTTCCGCGCGCCGAGCTCGGCGCCGGGCGGGATTCCGGCGAGCGATGAGATCTCGTCGCCGGTCAGCAGCGGTTTGATCGAGAAGTCGGGCCAGTCGAGCGTGTCGTCGCGGCCGAGCGCGCGCAAAACCGCCGGCAGCTGACGCGCGATCGTTTCACCGGCATCGAAGAGGGCGATGCGATCGTGCTTGTCGACGAGCCGCTGCAGTGTGAGCACTTCGCGCAGCAGCGCTTCGCTCCAGCGCCAGCGTTCCGCAAAAGCGCGCGGATCCTTCACCAGCAGCGCGTACGAACCAGCCAGCGACACATCGTCGGCGTGAAAGTCGTCGAGCGCGAAATCGAAGAACGGGAAATCCCGAAGCAGCGCGACAGCGCGCGTGAACGCATTCGACGAGAAGATCGTCGACAGCTCGAACGTGATCCGTTCTGCTGACACATTCGGAACCTTCGCCGCGCGCGTGCGCATCGCTTCGAGCGTCGCCGGCTCGATCGTGAAGCCGTACTTCACCGCCATCCGCACGCCCTTCAGCACGCGCAGCGGATCGTCGTCGAAGTTCTTCGGATCGACCATGCGCACGATCCGATCGTGTGTGTCGCGCTGGCCGTCGAATGGATCGAGCAGCTCGCCGCTCGCGAGGTCGAGCGCCATCGCGTTCACGGTGAAATCGCGGCGCGCGAGATCGAGCGCGATGTCGCCGCCGAGCGTGTCGGCGAAGTCGTAAACGCGATCGCGATGAATGATTCGATACGCGGTCAGATCGCGCCCGAGTGCGATGACGTTGCGGCGAATCGAGCGCGCCACCGATTCCGCATCGTCGCACGCGATGTCGACGTCGAGCGGCTCGCGCCCGAGGAGCAGATCGCGCAGCGCACCGCCGACGACGTAGCTGCGCGGCGGCAGTTTCGCGAGCGCCGGGAAACGGCGCAGCAGCTCGTCACGCAACGTCATTGCGCCGACGTCAGGCGACGTCATTCCTCAACGTCCCGATCCCTTCGATCGCTACCTCGACGACGTCGCCGGCGACGAGCGGACCGACGCCCGCGGGAGTGCCGGTGAGAATCACGTCGCCCGGCTCGAGCGTCATCACCGCGGTGACGAACTCGATGATGAAGTCGACCGGGAAGACCATGTCGCGCGTGTTGCCGTCCTGCTTCGTCTCGCCGTTCACGGTCGTGCGAAGCAAGAGCGCGGACGGATCGACGTCGGTCTCGATGCACGGACCGAGCGGCAGGAACGTGTCGAAGCTTTTGCCGCGCGTGAACTGCACGTCTTTGCGCTGGATGTCGCGCGCCGTGACGTCGTTCGCGCAGGTGAAGCCGAGGACGAAGTTGCGCCAGCTCGCGCGCCGGACGTTCCTCGCGCGTTGCGAGATGACGACGGCCAGCTCCCCTTCGAAATCGACACGCTGCGAGATTTCGGGACGAACGATCGTGCCGCCGGGAGCGAGCACGGCGCTCGGCGGTTTGAGAAAGATGATCGGCTCGGTCGGCGCTTCGTTGCCGAGCTCCTTCGCATGCTCGGCGTAATTGCGGCCGACCGCGACGATCTTGCCGGGCATGACCGGCGCCAGGAGTCGCGCTTCGGCGAGCGGCAGTGGACGGGAGTCGTCGATGGTGCCGAGGTTGAGCGCGCTGTCGCCGGTGTAACGCCAGATGCGATCGGACTCGCCGACGCCGACACGCACGCGATCGCCATCGCGGAATCGGTAGATCTTCATGAGGGGATTTTATGCGGTCGCCGACTTCCGGTCGTAAATCAACCACAAACCGCTGAACCCGCGCAGCAGACGGAAGCGCGAGCGATACAGCTGATGCAGGATTTTCGGATTCGAGTAATAGACCGCTTCGTGCAGCAGATCGGCGAACAGCTGATCGAGCTCTTTCGCGGAGTCGAGACTCTGCTTCGCTTTCGTCAGCAGCTCGCCTTCCGGATCGACGCCGGCCGCTAACGTCGTCGCGAGGATCGTCGCTTCCTCATCAACTTTGATCCGCAACGCGGCCGCGCGCAGATAGAGCAGCCACAGCTCGTCGTCATCCTCCGCGACGTCGGGCGGCTGACGCTCGAACAGTTTCAGGTACGCCGACATCTCCCACGGCTCGAGACGCAGCTCGCGCAACGCTTCACGCTGCACCGCGTGTTCGTCGACGTCTTCCGCCGCATCGATCGCCGCAGCAATGCGCAGCAGGAACGGCTGCAGCACGATGTCACTGCTGAAGCGGCTGCGGATGTTCTCGACCTGCTCGGTCTGCGCGTAGAACGTCCGCGGAAGATCAACGGTCGATTCGATCTCGTCCGCCTCCGCAAGTCCGGCGTCGAGCTTGGCGAGGATGCTCGTCATGCTCGATTTCAGGTGCGTCATGACGTCGTGTTTCACGTTCGACTCGGCGCGCAGCTCGTCGAAGCGGCCCTTCACCTCGCGGAAGCGGGCGATCTCTTCGATCAGCTCAGGGTTGGTGCCGCCGAAGTTGCTCGTGATCGCGTCGCCGTGATCCATCAGCTTCTGCGAGTCTTCGAGGATGTGCTGTTCCTCCTCCGCGTACAGCTTGAGGAACCGGTTCTTCGTCGAGACGTTCAGCTCGACGATGGCGAGGAGCACGTCGGGATGAAAGTAGAGATCGCCGAGGCGATGCTTGAAGACGCGTGCGTTGCGGAGGAGATTGCGATCGGTCAGCTCCTCGAACGCACTCGCTTCATGGATTTCATCGCGCATCGAGCGGATCGCGCGGATGAGCCGGACGACCTCGTCCTCCTGCGCTTCGCCGCGACGCATGATCGACACGAGCGCGATGATCCGTTCGCGAAACTCGAGCGAATCGCGCGACCAGTACTCGCCGCGCTCGGCAATGAAATCCTCGCCGATGCGCGTGAAGAGGAAGTCGACTTTGTCACGGCAATCGCCTTCGACCGCGTCCGCGTAGAGATAGAACTTGATCAGGAACTGGATGATGGCGTCGTCCTGACGTTTCAGCTTTTCGAAGAAGCGGCGGACGAGCGACGGACCGATGAGCGCGTCGGCGCGGACGAGGTGGGTCGTGGCGTGATCGAGCGCGAGATCGCTGACCGCGATCTCCGACGCCGCCCGTTCCATCTGCGCGCCGTTGAGCGTCGAGCTGATCGCTTTCACGCGGTCGTACATCCGGCGGAAGTCGATGTTGTACGGAACCGGCGCTTCGACGAAATTCTTGAAGACGCCCGCGGCGAACTGGTGATACGTCCAGATCGATTTGAATCGATCGGTTAATCGGACATACCGATTGTGCAGCAGGCCAACGTCAGTGACGGACATGTATGATTGCAGCCCAGTCGCGAGAAACTGGAATTCTAACCGAATGGCACAGACGACGTTATTCAGCAAATCCCAAATCGATCAGCGAGTTGCGGAGATGGGGCGGCAGATCACCGCCGACTTCGCCGGCACGGAACTGATCGTTCTCTGCGTCCTGAAAGGGGCGATGTTCTTCTGCGCGGACCTGATGCGTCACATCACGCTCGAGTTCGCGGCGCTCGATTTCATTCAGGTCTCGTCGTACCGCAACGAGAAATTCTCGTCGGGCGTCGTGACGATCCTGAAGGAGCCGCAGCTCGACATGCACGGCAAGTCGGTGCTGATCGTCGAGGACATCATCGACACCGGACTGTCGATGAAGGAAGTGTTCACGTACATCGAGAGCCGCGGTCCGGTGCTGGTGAAAACGGCGACGTTCCTCGACAAGCCGGCCGCGCGCAAAGTCGAATTTCAGGCCGAGTACGTCGGCTTCTCGATCGAGCCGCAGTTCGTGATCGGCTACGGACTCGATTACGCGGAGAAGTATCGGAACCTGCCGGATGTGCAGGTGCTTTCGGACTGAGGGGCATGAGGCATGAGTAATGTGGCATGAGTCGCTTCGCGTCCGCATAGCGTCTCGCACTCATACCTCATCCCTCATGCCTCGTTACTGATCCCATGTTCGAAGCCGTCCCCAACATCAGTGAAGGGCGCGACCAGTCGACGATCGACGCGGTCGCGGACGCGATTCGCGCGACGGCCGGCGTGCAGCTCCTCAACATCCACTCCGATCCCGATCACAATCGCTCCGTCTTCACGTATGTCTCGGAAAACGGCGATGCCATTCGCGAGGCGACGCTGCGGCTTTTCGAGGTCGCCGTGCCGCGCATCGATCTGCGCATTCATCACGGCGCGCATCCGCGCGTCGGCGCGGTCGACGTCGTACCGTTCGTCCCGCTCGAGCACACGACGATGGAGGAATGCGTCTCGGTCGCGAACGCCACCGCGCGTGAGATCGCCGATCGCTTTCACATTCCGATCTATCTCTACGAAGAGGCGGCGACGGCGGAACATCGCCGAGATCTTCCCGCCGTCCGCTCCGGCGGCTTCGAGAAGTTCCCCGACAAGATTCACGACGCGCGATGGCTTCCCGATTTCGGACCGGCTCAGGTTCATCCGACCGCGGGCGTGAGCATTGTCGGCGCGCGCGTTCCACTCATCGCGTTCAACGTGCAGCTGGCGACCGATCGGATCGAAGTCGCGCAGAACGTCGCGCGCGCGGTGCGCGGACTCTCGGGCGGATTGCGTCTCGTCCGCGCGCTACCGATCGCGCTCGCCAGTCGCGGCATCGTCCAGGTGTCGATGAATCTGCTCGACTTCCGGCGCACGCCGATCCATCGCGCGTTCACGCTCGTGAAAGAAGAAGCGGAACGTTACGGCGTCAACGTGTTGTCGAGCGAGATCGTCGGGCTCGTGCCGGCGGAAGCGATGTATCAGGTCGCGGAGTGGCATCTGCGCATCGCCGGGTTCCGCCGCGACATCGTGCTCGAAGAGCGTATTAAGCTGACGGCACCATGAACGAAATCAACTTCTTCGCGATCCATGCAGACGACGTCGATCGTGCGCAACGCTTCTATACCGGCGTCTTCGGATGGACGTTCGAGCCGTGGGGACCGCCGGGCTTCTTCCTCATCAACGGCGCCGGAATGAAAGGCGCGCTGCACGGACGGATGAAGCCTGCGCAGACAGGCGATCCGATCGCGTTCGAGTGCACGGTTTCCGTCGATGACGTGAACGACATCGCGGCCAAAGTCGCGGAGTTCGGCGGCACGGTGACGATGCAGCCGGCGACGATACCGACCGTCGGCACGCTCATCCAGTTTCACGACTCCGAAGGAAACATCGTGAACGCGATGAAGTACGAGGCGCCGTCATCCTGAGCGTTAGCGAAGGATCCGGGTGGGCGGGGCGAACGATTGCTGACAGCGCGCCCCGCCCGCCCGGATCCTTCGCTAAACGCTCAGGATGACGGGGGCTGCCGCGTCACTCTTACCGAATCCAGCCGCTCAACAGCAACGCGATCATCACCGCTCCGAGCGCGAGGCGGTACCAGATGAAGACGTACGTCGTGTGTTTCTTCAGGTAGTTGATCAGAAACCAGATCGACGCATATCCCGACACGAACGCGACGAAGATCGCGACCGCGATCGGCACCCATCCAAGTTCCGCGAGATGTTTGCGCTCGTGAAAAAGCTCGAGCACTCCTGCGGCACCGACCGCCGGAATGCTGAGCAAAAACGAAAACCGCGCGGCTGCCGGCCGATCGATGCGGCGAAAGAGCGCCGTCATGATCGTGGTGCCGCTGCGTGACGAGCCCGGGATCAGCGCGATGCACTGCCCGAGTCCGATCGCGATGCTGTCCGCGACCGTGATCTGTTCGAATGATTTCAGCTGCAGCCTCTTCGCATACGCCTCGGCGATCGCCATCAGGATCGCGACGACGATCACCATCGTCGTGATCACCCACAGTCCGCGAAACGTCGACTCGATGTGCTTCTTCAGCAGCAGTCCGGCGATGACGATCGGGATCGTGCCGAAGATGACGAGCCACGCGGTGCGCGAATCTTCATCAGCGAGCGGACGACGCGTGATCAGCCCGCGAAAGAAGCCTTTGATGAGCTGCACGATGTCGCGCGCGTAATAAATGATCACCGCGAGCAGCGTCCCGAACTGAATGACGGCGCTCGCCGCCGCGCCGGGATCGCCCCAGCCGAGGAGGATGGGGACGATGGTGAGATGCGCGGTGGAGGAGATCGGGATGAATTCGGTCAGGCCCTGAACGAGGCCGAGGACGATCGCTTCTACGATGGACATTCAGGCTCCTTGAAAGGATGAAGGATGAGGGATGAAGGATGAATGCTCCCGCCGTCATTCATCCTTCATCCTTCTGCCTTCATCCTTCGAATCACATTTCCCAGATGACCGGCAGGATCATCGGCCTGCGTCCCATCGTTTTGCGGAAGTAGCGTTTGAGCAGCGCGCGAATCTTTTCCTGAGCGAGGTCGGAATCGCGCAGCTCTTCGGGGTGACTTTCATTGAACATGCCTACGATCTGATTTCGGAGCTCGTCGAGGATGTCCTGGCTCGCGTCGACGTGCACCAGGCCCCGCGTGATGATCTCCGGATCGCGAATGAGTTTCGCGTTCGAGTCGACCGCGACGACCGCGATCACGAAGCCATCCTCGGCGAGATGCTGCCGGTCGCGCACGACGACGTCCGGCACTTCCTCCGCTTCCGAGTCGATGAACACTTTCCCGTTCGCGACCCGCTCTTCGAGCACACGGCCTTCTTCCTCGACTCCGAGCTCGACGACCTGACCGTTCGTGACGACGAAGCCGTGCGGCACCGCGCAATCCTTCGCGAGCCGCGCGTGATGGATGAGATGCCGCAGCGTGCCGTGCATCGGGATGAAGTTCTTCGGCTTCGTGAGGCGAATCATCGTCCGCAACTCTTCCTGACAGGCGTGGCCGGAGACGTGCGTGTCGGGCTGTTCGTTCGACACGACTTCGGCGCCGCGTCGATAGAGGTTGTCGATCAGATGTGAGATCGCGCGCTCGTTGCCGGGAATCGTTCGCGCGGAGATGACGATCGTGTCGCCGCGAATGATCTCGACCGATTTGTGCTCGCCGATGGCCATCCGCGCCAGCGCCGATCGCGGCTCGCCCTGCGTCCCGGTGGTGAGGATGACGACGTCGCGCGCTTCGTACTCTTCGGGATTTGCGCTGCCGACGCGGACGTCGCGCGGATAGCGGATGTAACCGAGGCGTTCCGCGGTCTCGACGTTGTCGACGAGCGAACGGCCGACCATGAACACTTTGCGTTTGTGTTTGCGCGCGAGGTCGATGACCTGCTGGATGCGATGGATGTGCGACGCGAACGTCGTCACAAGAATGCGTCCCTTCGCGTTGGAGAAGACGCGATCGAGTCCGCTGCCGACCGTTCTCTCCGACGGCCCGTGTCCGGGCACGAGCGCGTTCGTCGAGTCGCTGACGAGCAGCAGCACGCCCTCTTCGCCGTAATGCGCGAAGCGGGCGAGGTCGGTCGCCTTGCCGTCGATCGGCGTGTGATCGATCTTGAAGTCGCCGGTGTGGATGACGGTGCCGGCCGGCGTCCTGATCGCGTAGCCGAGTGCGTCGACGATCGAGTGCGTGACGCGAATCGCTTCGATGCGGAAGTCGCCCGCTTCGACGACGTCGCGCGGCTGGATCGTGCGGAGATCGGCGTCGATCTCGAACTCATCGAGCTTGTCGCGCACGAAGCCGATGGTGAGCGGCATTCCGTAGACCGGCATCGGCGCGCGCTCGAGCAGAAACGGCAGCGCGCCGATGTGATCTTCATGTCCGTGCGTAAGAAAAACGCCGCGGAACTTCGCGGCTTTTTCGAAGATGTACGTCATGTCGGGAACGATGACGTCGACGCCGAGCGTGGAGGCGTCGGGAAACATCATTCCGCAGTCGACGATCACGGCGGTGTCGCCGTGTTCGTAGACCATCAGGTTCATGCCGATCTCGCCGAGGCCGCCGAGGGGGATGACGCGGAGTTTTTGAAGTTCATCCTGAGCGAAGCGAAGGATCTCCGGTCCATCAGCCGCCGCCGGGCCATCGGCGCTGTGCGCGCCACGTTCTTCGTCGTTCACGCTACTACCCGGCTGCCGCACCGGAGATCCTTCGCTTCGCTCAGGATGAACTCCTTCCCCTACGGATAAATCCTGTTCAACATCCGCGGATACGGAATCGTCTCGCGGAGATGCGGGACTCCACTCACCCATGCCACGACCCTCTCAATCCCCATGCCGAAGCCGGAGTGCGGGAAGCTGCCGTACTTGCGGACATCGAGGTACCACTGGAACTTCTCGACCGGGAGATTGTGCTGTTTGATGCGCTCGAGCAGCAGATCGTGATCGTGAATGCGCTGCGAGCCGCCGATGATCTCGCCGTAACCTTCGGGCGCGATCATGTCCATGCCGAGGACCACGTCGGGATCGTTCGGATCGGGCTGCATGTAGAACGCTTTGATCGCCGTCGGGTACTTCGTGATGATGACCGGACGATCGAACGAGTTGGCGATGACTGTCTCTTCGTCGCCGCCGATGTCGTCGCCGAACTTCACTTCCATCCCTTTGCCGGCGAGCAGCTCGATCGCATCGCGATAGCTGATGCGCGGGAAGGGACGCTTCACGTTCTCGAGCTTCGACAGATCGCGCTCGAGCGTTTTCAATTCCTCTTTGCAGCGATCCATCGCGCGGCCGACGAGGTACTCAACGAACTCCTCGGCGAGCTGCTGCAGTCCCTCGAACTCGAGGAACGCAACCTCGGGCTCGATCATCCAGAACTCCATCAGATGACGGCGCGTCTTCGATTTCTCGGCGCGGAACGTCGGTCCGAAGCAGTAGACCTTTCCGAACGCCGCGGCGGCCGGCTCGAGATAGAGCTGACCCGACTGCGACAGATACGCCTTCTCGCCGAAGTAGTCGGTCTCGAACAGCGTCGACGTTCCTTCCGCCGCGTTCGCGGTGAGGATCGGCGAGTCGATGAGGACGAAGTCGCGATCGTAGAAAAAGTCGCGACACCCTTTTTCGAGCTCGTTGCGGACGCGCAAAACCGCGTGCTGTTTCGAAGAGCGCAGCCAGAGATGGCGGTGATCCATCAGGAACGCCGTGCCGTGCTCTTTCGGAGTGATCGGATATTCAGCCGCGAGCGAAAGAATCTCGAACGTCTCCACGCCAACTTCGACGCCTCCCGGCGCGCGTTCTTCCGCGCGGACGACGCCGGTCACGCGAACGCTCGACTCCTGCGTCGCCTCATCGGACGCCTTCCACGTCTCTTCGCTGACTTCCTTCTTGAAGACGACGGTCTGCAGGTAGCCGCTGCCGTCACGAATGATCGGAAACTGCAGCTTCCCGGCAGTGCGTTTGTTGTACAGCCAGCCGTCGATGGTGACTTTTTCGCCGACGTGCGCCGGCAGTTCCTTGATCCGCATAAGGCGGCGGATTATAGCGTCCCGTTCGGCTTCCCGGGTGCGGTGCTCGTACGCGCTGGAGCGTGAGTTCTGGTGGGATGCAACGAATGAGACGTTGCAATTGCCGCCGCCGTCATCCTGAGCGAAGCGAAGGATCTCGGCCTGGACGAACCGTGGCGCGGGCGAGATTCTTCGGCGTCTGCGCGCCTCAGAATGACGTTGCCTTACAACTTCCCGATCTGCGCCTGGACGTCCTTCACATCGGCCATCACCGCGGTCAGCCGCGTCGCGAACGTTTCGATCTTCTCCGACTCTACCGCGTAGAACCTTTGATACGGCTCGAACGCTCCGGTGATCGAACGCACCATTCGATCGATCTCGATCTTTGATTCGCGCATCAGCGCTTCGCGAATCTGGTTTCGCAGCTCCTCCGCGCGCGCTTTGAACTCGGTCTTCGCTTTGCTGCGGCGATACGGGAGGATCAGGAAGCTCGTCACGAGCAGGACCGTGGCGGCGGTGAGTCCGGTCACGTCGAGCGCCATGCTGCTGACGGCGGTCGTGAAGAGGTAGCCGAGGCCGACGGCGCCGGCGCCGAGGCCGAAGGAGTGGAGAACGCCGCGCATCGCATCGTCGATGATGCGGCGACTCTCGACATTCACGTCGTACGACGCCAGCCGCTGCTCGGCCTGCGCGCGCATCCGCGAGTACACCTCCTCGCGGTTGTAGGCGAACTCGCGTCCGACGCGGCCGACGATCTCCGCGTCACGCGCGTCGTTCGCGGCGTGGCGCTGGAACTTGTCGACGGTCGCGTTCCAGAGCTTGAGGTTCTCCTTCACGAGCCAGTCGACCGCCTCCTGAATCGTCGTGTCGATGTTGCCACGCCAGCCCTGAAACACCTGACGCTCGAACTCATCGCGAAAACGGAGACTGTCGCGCAGCAGCATGATGTGTTGAATGCGAACGTAGCGATCGAGGAAATCGACGCCGCGCCGCTCGAGATCCATCATCAGGTTGTCGATGCGGATCACGAACTGCGCGAAGTTCGATTCGAGATCGCGCTGTGCGAGATTCAGCTGCTCGACCATCGATTCGATCCGTTCCTTGTCGGCAGCGAGAATCTGGCGACGCGATTCGATCATCGAGAACTGTTTCGTTGCGAGACGCTCGATCGTGTCGAGCGGCGCTTCGAGCTTGAGACGGATCCGCTCCTTCTCCGACAGCACGCGAAAGACGTAATCCTCGAGTGCCTCGAAACGGCTGCGCGTCCATTCGCGCGGCTGCGAGTCGCCGAGCTTTGATTCAAGCGCCAGCTTCGACGCGACGGGAAAGACGACCGGATCGAATCCGAAGATCGCGCGCGTGTTCGTCTTCAGATAATCGACGACCTGCTCGATCTCCTCGGGCGACTTCGTGTCGATCTTGTTCAGCACGAAGACGAGCTTCTTTCCCCAGTCGCGGATGTACTCGAGGAATCGCCGCTCCGACTCCGACAGCGGCCGATCGATTGACGTGACGAACAGCACGAGATCCGCGCGCGGAATGAAGTCCTCGGTGATCTCCTGATGCCGCGCCACGATCGAGTTCGTGCCCGGCGTGTCGACCAGCGTGATGTTGCGCAGGAAATCGATCGGATAGAACTGCTCGATGACGAAATCGGAGATCCGTTTTTGCGAGGCCGTTTCGCCATGGCGCAGGATCGAGATCACGTCATCGACCGGGATCGGTCCTTCGACGCGCAGCTTCGCGCCGAACAGCGCGTTGATCAGCGACGACTTGCCGGCGTTGAACTCGCCGACGATCACGATCGTGAAGAGATCGTCGAGTGTGGCCAGCAGCTCATCGACGCGGCGCCGATCGTCGACCTGTTCGCGGTCGAACGTCTCGCGCAGTTCGACGAGCAGACGATGCTCGCGGCGCAGCAGCGCCTGCACCTGCGGATCGACGACGCTATCGAAAATGCCGGGCATCGAACGGCTTCATCCTAACTCGCGCGCGGCACTTTCACGGTCAGCGACTGCGGCGCGATCGTGATCACGAGCGGCGTCTGCATCGTGAAGACTTCGCCGTCGATGCCGAGGCGGAGCTCTTTGTATTTTGACCGCACTTTCAGTTGCAGCGTGCGGAACGAGCGAAAGCCGGGAGCGGTGCGAACGCGGCCTGCGAAGTAGTGCGCAATGAACTTCATCAGCTCGAGACGGGGCACGTGCGGCAGCCAGTAGACCGACAGCCGTCCTTCTTCGAGCGTGTTGCGCGGCGCTTCGATGCCGACGCGCGAAAGATCGTACGTGTTGTTCGAGATCAGCAGCATGTGTGTGCGGACGACTTCCTGGTGATGCTCACTTTCGAGCGTGAGTGAGACGTGCGGATACTTCCGCAGCGTCACCCACATCGCGTAGAAGCGCGCCTTCCAGCGCGGATAGTCACGGCCGCGCTCCTCGCGGCGCGAAACCATCTCCGGATAGAGACCGAGTGCGATGTTGTTGACGAAGTAACGGTCGTTCACGCGCGCGACGTCGATCTGATTCTTCGCGCCATTGACGGCGACGTCGAGCGCGGCGCGCCAGTCGAGCGGGATGCCGAGGTCGCGCGCGAAATGATTGAAGGTACCGACAGGAATCACGGCCATGGTGGCGTCGGTGTGCGCGACCGCCTGCACGACGCAGTTCACGGTGCCGTCGCCGCCGGCAGCGACGAACAGCGTCTTGTTTTCGCGCATCCGCTCGCGAATGGTCGCGGCAATATCGAGGTCGCGCGTTACGCGAATGACTTCCAGTCCCTGCTCGGTCGCGGACGATTCGATCGCCGACAGCTCCGCCCGCGGGAGCTTCACGCCCGATGAAGGATTGAAAAAAAGCGTTCCGCGGCTGGATGGCATCTCAGAATAATGATTACTGATGAGGCGTTTGCGCGCCCATGAAACGGTTCGCGCTCATCCTCACCGCAGTTTGCCTGTTGCAAGTTTGCGTCCTCTCGCTCGGGGCCGCCGAAACACCGAAGGAATGCACGCTTTGCGTCGGAGCTGCCGGACTGCCGGCCGGCGCCGTAACCGTGGCGGTTCCACTCTTCGTTCGCACGTCGCAGGATGATCTGCCGACGGTTGCCACGTCGATCGATGCACTGACGCCCGCGCAGCGAAAGCTGATCACGCTCGTCGTCGACTATCGCATCGCTCAGGATCACGAGCCGCTCGCGGACGTCGAAGAGCACACGAAGGCGATCGTCGAGTGGGCGCGCCTGCATGGTCCGTTCGACGCGATCGGCGTTTCGGTCGCCGACGCCGATGCGGCAACGCTCGGCTACGCGATCAAGCGCCTCGCCGTCACCGCGCAGGGATTGAATGTCGCCAGCCGGATCGTCAGCGCGCCAATGCCGCTCGATGCGATGGCGAAGCTGTACGAGACCGGCGCGCAGGCGTATTTCGACGCGGTCGTCACCGACAAACCGGCCGACGCCGCGAAGTGGCTCCTCGAAAAAGATCCGGCCAAGAAAATCTACGCGGTCGTTACGCCGTCGGCGCCGAACGCAATCTATGACGCGGCGCGCGCGCTGGCAGACGGCGCAACGCGCGCGTACGTCACCGGGGCGACGTCGCCCGATGAACTGGCGTCGCTCGCCAACGCGAACCGCGCGCTGGCCGGCGACTACGCATACGACTCGACCGCGCGCGTCGAAGTGCTCGACGCGAAGGGCAACAAAGTCGAGATGCCGGTGCTGACGTTCATCCGCGGCGAAGACCTGATGACACTCGTCGTGCCGCGCGGCGATGCGACGGCGACGACGATCGCGTCGCTCGGCAGCGACGACTTCGCGCGCCCGCGCCGCATCGATGCCGCCGGCGACGTGCCGATCACCGACAACGGCCGCAAAGGCGGACGCTTCCTCATCGGCGTGCAGCCGGCGAAGAAACCGTTCGTGATCGCCGTCGAGCATCAGGAAAAACCGGAAGTTCAGAAGGAAGCGATCAGCGTCAATACGAAGCGCGGCATCACGGTCGAAGAGATCATCCGCAATCATCAGGCCTACAAGTCGTACGAGGAATCGATCCAGCCGCGCTACATCGCGCGCAACACGACGAACCTTCGCTTCACCGTCAACGGCGGCGAATCGATCGAAGCGACGATCGCCGGCGACTTCTTCTCCGAGCCGGTCGGACGTTCCGACTGGGTCTGGAGCGAGTTCTTCATCAACGGCGTGCGCTGGAAGTACGGCCGCATTCCGGAGTTGCCGCTCATTCAGCCGGAGAAGGTGACGCAGCTTCCGCTCGACATCCATCTCACCAACGAATACCGCTACGAGCTGGTGCGCGAGACCGACGTCGCCGGCTATCACACGTACGAAGTGCGCTTTCAGCCGCCGCCGAATGCGCCCGACGCGCTGCCGCTTTATCGCGGCACGGTCTGGATCGACACGCGCACCTGGGCGCGTATCCGTCTGACGATGGTGCAGCTGAATCTCAGCGGCGAGATTCTGTCGAACGAAGAGCGCGTCGACTTCCAGCCGTTCGCAAAAACATCGAACACGCTGCTGTCGGCGAGCGACGTCGCAAAGACCGATCCGCGCGAGATCGTCTGGCTGCCGCGCGAAGTGGCGGCGCAGCAGATCGTCTCCGCTACCGGACGTGCGAGCGTCGTGCTTCGCGCGACGACATTCACCGACTTCCGCATCAGCCCGGCCGACTTCACGGAACGGCTCGCGCAGGCGTCGGCATCGGATGCGCGCATGGTGCGCGAGACGGAAGCAGGACTCCGCTACCTCGAGAAGCGCGGCAACGGCGAGCGCGTCGTCAAAGAAGGATTCGATTCCGCGCGGACGTTCATGCTCGGCGGCATTCATCACGACGGTGGACTCGACTATCCGGTCGTGCCGCTCGGCGGCATCGACTACTTCAATTTCAATCTGCTCAACAAAGGTATTCAGACGAACGTCTTTTTCGCCGGCGTGATCGTCTCCGCAAGCGCCGCGCATCCGAACGTCGGCAACACGCGCACGAACCTCGGCGCCGATTTCTTCGGCATCGCGGTGCCGTTCACCAACTCGCTCTATCGCAACGGCGACGAGCAGGTCGGCGAAGCGGTGAAGACGCTGCCGCTCGCTCTGACGCTGCGCGCCGGACATCCGATCCTGACCTTCGGCAAGATCGATTTCTCGCTCGGCCTCTCGCATCTCACCTATCAGCGCGCGGAGGATACGGCGCCCGGTTTCGTCGTGCCGTCGGACACATTCGTGCTCAGCCCGTCGCTCGATCTGCATTACTCGCGCTGGGGCTACACGGTGAGCGGCACGTACGAATACGCGCGCCGGTCGAAGTGGGAACCGTGGGGCAACCTCGCCGAATACGATCCGAATTCGAAGAGCTACACGCGATTCGGCGCGACGATCGGCAAGAGCTTCTACCTGCCGAAGTTCCAGCGCATCAGCGCCGAGCTGGATTACCTCGACGGCTCACGCCTCGATCGCTTCTCGAAATACGAGCTCGGATTCTTCGGAGCGCAGCGCATTCACGGCATCCGTTCAGGATCGGTGCGCGCCGAGAAAGCGGTGCTCGCGCATCTGTCGTACGGCTTCGTCTTCTCGCAGCAGTTCCGATTGGAAGCGTTCTACGACCACGGCCTGATCGACGACACCGTGGCCGGCTACGCGCGCGAGCCGTTCCAGGGGATTGGCGTCGGCGGGCAGACCGTCGGTCCGTACGGAACGCTTCTGCGTCTCGATATCGGCAAGACGATTGGACGTAATGCGCAGGATGGATTCGTGGCGAACGTGGTGTTCCTGAAGCTCTTCTAGTTCCCGATCGGTACATACGTGACTTCCGGTGTGGAAGTTGGGCGGCCGCAGTGGCCGCTCCCACACTTTCGCACCGAGCCGAGAAACGCGAGCATCGTCTTTCGAACGATCGCGAGGTTGCGCGCGTTGCGCTCCGGCGTTGCGCCCCACCGCTCCGCGTCCGGCTGCACGAGATCGTAGTAAGCGAAGTGACTGAAGCCTGGACTGGAGATGTAAGCGATGGCGCCCGGCGTCACGACGTCCCGGTATTGCGCGACGAGATCGCGATGGCTTTGCGATGTGAGGAACGTCGCGTTCCGCACGCGACGTTGCCGAAACTGTTCTTCCGATTCGATCGGCAGCTTCACCGGCGACGGCGCACCGAAGATTGCCAGCAGCGGCTTGTCGACGCGCGGATAACGATCGCCGGCATCGAGCCCGCCGTCGAGATTCACGCAGGCGCTCCAGCGCCGATCGGTTGCGCACGAAACGACCGACGCCTTTCCGCCAAGCGAGTGACCGATTGCGAACGCGTGAGAGAGATCGATGCGACCGCGCAACGGTGAAGCGATCGTGCCGTCGCTGATTCGCGCGAGCTGATCGAGGACGAACGCGTTGTCGCGCGCGTCGACTTCGTGACGCTCGCGATGAAAGGCCGTCCGTTCTTCCGCTGTCCGCTTCGCGTCGGCGTCCCATCCCGATTGTTCTACGACGCGGCCGCCGGGAAAAACGACGAGTCCCGCATCGTCCGGATGCTCGACGGCGGCGACGACGTATCCGTGACTGGCCAGCTCCTCGATCAGCGTCGTGTACTGCAGCACGTTGATGCCGCCGCCGTGCGAGAAGACCACGACCGGGAATCGGTGCGGCGACTTCGCGGCAGGCGCGCGATCGTACGAATGCGTGCGAATCGTCCGCAGCAGCGGATACGACGCGCCGAACTCGGCGCGCAGATAACCTTTCTCGAAGTGCTCGTCCGTCCAGCGCTCGATGAGATCGACGTCAGGAAAATACGGCGCCCGTTTCGCGCCGCGCGGCTTCGTTGCGGGGTAAAAAAGATCGACGCGCACTTCGCGCTGCGACGCCGCGCGCCACGCATAGATGATCCGGCCAACCGAGTGCAGACCTGTTGGACGGAGCAGCTCCGCGAAGGCGAGAGAGAAGAGGAAGAGACGCGCGATCATGATCCGCTATACGACGCTCACTCCGCAAAATTGAAAAGCCCGGCGTTTCCGCCGGGCTTTTCGTCACATCCGCGAATGGGCGCGGCTCAGGGCGTAGCGTTGGGATTGTTCACGTAGAAGTCGACCGAACCGATCTCGGTGCGCTCCTGGTTCAGGAGGCGCGTGCGGACCGTCACACGGTGACGCGTGTTCGAAAGCTTGGTCGTATCGACCTCGAAGCGCCAGCCGGAGTTGGTGCTGTTGAAGACGAACGGATACTGCTGCTGCACGTCGGTGCGCGGGAAACCGTATTGCGCGTCGCCGAAGTAATCGCCGTCGATGAAGATCTCGACGGCCTGCAGCGCGCCCTGTTCCTGCAGCGCCCATCCCTGAAGCATCAATTTGCCCTTCACGTAGTCGTACGTCGTCGGCACGTCGATAAAGCCGATGCCGGCGTCGGCGCCGTGATTTTCCGAGCAGATGAACGTGACCGGGATGCCGTCACGATCCGGGATGTCGGCGAACGTACCGCTGACGTCGCCCACGCGAACCTTGATGCGATGCGAGCCGGGACGGACGCCGCTGGCGAGCAACGCGCCGACGTCCATCGTGAAGAGGAAACCTGCACGCGGCACGTCGGGATAGTTCGGGTAGTAACGCTGCACGTCATAACGCGGACGGCCGTAGCAGTTCACTTCGGTCTGGAAGATCGTGTTGTAGCGGCAGTCGTCGGTCGAGTACCAGCGGACGCCGTCGATGACGAGCTCGACGTACGAGATGCCGCCAGTGTTCGAAGCGCGCGTGCCGAGGTCGAGAGCCCAGCCGCGAACCGGCGTGATGTGCGAGGAAGGATTGACCGGCGGCGAGACGATCGGCTGCAGGCCGCAGCGGTTGCCGTAAAGCACGGCGTCGCGCTTCGGCTCGTCGAGATAACCGAACGGCTTGAGGTTCAGCTCGGTGTTGAGAATCTGGATGACGCGACGCCCGATCAGTCGTGAGAGGCCGAGGCGATCGGTGGCACGGACGGTCAGCGTGTGGACGCCGTCCTGAATGCGCGTCGTATCGATGTTCGCGATGTAACCGCTGAAGAGCGCGGCCGGGAAATCGGGATAGGCATTGCCGACGTCGGGACGTGCGT
Organism: Acidobacteriota bacterium; assembly: GCA_034667465.1. Classification (GTDB taxonomy): domain Bacteria; phylum Acidobacteriota; class Thermoanaerobaculia; order Gp7-AA8; family Gp7-AA8; genus JAOBAU01. The sequence continues at coordinate 64,629 of JAXDJV010000016.1, read as the reverse complement.
CGCCGTACATCACCGGCTGCAGGTTGCCGTCATCGATCTGCACGTCGACGCGCGCGATGCCGTCGGTGTCTGTCGCCCAGCCGACGACCGGGAACGAGTTGCTGGCGTTGAAGGCTGCCGATCCGTCCGGAATGTCGAGGCTGCCGAATGGCGACTGATTGATCGTGTTGTCGACCTGAATCGTGCGGCGGCCGACTTCGAAGACGCGGTTATCGCCGGTCGTCACCTTCACGAACACCGTGTGCGCGCCGTTCGAGAAACGGCTGGCCATGAACGCGGTCTGGAAACCGGGTGCGATGTTGTGAATGCCGGGATAGTTCGGATAGGCCTCGACGACGTCGATCAGCGGCTGAAAGCGAGTCAGCCGATGCTGGAACTGATCATCGACATACAGCTCGACCTTCGAGATCTGCTGCGGATCGATTGCCCAACCCTTCACCAGAACCATCCCGGACTGCGGGACGGTCGGATCGGGGGAATCGAGAACTCCGATGAAATCCTGCGCCAGCAATGCAGGCGTCAGTAATGCAGCAACGACGGTGAGAACCAGGCCGCGGGTAACCCATCTCCACATAACCCCAACCTCCAACCCGAAAAAGCCCCCTGGCGGTTTACACTTCAACGAAGCGGCTGCCAGGAAAACGCCGATCCACTTACGTTTACGGGCGAGTTTATACTAAGCCCGGTGAGTTCTTCAAATATCCGCGCCGCAGTCGAACTGGCGGACGTGCGCGCAGCCGCCGACCGCATCCGTCCCTGGATCCACCGCACGCCCCTCCTCGCAAGTCATTCACTTTCGGAAAGAATCGGCGTCGAGATCCGTCTGAAGTGCGAAAACCTGCAGCGCGCCGGCTCTTTCAAGATCCGTGGAGCGATGAACGCGCTGCTCAGTCTCTCAGATGACGAGCGCAGCCGCGGCGTCGTTGCATTCTCCTCCGGAAACCACGCGCAGGGCGTAGCGCTTGCCGCGAAACTGCTCGGAATGACGGCGACGATCGTGATGCCGGAAGGCTCGAACGAGTCGAAAGTCGCGGCGACGGAAGCGTATGGCGCGACGGTCGTTACGGCCGGCGTCACTTCCGCGACGCGCGATACGGTCGCGCGCGAGATCGCCGCGAAAACCGGTGCGTCCGTCATTCCGCCGTTCGATGACGAGCGGATCATGGCCGGCGCCGGAACGGTCGGACTCGAGATCGTCGAAGAGTGGCCGGACGTCACCACGATCGTCACGCCGCTCGGCGGAGGCGGACTCCTCTCCGGCACCGCGATCGCCGCGACCTCGCTCCGTCCCGGCATCGCCGTCTTCGGCGTCGAGCCGCGCGCGGGCAACGACGGCGAGCAATCATTCCGCAGCGGTCACATCGTCACCATCAATCCTCCGACGACGATTGCCGACGGCGCACGAACGCTGGCGATCGGCGAGCGCAACTTCGAAGTCATCCGCGAACGGGTGCGCGATGTGGTCAGCGTCGACGACGAAATGCTCATCGACGCGCTCCGCTTCGCGATGTATCGCACCAAGCTCGTCATTGAGCCGACCGGCGCGCTCGGAATCGCGGCGCTGCTCAACGGCACGATCAAACCGACCGGCCCGACAGCAATCGTCATCAGCGGCGGAAACCTGGACTTCCGGTTGCTGGGATAGCCTGCACCGCAATGACCGGGAACCTCTTCGGCGGCGACTCGTTTTCTCCCGCGGCTGTGCCGACGCGCGATCAGCCGCTGCCGGAACGGCTGCGTCCCTCCTCCTTATCGGAAGTGATCGGCCTCGAAGAGCTCCTCGGCGAAGGACGCTTTCTCCGCAACGCCATCGAGAACGATCGCATCCCGTCGATGATCTTCTGGGGTCCGCCCGGCTCCGGCAAGACGACACTGGCGCGCATCATCGCGAAGACGACTCAGGCGCGCTTCGTCACGTTCTCTGCCACGTCGACAGGGATCAAAGACATCCGCGCGCTGATGGAAGACGCGCGCAAAACGCGCGGCGGCAAGACCATCGTCTTCATCGACGAGATCCATCGCTTCAACAAAGCGCAGCAGGATGCGTTTCTGCCGTACGTCGAAGCGGGCGACATCATCCTGATCGGCGCGACGACCGAGAACCCGTCGTTCGAAGTGAACTCGGCGCTGCTGTCGCGCAGCAAAGTCGTCGTGCTGCCGGCGCTGGAACGCGAGCAGGTGATGGAGATTCTTCGCCGCGCCGTCGACGATCCGTCAGTGAAGAAATACGGGATCGTCATCGCCGACGACGCGCTCGATTTCATGGCCGCGACATCGGCCGGCGACGCGCGGCAGGCGCTCAACTCGCTGCAGCTCGTTGTTGAAACCGCCGCGACGACCGACTCGCCGATCGACGCCGAAAAGGTGAAGACGATCCTGCAGCGCCGCTCGCTGATGTACGACAAGTCGGGCGACGAGCACTACAACATCATCTCGGCGCTGCACAAATCGCTGCGTAACGGCGACGCCGACGCAGCCGTTTACTGGCTCGTGCGCATGCTCGAAGGCGGCGAAGATCCGATGTATCTCGCGCGCCGGCTCGTCCGCGCAGCGTCCGAAGACATCGGCAACGCCGATCCGCAGGCGCTCATCCTCGGCATCGCGGTGCAGCAAACCGTTCACTTCCTCGGCATGCCCGAAGCCGGCGTCGCGCTCGCGCAGTACGTTGCTTATCTCGCCGCGGCGCCGAAGTCGAACGCCGCGTACGTCGGCTACGGCGAAGCGGTCAGCGAAGTGCGTCAGGGCGACAATCCGCCGGTCCCGCTGCACATCCGCAACGCGCCGACGCGCCTGATGAAAAACCTCGGCTACGGCAGCGGCTATCAGTACGCGCACGACTTCGCCGAACAGACCGCGGCAATGGACTGCCTGCCGGAAGCGCTGAAAGGCCGCCGCTTCTACGAGCCGAAAGAGATCGGCGCCGAAGCGAAGATCAAGGAGCGCCTCGACGCCATGCGCGCCGCTCGCGAGCTAAAGTCAAAGTAAGGGGTCAGACCCCGGAAGTTGACTTTAGCTCTGGTAGGCGTTGGCGTGGTGGCGGATCGGCGCCGGCTTGCGATCTTTGCCGACGTTCACGTAAACGACCGACGCCTCGGTGACGATCACCTTCTCGCCGGGGTTTTCGCCGCGGATCGCTTCGCAGACGACTTTCACGGTGATCGACGTGTTGCCGATGCGCGTCGTCTCAGTCCAGAAACTGACGAGGTCACCGACGAAGACCGGCTGGTGAAACACCACCTTGTCCATCGAAACGGTGACCATCAGATGACAGCCCTGGCGGCGGGCTTCGATCGCGCCCGCCTGATCGATGTAGGAGAGGATCACGCCGCCGAAGATGGTGCCGTGCGCGTTCGTGTCGCGCGGCATCATGAGCACGCGAATGGCGGGCTCGTTCCAGGCGGCCGTGATCTCCTCCATCCGCTCAGCTCTCCGACGGCCGTTCGCCGGTCGGGTTGATGGCCTGCTGATTGATCTCGATCTTCGACGCTTTCTTCAGCCGGTCGAGCAGCACCTTGCGAAGGTTGCGCGCTTCCTGCTGGCGAAGAGTCTCGGCATACGCGGTGCGATTTTCATCGAGCTGCTTCGAATCAACCTTCTTCTGTTCGAGCACCTGGAAGACGACCGCGCCTTCCGCGACCGACACCGGACCGCTCACCGGACCGACCGTCGCTTTCATCGCGGCGTCGATCAGCGGCGTGACGTCACCGTTGAATCCGGAGACGTAGCCCTGACGGCTGAGCGTCGTTTCGGCCGGCTGGAGACCGACCTTCGCGGCGGCCGCGTCGACGTTCGCAACGGGAAGCGTGCGCGACAGCGCCTGCATGGCGAGCTGGCGCGACTTCTCGATACGAGCGTCGGCCGCAACCTTCTCTTTCACGTCAGCGTACGGCGTGATGCCGGCGGTGCGAATGCCGTAGAGGAACGGAATGGCGGGACCGCGATTCGTGCCGATGATCTCGCCGATGTCTCCCTGTTTCGCGGAGAACGCCCACGAAGCGAGCGCCGGATTGTTGCCGAGGCCGGGGATGGGATCGGCCTTGCCGAACCAGAGTGAATCGCTCGACGTGACCTTGTCGCTCGCGAACTTCGCGAACTCGTCGGTCGTCTTCGGCTTCGCCTCTTTGATGCGCGAGTTGATGCGCGTGATCTCTTCGCGCGCCTGGTCCTTCGACATCTGATCGACGACCTGCATCGCCAGCTGGCCTTTCACTTCATCGAAGGAGCGGTACGACGGCTCGCGACGCTCGAGCACCTTGATGATGTGGTAGCCGTACTCGGCGGAGCGGATCGGATCGCTGATCTTGTTGAGCTCGATCGAGAATGCGGCGGAGTCGAACGGCTCGACGGTCGAGCCGCGGGTGACGAAGCCCATGTCGCCGCCCTTGCCGGACGAAGAGGGATCGCCGGAGTTGTCCTTCGCGAGCTTCGCAAAGTCGGCACCGGCGCGGAGCTGCTTCACGAGCGACTCGGCTTTCGCGCGAGCGGCCGCGTCGACGTCCGGCGTCGCGTTCGGATCAACCTTGATAAGGATGTGGAGAATGTGGGCCGCTTCCGGCGACTTGAAGTCTTCCTTCGACGCCTCGTAGCGTTTGCGAAGGTCGGCATCGCTCGGGACGATCTGCGCGCGGAGGCGAGTCGTATCGGCGACGAGGTACTTCACGGCACGCTGTTCGCCGTGCGCGTACTTCGCGCTGTTGGTCTTGTAGTACGCCTGCAACTCCGCATCGCTGACGCTGACGTTGCCGGCTTCACGCGCCGCGGGATAAAGGACGTAGCGGATCTTCGCGTTTTCGGTGACGCGGCGGTACTCAGCCTCGGCCGCTTTCGGCGAGATGACGATCGAGTTCTGCAGCGCGCTGTCCATCTTCTCGAGCGTGATCTGGCGCGACAGCTCGTCCTCGAACTCCGCCGGCGACGAATAGCCCATCTGCTGGCAGAAGCGCGTGTACAGCTCCGAGCCGACCCACTTGCCGTTCGGATTCAGCGTCGGCACCTGCAGGAGACGGCGCTGCACTTCATCCGGAGTCGCATCGAGATGCAGCCGCTTCGCTTCCTGAAGAAGGAGCTTCTGATCGACGAGCGAGTCGAGCACGCCTTTCTGCACGCCGAGCTGCGCGAGCATCTCGGGCGTGAGGTTCTGCTTGTACATCTGCTTGTACTGATCTTCGGTCATCGCAACCGCGCGATCGAATTCGCGATACGTGACGGTCTCACCGTTCACGCGCGCGGCCCAGGAACGCTGGTCGGTCGAGGCGCTGGCGCTTCCGCCACCGAGACCCATGTCGAAGTAAACGAAGCCGAAGATGAACGCGGCGACGATCGCGATCAGGATCCATTTCAGTTGCGAGAAACTGTCGCGCATGAGCTTGAGCATTGGAACAATCCTTAACGATGTGATTGGATGCGCCGCGGAGTGGACAGGAACGGCCGTGCGACGCGATCTTCCGTAAAAAACGCGGCAGTTTACCTATTCCCGGCAGCACGCGCAAACCGCCGTGTTGCCTGTGCTATAAAGGCTTCCGTCCGCAATGGCGATTAGAAAAAAGGCCTCCTCGGGCGGCGACATCGACTGGTACCTGATCTCGATCGATCGCCTGAAGCAGATCGGGCTCGTCCTGTTCATCCTTCTGCTGGGGGGCGCCGGCTATTGGTTTCTCCACAACGAGAAGGGAAATCCGCGGGCGAATGCCGAATCGGCGATCGCCGACGCGCGGCAGGCGCTGAACACCCTCGCCGCCTCCAAAGACTTTCCGAATCGACGCGGTGAGTTCGAGCGCGCGCAGAAGAAGCTCGAAGACGCGAACACTCTCTTCGGCGCGGCGAAGTACGTCGACGCGCAGGGTGCAGCGGTCGAATCGCAGACGATCAGCCGCGCGGCGGTGAGCGGCGGCGACTCCGGCAACGGCGACGCTCAGTTCATCACCGTCGAAGGCGACGTCCAGTTTCAGAAGTCGACGAACAGCGACTGGCACCACGCCGAGATGCGCGTTCCGCTCTACAACGGCGACTGGGTGAAAACCGGAGATCGCGCGTCAGCCGAGCTGCTCTTCACCAGCAACGGCTCGCTCTACACCGTCGGACCCAATGCGCTGCTCGAGATTTACGCGGCGGTGCAACCGGGCTCATCGAAGAAAAACAACGCCGTGCAGATGCAGGTCGGTACGGTCGAGGTCGCAACCGTCGATCAGGAATCGTCCGTTCGCACGCCCGGAACGCAGATCATCGTCGACTCCGAATCGACCACGCAGGTCGGCGTCGACAGCACGAAGTCGACCTCGGTCGTCAGCACGAAGGGCTCCGCATCCGTCACGCCGAAGAGCGGCGGCGAAGCGGTGGTCGTCAGCAGCGGCGAGAAGATCAGCGCTTCGCCCGAAGGCGGAATCAGTCCGGTGAAGAAACTGATCCTGCCGCCGGCGCTGAAATCGCCGTCCGACAATCAGGTCTTCCAGGTCACGAACGAATCGAAAGTCGAATTCGCGTGGGAGCCGCAGACGGGAGCGACCAGCTATCAGCTGCAGGTCTCGCGCTCGCGGCTCTTCTCGACGCTCGAGATCAACTCGAAGCGGCAGAAACTGAGTGCTTCCGCGAAGGTCACGGACGAGGGGGCGTTCTACTGGCGCGTCGCGTCGATCGGCGCTGATGGCGAAGTCGGGCCGTACTCGCCGTTCCGGCGCTTCCGCGTCAGCGGCGGTGGTCGGGACACCTCGAGCGGCGGCGGCGTGAACGCGTCGGATGCAACACCGCCGAAGCTCACGCTCAAACGTCCGCAGCCGATCGGCGGCGCGTACTACATCATCGAAGGAACGACCGAGCCGGGATCGACGGTCTTCATCAATGAAGAGGAAGTCGACGTCGAGTCGAGCGGCCACTTCAAGAAGCTGATCGTCTTCGCGAAAGTCGGCCAGAATGCGGTCGTCGTGAAAGCGGTCGATCCCGCCGGCAATCAGACAGTACAATCCCAGACGGTGCTCGTCGAAGAATAGTTCCGCATTACGGCCCGGGGCAGCAGTTTTGCACCGGCGCACCATGGCTCCCGGATATCTCGACAAGGAAACCCTAATCGATGGCGTTCAAATCACTTTTGTCGCTGTTCTCGAACGATCTTGCGATCGACCTCGGAACAGCGAACACACTCGTCTACGCGAAGAACAAAGGCATCGTCGTGCGTGAGCCGTCGATCGTCGCGGTCAACAAAGTCAACATGAACGTCGAAGCCGTCGGCCGCGAAGCGAAGGAAATGCTCGGCCGCACGCCCGGCAACATCGCCGCAATCCGTCCGATGAAAGACGGCGTCATCGCCGACTTCGAAGTGACGGAGAAGATGATCAAGTACTTCATCGAGAAGGCGCACGGAAGGCGCTTCCTCGTGAAGCCGCGCATCGTCATCTCGGTGCCGTCGGAGATCACGCAGGTTGAAAAGCGCGCCGTCAAAGATTCCGCGCTTCGCGCCGGAGCCACCGAGGTCTATCTGATCGAGCAGGCGATGGCGGCTGCGATCGGGGCGGGACTTCCGATCACCGATCCGACCGGAAACATGATCGTCGACATCGGCGGCGGCACGACCGACGTCGCGGTCATCTCGCTCGCAGGCATCGTCTACTCGCGCTCCGTGCGTGTCGCCGGCAACGAGATGGACGACGCGATCATTCAGTACATCAAGCGCAAGTACAACCTGCTCATCGGTGAGCGGACGGCGGAGCAGATCAAGATGGAGATCGGCTCGGCGTTCCCGCTCGACGAAGAGATGACGATGGAGATCAAAGGGCGCGATCTCGTCGAAGGCGTCCCGAAAACGCTCGTCGTGTCGGACGAAGAGATCCGTGAAGCGCTCAGCGAGACGGTCGCCACGATCGTCGAAGCGGTGCGCGTCGCTCTCGAGCGCACCCCGCCCGAGCTCAGCGCCGACATCATGGACAAAGGCATCATCATCGCCGGCGGCGGCTCGATGCTGAAGAACCTCGACAAGCGCCTCCGCGAAGAAACGGGACTCCCGGTAACCCTCGCCGAAGATCCGCTCGCATGCGTCGCGCTCGGAACCGGGCAGATGCTCACCGATTTCAATCTGCTGCGCAAAATCTCGATTGAATAGAAGGCATGGGGTATGAGGCATGAGTAACAGGGTTTTACTCATACCTCATCACTCATGCCTCATCCCTTTTGCGCTGGCTTGAAAACTGCTGAGAGCGAACGCGAACATGGCAGTAACCGCAGACGTCATTCCCCGCCGGCCGACGCTCCTTCTCATCGTCGTTCTCGCCGCTCTTTTTGTGCTGATGAGCCGCAGCAGTCAGACGCGGTATATCGGCGAGACACGCACGCTCTTCGAGCGGACGGTGATGACGGTTTTCTCGCCGGTTCCGAAGGCTGTGAACTGGGTCGGGCAGTCGGCTTCCGACATGTATCACGGCTATCTCGACATGCGCCGCTCGGTGCGTGAGAACCTGGAGCTGCACAGCAAAGTCGCGCAGCTGACGACCGAGAATCTGAAGCTGCGCCAGTCCGAGGGCGATCTGCGGCGGTTGCGCGGTCTGCTCGGGTATGCGGAACAGTTCACGACCGGCACGACGATGGCGCACGCGATCATGCTCGACACGTCGAGCCGCTTCAAATCGATCATTCTCGATCGCGGCTCCGCGGCCGGCGTCGACGTCAACGACGCGGTCGTCGGCGCGAACGGCCTGATCGGCCGCGTGATCCTGACGACGCACGACATGTCGAAAGTGCAGCTCGTCAGCGACAACAACTGTTCGGTCGGCGCGCTGCTCGAACGGACCCGCCGTCAGGGCGTGCTCCGCGGCGACGGCGCAGGCGGCGCACAGCTCCTCGACATCCCGGTGCTCGCCGACGTGCAGCCGGGTGACGTCGTGCTCACCGCCGGCATCGACGGCATCTATCCCAAAGGCATTCCCATCGGCGTCGTGACCAAAGCGGAGAAGGGCTCGGAGCTCTTCAAGACGATCAGTGTCCGGCCGTCGATCGACTTCGGCAGCATCGAGGAAGTGATCGTGTTGCACACCCGCAAGATTCCGCCGGAGGTAGCGAGGTACGCTCCTTGAGATGGCTTCGATTCATCATTGGATTGCTGATCGCGCTGACGCTACACTCGCTGCTCGATCGCTTCTCCCCCAACGCGCTGGCGTTCTTCAATCCGTACGTCGTCCTCATCGTCTACTACTCGATGGGCGGTAACATTTTCGGAGCGATCATGGCCGGCGTTGCCGCCGGTCTCGTACAGGACGCGTTCTCGAATGCGCCGTTCGGCATGCACGCCTTTTCGCTGACGGTCTGCGCGTATATCGTCGCGTCGATCAACGCGCGGCTCGTGCTGCGCGGCACGTTGTCGTTCGGCGCCTGTCTCATCGGCGCGGTCGTTCTCAACGAGCTCGTCGTTTACTTCCTCGTGAACATCCTCCTTCGTCAGAAAATCGACATGTTCGAGCAGGGGATGTTCGTGAAAACGATCTTTACCTGTCTGTTCGGAATGCTCGTGTATCAGTTGTTGCTCCTGTTCCTGAAAGAAGAGCCGATCGACGCCACGCGGCGTCAGACCGGCTGGTGATCCGCCAACTCCATGCGCGTTTATCGAGACGATCAGAAGTTCCTGAGTTTTCGCGTCAACGCCTTTCTCTGGGGAATCGTGGTGCTCTTCACGTTCCTCCTGGGGGCGTTCTGGTTCGTGCAGGGCGTGCAGGCCGAGAAGTGGCGCAACCTCTCCGAATCGAATGCGCTCCGTGAAGTCATCGTCCCGGCCAAGCGCGGACTGATCTTCGATCGCAGCGGAGAAAAAATCCTCGCCGACAACTCGCCGGCGTATTCACTCGCCCTCGATCGCGTCGTCATGCGACCGCTGGTGAAAGGCGACAAAGCGCATCAGTCGAAACTCGTCGCGTTCCTCGCCGCGGTCCTCGCGGTGACGCCGCAGGAGATCGAAGCGCGGCTCGAAAAAGGGAAAGAGATCAAGATCACGCAGCCGCTGATCATCGCGGAAGATCTGCAGATGACGCAGGTGGCGACGCTGCAGGCGCAATCGATCGCCTTTCCCGAGCTGAACGTCGAGCCGGTGCAGCGACGCAACTATCCATACGGCACGATGGCCGCGCACGTGATGGGCTTCATCGGCGAAGTCAGCGAGAAAGATCTCACCGGCCGCCACAAAGATCTGAAGCAGGGTGATCTGATCGGCAAGCGCGGCGTCGAGCTGATGTACGACGAATATCTGCGCGGTCACGACGGCGCGCAGTACTGGGAGTACGACAGTCACGGACGCCGCCTCGCCGAATTCGTTCCGATACGCAAAAAGCCGGCGGCAGGCGACAACGTCTATCTGACAATCGACTTCGAACTGCAGCGCCGCGCCGAGCAGTACTTCATCGAGAACGAGTTCGTCGGCGCCGCCGTCGCACTCGATCCTCGCAACGGCGAAGTGCTGGCGATGGTCTCCTCCCCCGTCTTCAATCCGAACGTCTATTCCAAACGCTTCACGCCCGAAGTGTGGCGAACGATCTCCTCGAATCCGTTCAAGGTCGAGCTCAATCGCGCCATCCAGGGACTCTATTCACCCGGCTCCGTCTTCAAGACCGTCATGGCGATGGCCGGACTTTCCGACAACGCCATCGGCACTGCCACGACGTTCAGCTGCGGCGGCTCCGCCGTTTTCTTCGGACGCCGTTTCCGCTGCTGGCAGAAGAACGGCCACGGCGACGTCGATGTCTCCAACGCGCTGAAGGTCTCCTGCGACATTTTCTTCTACAACACCGGCGCGCGCCTCGGCATCGACAACATCAACAAGTACGCACACAACCTCACCTTCGGCGAGATCTCGCAGATCGATCTCGATGGCGAGAAAGCCGGCATCGTTCCGTCGACGAAGTGGGCCGCCGACAAACAGCATCGCAAGTGGTATCCATCCGAAACGATCTCCGTCGCCATCGGACAGGGACCGCTGATCGTCACGCCGCTGCAGGTCGCGAACATGATGGCCGCCATCGCCAACGGCGGAAAAGTCTTCCGCCCGCACGTGCTGCGGATGGTCGAACACCAGCTGCCCGACGGACGTCTGGAACGCCGTCAGGTTCAACCCGAAGTGCTGCATGAAGTGCCGCTTTCCCCCGCCGCGCTGCAGACCGTGCGGAAGGGGCTATGGAAAGTGGTCAACGAGCAGGGCGGGACGGGCGGGAACGCGCGCATTCCCGGTCTCGGTGTTTCCGGAAAAACGGGAACCGTCCAGGTCATCGCGCAGCACGGATGGGTAAAGACGGAAGGGCTGCCGTTCAAGTACAAGGACCACGCGTGGTTCGCATCGTACGGACCGTACGAGAAGCCCGAGATGGTCGTGGTCGTCTTTGTCGAGCACGGCGGTCACGGCGGCGTCGACGCGGCACCGCTCGCGAAACTTCTCTACGAAGCGCGCTTTCACAAAGAGATCTCCAACGCGAACCTCGATCTGTCGAACCCCGACACGCTCGAGCAGATCCGCGAAGGCGACATGCCGATTCCGGGACAGCAGCCGAAAGCGCCGCCCGAATCGGCAGAGGGACTCGGACACTGATGGCGACGAGAGATCGAATCCTGCCGTCGCTCGACCTGAATTTTCTCGGTACGGCGCTCGTGATCGCGGCGATCGGCTGCACGCTCATCTACAGCGCCACCTACTTCGGTGATCCGACGCTCAACATCTTCAAAAAGCAGCTGCTCTGGATCGGTATCGGCATCGGGCTGATGCTGGTGTTCCTCGTCGTCGACTATCACATCTTCTTCGACGTCGCGCCGATCCTGTACGCAATCGGGATCGCGCTGCTCATCTACCTGCTCGTCTTCGGCAAGGTCACCGCCCACGTGAAGTCATGGATCCCGATAGGCGGCGGCTTTCAGTTCCAGCCGGCTGAGTTCATGAAGGTCTTCACCGCGCTGATGCTCGCGCGCTTTTTCGATTCGAACGATCGCGCGTATCTCAACTTTCGCTCGTTCATGACCGCGATGTTCATCATCGGTCTGCCGGTCGGACTGATCATCGTGCAGCCCGACTTCGGCACCGCCGCGACGTTCTTCCCGCTCGTCGGTGTGGCGATGTTCTTCGGCGGCATCCGCTGGCGCGTCTGGGCGATCATGATCCTCCTCGGATTGCTCGGCGCCGGTCTGGCGTGGAAGATCTTCCTCAAACCGTATCAGCGCGAGCGGATCATGATCTTTCTCGATCCGGCCCGCGATCCGCTCGGCACCGGCTATCAGGTCACGCAGGCGAAGATCGCCATCGGTTCCGGCGGCATTCACGGCAAAGGATTCAAACAGGGGACGCAGGCAAAGCTCGACTTCCTCCCCGCCCATCACACCGATTTCATCTTCGCGGTCCTCGGCGAGGAGTGGGGCTTCATCGGCGTCGCCATCGTCCTGTCGCTCTATCTGTTTCTGATCGTCCAGGCGCTGACGTTCGCAAAGCAGGCGCGCGATCGAGGTGGCGCATTCCTCGCGATTTCGCTGATCTGTTTCTTCGTCTTTCACGTGCTGATCAACGTGTCGATGCAGATCGGCGTGCTGCCGACGACCGGCATTCCGCTGCCGCTGATTTCGTACGGCGGCTCGTCGACGATGATGTTCTTCATCGCCATCGGGCTGATGTTGAACGTCGACTTGCGGCGCTTCGTGAACGCGTAAACTGCCCGGCGTGACACTCACGCCGGGCACCCGCCTCGGACCTTACGAAGTCGTCGCGCAAATCGGCGCGGGCGGAATGGGCGAGGTTTACCGCGCGCGCGATACACGTCTCGATCGTACCGTCGCGCTGAAGATCCTGCCGCATCACGCGACCACTACCGAAGCGAAGGAACGCTTCGAGCGAGAAGCGCGCGCGATCTCCTCACTCAATCATCCGAACATCTGCACGCTCTTCGACGTCGGCAGCGAAGACGGAGTTGCGTATCTCGTGATGGAGCTGGTCGAGGGTGAGACGCTCGCATCGCGACTCGCGAAAGGCGCGCTGCCGCTCGACGTCGCGCTGAAGTACGGCGCTTCGATTGCGGACGCGCTCGCGAAAGCGCATCGCCACGGCATCGTGCATCGCGATCTGAAGCCGGCGAACGTGATGATGACGAAGAGTGGCGCGAAGCTGCTCGACTTCGGTCTGGCGCGTCGCGCCGAGTCGCTCACGTCCCACGACTCGCCGACCGTGATCGGTGCGCCGATCACCAGCGCGGGGATGATCGTCGGAACGCTCCCCTACATGCCACCGGAACAGCTCGAAGGAAAACCGACGGACGCGCGAAGCGACATCTTCGCGCTCGGCGCGGTGCTGTACGAGATGATCACCGGCCGCCGTGCCTTCGACGGAGACAGTCAGGCGAGCCTCATCACGAAAATCATGTCGCAGCAGCCGGTGCCGATCGCATCGCTGCAACCGGTGACGCCGCCCGCGCTCGAGCGGTTGATCGCGAAGTGCCTCGAGAAAGATCCCGACGACCGCTGGCAAAGCGCGGCGGACGTCGCGAGCGAACTGCGCTGGATTGGCGAAGGCGGCGCGATCCCGTCGATCGCGCCGAGGCGCCGCGGCACTGTATTGCCGTGGGCGATCGCGGCCGCGTCGCTGCTCCTTTCTGCCGGCGCGCTGTTTTTTCTTCGTCGCGGCGCGCAACCGGAGACGCCGACGATCCGCTTCGCGATTCCGCCGCCACAGGACTCTGCATTCCCCACATCGTTCGCGTACAACCCCGCCGCGGTTTCACCGGACGGTTTGCGCATCGCGTTTACAACGACGGGCGAGGGACGACTTCGCATCCACGATCTGATGACAGGAACTTCGCGCGCGATCGACGGCACGAACGGCGCCGCGTCACCGTTCTGGTCGCCGGATGGCCGCACGCTCGGATTCGTGACCAATGCTCAGCTGAAGAAGATGAACATCGACGACGGAAACGTGCAGACGATCTGCGACGTGCCGCGCGGCGACTGGGCCTCGGCCACATGGCTCGCCGACGGCACCATCGTGTACGCGCTCATCGGCGGCAACTCGATGTATGCGGTGCCTGCCGGCGGCGGCACTCCGCGCAAGCTCTTCTCGCTGGCGCGCTACGTCGGTGTCGCGTGGCCGGAGAGAATCGGCACGACGAGCTCGTACTTTTTCTCCGCGATCGACGCGCGCTCGACCGATCTGTTTGTCGGCAACACGTCTGACGCCGCGCCTCGCGCGATTGCGCGGGATGTCGGACGCGCATCGTACGACGCGCCATACGTAACGTTCGCGCGCGAAGGAACGCTGTTCGCGCAGCGCTTCGATGAAGCGAAGCTCGCGCTGATCGGCGATCGCTCGACGGTGGCGGGCAACGTCTGGTTCTATCGTCCCGTCGGCGGCTCGAAACAATCCGCCGCGGGCGGCACGCTGGTCTCGCTTCCCGGAGGCTTCAACTGTCATGCAATCTGGCTCGATGCGAACGGCCATCCGGCCGGCGAGGCGCTGCCGGACGCTGCATACGACGCCGTTCGCGTCGCGCCGGACGGCAAGCGCGCGGCGATGGTGATCGCCGACGTGCGGACGCGCGTGTCCGACATTTTTCTCGCCGACCTGCAGCGCCGGTCGCTGAACCGCTTCACGTTCGACGAACAGGATCACAGCGCCGCGGTCTGGTCGCGCGACGGTCACGCGCTCGCGTTCGCGATGGATCAGAACGCACCGCCATACGTTTTTTCGCAGCCGCTCAATGGCGGCCCGGCCGTCGCTTTGACCAAACCGGGAACGATCCAGATCCCTGGAGACTGGAGCAGCAACGGCAACGTGTTCTATTCGTCCGCGGAGCCGAAGACGATGCATGACATCTTCGTTCGCGATGCGAACGGCCGGTCGCGCGTGTGGCTGCAGACACCGAACGAAGAGCTCGAAGCACGTCTCTCACCCGATGAGCGATGGGTCTCGTATACGTCGAACGCCACGGGACGCAATGAGGTGTATGTGATTGCGACGGATCGCCGCGGAGATGCGATGCGCATCTCCGTCGATGGCGGCCGCGACTCGTGCTGGTCACACGACGGACGTCATGTGTACTTCTCGACCACGCATGCGATCTACGCCGCGGCCGTCGTCGCGCACGGCGACACGATCGAAGTCGCGGCGCCGGTACGAATCTACGACACGCAGGATGTCGTGCGCGGCTTCGACGCCGCACCTGACGGCCGGCTGCTCGCCATCATCGAGGCCGCTGATGTGAAACCGCTGAACGTGATCGTCGGCTGGAAGCGCGAGCTAGAGCGAAAGTCAGCGCCGCACGCGGAATGAGCGCACGGCAAGAAACGACGCGCCGCCTTTCGTGACGACGTCGCCGCCGATTTCAACCTGTTTTCCCATCGCAGCGATGAGCGATGGTGGAAGCGCGGTCGCATCAGCGGAAGGAAGCAGCACGTAGACGCGTCGCGTTTTCGTTTCGAGCAGACCCGCCGGGATGCCGGCGCGCACGCACTTGATTGCGCACGCGGCGTGCGGCTCACCGCGCACGCCGATTTTCGCGTAGCAGTAGGTGTCGACCAGCTCACCGGAGATTCCGTTCGTTTGCGCGCCGGTGTGGGCGACGGTCAACAACGCGAGGAGGCAGACCGCCCCCGTCAACCGCCTCACATCCCCTCCGGACCGCGCAGAAAACTACCGTTGACCAGCACCGCGTCGGCGTCGAACGACTTCGTGTTTCCGAAGACGTACTTCGCATTCACCGCGTCGGGACGGCCATCCCGACCGAGCGAGCGAATCGCGTATGTCTGATCGCCGCCGGCGAACTCGTACGGGAATCCCCATGCGTCGATCGTCGGCATCGCTTTTATGTACGTCGGCTGCAGTACGCGCTGCAGCGAAGCAGCGGGCACTTTCGTCAGCGCGTTCCACTCGATCTTCGTCTCCTCGACAGGATCGCGACTCTTTGCGCCGACGGCGTACGTCTTCATCTCCGTCGCGCGTGCTTCCCAGGCGGTGGAGATCATGCGCAGATCGGCCAGACTTCGCACTTGGTGTGATCGATTCATCGCCTCGATGAGATTCGGAACGGCGATGCATGCGAGGACGCCGACGACAACGGTGGTGATGATGACCAGCAGCTTGACCATACCGCTGTGACGCGGCGATCAGCCGCGTAGTTTCTCGATGTCGCGCCGTTCCTTCTTCGTCGGACGTCCGGTGCCGCGGTCGCGCAGGATCGTCGTCAGCGGATCGACGCGTTCCTGATGCGGCGTCTCATCGACATACATCGTCCGCGCCACCTCTTTCGACACGTTCGCTTCCGGCAGCCCCTGCACGACCACTTTGCGAAAGTGCGAGCCGAGGTAGAACTCGACGACGTCGCCCGGCTTCACCGGCGTTGCCGGTTTCACGCGCAGACCGTTGAGCTTCACCAGTCCGCCGCGGCACGCATCGGTCGCGTCGGCGCGATGCTTGAACAGGCAGACCAGCTTCAGCCAGTGGTCGATGCGATGGCGTTCCATGCGAGGTTATAATCGCGCCGTTCGGAGGGTCCCGATGATCAAGGCGGACATCGTCAACAAGGTAGCCGAGGTATCGGAAATTTCGAGAGTGAAAGCGGCTCAGGCGGTCGATACCGTCATCGAAGGACTGCGCAACGCGCTCGCGCGCGGCCAGCGAATCGAGCTCCGCGGTTTCGGCGTGTTTCAGGTCAAGCAGCGCAAGAAGGGAATCGGCAGAAACCCGAAGACCGGCGTCGAAGTGAAGATCCCGCCGGGAAACACGATTCGCTTCAAGCCCGGAAAAGAGCTGCGGAATCTTCTGTAGTTTCCCGGTCACCTCTCCATTCAATCGAGCAGAGTTGTAACAACGTGAACGTTGTGCAAACACGATCGCGTTGCTGCAACTTTGCCTAACCCTTTACGAACTTTGTCGTCGAACACAAACAGTGATCCGACAACGCTCGTGAAACGCGAACAGACCATTCGCATGATTGAAAAGGAGAAACATCAAATGAAGAAAACCGCCCCCGCTCTCGCCATCCTGCTGCTCTCCGCCGCCTGCGCGTCGATGCCGATGAAATCGGCCGACAACGGTGGCACCTCCGGTTCCGCTTCTGCCATCGCGAAGACTTCGATGCAGGCGCAGAACTACATTCTCTTCACCAGCCCGGGCCAGATCCGCAGCGTTGACGATGACGCGATCGTCACCGGTCTCTCGCTGAAGGGCACGCTCACCAACAAGGGCTTCATCCCGGCCGGCAAGATCGCAGGCCGCGGCTCGCTCTGCGCCGAAGGCAAAGACTGGCTGAGCCTCACCGACCTCAAGGTCCACAAGGCTTCCGAAGGTTCGCCGAGCGGCTCGTACGTTCTCGGCTGCGCGAACCCGAACGGCAGCTTCTCGCCGGCGTCGCGCGAAGTCGTTCAGTAGCCGGTACGACCGGCCGCGTTGATCGCACAGCGTCAGCGGACGGCTTCGCGGCGGATCGTTTCCAACATCCGGAAATCGCCGGCCTTCATCGGGCCGGCGTTTTCATTTCTGCGCGTCCGGTAGACAATGCGCGCGTGCAGCCAGAGCAGACCGTTCTCGTCCTCGACTTCGGCTCCCAATACACGCAACTGATCGCCCGCCGCATTCGCGACAACCGCGTCTATTCGGAGATCCATCCGTTCGATTTTCCGATCGATCGCATCCGCGCGCTCGCGCCGAAAGCGATCATCCTTTCCGGCGGTCCGCAATCGGTTTACGGGGAATTCGCCCCGTACTGCTCTCGCGAAGTGTTCGAGCTCGGCATTCCGATCCTCGGCATCTGCTACGGCATGCAGCTCACCGCCTACTTCCTCGACGGAAAAGTGGAGCCCGCCAACGAACGCGAATACGGCCGCGCCGAGATTGACGTCATCGCACCGTCGCCGCTCTTCGCGAACACGCCCGAACATCAGCGCGTCTGGGCCAGCCACGGCGATCGCATCCTCGCCGGTCCGCCGGGATTCGTCACGACCGCGTCGTCCCCGAGTGCGCCGATCACCGCGTTCGAGAATCGCGAGCGGCGTTGTTTCGGGATTCAGTTTCATCCGGAGGTGACGCACAGCGAAGCAGGACCGCATCTCCTCAGGAACTTTCTCTTCGACATCGCCGGCTGCAAGCCGACGTGGGATCTCGGCGACTTTCGAAAACGGAAGGTTGAAGAGATCCGTGCCCTGGTCGGCAAACGCCACGTGCTCGCAGCGGTGAGCGGCGGCGTCGATTCGTCCGTCGCATCGCTGCTCGTCGCCGAAGCGATCGGCGATCAGCTGACGGCGGTCTTCGTCGACAACGGCGTACTGCGCAAGAACGAAGCGATGCAGGTGGTCTCGCGTCTCAGCGAAGGCCTCGGCATGCACATCATCGCCGTCGATGCGAAGCAGCGCTTCTACGAAAAACTCGCCGGCATCGAAGAGCCGGAGACGAAGCGCAAACGGATCGGCAACGAGTTCATCGCCGTCTTCGAAGAGGAAGCGAAACGCATCCCCGACGTCGACTTTCTCGTGCAGGGAACGCTCTATCCCGACGTCATCGAATCGGTCTCGATCAAAGGACCGTCGGCGGTCATCAAGACGCACCACAACGTCGGCGGACTGCCGGAAAAGATGGGGCTGAAACTCATCGAGCCGGTACGCGAGCTGTTCAAGGATGAAGTGCGCCAGCTCGGCATCGAGCTCGGACTCGAACCGGAGTTCGTCTGGCGGCATCCGTTCCCCGGTCCCGGCCTCGCCGTCCGCATCCTCGGCGAAGTGAATGCCGAGCGCGTCGAGGTCCTGCAGAACGCCGACGAGATCGTGATCGAAGAGATCCACCGCGCCGGCCTCTATCGCGAGATCGCCCAGGCGTTCGCCGTGCTCCTCCCGATTCGCAGCGTCGGCGTGATGGGTGATGAGCGAACGTACGAGAACGTGTGCGCCATCCGCGCCGTTTCAACGACCGACTTCATGACCGCCGACTGGTACCGCATGCCGCACGATGTGCTCGACACCATGTCGCGACGCATCGTGAATGAAGTGCGCGGGATCAATCGCGTGGTGTACGACATCTCGTCAAAACCGCCGAGCACGATCGAGTGGGAGTGATGTTTCCTTTCGAACAGCTTTTCAAAGCCCTGAACGAAGCGGGCGTGCGGTACGTCGTCGTCGGCGGCGTCGCCGTCGTATTACATGGTCACATGCGATACACCGGCGACCTCGATCTCGTGATCGACCTTTCGCCGGCCGAAGCGCGCAAGGCGATGGAGACGATGACGCGCGCCGAGTTCACCCCGCGAGTTCCGGTCCGCGCAACTGATTTCGCTAATGCCGATCTGCGCCAGTCCTGGATCGATGAGAAAAACATGATCGTCTTCTCGATGCTCGATCGCGATCAGCCGCCGAACGTGGTCGATTTCTTCGTGAAGTATCCGCTCGACTTCGATGAGCTCTGGCAACGATCGATCGTGGTGCCGATCGAAACGACGACCGTGCGAATCGCGTCAATTGACGACCTCATCACCATGAAGCGCGCCGCAGGACGGGCCAAAGACTTGCTTGATATCGAAGAGTTGGAGAACATCAAGCGGTCATGAGCGGAGCACAGAAGAGTCAGCATCCTCGGCAGAAGGCCGGACATGACGCGAGTAACGACGCCTATCGGAACGTCTGGCGAGCCGCGACACCCGCGCAGCGACTGCAGAAACTGCAGGAGCTGATCTCCTTTGCGAGACGTTATGCGGGCGCGGCGGCGCGCGTACCGAAGCGCTAAGCAGGTCGCGACCGGCTCGCGATCGCCACGTAAGCGGCGAGCGCGATTCCGAGCGCGCTGACCACGAGTCCCAACACGATCCCCTCCGGCGGCGCATTCGACGGCAGCGCCGGCGGAATCGCATCCTTCATCTCCACGATCCCGTTCGGCGAAAGCCAGTAGCGGACGCCGAGCGTCGAGAGGTAGTGCAACTGCTCGGGCGTCGGGTTGAGCGGAAACGCCCAGCGCTTCGGGTCGTAACCGGCGGGCAGCAGCTTCCGCGTGTACGCCTCGCTCGTCAGGATGTCGTAGGCGTGGACGTCGCGAACGCCGTAGATCGTGCCGAGGTTTGGCGGGAAGACTTCGCTCGGCGCGGCGATCAGCCAGCGATGCGCGGGATCGAGTCGCTTCACTTCCGCGATCATCGGCGGCTCCGGCGCGATCTCATCGATGCGAATCGAGGGATTGAATCCGGCGCCGAACGCGATGAGCTCCGCGGTCAGCGCGCCGATGGCGAGTCGCGTGCGCATCCTGCCGGCACGCATCGTCAACGCGACGCCGAACAACAACCAGCAGACACCCGGAATCGCGATGCGTCGCGCCGCGGTCCACTTCGCGGCATCGAGGTAATACGCGAGTCGTTGTTCGTAGACCGCGGCCGGCTGATGAAGAGCGCCGCGTGACTGCAAACGCGCGATGCCGGCGCGCGCGGCGCGCGCGAGTGCGTTCGGTGCGATTGTCGGAAGTGCGCCGCCGATGATGAGCATCGCACCGATGATGATCACGGCGATGCCGAGGCGACGGCGCGTGATGCCGCTCGTCACTTCGATCAGCGCGGGACCGGCGGCGAGCGCGGCGAAGAGTACGGCCGGAACCGCGAAGTACTCCGGCGCCACGAGGCCGACGATCGGGATCGCGCGCAACACGTGCGTGATTCCGGGAACGTACAACGTCAAAAGCCACGCGACCGCGGCGATCGCAAGTGCACGACGAAACGGTGGCGCGAGCGATCGCCATGCGAGCACGATGGCGATGAGTGCGATCGCGCCGATGTATGCGCCGCTGCGCTGATGAAAGTTCTCGGCGTTGGGAAACGCGCCGGTCAGATCGAGCTCGCCGCGCAGCGGACTGCCGAGAAATCCGGGGAGAAGTTGTGCGAGCAGCGACAGCTTGTGAAAGCGGAAGCCGAGCATCTCCGAACGCGAATGGCGAACGTGACTCTGCAGAAAGACGATCGCGAACGGCACGAGCTGCACGCCGAGCGCGAGAAATCCGCCGAGCGCCGCGCCGGCAACACGCGGCGTCGCATCGCGATTGAGGAAGAGAAAGATCGCGATGGCGACCACGGTGATCAACAGCGATTCCGGATGTCCGCCGGCGGTCGCAAGCGCGGCGATGAGCGCGAGCGCCAGCGCGCGTTTCGGCGACGGCTCACGCGCCAGCGTGATGCATGCGGCAGCAAGCGCGGGAAACAGCGGATAGACATTCGTGTGCTGCCAGAGCGCCCAGACGATGAAGAATCCGGCGAGCGCCCAGGCGATCGCCGAGACGATCGCTGCGACGTCGCTCGCACCGACGACGCGCGCCAGCCACCACATCGAAAACATCGAGACGAGGAGTTTCAGGAGAATCGACCACGACCAGCCGTGAAGGCCGAGAAGTAATCGCGGCCAGGTGAACGGTGAGAGCAAAGCCGTGATCGGATTCGCGAAAAGTTGCTCTCCATCGGCAGCGAACTCGTTGCGCCACGGCAGGTTACCGTTCGCGAGGTGACGCCGCGCCTCGGCGTCCCACGCGATGTTTTGCGTCGGCACATCGGAGAGCAGCGAGTTTGAAACGCGTACTCGTTCCGCGCTGCCGCTCTTCCATGCGAGGAGATCGCGAGGGACGTCCGCGGGAGCGAGGATGCGTCCCGGCCACATCCCCGGCAGAACGTAAACCGCCGCAACGGCGACAAAAACAAGCAGTCGGCGGCGGCCGTTCATCGCGCGCCATTCTACTGGTCGTGGTCGTGACGGCGGGCCGCACCTGTGGCGCTCAGGAGCCACAGGGACATTCTTTTCCGGAAGATTGAAAAGCGACCTCTCGGTAGTTCAATAGCAACTCTTCCGAGTCACTGAGGGACGTGAATAAGGCAGGCGCCATTGGGGGCACCGACCGGACGCACGCATTGACTCACCAACAAGGAGAACACCATGAATCAGGTCCGCTCTCGCTCTCTTCGAACCCTTTTCATCGTCCTGGTGATGGCCGCACTGCCGGTGCTCGCACTGGCCGCGGACAAACCGCTCGCGCGTATGGCTTCGAGCATCAGCTCCGTCGAATGGCAGCCGATCGGCGACGCCGAACGGATGACTCTCTCCGTGACCGGTCCGGACGGTTTCTACTTCACCAAGACGTTCCCCGCGGGAAAGAATCCCTCGCTCAGTCTTCGCGATATCACCACTGAGAATCCGGACGGTTCGTACTCGTGGGAACTGCGCGCGATTCCGCGCATCTCGAAGGAAGTTCGCCAGCAGCTCGCCGACGCGCGCGCAGCCGGTGACGACGAAACGATCGGACGCATCACCCGCGAGAACGGCCTCGGCAACCCGGCAGTACAGTCGGGCGGACTGATGGTCTCTCACGGCGCGTTCGTCTCCAGCGACTCGCAGGAACCGAAAGCTCCGGCGCAGGTCAGCGCGTCGGCCGTCTCGACGACGACTGCCACGGCGTCGACCACGTCGCACGGCGCGCCGATCCGCGCGTTCGACAACGTCGTCGCTGACGATCAGATCGTGCAGGGAAGCCTCTGCGTCGGTCTCGATTGCGTCAACAACGAATCGTTCGGCTTCGACACGATCCGCCTCAAAGAGAACAACCTCCGCATCCACTTCGACGACACCAGCACGTCGACCGGTTTCCCGGCGACCGACTGGCAGATCACCGCGAATGATTCGGCGAGCGGCGGCCTGAACAAGTTCTCGATCGAGGACCTCACCGCTGCGACCGTTCCCTTCACCGTCAAGGGTGCCGCACCGACGAATGCCGTCTTCGTCGACAGCACCGGCAAGGTCGGCTTCCGCAACTCTGCTCCGGGACTCGATCTGCATATGACCACCGGTGATACGCCGGCAGTCCGTTTCGAACAGACCAACGCCAGCGGCTTTACGGCACAGACGTGGGACATCGGCGCGAACGAAGCGAACTTCTTCGTGCGCGACCTGACCGGCGGCTCGCGCCTGTCGTTCCGCATCCGTCCGGGCGCGCCGACCAGCTCGATCGACATCGCCGCAAACGGTAACGTCGGCATCGGTACCGCATCGCCGGGCACCTCGCGAATGAACGTCAACGATTCGACGCAGCTCGCCGCGCGCGTGGCCCTCACCGGCCAGGAGTTCCTCGCCGCAGCCAACACGTCGACTGACGGCGTCGGCCTCCTCCTCGGCGTGAACCGCACCGGCAATCGCCAGCTCTGGATCGGCGATACCGCGAACCTCACGCAGAACGGCACGAACAAAATCGTTCGCATCGGTCCTGACAACGGCGACATCTCCGTCCTCACCACCAACGGCACTGCCACGAACATGATCCTGAACGCCGGCGGCGGCTTCATCGGCATCGGCATCACGCCGACTTCGCCAATCCATCACAGCAACGGCGCGACGCTTTCGAGCGGCGGCGTCTGGACGAATGCTTCCAGCCGCGCGCTGAAAGACAACATCGTCGACCTTCCGACCGCGGAAGCGAAGAAGACCCTCGAGGGTCTGCAGCCGGTGACGTACACGTACAAAGTTGCGCCGACCGAGCATCACGTCGGCTTCATCGCCGAGGACGTTCCGGATCTCGTCGCCACGACGGACCGCAAAGGTCTCAGCTCGATGGACATCGTCGCCGTGCTCACCAGCGTCGTCAAAGATCAGCAGAAGACGATCGACGAACTGAAGACGCGCCTCGACGAAATGCAGAACAAGAAGTAATCGAAAGCCACGCAACAAACGAAAGGCACCGTCGCGAGACGGTGCCTTTTTTCGTCTGCAAAAAAATCCGGGGCACGGCGGAAGACCGTGCCCCGGGGAGCAGTTGGTTCAGGGTCCCTCGCCCCTGAACCGCCGGCGCACTGAGGGATGCGCCTTCGAAAGGTGCTGTGTGTTCGATCAGTCTGACAAGTTGCGAATCACCGTCGGAATATCGAGGTCACTGCCGAAATCACTCGACGCCATCGGGCCGAATCCGCCCGAGCCGTCGGGGCGGCTGAAGCCGCCTTTGCGAAAAAAGGGAGGATCGTAAATCTCACCTTCCGCGCCGATCTGCGGCGGAGGCGCGGCATCTTCGTGCGGAACTTCGTGAGCGGCAGCGAGTCCGCGTCCGCTCATCGGCGCCGACGAACCGGCCGGCGCCGCGTGCGCGACGTGCGTCGCGCGCGAGCTCGACGCCAGCTGCTCGCCGCGCGCGTTGAGGAAACCTTTCGTTGCGGAATCGAAGCCGGTGGCGATGACCGTCACCTTGATCTCGTCCTTCATCCGCGGATCGATGACCGTGCCGAAGATGATGTTCGCTTCTTCGTCGGCCGCTTCCTGAATGATCGACGCCGCTTCATGCACTTCGAACAGCGTCATATCGGGGCCGCCGGTGACGTTGATCAGAACGCCCTTCGCCCCTTCGATCGACGCCTCTTCGAGCAGCGGCGAAGAGATCGCGCGCTGCGCGGCCTCGACGGCGCGATGCTCGCCGGAGCTGACGCCGGTTCCCATCAGCGCCATCCCCATGCCGTGCATGATCGTTTTCACGTCGGCGAAGTCGAGGTTGATCTCGCCGGGAACGGTGATGAGATCGGAGATGCCCTGCACCGCCTGGCGCAGGATGTCGTCGGCGATCTTGAACGAGTCGCTGAGCGACGTGGCGCGCTCGACGAAGTTCAGCAGCCGCTCGTTCGGAATGGTGATGAGCGTGTCGACCGTGTCGCGCAGCGCACGGATGCCCTGTTCGGCCTGCACGCGGCGACGCTTCCCTTCGAAGTTGAACGGCTTGGTCACGACCGCGACCGTCAGCGCTCCGAGCTCCGCGGCCAGCGACGCGATGATCGGCGCCGCGCCGGTGCCGGTGCCGCCGCCCATACCGGTGGTGATGAAAATCATGTCGGCGCCGGACAGCGCCTCGAGAATGCGATCGGTGTCTTCGAGCGCGGCCTGCTTCCCGACTTCGGGATTGGCGCCGGCTCCGAGACCTTTGGTCAGCTTGCCGCCGATCTGCAGCTTGGTCGGCGCGAGCGAGTGGCGCATCGCCTGAACGTCGGTGTTCGCTACGAGGAACTCGACGCCCTTGATGCCGGCCTGGATCATTCGGTTGACGGCATTGCCTCCACCACCACCCACTCCCACGACTTTGATCTTCGCCGGAAGCTGATCCTCTTCCATCATCACTTTCAGCTTCCCGTCGCCGGGCAATTCGTCAAATGTGATCATTTATTCGTTTCTCCGGATGCTACGCCTATTGATGCACGTTTTCAATTGCTTCTATTACGACGTCGCAAACCACTGCCGGAAGCTCTGAGCGACTTTCGCCAAACCCTTCACCGGACGCTTGCGAACTTTCGCCTGGCTGCGGAAGCCCCACAGCAGCAGTCCCGCCGTCGCCGCCCACTCCGGTCCCGCCACGGTGTCGGCCAGTCCGCCGAATCCGCGCGGCGTTCCTTTGCGCGCCTGCTGGTTGAAGACCTGCTCGACCATCTCGACCATGCCTTCCATCTCGGCACCGCCGCCGACGAGCACGACGCCCGAACGGATCTCTTTGTCGAGACCGACTTTCTCGAGGTCGCGATAGACGAGCTTCGCGATCTCCGCCGCACGCGGCTCGAGGATGTTGGTCAGCTCGTGCTTCGAAAGAATCTTCGGCGCGCGACCGCCGACGGTCGGCACTTCGATCGGATCGTCTTCCGTGACGAGCGAGCCGAGCGCGCAGCCGTAGCGTTTCTTGATCCGCTCCGCGTCTTCCATCGGCGTGCGCAGCACGACGCTGATGTCGCTCGTGAAGTGACCCGCGCCGACCGGCAGCACATTCGTGTGCACGACGTTGCCTTCGAGGAAGACCGCGTAGTCGGTCGTGCCGGCGCCGATGTCCATCAGCAGCACGCCCATCTCCCGTTCGTCATGCGTCAGCACGGCCTCTGCTGCCGCCAGCTGCTCGAGCACGATCTCCTGCACCGCGATGCCGGCTTTGTTCACGCACGTCAGCACGTTCTGGTTGTGCGTCCGCGCGCCGGTGACGATGTGCACGTTCGCTTCGAGCCGCGCCGCGGTCATGCCGAGCGGATCGTGAATGCCGTCCTGTCCGTCGACGACGAACTCGCGCGGAATGACGTGCAGCAGTTCGAGCTCGGTCGGGATGTTGATCGACTTCGACGCTTCGATGACGCGCTCGATGTCCTCCCGCGCGATCTCTTTGTGTCTGCCCATCACCGAGACGACACCGCGCGAATTGACCGAGCGAATGTGATCGCCGGCCACCCCCACGAACACCGATTCGATCTGCAGCCCTGCCATCACCTCGGCTTCATCGACGGCTTTCTTCACCGCGTCGATGGCCTGATCGAGGTTGATGATGTTGCCGCGTCGCGTCCCCTTCATCGGCGATGTTCCCTTGCCGATGATCTCGAGCTGACCGCGGTCGTTGACCTCTCCCACCAGCACGCACACTTTCGAGGTCCCGATGTCGAGCGCGACGATGTACTTCTCTTCGGTTCGGGGCATGGCTTTCTCCTGCTAATTCGTGATCTGAACCGCGATGCTCGTACGAGCGCTCGCGGTGGCGGCGGTAATCGGACGAACCGGCTTGACGATGATCCGGTCGTTGAATCTGAGGTCTGCGTATTCGATGTCCGAGCGGCCGAGATGCTCGGCTTCGACGATGCCGTAGAGGCTCCGCCACTTCGCGGAGAGATCGCCGCCGTTCGCGTAGACGAACGCACCGAGCTGGCGATCGAAGACTGCGAATCCGTTCGGCGCAATCGGACGGATCTCGGAGATGCGCGAGAAGACCTGCGGATCGTGCGCGCGAAGCTCGGCGACGAGCCGCACGCTCCGGACGAGCTCCGCTCCGCTGGCGTGCGTGATGACCGGCAGATCGGAATCGCCGACGGTCGGCGAGAGATCGGCGAACGCAACGCCCTGCACGTCGACGTAACGAAGATCGTGGCCGCTCTGCAGCAGCGCCACCGGCGTCCGCTCGACGATGATGATGCGCAGCGTGTCGGGCAGCTTCTTCTCGATGGCGATGCGGCTCACCCACGGCAGACCGCCGAGGTCGCGCTGCACGCGATCGATGTCGATGCGGAAGAGATTGAGTCCGGCGTACTGCTTCGTGATGGCGTCGAGCGCCGCGTGCGGCGTGTGCGTCGCGCCGGTCACTTCGATCGCCTTCACGGCGAAGCGCACGTCGGACTGCGTGCGGCGATACATCCAGAGCGCGGTCAGCAACACGCCGGCGACGACGAGCACGTTGAACGCGATCATCAGAATGCGTTGCGCGTGAATGCGCCGCTGATTGCGGCGGATGCGGCCGACGTCCGGCGGACGGAGGAAGCGAGCAGATTCGTAGCTGCTGCTCATACTCCTCCTCCCGCGACGAGCGCTTCCGCGATCTCGTGCACGTCGCCCGCACCCATGGCGATGAAGAGATCGTTCGCGACGAGTCGCGTGCGCAGTTCGTCGACGATGCCGTTCTTGTCGTGATCGATCAGCTCGATGCCGTCGACCGCCTCGATGATCAGCCGCGCCGTGATGCCGTCGATCGGCTCTTCGCGTGCGGCGTAAATCGGCGCGAGCAACGCGACGTCGGCGCCGCGCAACGCTTCGCCGAACTCCTTCGCGAAGTCGCGCGTGCGCGAGAAGAGATGCGGCTGGAAGAGCGCCACGATGCGGCGCGTCGGATAGCCGCGGCGTGCTGCGTCGAGCGTGGCGCGAACTTCGGTCGGATGATGCGCGTAGTCGTCGACGATGATCGCGCCGCGATATTCGCCGAGCAGTTGGAAGCGGCGATCGACACCGAGGAATTGCGCGAGCCCGTGCGAGATCTTCGCGGCGTCGAGTCCGAGCTCGAGGCCGACCGCGATCGCGGCCAGCGCGTTGCGGACGTTGTGCTCGCCCGGCACGAACAGCTTGAAGAAGCCGACGCCTGCGACTTCGAACGAGAGCCCGCGCTCGTCGAAGGCAAGGTTGATCGCGCGAAGCTCCGCCGCTTCGGAGAGCCCGTAGCGGACGACACGCATGTTGACGTTGTCGAGGAGTTGCGCGACCGCCGGATCGTCGACGCAGCCGATAACGACGCCGCCCGGCTTGAGGCCGTTGGCGAAGATGCGGAATGCTTCGATGATGGCGTCGAAGTCGCCGTAGTACTCGAGGTGATCGGCTTCGATGTTCGTGACGACCGCGATCTCGGGATGCAGCTGATGGAACGTCCGGTCGTATTCGTCCGCTTCGACGACGAGCAGCTCGCCGCGTCCGGTCTTCGCGTTCGTCGCGAAGTTGCGGAGCATCCCGCCGACGATGACGGTCGGATCGAGTCCGGCCGTTTCGAGAACGGTCGCGATCATCGCCGACGTCGTCGTCTTGCCATGCGTTCCCGACACGCCGATCGAGCGCTTCTGATTCACGAGCGCGCCGAGCATCTCGGAACGGCGAATGACCTGGATGCCGCGCTCGCGCGCCGCGTCGATCTCCGCGTTCTTTCCTTTCACCGCGGCGGTGGCAACGATCGCGTCGACACCATCGAGATGCGCGGGGTCGTGGCCGATGGAAATTGACACGCCGCGCGACGCAAGCAGCTCGGTCGCCGCGGAACGACGGAGGTCGCATCCGGAGACAGCCACTCCCGATTCGGCCAGGATCTCGGCAATACCACTCATGCCGATCCCGCCGATTCCGACGAAATGAATCTTTTTAATATGTTCGAAATTCATTTCCCTAAGTGGCGTGCTTAAAAGAAAGTTTATTCACTTCTCTGAATTTTTTCGAGCAGAGCGGCGATATTTCTTGTCGCGTCCGGAACGGCCAGCGAACGCGCTGCCGTTCCCATCCGCGCAGCGCGCGGCGGATCGTTGATGATTTCGCTGATCGTCAGCCCCAGGCGCTCGGGCGAAAGATCCGATTCGGTGATGACGACGGCGCCGCCGGCGCGCTCCACGACACGCGCGTTCAGCTCCTGATGATTGTTGGTCGCGGCAGCAAACGGGATGAGGATCGATGCCCGTCCGACCGCGGCCAGTTCGCCGATCGTCATCGCTCCCGCGCGGCAGACGATGAGGTCCGCGGCTGCGATCTCATCGACGATCGGATCGAGATACGGCACGACACGCGCGTTCGAAAACGCCGATGTCCGATACGCCTCCTGCACTTTCGGCAGTTCACTCGGACCGGTCTGATGAACGACGTCGACGCGATCCTTCAGCCGCGCGAGGAAGAGCAGCGCGCCGGCCATGGCGTCGTTGATGACGCGCGAGCCCTGACTGCCGCCGAAGATCAGCAGCCGTTTGCGGTCGACCGGCGTCGCAATCTCGCGCCGTCCCGCTTCGAAGAACTCGCGGCGAACGGGATTGCCGGTGACGATGGCGTCGCTGCGCCCGAGCCGCGGCGCGGCCTCGGCGAACGCGATCGCGACCGCCTTCACGAACTTCGCGAGCATCCGATTCGTCAGTCCCGGAAACGCGTTCGCTTCGTGAATGATCGTCGGCACGCGGCGCAGCCAGGCGGCGAGCAACACCGGTCCCGATGAGTAGCCGCCGACACCGAGGACGACATTCGGGCGATGTTTGCCGATCAGTCCGAATGCCTGGATGAAACCGAGCGGCAGCCGGAAGATGTTTCGCAACGTCTCGCCGAGGCCTTTGCCTTTGAGTCCGCCGACAGAAATCAGTTCGAGCGGATAGCCGGCCTTCGGCACGATCTTCGTCTCGAGACCTTTCTCGGTGCCGACGAAAACGACGCGGCGCGACGCATTGCGCGCGAGGTACTCCTGCGCAATGGCGATCGCCGGGTAGATGTGGCCACCGGTGCCACCTCCCGCGATCATCAATGTCTGCACGCCCGTCCCGTCCATGTCGTCCTCAGGTCGATTGTTGTGAAAGATTCAGCAGCATCCCGACAGCGATCAAACTCGTGATGAGCGACGAGCCGCCGTAGCTGACCAGCGGCAGCGGCAGCCCTTTCGTCGGGAGGAGGCAGAGCGCGACGCTGACGTTGATCAGCGCCTGCACGCCGATGAGCAGCGTGAAGCCGAGCGCGGCGTAAAAGTCGAAACGCTCCTGCGCGAAGCGCGCGACGCGGAAGCCGCGCCACACCAGAAATGCAAAAGCACCAATGAGCGCGATGGCACCGACGAAGCCGAGCTCCTCGCCGATGATCGAGAAGATGAAATCGGTGTGCGGCTCCGGGAGGAAGAAGAGTTTCTGCCGGCCGTTGCCGATGCCGAGTCCGTGGAAGCCGCCGGTGCCGATGGCGATCAGCGACTGCATCGCCTGGAAGCCTTTGCCGAGCGGATCGGCTTCCGGGTTGAGAAACGTGAAGAGCCGATCGCGCCGATACGCGGCGCTGAGCGCGAGCGCCGCCGCCGCCGGAATGGCCATCATCGAAAAGAGCACGACGCGATTCCAGGCGATGCCGGCCGCGAAGATCATCCCGGCCGCGACGAGCACGATCGTCGACGCCGTGCCGAAATCTTCGAGCACGATCAGTCCGGTGAAAAGCGCGATGACGCACGCAAGCGGCAGCAGCGTCGTCGTCAGTTCGTTGATTCGTTCCTCGCGTTTCGCGAGGAACCAGGCGATGAAGAGGATGATGACCGGCTTCGCGAACTCGGACGGCTGCACCTGGAAGAACGGCATCACGATCCAGCGATGCTTGCCGTTGATGGGCGGCTGGAAGAGCGCGACGATCAGACCGAGAAGGACGAGTCCCATCGCCGCGTAGATGATGCGGCGGTCGCGCAGGCGGCGAACGTCGACGTGCATCAGCGCGAACATGATCGCGCTGCCGGCGAGCAGCCAGATGCACTGGCGCGTGATGAAGTAATACGGGTTGTCGGAGCCGGCCTTCTGCATTGTCATGATGGCCGAGGCGCTGTAGATCATGACCAGACCGACGACGACGATCAGCATCGCCGCGCCGAAGAGCCAGGTGTCGTAGGTAAGTTTCCGGCTCATGACCCAGCCCCCGTCATCCCGAGCGTAGCGAGGGATCCGGGCGGGCGGAGCGCATTGCGGTCGGCCACGGCACTGCTGCACCGCCCGCCCGGATTCCTCGCTACGCTCGGAATGACAAGCTTCATAGCGCTCTCACCAGCTCTTCGAAGTGTTCGCCGCGGTGCTCGAAGTTGCGGTACTGATCGAAGCTCGCGCATGCCGGCGAGAGCAGCACGGTCTCGCCGCGCTTCGCGTTCGCTTTCGCCCACGCAATGGCGTTGTCCATGTCGCCGACCGGAATGACTTCCGCCGAATCGCGAAGCGCGTTGCCTATCGGTTCCGCGGCGCTGCCGATGGTCAGCACGACGCGCGTTTTTTCTTTGACGAGGTCGCGCATCCGATCGAACTCGCCGGCTTTGTCTTTGCCGCCGAGGATCAGGATCACGCTCGATGGCGCGAACGACACGAGCGACTTCAGCGTCGCGTCGACGTTCGTTCCTTTCGAATCGTTCACGTAGCGAACGCCGCCGACTTCGCGGACGAACACCATCCGATGCGGCAGTCCGGCGAACGAGCCGAACGCGATCTGCACGTCGACGTCATCGACGCCGACCGCACGCGCGGCGAGCCACGCCGCCAGCGCATTCTCGACGTTCGCCAGTCCTTCGAGTTTCAGCGACGCGCGCGGAATGCGGCGCTCGGGGCCTTCGACCGTGATCACCAGCTGATCGCCGTCGAGATAAGCGCCCGGCTCGACTGCCTGCTGCGACGAGAAGCGCCACACTTTCGCGATCGAATCGCGCGGCGCTTCGCGTCGATCGCTGGCGTTGACGATCGCGGTGTCGCTCGTTTCCTGGTTGCGGAAGATGCGGTATTTCGCCGAGCTGTATGAGTCGAAGCTCGGGTAGCGATCCATGTGATCGGGTGTGACGTTGAGCAGGAGCGCGACGTGCGCGCGGAAGCGATCGACGGTCTCGAGCTGGAACGACGAGAGCTCGAGCACATACGTCCGCGGCCGCTCGCGATCGAGCGCGCGGATCAGCGGTTCGCCGATGTTCCCGGCGACGATCGGCTGACGTCCGGCGACTTTCAAAATCTCGCCGATGAGCGCCGTCGTGGTCGACTTCCCGTTCGAGCCGGTGATGGCGATGATGGGTCCCTGCACGTAGCGATACGCGAGCTCGATCTCGCCGATTACCGGAATCGCACGGATCGCGGCGCGCGTCAGCAGCGGCACGTTCAGCGGCACGCCGGGACTGACGACGATCTCCGCGACGCCATCCAGCAACGCGTTCTCATCCTGCTCGCCGAACGCGCGCGTCACCCGCTCATCGAGCTCGTACGGCAGCGACGGCTCGGTCTTGCTGTCCGCAAGAACGACACGCTCTCCTTCCGCTGCGAGAAAGTTCGCAGAGGCCACGCCGGACTTTCCGGCGCCGACGACAAGCACGCGTGGCGTGTTGTCGCGCTTTTCTGAGCGGCGTTCGTTCATCGCAGTTTCAACGTGGCGAGGCTGAGGAGCGCGAACATGATCGCGATGATCCAGAAGCGGACCACGACCTTCGTCTCCTTCCAGCCCGAGAGCTCGAAGTGGTGATGGAGCGGCGACATCTTGAAGACGCGCCGGCCGGTGATCTTGAATGAGAGAACCTGGATGATGACCGACAGCGCTTCGACGACGAACAGTCCGCCGACGAGCACCAGCAGCAGTTCCTGTTTGATCATCACGGCGAGACAACCGATGGCGCCGCCGAGTGCGAGCGAGCCGACGTCGCCCATGAAAATCTCGGCGGGATGCGCGTTGAACCAGAGGAAGCCGAGCGACGCTCCGACCATCGCGCCGCAGAAGACCGCCAGCTCGCCGGTTTGCGGCACCCACGCGATGCGCAGGTAGTTCGCGACGTTGAAGTTGCCGGCCGCATACGTCAGCACGGTGTAGGTGACGGCGGCGATCAGCGTCGAACCGATGGCCAGTCCGTCGAGACCATCGGTGAGATTCACGGCGTTCGACGCGCCGACGAGAATCACGACGATGAAGGGGATGTAGAACCATCCCAGATTGAGGTGCAGGAACTTCACGAACGGGAAGGTCAGCACCGTCGAGTAGTTGTTGTGAATCGTCGGGAGATACGCGATGCCGAGGCCGGCGATGAGCGCGACGAAAATCTGCGCGCTGAACTTTTCTTTCGCGGTGAGACCGAGATTCTGTTTCTTCGCGAGCTTGCGATAGTCGTCGATGAAACCGATCGCGCCGTACGCGAACGTCACGAAGAGAACGATCCAGATGTAGGGGTTGTAGATGTCGGCCCAGAGGATCGTCGGGATCAGAATGGCGATGTTGATGAGGATGCCGCCCATCGTCGGCGTCCCCGCTTTCATCTGATGCGACTTCGGTCCTTCTTCGCGAATGAACTGGCCGAGCTTGATGGCCTTCATGCGGTCGATCAGCCACGGGCCGAGGATGAAGGAGATGACCAGCGCTGTCAGCGCGGCGAACGCCGTCCGGAACGTGATGTAGCGGAAGACGTTGAAGCCGACGAAGGTGTTGCGGAGCTCGTATAGAAGTCGATACAGCATTAGCGCTCCTTCTCCAGCATCGTGACGATGCGATCGAGCCCGATTCCGCGGGATGCTTTGATCAATACGAGATCGCCGTCGGCGATGAGCGTCTTCAGGAATTCGGCGGCCGACTGCGCATCATCGAAGTGATGCAGCGCGCTGTCGCTGAAGCCGGCTTCGCGCGCGCCATCGAGCAGCGCGTGCGAGCGCCTGCCGACTGCAACGACCGCAGCGACGCTCTTCGGAATCGCGCTGCCCGACTCACGGTGATAGTCGAGCTCCTGCTCGCCGAGCTCCAGCATGTCGCCGATGACGGCGATGCGCCGTCCGCTGACCTCCGCTTCGTCGAGCAGTTGCAGCGCGCGGCCGAGCGCGTACGGATTCGAGTTGTACGTGTCGTCGTAAATCGTCGCGCCGCGCCACGGCACGATGACTCCTCGGTGATACGCCGGCTTCACGTCGGCAATGCCGCGCGTGATTCCGTCCCAGCTGATGCCGAGCGTGCGCGCGGTGGCGATCGCGGCGAGCAGGTTCTCGAGGTTGTGCCGTCCCGGCTGCGTCAGCTCGAACGAATGTTCGCCGCCCTCGGCGACGACGGTGAAGCGCGTGCCGAGGAGCCCGCGCTCGACGATGTTCACCGCGCGGTACTGCGCGTCGTGCTCGATGCCGTAAGTGATCTTCTTTCCGTCGAAACCGTTAGCGATGCGCATGACCTGCTCGCTGTCGGCGTTCAGCACGACGGTGCCGTTCGGCGCGAGGTTTTCGAGGAGCTCGCGTTTCGCCGCGGCGATCTTTTCGATCGTGCCGAAGAACTCGATGTGCACCGGCCCGATGTTCGTGTAAACCCCGACGTCCGGCCGCACGTTGCCGGCCATCTCCGCGATCTCGCCGGCGTGGTTCATCCCCATCTCGCTGACGACCACGTCGGCGTCGTCCGGGACGTTGTCGATCGAGAGCGGATTGCCGATCTGATTGTTGAAGTTGCCGAACGAGCGGAAGGTGCGCCGCTCAGTCGCGATCAGCGTCGCGATCATCTCTTTCGTGGTCGTCTTGCCGGCCGAGCCGGTGATGGCGACGAGCGTGAACGGGAAACGCGCGCGAATGCTTTTCGCCAGCTGCTTCAGCGCGGCCGTCGTGTCGTCGACGCGAACGATTCCTTTGTCCGGCGCGACGTTGTCCGGAACGCGCGACACGACCGCGCCGCGTGCGGTGACGAGCGCCTGCGCGAGGAAGTCATGTCCGTCGAGCCGCTCGCCTTTGATCGCGAAGAAGGCCGACTCCGGCTTCACTTCGCGGCTGTCGATGACGATCTGCGAGACGACGGCGTCAGGGTTTTGTACGACTTCGCCGCCGGTCATCTCGGCGAGCTGTCGGAAGGTCAGCGTCGGCATGCGACCTCCTCGACCACGTCACGACAGATGTTTTCTCCCGGCTCCGCCGCGTTTCCACTCGGCCGTTCGCCGCCCTTCCCCCGAAGCTGCCCGGCGACCGGCCTCCGCCCACCCACGCTGAAACCGACCGACGGAGCCGGGAG
The DNA here is from genome assembly GCA_034667465.1 of Acidobacteriota bacterium. Taxonomy (GTDB): domain Bacteria; phylum Acidobacteriota; class Thermoanaerobaculia; order Gp7-AA8; family Gp7-AA8; genus JAOBAU01. The sequence goes on along the minus strand of JAXDJV010000016.1, from coordinate 29,709 downwards.
AGAACACCTGTTCGAAGATTGCGAATAGTAGGACGTATTCATTGCGAATTTCAAGTTGAATTTAGTTTTGATTTCGAACTGCTTTTGCGTGCCGCTTTTTCAAGGCGAGCTCTGCCTCTTCACGATCGTCGAAATGGATGACCTGATCGCCGACCACCTGATAGTTCTCGTGACCTTTGCCGGCGATCACGACGACCGTGCCGGCGCCGTTGTTATCGATGGCGCGTGCGATTGCTTCGCGCCGATCGGGAACTCGGACGTAACGCTTCGCGCCGCCCATGCCGCGCTCGATGTCGTCGAGAATCGCCGACGGCGCTTCGCTGCGCGGGTTGTCGCTGGTGAGGATCGTTTCATCCGCCAGCCGCGCGGCGATCTCACCCATCTGCGGACGTTTTCCTTTGTCGCGATCGCCGCCGCAACCGAAGACCAGCACGACCTTGCGTTTGCCGGCGATGTCGCGCACCGCCTGCAGCAGCTTCTCGAGCGCGTCCGGTTTGTGCGCGTAGTCGACGATGACAGTCGGCCGTTCGCCTTCGCCATCCACCGTCACGCGCTCGAAGCGGCCGCGCACGCTCTCCAGGTTGCGAATGCCATGCTCGATCGTCTCGATCGAGATGCCGACGACGAGCGCCGCGCCGATCGCGCCGAGCCAGTTGTACAGATTCGGCAGTCCGAGCAGATTCGATTCGACACGAATGTCGCCATGCGGCGTTTTCACCGTGCCACGCAGACCGCCGACGTCGATCACGAAATCGTCCGCCGGACGAATGTCCGCGCTCGCATCGCGGCCGAACGTCATCGCCGCGTCGCCGAGCTCCGTCGCGAGGCGACGACCGTATTCATCGTCGGCATTCACGACCGCGGTCTTTTTCGTCCGATCGATCTGATCGAAGAGGATTCGCTTCGCGGCGAAGTAGTCCTCGAAGTCTTTGTGAAAGTCAAAGTGGTCGCGCGAGAGGTTCGTGAAGATCGCCGTCGCGAACTTCACTCCGTACGTCCGCTTCAGCGCCAGCGCGTGCGACGACACTTCCATCACCGCGTGACGGACGCCGGCGTCGACCATCCGCGCGAACCATTCCTGCAGCACGACGGCGTCGGGCGTGGTGCGATCGGCGCTCAGCCGCTCATCGCCGGCGCGGTATTCAATCGTGCCGATCAGGCCGACCGGCTTGCCGTCGGCATCGAAGATCGACTCGATCATCTTCGTCGTCGTCGTTTTTCCCGACGTGCCTGTCACTCCGACGAGCGAGAGTTTCTCCGCCGGCCGTCCGTAGAAGTTCGCCGCGATGAGCGAGAGCGCGGCGCGCGGATCTTCGACGATGATCGATGCCGGCGCCGCGGCGCCGGCAATCGCAACCGCGCCCTTCTGCTTCGCCATCTCGATGAACTGCGCGCCATCCGCTTTCAAACCCGGAATGGCGACGAAGAGCGATCCCGGTTTCGCGAGGCGCGAGTCGGCGACGACCGCGGTGATGTCGCGCGCCGGATCGGCGTCCATCGACACGACCGGCACGTCGCGCATTACGTCCGCGAGTTTCATCGCGTCCCCTCGGCTAACGTCAGCGAAATGGTCCTGGTCTGCGGCAAAGCTCCGCCTGGCATCGGTTCCTGTGATGTGACCACTCCGCTCCCGTCCACCCGCACGATGAGTCCCGCCGCAACCGCCCTTGCCACCGCCGCTCGCGCGTCGAGGCCTCGAAATTCAGGGACGCCGGCCGACTCCGGTCTCGGCGCCGCATGTTGCGAAAACGCGGCCAGCATCGGCGGCGCGACTCCGATCGAACGAGCGGGAATCGAGGGCGGGACGCCGAGGTAGCGAAGCGTCGATTCGGCGATCTCTTTGAACACCGGCGCCGCGATCGTGCCGCCGTACTGCGCGCCTTTCGGCTCATCGACGGCGACGAGAATGACGAGCTTCGGACGGTCGGCCGGCACGTACCCGGCGAACGACGCCACGAACTTGTCGGGCGAGTAACCGCCGCGTCCCGCTTTTTGTGCGGTGCCGGTTTTGCCGGCGACGATGTGCTCGTCGAGCGCGGCGTTCTCACCGGTGCCGCGCGCGACGACCGCTTTCAGAATCTCGTTCAGCACCGCGGCGGTTTTCTCGGAGATGACGCGCTGCGGCGCCGGACGTTTCGGCGAGTAGATGACGCGTCCAGTCGCATCGATGACGCGATCGACGATGCGCGGTTCGACGCGCACACCGCCGTTCGCGACCGTCGCGACCGCGCGCACGACCTGCAGCGGTGTCACGCCGATCTCCTGTCCGATCGACATCGAGGCGTTCGACAACTGCGACCAGCGACCGACACGACGCACGAGACCGATCTGTTCGCCCGGCAGCGGAATGCCGGTGCGCTCGCCGAAGCCGAATTTGCGGATGTAGCTGTAGAAACGATCCTGACCGAGCCCGAGGCCGACGCGGATCGCGCCGACGTTCGATGAATGAATCATCACGTCTTCGAACGTCATCAGCCCGTAGGCGTTGTGGCCGTGCTCGTGGATGTCGACGTTGCCGATGCGGATGAATCCGTTGCCGCAGTCGAGAATCTGCGACGGCGTGACGATTCCTTCTTCGAGTCCGGCGGATGCGGTGATGATCTTGAACGTGGAGCCCGGCTCGTAGCTGTCCTGCACGTTGCGGTTGCGCCACGCCACCGGCGAGTAATCGTTGAAGTGATTCGGATCGTAGGTCGGCAGCGAGACCATCGCGAGAATGGCGCCGTCGCTCGGATCCATGACGATCGCCGACGCGCCGACGGCGTGATACTTCTCCATCGCTTTCGCAACGGCCCGCTCGGCGATGAACTGCACGACCGAGTCGATGGTGAGCACGACGTCGTTGCCATCGACCGGCTTGTTCGCCCCTTCGCCGCCGACGAGATACATGCCGCGCCGCGCGTCGCGCAGCAGCGTCACTTTGCCGGAGTGTCCGTGCACGTAACTGTCGAATGAGTGCTCGATGCCGGCGAGCCCTTCGCCGTCGAGTCCGACGTAGCCGATGACGTTCGCGGCCAGCATCGCCTTCGGATACGAGCGGCGATGCGCTTCAATGAATCCAACTCCGTTCAGATGCAGCGAGCGAATGTGCGCTGCGACATCGAGCGGCACCTGACGCGCGAGATAGACAAACCCGCCGCTCGCACGAAGTTTTTCATCGAGCTCTTTTGCCGACAGTCCAAGTCCCGGAACAGCTGCGAGCGCTTTCACGACGCGGGGGCGTTCGTCGCCGATCGCCTGCGGATCGGCGTAAATCGTTTCAGCGGAAACGCTCTCCGCGAGCACGCGGCCGCGCGCGTCCATGATCGAGCCACGCACCGGATTGAGTGCGAGCGTCCGCTCCTGCTGGCGTTGCGCGCGCACGACGTAGTGATCGTGCTGCGCGATCTGAATCTGCACGAGCCGGCCGACGACGACGATGGCCCATGCAGCCAGCAGCGCGAAGAGCTGCAGCAGACGACGTTGGGAGACCGGCATCAGTTCACTCCCGCGGACGCCGTCATCCCGAGCGTACGCGAGGGATCCGGGAGGGTGGGGCGCGGCACCGCCGCCGAAGATCCGTTCACCATCACGATCGCCTTCGGTTCCGTCGCCGCAAATCCCAGCGTCGTCGCTTTCTTCTCCACCTCGGCGAGCGACGTCAATCGATCGAGCTCGAGCTGCTGCGCTTTGTTCGCGCTCTCGATGTCTTTGCGGATTTTCTGCAGACGGGTCGCCTCATGGCCGAGGCGAATGACCTCGAGGTTTTGCCAGGTGAAAAGGAGGAGGAACAGGCCGATGGGGATTCCGAGTCCGAGGACGGCGAGGAGCTCGCGAAACCTCTGGCGGTCACGTTCGCGAACGATGTGGACGTTGTCGATGGGCTTTTTCTGCGCGTACATAGGCGGACGATCCGGAATCAGCAAACAAGGGTGAAGATCTGCCTGCAAGCACGGCCGCGAAGAGCATCCCGGCACACCCACGCTCCACGCTCCACCCCTCCCGACTCCCCGCCACCGAGCACACGCCCAACCCTTCCCCAACCTTCACCCTTGCTTCCTGGCTCCGAACTCTCCTCTATCGTTTCTCCGCGACGCGCAGCTTCGCGCTGCGAGACCGCGGATTCCTTTGGATCTCTTCTTCCGAGGCAGTGACCGGCCTTCCGGTCAACAAGTTGACGACTTCCTTCGCGCCGCATGCACATACCGGAAGCGCCGGCGGGCAGGTGCATTCACCTTCCAGCCGCCGCATGGCGCGTTTGACGATCCGGTCTTCCAGCGAATGGAAGGAGATGATCGCCAGGCGCGCTCCCGGCTCGAGAACGCTCGCTGCGTCATCGACGAATCGATCGAGTCCGATCAGCTCATCGTTCGCGGCGATGCGAAGCGCCTGAAACGTGAGCGTCGACGGATCGATGTCGTGCGGCCGCGATTTCTTCACGCTGCGAATGACCTGCGCCAGCCGCGTGGTCGTCTCGATCGGCGCTTCCGTTCGCGCGGCGACGATCGCATTGGCGATCTTCCACGCGCTCGGCTCTTCGCCATACTCGCGAATGATTCGCGCGAGCTCTTCGACGTCCAGCGTGTTGACGAGATCTGCCGCCGATCGCGAGTCGGGTCCCATCCGCATGTCGAGCGGTCCTTCGAAGCGGAATGAAAATCCGCGCGAAGCATCGTCGAGCTGCATCGAGGAGACGCCGAGGTCCGCGAGCAGGCCGCTGATCGCGGTCGCGCCCGACTGCCTCAGAATTTCAATGAGCTGCTCGTGGCGTCCCTGTGTGAACGTCACACGTTCTTCGAAGCGCGCCAGCCGTTCGCGGGAGCGCTCCAGTGCGCGCGGATCGCGATCGATGGCGATGAGACGACTGCGCGGGTACCGTTCGAGCAGCCCTTCGGCATGTCCGCCCAGCCCCACCGTCGCATCGACCAGCACGCCGTCATCGACGGCAGGCCGGAGGTACTCGATGATTTCGTTGAAAAGAACCGGCTCGTGTTTCACCGCTATACGCCGTGAAGCTCGAGTTCCTTGTAGTCGTCGTCGGTCAGCGGCTGTGCAGTCATCCGCTTCTGAATCCGCTCTTCGTTCCAGACGATGAGGTGGTCGGTGTTGCCGATGACCACGACGTCGTCCGCGATGCCGGCGACGTTGCGGAGGACGGCCGGTACGAGGACGCGTCCCTGCGCATCGATCGCTCCGAGCTGGCCGAAGTAGTTGACCCGCTCGAGCATCTTTTGCTTTGCCTGTGAGGCGGACGGCACCTTCGCGAGCCGCGCCTGGAGGTCGGCCCAGACAGGGATCGGATAGACGACCGCACGCTCACCGTCGAAGGAGGTGATGAAGCAGTCGGAGCCGTATTTCTCTTCAATGACCTTGCGAAAACCCGCAGGGATCTTGAGTCGACCTTTTTCGTCGACCTTCGCCGGGGCATGGCCCATCAAGACGTTCAGATCCACAGGTAGTAGCCTTTTTGTCCGTTTCAGCGATCATTTCTACCACCATTAGCCACAATCGTCCACAAAAATCCCCCGGCGACGCGCCGGTGCGCTGGTCGGCATAGCCTGCACGACGTGAGGCTCCCTGGTGGGAACTGACCGAATCGGTCTGCTGATAGAGGGGAAAGGGGACGTCGCGCGGATCGGAGACCGCGCGCGATCGCTCCCACGGAGGAGCCGTACGTCGTGAAGGCTATGCCCTTAACGCACCGGCACGTTGCCGGTGCCTAAATTATCGAAGTACTTCGCGAAGGCCACCATGCCGCCGCCGGCCTGTCGCCAGTCGAAGTTCTCGTTCGGAGCGTGGTAGCCGTGCTCGGGGAGGGAGAGCCCGAGGAACATCACGGGGCACTTGAGCACCTTCTCCATCGAGACGACTGCGCCGATCGAGCCGCCTTCGCGGACGAACACCGGCTCGCGGCCGAACGCGAACTTCATCGCGTCGCGGACGGCATCGGCGAGCGGGCCACTCGTCGGCGCCTTGTACGGAAACATCGAGCCTTCCAGCTCGATCTTCACGTCGGGATTGCGCTGCTTCACGAACTCGCGAACGATCTTCACGATTTTGCGCGGATCCTGATTCGCGACGAGACGAAACGACAGCTTCGCTTCTGCGCGCGGCGGAATGATCGTCTTCACCCCGGGACCGGTGTAGCCGCCGACGATGCCATGCACTTCCATCGTCGGCATCGCCCAGATTCGTTTCATCACATCGAGCGGATCTTCGGTGCGGATCGATTTGAACAGGTGATCCTTCTTGAACTGCTTCACGGAGAAACCGGAGCTGGCGAAATCGGCGAGCTCTTTCTTCGACGGCGGCTCGACGTCGTCGTAGAAACCCTTCATCTTCACTTTGCCGGTCGTGGCGTCGTACATCTCCGAGATCAGCTTCGCCAGCTCGCCGATCGGATTGCGCGCCGCGCCGCCGGTCGTGCCGGAATGTTGATCGGTCTTTCCGGTCTCGAGGGTGAGCAGCATCCCCTGCATGCCGCGCAGTCCGGCCGGACATGCGGGCCGTTCGCGCGAGACCCAGATCGTGTCGCTGACGAGCACCGAGTCGGTTGCGAGCTCCTTCACGTGGCGCTTGATGCCTGACTCGAAATTGTCGGAGCCGATCTCTTCTTCGAGCTCCCACAACACATTGATGTTCGTGCGGACGCCCGCTTCGCGCGCGGCGCGAATCCCGAACAGCGCGGACAGCGCCGGACCTTTGTCGTCAGTGGTTCCGCGGCCGAAGTAGCGATCGCCTTTCTGCGTGAAGACGAACGGATCGCTGTCCCACGGCTCGGTCTCGCGCGAGGCCGGCTGCACGTCGAGGTGGTTGTACATCGTCACGGTCGGCGCGTTGTCGTCGCCGCGGAAGCGGCCGTGCACCATCGGATTGCCGTCGGTCTCGAGAATGCCGGCCTCGCCGCCGTATTCGCGAATCATCGCCGCGGCGGTTTCGGCACAACGGCGGATGTCGCCCTTTCGTTCGGGATCGGAGGAGACGCTGGGGATCTCGACGAGCTGCTTCAGTTTCGCTTCGAAGTGCTCGCGTTCACGTTTGGCGAACGCCGCAAGGGACGACTTTTCAACTTTCATGGGCGCGGATTCTAACGTCAGTAGCCGCGCGCTGCGCCACCGCGTCGCGGATCGGCGCCTCCGCGGCGGATGCCGTCCTCGTCGATCGCGATCACTTCGACGTCGCCGAGGAAGTGTTCCCCTTCCGTGGTCGGCGTACCGGGATGATCGATGAAGTGATGTCCCATCGCCGCAAGCCGCTCGCGAACGTCGGCCGGCATCGCGCGCTCTTCCCACGCGATCGCGTCCGGCATCCATTGATGATGCACGCGCGGCGACTCGATCGCCTCCTGAACGTTCATGCCGAAGTCGATGATGTTGCTGATTACCTGCAGCACGTTCGTCGGAATCGTCGGACCGCCCGGGCTGCCGAGCGCGAATGCAACGTGTCCGTCTTTCATCACGATCGTCGGACACATCGACGACTGCGGACGCTTGCCAGGCGCGATCGTGTTGCGCTCGCCCTGCACGAAGCCCCACGCATTCGGCGCGCGCAGCTTCGTGGTGAAGTCGTCCATCTCGTCGTTGAGGAGGAAGCCGGTCCCTTTCGCGACGGCGCCGGAGCCGAACGAATCGTTCATCGTGAATGTGTTGCTGACGACGGCGCCCTGCGCGTCGATGACGACGAAGTGCGTCGTGTTCTGCGATTCGTTCGGCAGCTCGCCCGGACCGATCTCCGACGCATGCCCGGGATCGATGGTGCGACGTCGCGCATCGGCATGAGCCATCGAGGTGAGTCGTGCGACCGGGACGTCGGCGAACGCGGGATCGGCGACGTACTGCGCGCGATCGGCCATCGCGCGGCGCATGATCTCGACGAGCGTGTGGATGTGCTGCGATGAATGCCAGCCGATCGCGGACGGATCGTACGCGGAGAGCATGTTCAGCATTTCGACGAGCGCGACGCCGCCGCCGGACGGAGGCGGCATCGTGATGACGTCGTAACCGCGATACGTTCCGCGCAGCGGCTGGCGAACGACCGGCTTGTAGCTCGCGAGATCGGCGGCGGTGATGATGCCGCCGTTCGTGCGCATCTCCGCGACGAGACGGCGCGCCGTTTCGCCGGTGTAGAAGTCGTGGCGATTTTTCGCGATGCGCGCGAGTGTGTTCGCGAGGTCGCGCTGCACGAGCCGGTCGCCGGCGTGCAACCTGCCGAACGTTCGCCGCGTCGCGGGAAAGAGGTCGAGACGCGCGGCATGCTCGGGCCACGACGCGCGATCGGCGAGCGCTTCGCTGACGATGAAACCGTCGCGCGCGAGTTGCTCGGCCGGCGCGACGAGCTCGCGCCATGGAAGTTTTCCGTGACGCTCATGCGCCATCGCCAGTCCGGCGACGGTGCCGGGAATCGCGACCGCCATCCAGCCGTGCGTCGAGCGTCGTGGAATGACGTTGCCGCTCGCGTCGAGGTACATGTTTGGCGTCGCTGCCGCCGGCGCCGTTTCGCGATAGTCGATCGCTTCTGTTTTTCCGTCCGCGGTACGAACGAGCATGAAGCCGCCGCCGCCGAGATTTCCCGCTTCCGGCCAGACGACGGCGAGCGCGAATGCGACCGCGACCGCGGCATCGACGGCGTTGCCTCCGCGCCGGAGGATGTCGACGCCGACTTTGGATGCGAGGTCGCTTACCGAGGAGACCATGCCGTGCTTCGCCGCGACGGGGCGTCGCGATGCGGCGGCGAGCGGGGTCGCGCTCAGTGAGAAGACGAGGAGGAACGCGGCAGCTTTGCGCATGCTTAAGTGTAGAGGCGGCCGCTTCGACCGCCACGGCGGGCGGAGCGCCCGCCGCCACACTTGTTTACGACCGGTAGTCGGCGTTCAACGAGACGTAATCGTGTCCGAGATCTGACGACAACACTACCGCGCTGGCGTTGCCGGCGGCGAGGTCGATCACGAGCGGCACGCGTTCGCGCGCGAACACTTTCGCGGCATCCTTCTCGCGATACGGCGCGAGGTTTCCATTCGACACCAGCGTCACCGGTCCGGCGGACAACGACACGCGCGAGGCGGAGAAGCGGGCGCCGCTGCGGCCGACGGCTGCGAGAATGCGTCCCCAGTTCGGATCTCCGCCATGCAGCGCGGTCTTCACCAGCGGCGACGTTGCGACGGCATGCGCGGCGAGCTTCGCATCGCGTTCCGTTCGCGCGTTGCGTACCTCGACTTCCATCACGCGCGTTGCCCCTTCGCCATCGCGGACGATCATCCACGCCAGCTGGCGGCAGACGTCATTCAGCGCGCGCTGAAAATCGGCGAAGTCGGAGCGGGCGTCGTTGCCGAGTTTTCCCGACGCGAGGAGCAGCACGGTGTCGTTCGTCGACGTATCGCCATCGACGGAGATCGCGTTGAAGCTGAGATCGACGGCGCTTTTCAGCGCGCGCTGCAGCGCGGCCGGCGCGATCGCGGCGTCGGTCGTGAGGAACGCCAGCATCGTGGCCATGTTCGGATGAATCATCCCGGCGCCTTTTGCGACGCCGACGATTCTTCCGCGCTTGCCGCCGAGCGAGAACGTCGCCTGGGCGATCTTCGGTCCGACGTCGGTCGTGAGAATCGCGTGCGACAGCGCTTCGACGCCGCCGTTCGAGAGACGCGTGATCGCGTCGGGGAGAAAGTCGCGCACCTTCTTGTCGGGAAGGACGACTCCGATCACGCCGGTCGACGCAAGAAAGATCTCTTCCTGCGCGCACGACAGCAGTTCGGCCGCGCGCGTGCGAACGCGTTTCGCGGCATCCATCCCTTCTTTGCCGGTCACCGCGTTCGCGCAGCCGGCGTTGACGACCACCGCTTTCACGCGTCCGCCGCTCTTCTTCAGCGCGGCGCGTGAGAGGACGACCGGCGCTGCCTGGAAGCGATTGCGCGTGAAGACGGCGGCGGCGTTCGCGCCGTCGGGGGCGACGATCATGCCGAGGTCGGGACGCTTCTTGCGGATGCCGGCGCGAACGCCGGAGGCGAGGAAACCTTTGGGGAGCTTCATGCCACGTCACCCCTGTCATCCCGAGCGTCAGCGAGGGATCCGGGCGCGAGGGGCGCGCTGGCGTCGGCGTCGTGCCGCCCCGCACCCGGATCCCTCGCTACGCTCGGGATGACGGCCTCCGCGGCTTCTTTCACGCGCTGCGGCGACGTGCCGCCTTTCGCGCTCCGTTTCTCCAGCGCTTCTTCGACGCTGAACGTCACGCCATGTTTGTCGGCGAGCGACCGCAGCGGTGTGCGATCGCGCATGGCGTTGCCGACCAGCTCGTGTGCTTCGCGGAACGGAATGCCGTTCGCGGTAATCGCATCGGTGAGCGTCGTCGCGAGCAGCAGATCGCGCGACGCCGCTTCGCGCATCCGCGCGCGATCGAGTTGTAGTCCATCGAGCAGCGCGGCGAGCGCAGGCAATGCGGCAGCGAGCGTGAACCGCGTCCGAAAGAGCGGCTCTTTGTCGAGCTGCAGATCTTTGTCGTACGCGAGCGGTAGCCCTTTCAGCAGCGCGAGCAATCCTGTCAGTTCACCGATCGCACGTCCCGCATGTCCGCGGACGAGCTCGAGGACGTCGGGATTTTTCTTTTGCGGCATCCGCGAGGAACCGGTCGCCATCGCATCCGGCAACTCCGCGAACGCAACATCGTCGCTCGTGAAGAAGATCAGATCTTCGGCGAGCCGCGAGAGGTGCGACAACAGCATTGCGGCAGCGAAGAGATATTCAACCGCGAAGTCGCGATCGCTTACCGAGTCGAGCGAGTTCGACGTCGCACGCGCAAAGCCGAGCGATTTCGCGAGCGCGTCGCGATCGATGGCGATCGGCGTTCCCGAAAGTGCACCTGAGCCCAACGGACATTCATCGTTGCGACGGATCGCATCCGCGAGACGCGAAGCGTCGCGCCCGAGCATCTCGACGTACGCCAGACACCAGTGCCCGAACGTGATCGGCTCGGCCTGTTTCAAATGCGTGTAGCCAGGCATCGGCGTCGCCGCCTCTTCGCCTGCGCGACGCGCGAGCGATTTCGAAACGACGTCGATCGACTGCAGCGCTTCGTCGCACGCCGCTTTCAGCCACAATCTCAAATCGGTCGCGACCTGATCGTTGCGCGAGCGGCCGGTGTGCAGCTTGCCGGCGAGCGCACCAACGCGCTCGCGCAGCTTCGCTTCGACGTACGAATGCACGTCTTCAAAATCATCTTCCGCAGCAGGAGCAGCAAGCGCTTCCAGTCCGACGACGATCGCCGCGCATTCCTCGGCCGTCAGCGCGCCTGCATTCGCGAGCGCACGCGCCCACGCCAGCGAGCCGCGCACGTCGGCGTCGAACAGCTCACGATCGAACGCGAACGAGTCGTTGAACCGGCGGAGCAACTCCGACGGTCCCGACGCGAAACGGCCGCCCCACAACGTCAACCCCGTCCTCCGGCGAAATGCAGCACGGGCGCTTCGCCCGCCGCTTCCACTTCCGACAGCAACTCGGCGTTGATCCGCTTCCGGCCGCGCAGCGGCAGACCGAAGAGACGGATGAAGCCGGCCGAATCCTTGGCGTCGTAACCGGTCATGTCGAACGACGCGAGGTTCTGCGAGTAGAGCGAGTTCGGCGAGGTCCGTCCCGCGACCTGGACTCCACCTTTAAAGAGTTTCAGCGCGACGGTACCGGTCACCGGTTCGGTCAACACGTTGACGAACGCGTCGAACGCTTCACGCAGCGGCGAGAACCACTGGCCGTTGTAGACGAGCTCCGCGTAACGCGTCGCCATCCGTTCCTTCTCGTGCGACGAGTCGCGATCGAGCGTGATCGATTCGAGCGCCTTCAGCGCCGTCACGAGCAGCGTGCCGCCCGGCGTTTCGTACACGCCGCGCGACTTGATGCCGATCAGCCGGTTCTCGACGAGGTCGGCGCGGCCGATGCCGTGCGTGCCGCCGATCTCGTTCAGCGTCGCAACCAGTGCGGCCGGCGACAGCTCTTCATCATTCACCGCGACCGGAATGCCGTTCTCGAACGAGATCGTGATCCGCTCCGGAAGATCGGGCGCATCGATCGGATCGACGGTCAGCCGGAACATCGACGCTTCCGGTTCGAACGCCGGATCTTCGAGCGGTCCGCCTTCATGCGACAGATGCCAGAGGTTCCGATCGCGTGAGTACGGATCCTTCTTCGTCACCGGCACCGGAATGCCGTGCGCCGCCGCGTAGTCGATCGCGTCCTCGCGCGAGACGATGTCCCACTCGCGCCACGGCGCGACGATCGCCAGCTCCGGCGCGAGCGCCTGATACGCGAGCTCGAACCGCACCTGGTCGTTCCCTTTGCCGGTGCAGCCGTGCGCGACGGCATCGCATCCGGTGGCGAGCGCGATCTCGACCTGCTTGCGGGCGATGAGCGGCCGCGCGGTCGACGTGCCGAGGAGGTAATCCTTCTCGTAAATCGCGCCGGCCTTCAGCACCGGGAAGAGATAGTCGGACGCGAACTCGTGCTTCGCATCGACGAGATGAAAGTCACACGCGCCGGTGGCATACGCCTTCTCGGCGAGGCCGGACGTCTCTTCCGCCTGGCCGACGTCGACCGCGACCGCGACGACTTCGCAGCCGTAGTTTTCCTTCAGCCACGTGATGATGATCGACGTATCGAGTCCGCCCGAATATGCGAGCGCCACTTTTTTGATCTGCGGTTTCATGCTGCTTTCTCCCGTGCCGCGCCGAGCGTTGCCTCGAGCGCGCTGATGAATTCGATGAATGCTTTCTTCGGCGTGACGTACGGCGGCAGCAACCGCAGCACGTTGTCGCGGGCGGTACCGACGACGAAGCCTTTCGCGAGCAGTTCCTTCTGGACCGGCGCCGCTTTCTGATCGAGCTCGATGCCCCAGATGAAACCGGAGCCGCGCACGTCGACGATCGTGGCGCCGAGGCGTGACTGCAGCGCGCGCAGTTCGCCGCCGAGCCATGCGCCGTCTTTCGTGACCTTCGTCAGCAGCGCGCGATCCTGAATCTCGTCGAGCACGGCGAGACCGAGGCGGCAGGCCAGCGGATTGCCGCCGAACGTCGTGCCGTGATGTCCCGGCTTCACGACGCCGTCGATCGCTGCGCCGGTGATGACGGCGCCGAGCGGCAGTCCGCCGCCGAGCGGTTTCGCGAGCGTGACGATGTCGGGAACGATGCCGCTCTGCTGAAACGCGAAGAGCGTTCCGGTCCGGCCGAGACCGCACTGAATCTCGTCGAAGATCAGCAGCGCGCCGGTGCGATCGGCGATCCGCCGCGCTGCGGCGAGATACTCATCGCTCAGCGGCACGATGCCACCCTCGCCCATCACCGGCTCGAGAAAGATCGCGCACGTTTCCTTCGTCACCACCGCTTCGAGTGCGGCGACGTCATTCGGCTCGACGAAATGCACGCCGGGCACGAGCGGCGCGAACGGCGTCCGATAGGCTTCGTGTCCGGTGAGCGAGAGCGATCCGAGCGTGCGGCCGTGAAAGCTCTCCTGCAGCGCCACGACTTCCGGACGATTCGGATTGGCGAGCCGCGCGAATTTCAGCGCCGCTTCATTCGCTTCCGTGCCGCTGTTGCAGAAGAACGCGCGGCTGAGTCCCGACGCGCGGACGAGCCGCTCGGCGAGCAGTCCCTGCGCCGGGTGATAGAAAAGATTGGAGACGTGCAGCAGCGACGACGATTCGTCGCGCAGCGTCTTCACGAGGCGCGGATGTTTGTGGCCGAGGACGTTGACGGCAATGCCGCCGAGCAGGTCCCAGTACGCGTTCCCTTCTTCGTCGAAGAGGCGCGCGCCTTTGCCGCTGCGCGGATGGAACGACGTGCGTGCGTAGGTGCCGAGGATGAACGCCTGTTCGCGCGCTTCGACGGCCGCGGGAGATTCGTCATGCTGCAACAAGTTCGGTTCCTCCTATGGCAACTCTTCCGACGCCGCTGGCGATCGCGGCGACTGCCGATTCGACCTTCGGGCGCATGCCGCCGCTGACGACACCGCTGGTGATGAGCGCTGCGACTTCGTGCGGCGTCAGCGTCGGCACGAGCGAGCCGCTGGCGTCGAGCAGGCCGTCGACGTCGGTGAGAAAACGGAGCGAGGTCGCGCCGAGTGCGACCGCCAGCGCGCAGGCGGCGCTGTCGGCGTTCACGTTGAGCAGCGTGCCGTTCGGACCCTGCGCGACCGACGAGACGACCGGCAGAATGCCGCTCGCGAGGAGCGCGCGAACGAGCGTCGGATCGGAGCCGGTGACGCGGCCGACGTGGCCGAGCGCGATGCCGTCGATCGGCGGATGCTGTTCGGCGACGATCGTCGCGGCATCGACGCCGGAGATTCCGGCCGCTTTCACGCCGAGCTCCGCCAGCTCCGACACGAGCATCTTGTTGACGGCGCCGGCCAGCACCGCGACGACGACGTCGAGCGTTGCGTCATCGGTGATGCGCAGTCCGGCGTGCGTCCGCTTCGTGATGCCGAGTTGCGCAAGGCGTGCATCGACATGCTTGCCGCCGCCGTGTACGAGCACCACATCCTCGCCGTTTGCGATGGTGCGAAGCGCGAGCGCGCGGCGCGCTTTGTCATCGAGAAGACTGCCGCCGAGCTTGATGACGTTCACTGGAGTCCCTCCAGCTCGGCGTAGCCGCACATCCGATTGAAGTTCTGCACCGCCTGCGACGCGGCGCCCTTCAGCAGGTTGTCGATGACTGAGACGACGACGGCGCGCCGTCCGCCCTGCAGCAGCTGAAAGCCGATCTCGGCGCGCGGCGTGTTGACGACGTTCTTCAGTTCCGGCAGCTGGCCGGCCGGCAGCACATCGACGAGCGGCGCGTTCGCATAGACACGCGAATAGATGTCGGTGAGCTGCTGCTCGCTGACCGGCTGCGTGAAGGCGACGTGCATCGTTGAGAGAATCCCGCGCACGATCGGCAGCAGATGGGGCACGAAGACGAGCGAAGTGCGGACGCCGAGGTGCAGACCCTGGCGGATCTCCGGTTCGTGCCGGTGCGTGCCGACGCCGTACGCTTTGAAGTTGCCGGAGACTTCGGCGAACGACCAGGCGACGTCGGATTTTTTTCCGGCGCCGGAGACGCCGCTCTTCGAGTCGCAGATGACCGGCTGCTCGCGATCGAGCATGAAGCAGAGCGGCCGCAGCGCGAGGAGGATCGACGTCGGATAGCAGCCGGGATTGGCGACGAGGCGCGCGTCGCGCAGCTCGCCGTTGCACCACTCGGTGAGTCCGTAAACCGCTTCGTTCAGCAGCGCCGGCCGCTCGTGCGCGAAGCCGTACCACGTCGGGTAGAGCGCCGGCTCGTTGAGACGAAACGCGCCGGAGAGATCGACGACGCGCATGCCGCGATCGAGCAGTTGCGGTGCAAGCGACGCCGAGACTTCGTTCGGCGTGGCGAGGAAGACGAGGTCGGCGTCGAGGTTGTCGAGCGAAGCGGTGGTCGACGAGAAGAGGCTCGTGACGTTCGCGTGCGGATGCCGCGCGAGGATGCGCGCCAGCTCCACGCCGGCGTAACCGGTGGCGCCGAAGACGGCGACGTTGGTCTTCGCCGGATCGGCGTTGACGGATGAAGACGAAAATTGAAGTGCATTGCTCATTGGAAATCGGCTCCCTGACGGCGAATGGCGTTACGGGCGTGAAACCCGTCGCTGCGGCGTGAGGCCGGCGATTTGCTGCACACGTCGCGCGAATGCGGCTGCGGACGCGGGAGTGCGGAAGGCGACGAAGATCGTGTCGTCGCCGCCGATGGTGCCGAGTACGTCATCGTCGACGCGAGTCGTATCGATGGCGCTTGCGACCGGCTGCGCGGCCGCGGCCGGCGTCTTGATGACGACGAGGTTGCCGGCCGCTTCCGCCGAGACGACGAAGTCGCGGACGAGGTGTTCGAAGCGGCCTTCGGTGACATCGCGCGGGACGAACGTCGCCACCGGCGCGCCGGGCGCGACATAGCCGTTCGGCGTCTTCACGAGCCCGAGCTCGCGAAGGTCGCGGGACAGCGTCGGCTGCGTAACGTGAACGGCTTTCTTCTTCAGGAGAGCGAGGAACTCTTCCTGAGAATGGACCTGCGTATCGCGAACGATCCGAAGGATCTCCTCGCGTCTGCGCATCACGTCGCCTTGTGAATAAATATTCATCTTGGTGAATCTTTATGCAATCGTCGTCCGATGTCAACAGGAAAGCGCGGGGGGCATTCCGGCTGAGAGCGGCGCTATCATCCCGGCATGCCGCGATATGACTTCCGGATCGACGGGCGCGAACTGCTCGTCATCGACGACGTCCTGCCGCCGGCGCGCATCGGCAACCTCGCCACCTTCTTCGACTTCGCCGAAGCGCGGCGCGTCGAAAGCGACAGCGCCGGCGGAATCGACGCCCGTTCGTGGATCGTCCCGCTCGAGAACGACATCGCGTCGCGCCAGCCGTATTACGAAGCGATCCTGCGCGAAGTCGCCACGTCATTCGCCGGCGAAACGTTCACGCTCAAACGCGCTTACTGCAACGTCGTCTCCTTCGGCGACATCCTCCTCCCCCATCGCGACAGCAGCTCCGATTCCGACGTCACGGCGCTCCTCTTCGTCGCCGAAACGTGGGATCGCGCGTGGGGCGGCGAGACGATTTTCTACAACGACGCCGGCGACGCCGTTCACGCCGTCTCGCCGCGGCCGGGACGACTGGTGCTCTTCCGCTCCGCGATCGAACATCGCGGCACACCGCCGTCGCGGCTCTGCACGCGGACGCGTCTGACGCTCGCGCTGAAGCTGACCGGGTCGCCGTCATGACGATTCGCAAACTGTCGAACGCTTCTGCCGTCGACGTGCTCGCATTTCACCGCTCACTGCTCCGGGACGAGGTGCGCACGCACTCCTATCGCGACGCAATCAACGCCGCCGTCAGGCCAAACGACGTCGTCGTCGACCTCGGCTGCGGCAGCGGCATCCTCTCGTTCTTCGCCTGCCGCGCCGGCGCCAAACGGGTCTACGCCATCGACGAGCTGCCGGTCATCGAACTGGCGCGCGAGCTGGCGCATGACAACGGTTTCGAAGACCGCATCGTCTTCGTCAACCGTTCCTCGTTCGAAGTCGCGATCGAGGAGCCGGTGGACGTGATCGTTACGGAAACGATGGGGAACAACGGTTTCGACGAACAGATCGCGCGCGCCGTCGCGCATGCGAAGCGGGTATGGCTGCGCGATGGCGGCACGATCGTGCCGCGCGTCGTTGCGATGTACGCGGCGCCGGTCGAGGATCCGACGATCGAAGTCGAGGCCGCGTTCTGGCAGAGCATGCCGTTCGGCATCGACATGAACCGGCTGCGAACGCACGCCGTGAATTCGTTCTACACGCTCAACATCAATCCCGACGCGCTCCTCGGCGATGCGGCCGAGCTCATCACGCTCAACCTCGGCGACGACGCGCCGTCGCTGCGCGGCGCATCAGACGTGACCATCACGCGCGACGGCACGCTGCACGGAATCGCGGCGTGGTTCCGCGCGGATCTCATCGACGGCATCACGATCTCGAACGCGCCGCCGAACGCATGCGTCAGCTGGAAGCAGTCGTTCTTCCCGCTCGCGAAACCTGTGAGAGTGCGCCGCGGCGACGTGATTCAGATCGAAATGCAGACGTTCGACGGTCTGGAGTGGCGCTGGCGCGCCGGCGACTTCGAGCAGTCGACGCTCTACGGATTTCCGTTCAGCCGGCCGCTGTGAGCAACTCGTTGCGCGCGAGGTCGTCGACCAGCTCGTCGACGTCAGCTTCCAGCTCGGGACGCGCCACTTCGTATTCGCCGAGCATCGTCTCGATGGCCTCGCCGAGCGATGCGTTCGCGGTGACGAGCTCCCAGAAACGGCTGCCGACCGGATCGAGGCCGAGATAGGTTCCTTTGTCGAGATCGAGCAGGACGATCTCGTCGCCGACGCGGTTGAACATCACGCCATCGCGAATCCGGAAACGCGTTGCGCGGTCCATTCGCGGCGATCTTACGCGGAACGCAGTCGCGCGCGGAACATGTTGCGAAAAAGGTCCCTGTTTGTTTTTTCGATGGCGTCCCACGCGACGAGATCGCGCTCGCCGGCGAGCTCTTCCGGCACGTCATCGAAGCGTTCGAAAACGAGTCCCGCGTCGCGAATCGCGGCGTCGAGCTCGAGCGGCGTCAGCTCAATCTGACGCGCGTGATAGAGCGTGTCGCGGAAATGGCCGAGGTCGAAGAAGTCGAGATCTTCGATCTCCGTGCGCTCGCGCTCATCGAGCGCTGCGAAGATTCGCGCGCGTGCGGCACGAAGGTCGGTTGCGTCGCCGCCGAGTGCGCGAAGCCGCTGCAGCGATTCGCGTCCGCGGCGGCTGTAGATCGCGGCGACGAGCTCGCCGCCGGGCGCGAGCAGGTTGCGCAACGCGCGCAGGCCTTCGACCGGATCGGCGAGATGGTGCAGCACGCCGATCGCATGAATGGCGTCGTACGAGCCGTCGATGCGGCGGAGATCGGCGAGACGAAAGCGGATGTTCGTCGCGCCGAGCTCGCGCGCTTTGCGCATCGCGTAGCCGAGGGAACGGCGGCTGATGTCGATCGCATCGATGGTGGACGATGGATGCTGCAGCGCAAGCGCGATCGCGTCACGACCGGTGCCGCAGCCGGCGACCAGGATGCGTCGCGGACCGTCGTCGATCACGTCTCGGCGATGAAGCGACAGCCAGCGCGGATACGGATGTTCCTCGTATTGCGCGCGGACCGCGGCGGTGACCGCGTCAAACGGAACTTCATCGATGAGCGTCCCCGCGAGCCGCGCTTCCTCGGCTGGTTCATCTACGAAAACACGCGCCACGTCATCCCGAGCGTCAGCGAGGGATCCGGGCCGGGGCGGCGCGTAGAGCATGGCGCACCACCCTCCCGGATCCCTCGCTGCGCTCGGGATGACATCTTCGCTCACAGGCCAGACGTAGCCGTTGTGAAACGCCTGAATCGCCAGCGACTCCAGCAGGCGCAGCGGCGGACGCACTTCTTCGAGCACGATCGCGCGACGCAATGCAACGAAGCGCTGTTCGAGCGCGTACGACGTGTTGATGCAGCGCCGCAGATACGCGTCGAGCAGATCTTCGTTCGTCTCATCGCGCAGCAGAATCGAGGCGACGGGACGCGCGAGATCCTGATGGTCGATCGACGGATCGTCGAACAACGCGAGCAGATGGGGAATGAGCTCGGGCGTTGCGCGCGTGAACTCGACGTTCGCGAGCTGGCGAACGAACGCGCGCCGCGAAGTCACGGCGCTGCCGTCCGCTCGAGCCGCGGCGCAACGACGCGGCGAAAGTCCTCGACGATCGCATCGGCGAATGCGAGCGCGGTCGAGAGCTCTTTGTGCGGCACCGCGAGGCGCAGCGCAACGCGCTCGACGAGACGACCGAGACGCTCGAAGCTGGCCGGCGCCAGTCGAGGATCGCGGATGTTGTGGTACGTGTTCGCGATCAGGTCGAGCAGCGCATCGCGTTCGGCGAGCGGCTGGACCGACGGCGCGGACGGCGTGTCGCGCCGATCGTCGAGGCTGTAGATCGCGGTCAGCGCGAACGTCTGCCCGGCCAGCGGCGCGCAGCTGTCGACGTCGGCGTAGCGCTTCCAGTCTTCGCCGGCGAGCAGCGGCAGCGCGTCGGCAGAACCGTAAAGCAGCGAGGCCGAATCGGGCCAGAGACGGATGCGCGAATGCGCCGGCAGCACGAAAAACTGCTCGCCTGATTCGACGAGTGCGGTCACGTCTTCGCTGAGAATCGGAAAGCCGCGGCGCGCGAGACACGCTGCGATTGTCGACTTGCCGGCGCCGCTCGGACCGATGAACGCGACCGCGCTGCCGTCGATCAGCGCCGCGCTGGCGTGCAGCACTTCGTGTCCGCGCAGCCGGAGAATGAACGCCATGACGGTGTTGATGAAGTAGATCGCGGCAAGCGCCGCGTCGAGCGGCGGCGGCCAGCTGGCGCGGACGTGCGCGGCGTCGCCGTCGATCAGGAACTGCGCACCGTCGGGAAAATCGAAAAGGTAATCGTCACCGCGACGAAAAAGAGTGAAGAGCGGATCGCCGGCGGCGTTGCGCGGCAGCTGTTCGATGACGGTCGCGCCTTCGCGAAGCAGCGACGGATCGACGAGCGGATTGAAATCGACGATGAGGTCGGGAGCGGCGTCAGGTGGAGCGGATGGCACTCCGCCAATCGGCGCATTCGCACCGACGATGAGACCGTAGAGAAGGAAACGGTGTGCGGAGAAATGCTCCGGCATTGCGGAGGTCAGGTGCGCTGGCTGTTGCTGCCGCCGTCGCGGACGGCGTTGCGAACAATGTTCTGCGTCAGCTGCCGGATGTCGCCGTACAGTTTGAGCTTCGGCTTCGAATACGGCTTGCGCTGAGGTTGCTCGCGTTCCATTTATCTCTCCGTGAACAGCGCGACCCGTGCGCGTCATCCCCCACGACGCCACAAGCCGATGCCCGGTAGCAAGCTGAGCAGAAAAGAATCATACAACGTTCGCTCCGAGGAACGGATGGCGGCAGAGGCGTGCTCGCGGTCGATCCAGCGGTCGAGCAGCGGCATGGACGCCATCATTTCGCAAAGTTCATCGCTCTGACGCGTCATCCAAATGTGTGCCGGATCCATTCCGATCGGCGTCTTGCGCCGCGTACGCGTCAACTCCGGAAGCCGTCCGCGCATCGCTTCGCGCAACAGCTCTTTCTCCGCGAACCACGGCATCGGCGGCACGCGCAGGAGAAAGCGAACGAGCCGCACGTCGAGAAATGGATTGCGATAGACGAGCGGTACGTGCATCGCCGCCGCGTCGGTGTACTCATTCAATCGCTGCCAGCCGACGTTGTTGTTCAGATGGTTGTACGCCTGCGGACGCGTCGGATGAACGGGCAGCTCCTCGTTCCAGTAAGCGTTCCAGCGCTCGTCGAGCCGCAACTCGCGCACGAACGCCGGCGCCATCCACGACGGCAGCGGAGCACGCGCCGGCTGCACGCCGCGCGCGCGACGAAAACTCGATCGCAGACAAAGCGGCGGCAGCTTCCCGCGACTGAACGTAAATCCCGCAACCTCGGTGGCGAATCGCAGCAGTCGTCCGCGCCGCAGCAGGTCGTAAAAATAGGGATGCGATGCGTAGAAGACAGCGTCGCCTCCCTGGCCGCTGAGCAGGACCGGCGCGAACTCCGCGGCGCGCCGAAACTGATCGGTCGTGATCGATGAGAAGGGATCGTTCGACGGTTCGTCCTTTTGATATTCGGGCTGTTCCCACTTTTCGAACAGACGCCGCCGATCGGCGCGAATGAGCTCGTGCTCGATGCCGAGCGAGCGCGCAACCGCAACCGCGAAACGCTCTTCGTCGTCGGGCACGAGCGGATCGAAGATGATCGTCTGCGCGAGGATTTGCGCTTTGCCATGTCGTGCTTGCAGCAGCTCGGCGGCGACCGTCGCAATCGATGACGAATCGAGTCCGCCGCTCATCGACACCGCGATCGACGGTGATGCGATCCGATCGGCGACCGCGCATGTCAGCTGCTCGTTGAAGGCATCGACCACTTCGCGCTCGCCGGAAAAACGCAACGGCTCTTCGACCGGCAGTGTCCACCAGCGCGCGATGCGAACGCCATCCGCACGAACGCGCATCGTGTGACCGGCCGGCAACGTGCGGATGTCGGCGAACGTCGTCCGCTCCGGATCGCGCACGATGCTGAAGAGGAGGAAATCAGCGACTGCTTCGTCATCGAGCGTGTCGCGAACGAGCGGATGCAATCGCAGCGCACGGAGCGCCGAGGACGCGATGAATGCCTGATCGCGATACGCGTAGTAGAAAGGCTTGACGCCGAACGGATCGCGCGCGGCGAAAACCTCGCGCGCGTCCGCGTCCCAAATCATGAAGGCGAAATCGCCGATGAGTTGCGCGACGCAGTCACTTCCCCACCGTGCGTAGGCATACAACACGAGCGTTGCGTCATCGATAACGCCGGAAAGACCGAGCGCGTCGCGCAACACATCACGTTCATCGAGCCGCAAATCGCCGACGATCGTTCGCGCACCGAGCATTGCCGGCATCACGTTCGCCGGACGCTCCGGATCGGAATTGAAATATGCGTACGCGAGCGCGACGCCGTCATCGATCCGCTCGCCGCCGCCATCCGGCGCGGTCCGCGCCAGCAGCGCGCGCATGTTCGCGAAGACGTCGCGATCGACGACCGCACCGCTGAATGAAACAACGCTAGCGAATCCACTCATCGGATCAGCGACCAGTAGTCGACGTCGCCGACGGTGAACCAGCCGGCCAGCGCCGTTTTCGGCACGTCTCCGATCGCGGGACGAACGCGATGCTGCAGCGCCGGATCGATGCGAAACACGATCGCGTCGCCGGGGCCGGTATTCGCGATCGTGATCGTCCGCTCCGGCTCCTCTCTCGAACGCAGCTGAAACTCACCGCCGGAAAACGGTACGCGGCCGAGGTTGAGACTGATACCGATCTTGCGCCTGCCGTTCTGCGTGTCGTCGTGCCACGAATCGTGATGGGCGACCGCGGGATCGAAGCGATAGATGCGGCCGCTGAACGAGGTGATCGACGTGCAGCCGGTCAGCTCACGCATCGCCTCGAGCATCTGCGGCGCGTTCATCACGAACATCAACAGATCGAATGCGCGACTCTGCTGCAGACAGAGCTCGACGGCGATGCCGGCATCCTCGCGAATCGCAAACGTCCCTTCATCGATCAACCGCAGCGCGTGCTCGAGCAGCTCATCCGCAAGCAGACCGCGCAAACGGACGACGTGATCGCGCGCAAACGCGTCGCGCAAATCCGCCAGCGCGTCGCGGTCAGATACCGCGACCCCACTGCGCGTTGCAACGATCGGCGGCTCATCCATTTCGATTCGCGATAGTGCCGCAAAGGGCACGTTTCCTGCTCTTTTTCCGCCCGGAGACAAACGACCATGAGAACGAAAAATCTGTCATACATCGGGCTCGCGATAGCCCTTCTGCTCGCGTCCGCCTGCTCTTCAGGCGGCGGCCTCGGCGACATCCTCGGTGGCGGCTCCAGTCAGGGTACGTACAACAACACCATCCGCGGCACCGTCGATTATGTCGACGTCAACAACCGTTCGATCTATCTCGTCAACACCAACTACAACACGAATCTCGCAAACGGCGGCAACAGCGGCAGCAGCGTACGCGTTGCGTACGACAACAACACTTCCGTGGTCTACCAGGGACAGAATCACCGCCCCGAAGACCTCGAGCGCGGCGATGAAGTCGAGATCCGCGTGAATCAGTCCGGCTCGACGCTGGTCGCCGACGCGGTGACGGTGCTGCGCGACGTTTCGCAGGCATCAGGTTCCTCGACCTATCCGTCGTATCCGAACAGCGGCAGCAACAGCAACTACGCGACGCTGCGCGGCACGGTTCGCTACGTCGACACTTCGCGCCACACGATCGAGCTCGAGCAGACCAGCTGGAGCTCGGGCTTCACCGGCTACCCGAACGGCACCAACAACAACACGATCATCGTTCAGTACGGCACGAACGCAACCGTTGACGTCGGCGGACGCGCGAACGCCGTGAGCGGCCTCGAGCGCGGCGACATCGTCGACGTGCAGGTCGATCGCAACACGAACAGCAGCTCGTACTTCGCCGACCGCATCATCCTCGTGCGCGACGTGAACAACCGGTAGGTCATCCCGAACGGGAGTGAGGGATCCGGGCGGGAGGGGCGCACCACCCACCCGGATCCCTCGCTACGCTCGGGATGACGCTACGCTCGGGATGACTCTCCGTTTCCCCAGCGCGAGCTTTCCAGCCATTCGCCGAACTTCTTCGCCGGGAGCGGCGGACTCATGTAGTAGCCCTGCGCCATATCGCAACCGAGGCGTTTGAGGATGTCCCACGACTCCGACGTCTCCACGCCTTCCGCGATCACGACCAAACCCATGTTGTGTCCGAGCTCGATCGTCGAGCGGACGATGACGAGATCGTCGGTCGCGCTCTCCGTCAGATTCAGCACGAACGATTTGTCGATCTTCAGCTCGTCGACCGGCAGCCGCTTCAGATGCGCGAGCGATGAATAGCCGGTACCGAAGTCGTCGATCGCCAGACAGATTCCGCGGCGCTTCATATCCGCGAGAATGCGTTGCGCGTACGTGGCGTCCTTCATGATCGCGCTCTCGGTGATCTCGAGCATCAGCTTCTCCGGCGCAACGCCGGCGTCGGACAGCAATCCGGTAATGAACGTCGGCAGCTCCGAATCGAAGAGATCGAGCGCGGAGAGATTCACCGCGACGGTCAGATCGATTCCGTTGCGCTTCCACTCCGCGCACTGTCTGATCGCGTTGCGAATCACCCACTTCGTGACGAGGCTGATCTTTCCCGACTGTTCCGCGAGCGGGATGAACTCGTCGGGACGCATCACGCCATGCTTCGGATGGTTCCAGCGGATGAGCGCCTCGGCGTGCACGACGCGTTCGGAGACGACGTCGATCTTCGGCTGAAAATACAACTCCAGCTCATCGCGCGCGATCGCCTGGCGCAACTCCATCATCAGCGACAGCCGGCGGATGGAATGCTCATCGCGGCCCGGCTCGTAAATCGCGATCTCGCTGTGATTTTTCTTCGCGTCGTACATGGCGATGTCGGCGCGCTTCATGAGCGTGTCGGGATCGTCGGCGTGATCGGGAAAGAGGGCGATGCCGAGTGACGCGTTCACGTCGATCGACACGTCGCCGAGGACGAACGGCGCGTCGAACGCGGTACTGACGCGCACCGCGACCTGGGCCGCGTGCTCCGCGTTGTCGGCGGTGAACTTCACCGCGAACTCATCGCCGCCGAGGCGCGCGACGGTGTCGCTGGCGCGGATCGTCTGTTCGAGCCGGCGGCCGATCTCGATCAGCAGCTGATCGCCGAAATGATGACCGAGCGTGTCGTTGATGTCCTTGAAGCGATCGACGTCCATCATGATCATGCCGACCGACGGACCGTAGCGGCGCGCGGCGACGATCGACTGCGCGAGCCGATCGATGAACAGCGTGCGATTCGGCAGTCCCGTCAGCGCGTCGTGCGACGCCTGAAACATGATCTGATCTTCGCGCGCCGCGATCGCCGACTGCATCTGGTTGAACGCCGTGGCGAGCTGGCCGAACTCGTCCTGCTGCTTCAGCGCGATCGGCGAAACGTAATCGCCGCGTTCGATGCGTCCTGCACCTTCAGCGAGCACGCGCAGCGGACGCGTGACCGTTCGTCCGAACGTCACCGCGGCCGCGACCGCAACCAGCAGCAACAACGCCGACAACGCGAAGATCTGCAGCTCGAGCGTCGCGAATGGACGCCGCGCTTCTTCGAGATCGCGTTGCAGCAGCGTGTTCACGCGCGAACCGTCGGCGGTACGCAACGACTGCATCAGCGTTGCGTACGTCGCGTTGCCGAGCTGCATCGTCGTTTCGACCGGCTGCAACGGATTCGACATCGCGCTCATCTGTGCAACAAGATCGTTCCGCTCTTCCGGCGGCAGCGTCGACATCAGCGCCGGCATCCCGCCGGCGGAGCTCGTCCAGATCGAGACATCGAGCGACGCCAGGTGGCGTACGTCGGTGAGCACTCGTTCCTCGATCTCGAACCCGGCGCAGATCCAGGCGATCGGGCGCGGCCCGAGCACCGGCACGATCACGAACTGATATGGCCGGCCGGAGAACGACACGGTTCCCGACGCTTCGCCGCGTTCCTCCGCGACTTTCAGCAGCGACGCGAAGGGGAACGGGCGTCCGGCCATCCGGCCGCCGAGCGTGTCGGCGGTGACGGTGCCATCGAGTCCGATCAGCACGACGGCATCGGCCTCGATGCGCGAGCGTGAATTCGTCAGCGCGGAGGTGATCGTCGGCTGATCGCCGGACGCGATCGCTTCACGAAATGCGAAATCGAAGGCGAGGACGCGCAGAAAATCG
This sequence comes from Acidobacteriota bacterium, assembly GCA_034667465.1. Classification (GTDB taxonomy): domain Bacteria; phylum Acidobacteriota; class Thermoanaerobaculia; order Gp7-AA8; family Gp7-AA8; genus JAOBAU01. The sequence continues at coordinate 3,815 of JAXDJV010000016.1, read as the reverse complement.
GAGAGCTGTTTCGCGCGCGTGTCGAGAACCCGTTCGAGGACGTTTGCGCCGACGCGCAATTCCCTGGCGATGCTGCGTTGCAGCGTCCGTTGTCCGGCGAGATGAACCGAGATCAGCGTCCCGGCTTCGAGAAGCACGAGGAGCGCGATCAGAAGGATTAGGAGTCTCGCCTGAAAACTACGGATGGCCATGCGTTTGATGGTCCGCGGCCGGCGGCGCCGCAGCGTGCCCCGCGACAAAGGATACGGCCACGCGCTCGTCGCCGGTCACGTTAATCGTCTGCGGCTGCGGCTCGTCGCGCATGTCCGGGTACCAGACTCGCACGCTGTAACGACCGGGCTCCACTCCGGAAAGCGTCGCCTTCCCGCTGTCGGTCTTCTCGAAGTAGGGAGTATCGACGACGACGATGAAGGCGCTCATCTGGTCGTGAATGTTGCAACCGAGAGTAACGACGCCGGCTTTGGAGAAGAGAAGCGGATTCGCCGGCGTCCCTTTGTACAGCGGCAGCTGGAACGGTTTCGCGGGCGAGAAGGAGTAGACGTGATGACGAATGTCGTCGCTGTTCGGGAACCGGATCGAAGTGCCGGTCTGCACCGCCAGGACGTGCGGGATGAACATCCGATTCTTCTGATCCATCACTGCCGTCTTCTTCGCGAGCGGCAATTGCCGCCCTTCCGGGACCGCGTAAACGACGGCATCACGCATGACGCCGCCGCGCGCATCCTGAACGCGAACGTCAATCGAAGCGGCAGCGAGCGGGAGCGTGACGAAGGCGGCAGCGATTGCGAGCAGTGAGCGCATGCGGAACGGAACGCGCAAGCAACGAGCCATGATTTCGCCGACAGTGCGATGATTGAGCAAATGCGGATGGCCGGGACCGTACTTTTCGTCGCGACGATGCTCGCGCTGCCGGCCGCGGGCTCGGACACTTTGCAGTGGAGCGGCTTCGCATTACTGCGCGGCGGAAACTCGGATGCGGCGCTGCCGCTCGACGACAACGCACTCACCGCTCAGGTTCAGCTCGGCATCGACTGGCGTCCTTCGCTCGTCCTCGGCGCGCATCTGCATCTCCTCGCACGCAACGATGACGACGGCTCGCGCCGCGGACGCGTCGGCGTCGTCGAGGCGTACCTCGAACAAAATCTGGTACGCGGCGATCATCGTTTCCACTTTCTCGAAGGTGCGTTCTTTCTTCCCGGCTCGCGCGAGAACGTCGACGCGCTCTGGGAGTCGCCGTACACGATCACGCCGTCGGCGCTGAACAGCTGGCTCGGCGAGGAGCTCCGTCCGATCGGCATCGATGCGTCGTACACGCTGCGCCGCCAGTGGAGCGCGGGCGTGACGGTTTATCGCGGGAACGATACGTTCGGCGCCTTGCCACCCGCCCGCGGCTGGGCGATGCGCGATCGCTGGACGCTCCTCGGGGAACACGTGCCGGTCGATGGCGAATACTTCACGTCTGTTTCCGCCGAGACCGACGGCACGCTCGGCTGGGCCGGACGCGCGCGCTGGAACAACGATCGCGGAACCGTGCAGCTGACGCACATCGACAACCGCTCCGACGCGCTCGAGCACGGCGAGCTGTTCAACTGGAACACGCGGTTCGACATCGCCGGCGCCGACTACACGATCGGCGACTGGACCGCGGCCGCGGAAACGGGATGGGGCGTGACGCGCATAACGGTGTTCGGCACGACGTATCCGACCGACATCCGAGCGAGCTATCTGCTCGTCTCGCGACGCATCGACAACTGGCGCGCATCGATTCGCGGCGACGCGTTTTCGCAGGGCACCGATCATCGTCACGCAGTCACCGCGGCCGTGTTCTGGTCGCCGCGCGGGAAGCTGCGCGCCGGCGTCGAAGCGATCGTGGCGGGGGATGAACGGCGCGTGGTGGCAGAGCTGCGGTACAGCTTCGCCCGTTAGTCATCCCGAGCGTAGCGAGGGATCCGGGCGGGTGGGACTCGCGGCGCGCCCCTCCCGCCCGGATCCTTCGCTCCGCTCAGGATGACGGGGGGATCTCGATGCCGATCGTCCGCATCAGCGCGAGTGCGTTGCTGCGTCGCACGACGCCGGGCCGCATCCGGTAATCGAAGCGCATCTCCCCTGCTTCGAACTGATCCTCGAAGTGCACGTTCGCAGCGCGCGGCGCAAGCGCGTCGGCAACTTCGGCAAGAGTCAGATCGTGCGTTGACACGCAGCCGATCGCGCCGCGCTCGACGAGTCCGCGCACGATCGCTTCCGCTCCGACACGGCGATCGTGTGAGTTCGTGCCGTGCAGGATTTCATCGAGGAGAAAGAGCAGCGGCTGACCGCTGTTCGCGAGCTCGAGCACCTGTCGAATGCGCAGGATCTCGGCGTAGAAACGCGAAGCGCCTTCCTGCAGCGAATCGTGGATGCGGATCGATGCGCCGACCGCCATCGGCGCGATGCGCAGCGAGGTCGCGCAAACAGGTGCTCCGGCGAGTGCGAGCACGGTGTTGACGCCGATCGTTCGCAGCATCGTGCTCTTGCCCGACATGTTCGAGCCGCTGATGATGAGCAGCCGCGGCTCGGCGCCGAGCGTGACGTCGTTCGTGACGCGCTTCTCTTCATCGATGAGCGGATGTCCGGCGCCGATCGCGTCGAAGAGCGCCGGACCGTCGACGATCTCCGGCATCACGAACGACGGATGCTCGAACGCGAACGACGCGAGCGATGCAAGCGCTTCGAGCTCGCCGACCGCGTCGATCCATTCGACGATGCTCCGTCCGGCGCGTGCGCGCCAGCGCTCGATCGACCAGGCGACCTGATAGTTCCAGAGCATGAGTCCCGCGAACGGCGCGAACATCTGATTACGCGCGGAGTCGAGCAGCGCGACGAGTCGCCGCAGCCGGTCGATCTGTTTCGACGCCGGCTCGCCTTCGCGCTGCAGCGTTGCGTGCAATTTCGCGAGACGCGGTGACGTAAAGCGTTCACGTTCGAGTCGCGCCACGAGTCGTGCGAGGAGTGCCAGTGCGGGCTCTCTTCGCGATACGGCGCCGATCGCTTCATCGACGCGCGGTCTCACGCGTCGCTGAAACATGAACGTCACACCGACCATCACGAAGAACGGGATCACCGTGCCGCGCCCGTTGACGAACGTGAGGACCGCCGGCACGAGCGTGATGACGTTCAGCACCGCGATGACGATGCCGACGAGCCGTTCGCCGCGCGACACGAGCTGCACCGGCGCCGTCGACCACGCGCCGAGATCGGCCGATTCGATGTCGCCGCGCACTTCGCCGGCGAGAACGGCGAGTTCTTCGCGAAGGTCGAGGCGATCGCGCAACTCGTCGACGGATTGCTGGCGTTCGCGAATGTCGCCGCCAGGCGACCGGAACAACTCCGCGAGAATGCGCCGGCCGGCGGCAGTCGTCGCGATCGAGACGAGCTCGAAGAGCGACCCCTCACCGAACAGATCGAGGTCACCCGAGAACGGATGATGATCGTCCGCGAACTCGCTCCCCCGATCGCCGCGCCCGCGCCACGCATTCGACATCCGCGCAATGCCGCGCTCACAAAACGCCGCCGCCGCAATCGCCCGCCGCCGCGCCTTAATGACCGGCTCATGAACGAAGATCAGGATGATGAACGCGCCAACAGGAACAAGCGCCCAAATCGGCGCAAACCACGCCACGACGAACGCCAACGCGATCGACGCCAGCCGCGCCATCGAGATCCGCCGCTGCAGCGCCGTGAATCGCGCCACATCAGCGCGATGCCGCTCCAGCCGCAGATGGTAAGTTGGGGTCACATCTGACAGTTTGACTTTGGACTTCTAAAGTCAAACTGTC
>JAXDJV010000015.1:0-24355 GCA_034667465.1 Acidobacteriota bacterium | reverse complement strand
CTAAAGTCAAAGTGTCAGATGTGACCCCAACTCAGCTGTCGAGCTCGTATGCTTTTTTCAGCCAGCGCTTCACTTCGGCGTCGATCTCATCGACCGACGTGATTCCGATGCGATGCGTGATGCGGTTGCCTTTCGCGAGGCCGCCGGTGTCGGTGAGACGGCCGGACGGTTTCGTGTCGCCGAGGGCGAAGCCGAGATCGATGCGGGTGCGGGTGGTCGGTTTGATCTGCGCGATGACGTGATTGCGATAGATCGAGACGATCGTTTTCCCGGGTGAGAGCCTGGTGTCGTCGGCGATGGAGCGGGCGAGATCGTAGAGTGCGTCGTAGATGGGACGGAGTCCGGCCTTCGAGCCGGATAACATTGCGTCGACATATTCGACGGCGCGCGCTACGTACTTCTTCGGATCGCCTTCCTCGAGGTCGCCTTTTCCTTCGGCGTGATCGACGATCCACGCGGCGCTGTTGGTGCCGAGGTTGTGCTCTTTCTTCAGCCAGTCGCGGCGATCCTTCGTCGACGGCGGACCTTCCTTCAGCACGAGCGCGACCCACTCATCGAGATCGTGGCCGGTCTTCTCCTTCAGCGTGTCGATCCATTTGCGGACCATCGCCACGCCGGGATGCGGGTCGTAATGCTGCTTCGCTTTCGCCACTAAAGCGAAATCGTATAACGCCCGCCGTCTTCGCTCATCGTGAGCGTGCCGCGCTGTACGTACGCTTCGACGACCGCTTCGAGCAACTCGTCGGGGATGTCGGCGCCGGCCAGGACTTCGGCGAGAAAGCGCCGCGTGACGGCGGTCAGCGCGTCGCGATCGATGGCGCCGGACGCCGCATTGCCGCGCAGGAGCTCGACGAGCTGCGCATCTTCTTCGGGCGAGAGCGTGACTTCGTCATCCTCGGCCGGGAAGGCGAGGAGCGTGTGTGCATCGTCGCCGAGGACGTAGGCATTTCCGGCGGCTGCACGAAGCCACGGCGCGACGGAGCGAAGTGCTTCGTCGAGTTGGGACTTCGCGATGCGCCCGGCGCCGGGAAGCGCGCGGATCGCCGATTCGACGTCGCCGCGAGTTACGAGCGCATCGCCGTGACGCGAATAGAGAATCGCGAGAACTGCAATCGTTTGCGGAGAAGGGTCAGTCATGCAAAAAAATGGCGCAGGGATCGCCTGCGCCGGGATCGGGTTGCAAATGTGGAGGCGGCCGCTTCGGCCGCCGGGCGGGCGTGCCCGCGTCCACACTTACTTTGCTGCGCTGCGCTTCGACTGCGCCGCGAGGCGCGACTTGTAGCGGTCCGCGGTGTTGCCGCGAATGACCTTCTTCTTCGCCGCCTTGTCGATTTCCGAGAAGGCGGTGGAGAGCGCTGCCGTATCGGCATCGCCGCCCTGGATCGTCGACTTCGCCTTCTTCAGAACCGTGCGCAGGCGCGACTTGCCGGCCCGATTCCGCGCATTTGCTTTTTCGGCCTGCCGCTGCTGCTTCTCGGCCGAGCGAGTGTTCGCCATCGATGTTGCTCCTGTTGTTTGATTGAAAAATGGGGCGGGCAGGAAGGCCTGCCCCGGCAAAGCTGCGTATTCTACTTCGTTTCGACCCCGAGTTGCTTGAGTTTCTGACGCGCAAGCGCCGCTTCCGGCGCCGACGGGTGCTCGTGGACCACGTACTGAAGCTGCACGATGCCGCGCGAGCGGTCACCGATGGCAATGTACGCGTATCCCTTCTTCAGCAACGCTCCCGGGACTTTGTCCGACCGCGAATAACGGCTGACGACGCTGTCAAACTGCTGAATCGCCTCGGCATATTTCTTCTGCGAGAAAAGGCTCTCGCCGACCCAGTACGCGGCGTTGTCCGCGTATTCGGAATTCGGGTTCTTCTCGATGAACTCCCGGAAGCCGGCCATCGCCAGGTCGTAATTGCCTTTCTGGTAATCGCGATACGCCGCCTGATACGTCTCCATCGGATTCGTACCGCTCTCCGGCGGACTCGTCACTGTCATCTCCGACATCTGCGCCGGAGCCGGTTGCGCCGGCTGCGCGCCGGCCGGTGCCGGAGCGGGAACGGCTGCCGCGGCGCGCGCGGCAACCTTCAGCTCTTCGACGTCGTGCTGCGCCTGCGTCAGCTGCTGCGCCATCCGGTCGAGCTTGTAGTTCGTCTGCTCGTTGCTGCCGGTGGTGTTGTTCATCTTGTCTTCGATGTCGGCCACTTTGGCGACGAGCGTCGCATTCGACTTCAGCAGCGTCTGCGTCTGCTCGGCGATCTTCGCGTTGACGTTCTGAACTTCCTCTTTGCTCGACGCCGTCCGTTTCAACTGCGCGACCTGATCCTGAATGTCGGAGATCTGGCTCTGCAGTTTCTCGAGGTCGGATGACGTAACGCACCCGTAAGCGAGCAGCGTGGCGATGAGGAGCGCGGGACGAACGAGCTTCATCGCTTATTTCCCGACGAGCACGAGGTGTGCGCGACGGTTCTGTTTCCACGCACCTTCATCGTGACCCGGATCGAACGGACGCTCTTCGCCGTAGCTGACCGTGCGAATGCGGCTGGCGTCGACGCCGGAGGCGACGAGGTAATCCTTCGCCTGCTGCGCGCGCTTGTCGCCGAGCGCGAGGTTGTACTGCTCGGTGCCGCGCTCGTCGCAATGTCCTTCGACGAGAAGGTTGTATTTCGAATTCGATTTCAGCCAGTTTGCGGACGTCGTCAGATCGGCCTGAGCTTCGCTGCTGAGCGTCGCTTCCGCATAGTCGAAGAACGCGTCCTTGATCAGACCTTTGTCCTGCACGTAGCGATTGAGCTCTTCAGTGTTGTTCGGCAGAACGTCGGCGGTGACGGTCGGCTCCGCGGACGGCTTGACGAAATCTTCCGAAGGCTGGACGCGCTCGGCCGTGTCGTGCGGCGGAATCGTAACGGTCGGCGCAGTATCCGGCTGGACGTGCACCGCCTCATCTTTGACTTTCGTGTTTTTCGAACGGCATGCGGGCGTCATTACCAGCGCGACTGCCGTGACTCCGGTCAGGAACCCTTTGACTGCGTTATTCATTGTCTTTTCAGCTCCTTATGTCGGACGCGAATCGATGATACACCCGCGTCATTACTCGATCTTCTTCGACCAGTCGGGTTCTTTGTTCTCGCCCGTGCTCGTCAATTGCTGGATGTCATTGCCGTCGACGCGCATCCGGTAAAGCTGCCATTTGCCGCTGCGGTTCGACTGGAATGCGATCCATCGTCCGTCGGGCGACCATGCCGGCTGTTCATTCGATCCTTCGCCGGCTGCGATGATGCGGCTCTGTCCGTCGACGAGATTCATGATCCGAATCTGAAAGCGGCCGTTGACGCGCGAGGTGTACGCGAGCTGCTCGCCATCCGGCGACCACGCCGCGTCATCATTCCACTCGCCTTCGAATGAGATGCGGCGCACGTTCGTCCCTTCCGCATCCATCACGTAAATCTGCGGCGTACCGCTCCGTCCCGACGTGAACGAAATCTGCCGTCCGTTCGGACTCCACTCCGGCGTCGACTCGATCGTCGCCGACGAGGTGAGACGACGCAGATTCGTGCTGTCGTCTTTAATGAGATAGATGTCGGGATTGCCGTTCACCGAGCCGACGAACGCGATGTCGTTGCCGACCGGCGAGAACGTCGCTGACGTGTTGAGTGCGAGGTTGGTCGCCACGCGAATGCGTCCGCCGCCGCGGCGATTGACGATGTACATGTCGCTCGTGCCGCGCGCGAACGACGTGTAGACCATCCGCTCGTTGTCGGGCGACCAGCTCGGCAGAATCGACAGCGCGCCGTGCTGCGTGATCTGCCGCTGATTCTGGCCGTCCCAGTCCATCAGCCAGATTTCCCACGTGCCGGTGCGATCGGATGCGAACGCGATGCGCGAGAGAAAGATCCCCGGCTTGCCGTAGATGGCGCGAACGATGTCGGTGCTGAGCGAATGCGCCATCAGCGAGAGGCTGGCGACGACGCCGCGATAGCGTTTGCCGAACGGCTGGCCGCCGGTCGTGTCGAGCAGCCGCGCTTCAACGACGATGTCGTCGGCGTTCGTCTGCGCGTTCCTCTCCGTCCAGACGGTCATCTTCAGCGCGAAGTCGGCGCCGATCTGTTTCGCGAGATTCGACGACGCGGGAACGTTCGGCGGAATCGGCGCGATGGCGAAGACGCCCGATGCCGCGATGTCGCGCGTCAGTACGCTGTAGAACGGCGCGTGGATGACTTCCGACGCGACCGGCGCCGCGTTCGTGCTCGTCGCGGGCGGCGTCAGCTCCGGAAACGGGATGGCGATCTTCAACACCTTCGTTGCCTGATTCGGGTCGACGGTGGTGACGATCTGCGACTGTGCCGCGAGCGATGCGGCGATGAATGCGAGTGCGACTGCGATGAGTGCTCGTTTCATTTGAATGTCAGGTGTACGCCGACGAAGAGTCCGTTGTAGGACCAGGGAAGCGGCGGAAGCGGCGACGATTCGAGCACGGCGCGAAGCGCGTTGCGATCGAATGTGCCGTTGCCGCTCGGTTTCTCCGCTGCGACGTCGCGAATCTTTCCGTCGCGATCGATGATGAAGTAGACGGTGGTGACCGTGCCGGGAGCGACGCTCGCCGGCCGCAGCCAGTGCGTGCCGATCAGCGCGCGCATCCGCTCGATGTACGCCGCGTCGCGGAAGTCGCCTTCGATGCCGGTGACGCCGGAGCCGCCGACCGGCACGTCGGCCGCCGGTGCACCGATGCCCGGCTTGCCGATCGTCGAGGTTGCGGCGGCGGGCGCCGGGGAGGGAACGGTCGGCGCGAGTCCATCGACGCCTTTCTTTGTTGATTGACCAGTGAGTCCTTTCGCGACGACTTTGTCATTCGGCTGCACGAGCGGCGCGGTAACCGGTTGCGGAACGGCCGGCACTTCCATCTTCGGAGTCTTTGGTTTCGGCGGCGCGCTGTTCGTGATCGGCGCCGGTGCGCTCATGCTCGATGCGAATTGAATCTGCAGCTTGCCGCCCGTCATCATCGGAGCGGGATTACTCAGCGCACGCCACGCTGCGAAGCCGGTGATGCCGGCGTGCAGAAGAATCGAAAGCGCGATGGCAGGAGCGGCGCCGGAGTCGAGCGCCGCGCGCCGCGCGAGCACGTCACCGACGTGGTCTTCCATCCGGTCCCTTCGGCTGCGTCACCATTCCGAGTTGCTCCACCCCTGCGCGGTTCATTACATCGAGCACCGCCACCACCCGCCCGTACGGAACGCCTGCATCGGCCTCGAGCAACGCGCGCTTCACGCCGCGGTTACGCAGCATTGGCGCCAGCGTCGCTTCGAGGTCGGCCGAACCGGCCGGAGCACCGTCGAGATAGACGGCTCCGGTCGAGGTCACCTGGATCTTTGCGGGATTGTTCGACGCGAGCTCGAAGCTCTTCCCCTCTGCAGTCGGCAATTGCACCGTCAGCCCCTGCGTCAGCATCGGCGCCGTCACCATGAAGATGATCAGCAGCACGAGCATCACGTCGACGAGCGGCGTTACGTTGATCTCTGCGAGATCGCCGTATTCGTCGCTGCTGTCGAAGCGGAAAGCCATGTGTACGTTAGACGTTACGAGCCGCTCAAAGGTAACTGATGAGGGATGAGTAATGAGGCATGAGTGAGAACCGGCTTTTGCCTTTACTCATACCTCATCACTCATGCCTCATGCCGTCTCACGTGAAGTTCCTCTCCGTCAGGTTCAGAAACTCCAGCGTGAAGTCTTCCATCTCGCCGCGCGCGCCGCGAAGTCGCTGCACGAAATAGTTGTATGCGAGCAGCGCCGGAATCGCCGCGAAGAGTCCGGCGGCGGTGTTGATCAGCGCTTCGCTGATGCCCGGCGCGACGGCGGTGATCGACGTCGTGCCCATCGTGCCGATCGTCGCGAAGGCCTGCATGATTCCCCACACCGTTCCGAACAGTCCGATGAACGGCGAGGCGGCGGCGGTCGTCGCGAGAAACGGCAGATGTTTCGACAGCCGCGCCGATTCGATGCGCGCCGCGCGCAGCAGTGAACGCTCCACGCTTTCGAGCGAGCGGATCGTTTGCGAGCCGGCTGTGTGCAGCGTTTGCGCTTCGATCTCCGCGTAGCCGGCTTTGAACAGTCCGACCAGTGAAGAGTGCGTCGCCTGCGCGGTCTGCACGTCGGCGAGCCGCTTCGCTTTACGGAAGCTCGCCAGGAAGCGCCGCGACGCGTTCGCGGAACGGCGGAACCGGCTGCTGACGACGAACATCGTCGCCCAGGAACCGATGGAGAAAAGAATCAGGATGCCGAGGACGGTCTTGCCCACCCATCCCGTATGAAGAAACGCCGTCCATAGTTGCACGGGCGGTTAGATAACAAATGCAGGTGAGGGCGTCAAACGGAGTCAGTGCGGGACGCGGCGATGTCGCGACGTATTGTCGACGTGAACCGTCACCGCGCGCGACTGCGTGGAGCCGCATGCGTTCGTCACCGTCGCGGTGAACGTGCGATCGCTCAGCAGCGTCGGCGTGAGGAACGTCGGACCGCCGGACCACGACGTGCCGTCGCTTTCCATCCATTCGACTTTGACCGGCAGCGTGCCGTCGAGCTCGAGCGAAAGCTCGGCATGTCCGCCCGGCTTCACCGTCTGATCGGACGGCTCGCCGGTGATGATCGGTCGCGCGCAGACCGGCGAATCGCAGCTGAGCGACATGCTGTAAAAACCGCGATTCGGATTTTCAATCCAGAGCTCGACGTCGCGATCGGAGTAGCCGTTCAGAATCGCGTGACCGTTCAGGCTGGTCGTGCTGCTGAAGCTCGCACCGCTGTAGCGATAGCGAAGGCGCGCGCTGAAGTCACTCTCCGCGTCGATCTCCGCCTTCACCGGTTCGCCGGGAGGTGCCATGACGAGATAGCCGTCGGTCGGAAGGCCGTTGAACGCGCACGAATCGGGACTCATCACCGCTGACGCCGACTGTTTGCACTGCAGAACCTGCTGCGTGCATTGCGCCGGCACCTGGCTGCCGGTGAGACGGCGGGAACGGAAGCCGAGGACGTAATCGCCGTGTGCGGATGGATCGGCGGAACCGACGGCGATGATCCAGCGCGCCGGCCTCGTGACGAGCCAGCGAACGGTGATCGACTGCGAGCCGGTCAGGAGCGGCGGCTTCTCGAAATCGCCCGGAGGCGGAATGAGCACGACGCGCGGATTCGTGTATGCGGCGCCGTTCGCGTGCAGATCGACGGAGAAGAAATCGTCGGTCGCGCCGTCGAAGCTGTAGAAGTCGACCGGCGTTCCGTCAACGCTCAGCGTGCAGCGCGAGTTGCCGAGCGCGCCGCGGACCGCCGAGTTGGGAACGAGCGGAATCGCGCCGCAGTTGCCGAACGAATATGCGGCGACGGCGGCATCGCGAATCTTCTGATCCTCGATGACGGTGAGGCGCTTCGGCTGCGCGTGAAGCGGAGCGGCAGCGAGGCACGTGGCGACGAGCACAAATCGCGCAATTCGCATGTGCCGTTGTACGCGCGGCACCGCGATGTCGTCCAGCGTCAGGCGATGCGCAGCAGAGGAATCGTCCACGCCGGCTTCAGGGAATGCGTGTGCAGGTAGAAGTCGATGTCTTCCTCGCCGAGCGCGTAGAGAACTCGATCGCCGCCGCGGCCGGTCGCGCTGAGATATCCCCTGGAGTCGTCCTGGATGAAAAGGATGTCGCCCATGAAGTGGGTCGGAAGCGACGTCAGAAGATCGAGGAACGCGCCGGCTGTCGTTGCGTGATCGATGATGACGCGCTCGACGTCCTGCTGCAGTTCGTTCAGACCGTTGTGCAGCGCGTACGTCAGGACCGGGAATGCCTGAAGCAGGATATTGCGGGTCGGCGAATCCGTGCCGGTTCTCCATCCGCGGGCAGGTGCGCTGGCGCCACGGCAGATCAGAGTGATGCGGCGATTGTCGGTGTTCATGGCTTTCTCCTGACTCTCAGAACGGCTGGCGTACGAGCACGGTGGCGACGGAGATGACGAACGACGAACCGCTGAGAACCGAGATGACTCTCCAGCTCTGGCGGCCGCCGCGGAGATCGGCAATGGTCTTTTTCACGAAGGCGTTCATGGTCGTTTGCTCCTTTACTCGGTGAGGTTCGGCAGCTGGACGGTTTCGGTGCCGAAGCCGTCGCGGGGGAAGACGTTGAGCGGAAGAGCGCGACCGGCCATTTCGTAGGTCGTCGCTTTCGGGCTGGCGACGAGTTCGATCCAGCCGCGCGCCGGGATGCGGAACGTCTCGCCGTCGTAGCGGAACGTCGAGCCGGGGTTTCCGACGAAGCGGTGCGACGTCGTGGTGATGTGGCAGGTTGCGGTCGGCGATGCCGTCTTCGGCCCGCGAGAGAAGAGGGCAGTGAGATCGATGTTGATGCTGAGCAGTGCGGCCATGATGATCATTTGTCGTTTTCTCCTGGCCGGCACTACTCCAACGTGGATGCCACGCGTCCGAAATATGGCAAACAACTGAAAATGCGCTAGTTATAGGCGTCTTGCCGCTACCGCAGATGTTTCGTAAACAGACGGGCGTCTGAAAGTTGTACACTTGTCGGCGTTATGGCCAACACAGCGCTGAGAAATCGCATCCTGATCGTCGACGATGAAGAATCCGTTCGCACCGGATTGGAGATGCTGCTGGCCGAGGAATGGGAAGTTCGCACCGCCGCGACCGGCCGTCTGGCGATCGTGGCGTTCGCCGAGTTCTCTCCCGACGTCGTGCTGATCGACGTCGGCCTTCCCGACATCTCCGGCATCGATCTCCTCAATCACGTGAAGACGTATTCGGAGACGACGGCCGTGATCATGATGTCGGGCGGCGGGACGCTCGATCGCGTCACCGAGTCGATGAAGCTCGGCGCCGAGACGTTCCTGCAGAAGCCGTTCGATTACGAGACGCTCGTGGCGACGCTGGAGCAGGTGTCGCGGATGATCGCGCAGCGCCGCGAGTTGCTCGCGCTTCGGCGCGGCGATGAGAACGACGTCGAAAAGCTTCCCGGCATCTCTCCTGCCGTCGCGCAGCTCAATCAACTCCTCGGCAACGTCGCGCGCGCCTCATCGCCGGTGTTGATCGAAGGGGAGTCGGGCACCGGCAAAGGCGTGATGGCGCGCCTCATCCATCATCGCTCCACGCGTGCGCGCGGTCCGTTCGTCGATCTGAACTGCGCCGGACTTTCGAAAGAGCTGCTCGAGTCGGAGCTCTTCGGTCACGAGCGCGGCGCGTTCACGAATGCGATGAACACGAAGCCGGGACTCTTCGAGATCGCCGGCGACGGGACGCTCTTCCTCGACGAGATGGGAGAGATGGAAGTGACGGTGCAGGCGCGGCTGCTGAAGGCGCTCGAAGAGAAACGCTTTCGCCGCGTCGGCGGCATTCGCGATCTGCGCGCCGACTTTCGCCTCATCGCGGCGACGAATCGCGATCTCGTCCGCGAAGTGGAAGAAGGACGTTTCCGCAGCGACCTCTATTACCGGCTCAACGTCGTGCGTTTGCGGATGCCGGCGCTGCGCGAACGGCTCGAAGATCTGCCGATCCTTACCGCCGAGATCCTCAAACCGCTGGCGAAAGAGATGGGACGTCCGGTGCCGATGGTCTCGCAGCGCGCCATGAAGAAGCTGATGTCGTACGCGTGGCCGGGGAACGTGCGCGAGCTGCGCAACGTGCTCGAGCGCGCCATGCTGACGCTCGAAGGACGGGAGATCCGCGTCGAAGACCTCGGGCTCGACGCGCAGGGCGCCGTGTCGCTGCCGAAGAGCGGCGGCGGCGGGCTGCCGGTCGAGGAGTGGGAGATCCGTCCGCTCGATGAAGTCGTCGCCGACTACGTGACCGCGTCCGTGAAGGCCGCCGGCGGCAACATGCGCAAAGCGGCCCGTCAGCTGGCGATCAGTCCTTCCACCCTCTACGCCAGGCTCAAACAGTAAAAAACGCGGCCTTCCTTAAAGCGGGAAGCTGTGCTTTGATGCGCAAGTTGTAACTTGCCGATGTCCCTTCTTACGCCGAAAAGTGTCGATCCCTTTGTGCTCGGCCTTGCGATGCTCGACGACGACGGCGTAGTCATGTGGGTGAATACCGCGTGGCGGAACCTCGCCGACAACGGCTACGCGCTCGCGCATCAGAACGCCAGTCAGCTCGCGCGAGCGTTGAGTGATCCCGATACCAAACCGCTCGCGAGCGGGTTGCGGCTCGTGCTGGCGCATGAGCGCGACGATTTCGCGATCGACTTTCGCGATTGCGATGCGGACGGCGTGGAGCGCTGGCTCGGGCTTTACGCGCTGCGGACCGGCCACGATCGCGTCGCGATCGTCTGCAGCGTCGAACGGTTCGATGGCGATTCGCCGCTGCCGGGCATGCGTTCCGCGGCCGGAGCGTGGGAGTGGGATCGCGCCAGCGGCGCGATCTCCTGCACGGAAACGTTGCTGGAATCGCTCGGACTGACGAGAGAGAACGCGCCGCGTGATGTGATGTCGGCGCTGGAGCTCGTCGATCAGCCGGGGCGTTCGCGCGTGTTGCGTGCCGCCGCCGCGGCGCGGCTGTCGGGCGTCTTCGATTCGGATCTGCGCATCGGCATCGCCGGATTTCGTCCGCGCTACTTTCGCGTGCACGGCGAGGCGACGGCGTGGATGGGCGGCCAGCCGTCGCGGCTGGTCGGCTTCGCGTACGACGTCACCGACGTGCGGAAGGGCGAAGACCGGCTCGAAGAGCTGGCGCGATACAACGAAGTGGTCGCCGATCTCGGCCGCGCCGCGCTGTCGAACGTCGACATTCCTTCGCTCCTGCGCGACGCCTGCGACGCCGCCGTCGATGCGATGCCGTTCAGCGCGTTTCGGGTCGTGGAGCTCGATTCTTCGCAGACGATGATCACGCATGCGACGTGCGGACTCCCGAACGACGACGATCTCTCCGCGCACGATGACTACGTTCGCCGCGCGTTGGCGGTGGGCGAGCCGCAGGTTGCGATGAGCGTGGATGGTGCGTGGAAAAGCGGGATCGCGGTGGCGCTGCGCGGCGAGTCGATCGTGCTGCATGCGGTGGCGACCGAGCCGGCGCGATTCGGTGATGCCGAGGGGTCGTTCATTCGCGCCATCGCGAACGTCCTCGCCGCGGCGCTCTCGCGCCGCCGTTACGAAGGAGATCTCATCGCCGCGCGCGTCGAGATGACGGCGCTCGTGGAGCATTCACCCGATCTCGTCATCCGCTTCGATCGCGATCTGCGCATCATCTACGTGAACCGCGCCGCGCAACGACTCACCAGCACTCCGCTCCAGGAACTGATCGGCCGGCGCGTCCGCGACCTTGATGCCGATCGCGACGGCATCGCGAACGAATGGGAGGCGGGGCTGCGGCGCGTTTTGCTGCTCGGCACCGAACAGGAGTTCGAAGCGCAGGGATTGATCAGCAAACGCGCGTTCAACGTTCGCTGCGTTCCGGAGCCGGGCGTCGACGGCACGATCCTTCATCTCCTCGCGGTCTGCCGCGACGTGACCGAGAAGCGCCGCGACGAAGAGGAGAAGCGGCGTCTCGAGCAGCAGCTCGAACAGGCGTCACGACTGACGAGTCTCGGCCGTCTCGCGGCGACCGTCGCGCATGAGTTCAACAACGTGCTGATGGCCATCCAGCCGTTCGCCGATCTGCTGCAGCGGCGCGCCAGGGCGTCAAACGATCCGACGGTCGACGGCGCCGCGATTCACATCACCCAGGCGGTGCAGCGCGGACGTCGCATCACGCAGGAGATGTTGCGCTACACGCGCGCCGTCGAACCGGTCCGCGATGCGGTGGAAGTGAACGAGCTGCTCACGTACGTCTGCAGCAGCATGCGTCTCGTCGTCGCCGCCACGATGCGCATCGCGCTCGATCTGCCTGACGCGCCGAGCTATCTCTACGCCGACCGCACGCAGCTCGAACAGGTCTTCACGAACCTCATCGCCAACGCGCGCGATGCGGTCGAGAGCGGCGGCACGCTGGTGATCTCGGCGAACGCGCCGACGCCCGGCGACGTCTATCCGTTCGGCGTCATCCCGCACGTCGAAGAGTTCATTCATCTGACGTTCCGCGACAACGGCACCGGCATTCCGCCGGAGCTGATGGAGCACATTTTCGAGCCGCTCTTCACCAGCAAGCGAAGCGGCACCGGCGTCGGGCTGGCGGTCGCGCATCAGGTGGTCAGCACGCATGGAGGACATCTCTTCGTCGAGAGTCAGCAGGGCGTCGGCACGGCGTTTCATCTTTTTCTGCCGCGGGCACAGAGCGCTCCCGGCATGCGTGCCGAGTCGACGGCTCGCGGCGACGTCCGTCTGATGCGCATCGTGCTCGTCGAAGATGAGCCATCCATCGCCGAGGGACTTTCGGCGGTGCTGCGCAGCGAAGGCTTCGAAGTCGCGCATACCGAGACCGGTGCGGGCGCGGTGCCGCTGATCGAAAGCTTTCGGCCGGAGCTCGTGCTGCTCGACGTCGGGCTCCCCGACATCGACGGCGTCGAGGTTTACAACCGGGTTCGCGATCGCTGGCCGGAGCTGCCGGTGATCTTTTCGACGGGACACGCCGATCGGCGGAAGGTGGAAGAGGTGTCGCAGGAGCGGCGCGTCGGTTTCCTGATGAAGCCGTACGAGGTCGAGGAGCTCTTCGCGGCCATCGCCGATCTGGAGAGCCGTCCCGCCGTGATCTGACGCGCGACGCTACGCGCTGCGCGAGATCTCGTCTTCTTCGCTCTCCGTGCGCGGCTTCGCGACCGGATGACACCACGAGCAGAGCGGCGGCGTGAACGTCGGACCACTGGTGATCATGGAGCCGAGAAAAACCTGACGGCGGCAGCTTTCACAAATGATCCAGAGACGGACGCGGTTACCGACATAGCCGGCGTAAACGACTGGGTTGGGCATCAACGCTCCTCACATCTTCTTCTACGGTAAGGGGTGACGGACGGTTGTAATTCCCTACCCATCGACACAAGAAAGTAACCGCATTCCGGACGGAAGCCGGTCTCAGCCGCATACGAAGTCGATGGCTCCGAGCAGAGCGTCGGCTTCGTACGGTTTGCGCAGCAGCGTCACCCGGTGCGACGACCGGTTCGCGACCTCGTGCAACTCGCGGACGTGTCCCGAGGAGAAGACCACCGGCAGGTCCGGCCAGCGGTCGCGGAGGCGGCGAAAGACTTCGCGCCCGTCCATGTCCGGCAGGTTCACGTCGAGGACGACGACGTCGGGATCGAATCGTTCCGTTGCCGTCTCGGCGTTTCCGCCGGTGTGGATCACGTCGACGTGAAAGCCGCAGTCCGCCAGCAGGTCGGCGATGGCGCTGGCGACAGATACTTCATCCTCGATCAAAAGGACGCGGCGAGTCGATGGCGGCGACAGGTCGTCAGACGTCATTAAGTATCTCGTAAAATAGGAAGACGAGGGAACTTGCTATGTATTAGCAGACGACTTTGGGGAGGAGGATGTGAAACGTCGCACCGCGGCCCACCTCACTCGAAACGAGCAGATATCCGTTGTGGCGGGTGATCGTTTGCTGCGCTACGGCGAGCCCGAGGCCGGTGCCGCCGCGCGGTTTCGTCGTAAACAGCGGCTCGAAGATCCTGTCGACGATCTCGGGCGCGATTCCTTCGCCGGTATCGCTGATTGAGAGACAGGCGTACGTTGCGAGCTCCTCCGCGGAGAGAAACGCGACGTCCGTGTTCGCCGACCGCGAGGCCGTGAGCGTGAGCGTGCCGCCGGACGGCATCGCGTCGCGGGCGTTGAAGATCAGATTCATCGCCACCTGTTCGAGCTGCGCGGCGTCGCCGGCGATCGTGATCTCTTCTGCCGGAGATTCGACGCGGACCTCGATGTCGGGGAGATTCAGGTCGTGCGTCAGTTCGGCCAGCCGTTTCAGCAGATCCTGAAGCCTGACCGGCTTGATCGTTGGCAGCGCCGGCCTGGTGAAGCGGACCAGTTCGTCGGTGACCCGTTTGCCGCGCTTGACCGCCTGGAGGATCTGGCTGGCGGGGCGTTCGACTTCCGGCAGCTCTCCGGAACGGCGCCGAAGAATCTCTGCATACGGCTGGATGGCCATCAGCACGTTGTTGAACTCGTGAGCGATCGTCGACGCGACGCGACCGAGGCTGGCAACGCGGTTGGCCTGCTCGAGCATCGTCTGCAGCGAGGTCCGCTCTTCATGCGCGCGATGCAGCTCGGAGACATCGGTCATCGAGCCGATCATTCTCACGGCGCGTCCACTCTGGTCGCGCACGAGATAACCGCGATCGAGGATCCATGCGATCGCTCCGTCGGCGCGGAGAAAACGATATTCGTCCGACCATGACACGTCTTCCGTGTCGACGGCGCGCCGCAGCGTTCCGGCCACGCGCTCACGATCGTCGTCGTGAATGCGATCGCTCCACCACGACAGCGGGGAGCGGTCCACGTCCCATCCGAAGAGAATGCGCAGGGAGCGGTTCCACGTGACGATGTCGGTCGCGAGATCCCAATCCCAGACGGCGTCGTTCGTCGCGCGGGCGAGGAGATCGAAACGCTCCTGACTTTCGCGTGCGCTGCGCTCGGCGGCGACGCGAGCGGCCACGTCGCGCACGATGATCGCCAGGCCTCTCGTGCCGTTGACGTGGACCGGTATGGACGACAACAGGACGTCGCGCAGGCTGCCGTCGAGTGCGACCATCTGCACCAGTTCCGCGCCGTCGCCGTGGCCGCTGCGAATACGCTCGATGCCTTCTTCGATTCGCGGTCTCGATGCCGGTGTTGCGAATTCGAGCACGTCGCGGCCGATCAACGCCGCGCTGTCGCTCGCCGCGAGCAGCGTCGCCATCGACGGATTCGCGTAGACGATGCGGTCGCCCGCCTGAATGGCGATGGCATCAGGAGTCGTCTCCACGATGTCTCGAAAGACACCATCGGCAGGCAGCGAAGAGTCCTTCGTGTGCATGGGATGCAAAGGTGGCAGGAGGTGATGATAACCGCTGGTGGCCCCGGGAGGACTCGAACCTCCGACAAACGGTTTAGGAAACCGCTGCTCTATCCACCTGAGCTACGGGGCCGTCACTGCGTCACTGCGACGCGCATGGTAGCGCAGCCTGCTTTTCAGTTGATGTAACGCCGCATGGTTGGCGCCTCTTTCGCAGTGTTATTCGCAGTGTCGGAGTCGTAAATCCTGGCAGGGAGGGCGGTCCCATTGACAACGAAAAACATGCTGTTCGCCGCGGTCATCACGGCGGGCCTCATCATCAACGCAGCACCAGCGCAGTCGCAGGAGTCACAGCAGCAGACGAAGGAAACGCAGCAGACGAAGCCGTGCCGGTGGTGGCAGCTCGGACATTGCGAACAGACGGTCGTCATTGAAGGATTGCCGTCCGATGCGCCGAAAGCGGCCACGCTCGTGACCATCGATGTCTCGACGAATACCGCCTATCTGTTCAATGACGGCGAGCTCGTCGCGAAAGCGCCGGCCGCGACCGGAACCGGAAAGATCCTGAAGAAGGGGAGCAGGATTTGGGCGTTTCATACGCCGCGCGGACGGATGAAGGTGCTGCGCAAGATCGCCGATCCGATCTGGACGAAACCCGACTGGGCGTTCGTCGAAGCAGGCGAGCCGGTTCCGCCTCCCGATTCGAAGAAGCGCCAGGTCCGCGGTCACCTCGGCAAATACGCGCTCGACCTCGGCGACGGAATCATGATTCACGGCACCGACGAGATCGACTCACTCGGGCGCAAGGCGTCGCACGGCTGCGTGCGCCTCGGCAACGAAATGCTGGAGAAGGTGTGGCAGGCGACGAAGGTGGGAACGGATGTCTACATCTTCGAAAGCAATCCGGGGCAGGCGCCTGAACGGCACAGCGATCTGGAGTAGTTACGAGGCATGAGGCATGGGGCATGAGGCATGAGTGAAATGTTTTTACTCATACCTCATGCCTCATTACTCATGCCGTCTCTCACTCACAACTTCGAGAACGCGCCCTTCATGAACTGCTCGGGGTTCGCGACGAACTCGCGTTTGTGATCCTCCGACGAAAAATAGAAGAGGCGCGTTTTCGTCTGCACGGTCGGCGTATCGGCGCGGATCGAGATCTTGCTGCCATCGACCGGATCCATTGCGATTGCCGGCGCGAACGGCAGTGACGCGCGAAGCTGCTCATCCTTCTCGGAGATCACCGGCGCGGCCGTACCGGGAATCGGCGCGTGCGGTTTCGGGGCGGCGCCCCCTTCATCGGAAAGGATCGCCGGAGGATCGATGACGCCCGGTTTCACGTCGGTGTTCTCGATCGTTCGCATCTCCGATGCGGTCGACGTCGGTGCCGGGCTTTTGCCGGCCTGGCCGCAGGCGGCCAGCGGAATCAGGAGCAGCGGAAGAAGTTGCTTCATCGTCGCGAGCGCTCTGTGCAGACGACGTTCCACTTCATCACATCTCGCCGAGGAGGTGTTGGGCGGCGATGTCGAGCCGGTGCCACGCGACGCCTTCGTTTGATTCCGGCTCGCAGATCAGCACGACGTAGTAGCCGTCTTTCAGCGAACAGCTGAGCAGCTTCGAGCCGGTGAACTCGATCTTGAAACGCTGCGGCTGACCGACGGCCATATCGGCGCAGAGCCGCCCGAGCTGCGTCAGGAAGATTCCCTGATACGCGCCGATGATCTTGAGATCGTGCTCTTCGAGGTCGTGCTCGGTGTAGCAGGCAACCGTCTCACCCTCGTAGTCGAGGAACATCGCGCCGAGAGAGCCGTCGGTTGCGATGAGAAGTTCGCGAAGGATGCGTTGAAATGGCAACGGCGATTCACTCCCACATGACGAGATACTTGCGCGCTTCGACCCCTTCGAGCGTGTTCGGCGACTCGCGGCTGACGCGCTCGAGATAGGTCTTCGCGACGTCGAAACGTCCGGCCCGATGCGCCGCGATTCCCATACGCAACATTGCGACCAGCGAATCGGGATGGCGCTTGAGAAAGACAAGGTACGCCTTCGCGGCCCCTTCGACGTCGCCGCTCTTCTCGCGCAGGAGTCCGCGATAGATCAGCGCGGAGTCGTTGGACGGATCGAGAGCGAGCGCGCGATCGAGCCACGTTGCCGCCTCGGCCGTTTGCTTCGCGCCGTCGTACGCGAGTGCGTTGTGATAGGCGGCGCGAGCGCGGAGCGGCGATGTTTCATCGGCGTACAACTTCTCCAGCTCGGTCGATGCGCCGCCGAAGTCGCTGAGACGAATGAGAGCGATGCCGCGGTTGAGATGCGCTTCGCCGAGCGACGGTTGCAGCGCGATCGCCGCATCGAAGCTCGCCAGCGCCTTCCTCGCGTCGCCGCTCAGCATCAGCGCGAGGCCGCGAAGGTTTTCGTGCTCGGCCGGAGAACCGCCGGCGCTCTTCGCGCCATCGAGCTGCTGCAGCGCGCGGGCGTACTGGCCGTTGAGAATGTAGTAGACGGTCCGGTCGCAGCCTGGATTCGTCTGCGCGACGAGCGGGGTCCCGGTGAGTGCGGCGAGAACGAGGAATGCGAATCGCTTCAGGCCGCGCCTCGCACCTGTTCTTCGATCTGGATGTCGCCGCGTTTGACCGCCTGCACGAAGGCGTCGACCACGTGCGGGTCGAAGCGCGTGCCGGCGAAGCTCTTGATCTTGTCGACGACGTAGTTCAGTTCCATCGCCTTCTGATACGGACGATTCGTCGTCATGGCGTCGAACGTATCGGCGATCGCGACGATGCGCGCCTGCATCGGAATCTGCTCGCCTTCGAGACCGTCCGGATAGCCGCCGCCGCCCCACTTCTCGTGGTGAAACTTCATGCCGGGGACGATGTCGATGAGCTGCGCGACGCCGCTCATGATCGCCGCGCCTTTGGACGGATGTCCCTTCATCACTTCGAACTCGTCGTCGCTCAGCGCGCCGGGCTTTCGAAGGATGCGATCGTCGATGCCGATCTTGCCGACGTCGTGCAGCAGCGCGCTGATGCGCAGGTTGCGCATCTCGCCTTCGGGAAGCCGGAGGTTGCGGCCGATGGCGATCGAGTAACGCGCCACGCGTTCCGAATGGCCGCGCGTGTACGGATCTTTCGCGTCGATCGCCGCGGCGAGCATGCGGACGGAGTTGATGAACAGCTGATGATTTTCGTTCGCCGCTTTCTTCAACTGCTCGACCGAATGTTCGATGGCGGTCGACATCACGTTGAAGTTGTCGGCCAGCTCGCCGATCTCGTTCTTCGTTTTCAGCTCGACGCGCTGCTGATAGTTGCCGGCGGCGATCTCGCGCGTCGTTTCTGCGAGCATGCGAATCGGACGAGCGATGCCGGAGGCGAAGAGGATCGCGGCGATGATGGCGAAGGCGATGGCGATGCCGCCCCACTCCATCGTCGCCTGCATCATCTTGTCGACCGATGCGTACGCGCTCGCTTCCGGTTTCTCGACGATGACGCCCCAGTCGGGACGGCCGATCGGCGCGACGGTGCCCAGCATCTTCACCGGCTTGCCGTTCTGCGTCGCGGTGTACGAGACGGTCAGCCGCGCCGGCGCCTTCTCGAAATTCTGCACGATCTGCAGATTGGAAACGTCGGGACGCTGCACGTCGATCGACGGCTCGCTGTGCATCAGCACGCGTCCGTTGCGATCGACCATGAACGCCGCGATGTCGCCTTTCCCTTCTTCACGAATGCGCTCGGTGATGCGGCGCAGACTGACCAGCCCTTCGACGGTACCGATCACCTGGTTGTCTTCGACGACCGGCACGGCGAGCACGACCGCCGGCTGATTGAGCGCGGTTACGAACTGGAAGGTGCCGGTGTACGGCTGGCCCTGCAGCGCCGGTCCGATGGCGAGGTCGAGCTCCTGCAGAATCGCGGGATCGAGCGGTTTGGTCGGCTTCGCGAACGGGCCCTCGCCATTGCGGTTGAGGACGCGCAGCGCGAGCAGATCGCTGTCGGCGTTGATGTAGTCGGTGATCCACTGCGACTGCTGCGACCAGGTGAACGGATCGGCGCCGGGCGGCAGGGCGCGGCGCATCACGGCGATGCCGCCGGCGATCTTCGTCAGCTGCTGCATGTTCGACGACAGCAGGTTCTGCGTGTCTTTGGCGATGCCGACGGCGGTGCGCGTCAGATATTTTTTCTCGAGCGTCTCGAGCGAATCGCGGTTGATGCGGATCAGGAAAAAGTGCGAGACGACGAGGGGAAGCAGCGCGACCAGCACCATCGCGCCGAGGAGCGTCCAGAGCAGGCGCGGCCGAGTGGGGGAAGAAGCGGTGGACATTGCGGCGATTATAGAGGAATGCCTCTCGGCGTTTATCTGCACCTCCCGTTCTGCCGCGTCCGCTGTTCGTACTGTCCGTTCGCTGTCTCGACCGACATCTCGCTGCAGGATCGCTACACCGACGCGCTCGTGCGTGAGATGAAATCACGCTCGAGCGGGGAGCGCGTCGATACGGTTTTCGTCGGCGGCGGGACGCCGTCACGAATGAGCGATGAGAATCTGCGGCGGACGTTCGACGCGTTACGTGCAAACTTCGCGGTCGACGCCGGCGCGGAGATCTCCATCGAAGCGAACCCTGAGGATGTGACGCCGGAGTCGCTCGCGCAGTGGCGCTCGCTCGGCATCAATCGGATCTCGATCGGCGTGCAGTCGCTGCACGATCGCGAGCTGCTGCCGCTCGGCCGCGTGCACGGCGCTGAGCGCGCGCGTGAAGCGGTGCGCGACGCGGTCGCCAGCGGCGTGCGGACATCGCTCGACCTCATTCTCGGATTACCGCAGCAGACCGCGGAGTCGTTCGCGGAAACGCTCGACGTTGCCATCGCTGCCGGCGTCGGCCACATCTCGCTCTACATGCTCGACCTCGAAGAAGGAACGTCGCTCGAGCGGCAGGTGGCGATCGGACGGACGACGCTGCCCGACGACGAGCTGATCGCGGCGTCGTATGTGCAGGCCATCGAGAAGCTCGACGCGGCGGGATTGAAGCAATACGAGATCAGCAACTTCGCGCGCGAAGGCGAGGAATGTCGCCACAACCTTCGCTACTGGCGGCGCGAGGAGTATCAGGGCTTCGGCATCGGCGCGCACTCGTTCATCGGCTCGCGCCGCTTCGCGAACACGCGCGACATCGAACGCTACATCGACGGCCTGCTCGAGCCCGATTTCGCGGAGGAGCTCGGAGCGGAAGAGAAACGCCACGAGGACCTCTTCCTCCAGCTGCGCCAAACGAGCGGGATACACTATGACGACATCGAACGGATGTGCGGGCAGGAGGGGATCACATGGATCGAACGCGGACTCACGGGCGGGTGGCTGAAACGGGTGGGAGCACGGGTCGCATTCACCCCTTCCGGTTTTTTGCTCAGCAGCGATTACATCTCGCAGCTTTTCTGATCGCATTCGCGGTCGCGCCGCTGCTGCACGCCGGCGACATCAACTTCAAAGCGAACATCACGAGCGACGAGTTCCGGAAGTTCTCGCTGATCGTCGGACAGTCGATCTTCGCGACGCCGGTCGAGCCGGCGCGCGCCACCGGGATCGTTCGCTTCGACGTCGGCGTCGCCGCGACCGCGGTAAAGATCGACACCGGCTCGCCGTATTGGACGAACGCCGTGTCGAACGACTTCTCGTCGAACGGCTACGTCGGCACGCCGCGCGTGATCGTGGCGAAGGGATTCGGCAGCGGCACCATCTCCGCGTCGTACGCGAAGGTGAACGGGAGCAACGCCAAGATGTACGGCGGCGCGCTCGATACGCCGATCATCAATGGCGGTCTGGTGCGGCCGACGCTGGCGCTGCGTCTCAGTTACGCGCGGCTGACCGGCATCGACGTCTTCAAAGAGAAGGTCTACGGCGCGGAAGTTTTCCTCAGCAAAGGATTCGGACCGGTTACGCCGTACATTGCCGTCGGCAAGATGCGGACGGACGCAACCGGCACGATCTCACCGAAGGTGACGATGAAAGACACGTCGACGATCAACCGCTACACCGTCGGCGCGCGGCTCTCGCTCTTCGTCCCGAAGATCATCGTCGAGGTGACGCAGGCCGAAGTGCGGAGCTACGCGGCGAAGGTGAGCATCGGCTTCTAGCTACTTCGCGCCGAGCGCTTTCCTGATCATGTCGAACGTGAACGTTCCTTCCGGACCGTAGCCGACCGCCTGTCCGTTGATGATGTAAGTCGGCGTCGAGATGATCGAGTTGTCGAATGCGCGGCTGACCTGTTCGAGCACGGCGGTGCGCTCGGCGGGCGATTTGTAGATCTTCTCGACCGCTTTCCAGTCGATGTCGTTGTCGCTCGTGAAGTCCTGCAGCACTTTGTCGTACGTCGCTTTGGTGATCGTCTCCTGCATCTTGAAAATGAAGTCGACGTAGTTCCAGTACTTCGCCGGCGCGACCTTCTGAATCGCGCGCGCGCCGAGCGCGGCCGAGACGGCCCACTCGTGATGTTCGAACAGCGGCAGATCGATGCGCGTGTAGTTGACCTTCGAGAGGTTCTTCGCGATCAGCGGCTCGATCTTCTTGTGGGCGCGGCCGCAGGTCGGACACTGGAAGTCGGAGAGCTCGATGATCGAGACCTTCGCGGTCTTGTTGCCGCGCTTCGCGCCGGCGGCGGCGTTGAGCGATTCGACGAGCGTCTTCGACGGATCGACGAGCAGATTGCCGCGCGTGCCGACGATCAGGAAGCGCTCCGATGCGTCGACGAAGCCGTGATAGTTGAACGGACCCCATTCGGTCTGCTTCGTCATCGTCACCGACTTCACGCCGTCCGGCAGCGGGAACTTCGCCACCGAGGCGGTGATCGGCGTCTTCAGCAGTTCCGCGGCGCGCGAGGAGAGACGCTGTTCGAGCGAGCCTCCGCCGTCCGGCAGCGTGATGATCGTGCCGGTCAGCGTCTGGTTCGAGATCGGTGAGTGGAGGAGAAAGGTCTGGCGTCCGCACGCCTCATCGGTCGACGTCACCGTGACCTTGTAGAGGACGAAACCGGTCGGACCCTGCACGTCCATCCGATCGAGCTTCACGGTCGAGTTCGGGCAGCGCGGCAGAGCGCGCGTGGCGTAGGTTTTGAGCGGATCGTTGTCGGCGGTTGCAGCAAATGCAGAGATCGAGACGAGGACCGCCGCGGCGGCCATCAGAAAACGTTTCATGCGAGGAGTCCTTTTCGTTCGCGTGTGCGCGAATGTCACTACGAGTTAACCGTCCGATAGCCGCGTTCAATCCAGCCCTGCAGTCCGCCGGCGATGTGGACGACGTTGCGGAAGCCGGCCACGCTCAGCAGTTTTGCGGCGACGGCGCCGTCGGTCGACGTGTCGCCGTACACGAGCACCGTCTGATTCTGATAGGGGAGCAGCTCCGGCAGTTGGCGCTCGATGGTCTCGAACGGAACGCTGATCGAGCCGGCGATGTGGCCCGCCGGTCCGCGATATTTCTCGTTCGGACGGACGTCGAGGACGACGACCTGCTGGCTGTCGAGCATCATCTCCGCGGCGACGGTCGGACTGATTTCCGCGTAGCCGCCATCTTCCGTCGAGATGCCGACGGTGCGGCAGGAGGAGAGAGAGAGAAGGGTAGCGGCGATCAGCAGCGTCAGCTTGCTCATGTTGACCTCATTTGAAGGATGAAGGATGAAGGATGAAGGATGAATCTCGCCGCCTCTAATTCATCCTTCATCCTTCATCCTTTCTAAAGCATCTCCAGTTCGAATTCCGCACGCACGTCGCCGACCAGCGTTCCCGCGACGTTGCGCAGCGGCCAGTCGCGATAGCGCTGCAACTCCGGTCGCGCAGCGAGATCGATGCCGAGCAGTTCGAGCGTTTTCAAAACAACAGGATTCCGGCCGCGCGTCATCGAGCCGTCGTCGATCTTCAGCGCGATGCCGACCGCCACATCTTCGGCGAGCGCCAGCCGCTCGGTCAACTCCGTCGCCAGCGACGGCGCGATCGCCATCGCGTAAAAACCTTCCGCCCCTTCTTTCGCGAGGAGCTCGCCGGAGAAGGCGCGCATGAGCGGCGTCGTCATCGTCCACGCGCCGCCGACGTATTCGGGAAAGCCGGTCATCGCACTGGTGATCCGCGCGCTGCTCGACGCGTAGCGCTCGACGCCGTTGACCATCAGCCGCGCATACGCGAACGCGGCGCGATAGAGCGAGAGGAAGTACGCCGGCACTCCGCAGCCATCGATGGCGATCGGAATCTCCTGCGGCTCGATGCCGGCAAAGCCGGCGAGCGTCTCGCGAATCAGCTCCTGCAGCGGATGTTCGGGCTCGATGTAACGCGCGGTCGGCGCGTCCATGACCTGCGACGCGAGGAGCATCCCGGCATGTTTGCCGGAGCAGTTGTTGTGCAGCGGCGACGGCACATCGCCCGCGGCGCGCAACTCCGCGGACGCTTTCTCGTCATATGGCGCATGCGCGCCGCAGAGCAAATCAGATTCATCGAACTCGCCTTTGCGCAGCAGCGCGGCGGCGGCCGCGACATGCATCGATTCGCCGCCGTGCGAGCCGCAGGTGAGCGCGATCTCTTCATCCGTCAGTTCGTACTCATCGGCGCCGCCGTACTCCAGCAGCGGGATTGCCTGAAACGGTTTCGCTGCAGAACGGAGACAGGTGCGAAGGTTCGGGTCGCCGGCCAGCGCGATCAGCCGGCCGTTCGAATCGACGACCGCGATCGAACCGCGGTGCACCGATTCAACGTGCGCGCCGCGGTAGACCTTCGCGAGAATCACGCGCTCGCGGGGGCACCGCTCCCGCTCTCGGCGGAAATCGCTTCTTCCTCGGTGTTGTAGATCCGGAACACCGAATCGAGCCTGGCGAGCTTGAGGAGCTTCATGATCCGTTCCGACGGGTTGACGAGAATCAGCTTGCGATTCTGCGTCGTGAATTTGCCGAGGTAGCCAACGAGCTCGCCGATGCCGGTGGAGTCGATGTAGTCGATCTTCGTGAAGTCGATGATGACGTTGGAGCTCTCGTTCTTGAGGACGTTCTCGAGCGCGGACGAGAAGAACTCCGCGCTTTCACCGAGCTTGATGAGACCTTCCACGTAGAGAATCGTGAAGTTGTCGAGGTGCTTCTTTTCTACGATCACCGGTGCGAACCTCCGCCGAAGAGTCAGGAGATAGCAAATCGAGGGCCACGCGTCGCGACCGCCACCACGGCGTTCATCCCGCCGAATCCGAACGAGTTCGACAGGAACGCCGCCACGCGCGCCTCGCGCGGCTCGTTCGGCACGTAGTCGAGGTCGCACGCAGGGTCGGGAGTGTCGAGGTTGATCGTCGGCGGGATGAAGCCGTCGTTCAGCGCGAGCAGCGACGCGGCGATCTCGATCGCGCCTGACGCGCCCATGGCGTGGCCGTGCAGCGACTTGGTCGAGCTGACCGGGATTCGGTCGCCGACGATCTGCCGGATGGCCGCCGTCTCGGTGGGATCGTTCGCGCGCGTGCCGGTGCCGTGCGC
>JAXDJV010000014.1:0-323403 GCA_034667465.1 Acidobacteriota bacterium | reverse complement strand
GCGAAGCCGGCGATAGCGCGCCCCGCCCGCCCGGATCCCTCGCTACGCTCGGGATGACAGACTTCGCGCAGTTCGCGCAGCGCATCGGCCGAAAGCAAATTCATGCCGCCGTCGTCGAACGCGACCTCGACGATTTCGCCGCGACGCGAGACGGCGAACCGCGACATCACGCGCCGACTGCGGTACGGATCGCGCTCACGGCCGCCGACGTCGGCGTGCCCGGGAGAAAGATCTCGCGGATGCCCATCGCCTTCAGCTTCGGGATGTCCTGCTCCGGAATGATCCCGCCGGCGAACACGATGATCTCTTCCGCTCCCTCTTCCTTCAGCATGCGCATGATCTCGGGAAAGAGAACGTTGTGCGCGCCGGAGAGAATCGAGAGGCCGATGGCGTCGACGTCTTCCTGCACGGCGGCGGCGACGATCTGTTCGGGCGTCTGGCGAAGGCCGGTGTAGATCACTTCCATGCCTGCATCGCGAAGCGCGCGGGCGATGACTTTGGCCCCGCGGTCGTGGCCGTCGAGGCCTGGCTTCGCGATCAGCACGCGGATTTTTCGATCACTCATGGGTTGACGGGCTCCTGCGCGCGGTCGCGGAAAATCGAGAGGATCACCAGATCGTGGTAAGTCCCCTCGCGATAAAAATCTCGCACCAGCCGCCCTTCCTGGACGAAGCCGTGCGCGAGCAGAACGTGTTTCGCACGTTCGTTATAGTCGAATACGTTGATTCGAAGCTTGCAGAGGTTCATATCGTCGAAGGCGAAACGGACGAGCGTACCGATGGCGTCGCCGCCAAAACCGCGATTCCACGCCGTCGGCTCGCCGATGAAAAGACCGAACCAGCCGGTGTGCGAAACCCAGTCGATGTCGTGAATCGACGCGTTCCCGATGTGCGATCGATCGTCTTTCCGCTCGATGGCGAAGTGACGTTCCGAGGAGCTCGGCAGCATGGCGCGATCGAGCCATTCCAGCTCGTTCTGAAACGCGATCGGATAGCGCGACTTCAGCGTCCGGACGACGTTCGGATCGTTCATCCATCGATAGCAGCGCTCCGCATCATCGCGCTCGAACGCGCGAAGGATGACGTGCTCGCCGGCAATCATGAATCGACGCCGGCTCTCGCGAGGCTCGGGCGTCTGGTCACGTTCGGTACGGTTCCCCATTTCGGGCGGGGATTATAGAGGCAGTGCAGAGTGCTGAGTGCTGAGTGCTGAGTAAAAGCAGGACGACGCGGAGCGACTCAGCACTCAGCACTCAGCACCCTTTTTGCTATCGATCGAGCTCGTGAATCTACGCGGAATCATCTTCGACATCGACGGCACCCTGTTAGACACGAACGACCTTCACGCCCGCTGCTGGGTCGCGGCGTTTGCGCACTTTGGCAAAGAGATCGACTACGACCTGATGCGGCATCAGATCGGGAAAGGGGGCGATCTGCTCGTTCCCGATCTGCTCAGCGCTCGAGAAATGCAGCGCTTCGGCGAGAAGCTGAAGAAGTATCGCGGGGAGCTTTACAAGCGCGAGTACCTGAAAGAAGCGAAGCCGTTTCCGCGCGTCAAACAGCTCTTCGAAGTGTTGCACGCACGCGGGATCAAACTGGCGCTCGCGTCGTCCGCGGAGCCGGATGAAGTCGAGTACTATACCGAGCTTCTCGGCGTCGAAAAGCTCCTCGGGGGCTCCACGTCGACGAAGGACGCCAAACTGTCCAAACCGTCGCCCGAGATCTTCGAAGCGGCGCTCGGACAGCTCGGCACGGACGTGACGAAGACGCTCGTCGTCGGAGACACCCCGTACGACGTTCTCGCCGCGCACCGCGCGTCGCTCGCCGTCGCCGCGGTACTTTGCGGCGGCTTCGAGCGCGAGCTGCTGGCGAAAGCGGAGTTCCTCTTCGACAGCGCCGAAGACATCGAGAGAGAGATAGAAAAGATCGATGCCTGGTTCATCAGCGAGTGACTCCCCTTCCGCGGTCCACGGCCGCGCCATCATCGTCGACGGTCATTGCGACACGCCCTATCGCCTGCACCGTCACAACGTCCACCTCGAAGAGCACGATCCGGAGGCACAGCTCGACCTTCGTTCGATGCGCGAGAGCGGCATCACCGCTTCGTTCTTCGCCGCGTACGTGCCGCCGTTCTATGCAGGCCGCGGCGCAGCCGCATTCGCGTACCGGCTCATCGAGCTGATTCACGCCGAATCGAAACGGAGCGAAGAGCTGGTGTTCTGCGATGACGCCGCCGGCATTCGCGCCGCGAAGCGTGACGCGAAGCTGGCGCTGATGATCGGCGTCGAAGGCGGACACGCCATCGAAGACTCGCTCGACACGCTGCGCGATTTCTACGCGCGCGGCGTCCGCTACATGACGCTCACACATGTCAACACCAACAACTGGTGCGACTCGTCGGGCGATGCCGGACGACACGGCGGCCTCACCGACTTCGGCCGCGAGGTCGTCTCGACCATGAACGACCTCGGCATGATCGTCGACATCTCGCACGTCTCCGACAACGCGTTCTATCAGGTCATCGAAACGACGCGCGTGCCGGTCATCGCGACGCATTCGTCATGCCGCGCCATCTGCCGCCATCCGCGCAACATGACCGACGACATGCTGCGCACGCTCGCGAAGAACGGCGGCGTCTGCATGATCAACTTCTTCTCCGCCTTCATCAGCGACGACGTCGCGCAGGTCATCATGAACGCGCAGAAGCGGTCGCGCGGCGAAGAGCACAGCGGAGGCGGCACCGAAGAGCTGCCGAACGACAGCATCGACTGGGACAGCTACCTCGAATGGTTCAACACGCTCGGCTGTCCGCAGGCGACAATCGCGCAGGTCGTCGATCACATCATGCACGCGGCCGAAGTGGCCGGCATCGATCACGTCGGCATCGGCAGCGACTTCGACGGCGTCCCGGCGCTGCCGGCCGGACTGCAGACCGCGGCCGGATTGCCGGGCGTGACTGAAGAGATGCTGCGGCGCGGCATGAGCGCGGGCGACGTCGAGAAAGTTCTCGGCGGGAACTTCCTCCGAGTCTTCGAAGAGATCGAGCGCGGCGCACGCCGATAACGAGCGCTGCTACAATCCCGCGCGACCATGCCGACCGAAGTGGACGTGATGCGCGAGCTCGTTCGTGATTACTGGGCCGGCCGGCCCATTCCCTGCCCGAAACATCCGGGCGTGAAGATGACCGGATCGTTCGTGCAGACGACGTTCGCCGATCACGTCGTGCTCAATTGTCCGCGCGGCGAAAGCATCACCATTCCGCAGCGGCCGAAGCAGATCGAGTTTCAGGCGCAGCAGGTTGAAGGCTTCGTCGAGAACCTGCAGCGTCACGATAAGAACCTCTGCTATCGCTGCCAGTCGCCGCTCGTCGTCGAAGAGAAGGCCAACCCGACCAGCGGCATCGCCAGCTACACCTTCACCTGCGTCCGCTGTTTCTCGTTCGGACGGTGGATGGGACATCCGGAGACCGCGAAGATCGGCTCGTCGCCAACGGCCGGTACGGCAAAAAAGTCGAAGAGTGGGTAGGGAATTAAGCCTCTCAGTCACTCCTTTGTTGACGTCTCAATGGAAGGAGTCGCGACGATGGAGTCCCTCGCTCATGTCGCCGACGCGGATCCTGTGGTGGAAGTTCTCGAATGGATAAACCCTCACAGTGGTTCACGGCTGGTATCGAATTTTGCCCGCGCGCACATTCTGATCTCGCTGTTTGACGGCGATCCCGAGAAGTGGCTGCAGTTCATTCTGCGCGACGGCTCGGCCGAAGAGCGGACGAACGACGTCCCGTTTCTTCAGGAGGTGCATCGCCGCGCTTCCGAGGATCCGGGATACGTGCCGCGGCTGCGCGAAGCGATTCGCGCCGTTTCAGCGCTGCTCGACTGACGCCGCCGCGCGGACGATCGCGTCGATCGCCGCATTCGCCGCCGCCGACGATGCGGTGTGGTGATTCGCGACGATCGCGAAGTAGCGCCAGCTGCCGTCCGGCATTGCGATGATGCCGCTCAGCGCGTTCACTCCGCCAAGCGTGCCGGTCTTTGCGCGGACGCGCGGAGCGAGCTCGGTGAGCCGCGTGTGCAGCGTCCCTTCCTGTCCCGGCGTCGAGTAGAGATCCCACAGCGCGCCGCGGCGCGACGGCGCGTTCATCCAGCGCAGCAGCTTCACGATCGCCGCCGGCGTGACGAAATCGTCGACCGCCAGTCCGCAGCCATCGACGAAGCGGAACTCCGATCCATCCACTCCCGCCTCGGTCGTCAGGAACATACGCTCGATCTCCGCCGACGCTTCGAACGACGCCGGAGTCGTGCCGTTCGCGGAGAGATCCTTGAACAGCATGTCGGTGTAAAGGTTCTGGCTGTTCTTCAGCACGGTCGTCAGCAGCTGATGGATGGGCGGCGATTCGATGGTCGCGATCCGTTCCTGCCACGCGCGCGGCGTCGTGTTGACACGCGTCGCACCGCGCACGGCGATGCCGGACTGCGCAAGCGCGAACCGCAGCGCCGCGGCGGCGTGGAGCGCGGCGTCGGTGGCGGCGCGCGAGTCGTCGATGTTCTCGTTGTACGCGAGCGCATCGACCGGCACCGCGTACGTCTCGCCCAGGAAGCCGACCTTCCATGACGGCGGAATCGTGACGCGATCGAAGAGCGACACGTCGGCGATCAGATCGCCGTCGATCGATGTGATGCCGCGACGCTGCAGCGCTTCGATGAACGGCGCGAAAGTGAGATCGCGGGAGTAGTAGCGGCCGCCGAGCGACGGATCGCCGCCGCCGCGCAGCACGAGATCGCGACCGTCGAGCCAGAGCTCGGTCGCGAACTGATGATCGAGCCCGAGACAGTTCGCGACGGTCGCGGCGGCGAAGAGCTTCCGGTTCGACGCCGGGATGACGAGCGTGTGCGCGTTGCGCTGGTAGAGGATGTGGCCGGAGTCGTCTTCGATGTCGATCGCCCACACCGCGTGCTGGAGCGCGGGATCGGCGATGTCATCCCGAGCGTAGCGAGGGATCTGGGCGGCGGCGCGCCCCGCACGCCCGGATCCCTCGCTGACGCTCGGGATGACGGTGCAGCCACTCAGCAGCAGCACTGCGAGAACCTTACGCAAAACTGAAATCCTCCAGCGATGTGCCGTGCTCGCGATTCCAATCGACCGCGGCGAGGAATCTCCGATCGAGCTTCAGTCGCTTTGCGACCGCGCGCGCCTTGAACGATCCGCCACAGTCGCGCGCGAAACGATAAATCGGAATCTCATCGCTCGCGGCGCCGAGGTCGCATTCGGGATGCAGCTCGTTCGTTATGGTCGTCAGGTAATCGCGAGCGCGGCGGATGACTCGCTCGTCGCCGGTCCCGAGCGCGGCGTCGAGGAGAAACACCGCATGCGCGCTCACCATCGACCCTTCTTCACACACGGTGTCGTCGACGAGTCGTGCGAGCAGTGTCTCGACATCGAGCGCGACGCCTTCCTCTTCGTAGCGTGGACCTTTGTACGCGACGCACTCCCACACGCCGACGCGCAGCGCCGCATATCTCCCCTTCTCGCCGAGGATGTTCGCGAGACGCCAGGCGGCATTCGTGATGATCAGTTTGTGGCCGAGATCTTCGAAGTCGGACGCCGCGACGGTGAAGAAATCGCGCGCGAAATCGTCGTCGCGAAAACGCTTCGCCAGCCAGCGCTCGGCGCGTAAGCGATCGGCCGTTTCGATCGCGGCGAGCAACTCGTCGACGTCGCCGCGCTGATCGTCATCGATCGGCGGCGGATCGAGGAACGGCGGCTCGCTCCACGGCTGCCGGCTCGCCGCGGTATAGATCGCGCACTCGATCAGCGCGTCATCGAAACGATCGCCGAGCTCGTCGCGAAGATCGTGCGCGGCGAGACAACAAAGCAGCGCGTGCTTGGCGTGCTGCGACGGCGCGAACGCGAGCACCGCGAAGCGCGCAACCGCGAGAAAGAGATCGTCGGACGAATGTTCGGCGCGAAATGCGCGGCAGGCGGCGGGAATCGCCGCGAGGTCGCGCTCGATGAACGGTTCGTAAAGTTCGCTGACCTTCACACGCCGAAGCTTACGGCTTCTTCGCCGGCTTCTTCGTCGCCGGCGGCTTCGCCTTCGTACCGGCTGTCGACGTCGCGGCGCCGGTCTTCGCGGTCGAAGCCGGGTTCGTGATCACGCCGCCATCTTCCTCGGAACGGCTGTCGTCCACTTCCACCGTCTGCGTCATCGCATCGGTGCCGGCGGTGTCGGGACGCGCCGCCGCAGGCGCGATCGTCTGCGTGACGGGAGCGGAGTCCGTCTTCTGCTCGTGCCGCGGACAGCCGGTCAGGGCGATTGCGGCAAGCAGAATCATCAACGGCATCGTGGCTGTTTTTTTCACTGGTACCTCGTCTCAATTGCGTGAATGGCGCGCCGCTGCCTCATGCAATTTCCCTGACAGGATTGGATACAATGCACCGCGGCATGTCCAACCGCAAACGCATCGGCATCTTCGGCTGGGGACTGGTCGCCCCAAAGTCTCCGAATCTCGATGCCTTCGAAACAAACCTCGCCCGCTCAGACAGTTGGCTCTCCCCTTTTGAGGGCTTCGGCCCGTCGAATTTCCTCGTCGGATACCCCGATTTCGACTTCGAAACATACCACGCGTGGTTCGACGAGCGCTTCCCGCCCGCCAAGTTCGGGCAGCTCAAGGAGAAGATGGGTCCGATGGTGCAATACGCCATCGGGTCGTTCATCCAGTCGCTCTCGCAGAACGAAGGGATCGAACAGTATCTGCAATCGCTCGGCACGCAATGCCATGTGTACGTCGGCACCGGCCTCGGCGAGTTCACGGTGCAGCACGAGCAGTCGCTTGCCTACGATCGTGCGATCCATCGCTGGAACGAGTTCTGGGCCGCCCCCGAGCGTTGCGCGGCGCTGCGCGCGCACATGGACGCGCGAAGCGCGGACATCGACGCTGAGCGCGATTTAGCGGCGCCGCCTGATCCCGAAGAATTGCCGATCGGCTCCGAGTCGTGGATCGACGCGAAGCGCACATGGGAAACGTTCTGGACGTCGAAGAGCGACGCGCTGCAGGAGTATCTGCGCGAAGCAGCCGAGGTGCAGTCGGAGCCGGTGCCGCCGTCGTCGGGATCGGGAAAACTCGGAACGATCCGGCAGAAGCTGAATCGCATTCGCGCGCTCAACAAGAAGTGGGGCTGCCCCGAAGAGCCGTGGTCCGCGGTGTCGGCGAACCTGCTGTGGAACATCGCCAACATTCCGGCCGCGCAGATCTCGATGATCGGCCGCATCAACGGTCCGTCGTTCGCACCGATCGCCGCCTGCGCCTCATTCGGCATCGCCGCGAAGATGGCGGTCGACGCGATCAACCTCGGCGAAGCGAAAGCGGTCGTCATCGGCATGACCGATCCGCCGCCGCATCCCGTCGTCATCTCCGCCTTCTACAACGCGAACGTGTTGTCGGCCGACGCCGATGTCTCCCGCCCGCTCACCGGCTTGAAGGGAACGCACGTCGCCGGCGGCTCGTGCGTCTGGATCGTCGGCGACGCCGAAGAGCTGATGGCGCAGGGATTCAAACCGCTCGGCATGGAGCTCGTCGGCATCGGTACGTCGTCGGATGCGCATCACATCATCACGCCGTCGAAAGGCGGACCGCAGCTGGCGATGAAAGCGGCGATGAAGGAAGTGCAGGCGGCCGACGTCACGACGTGGGACATGCACGCGACGGCAACGCCCGGCGACGCGACGGAGATCGAGCATTCGCTGGAGATGCTCCATCCCGACGTCATCTTCACCGCGCGCAAGGGAACGTTCGGCCACGGCATGTCGGTCGGCGGCGGCTGGGAACTGACTGCACAACATCTGGGCATGGTGCGCGGGCGTTTGTATCCGGTGGCGCTGACCGAAGGCGAGCTGCACGCCGACGTCGCCGTCCACTCCGCAAAGTTCGTACAGCTCGAAGGATGCGACGTGAATCCGAGCGGCTACACCGGCAAGTTGTCGATGGGCATCGGCGGGATCAACTCGTGCGTCATCAGCCGTCCGTGGGATCCGCAGTATCTCGAGGAGAAGAGCGCGTCGCGCGAGACCGCCGGCACGACTTCGTGAGTTGACTCTCATCCTCAGCTTCCTCTTCGGCGGAATCGGCACGGTCTATCTGGCGATTGCGCGCCGCCAGCACGAGCCGAGCTATCTCGTCTGCGGCTTCATCCTGATGATCTATCCGTGGTTCATCAGCAACGCGTTCATCGTGATCGTGCTCGGCGCGATCGTCACGGCGTACCCGATCGCGAAGGCGAAGGGGATGTTGTGAGGGCGATTGCGAAAGGGTCGGCGCGTTGCATCAGTATTCGATCTCGCGAACCCTGACGTCCAGCGCGTACGTCGTTCGTTTGCCGTGCTGCGCGTTGAACGGATGATCGATGTCGCCGTCCGGTATCAGCGCGCGGCGGCCCGACAGGTGAATGACATCGCCGTCATAGCTGCTGTAATCGAGGCGCGTGAAAAGCGACCCGATGGCGACCCACTTCCCTCCGGCGAAGCGCGCGTGCACGAACTCTCCACGCGCGACGACGTCTCCGGCCTCTGACCACATCGTGCAGCGGAACGCCACCACCGGTTCTTTCGTGATCTGACCGCAGTCAATCCACGATCCGCCGTCGGAACCGCCGGCCCACTCCGCTGCCGGTGAAACAGAAGCCGGCCGCCGCGGCTCGTTTGCGCAGGCGAGCACGCAGAGGCATCGTCACGGTCGCAGCGACTCTCATCCTCGCCCGGATTCTACGCGGGGTAGCCGAACGTGCTTTCGCTCAACTCCGGCCATATGATTCCTGCCGATAACCAACAACTGAATCGAAGGAGAACGAACGATGAGGATCAAGGTCCCGGTTGCCCTGTTCTCGTGTCTGCTCGCGGCCGCGGTGGTATTCGCCGACGAACCGCAGAAGGTCGAGCCGTCCGCTGAAGAAAAGGTGGCGATGGAAGCGGCGATGAAAGCCGCCACGCCCGGCGATGCGCACAAGAAGCTCAACGACATGGTCGGCGATTTCAGCACGAAGGCGACGATGTGGATGGCGCCCGGCGCGCCGCCGATGACGTCAACCGGCAAGTCGCACAACACGTGGGCGCTCGACGGCCGCTGGGTCGAGCAGCGCTACAGCGGCATGTTCATGGGTCAGCCGTTCAAAGGCGTCGGCTACACCGGCTACGACAACATCAAAAAGATGTACGTCGGCACCTGGATGGACACGATGTCGACATCGGTGATGACGTCGACCGGCACGCGCGGCGACGACGGCAGGTACACGTTCAACTCATCGATGGACGATCCGGTTTCCGGCAAGACGATGCCGGTGAAGGAAGTCGTCACCGTCACCGACAAGGATCACCACATGCTCGAGATGTGGATGCCCGATCCGGCCGGACAGATGTTCAAGATGATGGAGATCAGCTACACGCGCGTGAAGAAGTAAGCGCGAAGGAGGCGGGCCCGAGCCCGCCTCCGTTGATCACGCGCGCGGTTCCGTTTTGATGATGGAGATCGCAGCGCCCTGCGGATCGTTGATCACCGCGAAACGTCCGACACCCGGGATGTCCATCGGCGGCATCATCACGGAGCCGCCGAGCTCTTTCGTCTTCGCGATGGTCGCGTCGCAGTCGTCGACGGCGATGTAAGGAATCCAGTGCGGCGGAATGCCCTTCATCTCCGGCTTGAGTTTGTACATGCCTCCAATCGCACGATCGGCAACGGAGAACTCCGTGTACCGCATCGGGTTGCCGGCGTCGACCTTCGTTTTCCAGCCGAACAGTGACGTGTAGAACGTCGTCGCTGCCTGCTCGTCGCTCGTCGCCAGTTCGTTCCAGACCAGCGAGCTCGTTTCACCGAAGACGCCGATGCCGATGTGTTGCTTCGGTTGCCACAGCGCGAACGCAGCGCCCTGCGGATCGGTGAGGACGGCCATCCGTCCGGAGTCGAAAACATCCATCGGTCCGGCGACGACGTTTGCGCCGAGGTCTTTCGCGGTTTTGATCGTGTCGTCGACGCTCTCGACGGCGACGTAGGAGAGCCAGTTCGGGCGCATCTCTTTGTTCTCGAAGAGCGCGCCGGCGTCGCGTCCGTCTTTCTGCAGCATCGTGTAAAAGCCGTGCTCGCCCATCGGCATGTCTTTGGCGGTCCAGCCGAAAATGCCGCCGTAGAAAGCCTTCGCCGATGCGGTGTCGTTCGTGGCGAGCTCGATCCAGCAGAAGGTTCCGGCGGCGTGCGAGGTCATTTGCATGATTGCTCCCCTGAAATGCAAAAGGACGGCCCGAAGGCCGTCCCGTGGTTGATTACGAAATCGTGTCGCTTAGCGGACGACGACGTTCGCGGCCTGCAGGCCTTTCGGACCCTGAGTCACGTCGAATTCGACGTTCGCGCCCTCGGCGAGCGAACGGAAGCCGCCGCCCTGAATCGCGCTGAAATGGACGAACACGTCCTCGCCCGACTCCGTCGTGATGAATCCAAAACCCTTGGCATCGTTGAACCACTTGACCGTACCAGTCTGACGCATGCAGATCTCCTTGTTTCTTTCTCGTGTTGCCTTGGAGATTCAGAAGCGGCTGATACGTCTCGGCCTCAACTCGACTGCATCTCGACAGCAAACCACTAGTCGGCGCAACGCAACGCCCAGGCGTAATCAGGAAATTCCTCGATTGCACGTTTACTGCGCCAAATTGATTCCTGTCGCCTTTGCGAGGGCCGACGGATCGTCGAGCAACAGCCACTCGATGACCGAAAGCGGCAGCCCGCCGTTCGCGATGAGGTCGTCATGAAACTGCCCGAGACGAAACGCAGCACCCTTCCGATCGCGATACTTTCCAAGCAGATTCATGATCTGCCATTTGCCGGTGATGTAGCTGATCTTCTGCGTCGGATCGGTCGCTGCCCCGGCCGCTTCACCTTCCGCCGCTTCGCGGTCGAGCCCGCCGCCTTCCATGAAGTACTTCACGCCCTGCTCGAAGGTCCAGCGGCCGGTGTGGAGATTGACGTCGACGCCGATACGCGCCGAGCGATAACGCGAAAGACGAAGGATCTGTCCGGCGCCTGCTGAGTCGGCCGGATAGAGTCCTTCCCGCAGCAACATCTCTTCGGTGTAGAGCGCCCACCCTTCGGTGAAGACGTTGTCGCCCTGATGGCGGCGGATCTCGTTCTGCAGATGATTGGCAATCGAGATCTGCAGGAAGTGGCCGGGGATCCCTTCGTGCCCGAGGATCGGACGCGGATCTTCGATCGCCGCGCGGATGTAGAAGTTGCGGCTGGCCGGGTTGTACGTCGGGATGAAGTAGAAGCCGCTGTCGTCGCGATCGTAAAGTCCCGGAGGATTCATGAAGCCGCCAGGACTCGTCGGCTTGAATGCCTCGGGCAGTTGTTTGATGAGAAACGGTCCGAGGTACGGCGGGAGCGTGATCAGTTTCTTCTCGCCGAGGAAACGGATCATCTCCGCTTCGCGACTCTCGTACGCTTTCAGGAACGCCTGCTGATCGGCCGGGATGTTCGCGACGCGTTTCGGATCGGGATCGGCGAGCGACGGATCGGGGAGCATCGCTTCGAGCGCGCGATAGCGGCCGAGCTCGACTTCGCCGAGGTGCGCGACGTCGCGTGAGTCCATCGGCAGCAGCAGGATGTGGCGAAGCATGTAGTTGTAGTTCTCTTCGCCGATCGGCCGCCACGGCTGCATCGACGGCAGCTTCGCTTCGAGCCAGTCGGCGTACGCATGCATTGCTTTGACTGCACCGTCGCGCGCGGCGACGAACGCTTTCCGCTCGTCCGGTGAAAGGTCTTTGGTGAGCGATGCGAGGCTGTCGACGAAGAGCGGATCGATGGCACGCGCCGATTCGATGGCCAGCTGCGAATAGAGTCGCACCGGCCGCGTCAGGTTCTTCTTCGCCTGCTCGAGCATCGCCGGCATCGCGCTCAAACGCGCGGTCGCCGACAGCGCGCGCTTCTGCGGCGCGTCGTACTCTTTCTTCAGCAGCGAGAAGATGGCGTTGCCGGCGTCGCCGACGTACACGCCGGGATCGGTCGCCTCGCGATCGAGCACGCGATCGGCGAACTCCGCCGATTCGAGCTGCGCGCGAAAAAGAATCCAGTCGATCCGATCATCGCGATTCCACTTCGCGGTGTCGGCAGCACGAACGCCCGCAAGCACGTCGCGCACGTACACTCGACGCGACTCGATCGCCGCCGGCGAATAGTCGGTGATCCGATCGTCCCACGCATGATTTCCCTGATCGGAAGCGAAGACCGGATAGTTGCGCTGCCGCCACTGGTAGTAATCGTGCGCGATTCGATGCAGCCCGCCGGGCTCCATCGTCGAGACCGCCGGCGTGTCCGCTGCACAAAGAAGAGCCGGTATGGCGAAGAGCGCCGCGATGAACATCGTTTTCATGCACGGGAGTGTAGCGCCGCGCACGACGCAGCGAACGCTCAGCGCGTCTTCGCGAGTCCGCGCGGCGGCGATTTCACCAAAGCGTTTTCGCGCTCGATGCCGTGACGCTTGTCGAGCACGCTCTGGCGGATCACGCGCATCATCTGTTCGAAATGATCCTCGGCGCGCTCGACCGCTTCGAGCGCATCATCGAGCGCGCGCTTCACGTTGAGGATCACTTCCACGCCGGCCAGGTTGACGCCGAGGTCACGCGTGAGCGCGAGGATCATCTCCAGCTTGCGAATCTCGTCCTGACCGTAAAGGCGGGTGTTGCCTGACGTGCGCGCCGGCTTGATCAATCCTTCGCGCTCGTACAGACGGAGCGTTTGCGGATGAATGTTGTAGCGCTCCGCGATGATGGAGATCATCACGTAGCCGTCGGATCTGCGCCGTCCCATTTGATATTTCTCCGTGAAGGGGACAGGCGAAAGCGCCTGTCCCCTCACCGAATCCGTTACTTGTTTTCGTCGACGACTTCCGCCTCGATGACGTCATCGGCACTCTTGCCGTCGCCGCCACCGGTCGCGCCGGACGCCGAACCGCTCGCGCCCGCATCGCCCGCGTTCCCCGCCTGGCTGTACATCACCTCGGCGAGCTTGTGCGACGCCTTCGTCAGCGTATCGGTGGCCGACTTGATGCGATCGACGTCGCCGCCTTCCATCGCCTTGCGCGCATCGCTGATCGCGCTCTCGAGGTTCTGCACGTCCGAACCGCCGATCTTGTCGCGGTTCTCGTTCAGCATCTTCTCGACGTTGTAGACGAGCGAGTCGAGCTGATTCTTCGCGTCGATCTCTTCACGCCGCTTGCGATCTTCCTCGGCATGCACGTCGGCGTCCTTCACGAGGCGCTCGACTTCATCCTTCGACAGACCGCTGGAGCTGGTGATCGTGATCTTCTGCTCCTTGCCGGTGCCGAGATCTTTACCCGAGACGTTCATGATGCCGTTCGCGTCGATGTCGAACGTGACCTCGACCTGCGGCACGCCGCGCGGCGCAGGCGGAATCCCCGCGAGATGGAACGCGCCGAGGAGCTTGTTCCCCGACGCCATTTCGCGCTCGCCCTGATAGACCTTGATCTCGACCGACGTCTGATTGTCGGCGGCCGTGGAGAAGATCTCCGACTTGCGCGTCGGGATCGTCGTGTTGCGTTCGATGAGCTTCGTCATCACGCCGCCGAGCGTCTCGATTCCGAGCGAGAGCGGAGTGACGTCGAGCAGCAGCACGTCTTTGACGTCGCCGCCGAGCACGCCGCCCTGGACTGCCGCGCCGATGGCGACGACTTCATCCGGGTTGACGCCCTTGTGCGGCTCTTTGCCGAAGTAGTCCTGCACGAGCTTCTGCACCATCGGGATGCGCGTGGAACCGCCGACGAGCACGACTTCGTCGATGTCTTTCGGTGAAACGCCGGCGTCGCTGAGCGCCTGCTTCAGTGGTCCCATCGTCCGCTGGACGATGTCGCCGATGAGCTGCTCGAATTTCGCGCGGGTGAGTGACATGGTGAGATGTTTCGGACCGGACGCGTCGGCCGTGATGAACGGAAGATTGATGTCGGTCGACATCGTGGAGCTGAGTTCGATCTTCGCTTTCTCGGCCGCTTCGCGGAGGCGCTGCAGAGCCATCTTGTCTTTCGACAGATCGATGCCCTGGTCCTTGCGGAACTCGTCGATGATCCAGTCGATCAGCTTCTGATCGATGTTGTCGCCGCCGAGGTGCGTGTCGCCGTTGGTCGACTTCACTTCGACGACGCCTTCGCCGACTTCGAGGATCGAGATGTCGAACGTACCGCCACCGAAGTCATAGACGGCGATGGTCTCGTCCTTCTTCTTGTCGAGGCCGTACGCGAGTGCCGCGGCGGTCGGCTCGTTAACGAGGCGCTCGACCTTCAGCCCTGCGATCTCGCCGGCGTCTTTCGTCGCCTGGCGCTGCGAGTCGTTGAAGTACGCCGGCACCGTGATGACCGCGCGGTCGACCTTTTCGCCGAGATAGTCTTCAGCGGCCTGCTTGAGCTTCTGCAGGATCATTGCGGAGATTTCCGGCGGCGAGTAGAGCTTGCCGTCGATCTCGACGCGCACGTCGCCGTTCGACGCGCGGGTAACTTTGTAGGGAACCATCTTCATCTCTTCGTTGACTTCATCGAACTTGCGTCCCATGAAGCGCTTGATGGAGAAGACGGTGTTTTCAGGATTGGTCACGGCCTGCCGCTTGGCGACCTGGCCGACGAGACGCTCGCCGCTTTTGGCGAACCCGACCACCGATGGGGTGATGCGGGAGCCTTCTGCATTGACGATGACCTTCGGCTCGTTTCCTTCCATGACCGCGACGACCGAGTTGGTCGTCCCGAGGTCAATGCCGATGATCTTAGCCATAAGTTATTCTCCTTCTGTGACTTAGGTCGCTTGAGCGTCCTATTGTCAGATTCTGTACGTAGCAAAACCTGAGTGTCATATTGTTAATTCCGCGCGCTTTGCGACTCGGGTGCTGCGTGCTGAGTGCAGAGTGCTGAGTCAGGAAGTGCGCAGCATGATTCGTGCTCGGATTTTGACGTTCTCAGCACTCTGCACTCAGCACTCGGCACCTTGCGGCGTAGAAAATAAGGACTATCGTTCGCGGCGCTGCTGTTTCCCAGCGCGCAGTAACTGGAGGACTAAAAAGATGAATTCTTTCGAACCGCAGCGTCCGTGGCTTTCGGCGGCCACGGCGGAAGCAGGGATGGGAACGCGGGCGTTCATCGCCTCGGTCTATCGCTGGATGTTCGCCGGATTGCTCGTCACGGCCGTGGCGTCGCTCTGGGTTGCGATGTCGGAGCCGATGCAGCAACTCGTGCTCGCCAATCGCGGCATGTCATTCATCCTGATCGCGGTGGAGTTCGGCCTTGTCG
Source organism: Acidobacteriota bacterium (assembly GCA_034667465.1). Taxonomy (GTDB): domain Bacteria; phylum Acidobacteriota; class Thermoanaerobaculia; order Gp7-AA8; family Gp7-AA8; genus JAOBAU01. The sequence goes on along the minus strand of JAXDJV010000014.1, from coordinate 308,083 downwards.
TCTTTCTCTCCGCGCGTATCACGAAGATGTCGGCCGGCACGGCGGCAGGCGCGTTCCTCGCCTTCTCGCTGCTCAACGGCTTCACGCTCAGCTGGATCTTTTTCGCGTACAGCGCGGCCGCGATCACCCAGGCGTTCGTCACCGCCGCCGGCATGTTCGCCGGCATGAGCATCTACGGCACCGTCACGAAGCGCGATCTCACCTCGTGGGGATCGTTCTTCTTCATGGGTCTGATCGGCATCGTGCTCTGCAGCGTCATCAACATCTTCATTCATTCGACCGCGCTGTCGATGACCGTCGCCTACATCGGCGTCTTCGTCTTCCTCGGTCTCACCGCGTATGACACGCAGCGCCTGCGCGCGCTGGCGTCGTCGCCGCCGGGACTGCAGGAAAACCTCGCCATCATCGGCTCGCTGATGCTGTATCTCGATCTCGTCAACCTGTTCCTGTTCATGCTGCAGATCTTCGGCGGCGGCAGCCGTCGCCGCTGATCAGTCGACGATCTTCACGTATCTGAGCTCACTCCGGAGGCGGCTCTTCGCGGGCCGCCCCGGCATCCAGCAGACGTCGACCCGCTCCCCGGTCGACGGCGGACGTCGCAGCGAAACGCGGCGCGCGTGGAGCTCGCCGGCCGGCGTCGTGAACTGATACTTCACGCGCTTCCGCTCATCGACGTCCATGATCGTCGCGCCGAGGATGTTGCCTTCGCTCAACAGCCGCCGCTGGCGCAGCGCGGCGATCAGCAGCGCAATCAACAGCAGCGAGATGCCGAGCGTGTACGCCAGCGCGCGCAACAGATCGGGTCCGGTGTTTCCGTCGATGAACGAGTCGTCGATCTCCCGTTTCGCGCGCGGCACGCTGACGAGCGGGTTCTCGGCGAGATACGCGACCGGCGTCGTATCGCCGCGCACGTAACGATCGGCGTAACGCCGCGCCGGCGCGTGCATCTCTCCTTCGTGCGTCGCGCCGTCGACGTCGAAGCGATAGCGAACCACGTAACGGTCGCCGTCGAATCCCGTTTCGGTGATGACGCCGGTGGTCTCGTTGCCATCGAGTCGAAGCGCACGCAAACGGAGCCGCATGCGCGCGCCGCCGCCGCCCCACACCGCGATGCACGCGGCGATGAGGAGAACCACGCCGGCCAGTTGCCAGCGAAAGAACGGCGTGAACGCGACGTTCCGCCGGGTTGTACCCATGTAGTGATGCTACACCGCAACGGCCACGGCCGCTGTTACGCCGCGTTACGTCGACGCTTCGTCGCGCCGATGAGCTTCTTCAGCATCAGCGCATTGTCGACCGCGTACGCGGAGTCGTCGTTGTCGAAGTAGACGTAGATCGCCTTCATCTTCTTCTTCCACGATTCGATCCGTTCCGCCCACTTCGCGAGCTGCCGATCGCTGTAACTTCCCTGATATTTGAACGCGGTCGGACCGTGCAGTCGAACGTACGTCCAGTCGGCGGTGACTTCGATCGGCGAGTGATAGCCGGCCAGTTCGTAGATGCAAAACGCCGCGTTGTACTTCTGCAGCAGCGTGAGCACTTCGTCGGTCATCCACGTTTCGTTGCGCAGCTCGAACGCGTAGCGATGCTCGGGCGGCAGTCGCTGCAGGAACTCTTCGAGCCGCTCGAGGTTGACGTTCCAGCGAGGCGGGAGCTGCCAGAGGATCGGACCGAGCTTCGCGCCGAGGCGTTCCGCGCGCGGGATGAAGTTGATGAGACCGCGCTCGGATCCTTCAGCTTGATCAGGTGCGTCAGGAAGCGGCTGCCTTTCACGGCGAAGAGAAAGTCACGCGGCGTTGCGTCGCGCCACGCGTCGAACGACTCCTCTTTCGGCAGGTGATAGAAGGTGTTGTTGAGCTCGACCGTGTCGAAGTCGCGGAGATAGTGGGCGAGCATCGCGGCCGGCTTGATGTCTTCCGGATAGTAGCGGCCGATCCAGTGCTTGTAGTGCCAGCCGGACGTGCCGATGCGGATGTCGGTCATGGGCGAAAAACATGACGGAGCACCGCGCGATGCGGCGCTCCGTTTTCTGCAATTACGGCTGCGTGGTTGTGGTCGCAGGAGTCGTGGTCGTGCTGCTGTTGCCGATGCCGACGGCGTTGAGGAAGCGACGGAAACGCGACGGCTGCGTGATCGTCGTCGCTCCGGTCGTCGCCGATTTCACATTCGTCACGACGACGCTGCCGTCGGCATTGGTCGCGATGACGATGTTGCCGGTGGCCGAGGAGGTCGTCGATGCCGGCGAGCTCTTCGCCGCCGCGGCCGTTGCCGCTTTCTTCGCGGTTGCCTGCGCGACCATCGCGCGCGCCTGGCCGTTGGACTTGTTCGTAGTTGTCGTGGTTGTCGTGGTTGTCGTCGGTGTGATCGTCGCGTTCGCGGTCGTCGCGGTCGTCGTCGTGATCGACGGCGTCGCGCTGATGCCCGCGGTCACGCGGCCCGCCGACGCGCTGACCGGCGCGACAACGCTCGGCGTTGCAAGCGACGTCGCGATCGGCGACGGCGATGAAGTCGCGGCGACAGTCGGCGTCGTGATGGCTGCCGATGCGACGGTCGGCGTCAGCGCACCGGTGCCGCCTGCAGTCTGACCAACCGTGACTCCCGGAGTCGTGTTCGCCGGATTCGCCAGTGACGGATTCGCGGCGACCGCGCGCGACGTCGCGTTCGAGAGTCCGCTCGCGACCGCGCCGTTGTTGCTCGTGCTGTTCGCAACCGCCTGGGTCGTCGGCGTCAGGCCGGTCCCCGAAACGGTGGCCGCAGCGTTGGTACCAACGACCGGCGACGTTGTCGGCGCGACCGACGCAGTCACCGTGCCGTTGCTGGCGACGGCCGCATTCGACGCGGCCTCGGTGAAGACTGCCCCATCACCTTCCGAGCCGCTGGTGATGATCGCCGTTCCATTCGAGCTGTTCGACGAGTTCGCGGTCGACTCCGGATTCGCGTACAGCGCCGGCGGATTCAGATAGCCGTTCGTCGAGCCGGCGGTCGCATTCTGCTGCGTGCCGGATGGATTGATCGGACCGAGCACGCGGCCGCGATAGCCCTGATTCGCAGCGGCGACTGCCAGCGCATCAGTTGCCGGCGTCGTTCCGCCGACCGCGCGTCCAACCGCGCTCTTCGTACCACTGGCCATCGGCGGATTGTTCCCCGACGAACTTCCGGGCGTCGCCGCCGGCGAAGGAGACGCACTCGGAACGCCGGTCGGCTGTCCGTTTCCCGGATTTCGATTCGTGCTGCAGGCGATGCTGATCGTTGACGCGAGCGCGATCGCGGCGAACGTTCGCCACGCGCTCTGACCATTACTTTCTTTGTTCGTGACCTTGCACATATGTTCCTCCTGGTGAAGCAGGTCCGAGCGTTATTTGAGCAAGCGCCGTGCCTCGGGAACAGCCGTTGCTATCAGTCAGCGAAGGAGGTACTGATGTTGACCAAACGAACTCTGGTGTTACCGGTACTGTTTCTGCTCGTGCTCGGTGCGGCGTGCGGCTCGATGAACCGCATGACTCCGTCAGGCATGGATGACAAGGCGATTGAAGCCGACGTCCGATCGAAGATCGGCGAAGCGGTGCCGAACAAGATGTTTGCGCTGGAAGTGACCGTGCACAGCGGCGTCGTGACGCTCAGCGGTCACGCGAAAAACGAAGACGATCGCCGCGCCATCGGTGACGCCGCCAACAGCGTGAAAGGCGTGAAGAGCGTCATCAACAACATCACCATCGAACCGTAATGAAGTATGGGGTCAGATCTGACCCCATACCTTAAGCTTCGCGGCATGCGAAGCGAGGTCATCGGCGGGATCACGACGTTCGTCTCGATGGCGTACATCATCGTCGTGAATCCCGCCATTCTTTCCGCGGCCGGTCTGCCGACCGGACCTTCCACCGTCGCCACGATTCTCACCGCCGCGTTCGGCACGCTGCTGATGGGCATTTACGCGAAGCGGCCGATCGCCGTCGCGCCATACATGGGCGAGAACGCGTTCATCGCCTTCGGACTGGCGGCGTTCGGCATCACCTGGCAGCAGCGGCTCGGAGCCGTTTTCGTCAGCGGCGTGATCTTTCTGATCATCACGCTGATCGGCATCCGCACCTGGCTGGCCGACGCGATCTCGCCGTCGATGAAGCAGAGTTTCGCGGCCGGCATCGGTCTCTTCCTCACGTTCATCGGACTCGTCGAGACCGGCATCGTCACGACCGCGCAGGGCGTGCCGGTGAAGATCGGCAATCTGACTTCGCGTCCCGTGCTCCTCGCGATCTTCGGATTCATTCTCATCGCCGCGCTGCTGCAGCGGCGCATCCGCGGCGCGATCCTGATCGGCATCATCGTCACCGCGACCCTCGGCATCCTCCTCGGCGAAGGTCACGCGCCGCGCGCCATCGTCGCGATGCCGTACTCGCTCGCGCCGATCGCCCTGCAGCTCGACATCGCATCGACGCTGCGCCTTTCGTTTCTGCCGATTCTGCTGACGCTCTTTCTGATGTCGCTGCTCGACACGCTCGGCACGCTCGTCGCGCTCGACAGCTCCGCGTCGATCGGCGACTACAAAAAGCCGATGCTCGTCGATGCCGTGTCGTGCATGTTCAGCGGACTCGTTGGAACGTCGACGAGCGGCGCGTACATCGAATCAGCGACCGGCATTCGCGAAGGAGCGCGCACAGGCATGGCGTCGATCGTCACCGCCGCGCTCTTCGCGATGTCACTCTTTTTCATCCCGCTCTTCGAGCCGCTGCAGTCGCTGCGCTACGCGTACGCACCGCCGCTGCTCATCGTCGGAATGCTGATGCTCCCGGCAATCGCGAAGATCGACTTCGACGATTTCACCGAGCTCGTTCCCGCCTTCGCCACGATCGTGGTGATGGTCTTCACCTACAACATCGCCAACGGCCTCACCGCCGGACTCGTGCTGCATCCGCTGATGAAAGTGCTGGCCGGTCGCTGGCGCGAAGTACGCGCCGGCGGCATCGCGCTCGCCGCGCTCTGCCTCATCTACTTCCTCTACGGCCTCCCGCACTAAAGTCAATTTCGGGGGTCAGACCCCAAAAATTGACTTTAGCGCGGAGGTCGCCGCCCAGTAGCCGCACATGCCATGCACGCCGCCGCCGGGCGGCGTCGAGCTCGAGCAGATGTAGATCCGCTCGTTCGGCGTCGCATACGGATCGAGCGACGGGAACGGCCGCGTGATGAACTGCGTCAGTCCGTTCGCGCCGCCGCCGATGTCGCCGCCGATGAAGTTCGCGTCATGCGCTTCGTACTGCGCGGTGTTCATCGTGTGACGCGCGAGGATGCGAGCGCGGAATCCCGGCGCGAAGCGCTCGATCTGCTGCTCGATCGCATTCGTCATGTCGATCGTCGAGCCGTGCGGCACGTGGCAGTACGCCCAGCCGGTATGCTTTCCGTCCGGCGCACGGCCTGAGTCGAAGAGGCTCTGTTGCGCGACGAGGACGAATGGTTTGTCCGTCACTCTCCCCTGCCAGATGGCGCGCTCGTGCTCGGCAACTTCGTCCAGCGTTCCGCCGACGTGCACGGTCGCGGAGCGATGGCAGTCCGCGGCGGTCCAGGGAATCGGACCGTCGAGCGCCCAGTCGACTTTGAACACGCCCGGTCCGTACCGGAACTTCGTCAACTTGTTGACGTAACTCCGCGGCAGCTCATCGCCGGCGATCGCTGCGAGCTGGCGCGGCGTGACGTCGAAGAGGACGGCGCGCGACGGCGGCAGTTCACGCATCGACGTCACCCGCGTGCCGGTTTGGATCTCACCGCCGAGCGAACGGAAGTAGCTCGCCAGCGCGTTGGTGATCGAGACCGATCCGCCTTTCGCTGCCGGCCAGCCGACCGCGTGTCCGGCCAGGGCGAGCACGAGTCCGAATGACGCCGAGGCGGTCGCTTCGAGCGGAAGAAACGAGTGGCCCGCGCAGCCGGCGAACAACGCCCGGGCGTGCTCCCCTTTGAATCGCGATTTCGCCAGCGACGACGCCGACCAGAGCGCTGACAAACCGAAGCGCGCCATCAGCAGCGGATGCCGCGGCACAATGCGAATCGGACGGAGGATCTCGTCGAAGAGCGCGTCCGCGTTGCGCGCGAGCGGCCCGAGGAGATTGCGCCAGGCGTCGCCGTCCTCGCCGAGCGTTTGCGCGGTTGCATCGAGCGACTGTTCGAGCACCGCCGCCGTTCCATCATCGAGCGGATGCGCGATCGCCAGCGGCGATTCCTTCCAGACCAGCCCATGCTCCGCAAGCGGCAGTGTCCGAAAAAACGGCGACACCAGTCCCATCGGATGAATCGCCGAACAAACATCGTGCAGATATCCGGGAAGCGTCAGTTCCTCGGTGCGGGCACCGCCGCCGATCGATTCGTTCGCTTCGAGGATGATGACGCGCAGGCCCGCGCGCGCGAGTACGATCGCTGCAGAGAGACCGTTCGGCCCCGCGCCAACGACGACCGCATCAGCTGTTGCGCGCTCGACCGCCATGAACCGAATTGGTGGCCCCTGACGGGATCGAACCGCCGACATGCTGCGTGTAAAGCAGCCGCTCTACCGCTGAGCTAAGGGGCCAGCCGAGCTCCGAATGACATCCTACGATGAAGTGCCGATACGCGGAACTTCTATGCGTAGCGCCGAGGCCGCACCTCATGACATCATGACCGGCCGAACGCTGTGAAACTTCCTTTCTTCAAATCGAAACGACGCGTGCTGCTGCTCGACGACGACGCCTCCATCCGGCGACTCGTTTCCGCACTGTTGCGCAGTCGCGGATTTCGCGTCGACGAGGTCACGTCAGGACTCGCGGCGCTTGACATCATGGCGCGCGAAGACTATGCGGTGCTGATCCTCGATCTGATGATGCCGCATGAAGGCGGCGTGACCGTGATGCGGCATCTTCGCGAGTCGGAACCGGAAACGCTGCGCCGCGTCGTGCTGCTCACCGCCGCGCCCGCGTCTGTCGTCGCGTCGTACGCGCACGAAGTCGGCGCGATCGTGCCGAAGCCGTTCACGCCCGAGGAGCTCGTCGCCACCATCGAGCGCATCGCGTCATGATTCTTCGCTTCCGCCTCCTCGGCGGATCATTCGCGGTCGCGCGACTCGATCCGTCCGCGGCCGTTCCGGATTGGAGCACGCGCGGCGCATTCACGAGCGTCACGCGTACATCGGACGAGTTGTCGATCGTTTGTGATGACGACGCGGTGCCGGACGGCGTCCGGGCCGAACGCGGATGGCGCGCCCTGCAGCTGGAAGGTCCGATCGCGTTCGAAATGACCGGCGTCGCGGCGCGCTTCACGTCGGCACTGGCCGCGCGCGCGATCAGCGTCTTCGTCATCTCGACGTTCGACACGGACTACCTGCTGGTGAAGGCGCCAGCGCTCGACGCCGCGATCGCCGCGCTGCGCGAAGACGGCTGCGAAGTGACGCTGCCGTCATCCTGAGCGTGAGCGAAGGATCCGGGCGGAAGGGACTCGCTGCGCGCCCCGCCCGCGCGGATCCTTCGCTCACGCTCAGGATGACGTGCGGCGTTCGGGGCTCTCGCCGGCGCCGCGCGGCTGCCGCGCTTCGCGAACGCTGATGATGCAGCTGCGAACGATTGCGGAAACGTCTTCGAGCGAAAACGGTTTGCGCAGCACGATCTGCACGAGCTCCGAGTCGAGCGACGGCCGTCCGTCGGAACCGGTCGTGGCCAGAATCATCGGACGCCGGTCGGCCGGCAGCTCGGCGACGACGTCGATGATCTTCAGCGCTTCGACCTTCGCAATGGTCAGATCGAGGATCAGCATCGCGTAGTCGCGTTCGCGGATGCGCTGTAGCGCCTCTTCGCCATCCGCGGCGGAGTCGGAAAAGACATCGAGCTCGAGCAGACGGCTGAACATCTGCCGCCGCAACTCCGCGTCGCTATCCGCGATCAGCACTCTCGATTGACGGGCCGGCATCTCGATGGAATCCGACAACGCGACCGGCCCTACAAATAAGCTGCCAACGTCAAAACCACGCTGGCGGCGGCGTCAAACCGGACGCGGCCGGAAGACGCGCTCGCAGCCCGCCAGGATCAGCAGCAGCACCATCAATCCGAACGGCACGAGTGCCAGCGCGTCGGCGCGCGGTCCTTCGAAAAACGGATTGTGGAGCGATGACCAGCGAGTGATGCGCTCGGTGAGCGGCGCGAGCACGCCGGCCATGAACGCATTGATGATTCCGGCCAGCGCGCCGCCGGCGATGAGTCCCGACGCGAGCAGCACGCCGCCGCTCTTCTCCCCTTCCGCCGCCAGCTCCTCTTCCGTCAGCGCGCTCGCTTTGTGTTTGCGGCGCTGATATCGATCGGCGATCCAGCGGACCAATCCGCCGGCGAAGATCGGCGTCGAAGTCGAGAACGGCAGATAGACGCCGACCGCGAACGCCAGCGACGGGACGCCCGACATCTCCAGCAGCACCGCGATCATCACGCCGAGCAGCACGAGGCTCCACGGCAGTTTGTGATTGAGGATTCCTTTGATGATGTACGACATCAGCGTCGCTTTCGGCGCCGCGAACTTCGTAACGGTCGAACCGTCGGCGCGCGTCGGGTGCGAACCGTTGATGCCGGGATCGACGAGCGTCGTTGGACGGCCGCTGGCGTCGACGAGGTAGCGTCCCGCTTCGAGCCCGCGCGTTCCGTCGGTGTGCCAGATGAAGTGATCGCCTTCGCGCTGGAGCACCGACGTCGCGACGCGCACGTTCGTCGTGATCGGCACCATGACCGTCGCGGCGTCGTTGAGTCGCAGCAGGATCGGTCCGAGCACCAGCGCCGAGGTGAGCGTGCCGGCGAGAATCGCAATCTGTTGATACTTCGGCGTCGCGCCGATGAGAAATCCGGTCTTCAGATCCTGCGACGTCGTGCCGCCCTGCGACGCGGCGATGCAGACGATCGCACCGACCGACAGCGCCGTCACGTAGTAATGCGGTCCGGTCCAGCCGACGATCAGAAAAACGAGACAGGTAAGCAGCAGCGTCGCGACGGCCATCCCTGAAATCGGATTCGACGACGAGCCGACTTCGCCGGTGAGGCGCGACGAGACGGTGACGAAAAGAAATCCGAGGATAACGATCAGCAGCGCGCCGAGGAGATTCATGTGCAGCGGAGTGGCGAGCGCGATCGCGCCAATGAGCGCCAGCGATCCGATGATGACGAACTTCATCGGCAGATCGCGATCGGTGCGCGCGACGCGCGTTTCCGCGGCCGCGCCGCCGCGCATGTCGCGCAGACCGTCGCGCAATCCGCGCGCGATCATCGGCAGCGAGCGCGCGAGACTGATGATGCCGCCTGCGGCGACGGCGCCCGCACCGATGTAAAGAACGTATGAGTGTTGAATGTCGGCGACCGTCATCTGTCCGATTGGAATCGTTCCCGGCGCAAGGACGGTCGTGATCGGATCGCCGAAGAAACGGATCATCGGGATGAGCACGAGATACGCGAGCACGCCGCCGGCGCACATCAGCGACGTGATGCGCGGGCCGATGATGTAGCCGACGCCGAGCAGCTCGGGCGACACTTCCATGTTCAGCCACGCCCCTTTGAATGGCGCGCCGAAAATTTTCTCCGGCGTCTCTTTCCATCCTTTGAACGAGACCATCGCTGCTTTGTAGAAGAGCCCGAGGCCGAAGCCGGAGAGGATCGCAGCGGCGCCCATGCCCTCGGCCGCGCCGGCGCCGCTCTTCAGCACTTCCGCGCACGCCGTTCCTTCCGGATATTTGAGGATGCCGTGCTGCTGCACGATCAGCGCGCGGCGGAGCGGAATCATCATCAGGATGCCGAGCAGTCCGCCGAGGATTGCAACGAGCATCACGCGCGTGATCTCGAGGTCGAAGCCGAGAATCATGATGGCCGGCATCGTCGCGCCAACGCCGAACGCGATCGACTCGCCGGCCGAGCCGGCCGTCTGCACGATGTTGTTCTCGAGAATCGTGGCATCGCGGAAGCCGAGCTTCGCCATGAACTTGAAGAGCGCGATCGAGATCACCGCGACCGGGATCGACGCGCTGACGGTCAGTCCGACTTTCAGCACGAGGTAGAGCGACGACGCACCGAAGATGATGCCGAGCACGACGCCAACGACGAGCGGGATGAAGGTGAGCTCGCGCATGGCGACGTTCGCCGGGACGAACGGCGTGAAGGTGGATGGCGATTCGGGAACAGGGAACTCGATCGGCGCAGTGCTCATGAGCGCACTTTGCGCGAGCGGTTTTCGGCGGGAATGCGGTTTTGTGGCGAATGGCGTGTACACGGGGCGAACGACGTCATCCCGAGCGTAGCGAGGGATCCGGGTGTGCGGCGCGAACGACAGTCGAACCCCGCCCGCCCGGGTCCCTCGCTACGCTCGGGATGACAGCAGGCGGTCGCGGTAGGCGCGGCCGAGCGGGAGCGAAACGCCGGTGCGCAGCAACACGCTGTGATCGCCGTGGAAGAGCGCACGAACTTCCGCCACGGCATCGATGTTCACGATCGCGCCGCGATGAATGCGCACGAACTTTCGTTTGTCGAGCCGCGTCTCGAGATGATTCATCGTCTCGCGGATGAGATGCGTTTCGCGGCCGGCGTGGATGCGCACGTAGTTGTCGGCTGCTTCCAGCCAGTCGATCTCGTCGACGCGCAGGAACGTGATCCGTCCGGCTGACTTGATCATCAGCCGCTGCAGCGCGTCGCTCTCATGCATCTGTTCGACGAGCGCGCGCAGCTTCGCCTGGAGATCGCCGCTGTCGTTCTGCATCCGCCCGCGCACGCGATCGAGCGTTTTCTCGAAGCGATCGCGATCGAACGGTTTCAGCAGATAGTCGAGCGCCTGCACTTCGAACGCCTGCAGCGCGTACTGATCGTGCGCGGTGACGAAGACGATGTGCTTCACGTCATCGGCCGCATCGCGCAGCACGTCGAAGCCGCTCCGTCCCGGCATCTGCACGTCGAGAAAAATCAGATCGGGACGCGTTTCGCGAATCGCCCGCACCGCGTCATCGCCGTTCGCACACTCGCGCACGATCTCGACGTCGTTCTTTCCCGCGAGCAGCGAGCGAATCTTCTGCCGCGCGTGGCGCTCGTCGTCGACGATGAGAGTGCGGATCTTCATGAAGGATGAGGGATGAAGGATGAAGGATGAAGAAATCGTTCAAGTTCCCGGCGCATATTCATCCTTCAGCCTTCATCCTTCATCCTTCCGAATACGGAATCTCCATCTCCACCAGCAGCCCCCCTTCCGCGGCGTTCGTCATCGTGAAGCGATGATTCGCGCCGTAGAGTTGCGCGAGCCGCGCGCGGGTGTTCGCGACGCCGATTCCTTCGCGACGTGCAGCGCCGGACGGCTGCAGTCCGGGGCCGTCGTCGTGCAGGCGAATGCGCAGCGTGCCGTTGTCGCGTACCACGGAGAGATCGAGACGTCCGCCTTCCGGCCGCGGAGCGATGCCGTGTCGAATGGCATTCTCGACGAGCGGCTGCAGCGAGAAATTCGGCACGCGCGCGCCGAGGACTGACGGATCGACGTCGACGCGCACGTCGAGACGCTCTTCGAAGCGAATCCGCTCGATGGCGAGATAGCGATCGAGCAGCTCCATCTCCTCTTTCAGCGTCACTTCCTGCGTCGCGTCTTTCTCCAGCGTCAATCGCAGCAGCTCCGACAGCCGCGACATCATCGCGTCAGCGGCCTCGGCATCGGTGTACATCAGCGACGAGATCGTGTTCAGCGTGTTGAAGAGAAAGTGCGGATTGAGCTGCATCTTCAGCGCCTGCAGCTGCGCCTGCGACAGCCGCGTCTCCAGCTGCGACGCCTGCAGCTCGCGGTCGCGGTACTTCACGTAGTAATCGAACGCGTAGTAACCGAAGAGGATGATCCAGTACGTCGGCAGCGATGAATGGAAGTTGTCGAGGAACGCGTCGCGCAGCGACTTGTGTTCCGGCCGCGCGCCAGTGAACGTCTGCAGAAACCATTCGGCGATGCCGATCTGTACGAGCGTGAGCACGACGCTCCAGAGCGCGTGAACGCCGAGGCTCGGGAGCCAGCGGCCGCGCTCGAAACGGAAGCGCTTCGCCATCCAGATGACGAGCGGCACCGACAAACCCCACAGCCAGTAATACGTGAGGTTGATCGAGAGCGCGTCGCCGAGCGGCCGGCGGATCGCCGCCGGATAAGCGATGACGAGCTGCGTCGCGAAGTAGATTCCGGCGAACGTCGAGACGACGAACACGAGCAGTGCTGCAATGCCGCGCGGACCGAGTCGACGCATTGAGGCATCGTAGCAAACGGATAGAATCGCCCCCCGATGCCGAACGACTTTGCCGACGACGTGCGCCATGGGCTTACCGCCGAGCGCAGGTTCCTGCTGCCTCAATACTTCTACGACGCCCTCGGGTCGGCGCTGTTCACCGCCATCTGCGAGCTGCCGGAGTATTACGTCACGCGCGCCGAAACAGAGATCCTCAACGCGCATGCGGCGGAGATTGCGGAAGCCTTCCAGCCGCCGGTTCGTCTCGTGGAGCTCGGCGCCGGCAGCGGAAGAAAGACGCGGATCCTCATCGAAGCGCTGCTCGAACGGCAGCCGGAGCTCGAATACGCGCCGCTCGATATCGACCCGCACATCCTCGAGCTGAGCGCGCGCGAGCTGACGAATACGTATGAGCGGCTGCGCGTCACGCCGCTGGTTGGAGATTTTCACGATCCGCGCGAAGCGCTCGTCAGCAGCGCCGATCGCACTGTTGTTCTATTCTTGGGCTCGACGATCGGCAATCTCGATCCCGATGAAGCAGCATCGCTGCTGACAAACGTCCGTGGCGCGCTTCGCAGCGGCGACGCACTCTTCCTCGGCGCCGATCTCCGCAAACCGCTCGACGTCCTCATCCCCGCCTACGACGATCCGCTCGGCGTCACCGCCGCCTTCAACAAAAACGTCCTCGCGCGCATCAATCGCGAGCTCGGCGCAAACTTCGACCTCTCACAGTTCGCCCATCGCGCGATTTACGACGAACAACTCGGCCGCATCGAAATGCATCTCGTCAGTCTCGCGGCGCAGCGCGTCCACATCGACGCGCTCGATCTCGACGTCGATTTCGCAGAAGGCGAAACGATCCACACCGAGAACTCGCACAAATACGACGAAGCGGCGCTCCGCTCGCTCGCCGCGCGCGGCGGTTTCGACGTGACGAAAATCTGGAAAGACTCGCGCGGCTGGTTCGCCGATCTGCTGCTCACGGTTCCATGAGCACTTTCAACATCCGCTCGCGCTGATTCAGAAAATCGCGCGTCACCTGGTAATGCTCGGTCTCCTCGTACGCGACCGCATGCAATCCATCGTCATCGAGCTGATAGATCGTCGCGCCCGGATACGCCATCACGATCGGCGAATGCGTGGCGATGATGAACTGCGAGCCGCGGCGCGCGACGAGATCGTGCATCCGCGCCAACAGCGACAGTTGCCGCGACGGCGACAACGCAGCCTCGGGCTCGTCGAGGATGTACAGCCCATCGCCGAGGAAACGATTGAGGAGCAGCGAGAGAAATGACTCGCCGTGCGACTGCGCGTGCAGCGACTGTCCGCCGTAACCGCGCGTGACTCCGAGACGATCGATCTCGGTTGCGACGTTGAAGAAACTCTCGGCGCGCAGAAAGTAACCATCGGACGGATAGCGCGGACTGCGCGAAAGACGAACGAGCTGCGGCGGCGGATCGGCATCCGGATCCCAGTTGCGAACCGTCTCGAACTGAAAGTTCTTCGAGCCGCCTTCCGCGTTGAAACCGGCTGCGATCGCGATCGCTTCGATGAGCGTCGATTTGCCCGAGCCGTTCTCACCGATCAGGTACGTGACCGGCGTGCGAAACTCGATCTCCTCGACCTTCCGCAACGACGCGATCTCATCGCGATAATCGCCGACGCGCTGCAGTTCGGCCTGAGTGACGAAGAGTTTGGAATCGATCGATCGCATGACGTGAGAAATGGACTCCCATTCTTGCGCGTTCTCCCCGGCGCCGAGTATCATTCGCGCCCTGTGCCGGGGTAGCTCAGTTGGTTAGAGCGCCAGATTGTGGATCTGGAGGTCGCGGGTTCGACCCCCGCCCCTGGTACCATCCCCTCTTCGCAGCACCTCCAAATGATGACTACCGTCGAGCCTCGTGTCTCCCGCGGCCTCAGAGATTTACTTCCCGATCAGATGCTCGCCCGCCAGGCGATGATCGACACCATTCGCGGCGTCTATGAACTGTACGGATTCGTACCGCTCAGTACGCCGGCCGTCGAATATCTCGACGTCCTTTCCGGCAGCGCCGGAGAAGAAGCGCAACAGTCGATCTACCGCGTTTCGACGCCGGAGAAAGAAGCGCTAGGACTCCGCTTCGATCTGACCGTCCCACTGGCGCGCGTCGTCGCGCAGTACAAAGAGCTGCCGCGTCCGTTTCGCCGTTATCAGGTCTCGCCGGTGTGGAGATTTGACAAGCCGGACAAGGGTCGCTACCGCGAGTTCACGCAGTTCGACCTCGACTCCGTCGGCGTCGAATCGGAAGTCGCCGACACCGAGATCATCGCCGGAATGTGCGACACGCTTTCGGCGCTGAACGTCGGCCGCTACCTCGTTCGCTTCTCGTCGCGGGCGATGCTCAACCTCCTCCTCGAATACGCCGGCATCGGCGCCGAGCAGGGTGTCGACGTTTTCCGCGTCCTCGACAAGCTCGACAAAGTCGGCATCGAGAAAGTTCGCCTCGAGCTGATGGGCGGCTACAAAGACGAATCCGGGGACACGATCCGCGGCGTCGGACTCGAAGCGACGCAGGTCGAGCGCATCGAGCGCTTCCTCGCCATCAAGCCGGTCAATCGCAACGAAGTGCTCGCACAGCTTCGCGTGCTCTTCGCCGGAATCGCGACCGCCGAGGAAAAGATCGACGTCGTCGCCAGCATCTCGAATCATCTCTACGCGCTCGGCTACAACGATGATCGCGTCGCCATCGATCTCTCGATCGCGCGCGGGCTCGCCTACTACACCGGACCGGTATTCGAAGCGATCCTGCTCGACGCGCCGCAGTTCGGCTCCGTCTTCGGCGGCGGACGTTACGACGATCTGGTCATGCGTTTCCTCGGCGAGTCGATTCCGGCCGTCGGCGCGTCGATGGGTGTCGATCGGCTCCTCGCCGCACTCGACTTCCTCGGCGCGCTCCCGAAACGCAAAGCGACTGCACAGGTTCTGGTCGTCAACATGGACGCCGCGCTCATCGACGATTACCTGCAGCTGACGTGGGAATTGCGTCGCGCCGGCATTCCGACGGAGCTCTACATCGGCACCGCGAAGCGGATGGGCGCGCAGCTCAAATACGCCGACCAATACGAGATTCCTCTCGCGATTCTGTACGGATCGAACGAGAAACAGCAGGGCGTCGTCACCATCAAAGACATGGCCGTCGGCCGCGCGAAAGCGGACAAGCTGAACGATCGCAGCGAGTGGCTGGCTGCGCGTCCGGGTCAGGTCACCACGCCGCGCGCGGAACTGATCGAGACGATCAGGAAGATGCTGGTCGGAATCGTATGACGACGATCACGCTCGACGGTTCTTCGCTGACGATCGAACAGCTCGTCGCCATCGCGCGCGATCCTTCGATCTTCGTTGAGCGCCATCCGTCGACGGAAGCGATCGTCGCGCGCGGCGAGGAGCTGATCGCGCAGATCGTCGACAACTATCGCCGCGCGTACGAAGCGGGCGAGTCGGGAGCACGCGAGTACGGCGTCACAACCGGCTTCGGCGAATTCAAAGATCAGCCGATCGCGCCGGACGACCTCGAGCAGCTCCAGCGCAATCTGCTGCTCAGTCATTCGGTCGGCATCGGCGAGAACACCAATCCCGACGATCTCTCGAACTACTTCAGCGCAGAAGTCGTGCGCGCCGCGCTGGCGACGCGACTGAATGCGTTTCTCAAAGGACACTCCGGCGTTCGCCGCAAGCTCGTCGACGTCGTCCAGGCGATGCTCAATCGCGGCGTGATTCCGCTCGTGCCGCTGCGCGGTTCGGTCGGCGCGAGCGGCGATCTCTGTCCGCTCTCGCACCTCTTCGTCGTGCTGCTCGGTGAAGGTCGTTTCTACACGACTTCCGATCCGACGCTGCGCGATGCGAAAGAACTTCCCGCGGTCCTCGGCTTCACCGCCGAAGAGTTGCTGCCGCGATTCAAGGAAGGTCTCGCACTCGTCAACGGCGCGAATTTCTCCACGGCCATGCTCGCCCTCGGCGTCTACGACGCGGAGAGATTGGCCGGCGTTGCCGATGCCGCCGCTGCGATGGCGCTCGAAGCGATGTGCGGCTGCACGCGCGCACTCGATGCGAAAGTGCACGACGCGCGCGGTCAGCTCGGACAGATTCAAAGCGCCGCGCGGATGCGCGAGCTGCTCACCGGCTCGACGCTCGTCGAACGGGCCGGCGCCGTGCAGGATTCGTATTCGCTCCGCTGCGCGCCGCAGGTTCACGGCGCGAGTCGTGACGCTATCCGTTACGCGCGTGAGATCGCCGAACGCGAGATCAACGCCGCGACCGACAATCCGCTCTTCTTTCCCGACGGCGGCAATCCGTTCGACGTCGAGTTCCGCGCGAACCGGCATCCCGATGAGAAGCGCGTCGCGTATTCAGCCGGCAACTTTCACGGACAGCCGATCGCGCTTGCATCCGACTTTCTGGCGATCGCCGTCGCGGAGCTTGCGAACATTTCGGAGCGTCGCACGGCGCTGATGCTCGACGGCAATATGAATCGCCGGCTGCCGTCGAATCTCACGACGAAACCAGGCGTCCACTCGGGACTGATGATCGCGCAGTACACAGCGGCGTCGATCGTGTCGGAGAACAAAGTGCTCGCGCATCCCGCGTCGGTCGATTCGATTCCGACCGGCGCCAACGTCGAAGATCATGTGTCGATGTCGACGCACGCCGCGCGCAAGATGCGAACGATCGTCGGCAACACGCAGTCGGTACTGGCGCTGGAGCTGCTCGTTTCCGCGCAGGCGCTCGACTGGCGCATCGGGATGAAGTGCGATCCGCTCGCGCCGCGCCATGTCATGACAGTGGATGAAGCGGAAACGCAGTCGCGTGAATTCGAAGCGGTCGTGACGACGGACGTTGCCGCGGGAATCGCCCCGGCGCTGCGTCCGCTCTATCTCGAAATTCGAAACACGGTGCCGCCGGTTACGAAGGATCGCGTGTTGAGTGAAGACGCCCGGCGCGTGCGCGCGCTGCTGTTCGCGTGATGTCATCCTGAGCGTCAGCGAAGGATCCGGGCGGGCGGGGCGCGCCCCTGCCGCACCACCCGCCCGGATTCCTCGCTACGCTCGGAATGACAGGAGCATCGCTTCACCTTCCGGCCACGGTCCGTGTCCCGACGCACCATTGATATGTCCGGCGTCGCCGATGAACACGAGCTGGCTTCCCCACGCGTCGGCGAACTCCTTCGCGCGGGCGACGCTCACGTATTCATCATTCGTGCTGGCGACGAGCATGCTCGGAAACGGGAGTGAGCTGAGCGCCATCCGCGCGAAGCTGCGGCCTTCGATCGGATAGTCGGGCGCTTCGACATCGCTCGGCGCGACGAGAAATGCGCCGGCGATTCCGCGTCCGCCGGTCGACGCCGACCATTCGGCGACGAGCGCGCATCCGAGCGAATGAGCGGCCAGCACCGGAGGCGTCGCGCATTCGCGAATGGCGCGATCGAGCGTCGCCACCCACTCATCGCGATCGGGATGATCGAAGTCGCGCTGCTGCACGCGGCGCCAGCCGTGCTTCTGCTCCCAAAACGTCTGCCAGTGCTGCGGGCCGGAGTTCCACAGACCCGGCACAGTCAACACATTGACGACACTTCCAGCGAGGCCGGCAGAATCGGAATCCACGTGAAGGCTCCGCCACATACGCTGCCGGCCGTGCCGGCTCACCGCTGGAAAGCGTAACTCAATTTCAAAAACACCTGGCGCGCCGACGGCTCCAGATCGCCGCTCTCTCCGACCACTTCGCGCAGATCGCCGACGCCGAGGAACATGACGGTCTGCCAGTTCAGCTTGTAAGCGAAGAGCAGCTGGCTGGCGAATGAGCCCCTGTGCTGGTCGAGCTCGTACGTGTAGAGATTGCGATCGCTGTTCGTTCGCTGGTTCTGCACGATGGCGCGGAGGAACATGTTGTTGTTGAACATGTACTGCGCGCGGATGCGCTCGACCTGCGCGGTGAAGAGCCGATCGTTCTTCGCCGCCGCGTCGACGTTCAGCCAGCGGACGGTATCGCTCAGACGAATGTCGAGATGATCGGTCGGACGAACGGTCGCGGTTAAGCCGATCTCGGCGCCGCGCCCGAGGCGGACGTTGTCGAAGTCGACGTTCTGTCCGACGTAACCGGCGAGGCCGACCGACGGCACGATGCGATTGATGGCAGCGCTCACGTTGTAGAGCAGTTGGTGGCGCTGAAAGATCCGATCCTCGACACGGACGCTTTCGTATGCGTAGCGGAAGCGGAACGACGAACGATACTTGCCGTCGCCGCCGATGCCGAACGACTCAAGGCGATAGAGCATCTTGTCGTCCTGCGTCGAGTCGTACTCGCCCATCGCGAATCCGCGAATGCGGCTGAAGAATCCTTTCGGCCGCCACGTTCGCCCCGCCTCGGCGTAGTTCATCCGATAGCCGACCTGCGGAATGAAACCGTTGTCGGCGCGGAAGTCGTCGCCGATGTCTTTCATCTCCGTGAAGAAGTCGAATTTCGGATTCGAGAACTGGTACCAGAGATCGCCGGCGTACGACGTCAGCTTCTGGCCGTTCCACTCCGTGGCGAGATCGGGACGATCCGGCGTGCGCGTGTCGCTGACGAGCAGCTGGCCGGTGAGCGTTCCATGCTTGCCGATGCGCCACTGAAAATCGGGACCGAGCACGCGGTTGTGCGCGCCGCCTTCCGTCTCGCGCGTCGTGCCGAGGAAGCTGACGAACGACTGGCTGCCGAGATTGTGGCGCAGCCGGCCGATGGCGACCGTCGATGAGAAATCCTGGTCGCCGAAATCGGAGCCGAGCGCCGACGGCAGGATGACGGAACCGCCGCCACGATCCTGCGCGATGAGCAGCGTGTAGGCGTTGTTGCCGAACTTGCCGGTGCTGCGCATGCCCCAGCGCGGCGCGGTGATCGTGCGTGTGTAAACCGCCTGCAGCGGCGTCGAGAAGAGCTCGATCCCTTCGAGAAAGAACGGCCGCTTTTCGGAGAAGAAGATCGCGAAGCGTTCGTTTGCCGAGATCGCCGCGGTGTCGGATTCGATCTGCGAGAAGTCGGGATTGATCGTCGCGTCGACCGCCATGTCGGCGTTCGGCGACCACTTCACATCGAGACCGCCGTCAGCCGTCGCCGGCGGATAACTGAGCGGCGTTCCGAGGCCGTCGCGTGTCGAGCCTTCGGTGCCGGCGGTGATGAACGGCGCCGCAACGACGTGCTGGCCGTACGGAAGCCCGGTGAAGCCGACGACCTTGTTGAAGTCGCAGACGAAGCAGTTCGTGCCGCGCGGCAACTGATGCGAGAAGATCTGATAGCGCCGCTCGCGCGGATAGTTGCGGTAGAAGATGATGCCCCATTCCTGCGGCTCCTTCTTCGTGTAGCGGAAGGAAGAGAACGGGATGCGCATCTCGAGGACCCAGCCGGTCGGCGTGATGCGCGCCGACGAGTCCCAGTAGAAGTCGGGCGACGCGTCTTCGTTGCCGGATGCGTCGTCGCTCACGGCGTCGAACTGCGTGCCGCGCGGCGTGACGAAAAACTCCGTCGCCGTGATGCCGTCGTTGCGCGCGTCGACGATGATGCCCGCGAAGTCGTCGGCGTTGCCGCTGATGCCGTCGTGATCGGCGAACGGCGTCCGGATCTTCGTCGGATTCGGATCTTCCATGTCGAAGGCGGCGTAGAGAAAGTGGTCGTCATACGCGAGGTACGCGGTCGTCTTCACCTTCGGCGCGACGTTGTCGCCGGGGTTCGTTTCCCACCACTGATCGACGCGCGTGGCGTGCTGCCATGCCGCTTCGTCGAGCTTCCCGTCGATGGCGATCGGACCGGACGCGCGCACGGCGGTGAGCACCGGACCGCCCTTCTCATTCGCGGCAAAAACGGGCAGAGCAAGCACAGGAAGCAGCAGGAACAGCATGACTCGTTTCGTCATAAGTTCTCCGTGAGACGCCGCGGACGCGCAAAAGTTAGCGCGCATTCTACGAAAATTTTCGTAATTTACGAGCGGTGCGGAGAAAAGTTGCGGACGAACGGTGACGAGATGAAAAAGGGACTGCGTCGAGGTGTGGTGGCGGGCGCTTCGCCCGCCACGTGCTCGCTAACACGAAGCTTCGATGATGACGACTGCCGGCATTCCGCGACGCTGCTTGTGATTCAGTGCGAAACGGCCGAGCAGTCCGACGCCGAGGCCGGCGGCGGCCGCCACTCCGGTCCAGAGGCCGGGACGCGAACTGAGGGTGTCGTTGAGCATCGGCTTCAGATTCGCCTGCTTCAAATTCGTCGCACGCGATTGCACGGAGGTGCGCAGGTTGCTGATTCGATCTTTCCACGACGGCGCGGGAAGTTCCCGACTGGTATTCTTCATATCCATCAGATCCTCCTCCCCTCTTTCAGTGCGAGGCAAATGCCACTTCGACTTTTGAAATCAATGATTTAGCGACCGCGTCCGTCACGCGCGGCTCGAATGCTGCAGTCGCAGAGGCATGGGTCAGGGAAGTATGGGTCAGGCACTGGAACGGCCGCGTCAGCTGCTCGAGAGCGGAACGATCTCGTTCCTCTATCGGCCGCGCGTGGAATCGCAATCACCGCATGAGCCGGATGAGATGCAGCGTCTGCTGCTCGTGCTGCAGCCCGACGACTCGCCGGTTCATCGCGTCATCGCCATCGGCCGCAAACGTCTGCCGCGCGCGCAACGGCACGAGCGTTTCTGGGGATACGTCGATCTCGTCCTTTACGATCGGCGCGATCTCGAGTCGGCGCTCGACGCGCAGATCTACGGTACGAAAACTCGCGGACTGCGCCATCTGCCGGCCGCCGTTCCTGCTGCATCCGGCGACTATTCGATCGAATGGCATGACGACCACGCGCACCTTGCTTACACGATGTCGCAAGAGGTACCGATGGAGCTGGAGCGCGAAGCGAACTACATCGTGACGGTGATGAATCCCGATCCGCTCGCGTGGGGTTTGCTCGAGCCGCCGTCGCTGCAACAGGAGCTGTTTGACGATCTCGAAACGCACGTCTCGCTGCCGGCACCGTTTCCGCCGCGGCTGCAGAAACGGTTCGGCGATCGGCGCTACGCGCAGCTCGACACGCCGGAATGGCTCGACCATCCGGGTGCAGAACTTGTCTTTATCGCAACGGAAAGTTGACCAACCGGGCACGAGCTCGTCCGTATGATCCTCCGACAAACAGGAGGAAATCATGCGAACACTCAACGCACTCGCGCTGGCGACGCTGCTCGCCGTCCCGGCGTTTGCGCA
The DNA here is from genome assembly GCA_034667465.1 of Acidobacteriota bacterium. Lineage (GTDB taxonomy): Bacteria > Acidobacteriota > Thermoanaerobaculia > Gp7-AA8 > Gp7-AA8 > JAOBAU01. Next base: position 286,623 of record JAXDJV010000014.1, on the reverse strand, counting down.
AAACCTCACCGCTCCGCCCGACGGCGGCAATCAGCGCGCAACGGTCACGCAGAGTCTCGGACTCGTCAAAGTCACCATCGACTACAGCAGCCCGCGCGTCCGTCGAAACGGCGACGATCGCCGCGGAAAAATCTGGGGCAAGCTCGTTCCGTACGGCATGCAGAAGACGCTCGGCTACGGCACCTGCACCGAATGTCCGTGGCGCGGCGGCGCGAACGAGAACACGGTCTTCACCGCATCGCACGATGTGAAGATCGAAGGGAAGGCGCTGCCGGCCGGGTCGTACGGACTGCACATCGTCCCGATGGAAAACGCCGACTGGACGCTGATCTTTTCGAAGGACGCCGGTTCGTGGGGCAGCTTCTGGTACGAGCCGTCGCATGACGCGCTGCGCGTCAGCGTCAAGCCGGCGAAGAGCGAGTATCACGAGTGGCTGACGTACGAGTTTCCGGAGCGCGAGCTCGACAAAGCAACAGCCGCGATGATGTGGGAAGACGTGGCGCTGCCGTTCCACATCAGCGTCGACAACATCGATCAGCTGTACATCGACGCGATGCGCGATGAGCTGCACGGCGCGCTCGGCGGCAACTGGCAGACGTGGAACGACGCGGCGCGTTACGCGCTGCAGCACAAGATCGCACTCAACGAGGCGCTGACGTGGGCGACGCAGGCCTCGCGCGCCGACTACGGCTGGGAGAATTACGTGACGCTGTCGACGCTGGCGATGGCGCAGGAGGCGAACGGTCTCACCGCCGACAGCGCGAAAACGCGCGCTCGCGCACTCGCACATCCGAGCACGACCGCGGCCGACATCCATCAATACGCGCGCGCACTGCTGGCGCAGGGAAAGAAGCAGGAAGCACTCGAAGCGTGGCAGCTGAATCAGAAGCGCTACGGCGACGCATGGCCGGTGAACGTCGGCCTCGCGCGCGGGAACTCAGCCGTTGGCAAGTACAAGGAAGCGCTGAAGTACGCGAAGCTCGCACTCGCCCAGGCGCCGGATGAAGGAAACAAAAAGATGCTGCAGACCGGCATCGAGAAACTCGAAGCCGGCAAAGACATGAATCAATGATGCTGTCATCCCGAGCGTCGCGAGGGATCCGGGTGGGCGGGGTACGAAGACGCTCCGGCGCGCACCCTCACGCCCGGATCCCTCGCGACGCTCGGGATGACGTGAACGTTCACTTCAATTCCTCGATGAGGTGCCGCGCGATGGCGGGAATCAGCTTCACGTCATCCGCGGTCCCTCTCGTGAACACCACGAGAATCAGCTTGCGCCCATCCGCGAGCTCCACGTACGCGGCGTCGTGTCGCACCTCGCTCGTCCATCCCGCTTTCGACCAGAGCTTCGTGCCCGGCGGCAGCGATTCACCGATGAACTCCTTCACCTGATTCTCTTCCTTGCGCTGCGGCTCGAGCGGACGTTCGAGCAGCGCCATCATCGCGTCGCTCGTCGCCTTCGAGAGCGCGCGGCCGCGCACGATCCAGAGCATCAGTGATGCAACGGAGTTCGCCGAGGCGCGGTTGCGGTTGATGCGGTTCTCGCCCATCACCTGCACGTCGCGGCCGAACGGACCGAAGCTCCAGGCCTTCGCCATCGCGGAGATGTCGTAGCCCATCGATGCGAACCACTTGTTGGTGACGCGCCGCTTCTCGATGAACTTCGCCAGCGCGCGGCCGCTGAGTTGTGGTCCGCTGCAGGTGTCGGTGATCGTGTCGATGAGGAACGCCGTCGCGTCGTTGTCGGAGACGGTGATCATCTCGTGCAGCGCGCGCGGCACGTCGGGATCGTTCTCTTTTTTCTGATGATAGACCTCGCTCATGATGAACAGCTTCACGACCGAGGCCGGGTAGAAAGGGGCGTCGCCGTGATAGTCACCGCGCGAGATCGTCGATGGTTTCGAGACATCGACGACGGAGATCGCGAGATCGTCCGCCTTCATTTTCGGGAACTCTTTCAGCGTCGCGTCAGCGACATGCCGGAGATTGGTCTCGATCGCGGGATCGACCGGAAACTCTTTGAACTCGCGATAGTCCGCGCGAGCGGCGACGGCGATGCAAAGGAAGGACGCGGCGAGAAGTCGAATGCGCATGCCGCGAATCGTACACGCGCGGAGGACAGGCGAGCAGCCTGTCCTCCAACATCAGCGTTTACTTCTTCGGAGCAGCAGCGCTCTTGTCTTTCTTCGGCTTCTTCGTTTCTTTCTTCCGTGCGTTATTGCCTTTGGCCATGGTGTTTGCCTCCGCGAAGATGGTAACGCGGATCGCGGCCGTTCACGGGAACCTGTAGCCCTTCTTCGCTCCGGCGTCGCGGACGACCGAGATCACGGCGCTGTCGAGCGTGCTCTTCGCCGGCGTCTTTTTCATCGCCTGCGCGACGTATTTCTGCCGCTCGGCTTCGAGCTTGCGCATCTTCGACTGCAGTTCCGTGCGCTGCCGCGCGTTCTGTTCGACGTACGCTTTCCGCTGCTCTTTCGTCATCTTCTGCATCGCGACCGGCAGGTCCTTCGCGTCGAGCTTTCCGACATCAACGCCTTCGTTCTTCGCGTCGACCAGATCCCACGATGAGTTCGAGTAGACGGCTTTCGACTTCGCCAGCTGGCGCTGCACGTTCGCGCTCGGAGCGGCTGCGTAATTGGCGTCCTGCCCTGCCTGCCGCGCGGCGCCAGTCTTTCCGTTCGCGCCGTACGCGATGTAAGTCTTGTTCAGCGCGGCGCCGAGTGCCGCGATGTCTTTGTCCTGCGGCGCGATCACATCGACAACTCTCTCATCCTGATTGATCGCCATGAACCGTCCCTCGGCGATGTCGGCTCCCGACTTCCAGTCCGTCGCGATCCCTTCCTGCCGATTGCCGCAGAAGATCGTATTGACGACGATTCCCTTCGCGATCGCGCCGCGGCACGACTGATGGAAATCGACGTCGCCCTGCGAGAACGGTTCGTTGCCGGCGATGAAGATCAGCTTCAGATCGGCGTACGAGCCGCTCCATTCAAGACCGCGCGTCGCTTCGCGAATGACCTGACCGCAGTACTCTTCCCCGCCGTTCGTCCGCAGCGCGAACAACTCCTCGGAGACGCGATCGAGATCGGTCGTCAGCGGCAACACACGTCGCACGTACCCGCGCTCCGCGGAGAGATTGCTGTTGCCGTACTCGTAGAGCGCGACCTGCAGATTCGGCGCGGCACCATCTTTTCGCGCCGACCCGAGCTCATTGACGACGCGCCAGAGTTGCGTGCGCGCCTGGTCGATGAGCCCGTCCATGCTGTTGCTCGTGTCGAGCAGAATCGCGAGCTGAATCACCGGTCTCCGAACCGGCGACGCCTGCGCGGCAACGGCCGCCAGCATCAGCGTTAATCCGGCGAGTGATCTTCTGACGTTCATGGGGAACCTCCTGCTGCGTTGGACGCAGCAGAAGGTCAGGAGGAAACCAGGAAATCAGGGACAACCGCAGACGCCGCCGTGCGAACTGCAACAACCTCTCTTTGATGCGCAGCTGAAACAGGAGGGCGACAAGGTTCCGTCGCAGCAGCGCAAGCCGCCCGGCTGCGGTTGGGGCTGAGGTTGGGGCTGAGGCTGTGGTTGCGGTTGTGGCTGTGGCTGTGGAGTTGGCGCCAGCGACACATCGATCCGAAGCACACTTTCGACTGCGCCACATCCACCGGATGCAGCGAGCGTCAGCGTATCGATGCCGGTGCGTTGCGCCGTATAGTTCAGCGCGAACGAACCATTCGCGTTTCCACCCGGCGCCGCGATCGGATTGCCGGATGCCGACCGTAGCGTCCACGACATCGCGTTGATCACAAACACATTGAGCGTCGCCGACTGCCCCTGAAGCAGCGATGACGGACCGCTGAGTGAAGCAGAGGATTTGAGCGAGACGGGCAGCGGCGCTCCCGTTTCCGCGCCGCGACCACACGTCGACGTCGCGTGCGCGGTGAAGTACCGCGACTCGTTCGCGAGGACGTTGCGCGTTCCGCTCGCCGGCAGATTCGTCGCGACGCCATCGATCACGACAATCGCACGCGGGTCCGAAGCCTGCCACGACAAGCTCACGAGGTCTCCCGCACAAGCCGTCGACTTCGATACGGTGAGCTCCACGGACGGAACGCTGCACGACTGCGGATTCGCGCCCCTCCTGCGTTTCGGCGAGGCGACCGTATACTGCGCGCCAGGCATGATGTCGATGATTGGCGCCAGCCGAAAGCCGTTCGCCGCGTCGCCCGCATCACGACCGATGCGCTCGAAGAAGCCGACGCCGGACAGCGTTACATCGATTGCCACGGCCTGCGTACCAACAAGGTTTCCGAATCGTTCATCAAGTCCCGCGCGGGCCGTCGCCATCTCGATCGCAAAGACGCTGCCCTCGGTGCATCCGGCAGGCGGCAGCTCCGCGATCATCGTTCGTCCGCCGTCGTTGAGCAGCAGGTGATAGCTGGTGTCTTCATCGCGGCGCACCGAAACCAGGAGTGCTCCGACGCTGTAAATCGTCAGCTCCGCCGATGATGCGCGCCGGTCCTGCGGCAATGGACGGACCGCGCCGACGCCGGCAAGCGCGGCGATGGAAGACGGAATCGGATGCACGTTGACGAAGACGGCATCGACGTCGGTGGCAGCTCGCACCGTTCCGCGCGACGGATCGCAATCCGCGTACAGACCGCCGGCAACAAAGACGAAGAGTAGTGCAACCCCTGCAGCACGCATGAAGTCCCCCTCTTGTCAGAGGGACACGGTCGCGCGATTCCTATTGCGCTTTACTTCCGCCAGGCGCGGACGCGTTCCGCCACTTTCTCCGGCGTGAAGCCGAGGTGCTCGGCGATCTGTTCGGCCGGCGCGCTGGCGCCGAAGCGATCGATGCCGATCACGAGCGCATCGTGGTTCACATACTTGTACCAGCCGCCGCTGCGGCCGGCTTCGATCGCGACGATGCGACTGCGGTCGCCGAGCACGGAATTCTGATAGTCAACATCCTGACGATCGAAGAGATCGAGACACGGCGCGGAGACGACGCGTGACGTGATTCCGTCCGCCTTCAGCAAATCCGCCGCCTTCACCGCCAGCGGCACTTCCGAGCCGGTCGCGATGAACGTGATCTCCCCTTCTTTGTATCCATCGAGCAGATACGCGCCGCGCCACACTTCGTGCGGGTCGGACGCGCCGCGCGCGATCGGATCGAGTTTCTGTCGCGTGAACACGAGCACCGTCGGTCCTTCGCTCTTCCCCACCGCCCACGCCCACGCCATCGCGGTCTCGACGCCATCCGCGGGACGGAAGAGCGTCATGTTCGGGATGAGACGCAGCGCGAAGAGATGCTCGATCGGCTGATGCGTCGGACCGTCTTCACCGAGGAAAACGGAATCGTGCGTGTAGACGAAGATCGACGGGATGTTCATCAGACAGGCGATGCGCACCGCCGCGCGCATGTAATCGCTGAAGATGAGGAACGTCGCGCCGAACGCGCGGAACGAGCCGTACAACGTGATGCCGTTCACGATCGCGCCCATCGCATGTTCGCGAATGCCGAAGTGAAGGTTGCGACCCTTGAACACATCCTCGACCGGCGGCTTCGTCTCGCCGTCTTTCGGACGCTCGATGCTGCCCGCGTCTTTCATCAGCGTCGACGTCGACGGTGCGAGATCGGCGGAGCCGCCGACGACGAACGGCGCGATCGATGCGAGTTTCTGAATGACCTGACCGGAAAGCGCGCGCGTCGCCAGCGCTTTGTCCGACTTGCCGGCATCGACGAGCTGTATCTCGAAATCGGCAGGCAGCGCGTGACTCCAGTACGCCTCGTAATCCGTCGCCGTCTGCGCATCGCGCGACTTCCACTCGCCGTACGCTTTCTCCCAGACTTTGCGCGCGCGCGACTGCTTCTTCGTCTTGCGGCGGAACTCCTCGCGCACTTCGTCCGGCACGTAGAACGTCGGCTCCTCGGGCCAGCCGAGCGCCGCTTTCGTCGCTTTCACTTCATCGGCGCCGAGCGGTTCGCCATGCGCGCGCGCGGTGCCGTGATACTTCGGCGAGCCCCAGCCGATGATCGTCCGGCAGATGATCATCGACGGCTTGTCGGTCACCTTCTGCGCTTTTTTGATCGCTTTGCGAACGGCGTCGCGATCGTGACCATCGATCGTCTGCACATGCCAGTGAGCCGATTCAAAACGCTTCTTCACATCCTCGGAAAACGACAGGCGCGTGTCGCCTTCGATCGAGATCTTGTTGTCGTCATACAGATAGATGAGATTGCCGAGCCCGAGGTGACCGGCGAGCGACGCGGCCTCGGAACTGATCCCTTCCTCGAGATCGCCGTCGGAACAGATGCAGTAGATGTAGTGATCGACCGGCTTGAACGTCGCGTCGCCGGGGAAGCGCGCCGCGAGCATTTTCGCCGCCAGTCCCATTCCGACCGCGTCCGCGAAGCCCTGGCCGAGCGGCCCGGTCGTCACTTCGATTCCCGATGCGTGGCCGTACTCCGGATGGCCGGCGGTACGCGATCCCCACTGCCGAAAATTGCGCAGCTCATCGATCGTCATGTCGGGATAACCGGTCAGATGCAGCAACGAGTAGAGGAGCATCGACGCGTGGCCGGCGGAGAGCACGAAGCGATCGCGATTCTTCCAGTGCGGATCGCTCGGATCGTGGCGAAGGAATTCGGTCCAGATGACGAAGGCCATGTCAGCCATCCCCATCGGCGTACCGGGATGACCGGACTTCGCCTTCTCGACGCCGTCGACTGCGAGGAAGCGGATCGTGTTGACGCAAAGCTCTTCGAGCTTGTCTTTCGCTCCGAACTTCGGTTCGTTGCTCGCTTCCGCCGCTTCGATGACGTTGCTCCCCTCGGTCATACAGCCTCCTCACGCGTGAGGAGCGGGATTATACTCGGCGCAGTCCGTGTGAATTCTCGTGTGAGCGAGGGGCGTGATGGCCGTCGACGAAAGCGTTACCGTCAAAGGTTCCCCGGTCCGCAGTCTGCAGAAATTCATCGACTCCGAGCTGACACCCGAACAGCGAACGGCCGCGCTCGCATCGCTTCCGCCCGAGTACGCCGCAAGGCTTCAGCGGATCATCCTCGCGACGGAAACGATTCCGGTCCACGCGCTGAATCTCTTCACCGAAGCGGCGGCGAAAGCGCGCAACGAACCGCTGGAATCATTCGCACGCCGCGCCGGACGCGAAGGGGCGTCGGATGCGGTGAAAGGCATCTACAAATTCTTCGCGCGCGTACTGACACCGGCGGCGCTGATGTCGAAGGCTTCGCAGATGTGGAGCTCGCTGTACAACCGCGGCGAGCTGCAGGTGCTCGAGCAATCGGATGGCAGCGCGCGTATCCGCCTCGCCGATTTCCCGTCGGAGATCGCGGGATGTTCGCGGCTGACCGGATGGATCGAGCGAATGGCGGAGCTGACCGGCGCGAAATCGGTCGACGCGCAGCAGACGCATTGCTACGCGAAGGGCGGTCCGTACTGCGAGTGGACCGTTCGCTGGCAGTAACATGAGCGGCGCATGAACAAACTGTTTGCGCTGCAGTCCGATCATCCGCTGTTCCGCTATTGCACTGAGGAAGAGCGGGAGCACATCGAGAAGATCGGCGAGCTCCTCACGATCGCCGAGGGCGATTACCTGATTCAGCAGGCGGAAGAAGATTCGCGGCTGTTCGCGGTCGATGACGGGATTCTCGAGATCGTCACGGCTCGCGACGGCGTCGAGACGGTCGTGGCGACTGTCGGCGGCGGCGACGTCCTCGGCGAAGTGTCGTTCATCGATGACTCGCCGCGCTCGACGTCGGTGCGCGCCGCGGAAAAAACGGTCGTGCGCGCGTGGGACAGGAAGACGCTGTCGGAAGCGCTGGCGTTCGACCCGCAGCTCCTCGCGAAGTTCTCCGTCGCGATGTGCGAGCTGCTCGTTGAACGGCTCCGCGACACCGCGCGACGAGTGTGAAGGTCGACGGATTTCGCACCGCGCGTCTGACGGCCGCCGACGCGCCGGAACTGCAGAATCTCTTCGAGCGCGCGACCGATTTTTTCGAGCTGTGCGAAGGCGGCCCGCCGCGTTCCGATGCCGCGCTGAAGGAACTGACGCAGGTTCCGGAACGATTCACTCTCGATGATCTGGTCGCATTCGGATTCTGGCGCGAACGGCTGGATGGTGTCGTGGTGTTGCTCCGCGAGCCGCTCAAAGAAGCAGCGTGGTGGATCGGACTGCTGCTCCTCGATCCCGCCGCGCGCGGCGCCGGAGCCGGCACGCGCATTTTCGAGGCGACGCGCGAGTGGCTCGCAGTGTCCGGCGCACAAACGATCTACATCGGCGTCGTCGTACGCAATGAGGCCGCGCAACGCTTCTGGCTCGCACGCGGATTCGAAGAGATTAATGTGCAGGAGTACACGACGTCGTACGGGTTTACGACGGAGGTCGTCGTGATGCAGAGGGCGATCGAGTAATTTTCAGGCCGGGTAGGGAAAAGTTCTTTCCAGTCTCTCCTATATTGCGGAGGAATGGATAGAATGACACTGATACGAGCCATCTCCGCGGCGCTCCTGGCAATTGCAGCTCTGATGACTGCTTATCCCGCTAATGCCGGAGAATTGATCCACGTTCCGCTCCGCAACTCGCGTATTGATGTGGAAGCGACTTACGTGCAAATCGCCCACTCACAGTGCGGATGAAAGAGGATCTCTGGACCGTGCAATTGGAGCACTTCATCAATCAACATCCGGAGCTTGATTACGAAGCGCCCGGATTGCTGGCAGCCGGCGTAATGGAGCAGGACTCCGCTGTTCAGGACTTTGCCACGCGGACATCTCATCTTCAACAATGCGCTGGTGCAGTGTTTCCGCGAAGCTGGGTCGAGGCGGCCTTTATCACTGAATCGGCGGCAAACGCGTCTGCACATTCACCGTTGGTTGCGGCTGGTGGTGGCAGTACGCGTGCGACGGTTATTGCTCTGGCTAAACTCGCTAACGGAGGACTTCATGAGCGAAGCGAATACTTCACCACGTAATCCCGCGATGACGATCGGCGTCAATGTGCTGGCGTTGGCGATCTTCTGGATCGTCGGATTTATTCTTGTGCGGTCTCTTCCGCCGATCGCTGTGCCGGGAACGCTTTGGCAACTCGTTGCGGCGATCGTCGGAGTGATCATCGCATTGCGACTCCGGGCGAGACCGGCGGCGTATTTGCTCGGCGCCGTGATCGCCGTCATGACGTCCGAAACACTCATTGCGCTCTATTACGGTCGCGGCGCGCTGCAGGGCGCGGCAACACATTTCGCCGTGCTCGGCGCCGGATTCATCGGTGTGGCTTTGGGTGCGTGGCTGGTTGCGCGTTATCCCCTTTCCACTCCAGCGCGAACCTGACCCGCTCGCCGAGCGGCGGATGCGAGTAACGCCAGTACTTCATCAGCGGCGTCGGCCAGGGATTCACCTTCGAATCTTCGGCGAGCTTTACGAATGAGCTGGCGGCGGCGAGGTTGTCGTGCGTCAGTTCGAGACTGAACACGTCCGCTTCGTGCTCGGTGTAACGCGAAAAGCCGCTGATTGCGGGTGATAAGAGGAACGTTACCGCGGAGACGACCGCGAGCAGCAGTGGCAGCGCGGCGGGATCGCCGCGTTCCGATGCGAGGTTCCACCTCACCACGCCGCGCTCGAAAAAGAATTGCGCGCACCAGGACGTAATCAGCGCGATGAAGATCGCGAACGACAATCCCTTCCAAAGATGATGCAGCACGTAATGGCCCATTTCGTGGCCCATCACCGCGAGGATCTCGCCGTCGTCCATTTTTGCGAGGAGCGTGTCCCACAACACGATCCGCTTGCTCGGACCGATGCCGGTCACGTACGCGTTCATTTCATTCGTCTGTTTCGATTTGTCGACTTCATAGACGCGTCCGCCTTCAATCCCGGCGCGTTGCGCTTCCGTCAGCAGCAGCTGACGGAGATGTGCGTCCTGCAGCGGAACGAATTTGTTGAAGAGCGGATCGATGAAGAGCGGCCAGATGACGACGCCGATAATCATCAGCGGGATCGAGCCAAGCCAGATTGCGATCCACCAGCGCTTGAACATCCGCATTGCGAGCGTGACGAGGATCGACAACATCATCCCGACCCCGAGATCGACGCCGAGTCCTTTCGCGAGATCGCCGAGCCACGCCGGAAATGCTTGATGCGTCAATCCGAACTGATGCGGAACGATGTAGCCGGCGTAATACCAGATCGGAAAATAGAGCAGCGTCGTCGTCAGCGAAAAGAGAAGGAACCAGAGCGGAACGCGCGCGTAACGCCACGGCACGAGGCGCGCGGCGACGTTCCGCAATTTCGCGGACCAGCCGGTGGCGAGAATCGCGATCAGCACCACGAGCTCGTAAATGGTCCAGACGCCGTACAGCGTGTCGCCGATGCGGCTGTGGCGCCGCATCTCATCCGTCACCTGGATCGTGTAGCGACGCTCGTTCGGCGTCGGACGCTTTGCCGGTTCGGCATGCAGCGCAGCGGCGGCGGCGATGAAAAGCAACGCGGCGAAGAGCAGTTTGCGCACGCGCCGGAGGGTATCATTCGGCGCCTATGGCCTTCACGATTCGCAACGCCACGCCGGACGACGTCTCGCTGATCTTCCGCTTCATCGTCGAGCTGGCGCGCTATGAAAAACTCGAGGACCGCGTCGTCGCAACCGAGGAGCGCATCCGCGAAACGCTGTTCGGTGCAAAGCCTGCAGCCGAGGTGTTGATCGGCGAAGAAGACGGCAGGCCGGTTGGCTTCGCGCTCTTCTTTCACAACTACTCGACCTTCCTCGCGCGGCCCGGCATCTACCTCGAGGATCTCTTCGTCGATCCGGAGATGCGCGGCCGCGGCTACGGCAAAGCGCTGCTGGCACGGCTCGCACAGATCGCCGCCGAGCGGGAGTGCGGGCGGGTGGAATGGGCTGTGCTCGACTGGAACACGCCGGCCATCGACTTCTACAAATCGCTCGGCGCGAACGCGGTTGACGAGTGGACGATCTTCCGTCTCACCGGCCCCGCGCTCGGTGCGCTCGCTTCGTCGTACGATGTGCCGTCGCAGGAGGAACCATGATGGATTTCGATAAAGAGAAGGTCGTCGAGGCGCTGAACCGGATCCTCGAAGCGGAGCTGGCCGGCGCGGTTCGCTACACGCATTACTCGCTGATGATCTTCGGCTACAACCGCATTCCGATCGTGTCGTGGCTGCGCGAGCAGGCCAACGAATCGATGGCGCACGCAACTCAGGCCGGCGAGATCGTCACGGCCCTCGGCGAGCACCCATCGCTCGGCATCGGACCGCTGCTCGAAACGCATAAGCACGACGTCGGCGACATCCTCCGCGAAGCGCTCGAGAACGAACGGACCGGCATCCGGATGTACAAGGAGCTCCTCGAACTCGTGGCCGGCAAGAGCGTCTGGCTGGAAGAATACGCGCGCCAGATGATCCATCAGGAAGAGATGCACGCGTTCGAAGTCGACAAGATGCTGCGCAAGCCGGGCGACGTGAAGAGCGTGATGTAGACGCGCTAACGAATCGTGACTTCGGTGTAGCGGACGTCGGCGACGGGCTCATCCGCTGCACCGAGAAAGTGCTGGACGCGACGCATCCTGAAACCGGCATCGATCCAGATCGTGAAGCGCTGCCGCGGCGTGCGTCCTCGAATCACCGCACAGCGAATGCTGTGGATTTCATCGTCCGGCAGGCGCTCGAGATCGCGCAGCGAGAGGATGCTTTCGGTGCGCCGTTCGCCGAAAAACAACTCCGTCGCCGGCGCTGCGGCGCGCGACGTGACGGCGCCGATTGCGAGCACCGCCGCGCGCCACGACTCGAAATGTTCGGCAGGACCATACGGCGTGCGGGCGGTGCCGGTTCCGGCGTTGCCGGCAGCGGTGAAGGTTCGTCCGCCGCGCGCCGTGTACTCGAAGAGGCAATCGCCGTCGCGACTGATGCGCGTGCGGAACCGGTCGTCCCAGGTTCCGCTCTGCAACGCGTGCAGCGATTTGAGATACAGACGACCACCGCGATCGACAGTACCGGTATCAACGTAGGTCGCAGCACGCTGATAAGTCGCCGCGGTTCCGTCGAGAATTTGCCGGGCGGAGAGGCCTTCGTGCACGCGCTGCGGCCTGCCGCCGCAGGACAGCAGGAGCGTTGCGACGCACAAGACGAGTGCGGATGACCGCGGCGACATTCGGCCGAATACTAATCGCAGGGATATCCGAATTCCGCGTCGAACGCGCAGTCGTCATCCGCCGGCACCGCGTTGGCGCCGCGCGCTCTGCACGAGGCGGCGTCAACGAACAGCGACGCAAGATACTGACAGGCGGGCTGCCCCGCCGGCGACGAAGCTGTTGCTGCGTGAATCGTGACGTCGACCAGCGCTTTGATGAACTCCGGCGGCAGGTCGCGACGAAGCGCCGAACGCATCTGGCCGGTCATCGATGGCGACACCGGTACCGTCATCGTCAGGGATGCAGTCTTCACAATGACCTGTTCGACTGTATACGTCGAAGCGTTGAGGTGCTTCTCGGCGGCGGCGGCCTGTGCGGGCGTCGAACCGTCAACGGGGATGACCCAAGTCACCTTCAGAAACCGTTTCGTGTCGAGATCGGAGAACGAAACGCTCCCCTCTTTGCGGATGAAGTTGTCGGAACTGCGAAGAATGTAGTGATGACCGTTTTCCGCTTTCCACAGCGTGACGTTCGCACGAACGTCTCCGCTGAACATCAGCTCCGTGAAGAAAGTGCGGCTGCCGGAAGGCGCAACGACCGCGCCGTGCACGCGGGCGAGCAGATGTTCGCCGGCGAACGCGGATGCAGCAGCAAGTAAGAGACAGAGAACCACACCAAAGCGTTTCACGCTCATGAGTTCGTCCTTTCCATCAACCGCAGTAATCGATTGCGCACTGGGCGACGCAGTTTTCATAGTCGCGCGCCGCTTCTGAATGACATGCGAGGCGTCCGCCGCCGATGTACATCAGCCAGCTGTCGCAGGTGTCCTGCGTATCCTTGTAGTGGTCGCGGCAGCCCCAGTAGCAGAGGCGGAAACGCGCCGTCTGCGCGACACTCCCGCATTTTGAATACGCCTCAATTGCGGTGTCGCCGGAGTTGATCGCAGGACGGGTCGACTTCGGGATCGCACGTGTCGTCGATGTAATACGCGCTCAGATCTACGCCCGGACAGGAAGGATCGGTGCCGCAACCGCAGTCCATTACTTCAGGTGGGCACTGGTTTTCATCAGCATGCGCCGGAGTGTTCCATGTCATGAGACCCGCAACGACCAGGGCAGGAAAAACGACTTGCGGACGAATGTTCATCGCTCAATCTCCGCGCGAGAGATTGGCATACTTCATTGTTGCCGTCAACAATTTTTCGCCACGAAAATGCAGATAAGTAGCTTAAACGCGTCTACGCCCGCAACGCCTCCACCGGCTCCAGTCGCGACGCGGCAATCGACGGATAGAGTCCGGCGATCAGTCCGATCGAGATCGCGAAACCGCTCGCGACCGACAGGCCGAACGTCGAAACCGGCAGACCCGCGGGGAACGAACCGGAGATCAGCTTCACGACGAGGATGCCGAGGCCGAGACCGATGCCGGCACCGACGACGGAGAGCGTGATCGCCTCGATCAGGAACTGCATGAAGATCTCGCCGTCGGTCGCGCCGATCGATTTGCGCAGTCCGATCTCGAACAGCCGCTCGGAGATCGAAATCTTCAGCACGGAGAAAATGCCGACTCCGCCGATGACCAGTGATACCGCTGCAATCGAGAAGAAGATGATCCGCCAGTTGCGCAGGATCGTCCGAATATTGCCGCGCTCTTTGAGGATGTCTTTGCCGACGTTGTCGACGCGCACGTCGTGAATCCCATTGTGCGCGCGCGCATAAATGCGGGCCGCTTCATCTTCGGCATCGATCGACTTTTCCGGCTCGACCGCTTTGGCGAGCATGTACGAGATCGCGTTGATACGGCCGAACATGTCCTGATAGACGGAGAACGGGATGTAGAGTCCGCCGGTCTCTTTGCGCATGTCGTCGTCATTGACGAACTTCATGTTGAATTCGGTGCCGACGCCGACGACGGTCAGCCGTCGTCCGCCGAGGCTGATCTGCTGGCCGATGGCGTCATTGCCGGAGAAGAGCTGCTGCTTGAGTTTGAATCCGAGCACACAGACCGGCGCGTTCGATTGCTGATCGCGCTCGCCGATGAAACGGCCGCTCATGATCTTCCGATTCTTGATCGCCGCGAACGTCGGCGTGACGCCGTAAACCGGGACGCGCCGCGTGATGCTGCCGAAGGTGACGACCGAACGCGACTCCCCTACCGGGCCGATGGCGGTGATCAGATTGCTGTTCTCGAACCAGCGCTGATCTTCGAGCCGCATGCCGCGCGACACGGAAACTTTGGCGCGCTCGACGCGATCGGTCGGCATCCGGGACGACATCACGAGCACGCCGTCCATGCCGAGGTCTTCGATGCCCTGCCAGACCGCGGCGGAAACGCCGTCGAGAACCGACATGACGACGACGATTGCGAGCGTGCCGAGGATCACGCCGATGAGCGTGAAGAACGAACGGAGCGGATGCCCCTTCACTTCTTCGAGGCTGGTGCGGACTGATTCGCCGATTTGCATGACTTACTCCGTCCTCAGCGCTTCGATCGGATTGAGTCGCGACGCGCGCAGCGCTGGATACATCCCGAACAGCAGTCCGGTCCCGGCGGCGAACGTCAGCGCATAGATGCACGTCGACATCGTCACGATCGGCGCGCTGCGAATCAGCAGCGAGATGCCGGCGGTGAACAGGCGTCCGACGAACAGACCGATGAAGCCGCCGAAGATCGAGACGAGCACCGACTCGGTGAGGAACTGGAAGAAAATTTGCGCCGGCGATGCGCCGACCGCTTTGCGCGTGCCGACTTCGCGGACCCGTTCATTGAACGAGGCCAGCTGAATGTTCATGACGACGATGCCGCCGACGAGCAGCGAGATGACGCCGCAAACCATGAACAGCATGTCGTACATCTTGTTGTTCTGCTCGTTGCGGCGCAGGTTGGCGATGCGGGAGAAGACTTCGAAATCGACGACGCCGTGCTGCCGCGCGAGGATCGTCTTGATCTCCTCGACCGCCTCTTCGTTCTTTTTGATGTCGCGCATCCGCGCGTGCATGAACGAGATCTTTCCGCTGGTGAGCGGCTCGCCTTTGCGCGTGACCATCGTCGTGATCGGGATGTAGATCTGCCGGTTCATCCAGCGCATGACGTTGCGCTTGTGATCGAAGCTGAAGTACTTCTCCTCCATCACACCGACGACGAGGTAACCGGCGCCGTTCATGGCGATCGTCCTGCCGATCGGATTGTCGGAGCCGAAGAATTCCTGAGCGCGCTCGCTACCGAGGACGACGACGCGCGCGGCGGACGTGAGATCACCGTCGGTGATGAACCGTCCGGTGCCGGAGTGGAAGTCGTTCATCGGCGAGTACGCCGGCGTGACGCCCATGACCGATCGCGGCTTCTCGATGTTGCGATAGCGGATCGTCATGTCCGAGTTGGAGACCGGCGAGACGAGATCGATCTCTTTCGACTCGCGCTTGAGCGCGATGACGTCGGCGTACGTGAGCCCTTTCGACGCGAGCGCTTTCGCATCGAGCGTGACTTTGCCAGTCGGCTTGTCGGAGATCCAGATCTTCTGGATGCCGCCGCTGACCTTGTAGTACTCCATCGACTGCGCTTTGCCGGCGACGGAGAGCGAGAAGGTCGCGACGATCGAGCCCGCACCGAGAATGATCCCGACGAGCTGCAGCAGCGTGCGGCCGAAGTGATCGCGAATGTCGCGGATGCCGTCGATGATCGATTCGAGGATGATCATTGTGATTCCAGTGATGAGGTATGAGTAACGAGTAATGAGCAGAGGCTTCTACTCATGCCCCATGCCTCATGCCTCGATTTCCCCATCAACAATCTTTCCGTCGACGATCGTGATTCTTCGCTGCGTTCTCGCGGCGATGCTCGGATCGTGCGTGACGAGCACGATCGTTTCGTCGGCGGCGGCGAGGTCTTCGAAGATGCGGATGATGTCGCTGCCGGTTTTCGAATCGAGATTGCCGGTCGGCTCGTCGGCCAGAATCAGCGACGGGTTGTTGACGAGTGCTCGCGCGATCGCGACGCGCTGGCGCTGACCGCCCGACAGTTCGTTCGGACGATGCTTCGAACGTTTGTCGAGTCCGACGCGCTTCAGTGCTTCCATCGCCTGCTCGCGGCGATCGGACGTGGAGATGCCGGCGTAGAGCAGCGGCAGCTCGACGTTTTTGAGGATCGTGGCGCGCGGCAGGAGATTAAACGTCTGGAAGACGAAGCCGATCTTCTGATTGCGGATGCGTGCGAGCTGTTTGCTCGACATCTCGGCGACGTCTTCGCCGTCGAGCCAGTACTTGCCGGTGCTCGGCGTATCGAGGCAGCCGAGGATGTGCATGAGCGTCGATTTGCCGGAGCCGGATGGGCCGATCACCGCGACGAACTCGCCGCGGTTGATGGCGACGTCGACACCGCGCAGCGCCTGCACCTCGTTCTCGCCGGAGTCGTAGACCTTCGTGACTTCGTCGAGCTGGATCAGGGCCTTGTTCGTGACGGCGACCGGCTTCGGTGCTTCGACCGGTGCGTCGTAATTGAAGATTGCGCTCATTGCTGTCTCCACGTGCGGCAAGGGACGCTGAGGCTATGCCAACCAGCGCCGCGGGCCGTGCCCGCTAGTCGTCGTTGTCTTCCTTCTTCTTGTCGGCCGGCAGCGACGGATCTTCGAGCGCCACTTCTTCGCCCGCCTTCAGACCGCTGATGATCTGCACGTGTGCGTTGTCCGACAGTCCGGTCACGACGACGCGCTTCTCGAAGTACTGCTTCCAGTCATCCTTCTTGTCGTCGTCGCTTTTCTTCTTTTTCGCCTGCTCGGCCAGCACCTTCGGATCGACCGTCTTCTTCACGTAAACGATCTCGCCCTCATCGCGCTGGAACACCGACTCCACCGGAACCGTCAGCACCTTCTCTTTGCGCTCGCCGGCCACTTCGATGTTGGCGGTCATGCCCGACCGCAGCTCTTTCCCCTGCGCGTCGAGACGGACTTCGACGTCGAACACGCGCACTTTGTCGTCGAGACGAACGGCCGGAGCGATCCGCTCGATGCGTGCCGGGAACGCCATCTTCGGGTACGCGTCGAGCGTCACCTTGACCGGCATGCCGACGCGGATCTTGCCGATGTCGACTTCGTTCACGCCCGCTTTCACGATCATCTTCGAGACATCGGCGACGCTGAAGAGCACCGTGCCGGCGTTGAACGATGAGACGCCGGACGTGATCGACTCGCCGATCTCGACGTTCTTCGTCAGCACCGTTCCGTCCATCGGCGCGACGACGTTCGAGCCCTGGAACTTCTCGGGCGACTGATTGATCGGAATGCCGCTCTTCTCGACGAGCGTGTATTTCTCCTGCGCCTTGTCGAACTCCTGCCTGGCCGCGAGGTACTCGGCTTCGCTGTCGCGATTCGTTTTCGTCGCGAGGAGTCCCTGCGTGAAGAGGGAGTGATCGGCGTCGTAATTTTTCTTCGCCTGCGTGTAGCGGATCTGCGCCGCGCTGAGCGCGTTCTTGGTCTCGGCCAGCGACTGCGCCTGAGCCAGATCGGGCTCGACTCGCGCGAGGACGTCGCCGCGCCGAACCTGATCGCCGTCGCGGTGCAGAATCTCCGTCACCTTTCCGGAGACGGCGCTCTTCACATCGACTTTGACCTCGGGCTGCACGGTGCCGACTTCCGTCACCTTCACCTGGACGTCGGCGACTTCGGCCTTGCCGGTTTTGACCGGGTATTTCACTTCCTGCTTGCCGCCTTTCGCTTTCATGGCGACAAAGACGACGACGATGGCAATGGCCAGCGCAATCAGTGAAAAGACCGCAACTTTCTTCTTCCGCTTCGATCCGCTCATGTCTTACCTCACAGGTTGATGAGCGTGTATTCGAAGCGGAAGGGGAAAGGTTGCAGATCGACACCACGCCACGGCAGCGACTGGCACGAATGTTGGTCGTAACGAGGCATGAGTAATGAGGTATGAGTAGAAGCAGTCCGCCTTTACTCATGCCTCATCACTCATACCGCCTCAGATGATCGATACGACCACCATCGGAAATCGTCTCTTCGCAAGACTCACCGCTGCAGATCCGGCCGCGCTCGCACCGCATGCCGATCGGATCGCGCTCGAGGTCGGCGATCCGCTGATCGAGCCGCGCGAACCGATACGTTACGTCTGGTTTCCGGAGACGGCGCTGGCGTCGCTCGTGATCGTGCTCGAAGACGGCTCGACCGTCGAATCAGGCGCCGTCGGACGCGAGGGCATGGTCGGCATCCCGATCCTCCTCGGCGTCGACCGGACGCCGATGGAAACCGTAACGCAGGTCGCCGGCGAAGCGCTGCGCATTCCGTCAGACGTGATCCGTGAGCTGTACGCGCGCGGCGGCGAATTGCAGTCGCTCCTGAATCGCTACGTGAACACGCTGTTCATCATCGCGTCGCAGTCGGCGGCGTGCAATCGACGGCATCAGGTCGAAGAGCGGCTCGCGCGCTGGCTGCTGATGAGCAGCGACGGCATCGGCTCCGACGACGTCGCGATCACGCAGGAGTATCTCGCCACGATGCTCGGCGTTCGCCGCGCCGGCGTAACCGAAGCAGCGCTGGCGCTGCAGGAACGCGGACTGATTCAGTATCGGCGCGGCTTCATCGCCATCACCAATCGTGTCGAGCTCGAAGACGTCGCGTGCGAGTGCTATCGCATCGTCCACGAGCAGTACGAGTTGATGTTCGCCTGAGCGTCAGAGCCGCTCGAGCTGTTCGCGCGGATACGTTTTCGGATCGACTTTCGGATGCGCCTCGGCGATCCGTCCGTTCTCATCGATGACGTACGCAATCCGTTTCGCGTACTCGTCTTTCTCGCTCGTCGCCGCGCCGTATGCGAGGCCGATGCTGCGATCGACGTCGCACAACAGCGGGAACGGGAAGTCGAACTTCTTCGCGAACTTTGCGTTGTCTTCCGGCGTGTCGAAGCTGACTCCGAAGATGGCGGTGTTCTTCGCTTCGTACTGCGGCGTGAGGTCCCGGAACCCGGAACCTTCGAGCGTTCAGCCAGGTGTGTCGGCTTTCGGGTAGAACCAGAGGACGACGCGCCTGCCACGCAGGTCTGAGAGGCGGACCGCGTTGCCGTTGTGGTCACGCACTTCGAAATCGGGAGCCTCATCACCCACATTCAGCATCGGCGCACCTCCGGTCACGGCGCTGATTGCATATCGAACGATTCCGCGCAATGACACATTCGATATTGTAGCGGTATGGATGCCAGCACGATCGCGGCGCTCAAACACAACCCGAGTCAGACGATTACGTTGTACCCGAGCAGAGCGAAGTGGACGCTGCTGCTGCTCTTCTTCATCGCCGCCGTGGCCGTTGGTGTAGTGATGATCCGCGACGGCGAACCGATCGGCTGGCTGATGGTCCTGTTTTTCGGACTCGGCATCCCTCTCTCGCTGCTCCAGCTCACCGGGCGCGGCAACTATCTGCAGCTCGATCCCGACTCATTCACGATCGGCTCGACCTGGCGAAAGACGACGATCGCGTGGCGCGACGTCGACGAGATTCGGACCGTGAAAATCCGGCGCGCTCGCTTCGTCGGCTATCTGCTGCGCGGCGAAGCTGCCTCGCGTCTGGCGCGTGCGAATCGCGTAATGGCCGGCGTGGACGGAATGCTGCCCGACAACTTCGGAGTCGACGTCGACGAGCTGGCGAAGATTTTCGAGCAGCGGCGACAGGACGCCGCCGCTGCCCGAACGCGTTAGTGACTTCCCGGCGACGGCGGGATGGTCAGCTTCGCCGGCGGATGTTCCTTCAGCTGCTGCAACAACACTTCGACCGCCTTCTCGAGCGACGGATCCTTCCCTGCGGCAACGAGCTCGGGACGATCGATCACTTCGATGTCGGGCGAGACGCCGGTTCCTTCGACCGCCCACATTCCTGACGGATCGAGGAAGCGGAACGTCGGCACCGAGACGCTGCCGCCATCCATCAGCGACGGGCTGCCGGAAAGTCCGATCAGACCGCCCCACGTCCGCGTGCCGATGACCGTGCCGAGCTTCCGCTCGCGGAAGTAATACGGCAGCGCGTCACCGCCGGAGCCGGCGTAGCCGTTCGTCAGCATCACCTTCGGTCCCTGATGCGCGTACGCCGGCGTGAGCGTCGGCTTCTGATTGCGCTGCACCCAGTAGTTGAGCAGCGGACGATCGAGCATCTCGATCATCCGATCGGGGATGAATCCGCCGCCGTTGTAACGATCGTCGATGATCAGCGCGTCTTTGTTCACCTGCGGATAGAAGTACTTCTGCAGCTCGCGGTTTCCTTCCGGTCCGGTGTTCGGCAGATGGATGTAGCCGATGCGTCCGCCCGACGCCTTGTCGACGTAGTCGCGGCGCTGCTGCACCCACTCGAGATAGCGAAGCTCGTTCTCTTTCGCAATCGGCCGCACTTTCTCATCACGCGCGCCGGTCGTTTCCGGTTTCGCGTTCACGCTCAGCGTGACGACGCGTCCCGCTTTGTTTTCGAGGAGTCGATAGAAGTTGTCGACGCCCTTCGTCGATACGCCGTCGACCGCGAGGATGTAGTCGCCTTCGCGAACCTTCACGCCCGGTTCGGTCAGCGGCGAGCGCGCGCGCTCGTGCCAGTTCTCACCAGGGTAGATATGTTTGACTTTGTAGTAGCCGTTGTCGGCGACGATCTCCGCGCCGAGCAGACCGTTGTCGACACGCTTCACGCTCGTGTCGTCGGACGGGCTGACGTAGACGTGACCGGCGCCGACTTCGCCGGCGAGCTGCGCGAGCACTTCATCGAGATCGCCGCGCGACGCGACGAACGGCACGAGCTGTCCGTACTTCGCGCGCACGCCGTTCCAGTCGTTGCCGATCATGTTCGGGTCGTAGAACCAGTCGCGCAGAATGCGCCACGCATCGCCGAACTCCTGCGTCCACTCGACCTTCGGATCGATCTTCATCTCCATCCGGTCGAGTGCGATCGGGCTGTCGACCTTCTGGCCCGCTTTCGCGGCGACGATGGCGTAGTCGTTTCCGGAGCGGACGACGATCTTGTCGGCGTTCGCGTCGAGCTCGTAACCACGAACGTTGTCGAGAATCGTCTCTTCTTTCCGATCCTCCAGGTTGTAGAGCTTGAGCGATGTTTTGCCGGCCGGCCCGAGGAGGTAGAGCGGACCGTTGGCGGTCGCGGCGAGACTGCGGTAGTTGCCGGACGGACCGGGAATCGCGCGCACGCGCTTCTCGAATCCGGCGATGTCGATCTTCACCGGCGGCACGCCTTTCTTCGGCGCGGTGTCGTCGGCAGCGGTTGCCGTCTTCGTCTCGGCGGGCGGCTTCGCGTCAGCGGACGGTTTGGCGCTTTCCGGCGCCGGCGTCTTGTCGGCCGACTTGCTGTCCTTCTCCGCGGCCGCGACTTTCTCTTCATCACTCTGCGGCAGGAAGAGCGCCGGACCATCCTGCGCGAGCACGCCGACGTAGATGCGCGTCGGATCGGTGTAGACGTAGTTGAACTCGAACGCGCTGAACGTCAGATTGAAATCGCGATTCGATTCAAAGTAGAGATAGCGGCCTTTCGGATCGAAGACCGGATCGTTGTCGTCGGTCATGCCGCTCGTCAGCTGATAGTTCTTTCCGTCGCCGAGCGAGTGCAGCCAGATGACGGAAAAGCGCGTCTCGTTGTTCTTCGTGTAGACGAGCCACTTCGAGTCAGGAGCCCAGCGATAGGTGGTGATGTCGCCGTACTCGCTGCGATCGACGTCGGTCGTCTTTCCGCTGGCGACGTCGACGATGTGCAGCGTGTGCTCTTTGTCGCCGTACGCGAGCGATTTCGAATCGGGCGACCAGACCGGATCGAGCTTCCACGCTTTCCCGCCGCTCGTGACCTGGCGCTCATCGCCAACGCCGTCGGCGGAACGAACGAAGATCTCGTATTCGTCGCCGGCTTTGTCGCTGAGATACGCGATCCACTTTCCGTCCGGCGACCAGACCGGATTCATCTCGCGGATGCCGGGCGTTTGCGTCAGGTTGCGCACCTCGCCGTTTTTCGCGGGCGCGGTGAAGATCTCGCCGCGCGCTTCGAACAGCGCACGCGCGCCGCTCGGACTGAGGTTGTACCAGTTGATGTTGCCGCGCACGTTTTTGAAGTACGGCATGGTGTTGCGGAAGTCGCCGACGACGCGGATCGGGATGCGCGTGTCGCGCTGCGCGGCCGGATCGAAACGCCAGATCGAGCCGCCGACTTCGTAGACGATCGAATGACGATCGCTGCTCGGCCAGAGCACGTCGTAGTCACCGTGGCTCGTGACCTTCTTCGTCTGTTTTGATTTCAGATCGTATGTGTAGAGGTTAAGTCGTCCGGCGTCGCGATCGGAGGTGAAGTAGATCGTGTCGCCGATCCAGAGCGGCTGGTTGTCGGTGGCCGGATCATTCGTCAGCCGCTCGGAGCTGTTGTTCGCGAGATCGTAGATCCAGACGTCCTGCGCCTGGCCGCCGCGATAGCGCTTCCACGTCGCGAACTCGCGGGAGATGGGCGTGTAGACGTACTTCGTTCCGTCGGCGGAGTACATGCCGCCGCTGCCTTCCGGCATCGGCAGCGGCGTCTCCATCCCGCCGTTCGCCGGGACGATGTAGTGACGCGGAATACGATCGTTCCACGGCTGGCGATGCGGGTTGAAGACAACATATTTACCATCGGGCGACCAGCCGAGGACGCGGTTGTCGACGCCGCCGCGCGGCGGGATTGCGCCGACGTCGTTGTAGAACGTGAGCTGCTTCGGCGCCGCGCTGCCGTCCGCCGGCATGACGTAGACCTGCTTCGTCCCGCTGTACTCGCCGGTGAACGCGATCGTCCGTCCGTCAGGCGAAAACTTCGGGAAGTACTCGTTCCCGTCGTCGGAAGTAAGCCGCCGCGCGTCGCCGCCGGAAGCGGAAGCAAGCCAGAGATCGCCGCCATAACTGAAGACGACCGAGTCGCCATGAATGTCCGGCTGGCGAAGAAGCCGCGTCTCCTGCGCGAACGCGGAGACGGAAAGGAGTGCGAGAAGAAGCGTCAGTTTGCGCATACGCGGAGGGGGATAACACGAAACGCGCCCGGGGTGCGCGGGCGTTTGCCGTTTCGTGACGAAGAGCCGTCAATCGGGGATCGCGAGACGAAGCGATCCACCCGGCGCGAGCGCGCCCGCGACGCATTTCGGCGATCCGTTTCGCGGCGCGCAGAGCTCGTAGCGACCGGGAGCGACGTCGGGAACGCGCAGATTGGGCAGGTCGTGGAGCGAATCTCCGTGCGCGCGCATCCAGTTCAGCAAATCGTTGATGTATACCGGCACACCGTCCCGCGTAAGTGTGAATGGCGGCGGACCTGCGCTGACCTCGAGCAAGCCGCCGGCCGGCGCGATGACGAGTCGGATCGGAGCGTCGCCGATGACGACGTCGAATGACTGCAAGGTCCGGCCGGGCGCCGCGACTGTGAAGAGTGCGCGACGCGTAGCTTCGGGAAGGGACATTGAAAATCGTCCGCCGTCATCGCTGAATGCGTTCACGATCGTGGCGGTTCCGACTCCGAGCGGCGCCGCGGTAATTTGCACACCGATGGCTGGCTCATCGCCCGCGACAACCAGCCCGGCAACCTGCCGCGATGCATTGATCCGAAGCTCGACGCCATCGAAATTGCTGCTGTCCGAGATCGTGAGCTTTGCGGTTGCACTCGATGCGCCGCTCCGGTCGCGCGCAAGCAATTCGACCGAACCGGCCGGGAGTCCGCGGAAAGTGAACGTACCATCGGCGCTGAGGCGCGTCACGAGCGCACGCAGCGGCTGCGCGAGGATCACTGATCCGGAAGTGAGTCGCCGGCCCGTCGCGTCCGTGGCGAAGCCGGCAATGACATTGTCGGGGAGACGGACGACGAGCCGCTCCGGAGCCGCTGGCACCGTCACATCGAGCTGCGATCGCACCGGCGGATCGCTCCAGAGGACGCCAACGTGCCACTCACCCGCGCGCGGAAGTGTGCCGCGAAACTTGCCGTCGTCATCCGCGTGCATCACGACGCGTTCCGCTCCCTGCTCGCCACCGAAAAAGAGGTCCGCTTTCAGTGGGCGCTCGCCGAGGTAAACGGTGCCGTCAACAGTGTGTTGTTCCAACTTGATCCGGATCGATGCGTTTGTTTCCGTAACCTCGTACGAGTCGTTCGACACCCGATTGCCGGAGCGGTCGCGCACGACGACCGTGAAGGTTCCGGGCTCCTGCGCGGCGACGCGAAATGTGCCCTCGGCGTCCACACGCCCGTGGACCGCCGCGCTGGCGTCATACCCGGCAACCAGATCGCTGTCGCGTTCAAAATCGAGCTGCCATGGATCGCCGTTCGGGTCGGTGGGAGGCTCGACCGTGACGACGATCTCGATTGGCGGCCGCAGCGGAATCGGCGTGCGAAACGTCGACTCGCTGCCGGCAAAGATCTCGACGCGCGGAATGCGGGCAGGAGCAAAGCCTTCAGATCTCACCTCCAGGACATACAGCCCCGGCGGCAACGGCGCGAGTTGCACGACGCCGCGGTCATTGAACGGCGCCTCCGCAACGGGAACGGAAAGACGGCTGAGCGTGAGAGCGGATTCTGTCGAGACGAAACGCACGAGGCGCGCACGCGCGGGATGTTTCAGGCTCTTCAACGTGTCGCGATCGAGCCACGCCACGAATGACGCACCGCGACGCAATACGAACGTGCCGATGTTCAGCGGTTTCGCGGCGGAAACGGCGACACCCCAACGATAGTGAGGCGTGAAACCCTTGTGCCGCAGGACGAGGTCCAGTGCGGTTGCAGGAATCTCGCAACTCCATTTGCCTTCAGTGTTGACCGCGCAATCGAATGACGTGCCGCGCGCGATCTCCGGCGGACGAGAGGGCTGGGGCGGCGATTCGACGACGAGTTTGATCGACGAAGGCAGCGTCAGATCGCGCTCACCTGACTTCAGTGTGCCGCTGACGATACCGGTGCGCCACGCGCGAACCTGTCTGGCTTCACTCGTATCAGCCGCAGGGAACACGACGTACGTCTCCGGAGTCCACCAACCGGGCGAGATGAGTCTTACGTTCCATGCTGTACCCGGCGCTTCCGCCGGCGATGCACCGTTCCCCGCCAGCGGAACTTCATGTGCAACGCTCTCGTCTGTGGCCGAGCGCAGAACGATCTTTCCGGTGATCGCAGCGGACGTGGGCTGACGCGGGTCGAACGTCATGCGCACGGTGCTCGTTGCCGGCTGCGCGAACAGGGAGGCGCAGCCAGCAATCAATACGAGGATCACCGCGGCCGCGCCCCGAGCGTTGGAGTGCGACATCGCCACTCGCATCAACCACGCACTTCCATCGCATAGCAGCCGAAGCCACTGGTTCGGCAGGTTGCGAACCCGTTCCTCACCACGACGTTGCAGGTCTCCCAGCCCCAGCCATCCACGTCAACGCAGTAAAGCATGCCTGCCTCGGAGCCGATCGCGCCGCCACACTGCTGGCATCCCGGATACTGCGCGAACGATGGCGCGGCGACGAAGAACATCACGATGACCAGAACAAGGGCAGTACGGCAAGCTACTTTTCTCATATCACCCTCCATAACGAAGGCGACCATACCATATTGCCGTCAAGCCACCACAAATGACTCTGATACGTTACTTAAAACCAGCGTACCGTCCAGTCGATCACCTTCTGCTTCCACCGCGTGTACGGCGGATACATCAGCTGCGTTCCCGAAAACTTCGTCGGCTGTTCGAGGACGCCGCGCGCGTTTGAAAAGGCTTCGAAGCCGAACTGGCCGTGGGCCTTGCCCATCCCGCTTTCGCCGACGCCTCCGAATGGGAGGTTGGACTGGTAGAAGTGGATCAGCGTGTCGTTGATCGCGGTGCCGCCGGCGGTGGTGCGGGCGAGGACGTCATTGATGACTCGGCGGCTGCGGCTGAAGAGGTAGAGCACGAGCGGCTTCTCGCGCTCGGCGATGATGCGCAGCGCTTCGTCGAGCGTGTTGTAGGGGATGACCGGAAGCAGCGGACCGAAGATCTCTTCCCGCATCACGGCGGAGTCGAGATCGACATCGGTCAGCAGCGTCGGGGCGATGGCGCGTCCGTCGAACGTGCCGCCGCTCGCGACTTTTGCGCCGCGCGACACAGCGTCATCGAACAGACGTTTCCATGAACGGAACGCGGATCGACGAACACCGGCGACTTCCCTCCGAGCTCGAGTGTGACCGGCGTCAAATGCTCGGCCGCAGCGTGCATGACAATCCGTCCGACGGGACTTCCAGTGGCGTTTGCTGTTTCGTGACGACGAGCCGCTATTCGCCGCTTCG
The DNA here is from genome assembly GCA_034667465.1 of Acidobacteriota bacterium. GTDB lineage: Bacteria > Acidobacteriota > Thermoanaerobaculia > Gp7-AA8 > Gp7-AA8 > JAOBAU01. The sequence goes on along the minus strand of JAXDJV010000014.1, from coordinate 260,200 downwards.
CGACGGCAGGCGCAACCGCAGGATGCCGAATGGAGGGAGCACTCCCGCCGCACACTCTTCGAGCGCGTGCGGCTGCGCGCCATAACTCAGCTCCGCGTCGCGCGGCGCGGCGCAGATCGCGTAGTCGCCTGGCTCGACGAGTGGCAGCGTCGCGACAGGTCCGTTCGTCGTTCCGATACGGCTCGTCAGAAAAAACATCAGCGGCAACGCAATCCCGTTGTGGACGACCATCGGCAGCTTCGCGCCGGTCGCTGACGCGGCACCTTCGATCTCGAGCGCGCCGCCGTTCTGCCGCACTGCGATGTTCAACTGTCGCTCAAATTCGACCGGCACGCGAAACGCTTTGAACGCGAATCCGCCCGCAATCACCGCGACCATCGCCGACTTCGTCGTTGCCGGCAATGCCACTTCGAAGTCGCCAGCAGCACTGGTCGTGCGCGGCAACCAGAGAAGTGGCGGCGTCTCGAACGGAATGACGTAGACGATCGCTCCGGCGACCGGCGCTCCGCCGTCGGTGAGCACGCGCCCTTTGAGCCGCGTATCAGGACCGAGCGTGAGCTTCACATCCGCGATCGCGTCCTCGGAGATCGTCACCTCGACACGATCGGTCGTTCGTCCGTCGCTTCCTTCCGCCTGAACTTCATACTTTCCCGGCTGCAAACCGGTCAGTGAGAACTTCCCGTCCGTCGCGCTGGATGAAACCTGCGCGATCCCGGTTGCCGGATCGTCTGTGTCGATTCGATAGACATTCACGTGCGCTCGCGCCGGTGCACCGTTGACAGCTTCGGTCACGACGCCTTCGATGGTGCCGGCGGAAAGATGAATGTCGAGACGAACCCCGTTCTCGATCGCGACCGGCGCGACATTCAAGTCGGCAGAGATCCGTGGAGACACCGCGTCAACGCTGATCAGCCAGGACGTTTCCGGCATCGCCGGCGCGAACGCCGCGAAGTGACCCGCGTCATTCGAGCGCGTCTGCACCGCCGGACTTCGATTCCGGCCGCCGATCCTGATTTGTGCCGCAATCGGCTTCTCGCCGAGGGTTACGGTTCCTTCGACATGCGTGACGTCGACGTTAATGATTGCGTTCGCATCGTCGGGCAGACGGATTTCGCGTCGCGCGTAATCGCCCTCGTGACTTGAGGATGCGACGCGGACGACGTAGCTTCCGGGCGGGAGCGTTCCCAGCTCGACCTCTCCGGTGCCGCTGCGCACAGGCGCGCTGGCGATGCGATCCGTCGTCACTGAGCTTCGCCGCCTTTCGACCGACACCTGCCACGGACCGATCTCCGGAATCAGCGCGGGCTGCACGGTGATCCGAAGCGGCACGAGCTTCTCGAGTATCAGCGGCCGGAGCAGTTCCGTTTCGAGACCGGGCTTCAGGTCGACCAGTCGTTCTTCAGATGCGATGCCGGCGCCGGATGTCGCAGAGATCCGATAGCTTCCGGGTTCGACGCCCTCGATCATGAAAAAGCCGCGACGGTCGATCGTCGCGGTATGCGTCGCAGCCGATTGCGCGAAGGCAGCAACGCGCGTTTGTCGGGCGTCGAGTTTCACGCCTTTGGCTGCCGTCACATAGCCGACGATGACGCCGCCGCGCTTCAACGTGACCTCGAGCAGCGGGGGCGTTGCGTTCTGATCGGCGCGCACGCCCCAGAAGAACGCGGAAACAAAACCTCGCGGACGAATGCGGAGATCGAGAGCCGCGCGCGGGACCTCGCATCGAAATTCGCGTTCGCGCAATTCGCACGGGGCTTCTCCCTCCGGGACCGGAGGTACGCCGGTTACTTCGCGGGAGGCTGTCCAGTGCGCGGTGATGTTCAGCGGCGCTGGAAGTTTTCCCGAGCCTGCCGCAATCGCACCGTTGACCGAACGCATCTCCCACGCGGTCAGATCGATCGTCATTGCGTCACCTTTGACATCGAACGAAACGCCGGGATGAAAGAGACCATCACCCTGAACGACGAAACGCCAGACAGCGGGCGCAAGAGAAATCGAGCTGCTGCCGGGAACCGCAAGCTCGACCTGCTTCGCCTGAAGCGTGTTCGAGGAGATGACCGGCGTCGCAACGACGAGCGCCTTCGTCGACGTGCGTCCTTCGACACGGATTTTGATTTCGACAGTCGTCGCCTGCAGCGGCACAGCGATGCCGGCCGCGATCGCCAGCGCGAGAAGGGTCGAGCGCATGTTGTTTAGTGTCTGTAGTAACAAGTTCCCTGCGCGCTGCACTGGACGATGTTCGGCCCGGCGCCGGGGACCGGAATGATTTCGCAGGTACACGCGGAGTCGGTCATGACCTTCGCGCAAACGGGCGCGCCCTGGCTTGTCTGGCCGCACGCTTTGCAACCTTCGCTCAGACCGCAATCAGTGTGCGTGTGCGTCGAGCCGTCGTAATAGATGAGGGACGTGTACCACCAGTCGCCTTCGTGGAAACAGGTATCAATCTCGGCCTCGCAGGGATCGGAGACAGGATCCTTCGAGGGAGGGCCACTGCCAGTTCCCGCAAATGCGACGGACGAGATGAGAACGACCGCTACGAAAATGACCGCATGAAGATACTTCATTAGCGACAGCCTCCCTGCGCGACGCTTCTACGGCACGCATTCTATCCGGAAGGCTATGCAGGAATGAACACTGTCGGGACCGCTGGTCCGCCTAAAACCAGCGTACCGTCCAGTCGATCAGCTTCTGCTTCCACCGCGTGTACGGCGGATACATCAGCTGCGTTCCCGAAAACTTCGTCGGCTGTTCGAGGACGCCGCGCGCGTTCGAGAACGCTTCGAAGCCGAACTGGCCGTGGGCTTTGCCCATCCCGCTTTCGCCGACTCCGCCGAACGGGAGGTTGGACTGGTAGAAGTGGATCAGCGTGTCGTTGATGGCGGTGCCGCCGGCGCTGGTGCGGGCGAGCACGTCATTGATGACACGACGGCTGCGGCTGAAGAGGTAAAGCACGAGCGGCTTTTCGCGCTCGGCGATGATGCGCAGCGCTTCGTCGAGCGTGTTGTACGGCACGACCGGCAGCAGCGGACCGAAGATCTCTTCCTGCATCACGGCGGAGTCGAGATCGACATCGGTCAGCAGCGTTGGGGCGATGGCGCGTCCGTCGAACGTGCCGCCGCTCGCGACTTTCGCGCCGCGCGACACCGCGTCATCGAACAAGCGCTTCACACGCGCGGCGTGCCGGTCGTTCACGATCACGCCGCTCTCGTTCACGATCGCGGCGCGCAGCTTTTCCATGAACGGCACGCGGATCGATTCGTCGACGAGGAGATAGTCGGGTGCGATGCAGATCTGTCCCGAGTTGAGAAACTTGCCCCACGCGATCTTGCGCGCGGCTTCGTCGAGGTCGGCGGTGCGATCGACGATCACCGGCGACTTCCCTCCGAGCTCGAGCGTGACCGGCGTCAGATGCTCGGCCGCGGCGCGCATGACGATCCGTCCGACCGCCGGACTTCCGGTAAAGAAGATGTGGTCGAAGCGGCGCGCCAGCAACTCCTCGGAGACCGCGGCGTCGCCTTCGATCAGCGCTACTTCATCTTCATCGAACAGCGACTCGATGATCCGGCGCATGCACGTCGCTGAATGCGGCGTCATCTCGCTCGGTTTGAGAATCACGCGATTGCCGGCGGCGAGCGCGGAGACGAGCGGGCCCAACGTGAGATTGATCGGGAAGTTCCACGGCGCGATGATCAGCACGACGCCTTTCGGCTCGTAAATGATTCGCGAGCGCGAGCCGAACAGGCCGATCGGTGTCGCGACGCGTTTCGCCTTCGCCCACTTCTTCAGATGGCGGATGGCGTGACGCGCCTCGCCCACCACCGGATAGATTTCCGACAGATCGACTTCGGCCGGCGGCTTGCGGAAGTCGGCCCACAGCGCCGCCTGAATCTCCGTGCGCGCGGCCAGCACGGCATCGTGCAGGCGCTGAATCTTCGCGCGACGTTCCGCCACCGTCGGAGCGGGACGTGTCGCGCGCGCTTCCTGCTGCTTCGCGTAGACGCGCTCGATGTGAGCCGTCATGCCGGAGAGGAAGCGTGGATCGACTGCCATATGGATAGATTGTACGTTGCTAACGCAACGGCGGATGCATGGGGTGGAGCTAGGCCGCGTTCTTCAGCGCCGGCGCGCCGAACAGCGAGAGCGCCTTGTTCAGAATCAGGTCCTCGCGCGTCTGCTTCACATCCTTGTCGCTCGTGTCGTGAATCGCCTGCGACGAGAGATCGACGATCACATCGGGACGGATTCCCGTCTCCTTGATCGCCTTCAGCTCCGGCGTCGTGTAGTGAGCGACCGTCATGAACACACCGCCGCCGCTCGGCAGCGTGATGAACTTCTGCACGAGCGATTTGCCGTACGTCGTCACGCCGACGACCTTGCCACGATTGTTGCCGTGGATCGCGGCCGCGAAAATCTCCGCGCCGGATGCAGTCGACGAATCGGTCAGCACCTCGACGTCGCCGTCAAACGCTGTCGCGCGATCGGCCTGCCACTTCTTCTGTTCGACCGTGCGACCTTCGAGCGACGTGATGAGACCGCTCGTGAGCAGATCGTCAGCCGCCGTGATCGCTTCTTCGACGTTGCCGCCGGCGTTGCCGCGCAGATCGACGATCAGCTTGCGATTGCCGCTTTTGCGAACGTTCTCGAGCGCGGTGTGAAACGCCGCGGCCGTCCCTTTGTCAAAGTACGGAACCTTCACGTACGACACAGCGCCGTACTGCTGCGACGAAAGCTCGAGCGGATGGAAACTCGCCGGCTGAATGATGACGTCGGCGCGTTTGGTCTGGCCGCCGCGAACGATCTGCAGGCGAAGCGGCTTCGACGCGTTCAGCGCGTTCCGCAGCTGCCACACCGCGAACTTCTGCGTCGGCTGGCCATCGATCTTCTCGATGAAATCGCCGCGCTCGACGCCTGCCTTCGCGGCCGGCGAACCGGCAACCGCGGAGATGACGAACGCATATCCGAAACGTTTGGTGACGATGAGACCGACGCCGTTGTCTTCGAGCTCGGTGTAGTTTTTGTAGCCGGCCATCTGCGCGGGCGGCACGTAATAGCTGAACTCGTCAAGGGCGTCGGTGACGCCGCTGAACGCGCCGTCGAGCAGCTGATCGGACGGCACCTGTTCCACGTAGTTGTTCCGCACCAGATCGAACACCTCGGTGAAGATGCTGAGGTAGCGATAGAGGTTGTTCTTCTGCGAGGACGCCTGGCCGAACACCGCTCCGCCGAGGAGCGAGATCAGGAGGGCGACCGAGATGGTGAGGAATGCGATTTTTTTCTTCGTCATGTCAGCGTAACCATTTCCGCGGATCTTCTGGCTTGTTGTCGTTTCGAATCTCGAAGTAGAGGTAACCGGATTTGGCATCTTCACTTTCGCCGACCCCTGCAATCGCCTGTCCAGCCGTCACGCGATCGCCGGCCGCAACCGACGGCGATTTCAGGTTCCCGTAAAGCGAGAAAACCCGATTGCCGTGATCGAGGATGACCAGATTGCCATATCCCTTGAACCACTGCGAAAACAGAACTGTTCCATTGAACACCGCATGCACCGCCGCGCCGGCCGTGGAACTGATGCGCAGACCGTTGCTGATCGTCACCGTGGCGAACTTCGGATCGGTGTGACGTCCGAACTGCTCGATGACCTTTCCCTTCACCGGCCAGCTGAGCGCGCCCTGCACGGAACGGATGTCGTCCGACGCGGTGACGCCACTGCGCTGCTTCGACAGAATGCCGACCAGCCGCTCGAGCCGCTTTGCTTTTTCTTCGAGCTCGGCCAGCTGCCGTTCCGACTGCGTTCCTTCCGTTTGCAGCGACGCGATGAGTCTCGCCTTCTGCGCGTGCGATTGCGCGACCGCGTGCTGCCGGTCTTCGACGACGCGCCGCATCTCTGCGGTCTTGCGCCGCTGTTCGGCGAGGTCTGCGTGCTTCGCGGTCAGCTCCTCGCGCGTCGACTGAAAGCGCGACACGGCTCGCGAGTCGCGCGCGACGAGATAGCTGAGCATCGACATCGCGCCGAGCGGATCGCGCGCGTCATCGATCGAGAGAAACATCCGCAGGTAACTGAGTCCGCCCATTCGATAGAGCGCGACGAGCCGCTGCCGGAGGTAATGTTTCTCTTCCGCGATGCGCGGCTCGATGGCTGCGATCTGCTGCTCGATCGCGGTCTGCTGCTCTTCGAGTTGCGACTGCATGTTGACGGCGATCTCGAGCTCGCGCGTTCGGATGTCGAGCTCGAGGTCGACGGTCTCGAGCTCATGCTGCGCGGTCTTCGTTTCGTTGCGGACCGTCTCGAGGCGCTTTTTGAGTTTCGCGATCTCGCCGCGAATGCGATCGAGCTCGACGTTGCGCGGCGTCTGCGAATGCGCGGTCGAGAAAGCGATCGCACCCGTCAGCAGCAGCGCGACGACGCGCTTCCTAATCGTCGGAACGCTGGTCGCGCAATGCATGACGGGCAGCCTGCTGCTGCGCTTCCTTCTTCGACGTTCCCTCGCCGCGCGCGACGAGGCGTCCCACTTTCACTTCGACGATGAAGCGCTTCTCGTGATCGGGACCTTCTTCGGCGATGACGTTGTAATCCGGCAGCGGAAGTCCTTTCCCCTGCGCGAGCTCCTGCAGCGCCGTTTTGTAATCGTGAAACAGCAGATCCTCGGCGTTGATGGCTTCGAGATCTTCGCCGAACGTTCGCTCGATCATCGAGCGCGCGGCGTCGATGCCGCCATCGAGATAGACGGCGGCGATGAGCGCTTCGAAGAGGTTCGCAAGGAGTGAATCCTTTTTGCGGCCGCCCGATTTTTCTTCGCCGATGCCGAGGAGGATCACGTCGCCCATGCCGTACGAGCGCGCCTTCGCGGCGAGACTCGTCGCGCTGACGAGATACGCCTTCATCTTCGACAGCGCGCCTTCGTCCAGCGTCGGATAGCGGTGGAAGAGGATGTCGCCGATCACGAAGCCGAGCACGGCGTCGCCGAGGAACTCGAAGGTCTCGTTGTGGTGGACGTCGTCGTCCTTCGACTCATGCGAATACGACTTGTGCGTGAGCGCGCGGACGAGCAACTCGCCGCGGGAGAAGGTGTGACCGATCCGTTGTTCGAAGGATGTTGGATCCAACGCGAGAAGTATACGTTCAGCGCATCGAGTCAGGACGCGCGTGACGCGGCTGATAGACGCCGAGCTTGCCGCCGCCCGGCAGCGTGATGCGCGTGAGCAGTCCCCATCCCTGGTCCTGGATCTCGTCGGTTGCGATTCCGCGCTCTTTCATTTGCACGACGAATACGTTGACGTCGTCGCACATGAAGTAGAGCTCGTGCCGATTGTTCTCCTCGTCGGGATGAACGGCGACTTCCGATGGCGGCAGTCCGAAGATGAGCCAGCCGTGGCCGACATCGACGTGCGGCAATCCGATGACGTCGCGCAGAAACTCGCGATCGGCCTCGGCGTTCGTGCTGTAGATAATGGAGTGCGCGCCGGTGATCATGATGCCGACATTTTAGTGCAACGACGCGAGCGCCTGCCGCGCCGTCGCAATATCCGCCGCATAACGCGCGGGCGGTGCGGTGTCGACGAATCTCTGCAGCGCTTTCCGCGCTTCCTCTCGATGTCCCGCCCGTCCTTCGGCGAGTCCGATGTTGAACAGCGCGTCGTATTGCCGCGGATCGACGGCGACGGCGCGATTCCACATCTCGACCGCGTGCGGGAAATCGTTCTCGCGCGCGTAAACGACGCCCATTGTGTTGAGTGCGAGCGGCAGGCGCGGATTGAGCGCCAGTGCGCGCGTGAGGAAGTTTTTCGCGCTCGCGCCGTCGTCGCGACGCAGCGCGACGATGCCGAGGTTTTGCAGCGCGGGAGCGTTGTTCGCGTCCAGTTGCAGGACACGCTGGAATTGCGACGCAGCGTCGTCGAAACGGCCGGCGTCGGCGAGCGCGATTCCGTATGCGTTGAGCGCGTCGGGATTGCTGCCGTTCGCGAGCGGCGCGAGCGTTGCGATGGCGTCCTGCGTACTGCCGGTCTCCGTCAGCAGCAGACCGAGCTGGATGCGCATCGATTCGCTGGCGGTATTCGTCCGCACCGACTCGCGCAAATTCGCGATCGCGTCGCCGACGCGTTCGGATTGCTGCAGAACGAACGCGAGCAGCTCGCGACCGGCTGCCATGTTCGGCCGCTCGGCGACGACTTCCTTCGCGAACCGCAGCGCGCGCGCCATGTCGTGCCGCTCATAGGCGTCGATGACATCGTGCATTTTGTTGTCGAGCGCGACGAGATTCTTCGGATCGTCGGCGACACTCGAACCGGCCGTCGCGGTTCCGGCGACGTAGCCGAGGCTGCGCAGACGCGCCGCTTCCTCCGCGGAGATGTTGCGATCGCCGACGTTCGCTTCTGCGTGGAGACTCGCGAGGAGTTTCCGCGCGTCTCCGACGTCGCGGCGTTGCGTGTCGCGCAGATTGTCTTTTTCGGCGGGATCGCGCGTCAGATCGTAGAGCTCTGCAAGAGGCAGGTCGATGTATTTGTGTTCCGCGTGAATGATGCCGGTGAGCGGCGCCCAGCCGCGATTGAGCGACGTCGACAGCGCTTCGAAGTAACTGTCGCGCGCGTCGATACGATCGAGAAGCGATGCGCCGAGCAGCGGCGGCGGCTTCGCGACTCCGGCGCGGGCGAGGAGCGTCGGCACGATATCGATGTGACGCACGTACGCGGGCTCGCTGCGATGGGGCGTCACGCCGTCGCGCACGATGAGCGGGATCTTCAGCGTCGATTCGTATGCGAAGAGTCCGTGCGTCAGCTCGCCATGATCGCCGCGCGCTTCGCCGTGATCGGCGGTGACGACGACGAGCGTTTTCGGATTGGCATCGACGATCGGACCGAGTGCCGTCGCGAGCGCGGCGTCGGTCGCGGCGATCTCGCCGAGGTATGGATCGTCGCGATATTGCGCGTCGAAGGGAGGCGGCGGACGGTACGGCGCGTGCGGATCGTAAAGATGCACCCACATGAAGCGTGGCTTTCCTTCCGTGCCGCGCCACCATTTCGTCGCCGCGTCGAGCACGGCGGACGCGGGACGCTCCTGAATCACGAAGTCGAGCGACGCGGCGCCTTTGCCGTAGTTGTCGTCGTAAACATCGAAGCCCTGATTGAGACCGAAGCGGGCGTCGAGCGGAAACGCGCCGACGAATGCGCCGGTCGCGTAACCGGCGTCGTGCAGCAGTTTCGCGACCGTGGCGTGCTTCGCATCGAGCGTGAAACCGGCGTTGTCGCGCACGCCGTGCTGATACGGATAGAGACCGGTCAATATGTTGACGTGCGACGGCAGCGTGACGACGTTGTGCGCGTGCGCGTTCGTGAAGACGATTCCCTGCGACGCGAGGCGATCGAGGAACGGCGTCTTTACGCGCGTGTTGCCGGCGAAACCGACGGAGTCGGCGCGCAGCGTGTCGATGGTGACGAGGATGATGTCGGGGCGATCGGCGGGCGCCGGCGCTTCCGGTTTCGAGCACGCGGCGAGTAGCGCGACGACAAGAAGCGCGCGTTTCATCCTCTTAACAGTGAACGAAGGTGCGGGTCGTTCGGATAGCGCTTCAGTCCCTTCGCAGCCCAGTACTTCGCGCCGTCCGCGTCGCCGATCGTCTTTAACGCCTCGGAGATCGCGACGTACCCCGGCGGTGTCGGCGACTTCTGTTCGAGCGTGAAGATCAGCTGCGTCGCTTCATCCGTTCTGTTCTGCAGCACATAGAGAAGGATGAGGTTCTTGTACGGCGCCGGCTCGGTCGGGAACTCTTTGATCTCGTCGCGGAATGCCGCTTCCGCTTCCTCGTTGCGGCCGAGGCGCGCGAGAGTGTCGCCACGGAGATACTGGAGACGCGGGATCGGTGACTGCTTCTTCTCGTGCACGACGCGGAGCGTGTCGTCGAAGCGCGCCAGCGCCGTCTCGAAGTTCCCTTCTTCCTTCTCGATCCGGCCGAGCATCATCATCGCGAGCGCTCCTTCGCGCTTCGTGGCCAGCGTCAGCTGCGTCTCCGCCCGCGCGGTCGCGACGTCCTTCCGTTCGATCGCGATCTCAGCGAGGAGATAGTGCGCCTGCGCGGGCTCGTCCTTCACCGCCAGCTGCGCATGTTGTTTGGCGGTATCGAGATCGCCGGATTCGAGAGCGATGTTGGCGACGATCAGCGCGAGGTTCGCATTGCCGGGCGAGAGTTTCAGCGCCTCTTTCGCTGCCGCGATCGCTTCGCGCTCGCGTCCGAGCTTGCCGAGCGAGCGTGCCTTCATGCTCCAGATATCGAGCATCTTCGGGTTCTCGTGCAGCAGCTCGTCGAAGACGACCAGCGCCTCTTCGTACTTCCCGTCCTGGAAATCGCGATAGCCGTCTTTCATCCGCTCGGCGCTGGCGAGATGGAGTCGCGGATCGGGAAGATTTTCGTCGCTGTCGGCCGCGGAGACGCCGGAGCCGACATAGCCGAGCGCGGCCAGCTGCTTCGCCTGCTCGGGATCGATGTTCGCCGGCGCCGACGCTTTGTGAATGTACGACGCAATCTTTCCGCGCAACGCCAGGTACGTGCGGCGGTTCTCGGTGAGGACGTTCGATTTTTCAGACGGATCTTTGGCGAGATCGAACAGTTCCGGACTCGGGCCGTGAATGTAATGATCATTCGCGCTGACGAGCGAGTGCAGATCGCTCCAGCCGTAATGAAAACGCGGGTAATACGTTTCGCTGTAGATCTCGCGCGGCTTGCGAATGTCGTCACCGAGCAGCGAGAGACCGCTCACTTTCGGGCCGGGCTTCGCGCCGGTTGCTTCGACGATCGTCGGATAGACATCGCTGAGCTGAACCGGATTTGCGATCGCCGAACCGTGCGAATCATTTCCCGGCAGCTTGACGAGCAGCGGCACCTGGATCGCCTCGCGATAGAGCAGCAGACCGTGCTCGCTCTCGCCATGATCGTTGAGTCCTTCGCCGTGATCGGAGAGCAGCACGATCAGCGCTTTGTCGTAAATGCCGGTCGATTTCAGGTAATCGATGAAGCGTCCGACGATGGCGTCGGACGTCGCGATCTCCGCGTCGTACGTCCGTCCGTAGAGCTGCTCGAACTGCGCTTCCGGCTCCAGCGGTGAGTGCGGTTCGTAAATGTGAAAAAGAAAAAAGAACGGTGATGCGGCGTGTTCGCCGATCCACTTCTGCGCGACGAGACGCGTAGCGTCGCCGTTGCGCTGCACGCGGCCCATGCTCAGGTAGCGCGTGTCGACGTCGATGTCATCGTCCCAGAAATCGAAGCCGCGACTGATGCCGGTGCTCGATCGCAAAACGATCGCCGATACCGCGGCACCGCTGATGTAGCCGCGCGGCTTCAGCACTTCCGGCAGCGTCGACACACCGGCGGCGAGCTTGTAGCCCATGTTGTCGCGAATGCCGTGATCGGCCGGCAGCGCGCCGGTGAGGATCGTCGCGTGCGAGGGCGCGGTCAGCGGCACATGCGAATAAGCGCGCTCGAAGAGGATCGAATCTTTGCGAAGCGCGTCGAGGTTCGGCGTCGCGACCGCTTTGTAGCCGTACATCGGCAGATGATCGGAACGAAGCGTGTCGATGGAAATGATGATGACGGGCGGCTTCGCCGCGCCGGCGATGCCGTGCTTTCCGCCGCGGCAGGCGGCGATGAGCACACATAAAACGAGCAAGACGCGTCGCATCATCGCGAAGATAACACGCGACTAATTGCGTCGATCGGGCCGGTACAATCGGCGCACACATGTTATGGATGAAGGTGCCGCGCGCTCGCGCGAGCGGCATCGCACTCGTCGTTACCGCCTTCGTGGCGCGTCTGGCGGTGGCCTTGCGCATCGACGCGATTCCTCTTTCGCGTCATCCGCAATACGACTCGTTCGAATATCTCGCGTGGGCGCAGCACATCGCCGCCGGAGATTTTCGCTGGCCGGTCCCGCCGGCGCACGGTCCCGGCTATCCGTTTTTTCTCGCTGCGCTGCTCGCGATCGGCGGCGGATCGCTTTTGTTCGTGCGGATCGCTCAGGCGCTGACCGGCGCGCTGACCTGCTTTTTCATCGCGCGCGCCGGCGAGCGGATGTTCGACGTGCGGAGCGGACGCTGGGCGGGATTCGTGCTCGCTCTCTACGCGCCGCTGATCTGGATCGATGCATCGATTCTCGCGGAAGGGCTGCTGCTGACGCTCATCGCGGCGAGTCTCTGGTGTGGTGTGTCTCGCCGCCTCATTCCGGCCGGTCTGCTGCTCGGACTGGCGACGATCGTTCGTCCGACTGCGTTTCTGTTTCTGCCGCTCATCGCGGTCATAGCAGCGGATGTGTGGCGAAAGCGGCTCGTCGTTGTTGTGGTCTGTGTGGCGACGATCGCGCCGGTGACGATGGTCAACTACATGACGACTCGCACCTTCATCCCGGTGCAGGCATTTGGCGGCATCAACTTCTATCTCGGAAACTCGCCGTTGCGCGACGGACTGCCGAGCGCACGACCGGGCGGCGACTGGGAGCGGATCGAGCCGGAGCCGTTGCGCAACGGAATCGTCGACGCGCAGTCGCAGGATCGCTGGTTCATCGAAAAGACGCAGCGCGAGATTGCCGCGCAGCCGTTCGCCTTCGCGAAACTGCTGCTGCGCAAATTCGTCTGGACGTTTCAGAACAGTGAGATCCGCGACACGCATGCATTCGCGTACTTTGCCGCGGCTTCGTGGCTGTTGCGAGCGCTGCCGCGCTTCACGTTTCTCTTCGCGCTCGCCGCGGCCGGCGCGTTCGCGGCGTCGTGGCGGAATCGCGGCACGCGGGAAGCGTTCGCATTCGTTGCCATCGCTGCCCTGTCGTGCATCGCGCTCGTCGTCGGCGCGCGTTATCGTCTGCCGCTCGCACTCGGTCTCGCATTGTTCGCCGGCGTCGCGATCGCTCGCGCGATCGAGCTCGCCAAATCGCATTCGTGGAAGCCGCTCACCGCGATGATCGTGATCGCGATCATCGCCGGCTCGCTGACGCGCGTCTGGCGTCACGCACCGAGCGAGAATTTCGCGGAAGAGCGGACGCTGAACGGCGAAGCGCTGCTGAAAGAAGGCAACGTCGCCGGCGCGGAAAACGAATACCGCACCGCAATCTCTCTCGACACGGACGACGCGCGCGCCTGGGACAGCCTCGGCGCGCTCCTCGCCCAACGCGGCGACCGCACAAACGCAAGAGACGCGTTCACACGCGCCGTCTCGCTCAACGATTCGTACGCGCGACCGCAACGACATCTCGCCGCGCTTTGCGAAGAAACGAATGACGTTGAAGGAGCGCTCGCCGCATACCGGCGCGCCATTGCACTCGAACCGCGCGATCCGCAATCGTACGAACGGCTCGGCGCACTGCTGACGCGCGAAGGACGAGTTCCCGAAGCGCTCGCCGCGCTGGAACGCGCGTATCCGCTCGATCCGGACAACCGCGAGCTGATGCTGATGCTGGCACGTCTTTACGGAGCGGCGGGACGTCCGCATCCCGGCGCGCAGCTCGCCGGCGGCGCACTCTCGCGATTCGGCGGAAAGGCCGACGACTGGCTGCTGCTGGCGACGCTCGCCGCGCACGATGGCGACTTCCCGACCGCCGAGCGCGCCGTCGACGAAGCGCGCGCACAAAGCGGCTGGAATGATGCGACGCTGTTCACCGCCGCGCTCATCCGTTATCGGGAACAGCGTTACGACGAGGCACGAGCGCTGATCGCGCGGGTGAATCCTGCGTGGCCGGGAGCGGCGCAGCTTCGTGACGAAATCGTGAGAAAGTCGGGATCGTAGCGCGACATATTCCGCGCATCTTCGCCGTTGTCATGAACTCAATGAAAAACCCGCTGGCCGTTCTCGCAATGGCGTTCCTTGGCATCAGCTGTTCAGCTCGCGCCGACACCGTGAATAAAGAGATTCCCGCACCAGCCGTTGATTCGCCGTCAGCGAAAGGCCGCGAAGTCGCGGTGCTCGCCGGCGGCTGCTTCTGGGGGCTGCAGGGAATGTTCGAGCACGTCAAAGGCGTGACGAAAGTCGTGGCCGGCTATTCGGGTGGCGAAAAGGCGACCGCGAATTACGAGACGGTCAGCACCGAAACGACCGGACACGCGGAGTCGGTGGAGATCACGTTCGATCCGGCGCAGATCTCTTACGGACGATTGCTCCAGCTCTACTTCTCCGTCGCGCACGATCCGACGCAGCTCAATCGACAGGGACCCGACAGCGGTCCGAGCTATCGCTCGGAGATCTTCTTCACGTCGCCGGCACAGGAACACGTCGCGCGCGCGTACGTTGCGCAGCTGACGAAAGCGAAAACGTTCGGCTTACCGATCGTGACGAAAATCGAGCCGCTGAAGGCGTTCTATCCGGCCGAGGATTATCACCAGGACTATCTGATCGAAAATCCGCGGCAGCCGTACATCGTCGTCAACGATCTGCCGAAGATCGAAGCGCTCCGGCGCGTTTACCCGAAACTGTACAGGTCCACGCCGGTCGCGCTTCGTTCCACTCGCTGACGATCGTCAACTACTTGATCGATTTCAACAGCTCGGCCGCTTCCTTCGCTTCGCTGCTCGCGGGGGCGAGCGACACGGTCTTTTCGAGATCGGCCTTCGCGTCCTTCATCTTGTTCAACTGCACTTCCGAAAGACCGCGGTAGTAATACGTTTCCGCGCGATTGCCATCGACGGCGATCGCTTTCGTGAAGTAATCGCGAGCGGCGGCGGGCTGCTTCTTGTTCAGCATCAGGATGCCGATGTTGATCAGCGCCGTCGGATCCTTCAGCGCGTCGGCCGGCAGTTTCTCGACGACGTCTTTTCCTTTGTCGAGCTGACCGTCTTCGAGCAACAGCTCGGCGTAGAGCAGCGCGTTCGGAACGTTCGACGGATCGGCTTTGTACATCTCGTCCATCAGCACGACCGCTTTCTTCAGATCGCCGGCGCCGTAGTACGCACGCGCGAGCGCCTGCTTGAGCGGCAGGTTCGCGGAAAGCGTCGGATAGGCCTTCTCGTAATTCGCGACCGCTTCTTTGAAGTTCTTTTCGCCGAGCGCCTTGTTGCCTGCTTCGACAGCATCGGCGATGTCCTGCGTGACGGCGACGCCGCCGATCTTCACTTCCTGTACCGGCGCTTCACTCGGCGTCGCCGCAGTTTCAGCCTGCTGAACCTGCGCCGCGTCGAGCGCGATTTTCATCGGCGGCAGCCGCTCGCCTTCGGAAATCGAAACGCTGAGCTGTTTCGTCTGAAAGCCGGGCGCGGAGACGTCGATGTTCCAGCTGCCTGCGCCGAGACCGAGCATTGCCCACTTGCCGTGGTCATCCGCTTTGACGTCGGGGCCGCTGCTGCTCCCCTTCTGAAGTCGAAGCGCGATGACCGCGCCTTTGACCGGTTTGCCATTTGCGTCGGTGATCGTGCCGGCGAGACGGTTCTGTCCGCGCCAGTCTTCCGAGGCGAGGGCGGCGCCGGCGAAGAGGGCGACGAGGAGAATCAGGGACGATGCGATTCGTTTCAAAGCGGCTTCCTCCGATTGGGTAATGCGCAACAAAAAAGGCCCGCCGGGAGCCAAATTCCCCGGCGGGCCTCGGTGACTGCGAGCTGAGCGTTAGAAGGAGACTTTCGCGCCGAAGCGCCACACGCGCGGGCTCTGCATTTCGGTGATGCGGTTCGACGTCGCGCGAGACGGACCGGTACGCAGCGTGCGCTGCAGAACAGTACGGTCGTTGAGCGCGTTGAACAGATCGGCCGAGATGGTCAGACCGGCGCGGTTGAAGAAGCGGAACTCTTTGGCGAGACGAAGGTCGAGGTTCGTGACGTTGTCGAAGTGATAGTCGCCGACATCACCGAGAATGACCTGCTTCGCGCCCTCCGCACCGACACCCTGCTGCACGTAGTAGATCGCCGGATAGCCTTCGCGACCGTTGAGGCTCGCGCCAACCGAGATCTGCCACGGGAACTGGTACAGGCCGGTGACGTTGTAGTTCCACTTCGAAGCGATGAAGACGTTACCGAACGCACCCGAGCCGGCCGAGCGCTGGAAGACCTGACCGTTACAGTTGCCGTAGCAGCCGTTGGTGGCGGGCTGAATACGCGGAGTCGGATCCTGGAAACCGTCCGGGCCCGTGTGCTGCTTCCAGTCGTTGTAGGAGAAGCTGCCGCGCATCATCCAGTTGTTGGAGAGGCGCTTGTTCAACGTCAGCTCGAGACCGTTGTAGGTCTGGCTGTAATCGGGGCGATTGGTCAGCACGCCGAAGACCGGCGCCGCGATGCCTGCTTTCAACTTGTAATAGGTTGTTGCGGGCAGACCTGTCGGCGTTCCGTTGGGCGGCTGATTGGTGCTGGTGAAGCCACCGACCGTGCCGGCCGGGATGTAGTCGGCCGACGTGTACCAGTCTTCTTTGCCCTGGGTCTTCTCGTAACGAGTCCAGAGGAAGTCGGTGTACTTCCGATAGGTGTAGTTGACGCCGACGGTGAAGTCGGTCATCAGCTCGCGCTCACCGCCGATGATGAACTCATCGGTTTTCGGCGGCTTCATGTTGTAGTCGGGACGAATCGCCGCCGTAGTCGATCCCGGGTTGGAGGGATCGATGTACGTCGCGTAGTAATAGTCGAGCAGCTCGTTGCGCTGAATGATCTTGTCGTGATTGATATCGCGCGCGACCACGCCGAAGTACGCGTAATACGGACCGAACGGATTGGCCGTCAGGACGTTGCCGCCCATCTGATCGACGTACCGGTTGTAGCCGGCGCGCAGCAGCGTCTTCTTGTCACTGCCGAGCGCATACGTCAGGCCGAGGCGGGGGCTGACCGATTTCCACTCCCAGTACTTCTTATCGCCTGAAAACGTCACTCCCGGAAGAGAGACGGTGCCGCTCGGCAGAGCGAGCGGGGTCCCGACGACCGGGTTTGCGTTGACGGTCGAGCCGAGGTTCTTCGATTTCTGCACGTCCCAGCGGAGACCCGCCTGGAGGGTGAGATTACCCATCAGGATCGTGTCGCCGACGTAGAGGTCGTTGCTCTTCTCGTCCATCCGCTTGATGGAGTCGCGATAGAGAACGGCCAGCGCGCAATCGGTGCCGGCCACGCCAACCTCAGCGCAGGTGAAGCCCGGATCGAAGTTGTAGTAGCCGGCGGTGGAGCCGGGGAAGCCCGACGCCGACGAGACCGGCGTGTTGCGATAACCGAATCCGAACTTGAACTCGTGGTTCATCGAACCGATGTCGACGAACTTCGAGCCGTCGAGCCGGTACTGCTTCTGCGGGCGCTTCGTGCTGTAAAACGAGAAGTTGTTGTGCCAGACGTCGTTCTCGTCTTTGTAGGCGTTCGGCGCGCTTGTTCCGAGTCCGCCGTTCGGATCGAGAGCAAAACCGCCTTCGACCTTCGAGGCCATTCCGGTCAGGTAGAGGCTGGAACCGAAGATCTGCGTGTCTTCGAGTTTGTAGATCTTGCTCGGACCGCTCTGCTTCCAGGCGGTCTCGAACGGTCGGGTCGGCGAAAGGCTGCGGGCGTTGCGGCCCTTGTCGCCGAAGTCGTAGAAAAGCACGCCGCTGTTGCTCGGCGCCAGCTGGGCGTTGAGCTTGGCGTTCTTGTTCTTCAGAACGATGTTGTCGAAGAGGTCGACGGCCCCGATGCCGGCCGAGCCGATGACGCTGATCTTGTTCTCGGAGATCGCGCCCCACAGCCAGAGGTGATCTTTCCACACCGGACCACCGACCTCGATGCCGTAGTCGCGGACGTAGTTGATCTCATTCGTGTGGGAGAGATAGCCGACCGCTTCGGTCGGCACGCCGGCGTCAGCCTGATAGCTGCCCGGCGTGTAGAAGTAACGGCTCGAACCTTTGATGTCGTTCGTGCCGCGCTTGGTGACCATGTTCAGCTGCACGCCCGGCGTCTGAATACGCGGGTCGGAGCCGCCGGTCGTGATCTGCATTTCTTCGAACGCGTCGAAGTCGTAGTACGTGGGAGAGGAACCGGTGGCGCCTTCGTCGGTGATGTTGACACCGTCGACGTTCCACGTGTTCTGCGCGCCCGACGCACCTTTACCGATGTAGTTCGACTGCTGGCCGGACTGGCTGCCGCCGATGTTCATACGGTCGACCTGCACGCCAGGCGCGGACTGAAGGACCGTCCACGGATCGCGCGAAGTCGGGATCTGCTCGAGCTCGACCTTCGTCACCGAGACCGACGTGCCGGCTTTGCGGACGTCGAGCAGCGGTGCTTCCGCGGTGACCGTGATCGATTCGGACACCGACGGATTGAGGCTGAGCGTGACATCGGCGTTCTGGCCGATGCGGACCGCAACGCCCTGACGTGTGGCGGCGCCGTAGCCGGCGAGGTCCGCTTTCAGGGTGTACGTTCCGGGCGAAAGGGAAAGGAAGCGGAAGTTGCCCGAGGAATCGGTGACGAAGTTCTGAGGGGCGCCTACGCCGCTCAGCGTGACGGTTACGCCGGGAAGTACCGAACCGTCTTTCGCCTGGACTTTGCCGTAGATGTTACCGGTGGAGCTCTGCGCGAAACCACTGACGGCAATCAGCAGCATGCAGAGTGCGGTGGCGATGATGGCCACAAAACGTGGATTGGGGCACCGTTTCATATCGGCTCCTTTCACTGGATGGTCTTCGTGACTGCGGACTCGTTGTGCAGATCGGCGGCCGTACGCCACTGATCCGACAAGGCTAACGGGCTCAGTTAGTTACCTTCCAATGACCACTTTTCAAATCGGGTCTGAATCCAATGCGATGGTCTGAAAGGTTCCGAACTTTGAATTCGGACCCACCCCGACCGCAGAATTTGACCCTCAAAAATTTGGCGGAAGCTTAGCACCAGAAGAATGTAAACGAAAGGTGAACGGTGTGGATTTGTGGCGGAAAAGACAAACGCCGCGAATCGCTTCGCGGCGTTTGAGGCCTGCCTTCCGGCTGCCTACGAGGTTAGCTGTCGGATTCGGGCTGGAAGCCCTGGAGGCTTTTGGCCTCGTTCACCCCGGACGGTGGCAAGCCGTCGCTTTGGTTCCCCCGTTCCTCGGCGCCGAGGATTAGGCTGACAAGTCACCACACACAGGCGGCAGAGGAAGTGTACGGCAAGGACGTGCGATGTCAATCCGGCATCAGAAGATCTTCACCTGGTCCTTCACCTCTCCGGCTGCACGGATTCCAGCGCGGATGGCACCGTCGAAGTATCCGGGCCATCTGTCGGAGGTCTCCGTGCCGGCCCAGAAGATCTTCTTGTCGACAGGCTCGCGCCAGCCTTGCTCGCCATACAACGTCCAGATGTTCGGAAGGAGGAAGCTGGTGAAAGCCCCGCCGGTCCACATCTCCGTGTCCCAGTTGATGTGGTAGAACTTTTTCGGCTTCAGGGCATCCTCGCCGAAATAGTAAGCGTAGTCTCTGAGCACCAGTTCCTGGACCTCCTCTTCGCTGGCGTCACGGAGGCAGTGATTGCGCTCGGCCGCGATGAAGGACGTCAGGATGCCTGGCCCACCGCTTTCCAGGGAACTGTCGGCGATGAATTCGCACGTTTTCAAATTGCCGGCCGCACTGCCGCTGAGGCATTTGTGCCGCCAGAAAGCGCTGTCATAAACCGCGTGAACCTTCGACATCGAGCCCATCGGCGAACCGTTCATGAAGCCGGTGTATGACAACGACAGCGGAGGATCAAATTTAATTTTCTTCCGCAGCGGCGGCGGGATGGCAATGATCACAGCCTTTGCTTTGAACCTCATCAAGGGGTTCAGCGGTTCGTTCACAGGCCGCGTCGTTGTCACGATGACGCCGCCGCCTGCTATGTCGTGCCTGATATCGGTGACAGGCGCTCCGGTCAGAATGCACGGCCCCAGCTGCTCTTCCAGCCTCGCAGGAATCTGCCCCGCTCCGCCTTTCAGCAGCCATCTCTCGGGAGTCTCGGACTGCGGAGCAACCTTCTGCGACCAGGCCATGTGCAGCAGAGACACCTGATCCGGCTCGAAGCCACCGGAACCACCGATGTGCGACTGCATGGTGGGCAACCACTTCGTGTAGCCATATGCCTCTGCATCATTCAGGTAGTCCTGAAAAGTCCGGCTGTCGAGTGTCCGGGCGTTCGCAGACTTCCACGGCTGCTTCGCATCCACCGGCAGTGCGAGAAGGCCGTTCCAAACGCCGGCCTCTTCCGAATTCTTCTGACAATCGGGAAGCACCGGGGGTTTGTTACATTCTGCGTCGGCGGCGGAAATCTCCGGAGGGACGCAATCGCCTTTGAGCAAATGCGAGAGGTCGCCGTTAAACCCTGTCTCCTGCGCTGTCGCGCTGCCGCGCGGTTTCCACGACTGAATGCTTCGCCCCTCTTCCCAGCTGCGGAACTTTTCGATTTTCAGCTCGGCCACCAACGCCAGCATTTCGGTCTGTGTGTCACCAACCCATTGCCCGCCGAAGTCGACATAGCCCTGTTCGTTCTGACCATCGTTGTTCCTGATGCTGACCGTCTCGCCAAACATTCGGCCGCCGATTCGGTGGCGCGCCTCAAGGACGACGAGTGTGATCTCTTTGCCCGCTTTCGCGGCCGCCCGCTTCAACTCGCGCGCTGCGATCAGACCGGACAGACCTGCCCCGACAATGACCACATCGACCGTCAAATCAGGTTTCGGTTCCGGCGACTGTGCGGAGGCGAGCCCTCCCAGCGTCAGTCCGCCGACCCCCGCAACAAGGACTTTGCCGAACTGCCGGCGATCCCACGCGAGGCGGAGGTGTTCGAGGTGATCGCTATCGTCTTTTGGATCTCTCATGAAAGTCGCTCCCTGGGTTGAAAGAAGGATCTGACCGGTGCGTCAACGCGAACGGGGGAGAGAGACAAATTTTTGGTGGATTACCCGAAAGAGACACTAACACAAACCGCACTCAGCAGGAAAAAATAACAAAACATCCGCACGCATCGGAGGCGCGGGATGGCTCAAAGGAAGGAAGGCGGCTAAATGGGGACGTTCGCCAGGAATGAGTCCCACGCATGGGCACGCTGGCCCGCAAAATCCACAACGTCGAGGAACTCCGTGCCGGCCACGACGAACCAACGCTCCGGCCGCCCCTGCCCCTGATACTCGCGTCCGATTGAAAAGAACCGGTCGACGCTCGGTTTCCTGATCACGAAGTGCTTGCTTCCGTTCGCTATGTCACGGCAAATCCGCAACGCAGTTGTTTCTGACATCAACCTATCCAGCGCCGTCTGTTGCGCTCGACCGTCGTTCTGAAGCCAGTCACGAACTGAGTAACAGTTCTGAGTGAATGCCAAAAAGACATCGAGACGATCCGCAGAAGTAGCCGCCTCATCTGCGGAAACGCTCAGTAGACGCTGATACCACCGATGCGTACGGTCCACTGCGCAAAAGCGCCGCCCGACGTGTGTGCACTAAGACCGGCAATTCCCACGAGTGTGAATGGTACGCCGGAGCCGGGACAAGGACGGCGAAGTAACGCGGGAGAAGGGTTTATTGGTGCCCAGGGACGGAATCGAACCGCCGACACGAGGATTTTCAGTCCTCTGCTCTACCAACTGAGCTACCTGGGCTTACGGCGGGGAGCCGCGAAAAACGGCGCGGAACATACCACGCCAAAAGCGAGCGTGTAAATGCCGCTCTGCCGGGTTTCATTCCGGACTCAGCTAACGCGATCTCTCACCAGCAACGCCAGATCGCGCAGCGGCTTCGCGGCCGGACCGAGATTCGCGATCGCTGCGAGTGACGTCTCGACCAACTCCTCGCTCAACTTCCTTGCTCCATCGACCCCGGCCAGCTTGACGAACGTCAGGCGCTGCGCGTCCTTGCCGACATCTTTGCCGAGGACTTCCGGCGAGCCGGTCACGTCGAGCACGTCGTCGGTGATCTGGAACGCGAGGCCGAGATTCTTCGCGAAGACTTCGATCCGTCCGAGCGCGGCCGGACTCACGTTCGCCAGCATCGCGCCGATCGCAGCGGCGGCGACGAACAGCGCGCCGGTCTTGCGCGAGTGGATGAACTCCAGCGTATCGAAGTCGAGCGTTGAGCCTTCGCTGTGAAGATCGACCGCTTCTCCGGCGATCGTCCCATCCCATCCGACCGCATCGACGACGCGCTTCAGCACCTGCGCCATCGGCCACTGCCGCGGATTCAGCGCCGCATGACTCTTCACGACGAGACCATATGAATGATTGAGCAGCGCGACCGCCGAAAGAATCGCGAGGTCTTCGCCGAATTCGCGATGAAGCGTCGGCGCACCGCGGCGAAGTTGCGCGTCGTCCATTGCCGGCAGATCGTCGAGCACCAGCGACGACGCGTGAATCAGCTCCATCGCCGCCGCCGCATCGAGCAGCTTCTCCGGCTTCACGCCGACCGACTCCCCTGCCGCGAGGACGAGAATGCCGCGAACGCGCTTCCCCGCCGAGGTCATCGCGCGCGACAACGGCGGCGCCAGAGGCCGCGGCGCTCCGGTGCGCGAAGCGAGCTTCGCGAGGTAATCATCAATGAGCGCGCGGCGTGCCGCGAAGTACTCGTTCAAGGAGCGGCATGGTAGCATCGCGCCCTGACGATCTATGGCAATCACGCGCTTCGGACGCACACAACAGATGTGGTTGCTCGTGGTCGCCTGCATCTCGTCTTTCGGGATCATTCTTCGCCTGATTCCGGGCGTCACGTTTACGATCTGGTGGCAGGCGATGCTGGCCGCGCTCGTCACGAGCACGATCTGCGTCACGATCTTTCAGTTCTGGATCGCCAGTGCGTTCAAACGCCGTGAATCGTCGATCGAGCTGCTGAACCGGATCACCGGCGGCGACCTCTCCTTCACCTCGCGCGAGATCGAAGCCGCCGCGAACTCCGCCCGCATGTCGGCCGCGCTGCGCGCACTCGTCGCGAACCTCGAGCGCACCATTCGCCGCTTCGCACAACTCGCGACTGACGTCTCAGGCGTCAGCGGACAGATCAGCGGCCGCTCGCGCATCCTCGCGAAGAGCGCGAAGGAGCAGCTGGTCTCGACTGAATCGACATCAACGTCCGTGACGCAGATCGACACGTCGATCAACTTCGTCCGGACGAGCATGGAAGAGCTCTCCGCAAACGCCGAAGAGACGTCGACGTCGGTGCTGCAGATGTCGGCATCGATCGAAGAAGTGAGCCGCATCGCCGACACGCTTGCGGAGTTCGTCGAGCAGACCTCTTCCGCGATCGAAGAGATGGTCGCGTCGATCAACGAAGTGGCGACGAACACGGAATCGTTCTCGTCGTTCGCGATCGAGACCGCGAGCTCGATGGTGCAGATGAATGCGACCACCGAGGAGATCGGACGGTCGGCGAAGCAATCGGCGGAGCTCTCGCGCTACGTGCGAGACGCCGCGACTGAAGGACGCGAAGCGGTCAAAGGGACCGTCGACGGAATGCGCAAGATCCAGGTCTCGGTCGAGGAGGCGAAAGTCGCCCTAGGCGAGCTCGGCGATCGCTCGCAGGAGATCGGCGAGATCGTCCGCGTCATCGACGAGATCGCGGGTCAGACCAATCTCCTCGCACTCAACGCAGCAATCATCGCCGCGCAGGCCGGTGAGCGCGGAAAGGGATTCGCGGTCGTCGCCGATGAGATTCGCGATCTCTCCGAGCGCACTTCTGTGTCGACCGACGAGATCCGGACGCTGATTCAGAACGTGCAGAAAGGCGTGCAGCGCGCCGCCGATCAGATGACGCAGTCGAGCGATCGCGTACATGACGGCGTCGGCCTCACCGCGCGCGCGGAGCTCGTCCTCGACAAGATCCTCGACCTCACCGATCGCTCCTCGAGCTCGATCTCCGAGATCGCGAACGCGACCGAAGAGCAGGCGCGGGGCAGTCAGCAGGCAACGGCGGCGATTGAAGAAGTGACGAAGATGGTGCAGCAGACCGCGACCGCGACGCAGCAGCAGTCGCAGACGTCGCGGAAGATCGGCGAACAGGCGTCGATGGTGCGCGACTACACCAAGCACCTCAAGCGCGCCATGTCCGAGCAGGAAAGCGGCAGCCGCGCCATCAGCCGCGCCATGCAGAACATCATGGGACTCGTGCAGAACGTGCTCGAGTCGACCTCCGTGCTGGCGACCGAGAGCGCGACGATCGTGAAGTCGATGGACGTCGTGCAGCAGGGCGCGCGCGAAAGCAACTTCAGCGTCATGGACCTCAATCAGATGTCCAACACGCTGAGCCACGAATCGACGCTCCTCAAACAGGAGCTCGGCCGCTTCCAGCTGCCGACAGCGCAGGACGGCGGCGCGATCACGGTCAGCACCGTGCTCTGGCAGCAGCTCAATCTCGATCCACTCTTCACCACGTCATCGGCGGCCGGCTTCCTCACCAAGACGCTGCACGCGACGCTCGTCGCATTCGGCGAAGGAGCCGAGCTGATTCCGGCGCTGGCCGAGCGCTGGGAAGTGCTCGAGCAGGGACTGGTCTATCGCTTCCATCTCCGCCGCGGCGCGCGCTTCCACAACGGCCGGCAGGTCGAAGCGACCGACGTTCGCGACAGTCTCGTGCGTCTGCTCTACCCCGAGCTCGAAGCGCAGGCGGAGTGGATCATGCGCAGCGTGCGCGGCTCCGCGGACGTGATCAGCGGACGTTCGCGTACCTGCTCCGGCCTCGTCGTCCGCGACTCGATGACGATCGACATTCAGCTCGCCGAACCGGTGGCGTTCTTTCTCGCGCTGCTGACGATGCATCAGGCGTCAATCGTTCCGGTCGAAGAGCTGAATCGCGATCCGATCCGCTTCCGGATGAATCCGATCGGCGCCGGTCCGTTCAAAATCGAGGAAGCCGTGGAAGGAAAGCACGTTCGCTTCCGCGCCAATCGCGACTACTACCTGAGCGGACTGCCGCACATCGACTCGCTCACGTTCCGTCTAGATCTGCGCAGCGCGCGCGACGTCGCCGATGCGTTCCTGCGCGGCGAGATCGACGTGGCGCACAACATCCCGCTCAAGATCGTGAACGACATCAAACAGGACGCTCGTTACGCGCCCTACATGCACAACACCGTGCAGCTTCACACGTCGTTCCTCGGCTACGACTGTTCCGTCGCGCCGTTCAATCGCGTCGAAGTACGGCAGGCGATCAATCACGCGCTCAATCGCGAAAAGATCAACGAGCAGGTCTTCGCCGGCCTCGGCGTTCCGGCGCAATCACTTCTGCCGCCGGGATTGCTCGGCTATGACGAATCGCTGCGCGCGCTCCCGTACGATCCCGAGCGCGGCCGCGCGCTGATGCGCCAGGCCGGCTACGCGAACGGCTTCGAGACCGAGTATCGGACGTGGGAGACGGACGAGTTCCGCAACAACGGGACGCTTGCGCGCATCGCCGAGGATCTCGAAGCGATCGGCATCCGGATGCGCGTCACGCATCACTCCGCGACCGAAGCGCGCGCGCATCTGAATCATCCGGGACACGGGACGTTCTTCTGCGGCAACTGGTACGCCGACTTCCCCGACTCCGACAACTTCTTCTACGTCTTCTTCCATTCGGAATCGAATGGCGTGCGCGGCTTCTACTGGTCGACGCCGGAAACCGATCAGATGATCATGGAGGCGCGCCGCTCGAACGATACCGACGAGCGCGTGACCATCTATCGTCACCTCAACGAGCTGATGGTGCGCGAAGCGCCGCTGGCGGTGCTGTTCCACGACCGCTTCTTCGTCGTGCACAAACCCGAGCTGCGCGGCCTGCGCACATCGCTCGTGCCGCCGCCGGTGCGGTATTACGACGTCTGGCTCGAACAGTAGTCCTGAGTCCTTAGTCCTGAGTCCTTAGTGCTCGACGAAACACAGGCCGTTGGCACTCAGGACCCTCTTAAGATTCACCTCGTCCTTGCTTCCGCCGCCTTCCTCTTCTCGCTCAACTACATCTTCTCGAAATTTGCGATGGCAGCGTTTTCGCCGCTCTCGTTCGCGTATACGCGCGTGCTTGGGTCGGCGCTGCTCATGCAACTCGTCGTGCGCGGCGATGCGAGTGAGCCGCTGTCGCGCGATGATTCGCGTCGCGTTTTCGGCTATGCGATTCTCGGCGTCGTCATCAACCAGACCTTCTTCCTCGGCGGGCTGTCGCTGACGTCCGCGCACGTCGCGGCGATTCTCATCACGACCATTCCCGTCTTCGCGCTCGGCGCCGCGATCGTCCTCGGCCGCGAAGTGCCGACCGCCGCGAAGATCGGCGGCATTGCGCTCGCGGCTGCCGGCGCGGTGCTCGTCGTCGGACGCGAAGGCTTCGAAGGGACCGGCAAGTCGTGGATCGGCGATCTGCTGATCGTCTGCAACTGTCTTTCGTACGCGCTCTATCTCGTATTCTCGAAACCGGCGATGGCACGACTCTCCGCGCGGCGCGTGATCGCGCGCATGTTCGCAATCGGCGCACTGGTGATGCTGCCGATCTGCGCGTGGTCGCTCGCGCATGAGAAGTGGTCGGCGATTCCGGTGCGTGCGTGGTTCGCGCTCGCTGTGGTGATTGTCGGACCGACCGTCGGCGCTTATCTGATGAATGCCTGGGCGCTGCGCCACGCCGAGAGCTCGCTCGTCGCCGCGTACTCGTATCTGCAGCCGGTCATCGCGGTCGTCCTCGCGGCGATTTTTCTCCACGAACACATCCGCCCGATTGCACTCGTCGCCGCGGCGATGATCTTCACCGGCGTCTACGTGTCGGGACGACGCTCTACAATCGTGTAAACGCGCCGCCGACCTCGCCGTCTGATCTGTGTGAGTAACGTGGTCACATTCCGTGTGAGCGATTTGAACGATGCGCCGTCAGACCGCGACCTGATCGACCGGACGCTGGCCGGCGACGAGGCTGCGTTCGCCGCAATCGTCGAGCGTTTCCAGCGCCGGATCTATCGCGTCGCGTTCGCCATCGTTCGCAACGAAGCGGACGCAGACGGCATCGCACAGGACACGTTCGTGCAGGCGTACACGCATCTCCGCAAGTTCGAAGGGCGCGCGGAGCTCGAGACCTGGCTGACGCGGATCGCCATCAATCGGTCGCGCGACACGCTGCGCCGCCGGCGTTTCGTCAGTCTCTTCACCCGTTCCGACGACGGCGAAGGGCGTGAGATCATGCTCGTCGAGCCCATCGACGAACGACCGGATGCCGAACGACAGCTGATGTCGCGTCAGCTTCGCGTCGCCATCGAACGAGCCGTCGAGCGGTTGTCATCGCAGCAAAAAGTGATCTTTCGACTTCGACACTACGAGAACCTTGCGCTCGAAGAGATCGCCGAACACCTCGGCCTGTCCGCCGGAACCGTTCGTGCTCATCTCTTCCGCGCCATTCACAAAGTCCGGAAAGAGCTTTCCGGATGGAGATCCGATGAAGCATTACAGTGAAGCCGATCTGCTCGAAACGTACTACACGCAGCCGGGTGAATCGCTGCCGGTGATGATGCATCTCGCCGAATGCACCGACTGCGCGGCGAAGTACGACCGTCTCGAGCGCAAGCTGCGCGAGGCCGCCGCCTGCTCGACCGAGACGAAGCCGGAAACGTTCTGGACGCGCCAGCGCTTTTCGATCATGCGCCGCGTCCGCAATGAACAGCAGCTCAACGCTCGCACCGGCCGTTACGCCGCCGCCGCGATGCTCGCCTTCTTCCTCGGCGGCGCGGTCGTTTACGAAACGCTCAAACCTGCACACACGACGCAGGTCGTGCCGGCGCCGCCGACGCAGACGAGCGCCGCGGTCGTCGTGAATGAAGAGGCGTCGGTGCCGCACGATCCGTGGCAATCCGAAGAGCTGAAAGACTTCCATCAGGTCGTCGAATGGGAATCGTGGGTCGCAGAAAATCCGAAGCAGACGACGGGAGAGAGCAAGCTATGACGAGACGGCTCGCATTCGCGCTCGGCGCAATGCTGCTGGCGACGACGA
Source organism: Acidobacteriota bacterium (assembly GCA_034667465.1). Classification (GTDB taxonomy): domain Bacteria; phylum Acidobacteriota; class Thermoanaerobaculia; order Gp7-AA8; family Gp7-AA8; genus JAOBAU01. Next base: position 232,382 of record JAXDJV010000014.1, on the reverse strand, counting down.
CGATTTTCGCCGCCGATTTGCCACCTGGCAAATGGTGGCGCCGGCCGGAAATCGTCACGCAGCTGGCCCTGACGGAAGATCAGCAAAACAAACTCGAGACGATCTTCCGCACGTCGGCGAACGATCTGATCGATCTCAAGGGCGAAGTCGAGAAGCAGAACATCGCCCTCCGCGGCGAGCTCGATCAGCCGCAACTCGACCGCAACCGCATCCGCACCGCCGCCACCCGGCTGAGCGAAGCACGCTCGAAACTGTTCGAGCGCGAGCTGATGCTGCTGGTCGACATGCGCAGCGTGCTGTCGGAGAGCCAGTGGAACCGGATGCGCACCGCGCTGGAGCGGAGAGACGAAAGGCAGCAGCGCCCGCAGATGCAGGCGCCGATGCGGAGACAGCCACGCCGTTGACCATCGGTGCTCAGTGCAGAGTGCTGAGTGCTGAGAAAAAGGCGGCCGAGGCGGAGCGACTCAGCACTCAGCACTCTGCACTCAGCACTAGAATCAAGGAGTGCTCGAAGTCTCCTTAACGGCAGTAACCTTCGCCTATCCGAACTTCACATTAGAAATAGGAACGACGTTCGAACGCACCACGCACACCGCGATCGTCGGTCCTCCCGCGTGCGGCGCTTCCACCGTTCTTCGTCTCATCGCCGGTGAGTTGCGGCCGCGGAGCGGTGAGATTCGGATTGGGACCCGGGTCGTCAACTCGCTGAGGAGCTCGCGCCGTCCGCTGCTCCACGTCACCTCTTCGCTCGATGTTTCTTCGCGCTGGACGGTACAGCATGCGCTCGTGGCGGCGGTGCGGAGTCGGACGCTCGATCGTGAAGACCGGCATCGCGAATATGCGCTGGCCGTTGAACAGTGGCGGCTCGCGGCGCTGCTCGAACGGAAGATCGGGACGCTCTCGTCGACCGAGCGCGCGCTCGTGCAGCTTGCGCGCATCGAGCTGCAGCGGCCCGGCATCGTCGTCGCCGATCGTTTGTTCGAATCGGTCAATCCGTCGCTGCTTCCCGTCCTCGTCGACGACTTCCATCGGATGCTGCGCGTCATCGGCGCCACCGTCATCACCGCGCCCAGCTCATCGCACGAGCTCGGACTCACCGATCACATCATCGTGCTGCGCGCCGGCCGCATCATCCAGGAAGGAACGGCCGCCAGCATCTTCGCGAAGCCGGTCGATGAGGCGGCGGCACTCGCGACCGGCGAAGTGAACGCCATCCCGGTCACTATTCGCGGCGATCTCGTCGACTCCGCGATCGGCCAGTGGCAGGTCGATCCTCCCCCGTTCGCCGGCGACGGAATTGCCATCGCGCGGCCGGACGACTTCACGCTCGCCGCGAAAGGGGAAGACTCCGATCTCATCTTCGGCATCGAGGAAGCGAACTTTCGCGACGGCCGCTGGTTTCTGCGCGGCATGCTGAGCGGCGGCGTCTGGCTGCGCGTCGCTTTGCCGCGCGACGCAAAAGTGCACAAAGGACGGTTGCTCGCGCTCCGCTTCGATCCGGCGCGCTTCAAGCTCGTACCCGGCGGCACGGCGCCGCTGATGACCATTCCGACCGACGTCATCCCGCTGCTGCGCGATTCGCGATAGCAGGGTATGTTGTTTGCAGTCGGACGGAAGGATTGAACGACGTGTCTCGATCGGGAGCACCAATTTGAGCATTCGCGCGCGCAGGCCCCCGCAGAAACTCCGCAAACTGCTGGTGATCGAGGACGATCACACGACGCTCGCCCTCTATCGCGACGTTCTTTCGCCCTACGGTTTCGAGGTCCTGACCGCTGAGAATGGCTCGCGCGCGATTCCGATCGTCGAATCGAATCCCGACATCCAGCTCGTCATCCTCGACCTGCAGATGCCGGAGATGGACGGCCGCGAATGGCTGCGCTGGTTCCGCGGCAAACATCAGGCGTCGCCGGTGATCGTCATCTCCGCGTACAAGCTCGAAGGAGCCGACGCCGATCTCGCGCCGGCCGTCGTCCTCGAGAAGCCGTTCCAACTCGACGAGTTCCTCGATCTGGTCGGACTGTTCTGCGGTCTCGGCACACCGAGCGAGCCGCTCTCGGCGTCGTAGCTCTACTTCGCCATCTCCGCAAGCGCCACGCGCAACCGCTTGCGCGCGAATGAGAGATGCGCGCGCACCGCCCGCGCAACGCCGCTCGCTTGGTCGCGATCGCGCGACGCCAGCCAGTCGAACGCCGCCGCAACGAAATCCTTCCGTTACACCTGCTTCACTGAAATCGAGCGCTCATTCGTGACTCGCCGTTCTGCGTCGCGGACCTGCCGGCGCATTGACCGCACGCGCGCTCGGCGTAAGCGCAATCGCATAAACGCCCGACATCCCCGCTTTCAGCGTGTTCGCGATCACAGTCCAGGTGCCGCTCGACGACCAGCGCGAACGTCAGCGCGAGTTCGTGTTCGATTCGGTGACGTCATCGTTGTCGGCGACCAGCGCGACCGCGAAGCGATCGTCCGCGGTCGCGCCGCCCGCAATCGCAAGCATCACCGCCGCAACGATGAAGGTCCGCACGCGCGCATGATGGCACGCGCGTAAAATCGTCGTCATGGAAACAGAGCGCGGCGCGGGCGGCACCAGCGGTGGTATCGGTCTCTTCATCTTCGGCCTCGGCATGGCCGTCGCCGGCGCGTACCTGCTGACCAATCAGGTCACAGTCACGTCCGGCTTCTGGCACTTCGGCAACTTCAACGCCTTCGGCCTCTCGCTCGTCCCGCTGCTGATCGGCGTCGGACTGCTTTTCTTCGACGGCCGCTCGATCCCCGGCTGGATCCTGACGTTCGCCGGCGCGCTGATCATCTTCGCCGGCATCCTCGTCAATCTCGAGATCTACTTCCGGCCGACCAGCCTTTTCAACACGCTGCTGATGCTCACGCTGCTCGCCGGCGGCATCGGACTCGTCGCGCGGTCGCTGCGTGCGCAGTAGACTGCCGCGGCATGAAACGCCTGCTCCTCCCGCTCTCACTCATCGCCGCACTTGCGTGTTCGACCGCGACGACGTATGACCCGCAGCGCATGAACGCAATCTCCGAGCGCTACGTGAAGCTCGTCCTCTCCCTCGGCGAGCACGACACCGATTACGTCGATGCGTATTACGGTCCACCCGAATGGCGCGACGCCGTGAAAGCGAGCAAACCGTCGCTGGATGAAATCCGCGCAGGCGCCGTTGCTGTGATCGATGAGCTGCGCGCGATGCCGTCGCCGTCCGACGAAATGAACGCGCTGCGCCACAAATACCTGCAACGGCAAACCGAAGCGCTGCTGGCGCGCGTCGACATCCTGCGCGGGAAAAAGCTGACGTTCGATCAGGAATCGCAGGCGTTGTACGACGCCGTCGCGCCACACCACGACGAAGCGTATTTCCAGAAACTGACGGAAGAGCTCGGACGCGAATTACCGGGCGACGGCTCGCTCATCGAGCGACTCGAGTCGTATCGCAAAAACTTCGTCATTCCCAAAGAGAAGCTCGATCCCGTGTTCAAAGCAGCCATTGAAGGTTGCCGTGCGCGAACGCTCGAGCACATCAAACTCCCGCCGGGCGAAACGTTCACTGTTGAATACGTGACGAACAAATCGTGGAGCGGCTACAACTGGTTCAAAGGCAATTACAACAGCCTGATTCAGGTCAATACCGACCTGCCGATTTTCATCGATCGCGCCATCGATCTCGCCTGCCACGAAGGTTATCCCGGACATCACGTCTACAACACGCTGCTCGAAAAGAATCTCGTCGACGACCGCGGCTGGAAAGAGCTGACGGTTTACCCGCTCTTCTCGCCGCAATCACTCATTGCAGAAGGAAGCGCGAATTACGGGATCGACGTCGCGTTCCCTGCCGAAGAGCGGGTCGCGTTCGAGAAAACAAACCTCTTCCCGATCGCCGGCATCGCTCCAACACAGGCCGATCGCTATTACAGAATTCAGGAGCTCACAGCGAAACTGAGCTACGCCGGAAACGAAGCCGCGCGTCGTTATCTCGACGGCGAGATCAACGCGCAGCAGGCCGCCGAGTGGCTGACGAAATACGCACTGATGTCTCCCCCGCGCGCACAACAGCGCGTGAAATTCATCGACCAGTACCGCAGCTACGTCATCAATTACAACCTCGGCAAAGATCTTGTAAAAGCGTATGTGGAGCGCCACGCCGGCAACGACCGCGAAAAGCGCTGGCAGGTGTTTCAGGAGCTGCTGTCGACGCCGCGGCTGCCGACGGATTTGGCGAAGTAGCTCGCGCGCGCGGGTGTACGATTCGCGATGTCCCACACGAACAATGACGACAGTCGAGCCGCAGGGCGACGTCAGCTTTGAAGTCGGTCTTCTCGCGCAGGTAGTCGAGGCGCTTCCGGTCGGTGTGTTCATTCTTGGCGCGAACGGCAATGCCATCTACGCAAACGCGGCGGCGCAGACGCTGCTCGGCCGCGGAATCGTCGACGGCGATCGCGCCGAAAATCTCAATGAACGCTTCGCCGCATTTCGCGCGGGCACCCGCGAACCATATCCAACCGAACAAATGCCGATCGTCCGCGCGTTAGCAGGCGAGCGGACGCGCGTTGACGACATGGAAGTCGATCGCCACGGCAAGCGCGTCGCGCTCGAAGTGACGGCGACGCCGATTGCGAACGCCGACGGGCGCGTCATCTTCGCGGTGGCGGTGTTTCAGGACATTACGATTCGACGCGAAGCGCAGCGCGCGCTGGCGACGCTGAACTCCGAGCTCGAAGAGGTCGTCGAGCGGCGCACGTCCGATCTCGCGCAGACCATCGCCACGCTCGAACGCGAGATCACGACGCGCAAGGTCTACGAAGGGGAGCTCGTCCAGGCGAACAAGGCCAAGAGCGTCTTTCTGATGAACATGAGTCACGAACTGCGGACGCCGCTCAATCACATCATCGGCTTCAGCGATCTCCTCACCGATCGACTCGAAGACGCGCGCACACGCAAGCTCGCCGAAACGGCAGGCGCGAGCGGCCGCGATCTGCTCGAAAAGGTCGACGATCTCATCGAGCTTGCACGAGCGGAAGCAGCGACGACGCCCGCCGCGCAGACCGATTTCGATCTGCTGAAGATTCTGCACGCTGCAGCGGGGCCGTTCGGGATTGATTGCGATGTGCCCGAGCCGCTCGGCACGGGACGAAGCGATGCCGACGGCGTGCAGCAGATTCTCAGCAATGTCTTCTCGCGAGCCGTGCCGCCGATCGGCACCGTTCGCGCCATCGCGGAGCGGAGCAACGGCGGCGGCCGTCTCATCGTGAAGATCGACAGCGAAGCACTCGCCGATCGCGTGCGCGCGCTGGCCGGCGTGTTCGGCGAAGGAACGGCCGAGACGAAGCAGTATCGACAGCAGCCGATCGATTTTCGTCTCGCCGTGGCGCGTGCGCACGCAAGAACGCTCGGCGGCGATGTCGCGGTCTGCGATGACGCGGTGTGTGTGACGCTGCCGTTCGCCGATCCGCGCGGCTGCTGAGTGTGGCGGCGGCCGCTTCGGCCGCTGCGAGGGCGGGCGAAGCGCCCGCCTCCACACATGCTTACATTCGCCAGCGCAATCCGATCGCGATTCCGCCTGTCCGCAAACGCGCCTCCGTTCCGGCGATGTCGAGCGTCAGCGTTCGCGTTGGACGGACGATCGTCGCGGCGCCGGCGTTGGTGCGCATGGTGCCGAGGTCGTCGTAGCGAAAGCTCAGATCGATGTTCAGCGATTGCGTCAGCGCGAACGTTGTACCGGCGGATGCCGTCCATGCGAACGAGCTCTGCGCGCCGCCGCGGATCGTCGTCGTTGCGTCGGGTGCGATCGACGGAAACGTGAATCGGACGCTGCTCGTCTCGTTGCGCGCGACTCCGGCGCCGGCGGCGAGGAACGGTCGCACGCGCGCGGTGCCGAGATCGATTTCGGCGATGACGAGCGCGGAGCGCGAGGAGCCGCTGGCGCGAACCGGTTGCGGCAATGCGACGCCGGTGAAGTTCGCGCTGGCGTCGAAGTCGAGCGACGGCCGCGACGCGAGCTCCAGCTCGACGCGCGTGCGCGACGTTTGCACGCCGGCGGCGACGCGAAACAGCGGCGTATCGCCGAAGTCGCCGCGCGCCGCGAGCGGCAGACGATCGTTGCCGGCGCCGCATCCGAAGAGCGCCGGCGGCTGCGTTGAACCGCAGTCGCGATCGCGCAACGTCGTCATGTTGCTGCGAAGAAAACCGGCGCCGACGCTGATGTAAGGCGACGCGGCGAACGCGTGCGTCGAGACGAAGAGAAGGACGAGGAAGACGAGCCGCTTCATGCGGCGCGCAGTCTACTTGCGCGCCATGAACGCGCAAGCCTCGACCGACTGCAGATCGAGTTGCAGCGATGCCATCGACTGCACGATCTCGATCCGAAACGGGATGCGGCGCGCGTCGTCGGAGAGATAAACCTTCACGCCGCCGGGCCACTTCCTGCCGCCGGGCGCGTCGACGATCTCGAATCCGAGTGCATTCACCCGCTGGTTCTCGATCGTGAACACCTTCGCCGGGATCGGCTGGAACATCACCGGATATTGCTTGCCATCCGAATAGATGTTCGTCGTGATCGGATTGCGAATCGCGGCGGCGTTGTGGCGCAGATAAAAAATCGCCGTGAGGATGTCGCGCATTTCCTGCGCCGGCAGCGGATTCGTTTTCGTCTCGATCTTTTCCGGCGTCTCTTTGCGTACGTGCGCGAGGCGTTTCACGTAATCGAAGATCGTCCGTTCTTTGCGCGCCTTTTTTCCCCACGCATAGCCGTGGTACGTCATCAGCGTTTTGTCGCCGGCCTCATCCATGCGCGATTCATAAACGTAAAAACCGCTGCGTCCGTCAGTCGGCGTAATGAGGAGCTCGCTGTCGATCTGATGCTCGCCCGGATTGGGAAAGGTGGTCTTCAGATTGCCGACGCCGGACGTCGGAAACATGAAGCCGGCAACCCATGACAAACCACCGCGAAGTCGCCACGAATAGCGAAACTCCTCGACGTTCGCAGCGCCGTGGCAGTTGAGATCGGCAGCAGTTCCCGCGCCGCAGACAACGACGAGGAGTGCGGCGACGAGAAGCTGTCGAAGCGGCTTCATTAACTGGCTCGATAACGATTCGGCGGAGGCCGGTATTGCGTTGTGGAACCCACTGTTTTCTATAACGCAACCAGCCGCTGCTCAACCTCGTCGATCACATAATCAGGCGTCGACGAGCCGGCCGTCAGGCCGATCACGTGCGCCGCGCGAAACCATTCCGGATCGAGATCATCGGAGCCCTGCACGAGATACGACGGCTTCGCTTCGCGGCAGATCTCCCACAGATGTTTCGTGTTTGCACTCTTCTTGCCGCCGATGACGACGATGACGTCGATCTCGGGATCGCGCGCCAGCACGCGAGCCGCATCCTGGTTCTCTTTCGTCGCGTAACAGATGGTGTCGGCGCGCTCCACCTTCCCCGCCGTCCGCTGAATTGCGGCGACCACATCATTGAAGTCGTCGGCGTTCAGCGTCGTCTGGTAGAAGATTTTGATCCGATCGTAACGCGACCAGTCGACGGCATTTGCCGCGGCGACGGTCGAGACGATGTGATAGCGCTCCGGGTCGAGGTCGTTCGTGTAGCCGATGACCTCGCGATGATTCGGGTCGCCGATGAAAACGAGATGCTCGCCCGCCACCAGCGCTTCCTTCGATTCGCGATGGATGTCGTAAACGAATTTACAGGTCGTATCGAGAACCTGCAGGCCGCCCGATTTCGCTTCGTCGTGATACGACGGCGGAACGCCGTGCGCCGAAAAGATGATCGTCGGCTCCTGCATCTCGCTGATCTCTTCGACCGTTCGGACGCCCAGGTTTTCCATCTCCTCGACGACCCGTTCGTTGTGCACGACCTGACCGAGGATCGCGCCACGCTGGCCGGTGGCGGCGAAGCGCTTCACTTTCAAATCGGCAATGCGGACGCCGGAACAGAACCCGTACTTCGCTGCGCGTTTCACCTTCATCGGCGGCGTCAACGAACGCGGCGGTGATGCCATTCCGGACGAAGGATGAAGGATGAGGGATGAAGGATGAAGAAAGGCGGATTCAGATCGTCCTTCGTTTTTCATCCTTCATCCTTCATCCTTCATCCTTCTATCCATGTCCGCCCGCGATCCGCTCTTCACCGCCCGATTCGCCGGCCTCTGGCTCTTCGCGTTCGTCACGTTCTTCTCCGCGTTTCAGCTGCTGCCGGTCATCCCCTTTCGGATTCTGGAGCTCGGCGGATCGACCGCCGCGGCCGGCTGGTTCCTCACCGTCTACACATTTTCGAGCGCGTTCGCGGCGCCGGTGATGGGCTCGATCGCCGATCACGTCGGCCGGCGGCGGCTGCTGATCATCGCGTCGCTGCTCTTCATCGGATTCTCACTCGCGTACGGAGTGATCACGTATCTGCCGCTGCTGCTGGTGGTCGGCGCGATTCACGGCTGCATCTGGTCGGGGATCCTGGCGTCGAGCTCCGCGCTGATCACCGACATGATTCCGGTCTCGCGGCGGACGGAAGGGATCGCGTACTGGGGTTTGTCGAGCACGGCGGCGGTCGCGATTGCGCCGGCGGCGGGACTGTTCGTCTATCACTTCGGCTGGCTGAGGCTCTGCGTCGAGCTGGCGATTCTGTCGGCGTGCATGACGCTGGCGGCGACGGCGCTGCGCGAATCGCCGGCGGCGGAGCGCGGCACGCTCGTCGTCGCCGAGGTGTGGGACTGGCGCGTCGTGCGCACGACGCTGACGCTGACGGCGATCTCATTCGGCTACGGCGGCATCACGTCGTACGCGGCGATCTTCGCGGATGAGCGTCACGTCGCGCCACGCTGGTTGTATTTCGCGACGTTCGCGTCGACGGTGGCGATCGTCCGCATTTTCACGTCGCGGATCGCGGAGCGGATCGGACCGATGCGCGTGCTCTATCCGGCGCTGGCGCTGATTCCGATCGCGTTCGCGATCTTGTCGCGTGCGACGACGCGACAGGACTTCGCGATCTCGGCGATGTTGTTCGGCGCCGGACTCGGAACCGCCTATCCGTCGTTCATCACGTTCGTCCTCGCGCACACCGATCCGGCGCGGCGCGCGCGAACGTTCGGCAGCGTCCTCTTCGCCTTCGACACCGGCATCGGGACCGGCTCGCTCCTCATCGGCGTCCTCGGCGAACACTACGGGCTCGGCCGCGCGTTCGGCTGGGCGGCGGCGCTGGCCTGTCTGGCGCTGCCGATTTTCTGGTGGAGCTCGCGGCAGCTCGCGAGTGGCACCGCCGTTGCTTCGGCGGAAGAGCATGCCTGATCCTGAAGACGACGAAGTCGTATCGAAGAAAGTGGTTTACGAGCACTCGGCATCGAGCGGCTCGAGTCGTTCCGTTGGGCCGACGATCATCGTCATCGCCATCGTCGTGATCGCGATCGTCGCCTGGGTGATGACGCAGATCCACCGCTAGATCGCGCCGGCTCCGCGCGGAAGCTACGGCACCGGACAGATGCCGTGAAGCATCTGCCACGCGAATGACGCGACGATCAGAAGAGTAACGACGGCGTAGCCGGCGACGAAACGCTTTGGACGGGTGCGCATGTCCTTTGGAAACGTGCACCGCGGTTCGCTTCATCCCTGTCGAATCGTGAAGGCGCTGGCGTCGTTGAGCAGTCCGGCGGTCCGGGCGGTGCTACGCTGCGGCGATGATCCGCACCGTCATCGCCGCGCTTCTCCTGCTCGCCGCGCCGCTGCGCGCCGCCGATTTCGACGCGAAAGCGGCCGAGCGTTTCGCGAATCTCGCCCTCGCCTGCGTGCATCGCGAGTATCCGAACAAGATCGGCCACAACCTCAACTCCGATGCCGACGTTGCGCCGCCGCGCGCGCTCACTCCGGCGTTCTACGGTTGCTACGACTGGCATTCGTCCGTGCACGGTCACTGGCTGCTCGCGCGACTGGCGCGCACGTTTCCCGACGCGCCGTTTGCAGCGCCTGCGCGCGCGGCTCTGCGCGAAAGTCTGACCGCCGCGAACATCGAGAAGGAAGCGGCGTATCTGCGCGGCGACGGACGTGCGAGCTTCGAGCGTCCGTACGGACTGGCGTGGCTGCTGCAGCTCGGCGCGGAGCTTCGCGAGTGGGACGATCCGCTGGCGCGCGAGCTGTCGGCGAATCTGCAGCCGCTCGAAACGGCGGCGACGGAGCGACTGAAAGCGTGGCTGCCGAAGCTCACGCATCCGGTCCGTTCCGGCGAGCACAGTCAGACGGCGTTCGCGCTCGGACTGCTCATCGATGCCGCTCGCTCATCGCACGATGACGCGTTCGTCAACCTGTTGACGAAGAAGGCGCGCGACTTCTACGCGGCCGATCGCAACTGTCCGCTCGCCTACGAACCGTCCGGCGAAGATTTTCTGTCGCCGTGCATCGCCGAGGCGGATGTCATGCGCCGCGTGATGAAGCCGGCTGAGTACGCGACCTGGCTTCGCGCGTTCATGCCGTCTGTCACGCTGCGGCCGGAAGTCGTCAGCGATCCTGGCGATCCGAAGCTCGCACATCTCGATGGATTGAATCTCAGTCGCGCGTGGATGCTGGAGGGAATCGCGAGCGGATTGCCGAAGGGCGACGCGCGGATTGCGGCGCTCCAAAAATCAGCGGCCGCCCATCGCAATGCCGGTCTCGCCGCGGTGACGGGCGAGCATTACGAGGGCGGCCACTGGCTTGGTTCGTTCGCGGTCTACCTGACGACGAAGCGCGGCGAATAATCAGGGTGACGCTGTAAGGCCGAGCGGCACTGTCATCCCGAGCGTATGCGAGGGATCTGCGAGGGTGGGGCGCGACGCTCGCCCCACCCGCCCGGATCCCTCGCATACGCTCGGGATGACGGCGCCGGGATGACGTCTACTTCCGCAGCGTTGGACTGTTGAGGTCGAGCTCCTTCACCGGGATCACTTCGATGGTGTCGCTGCCGAAGCGCTTCTTCAGATCGTCCATGAACTTCTTCGCGTCGCCGGCGATGACGACGCTTGCCTGCGTGCCGCCGAGGTGCGACGACGAGAACGACTGCACGTCGGACGCGCCGACCGCATCGACGCCGCCGATGTATTTGTTGATGTCGCTCAGCGGAATGCCGTAGAGCGCGAGGCCGGCGATGCGCGTCACGAGGCCGTTGCTCGTTTCGAGCGCACGGCCGAAGTTGCCGATGAGCGACGCTTTTCGCGGCGTCAACTCCTCGGCCGGCACCGCGCTGGTGGCGAGCCGATCGAGCTCGGTGAGCATGATGCTGGCGACTTCCGCGGCCGATTCGTTTTTCGTCTGCGTCTGCGCGCTGAACGGCCCGGCGTCGCGGCGCATTTCGAACGCGGAGTTCGCGCCGTAGCTGAGGCCGCGCTTGACGCGAATCTCCAGATTGAGCCGCGATGAATAGCCGCCGCCGAGGATCGAGTTCGTCACCGATGCAACGTTGTACGCGGGATCGAGCCGGCTGATGCCGGGACGCGTTACGACGACCGCGGCCTGCCCGGCGTCGGGCAGATCGACAACGACGATGCGACGCTTCGGCTGCAGCGGTTCCGTTTTTACCGCGGCCGGCGCCGGACCGGTTGCCTTCCACGTGCCGAACGATTCCTCGGCGAGCGCGAAGCCGCGCTGCGCATCGATGTCGCCGCCGATGACGAGAATGGCGTTGTCCGGCCGATACCAGGTTTTGTGAAACGCCACGACGTCGTCGCGTTTGATCTGTTGCAGCGATTCCGGCGTACCGGAAATCGCGTGGCCGTACGGACCTTCACCGAACAGCACGCGCGCCGCGACGAAACCGGCGAGCGCGCGCGGCTGGCGCATGGCGACACTCAGCGAGTCGACGTTCTGCTCGCGCAGGCGATCGATCTCATCCTGCTTGAACGTCGGATTGCGAGCGACGTCGGCCAGATACGAGATCGCGCGCGGCAGCTTCGATGAAAGGACGTTCACGCTCGCGAACGACGTGTCCCAGCCGGCACCGCTTTCGAGCGTGGCGCCGAGCGCTTCGACCTGCTGCGCGATCTGTTCGGCCGAGCGCGTCGCCGTTCCTTTCGTCAGCAGCGACGCGGTGAGATCGGCCAGTCCGGCGAGCTTCGCCGGATCGGCTTCACCGCCCGCTTTGAAGAGCAGCCGCGCCGCGACGAGCGGCACGTTGCGTTTCTGCACGACGATGACGCGCAGTCCGTTCTTCAGCGTTTTCTCCGACGGCTGCGGAACCTGCGCGGCGCGCGGCGGCGCGGGCGGCGGCGGAGTGGTTTCGATTGCTTCCTGCGCGACGAGCGTCGAGATGGTCATCAGCATTGCCGCAGCAATCAGCATGGCCGCTCCGATTGTGATTCGCTTCACTTCGCACCACCTTTCGCCGGCTCGGCGGTGTATGTGATCACCACCGGTTTTCCTCCGGCGACGTACTTCTTCAGCACGCGCTGCACGTCAGCAGCGCTCACCGCCTGCACGCTCGCCAGCCCTTTGTTCACCTCGGCCGCATCGTGTTTCACGACGATCGCTTCGCCGAGCGCCGACGCTTTGCCGTCGTTCGTTTCGCGGTCGCGCAGCAGCCGTGTCAGCAGCAGATTCTTTGCCTTCTCGAGCTCCGCGGCGCCGACCGGCGTTTTGATCAGTGCGTCGAGCTCGGCCATCAGCGCCTTCTCCCCTTCTTCGACCGGCTTGCCGCCGGCCATGATCGAGGTGACGGCGAAAAGCCCGAGGTCTTCACGCAGGTCCGCCGATGAGTTGACCTGCTGCGCGATCTGCTTGCGATAGACGAGCGACTGATAGAGCCGCGACGATTCGCCGCCGGACAGAATGGCGTCGGCGACGTTCAGCGCGGCCGCGTCGGGACTCGACGCCGACGGCGCGAGCCACGTGATGGCGACGGCAGGAAGCGGCACGTTCGGTCCATGTTCGGCGACGCGCTTCGCTTCCGTCCGCACCGGTTCCTGCACGGTCACGCGCGGGATCGCCGTGGCCGGACGGGCGATCGTACCGAGGTACTTATCGACCCAGGTGTCGAGCTGCTTCTGATCGAAATCGCCGACGATGATCATCACGGCGTTGTCGGGACGATAGAACGTCTTGTGGAAAGAGATGACGTCGTCGACTGTCGCCGCGTCGAGCTCTTCGATCGAGCCGATGCCGGGGCGGCGATACGGGTGGACGGCGAAGGAGTTCTTCGCGATGGCGTTGAAGAAGCGGCCGTACGTCGGCGCGAGGACGCGGAAGCGATACTCCTCTTTGACGACGTCGCGCTCCGACTTGAAGTTCGCTTCGTCGACCGTCAGTGAGCCGAGGCGCTCACCTTCCGCCCAGAGCAATGTCTGCAGATAGTTCGACGGCACGACTTCGTAGTAGACGGTGTAGTCGTCGTTGGTGCCCGCGTTGTTGAAACCGCCGACGTCTTCCGTCAGGCGATCCATCATCTCGGCCGGCATGTGCGCGGTGCTCTTGAACATGATGTGCTCGAAGAGATGCGCGAATCCGCTGCGTCCTTCCGGATCGCTCTTCGAGCCGACGCGGTACCAGACGTGAATGGCGACCGTCGGCGTCGAATGATCCTGAACGCTGTAGAGCTCGAGCCCGTTCGCAAGCGTGCGGTGTTTGTAATCGATCGGAGGAAAGTCGAGTTTCCTGGTCACCGCTGGTTTTGTCGCTGCGAATGCTGCGCCCGCAATCAGAAAGAGTATGGGGAAGAGTCGAATGAAACGATTCGGCATGAGGTCACCTCAGGGAGCGGAATGATACTGTCATCCCGAGCGTAGCGAGGGATCCGGGCGGGCGGTGCGGAGGGCCAGCGATCGGGGAGCGACCAGCACTTCGTTCAAGTCCTGCATGAACGGCACGTCCGGACGGAAGTAGAAGCTGCGGATCGGACAGATGTCGCCCGATGTGCTGCCGCAGAGCGCGACCACCGTTTTGTCGGCGCCGGCGTCGTGCTGCCACTCTTCGCGCTCGCGCATGATCCGCGACAACTCCGTTCGGAACTTCGCGTACTGCCCGCCGTGCCAGACGTCTGCGACCGACTGTTTGAAGACGTCGCCGAGCGGCGCGCCCTGGAGAATGCAGCATGGCGCGATGACGCCGCTCGTTCGAATCAGCATCGAGTGCCAGCCGATGATGCATGGATCGTCGAGTCCCGCGGTCGCCGCTTCGACGCGCCGTGTATCCGCGATCTTCTTTCGATGGGCGAGCTTCTCGCGCCACGTCAGATCGCGGCGCGTGATGAGGTGCGCGAGCCGCGCGACGCGTCCCTTCCGCATACGCTCGGCGTTGAGACGCGTGTTCATCTCGTTCACCTGCGCGCGGATGTCCTGCTCGAAACTCTCGATCATCGCGATGCGGCGGTACTCGTCCTCGCGCACGACGCCTTCGTAGAGCCGCATCATTTCCGCGGTCTCTTCGGCATTCATCTTCTGCGCGGGCTTCAGAAACGACAGTCCGTTGAAAAAGATCGTGTCGACGTCGAGCTCGCGCGCCAGCGCGTACATCTGCGGAATCGTCCGGTAGTTGTCTTTCCAGACGAGGAACTGCAGATTCACCTTCGGCGTCGTGCGATTCTGCTTCCGCCGTTCGGCAATCAGGTTACGAACGTTCTTCAGCACGCGATCGAAGTTGCGCGCCGGCGTCTGCATCATCGATGCGTACGTTTCCGCATCGCCGGTGTTGAGGCTGACGGTGACCTGATCGCAATCACCTCTCACCAGCAGCGTCGCGATCTCTTCATTCAACAGCACCGCGTTGGTCGTGATGTTCTCGATCGGCAGTCCGCTGCCGACCAGCGCCGCGAGAAAGTCTTTCGTCTTGCGATGGAAGAGCGGCTCGCCGCCGCCAGCCAAACGAATTGAGCGCGTGCCGGCTGCTTTCAGCTCGCCGATCAGCTCTTCGAGTCGCGAGAGCGGCAGCTCATCGGTGCCGCGCAACGCCGCGGTCGAACAGAAGAAACATTCGATGTTGCAGCGATCGGCCGGATGAATCTCGACGTGATACGGCCCGCCGTACGCAACGCCATCGCGGATGCCGCGAACGATGTTCGCTTTGTCTTCCGCAGTGAGGTATTTCCAGCCGAGCTCCGACACGTGCCGGACTATACCGCCGCGACCGCGCGCACATTCCCGGCGTCGTATCGCCGTGTCACGAGCCGCCCGCGACCATCCGCCGCGAAGCCGTCCGCCGACGCTGTGCGAACCAGCGCAGCGGCCCGTGGCCGCTATTCGTAGCGGAGCGCTTCGATCGGGTTCATCTCCGCGGCGCGTGACGCCGGATAGATCCCCGAGACGAGCCCGACCGCAATCGAGACGCCGGTCGAAACGACGAGCGAGCTGATCGTGATCACGGTCGGCCATCCTGCGTACGCGGCGACGAGCCGCGCCAGCACGATGCCGATGATGATTCCTGTCACGCCGCCGAGAAAACTGATCGCGAACGACTCGATCACGAACTGCGCGCGAATGTCGCGACGCGTGGCGCCGATGGCACGGCGCACGCCGATCTCGCGCGTCCGTTCGAGCACCGAGGCCAGCATGATGTTCATGATGCCGATGCCGCCGACGAGCAGCGAGATGCCGGCGATCGAGCCCATGACGATGTTGAAGATGCGCTGCGTCTGCCGGCTCTGTTCGAGCAGCGCTTCGGGGATGACGATCTCGTAGTCGTCGGCGCCGCCGTGCAGCCGATCGAGGAGCGGCTTCATCAACTCCGCGGTCTCGCGCGTGGAGACGTTCGGCTTCATCGTGACCATCAGCTCGTCGAGCGGTGCATCGAGCGGATCACGATCGAACTTCCTCATCGCGGTCGACACCGGAATCCAGATCTCTTCCGACGTCGAGCCGATCGCGACTGACTGGTCGTTTGCGCCCGACGGCGCATCAGCCGCCAGCACTCCGATGACTTCCAGCCAGACGTCGTTGACTTTGAACTGTTTCCCGATCGACGAACCGTAGCCGAAGAGGTTGCGGCGAATGCGCTCGCCGATCACGGCGACCTGCGCATGCTCGCGTTCGTCTTTCGCATCAAAGAATCGTCCCTCGGCGAGCGCGACCGAAGCGGTGTCGGCGTAGCGCGACGAGAGTCCGACCACCTTCCCTTTCGTCTTTGCATCCGGTGCGAGAATCTTGTACGCCTTCACTTCGACGCGCGGCAGGACGATCTCGACATTCGGAATCGCTTCCGCGATCGCTTCGCCGTCGCGCAACGAAACACCGAGCGACTTCTTGCGCAGCTCCTGCCGTTCGTCCGGCTTCACGTTCTTCGCGCGGACGATGACGTTGCGCAGTCCGAGCCTGCCGATCGCTTCGAGCGCTTTCTTCTCGCCGCCGGCGCCGATCGACAGCATCGCGATCACGGCGCCGACGCCGAAGACCATGCCGAGCATCGTCAGCGCCGTGCGCAGCTTGTGGCGCGCGAGATTGCGGACGGCGCCGGAGAGCGTTTCGAGATCACCCGCGTTCATCGTGGTCCTTTTCTTCGGTCGGATCGACGAGCGCGAGAACGTCGCCCTTCGCGACCCCTTTCGTAACGACGACGCGGCCGGCGGTCGACGTCGCGATCGCAACTTCGACCGGCAGGAACTTTCCGCGCTGCCGTCGATAGACGATCTTCTTTCCGTTCTTGTCGAAGATCGCCTGGCGCGGGATGGAGAACGCGTTGATGCGGTTCTCGACTTCGAGCACGCCGCGCACGCGCGCGCCCGGCTTCATCATTTTGGGATCGGTGCGGTCGAGCTCCAGCGTGACGCCGAAGTACTGCACGGGAACTCCGCGCGTTCGCGGACGCGCGAGCTTGTCGATCTGCGAGACCTTCGCGGCGTACGTGACGAGCGGATCGGATTCGAGTGCAACCACCGCGCGTTGTCCGACCGCGATGCCGGCGGCGTCGGCTTCGAGCACGAACACTTCCGCCTTCATCGTGCGGAGATCGGGGATCTCGCCGAGCGGTTGTCCGGGCCAGGCCGTCGAGCCGACGCGCAGCACTTCCCCGCGCCAGTCGCGCTGCAAAACGAGAATGCCGTCGTACGGCGAACGAAGTTCCAGCGAGCCGAGTCCCTGATTCGCGTCGCGTAGTTTGAGATCGGCTTTCTTCGCTTCGATGTCGACGAGCTCGGCGTCGGCTTTCGACAGCTTCTCGCGGACGCCGAGGACGCCGCGCGCGTGCGTCTTGCGATCGACGGCCAGCTGCTGATCGAGCTGCGATTCGATGCGCGCGTACTGCGAGTAAATCCGCTCGTCGCCGTAGTCGAATTTCTTCGCCGCGGCGAGCTCGGTGTCGGCCTGCTCCGCATCGCGCTCGAGATTCTTCTTCGTCGTCGACGATTCGCCGGCCAGCTTGCCGCGCTTGTTGTCGGCGGTGGTGCGATCGTCCTTCCCGCTTCGCAGCAACTCTTCGAATTCGGTGCGATCGAAGCGCGCGATCAGATCGTCTTTCTTCACGAGCGTGCCGTCCGCCGCGATCCAGCTGACCTTCAGCGGCATCCGCACTTCCTGCGGCGCGGAGACCGGCGTCGCCGTTTTCGCTTTCAGGTTCCCTTCGGCGGTGACGCGCCGCGTGAAGTGAACCGGTTCGACGGTGAAGGTCGGAACGGAATCGCTGTTGCCGCAGGCGGCGGCGAAGAGGAGGAAGGCTGTCATCCCGAGCGTAGCGAGGGATCCGGGCGGGCGGGGCGGCAGATGTGCGGCAGCGAACCCCACCCGCCCGGATCCCTCGCTACGCTCGGGATGACGCGCGATCACGACTTCGCCTCTTCCTTCTTCGTCTTCGCGACCAGCACCCGTTCCGCCGGATGCAATCCCGAGACGACTTCGACGAGCTTGTCGTTCTGGCGTCCGAGCTTCACCGGCACTTCATCGACGGCGAGCAATCCGCGCCGATAGACGACCGGCTTCCCATCAGAAAGAAACACGGCATCGCGCGGCACGAGGACGGCGTTCTTCACGCGTCCCAGTTCGACGGTTCCCTGGAAGCGCATGCCCGGTCGCATCTTCGCCGGATCGGTGCGATCGACGACGATCTCGACGCGCAGCACTTTCAGCGGATCTTTCGTTCCCTGCTGCTGGCCGACGTTCTTCGCCGTGCGCTGAATCGTGCCGTGCCATTCGTCGTCGGGATGCGCATCGAGCCGCAGCGCGACGCGCTGGCCGACCGATACTTTTCCGGCATCGACTTCATCGACGTCGCCGTCGGCGCGCATGCGCGAGAGATCGGGGATCTCGATGACGCGCTCCATCTTCCAGCAGGTGTCGCCGACCTTTTTCTTTTCGCCGCGGCGCCAGTTCTGCACGTAGACGACGGTGCCGTTACGCGGCGTGACGACGGTCATCTGCGCGATGCCGCGTTCGGTTTCGGCGACGATCGACGCGGCACGCTGCTGTTTGCTTTCGAGGAGGAGAATCTCCGCGGTGGCGGCGCGCTCGAGCGCGTCGATGCGGCTGCGGATGTCGGTCACTTCGCGCTGCGACAGCGCGTAATCGAGCTCGACCTGTTTGCGCTCGTTGAGCTTTTCGAGATCGGGCGGCGTCTGCAGTTTCAGTTTTGCTTTGCGCAGCCGCGCTTCGGCCTCGGCGAGTCCCATCCGTTCGTCGGCGGTGCGCATGGCGAGATCGGCGCGGCGGCGCTCGATCTCTTTCTTCGCCTGCTCGCTTTGCGCGCTGTTTTGCTCGAGGCGTTTCTGGAGCTCGGTCGTATCGAAGCCGAGGATCGGCTGGCCTTTTTTCACCTCAGCGCCTTCCGGCGCCATCATCGAGATTTTGAAATCCCAGACGTCGTCGAGCTGCGGCGGGCCGAAGCTGCCGGCGTCGACGGCGGTCAGCGTGCCGGAGACGTCGATGCCGGTGACGAGATCGCCGCGCGTGACGCGAACCCATTCGCCCTGACGATCGGCCGCGAGTTTGTTGCGCAGCGTCCAGCCGCCGAGCAGAAAGAACGCCGCGATCGCGAGAGGGATGGCGACGCGTGGACGAAAGAGCTTACGCATCGGGCGCCTCCACGACGCGCGCCGGCGCGAGGCGATCGCCTTCGTTCAGACCGGCGGCGACGACACACTCCTGCGCGTTGCAGGCGCCGATCGTCACGTCGACGAGTTTGCCGTCAGCCGTGCGCGCTTTCGGTTTCGCTGATGAGAAATCGAGCGCGGCGCGCGGCGCAAGCAGCACGTTCGGCGCATTGTTCCGGCGGATGATCACGCGCGCCGACAAGCCCGGACGCATGCGCGTCAGATCGAGCTCGTCAAGTTTTACCGCGACGCGGAACGAGCGGCGCATCGACGCTTTCGCGCTTTCCTGCGCGACCGCCGAGATGTCGGCAACGCGTCCGCGAAATTGAAAGCCCGGATAGGCATCGAGCACGACGGTGGCCGGCATCCCGACCGCGATCTTCCGATCGTCGACGTCGGCGAGCGCCGCAACGACGCGCATCGAATCGAGCTCCGGCAAAACCGCGAGCGGCAGTCCGACCCAGACCGAATCGCCTTCCTGCAGCCGCCGCCCTTCCCACGGATGATCGCGCAGGACGACAACGCCATCGCGCGGCGCGGCGAGCACGGCGGCGTTGAGTCCCGCTTCTTTCGCCTGCAGCTCGCGTCGCACGCCGTCGCGCTTGAGCACGAGATTGGCGCGATCGGCGGCGATCGATCGCTCGGTCGACGCAAGGACGTCGCGCGCTTTCGCGAACTCGACGCGTGCGCGTGTCAGCTTCACCTGCCGCTCGCTGTACTCGCGCGCGGCAAGCACTTCGCGTGCAACGCCGCCGTCGATGGCAGCCTTGTCGAGCTCGACTTTCTTCTTCTCGAGATCGAGCCGTTTCTCGGCAAGACTGGCCGTCCACTCGGCTTCTTTTTGTGTCAACTCCTGCTCGTTCTGAATGAGCGACTGGCGCTGCTCTTCGAGGTTCGACGTGATGGAACTGTTGTCCAGCTCGACGATCTTCTCCCCCGCCTTGACCTCGGAACCATCCGCGGCGATCCATTTGATCGAGCTTTGCCAGACCGGCAGAGGCGGCACCGACATCAGCACGCCGCGCTCGGCGTCGAGCTCGCCGGTCAGCACGACGTCGCTCGCGAACGCGCCGCGATGGACGCGCAGCTCGCGCGCGGACGGCGGCGTATCCGACGAATAGCCGTTGAAACAGGCGACGAAAACGAGTGGCAGTAGTGTCAGCGCTCGACGCATGGAGTCCCGAAAAAACGGCGAGCCTGCCGCCGTCACGTCACTTTGACGATCGTCCCGTTCGTTAGTTTGGCGAGATCAGATGGAATTAACTCGAAAACGGCATTCGGTGTTCCCGCCGCCGCCCGGCACCGATCAGTATGCATAGCGCACGCGAATGTCTTCAACGACGACTTCGTCGTCCACCGCCGGCTCGATGATCAGCACGCGGCCACCCTTTTTCTTCATGTCGATCGTGTGCGACTTCCCTTCGCGGCGGATGTCGATGTGATCCTCGATGATCTCGTCGTCGATGCGGACGCGCAGCTCGCCGCCGGCGCGCGTTTCGACGTCGTCGTGCGCGTAGAACGTCAACGAATCGATCGGCCGCATCTTCAGCGGGATGCGAATCTGCGCGCGCGTTCCGCCGCATTCATCGCCGCCGATGCAGCCGCCCTTCTCGTCGAGAATGCCGCCGCCCCGTTTCCAGCCGCCGCTGCGCGGACGCGATTCCGATTCGCGGCCGTAGAGCACTTCAATGTCTTTGACGTCGACTTCATCGTCATTTGCCGTTTCGATGACGAGCTTCGAGCCGTGAACGTTGTCGACGTCGAGCTCGTGCACTTTGCCGCGGCGTTCGACGTCGATGTAAGACGAGATGACGGTTTCATCGATGCGCACCTTGAGCCGTCCGTCGGCGCGCGCTCCGATGTCGTCCTGCGCATGAAAGCGGACGCCGAGCACCGGCAGCTCATCGAGCACGATCGTGATACGTGTCCCGTTCTGTTTGCATTCGCGTCCACCGATGCAGCGTCCGTCTTCGGGATATTGCCGCCATCCCGCGCGTCCCGGCCGCGTGTTCGGAATTCGCGGACGGTCGTCGGTGACGATCCGTGCCGCGCCGTACAACACTTCGATCCGCTCGACCTTCACTTCGTCATCGGACGCCGGCTCGATCGTGAGCGTGTTCCCGCGGATCGCGTCGACGTCGATCGTGATCATCGAACCTTCGCGCCGAATGTCGATGTCGTCTTTCACGATCGTGTCGCCGACTTTCACACGCAGGGAGCCGCCCGCGCGCTCGCCAACGTCGTCGCGCGCGAAAAAGCGAACGCCGACGACCGGCCGATTCTCGATCTTGATCTTCAGCCGATTGTGACGCCCGCCGCACGTCGATCCGCCAATGCAGCCGGAGTCGGGATATTTGGTCCAGGATTCGGCGCGGGCGGTCAGCGCGGTTAATGTCAGTACGAGAGCTGTGAGAGTTCGGCGCATGAAGGTGATTCTAGGGCATGAGGTATGAGTGATGAGGCATGAGTAGAAGCGGTCTTACTCATGCCTCATACCCCATGCCTCATACCTCGCCCACAACCTGCCTCTCCCGGAAACTCCGCTTGTAAATATCAACGATCGTCATCAACAGAGAAAACACCAGCGGTCCGATCACGAGTCCGATGAAACCGAATGCCTGCAGGCCGCCGAGCACCGCGAAGAGCAGTGGAATCGCCGGCAGCTGCGCTTTTCCTTTCATCGCCCACGGGCGAACGATGTTGTCGATCGTTGAGACGATCAGCACTCCCCACAACGTCATGAACCACGGTTGCCACGCGGCGGCGTGTCCCATCGATGCGGAGATGAAGAGATAGATCGCGGCCGGCACCCAGATCACGGCTGCGCCGACCATCGGCAGCAGCGAAAGAATCACCGCCATCGAGCCCCAGAAAATCGATCCGGGAACGCGCGCGATGGCGAGTCCGATCGCGGTCGCGATTCCCTGCGCGAGCGAGGTCATCATCTGGCCGCGAAACGTCGCGTCGATCACGTCTTTGAATTTCTGTCCGAACTCGTTGTCGTATCGCGACGGCAGCGGCGAAAGGGTGCGCAGCTCGCTCACGATCGCTTCCCCTTCGACATAGAAGAAGAACGATGCGAGCAGCACGAGAAAGAATTCGACGACCGCGCCTGCGATCCCGGCGACGACCGTCGCGCCGTGCGCCGCGACCCAGCCCGGCGCTTTCTGCACGACCGGCAGCACGAGGCGGCGCGGATCGATCGTCGACGGATCGAAGTTCGGAATGTAGCGGCTGACGAATGAGAGTCGATGCGAGAGATCGAGGCGCGCGAGAATCGCCTGGGCGTCAGTCGATTGCAGTTCGTGCACGAGCCCGTTCGCCTGCTGCACGAGGAGGACGCCGACGACGACGAGAGGAAGCGCGAGGAGCAGCGTGATGCCGGCCAGCATCACCGCGGCCGCGCCGACGTCGCGTCCTTTGAGCTTGATGCGCACGCGGCGATAGGTCGGGAACGTCAGCGTGACGATGATCATGCCGAGGACGATCGCGGAGAGAAACGGCCAGAGGATGAGGAAGGCCGCATAAAGGGTCGCGATCGCGAAGAGGCCGAAGAAGATGATGCCGGCAAGTCGCCATTCACGTCGGCGGACGGACATGGACTCCGATGCGGTTTCGCTCATGCCCGCATTGTGCGGCAGAACGGCGTCAGCCCGGAACGACGTCCGAGCTGACGCGTGATCGCTCAGTGGAAAATCGTGAGGAACCGTTCGCGCGATGTCGTCGCCGAGTGATAGTCGACGCAGACCTCGCCATAACGCGAGGAAACGCCACATTCATACGGGCGGTCCATCGAGCTCTCGCTGCTCTCGAGCGAACTGAGAAACGGTTGATCGCGCCACAGTCGCGTACCGTCGGAAAGCGTGACATCCCACTGAACGGTATTGCCGAGCGGCTCCGTGATGTCGTTGCGATCGGTCGTCGTGTCGAAGACATACTGCGGCGGTCCGAATACCGGCTGACGCGAATAGTCGTATCCCCACGAGTGATAAAAGATGTTCGAGCTCGAGTAGTGCACCTCGACCATCGTCGACCCCTCGGGGAAGTTCGCGTCGGGGTTGTAGCAGAGACTCACCCGCGCGCTCCCCGCATCGCCGCTGCCGCACGTCACCCGCGAGCGCGGCGGCTTGCGAAATCCGCTGCGGAACTGCACGTCGGGGTTGTCGTAGATCGTCCGGCCGTCCGTCTGCGCGGAAGTGCTCAGCTTCGCGTTCAGAAGATTGATCGGCCCGCGCACCCACGTCGTCAGGTCGAGTTGCTGGCTCGTCGAGTCCTGATCGGTGTGCACATCCCACACGTCGCTGTGCGAGTACTGCGTCGAAACCTCGTGGCGAGTCACCGCATGGACTGCCGACGCATAAACGGACTGTGCTTCGCTGTAGATGTGCGTCGAAGCCGGTTCGCTGACGTTGTTCGCGTCGTCCCAGTCGCCGGGATTGACGGCGTCGACAGCAACCTGCAGCGAGAAGTTGCCGTCGTTCTCGAATGCGTAAGTGAACATGCAGTCGACCGTTCCGCCGGCATCGACCCAGATCCCCTCGGCGCGATCGACTTCGGCACCATTCGCGAGCAGGCGGCAATTCGCCCGCGCACCGCTGTCGCCGTTCTGCTCGCGAACCGTGGCGTAGATCGTCATCGGATAACCGACGACTCCGTGCGGTGCCGCTGAGAGCGCATCGATGGTGAGATCGGGCCGGAGCGCCGCGGTCGCAACAGCATCGACGACATCGGTGCGCGAGCCGTCGACGCCTCGCACCGACGCCTGCAAATTGAACGTCTCGTGACGATAGAGCTCGTCGAGATGGATGCTGACGGTTGCGCCATCGACGTCGTTGTAGTTGCGCGTCTCCGGGGTGCGCGCCGTCGCCAGTTTCAGTTGCAGCTTCGAAACGCTGCCGGTCGCGGCTGATGCACCATCGAACGTGCCGGTGGTGACGCCGAGATCACCCGAGCCGTCTTTGTTCACGAGGGCGCGAGCTTCGATCGCTGCCGAGCCGGAGCGGCCGCCGGCGTTGCGAACACCGCTGTCCTTGTATTTGACGGAGTTGGGAAAGGTTTGAGGTTGCGCGAAGGAGGCTGCAGCGAGGAGCGATCCGGTGAGGATCGTCATGAAAGTCAACCTGGGTTTCATCGGGGAATCTCTCCATCCTGAAGATCTGAAGGCGATTCCACCTACTACAAATAAACTGCCAAAATCCGTGATTGCAGCGACGTCAGCTGCGAAAAAATTTACTTATGGGACGGCGGCGTCACAGCATCACGATTCCGAGCCGCGCGGCGTGCACGACCGCCTCGGTACGCGATTCGACGCCGAGCTTGCCGAGGATGCCGTTGACGTGGAACTTCACGGTGTGATCGCTGATGCCGAGGTTCTGCGCGATCTCCTTGTTCGTCCGGCCGGCGGCGAGAAGTTGCATCACTTCCTGTTCGCGATTGGTCAGCGGCTCGATCATCTCGACGCTTGCACGCGGATGGAGGAGCACGCGTTCGGCGAGCTCGTCATCAACGACAACCATGCCGTCCGCGATGGCGCGAAGCGCGGAGTGGATACGCGCCGGCGCGGTTGTGCGAAGGAGGACGCCGCGTGCGCCGGCGTTCATCGCCGCGGCGGCGAGCGAACGATCGGCGATCAGGACCAGTAGCGGCTGTTCGACTTTCGGCAGCGCGGTGATCGCGCCGGCCGTCGTGCCGATGTCGCAGATGACGACGTCGGCGGAGAGGAGACCGAGACGTGACGCGGTGCGCGCGTCGAGTTCTAGATCGCCGGCGACGTCGAGGTCCTCGAACGCGCCGAGGATCGACGAGAGACCGGCGCGTGCGAGCGGATCGGTGCCGGTGAGCGCGACTCGGATGGAGTCGGGCGCATGACTCGGCACGAAGCCGGTTGAGAATGGGAGCGGCGTGAGTTGCTGCGGAAGCATTTCCGTACCTCCGAACGTCGACAACAATAGTCTATTCCTGGAGGCGCGCTATCATGCGCGCCGCTTGAAAGTAATTGAGACCTCTCTTCACGGCGTGCTGCTGCTCGAGCCGGTCGTGCATGGCGACGATCGCGGCTTCTTCATGGAGACGTACCACCTCGACCGTTTTCGCGAGGCCGGGATCGTCGAAACGTTCGTCCAGGACAACCACTCCCGCTCCGCGCGCGGCGTGCTGCGCGGACTGCACTATCAGGAGCCGAACCCGCAGGGAAAGCTGGTTCGCTGCACGCGCGGTGCACTGTTCGACGTCGCCGTCGACATCCGCGAAGGCTCCCCGCGGTTTGGCGAATGGTTCGGCACGGAACTGAGCGAAGAGAACCGCAGAATGCTCTGGGTCCCGCCCGGCTTCGCCCACGGATTCTGCGCCGTCAGCGACATAGCAGATCTCGTCTACAAATGCACCGCTCTCTACGATCGGGAGAATGACCGGTCGATCGCGTGGAACGACCCGGAGATCGGAATCCGCTGGCCCCTTTCGTCCCCCGTTCTATCGCCGAAGGACCTCGCCGCCCCCACCCTCCGCACCGCCCCCGCCCTCCCGCGCTACGCCACTTGACCTCCGCCGGCCCGCCCGCTACGATGCGCGCCTCTTCGGGGAATGGAACCCGTGAGGGTGCCGTTAGCAGGATTTCCAAACGACCGCGGGGTCGTAGTTCAGTTGGTTAGAACGCCGGCCTGTCACGCCGGAGGTCGCGGGTTCGAGCCCCGTCGGCCCCGCCAAAATAAGCGATTTACCAGCCGCCACTTAGGCGGCTTTCGTGTTTTCAGGGGGGTTCGCAACAGAAGTTGTAATTCGCAAGGGTCGCCATTCTCGGACGTGAAGCCTGCGACCACGAGGCGGCGCATGGGCCCTGGGATGCGCAAGCGTGACTGACAAAGTCCTAGGCTCACCACCGTCATACGCATCGCTGTCATCCTCGACTGTAGAGTCCAGGTACATGCTGGACGCGTTAGACAAGGCAGATCTGCGGAGATTGCTACTGAAATCAACCATCCGCCGTAGTGATCAATCGATCGCCGCAGAACCGGAGAATGACACCGTCGATCGCGACAGGCACGATAATCAGGAGCTGTGATGGCGAATAATGAAACGAACACGGATCTCGCAAATGCCGAGATCCTCTGGAAATCCGCGGACGCACTACGAGGCCAGATCGACGCCGCCGAGTACAAGCATGTCGTCCTCGGGCTTCTCTTCCTGAAATACATCTCTGACGCGTTCGAGGCACGCCGCGATGAGTTGAAGGTGGAGTTGGAGGGAGAAGGGATCAGGGGACCACAGGTCGAGAGCCTTCTCGAGAGTCGCGACGAGTACACGGCGGAACGCGTCTTCTGGGTGCCGCCGGAGGCGCGCTGGCAGAATCTGCTGAATCAGGCGACGCGGCCCGACATTGCGACGTTGATCGACGACGCGATCCTCTCGGTCGAGCGCGATAACGAAAACCTCAGGAACAAGCTCCCGCGCGACTACGCGCGCCGGGGAATCGCTCCCGAAAAGCTGAAGGGCCTGATCGACCTGATCGCCGGAATCGAATTCAAGAGCGACCGGTCGAAGGCTCGCGACACCCTCGGCCGCGTCTACGAATACTTTCTGGCGAAATTCGCTCAGGCGGAGGGGAAGCTCGGCGGCGAGTTCTTCACCCCGCGCAGCATCGTGCGACTGCTGGTCGAGATGCTCGAGCCTTACGAGGGGCGCGTCTATGACCCATGCTGCGGCTCGGCGGGTATGTTCGTACAGTCGGAGAGCTTCGTGGAGGCGCACGGCGGGTTGAAAACCAGCCTCTCGATTTTCGGCCAGGAGTCGAACCCGACCACTTGGCGGCTGGCGCACATGAACCTCGCCATCCGCGGCATCGAAGCCAACCTCGGCTTGCAGCCGGCCGACTCGCTCCTCCGCGACCTGCACTCCGACCTCAAGGCTGATTACATCCTTGCCAATCCGCCGTTCAACATCTCGGACTGGTCCGCCAGGCTCCTCGAAGGCGACGTGCGCTGGCGCTACGGCACGCCGCCAACCGGCAACGCCAACTACGCCTGGATCCAGCACTTCATCCACCACCTCGCCTGGCCCAACGGGCGCGGCGGCGGCACCGCCGGTTTCGTCATGGCCAACGGATCGCTCTCCTCCGGCTCCGGCGGCGAAGGGGAGATTCGCCGGAGGATCGTCGAGGACGATCTCGTCGACTGCATCGTCGCCCTTCCGGCCCAGCTCTTTCTCACCACCGGCATTCCCGCGTGTTTGTGGTTCCTGACGCGCGATAAGACCGGCGCGAACCTGAAGCAAGGAGGCCGTGACCGGCGCGGCGAAACGCTGTTCATCGACGCCCGCAAACTCGGCAGGATGCAGACGCGCACCCTCCGCGTGCTCACCGGCGGCGACAACGGCGAGACGCAGCTCGCTGATGGCCTGGGCGACCCGAAACCCGACTCCGACCTCGGCCACATAGTCTACGCCTTCCGCCAGTGGCGAGGCGAATCAGCGCCGAGCTGGTGGAACGAAAGCGAGCACGGTGCTTGGGCTTACCGCGACTTCCCGGGTTTCTGCAAGAACAGCACAATCGAAGACATTGGCATACACGGTTTCGTGCTAAGTCCTGGGCGTTACGTCGGCGCCAAAGAGCAGGAAGAGGATTCCGAGCCATTCACTGAAAAATATCCGCAGCTGCTAGTGGAGCTGGACGAGTGCTTCTCGGAGACCGAGCGGTTAACGGAGCTGGTGCGTGACCGTTTGGGTAGCGTTGGAGCCGACGAGTGAAGCGAGGTGCCGCAACGCGGATGACATTTGGCGAACTCATTGACAGGGGCGTGCTGGACGTCACCGACGGGTACCGCGCAAAGAACTCGGAACTCGGCGGAACCGGGCTAATCTTCCTGCGCGCTGGACACGTGACTGATACCCACATCGACTTTGAGGGTGTGGATCGATTCCGTGATGAACTGACGCGAACACTCACCGAGAAGCTATCGAAGGCTGGTGATGTCGTCGTCACCACGAAGGGCAACTCCACGGGTCGCACAACGTTTGTTACGTCGAGGATGCCAACATTCGTCTACTCGCCGCACCTGAGCCGCTGGCGTTCACTGGCCTACGATCAACTTGAACCAGGTTTTCTTCGGTATTGGTCAATTGGTCGTGAATTCGGCGTACAGCTGCGCGGCATGTCAGCATCGACCGATATGGCGCCTTACCTCAGTTTGCGGGATCAGCGTCGCCTAGAGATAACGCTACCGCCGATCGAAGAACAACGCGCCATCGCGCACGTCCTCGGCGCGCTCGACGATAAGATCGAGCAGAACCGGCGGACAGCGCGCGTGCTGGAGCGGCTGGCCCTAGCGATCTTCCGAGCGTGGTTTGTGGACTTCGAACCAGTAAGAGGCAAGGCCAAAGGCGCGACCTCCTTCCGCTCGATGCCCAAGCCCGTCTTCGACGCCCTTCCCACCCGCTTCGTCGACTCCGAAATCGGCCCCGTGCCGGAAGGATGGGAGGCAAGAGCCCTCTCGGTTGCGTTCGAGGTGAATCCTACGCGACCACTCCGCAAAGGTGAGCTCGCACCATACCTTGACATGAAAAATATGCCGACCGTCGGGCATGCCCCGGTGTCGTGGACTGATCGAGTATTCGGATCCGGAATGCGGTTCATGAATGGCGATACGTTGGTCGCGCGAATCACTCCATGCTTGGAGAACGGAAAGACGGCCTTCGTCGATTTCCTCCGCGACGGACAACTGGCGTGGGGATCTACGGAGTACATCGTGTTTCGGCCCATAGCGCCGTTGCCGCCGATCTTTGCGTACTGTCTCGCTCGAACGCCTGAGTTTCGCGACTATGCGGTCCAGAACATGAGCGGCACCAGTGGCCGCCAGCGTGTCTCGTCAACAGCAATGGACCACTACCGCATTGCCGTTCCATCGGGTCATGTCGCGGCCGCGTTTGGCGAAGTTGTAACTCCTATGTTCGATCACATTAGGGCTGGGATAGCTGAATCCCGCAAGCTCGCCGAGATACGCAACTATTTGCTCCCTCGCCTGCTGTCCGGCGAAGTGCGCATGCCTTTCGATACCATCGCAACTGGCAGTCATGACGATTACACCCCTTAAGCCGTGGGCGTACGGCCCCTTCGAAGTGCTGATGCATGCGGAGATGCACTATCGCAAATTCGAAGATCTTGATCGGCGCATCGCCATGATCGGATTCGACAACGCGATCGAAGTCGCGATCACGACCTATGTGGTCCTGCACCCGATTCAGCGAGGCGATCGCCAATACTCGAAAGCTGCAGTGGAAGCTTGCCTCAGGAACTTTCACACGAAAGTCGACTTCTTCTTAGATGAGTGCCAAAGACGGTCCATCAATGCGGGTTCGAAGAAAGACGAAATTGTCTGGTTTCATGAGGTTCGTAACGGTCAGTATCACAACGGCGGTGCGGCCATTCCCCAACGACGTGAGCTCGACGGCGTCCGGGCGGCGGCGATCGAGGTCTTTGCCGTGCTCTTCGAACAGATGGATGTGCTGGCCGCTCTGGAAGAACACATCGCGGCAATCGCCCCTCCACCGCCGCCGAGGAAGCACGAACATGACCGGCTGATCGATAACGCCTTTCCAATGGTTTACGTGTGCGGTCAGCCGGAGTACGTGAGCGATGTCCTGTACAAATTGGATCCCAATCGCTACAGAGAGATTGCACTGGAGCTGGCCGACAATGCAGAACCGCGGACCGATCCGAATGGTCCGGAGGAAGGCGGAGCGTGACTATAACCTCGCCCACTGAGCAGCTCGTGGAGGACGTCGCCGCAGTCTATTTTGATGCCGTCGGCGTCGCGATCAAACGAGGGACCGAAATCGACGATGCCGGCGAGCGCGCCGATCCCGGCCAATACATCCTGCAAGGCCGTCTCGCCGCGTCGCTGCATCGCCTAAACCCTCAACTACCCCACGATACGATCGAAGGAGTGGTGCGAACGCTCGCGCGCCCACCGCATCCAACACTGATTCAGAATAACCGCTGGTTCCACGCGCTGCTCACCGATGGCGTCGAGGTCGCGTACCGCGATGCGAAAAGCGGCGAGACACGCGGAGGTCGCGCCCGGCTGGTTGATTTCGACAACGTAAGTGCCAACGACCTCTTGGTCGTGCGGCAGCTCAACGTCATGGGACCGTCGGGCAAGGTGATCCGACCGGACCTCACACTGTTCCTGAATGGGCTGCCGATCTCGGTGATCGAGCTCAAGGACCCGGCCGACACCGAAGCCGATCTCGGGGTCGCCATCGACCAGCTCGACCGCTACCAGCAGATCGCGCCGGACCTGTTCGTGCCGAATCTGCTGCGCGTGGTCTCGGACGGCATGCTGACGCGCGTCGGTTCGATCACCAGCGGCCGTAGCCGCTTCATGCCCTGGCGTCCCCTCCAGGAGAGCGGCGGCGCGCCGACGCTCGAAGCGCTCATCCGCGGTCTGTTCGAGCCGCGGGCGCTGCTCGACTATCTGCGAACCTGCGTCACGTTTGAGGAGGACGAGCGCGGCGAGATCGTGAAGAAGATTGCCGGCTATCACCAGTTCCGGGCAATCCGCAAGGCGCGCGCGAGTGTGCTGGCCCATCTCCGGCCTGCGGGCGACGGGCGGGGCGGCGTGATCTGGCACACGCAGGGGTCGGGCAAGTCGCTCACCATGCTGATGCTCGCCGGCGCGCTGATTCGCGAGCCGCGCATGGCCAATCCGACCATCGTGATGATCACCGATCGCAACGATCTGGACGATCAGCTCTTCGAGACGTTCGCCTCAGGACGCGCTCTGCTGCGACAGGATCCTGTACAGGCGACGAGCCGCGAACAGATGCGCCAGTTTCTCGATCGCGCCGCGGGGGGCGTCGTCTTCACCACGATCCAGAAGTTCGCCGAGGCGCATGGCGTGATCTCGGTGCGCGACAACATTGTGGTGATGGCGGACGAGGCGCATCGAGGCCAGTACGGATTCGTCGAAGGGGGCGCACGCTGGATGCGCGAGGCGCTGCCAAACGCCACGTTCGTCGGCTTCACAGGCACGCCGCTGGAGCGCGACGACAAGAACACCATCCACGTCTTCGGTGAGTACGCGGACATCTATGACATCCGGCAGGCAGTTGAGGACGGAGCGACCAGGCCGCTCTACTACGAGTCGCGCATCGTCAGGCTGCGAATTCACGAGGAAGCTGCACGGATCGCCGATAGAACGATTGATGCCGTCGTCGGTTCGAATGGGGACGACGCCACCTCCGAGCGGATTCGCGTCGCAACGGAGGCTCTGGTCGGCGCGCCTGAGCGGATCGACCGCCTAGCCGCGTTCATCGCCAGCCATTGGGAAAAGCGCCGTGCCGCCATGGAAGGGAAAGCGATGGTCGTGACGATGAGCCGCGACATCGCTGCCCGGCTCTACGAGGCGATTCGCCGCCTCCGTCCCGAGTGGCACGACGGCGACGACGATCGAGGCTCGATGAAGGTCGTCGTCACCGGCGCAGGTGACGACGCGGAGCCGCTGCGAAGTCACGTACGGAGCAAGGCGGAGCGCAAGCGACTCGCCGAGCGGTTCAAGGATCCGTCAGACGATTTCCGGCTGGTCATCGTCTGCGACATGTGGCTCACCGGCTTCGACTGCCCGCCTGCGCACACAATGTATCTCGACAAGCCGCTTGCCGGTCACAACCTGATGCAGGCGATCGCACGCGTCAATCGCGTGTTCGGCGACAAGCCCGGCGGCCTGATCGTCGACATGCTCGGACTGGCCGATCAGCTGGCCGACGCGCTCGCGACCTACACGAGCGCCGGTGGCACCGGCGAAGCAGTGAGGAACGTGCAGGAGGAGGCCGTCCCTGCGATGCTGTCGGCGTTCGAAAAACTGCGCGACTTCTTTCATGACTCGACCTACGAAATCGGACTCGATGCTGAGCCGAAAGATGTGCTCGGAGTCTATCTGGACGCCATCGATCATGTATTCGCGCAGCAGCTGGACGGATGGCAGCGCTTCCGCGTGCTCGTGAAGGAGTTCGCCGCCGCCTTCGCGCTCGCGGTCCCTCGTCCCGAGACGGAGAACGTCGTCAGGCATCTGGCCTTCTTCCAACGCCTCGTGGCGATGATTCAGAAGAGATTGCGCGACGACACCGGCGATGGCGCTGGACAGAAGCGACGCGACATCGACCTGGCCGTGCGCCAGGTGATTGGCGATACGGTTTCGGCGGGCGAAGTCATCGATCTCTTCGCAGCGGCCGGACTGGAAGAGGCGCGTCTCGACATTCTCTCTGATGAGTTTCTCTCTCGCGTTGCGGCGCTGGAGCAGAAAAACCTTGCGCTGGAGACCTTGCGTAAGCTCCTGAATGACCAGATCCGCATCACCGAGCGAACGAACATCGTGCAGAGCCGGAAGTTTCGAGAAGCGCTCGAAGACGCAATGTTGCGTTATACGAACAGGGCGATCTCCGCGGCCGAAATGATCACGAGGCTGATTGACCTCGCGAAGACCCTCCGCGAAGCGCAGAAGCATGGTGAAAAACTCGGCCTCAATCCGGAAGAAACCGCGTTTTACGACGCACTCGCGGAAAATGAATCGGCAAGAGAGGTCATGCAGAGCGACAGCCTCCGGCTGATGGCGCGCGAGCTTACGGAGATGGTGCGACGCATGCCGAAACTCGACTGGACACAACGTGAGTCGGTCCGCGCCGGGCTTCGGCGGAATGTGAGGCGACTGCTTGCAAAGTACGGCTATCCGCCCGATCTCGCCGAAGGCGCGACGCAACTGGTGTTGCGACAGGCTGAGCTCTCGACGGAAAACGCTGCGTTGTAGCTCTCAAATGCGTTCCAATTTGAGCCAAGGCAAATGTTGGTGCGCCGGCGTGCGGGCAATCTTCATCCCACGACTCTCGTATTGACTCCGATAAGGGTCCCATGTCGACGTGGACCCTGGCGCCGGCGCCGCACACAGCGGCATGTCTCCGCGACGTACTCTCCACGCGAGTTGAGCTCGTTCAAGCGGCTACTGACAAGCGTCCGCAGACTCGATCGAATCGTGCGGGAGCGCGGATGTCACGCACAGTGAAAGGTAACGTGCACGTGGAACGGCTTGCGCATACGCAACGACGCATGAAACGATCGATACCGGTCTGCCTCCTGCTCCTGCTTTCGATGTGCGCGCAGAGAACTACGACGACTGCGACAAATCCGCACCTCGATCATGCGACGACGGCGGCGGCACCTTCCACAAACTGGGCGAAGCAGGCGCTGGAGCGATCGCCGCGTCATCGCGAGCGGGTGAACGTGAAGGCGGGCAATCGCACGGTCAGCGCGTTTGTCGTTTACCCGGAGGTGAAGGGAAAGGCGACGTCGGTCGTCGTCATCCACGAGATCTTCGGAATGAGCGACTGGGTGCAGATGGAAGCTGATCAGCTGGCGGCGGCGGGCTACATCGCGATCGCGCCCGATCTGTTGTCGGGGATGGGGCCGAAGGGCGGCGGCACGGGCGATTTCGCGGACGGCACTGCGGTCGGGAAAGCGATCCGCGATCTCCCCCACGATCAGATCACGTCTGATCTGAACGCCGTCGCCGATTACGTCGCGAAACTCCCCGCGGCGAATGGCAGGGTCGCGGTCGCCGGATTCTGCTGGGGTGGTGGACAGTCGTTCCGCTTCGCCGCGAACCGTCCGTCGCTCGCCGCGGCGTTCGTGTTCTACGGCCCGGGTCCCGAGCCCGATCAGATCGCGAAGATCCAGGCGCCGGTCTACGGCTTCTACGCCGGCAACGACGCCCGCATCGGCGCGACGGTGCCGAAGACGCAGGAGCTGATGAAGGCCGCGGGGAAGGCGTACGACGTCGTGACATACGAAGGCGCGGGACATGGATTCATGCGCGCCGGTGACGCGCCGCCTCCCCCGTCCGACGCGGACGAAAAGACGAAAGAGGCGTACGCCGGAAACAAGAGAGCCCGCGATGCGGCGTGGGCTCGGTGGAAGGGCCTGCTCGAGAAGTTGTGACACGCTGGCGCAGCGAGCTCGAGCGGAGTTACCCTCCGTCCATCATGAAAACCATTTTGACATTGCTCCTGCTCGCCATAGCTCTGTCAGCTTCCGCCGCCGAACCGAAGAAGCCCGCCGATTTCAAAGGGGCAGCAACGATGTGCTGCTGGCCACCGAGGAGCTGGTGAATGTCGTGGAAGCCGAGTTGCGGCTCGGGCATGTGTCACACGAGAGATTGCCGCAGCGCGAAGTCTCGGTTTACGAGCTCGTCGACTTTGTGAAGCCCGACGTCCACGAGCTCGTGCAGACATCGTTCGAGCTGGTCGCCTCGCGCAAGGAAGAAGCCGCGGCGATCTTCTACGGAACGTTGTTCGAGCTCGCGCCGGAAGCGCCGCCGCTGTTCGTGAAAACCGACATGCGCGTGCAGGGCGAGGTGCTGATGAACATGATCGGCGCCGCCGTACGCGGACTCGATCGCCTCGATGAGCTCAAACCTGCGTTTCCTTCCCCGCCCTCCCGGATCCCTCGCGACGCTCGGGATGACAGCTGCTGCGCCAGCAACCACGGCATCAAGCCGCTCCGAGCGCACGCAGATCGCGATTTTCCAGGACGCGTTTCGGCGCTCCTTCCTTTGCGACGCGGATCATCGCGCGTCCCAGCTCTTCGGTCGTAATCACCATTCCCGGCGCCATCGCGTGGAGCAACGGAAGGAGCGGCCGCATGAACGGATAAAGAATCCGCGTCCAGCGCGCCTTCGATGACTCGCCGTGCATCGCGCGGAGCGCTGCCAGTCGGAACATGTACGCGGACGGGAACAGCGCGAGCAGCGTTTCCTCGGTCCGTCCCTTCACCTGCGCCCACATCGATTTGCCGCCGGTGCCGGCGCCGGACACATAGACGAACGTCATCGATGGATTCACGAGCGCGAGCGCACGCGCCCAGCCGATCGTCAGATCGAACGTCATGCGCGTGTAATCGGCTTCGCTCATGCCGGCCGCTGAAACGCCGAGGCAGAAGAAACAGGCGTCGAAGGTTCGGAGATCGGTGGCGTCGAAAGTGAAGAGGTCGGGAAGAATCAGCTCGCGCAACTTCGGATGCACGACGCCGCTGTTGCTGCGGCCGATGGCGAGCACCGCTTCGACGTCGTCATCGCGGAGACATTCGCGCAGCACGCCCTGACCGACCATTCCCGTGGCGCCGAAAAGAATCACCTTCATCGCTGCTCGTTCGATGGATACAACACGCCGGCGAACAACGCGCGCAGTTTCGCGAACGCGCGCTCCGCTTCCGGCTCGTTGAATGCCGCGCTGTCGGGCACCGTCCAGCCGTGCAGCGCATCGTACGTCTCGCTCTCGCCGCGACCCGCGAGCGCCTCTTCAAATCTCGCGATCGACTCGGCCGGCATGCCGCGGTCATCGCGGGCATGACCGACGTACAGACGCGCCTTGATGCGAGGCAGCACGAGATGCGGACTCGTCGGACCGTCTTTGAACAGACCACCGCCATGAAACGAAGCGGCTGCTGCGATTCGATCGGGACGCGCGGCCGCGACTCGCAACGCGAACGCGCCGGTGAAACAGAAGCCGACGACGCCCATCGGACCGTCGCTCACTTCGGGACGCGACGCCAGGTAATCGACATACGCGGAACCGTCGCGCTCCATCGCGTCGGGCGGAACCGACGACGTCAGCTCGCCGAATCGTGCGCGCGTGCGTTCGTCGCCGAAGTCCGGCCACGATGTGAAGATCGGCGGCCGCGCGACGCGGTAGTAAATGTTCGGCAGCAGAACGTTGTATCCCTCACCCGCCAGCCGCCGCGCCATCTGCCGTTGCGACGGACGCAGTCCGATCCCGTCGGGCAGAAAAATCACGCCGGGATGCTGACCGTCCGGCCATCGATAGAACACCGCATCGACAGTCCCATCCGCGGTCGGTACTTCGATCTCTTCTTCAACGACGTTCGGCGTGGTCATGAATTGCAATTATGCGGGCGCGGACGCGAACGGCAGCCGGGCACGCGCCGCGCAATCGCAAACCGGTCGAGGAGAGTCGACCATGGCCGGAACGAAAAGTGCGGTTGTTGCGAAACAGCGGAAAGTGCAGCGGGAGATCGACGTCGCGGAGAAGAAGAAGCCGGCGCCGAAGAAATCGGACCAAGCCATTCAGGCGGGGACGCGAAAGCATCCGGCGAATCCCCTGCCGAAGCAGCATCAGGCGAAGCCGGGCATTGAAGCGAAGCTCAAACCGGCGCCGCAGTTCCGCAATCCCGACTATCGCGGCAGCGGCAAGCTCGACGGCAAGGTCGCGCTGATCACCGGCGGTGACTCCGGCATCGGCCGCGCGGTCGCGGTGCATTTCGCGCGCGAAGGGGCGGACGTGGCCATCATCTATCTCGACGCCGAACAGGTCGACGCCAGGGAAACGCAGCGCGTGATCGAGGAGGAAGAGAATCAGCGTTGCCTTCTCATCCCGGGCGACGTGAAAGATCCCGCCTTCTGCGCCGGCGCGGTGGAGCGCACGGTCGACGGGCTCGGCTCGCTCGACATCCTCGTCAACAACGCCGCCTTTCAGGAACATGCGCAGTCGATCGACGACATCACCGAAGAGCATCTCGACCTCACGTTCCGCACGAACATCTACGGCTATTTCCATATGGTCAAAGCGGCGCTCCCGCACCTCGGCGAAGGAAGCTCGATCATCAATACCGGCTCCGAGACCGGCATCTTCGGCCAGCCGGTTCTGCTCGACTACTCGGCGACGAAAGGAGCGATTCACGCGTTCACGAAATCGCTGGCCACGAACCTCGCGCCGCGCGGCATTCGCGTGAACGCCGTCGCGCCGGGTCCGGTTTGGACGCCGCTCAATCCGGCCGATCAGCCGGCGAAGAAAGTGGCCGGCTTCGGTCACCGAACCTCGATGAAACGCCCGGCACAACCGGAAGAGATCGCGCCCGCGTATGTCTTCCTCGCCGCTCCCGTCTGTGCGAGTTACATCACCGGAATCGTCCTGCCGGTCATGGGAGGCGTGATCGGCGCAACAGAATCGTAAACATGTGACGCACGCATTCGACCACTCGGTCCCACTGATTGACCACTTGGTCAGTGAGACGTACCATATGGTCGGTGCGAACGAAAGAAGACGTCGTCGAGGCCTATCGGAAGCAGAGCATCTGCGATGCTGCGATGCGCGTCGTCGCGCGCAAAGGGATGAAAGACGTGACCGTCCAGGACATCGCCGACGAGGCGGGGCTGGCGAAGGGAACGATCTACAGCTACTTCGAATCGCGCGAAGAAATCCTGGCGCGCACGATGGAAAACGCGACGGCCAGCCTCGTCGAGAAGCTCGGCATCGCGTGCAAAGCGTGCCGCAACTTTCGCGAAGTACTCGAGCAGCGCGTCCGCACGCAGCTCCGTCACTTCGACGACAACCGCGACTTCTTCCGCCTCTACCTCGCGATGGCCGAGCCGTTCGGCGAACGGCGGCTCAAACAGCATCCGACGTATCAGACCTATCTCGCACAGCTCCAGCGCCTCGTGCGTGAAGCGATCGGGCGCGGCGAGATCCGCGACGCGAACGTCGAGCGCCTCTCCATCGCCATCTCATCCGTCGTCCGCGACATCGTGCTGCACCGAATGATCGAGCGTGAGCCGCCGCCGCTCGATGACGACGTGCAGTTCGCCGTCGATTTCATCATGCGAGGAATCCAGTCGTGACCATTACAACCAGATTCGGGATCGTTTTACCTGTGCTGTCATTCGTGTTCGCCGGCTGCGGACCGAAAGCCGATGCGAAAGCGCCGGCCGCTCCGCCGCCGCACGTCGTCGTCACCACGGTCGCGCAGCACGACCAGCCGGTGTATCGCGAGTGGATCGGCACGACGCAGGGCGACGTGAACGCCGACATTCGTCCGAAAGTCGAAGGCTATCTGCTGCGCCGCGTCTATCAGGAAGGGAGCTACGTCCAGCGCGGACAGCTCCTCTTCGAGATCGACACGCGCCAGTCGGCGGCGCAGCTGCAGCAGGCGCAGGCGAACCTCGAGCAGGCGCGAGCGAACCTCGAGAAATCGCAGCATGACGTGGAGCGCTACGAGCCGCTCGCCGCGCAGAAAGCGCTCAGCCAGCAGGAGCTCGACAACGCGCGCTCCGCGCGCTCCGCGGCGAAGGCGACCGTCGGCGCGCTGCAGGCCGCGGTCTCGCAGGCACAGCTCAACGCTTCCTGGACGCGCGTCACCTCACCGATCAGCGGCATCGCCGGACTGGCATCGCAGCAGGTCGGCGATCTCGTCGGACCGCAAACCGTCCTCACGACCGTCTCCACCGTCGATCCGATTCGCGTCGCGTATCAGGTCGGCGAGCAGGACTATCTGCAGTTTCAGAACAATCCCGCGATGCGCAACGCCGAGCTCGAGCTCGTCCTCGCCGACGGCAGCGTCTTCCCGCACAAAGGACACATCGCCCTCTCCGGACGCGACGTCGACATCAGGACCGGCACGATCACGACCATCGGTCTCTTCCCGAATCCCGGCAACGTATTGCGTCCCGGCCAGTACGCGAGAATTCGCGCGGTCACCGGCATTCATCGCGACGCGATTCTCGTGCCGCAGCGCGCCGTCAACGAACTGCAGGGCATCGAGCAGGTCGGCGTCATCGGACCGGGCGACGTCGTCACGATCCGCACCGTCACCGCCGGCGAACGCGTCGGCAGCGACTGGATCATCACTGACGGATTGCAGCACGGCGATCGCGTGATCATCGAAGGATTCGCGCGCGTGAAGAGCGGGATGAAAGTCGTGCCGCAGGACGCCGCCACAGTCGCCGCATCCGCCGCGAAATAGGAACCCATCAATGGCCGGCTTCTTCATCAATCGCCCCATCGTCGCCATCGTCATCTCGATCGTCATCGTCCTCGGCGGTCTCGTGGCGATGAGCGGTCTTCCGATCGCGCAGTTTCCCGATCTCGTTCCGCCGCTCATCCAGATCCAGGGCCAGTACCCCGGCGCCGACGCGCTGACGATCGAGCAGTCGGTCGCCACGCCGATCGAACAGCAGATGAACGGCGTCGAAGATTCGCTCTACATCCAGTCGGTCAACGCCAGCGACGGCACCGTCACCGAACGCGTCACGTTCGACGTCGGCACCGATCGCAACAGCGATCAGGTCAACGCGCAGAATCGCGTTTCGCAGGCGGCGCCGAGTCTGCCGCCGGAAGTGAATCAGTTCGGACTCACCTATCGCAAAACGCAGGGCGTGCCTATGATGCTCGTCGCGCTCTACTCGCCGAAAGGAACGTATCCCGGACTCTTCCTCGGCAACTACGCGCTGATCAACGTCAATGACGCGATCTATCGCGTCCCGGGCGTCGGACAGGTCGTGAACTTCGGCGCCTCCGAATACGCGATGCGCATCTGGCTGAAGTCCGATCAGCTCGCGAAACTCGGCCTGACCGTCTCCGACGTGCAGAAAGCGGTGCAGGCGCAGAGCACCGTCAATCCCGCCGGACAGGTCGGCGCGGAGCCGGCGCCTGCCGGCCAGGAATTCACGTACACGGTTCGCGCGCAGGGGCGGCTTTCGACGCCGGAAGAATTCTCGAACATCGTCGTGCGCATCAATCCCGACGCCTCGACGGTTCGCCTCGGCGACGTCGCGCGGGTGCAGCTCGGCGCGCTTTCGTACAAACAGATCGGACGCTTCAACGGCCAGCCGGCCGCCGTCATCGGCATCTATCAGGCGCCGGGCTCGAACGCGCTCGCGGTCGCGAAAGGCGTTCGTGCCGCGATGTCGAAAATCGAAGGCACGTTCCCCGAGGATATGAAGTACGCGATTGCGGTTGATACGACCGCGCCGGTTACGGAAGGCATCCGCGAGATCCTCATCACGCTGGGCGAAGCGATGCTCCTCGTCGTGCTCGTCGTCTTCCTCTTCCTGCAGAACTGGCGCGCGACGCTCATCCCGATCATCGCCGTGCCGGTGTCGCTCATCGGCACGTTTGCGCTCTTCCCTCTCCTCGGATTCTCGATCAACACGCTGTCGCTCTTCGGACTCGTCCTCGCCATCGGACTCGTCGTCGACGATGCGATCGTCGTCGTCGAAGCGGTCGAGCATCACATCGAGCGCGGGCTGACGCCGCGCGCCGCGACGATCCAGGCGATGAAAGAAGTGGCCGGACCGGTCGTCGCCATCGCGCTCATTCTCTCGTCGGTCTTTCTGCCGGTCGCGTTCATGGGCGGCATTCAGGGACGACTCAATCGACAGTTCGCCGTCACCATCGCCGTCTCGGTTCTGATCTCCGCGTTCAACGCGCTCAGCCTTTCGCC
This sequence comes from Acidobacteriota bacterium, assembly GCA_034667465.1. Taxonomy (GTDB): domain Bacteria; phylum Acidobacteriota; class Thermoanaerobaculia; order Gp7-AA8; family Gp7-AA8; genus JAOBAU01. The sequence continues at coordinate 192,141 of JAXDJV010000014.1, read as the reverse complement.
GGCGCTGTCGGCGATGCTGCTTCGTCCGCGCAAAAAGAGCAGCGGTCCGCTCGGCCGTTTCTTCGGCGCGTTCAATCGCGGCTTCGAACGCTTCACCGGCGGCTACGTGAAAACGTCGGCGCTGCTGATTCGGAAAGCGGTGATCACCGTCGCGATCCTCGCCGCATTCGCGCTCTTCGCCGGTGTGCTCGGAAAGAAACTGCCGAGCAGCTTCGTGCCCGATGAAGATCAAGGCTACTTCTTCCTCAACGTGCAGCTGCCCGACGCATCGTCGCTGCAGCGCACCGACGTCGTCTGCCGAAAAGTCGAAAAGATTCTCGGCGATACGAAAGGCGTCCGCGCATACAGCACGATCGGCGGCTTCAGTCTGCTCGCGTATGTGTCGGCGACGTACAACGGATTTTTCTTCGTCAGTCTCGACCCGTGGGAGAAGCGCACCGGCGAAAAGATGGAAGCGCAGGATCTGATCGCGAAGTTGAACGGCCGCTTCAAAGCGGAGATCCCGGAGGCGAACGTCTTCGCGTTTCTGCCGCCGCCGATTCCCGGCCTCGGCTCCGCCGGCGGATTCTCGTTCTGGCTGCAGGACCGCAGCGGCGGCACTGTCGCAAAGCTCGATGAGAACCTGCAGAAGTTTCTCACCGTCGCAAAAAAACGTCCCGAGCTGCAGAACGTCAACAGCACGTTCCGCGCGGCCGTTCCGCAGGTTTACGTCGACGTCGATCGCGACAAAGCGCTGAAGCAGGGCGTGCCGATCGGCGATGTCTATCAGGCATTGCAGGCCTACCTCGGCGGCACGTTCGTCAATCAGTTCAACCGCTTCGGACGCCAGTGGCGCGTCTTCATGCAGGCCGATGCGGCCGATCGACTGACGCCGGACGACATCGGCAAGCTCTATGTTCGCAACAACGAGGGCAACATGGTGCCGCTGTCGGCGCTGACGACGGTGCGCACGACGTCGGGCCCGGAGTACACGCAGCGCTTCAATCTTTTCCGCGCCGCGCAGATCACCGGCGCCGCCGCCCCGGGATACAGCTCCGGCCAGGCGATGAGCGCACTCGAACAGGTCGCCGCGCAAACGCTGCCGCGCGACATGGGCTACGACTGGTCCGATCTCTCGTTCCAGGAAAAGCGCGCGGAAGGAACGACCGGCCGCGTCTTCATCCTCTCGATTCTTTTCGTCTTCCTGATTCTCGCGGCGCTGTACGAAAGCTGGTCGCTGCCGTTCAGCGTGCTGCTGTCGGTGCCGATCGCGGTGTTCGGCGCGTTCATCGGATTGCTGCTGCGGAAATTCAACTTCGATGTGTACGGACAGATCGGACTCATCGTGCTGATCGGACTCGCCGCGAAGAACGCGATTCTGATCGTCGAGTTCGCGAAGGCGGAGTTTGAAAAGAGCGGCGATCTCGTCGCATCCGCATTGCACGGCGCGCGCGTCCGACTGCGACCGATTCTGATGACGTCGTTCGCATTCATCCTCGGCTGCGTGCCGTTGTGGATCGCGAGCGGCGCCGGCGCGGCATCACGAAAAATCCTCGGCACCGTCGTCGTCGCCGGCATGCTCGCCGCGACGCTGATCGGCGTCTTCCTGATTCCGGCGCTTTACGTCATCGCCGAACGGATCGCGCGCTCGGAACGGAAGTTCGAAGCGAAGCTTTCACACGAAGAAGAAGAGGCCGCGGCGCTGACGGCAGCGGGAGTGCTTTGATGAAACGGCTGCTCGCTCCCGCACTTCTCTTCGCGCTCGCGGCCTGCACGGTCGGGCCGAATTACAAGCGGCCGGTCGTCACCGTCCCCGAGCAGTTTTACGGCGTGACCGAACCGGCGGCTGCCGCATCGCTCGCCGACACGAAGTGGTTCGATCTCTTCGGCGATCCGGCGCTGCGCTCGCTGATCGATGAAGCGCTGCGCAACGGATACGACGCGCGCATCGCGGCCGCGCGCGTCGAACAGGCGCGTGCGCGTTACGGCATCGCCGGCGCGGCGCGATATCCGTCCGTCGGCTACAACGCGCTTTACCAGTACGGACACACGTCGAAGTTCGCATCGCCGAGCGACACAACCGGCGGGATTCTCGTCGCGAACGTCAACGTCGGATGGGAAGTCGATCTCTGGGGTCGCATCCGTCGATTGAATGAAGCGGCGCGCGCCGACTACCTCGCAACCGAAGAGGGACGCCGCGGCGTGCTGCTGTCGCTGATCAGCGAAGTCGCGTCAACGTATTTCGAGTTGCGCGAGCTCGATGCGGAGCTGGCGATCACGCGTCGCACGACGGCGACGTTCCAGAACACCGCCGACCTTTTCCGCCGTCGCGCCGAGGGCGGAACGGCGTCGGGACTCGACACCTCGCGCGCGGAAGCGCTGCTGGCGCTCGAGTCGTCGCAGATTCCGTTGCTCGAGCGCGCAATCGTCGCGAAAGAGAATCAGCTCAGCCTGCTCCTCGGCCGCAACGCCGGACCGATTTCGCGCGGACTCGAGCTCGACGCGCAGCCGCTGCCGCCGTCAATTCCGGCCGGCGTTCCGTCGGCGCTGCTGTTGCGGCGTCCCGACATCCGCGCCGCGGAACAGGAGCTGATCGCCGCGAATGCGGACATCGGCGTCGCCGAGGCCGCGTTCTATCCGACGCTGAACCTGACCGGTTTGCTCGGCGGACAGAGCACCGAGCTCGCCAGTCTCCTCGGCAGCGGTCATAACTGGAGTGTGCAGGCCGGATTACTCGGACCGATTTTCAACGCCGGCCGCCTGCGCAACCAGCGACGCGTCGCAGTCGCGCAATTTGACGAAGCGCTGGCCTCATATCAGCGCAGCATCACCGCCGCGCTCGGCGAAGTGTCGACCGATCTCGTATCGAACGAAAAACTCGCCGAAGCAGAAGTGCAGCGCGCACGAGCGGTCGCCGCGAATCGCGAAGCGGTACGCCTCGCGACGCTGCGATACGAATCGGGATTCTCCGCGTACTTCGAAGTGCTCGACGCGCAGGAACAGTTGTTGTCGGCGGAGACCGGCGTTGCGCAGTTGCGACGCGACCGGCTGCTGGCGCTCGTCGATTTGTATCGCGCGCTGGGCGGCGGGTGGCGGGAAGGGATGTAAATGGCGACAGGCGTTTGCGCGCCTGTCGCCATTCGTGTCAGTCCTTCGAGTAACCGGGACGGTCAGGATCGCCCTCTTTGCACGGCGAGTAACAGAAATCCTCCCATGGATTGAGACGGCCGTCATCGTCGACGTCGGGATAGTTCCCGATGTTCGTCGCGGAGCGCGCATCTGCCGGCCAGTCGACGTCGACGGCCTTCACCTTAGTCGGCTTGGATCCATCGACGTCCGTATTTCGATAGATGGTCCGATCGTGGACGACGTCCCATGTCGGGTCCAGGTGATACGAGATGCCGTCCTTGTCGTACTCCACACAAGCGTGTGCCTGCTCCTCGCCGTCGCGCAGCCACCGGAGAAATTTGATTCGCGACGGGATTCCGATCGTACGCAGGTAGGTGACGAGCACTACAGCCTTCTCGTCGCACATCCCAAAATTGCGCTCCAGCACGACCGTATCGGAGTCGGTATAGAGATCGGCAAGATCGAACATGCTGTATTCGATGTCATTGAAGACTGCATGGTTGAGGCGGATGGCAGAATCGTGAACCTCCCGCACATCTTTGACCTGTGAAAGAACGTAGGCCAGCAGTTTGCCACCGTTCAAATGATGCAGATCATCCTGTGAAAGTGCGTCATCAACGCCGGGAGTGCAGGCATGAGGCACCACAGGAATGCGCGCCGGAGCAACCGCGCTAACTATGCCAGCGGCTGTTACTGCGACGATCCGTGGTGAACGTCCGGCCAGGCGGACTCTCCAGGTGAGCGGCGCGGACGCCCTGAGGTCCAGAACCGGATATGCCGTCACGATATCGAGGTCCAATTTTGCCCTCGACAACGCGCCTTTCGCCTCGTTATACGAATTCGTTACCTCAGCCTTTGTAAACTCGCGATGCAGAGGGGCCGGAGAAACGTTACCGCCAGCCTCCACTTCAATGCCGAGAATTGCCGACGATGTCACCGGCCCTTCCTCCTGGAGAAGAATGGAACGCCGTCCGGCTGAGTCGCGCGGCGACTCCGACCACCGTCTTAGAGTGTGTGTCGTCTTCCAGTCGCTATAAGGCTGGGATTCCAGCAGACCTTTGTGCATATATGCGAGGTCTGCGCGAAAATCGAAAGGTGGTCTTTCCGCGGCCAAACCTGCAAACGAAGTGAGAACTGTCAGGAAGATCAGAATCGGTTTCATCGCATCACCTATGGCATACCATCCGGACCACAATTAAGGTTACCGATAGCAGGGCCGGGCGGCACTAGTGTCTTTTCAAGTATCGCTTTTGCCACCATTGCCGAGGTGGTCTTGCAGTTCGTTGGCTTCGGAATGTTCACATAACGCCTGATATCACAGGGATCTGTCGAGAGCGCCGTCCCGATGCACACCGCCTCGACGACCGGGAAGTATCGGACGATGTCCTTCTTCACCGCGGCATTCAGATATTCGTAATAGAGCTGAAAGTGATGGTCGGAGGGGCCCGGCGCAGAACTCTTCTTCGTCCCGGCGAGATATTGCACGCCGATATGTTTGGGGAGGTTTGGAGCATTGGCAATCGTAAAACGGATCACGCCGCTATCGGCTTTCAGCGACAGCATGTCTTTCTTCGTAACGCCGTCATCGTCGCTCGTCTGCAGCACAAGCGTGTCGCCAGCGATATCAAACTCCCAAGTCGCCGCTTCCGCACTCATCTGTTCATGCGTGGCGCCGTAACTGCTGTCCGATTCCTTGAAGGACCACACTGCGGGACTGCCAACTTTCGCGCGCAACTCACCGAACGTCACGTCCATGTAAGCAGCGATTTTTTCGTCGGCTTTCTTTGGCTTCAGGTAAGCGGGGTCAAGGTCGTTTGCATCGGGCGGGTTTCCGTCGTTCTTCCGGCCGAACTTGCTGAGGCGAGGGAAAAAGTAGAGCGACGTCCGGTCCGCGAGTTTTGGACACGGCAGACCAGGGGGTGGAGTGTCGACATAATCGAGCACCGTCGTCGAGCCGCCTTTGACGATCAATTTCTCCGCGTCTTTGACGCGAATCCACGATGACTTGTTTTCTACACGAACCTTGCGGCCGTCCAGTGACGTCGGAACGTGCACGTTGTTGGCGAGAATCACCCCGATGTGAGGCACGACATGATCCCCGAATGAGTCGCTCGCATTCAGGAGATAGAGAGTCTTGTCTTTGGAGGAAGGGACGTCGGCGATCGAAACGAGTCCGGTGATGGTCACAATCACTCTCGTGGTTTGCGCCTGAGCGGAAGCAGTGCCGACGATTAGAAGTCCAGTCAGAAACCAGCATTTGAGTCGCATTTGTCTCTCCTTCGTTCCTTGTCGTTTGCGGGGAATCAGGGACCGATGTACTGGAACGCCGCCCAGTCGTACTGAGGGCGCTTCGAGTTTTGAATGACGGATTTCTGTGCATTGCGCAGCGCGTCGGGCGGGCTGGCGCCCGCCGCGAGCTCGCTATAGAAATGTCGCGAGAGCTCGCCGGCGGCTGCGTCGTCGACCGGCCATGAGGTCGCAATCGCGGAGTGTGACCCGGCCAGCAAAAAGGCTCGCGCGAGGCTGGCGGTTCCGTCGCTCGTCACGCGCCCCGATCCGGTGGAGCAGGCGGCGAGCACGACGAGATTCGTGTTTTGCAACGACCACCGCGCGATGTCCGAGGCGAGCAATTTGCCGTCGCTCATGACGAGCGCCGAGAGGCCCGGCCTGGTTTCATCGACGACCGCGTGTCCGGCGAAATGCAGCACGACAGCGTCGCGCGCGGCTTCGGCGACGCGCGCGGCGGTGCCTTCGCCGCCGGTCAGTACGGTTGCGCCGGGAAACCGTGACGCGATCTCGCGCGCGTCCTGCTCAGCCACGAGCAGCCGCGCATAGCGTTCATCACCGGCCGAGGGAACGACGGTCACGAGATGTCCGAAATGAAACGGCGTGGCAGTGCGGCGCTGCGCGGCGAGCCACGTGAGGCTCGGCACGTTCGCAGGGTCGTGATCGTCGACGAGAAATCCACCCCGCGGCGGCGCGAGTGCGGCGTACGGCAGCCGGTACAACACACCGTCTGCCGAGAAGATCAGCTTTCGCGACGAAGTGACTTCCTGCCACAACGGCGCAAGCAGCAGATTGAATAGTTCGGCGCCGCCGGAACGAACGCGGGCTTCGTCGCCGGTCATCAGTGCGCCCTGCCATTCCGTGACTCGCCGCTCCAGCTCCTCGCGATCGACGGCGATCGTGTACGTGCGCGTGCCGCGATCCGTCACCGTCCACGCCAGCACGCGATCGCGCAGGACGAAGAATTCGAGGAACGCTTCATCGCGAGCCGGCGACGCGAGCGGGCCGGGGGAATCGTCGTCGAGGAGCAGCCGCGCTTTGGATCGATCCGCGGTGCGCAACGCGTCGTCCGTCCGCTTCGCATCGAACTGCAGCGCGACGAGCAACTCGGTCGCGTCGCGAGCGGTATCGACGAACGCGAGCCGCTCGTCATCCGTCGAGATTTGCCCCCGCTGCGAATCGATCTCCGCGAGCGTGGCCAGAAGACTCTGCTCCGCCGCAGAAAAATCATGACGCGCCAGATGCGCCTTCGCCTGAAGCAGTCGCGCCTGCGCGATCCTGCGATGATTGCCTCTCGTCGTCAGATCGGCAATCGTCGCTTCGAGCTGCCTCACGACCTCCTCCGGACGAGTGGCAAGCGTCATCGTGCTGCGGGCGAGGACCACATCGCTTTCGAGCCGATCGGCAACCGTGCGATCGCCGATCGCACGCTTCGACCGCGAGGCAGCGTTCAACTCGACGCGCGCATCGTCTTCACGTCCCAGCTTCCAGAAGAGTTGCGCGAGCGACAGATGACCATCCGTCTCCTCGGCCGCCGAACGAGCGGCGCGCGCGGCATCGGTCGCGGTGTCGTAAAACGAAAGCGCAGCGTACGACAGCCCGCCGCCCTCGGCGAGTCGCGCCGCTTCGCTGAGCACGATGTAGCCGCGTTCCGCCGCGCCGTTCCGCAACGCGCGTGACATATGCGACCAGGCGTTGGCGACGTCGCCGGTCCAGCGATCGTTTTCCGCGAGACGGACGTCGAGCGCTGCAACGCTCTTCACGTCGCCCATGCGAGAAAAGATCGTGCGCGCCGATTCGTACGCAGCCTTTGCGCGATCGAAATGACGGCGTCCCGTCTCGATCGTCCCTTCGTTCCACGCGCACTGCGCGTCGATGCTCGGATAGCGAGCGCCGTCGTTTCCGCGAACGACTTCGGCGCATTGCGCCAGCGACGGCTCGGGCTGTTTCGCGTAGAAATGCAGCGTGGCGACGAAGACGCCGGCGCGCGACGCGAGCGGCATGCCGAGCGTTCGCAACTCTGACTCCGCAGATTGAAGAAGCGGCGACGCCTCATCGTATTTGTAGCTGTTCAGCGCGGCGCGTCCGCGACCGAACGCCAGCACTGCCGCACGCGCTTCCGTGGCACGCCGCGCACCGAGCGCATCGATTTGACGAATCGAATCGGCGACGACGAAGTCGCCGCTGACGCGTGCGACCGCCGCGCCGACTCGCCGTGCGATCGCGAGAGAGGCGTCGTCGCCGCCGCCCCACGCCGGGAGCAACTCCTCTTCCGCGAAGACGCGCGCGTAGCCGGGTCCGGCAGCGGTCGCGTGAAGCAGTGCACCGTCGTCCGGCTCCCCGGTCGCGGCGAGCAACATCCGTTTCACGGCGTCGCGCGATGCCGGTCCGTCGGCTGAAGCCGCCGCCATCCGCAGCCGCGCTTCCGCTCCCCATTGCGATCCTCCATCGACGGCGAGGTAATCGCGCCATGCGGAGGTTGCCGCATCGCGCGAGCTTGCCGCGGAGACGGCGAGTGCGCGATTCCACAGAATCTCCGGCTTCATCGCGATGCGTGACGCGCGCTCGGCGGCGTTCATCGCGGAAAGAAGATCGACGCTGTCTTCACCATTCGCCCGTGCGAGATACGCCGCCGCGAGATCGGAGAGCAACTCGGCGTTGTTGCTGCGCTCGACCGCGCGGGCGACGTTCAGCGTTCCCGCTTCGCGTCGCAGCGAATCTTCGAGCGCGGCAACCGCGCGCTCCGCGCCGCCCGCAACGAGATATGCGATGCCGGCGCGATGCAGCGACTCCGGCGTCGCTTCCTGCTGCGCGGCGTGCGTCACCTCCGCGGCGAATCCGGCAACGCGCCAGGCGTCGGGAGACGATGAAAGGTCGGAGCCGCGTTTCACCGCCGGAAGAAACGGACGATACGCGAAGCCACCGGTCACGCGCGATGCGAACACGCGATGCGGTATCGCGTTCGCGGCACGAACCAGCGGCGCCAGTCCGCGGTTTCGGATGAAGTGCTGAATGAGTGCGGCCGCGCCGATCGCGATGACGACTGCGATCGCGATCGCGAGATATCGGCCGTTCCGTTGTCCAGAGCTCGTCATTGCTTATCCGCGCGACTGCGTCCTCACGCTGCACCCGGTAAGACGGACGAACTCGATCATTTCCGGACGCAGCCGCGAAGCGGAACGAACTGCTCTTCACTTGTTGGTTGGAATGGGATTGATGCCGTTAGGGAAAAGCATACCGGCGGAATGAGCGACACGCCAGCGTGATGAAGGAACCGTCCTTCCCCACCCATTCGCGTGAGGTCGTGCCGCGCACCAACGAATCGACGCACAACCTTTTCCGGCTTACCCTCTTCCGGAGGCCGAGCTCGAATTGACCTTGAAACAGCTGCGCTGGCTCGCGATCGTCGCGCCGATCATCGTCGTGTCGATGCTGGAGCTCGTGCGCGCCGCGACCGTCGGCGTCACTTCGCTGCAGAGCAGAATCCTGCTCGACGGACTCGTCGCCGTCGCCCTGGCGCTGATGAGCATCCTGATGGTTCGCTCGATCGGGCGGATGCAGCATCGGCTCGAGCGTCACAACGAGGAGCTGCTGGCGCTGCACGGCGCCGGCATCGACGTCACCGCCCAGTTGTCGCTCGACTCCGTGCTGAACAGAGTCGTCGAACGCGCGCGTCTGCTCGTCGGGGCGCGTTACGGCGCGCTCTCGGTCGTCAACACGGACGGTTCGATTCAGACGTTCATCACCTCCGGCATCACACCGGAGATCCGCGCGAAAATCGGTCCGCCGCCGGTCGGCCACGGATTGCTGCGCGTCGTCCTGCAGGAAGGCGAACGGCTGCGACTGCCCGACATCGCCAAAGATCCGCGCTCGTACGGCTTCCCGCCGAATCATCCGGTCATGCATTCACTGCTGGCCGTTCCGATCACCTGCAAAGGACCGTTCGTCGGCAATCTCTATCTCAGTGAGAAGCTGACCGGCGAGCTGTTCACGGCCAGCGAGGAAGAGACGCTCGAGCGCTTCGCGGTGCATGCGGCGATCGCCATCGACAATGCTCATCTTCATCGTCAGGTCGCCGATCTCGCCGTCGCGCAGGAACGTCTTCACATCGCTCACGAGATGCACGACGGCATCGCCCAGGTCCTCGGCTACGTGAACACCAAAGTCCAGGCGGCCACCGAATATCTCCGCCGCGAAAAGACCGACGAAGGACTCGCACAGTTGCGCGAGCTCGCCGTCGCCGCGCGCGAAGCGTACGGCGACGTACGCGAATCGATCGTCGATCTGCGCACGCTTCCGGGACCGACGCGCTCCTTCGAAGAGGTCCTTCGCGAGTACGTCGATCGCTGGTCGGAGCAGAGCGAGATCAGCGCGCAGCTCATCGTCGACGGCGATCTCGTCATGCCGAACGGCGTCGAACTGCAACTGGTACGCATCATTCAGGAATCGCTCGCGAACGTTCGCAAACATGCCAAAGCGACGAGCGCACGCATCGAGTTGCGGCGCCGCGAAGGCAGATTGCTGCTCACCGTCAGCGACGACGGAATCGGATTCAAACCGGCCGGACGGAGCCGCAACGACTTTCCGCGATTCGGGCTCTCGACGATGCGCGAGCGAGCGGAATCAGTCGGCGGCGTTTTCGCCATCGACAGTGCCGCAACTCGCGGCACCGTCGTCAGCGTCGAAATCCCGTTGCCATAAACTATCGACGTGCGCATTCTCATCGCTGACGATCACGCGTTGTTTCGCGACGGCCTCCGAAGCCTGCTGCAGTCGCAGGGACACGAGGTCGTCGGCGAAGCTCCGAACGGCAAACTGGCGGTGGAGCTCGCCCTCAAACTTCGTCCCGATCTCGTGCTGATGGACATCTCGATGCCGGAGCTCGACGGCGTCTCGGCGACGCGCGAGCTGACGGCGCAGCAGCCGGGCATCAAGGTGATCATGCTCACCGCGTCGGAGCAGAACGAGACGCTGTTCGACGCCATCAAAGCGGGCGCGCAGGGCTACCTGATGAAAAATCTGGAAGCCGAGGAGTTCTTTGCACTGCTCGATCGCGCGGGCAACGGCGAGCCGGCACTGACGCCGGCGCTCGCGCGCAAGCTGCTGCAGGAATTCGCGAAGCCGGCGATGCCCGAGACCGAGCCCGACGCGCTCACCGAGCGAGAGCGCGAAGTACTCGATCTGATGGTCGGCGGCATCACCGCGAACCGCAAGCTCGCCACGCGCCTCGGTCTGAGCGAGAACACGGTCAAGTTCCACGTGCGGAACATCCTCGACAAACTGCGGCTGCACAATCGCGCGCAGGCGGTCGGCTACGCGCTGCGCCACGGGATGGTCGACAAGGGCACTTAGGTTGCGCTCCGCAGCCGCAGTGCGTTCGCGATCACTGAGACGGAGCTGAAGCTCATCGCGGCGGCGGCGATCATCGGGCTGAGCAACACGCCGAAAAACGGATAGAGCACGCCGGCCGCGATCGGGACGCCGAGCGCGTTGTAGACGAACGCGAAGAACAGGTTCTGGCGGATGTTCGACATCGTCGCGTCGCTGAGCCGCTTCGCGCGGACGATGCCGCGCAGATCGCCTTTCACCAGCGTCACGCCGGCGCTTTCCATCGCGACGTCGGTGCCGGTTCCCATCGCGATGCCGACGTTCGCCTGCGCGAGCGCCGGCGCGTCGTTGATGCCGTCGCCGGCCATCGCCACGATGCGACCTTCCGACTGCAGACGTTTCACCGCGTTCGCTTTTTGCTCGGGGAGCACTTCGGCGATCACTTCATCGATGCCGAGTTTTTTCGCGACCGCGTTTGCGGTCGTGCGGCTGTCGCCGGTGAGCATGACGATGCGCAGCCCTTCGCGATGCAGATCGCGAATCGCTTCCGCCGCTGTCTCTTTCAATGGATCGGCGACGCCGATGAGGCCGGACGGCTTGTCGTCGATGACGACGAACATCACCGTCTGTCCTTCGTTGCGCATCGCTTCCGCGCGATCGCCGAGCTCGCCTGGATCGAGACCGAGCTCCGTCAGCAGCGCGCGATTTCCGAGTGCGACGCGGTGGCCGTCGACGATGCCGCGAACGCCCTTGCCGGTGATCGACGCGAACTCCGTCGCCGCGCGCACGACCACGCCGCGCGACTCCGCGCCGCTGATGATCGCGGCCGCCAGCGGATGCTCGCTGGCGCGCTCGACGTTCGCGGCGAGTCGCAGCAGTTCGTTTTCGTCGATGCCGGACGACGCCACGACCGCGGCGAGTTGCGGCTTGCCGAGCGTCAGCGTTCCGGTCTTGTCGACGGCGAGCGTGTCGACCGTGCGCAGCGTCTCGATCGCTTCCGCGTTGCGAAAGAGCACGCCGCCCGTCGCTCCCTTCCCTGCCGCGACCATGATCGACATCGGAGTCGCCAGACCGAGCGCACACGGGCAGGCGATGATCAGCACCGCCACCGCGTTCACGATCGCGTACGCCAGCCGCGGCTCGGGACCGGCGATCGCCCAGACCGCGAACGTGATCAGCGCGATGACGATCACCGCCGGCACGAACCACGCGGCGACGCGATCGGCGAGTCGCTGAATCGGCGCGCGGCTCCGCTGCGCCTGCGACACCATGTTGACGATCTGCGCGAGCAGCGTATCGGCGCCGACGCGTTCGGCGCGCATGACGAACGATCCGGTCCCGTTCAGCGTCGCGCCGATGACGCGATCGCCGGCGCGCTTCTCCACCGGCAGCGGCTCGCCGGTCACCATCGATTCATCGACGTTGCTGTTGCCATCAACAACCACGCCGTCGACCGGCACCTTTTCGCCGGGACGGACGCGCAACCTGTCGCCGGCGCGTACGTGATCGAGCGCGATATCTGCTTCGCTTCCGTCGGCGGCGAGTCGATGGGCGATCTTTGGCGCGAGTCCTAGCAGCGCGCGGATCGCGGAGCCGGTCCGGCTGCGCGCGCGTAGTTCCATCACCTGCCCGAGCAGCACGAGCGTCACGATCGTCGCGGCCGCTTCGTAATAAACGCCGACGCGCAGCGACGCCGGAAAAAGATTCGGCACAAGCGTGACGACGAGACTGTAGAGGAACGCGACCGTGACGCCGAGGCCGATGAGCGTGAACATGTTGAGCTGGCGCGTCACGAGCGAGCGCCACGCGCGAACGAAGAACGGCCAGCCGCCCCACAACACCACCGGCGCCGCAAGCGCGAGCTCGACGGCGGGCAGGTGACGCGACATTGCGAGGACGACGAGCGGGATCGTGAGCGCCGCGCTGATCCAAAAACGGCGCGACATGTCGTGCAGCTCCGTGTTGTCTTCCTCGAGCTGCACCGTCTCCGGCTCGAGCGCCATCCCGCACTTCGGACACGAACCGGGGCGGTCGCTGCGAACCTCCGGATGCATCGGACAGGTCCAGATCGCGGCAACAACGGCCGCGGGCGGCGCAACGTCTCCTGCGTACGCGGCGGGATTCGCATCGAACTTCGCTTTGCAGTGCAGCGAACAGAAGTGAAACGTCTCGCCGCGATACTGCGACGATCCGGCGGCGCGCTGCGGATCGATGGTCATCCCGCAGACTGGATCACGATTCATCGACACGCGACGAATCATGCCGCAAAGTAATAATCGTCGCGACTACGTTTCGTCCAGCGCCGAGCGCACGGTCCGCAGCAGGAGCGGCGTCGGAACCGGTTTCTCGAGATAGTGCGCGCCTGTCGGCAGCGCCGAGGGGCTCGGCACCGCGTGATTCGAATAGCCGGACATGAACACGAGCCGCGTTGCCGGCCGTTCCACGAGGAGTTTCTCGGCGAGGTCGAGCCCGGTCATGCCGGGCATGATCATGTCGCTGAGCAGCAGATGTATCGGCTTCGCGGTGCTGCCGCTGGTCGCCAGTGCCTCGGCCGGCGAACGCGCTTCCAGCACGTCATAGCCATGTTCTTCCAGCGCCTCGCGCACGACCGTGCGCAGGAGCTCTTCGTCTTCGACCAGCAGAATCGTTTCCGAACCGCGCTCCGGCAGCTGCTCATCGACGACCTCGGGAGAGGGATTCCCGCTGTGCCGCGGCAGGAGAATGCGGAAGGTCGTTCCTCGATTCTCCTCGCTGTAAACCCAGATGCGTCCACCGGTTTGCTCGACGATTCCCCGCACGACGGCGAGTCCGAGTCCGGTACCGCGCGCCGGATCCTTCGTCGTGAAAAAAGGATCGTAGATACGATCGCGAATCTCTGCGGCGATCCCCATGCCCGTGTCGCTGATCAGGAGCGTGACGTAATCGCCTTCCTTCACGCCAATGTGCTGGCGCGTGTACGACGCATCGAGATGAACGTTGCGCGTTTCGATGGTCAGGACGCCGCCGGACGGCATCGCATCGCGGGCATTGATGGCGAGATTGATCAGCACCTGATGAAGTTTTCCGGGATCGGCGCACACATTCCAGAGCGGGTCCTGCAGCTCTGTCCTGATGACGATCTGTTCGCCGATGGTCGGGGTGAGCAGCCGCATCGCCGAGATCACGACCTCATTGACGTTGACCACCTCCGGCTCGAGCATCTGCCGCCGCGCGGCGGCAAGGAGTTGTTGCGTCAGCTCGCGGTTCTTGTTCGCCGCCATTCGGATGTCGCTGATGAATCGCCGCAGCTCCTTATCTTCAATGGAGCGCAGCAGAATCTCGCAGCGAGAAAAGATCACCATCAGCATGTTGTTGAAGTCGTGCGCGACGCCGCCGGCGAGCTGGCCGAGCGATTCGAGCCGCTGCGTCTGCGCGAGCTGCGCCTGCAGCATTCGCTGCTCGGTGACGTCGCGCGTGATGCTGACGTAGCCGACGACGTCGCCCTTCCGATCGACCATCGGCGCACAATAGACATACGGCATGTAGCGCGAGCCGTCCTTCCTGATTCCGGCGTCTTCCCATTCCGCGCCGCCATCGCGTCGAATCTGTTCGAAGAGGAGGTCGAGATCTTCCCCTGAACCGCCGGAACGGAGTATCGAGAACGGTTTGCCGATCACTTCGGCCGCGGAGAACCCGGTCATCCGCTCGGCGCCGGGATTCCAGCTGACGATTCGATATTGAAGATCGATGATGAACAGCGCGTAGTCCTTCACGGCGTCGACGAGGAGCCGAAAACTCTCTTCACTCTGCCAGAGCGCATCGAGAGTTTCTTCGCGCGCTCCCTTCTCCATCTGTGCGCGATGGAGCGCGATCTCGACGACGCGATGGAGCGCGCGCTCGTCGAACGGCTTGACGAGGTAGCCGAACGGCGCCGCCGACTTCGATCGTTCCACCGTGTCGGCGTCGGCATGCGCGGTCAGGAAAACGACGGGCGTGGGCCGGTCGCGCTGAATCGCCGTCGCCGCCTCGACGCCGTCCATCGCACCCCTGATGCGAATGTCCATCAGGATGAGATCGGGATTCAGCGTACGCGCGGATTCGATGGCGGCCTCGCCGCTGACGACCATTCCGGCCACGTCGTAGCCGAGCCGGCGCAGCGTCATGGCGATGTCCATCGCCACGATCGTTTCGTCTTCAACGATGAGGATACGCGGCCGCGTAATCATCGAGCGCGCTCCGCCGGAAAGACGACATTGAACCCGGCGCCCGCCGCTCCCCGCTCGATCGTCATGCGTCCTTCGATCTGCTGCACGAGACCGGCGACGAGGCGGAGGCCGAGCGTCTCCGTTCGTTCGACGTCGAGCGCTGCCGGCAGACCGACGCCGTCATCGCGCACGCTGACGCCGATCGTGCCGTCGACCTCGACGCGCAGGTGAACGCGAATCACTCCGGGACGATCGTCGGGAAACGCGTGCTTCAGCGCGTTGGAGAGCAACTCGTTCACGATCAGGCCGCACGGCACGGCGATCTCGATGCTCAGGAAAACCACCGCGCCGCCGACTTCGAGCGTGACGTTGTCAGGATTGATCGCCGACGAACGGAACAACAGCTCACCGAGCGTCCGGATGTAGTCGCCGAAATCAATCCGCGAAAGGTTCGTCGACTGATAGAGCTTCTCGTGAACGAGCGCCATCGAACGGATACGGTTCTCCGTCTCTTCGAACATCGCCCGCACGCGATCGTCGCCGATCGCCGCCGCCTGCAACCGCAGGAGACTCGACGTCACCTGCAGATTGTTTTTCACGCGATGGTGAATCTCTTTGAGAAGCGCTTCTTTTTCGCGCAGCGACGCCTGGATGATCTCCTCTGCACGGCGGCGCTCCGTGATGTCGCGGACGATGCTCATCACCATGCGACCCTGGTCGGTGACCAGCGGACTGAGACTGATCTCGACCGGAAATTCGAGGCCCGCTTTCGTCAGTCCGGTCAGCGCGCGCCCCGCTCCCATCGGACGGAGCTTCGGATCGGAAACGTACGCGTCGCGATCGCCGACGTGTGCCTGGCGATAGCGCCGCGGCACGAGCATCTCGATCGGCTGCCCGATCAGCTCCTGTCGCGCATAACCGAAGAGCCGCTCCGTCTGCGAGTTGACGATGACGATCGTCCCGGAAGAATCGACGACGATGATGCCGTCCGGCGCCAACTCGAGCAGCGCGCGAAACCGTTCTTCTGCCGCGCGCTGCGTCGTGACGTCGCGAATGATGCTGGTGACGAGCGTTCCCTCTTCCGTCTCGATCGGGCTGAGGCTGATCTGGACGAGGAACTCATCTCCCGACTTCCGGCGTCCCCATAGCTCACGGTCGAGACCCATCGGCCGCGTGCGCGGCGCCTGCGAATACCTGCTCCGCTCGCCCTCGTGTGTTGCATGAAATCGCTCGGGAACGAGGAGCTCGACACGTTGACCGATCACGTCATCGCGGGCATAGCCGAACATCTCCTCCGTCAGAGCGTTGATGCCGACAATCGTCCCGGTACGATCCACGACGACGATGGCATCGGGTGCAGATTCGAGGAACGCCTGGAAATTCGAGTCGAGAGGATTCATGGCAGGAGGGATGGCAGCCTGCCTGTGGGAGTGCCGCGATCCGGCTTTTCCTTACCCTCCCTGAAAACAATCAGCGAACGAGTTGCGCCGGCTGCGGCTGCAAACCGCGGCGGTGCTTGCGCTCGTTCAGCTCTTCGATCATTTCGGCGGGCGGCACGTAGAAGGGATTGTCGCCAAGTGAGCCGCCGACGATCACGGCGGGATGGCCGCGCATCACGTCGACGATCGTCTCGGCGGAGAACTTAGAGAGATCATAGGCGCAGACAATGACGTCGTCGAAGTCCGCGAGCACGTCGTTCAGTCGTGATTCGTATTCGACGAGATCCGCGGCCCCCTGCACATTCGACGTCGCCCACTCCATGTACGCGACGCCGCGTGTGAGCGGAAAACCGTCGTTCGCACCACCTTCGACGATCTCGCGGAGCAGCTCGAGCATCGCGTGAAAGTCGAAGCGGCCGCCGCGCAGATACGCATCTTCCCAAGAGAGGAGCTCCAGTTGCCCGCGCTCCTCGGCACTCTCGACGTCGACTCCTCGTTCACGCAACCGCTGCCGATGCACCTCGCGATCGGGCGGGTCGATGATGTGGAGCGCTTTCTCGCCGTTTTCGAGACCCTCCAGGACGAAAGATCCGAGCACGCTGGATCGCTCTTCCTCCGAATGAAAGAAGGCGGCGATATGGCGATGCGAGCTCACGACCGATCCGGCGAGATGGATCGCCGCCCGCCGCGGACGAAAAGCCTCGATCGCTGCGATCAGCGAACGGTCCGCGTTCGATTTGAAAACGACGCCGCGTGCGCCGACGCCGCGGACCACCTCATCGAGTTGATCCATCTCGTGCGTCGTGAGCACGACCACCTGCGTGTCGGGAAGATTCCGGCGAATGCGGCGTGCGGCTTCCAGTCCGTTGAGGCCGGGCATCGCCAGGTCGATCAGCACGACGTCCGGCCTGAGAAGGTTGGCGAGGTCGACCGCTTCAACTCCGTCGGTCGCTTCGCCGCAGATACTCCACTCCTTCACCGATTCGAGAAGCGACCGAACGCTTCGGCGAACGCCGGCGTGATCGTCCGCAATCAGGATGCGAAGTGATCGCATTCTCAATCCTCGGACAGTGGCAGAGTCACGCTCAGCACCGTCCCGTCATCATCCGACTGTACGCTCATCGCACCGCCGAACTCTCGAACCCGCTCGCGAATACTGGCGAGCCCTACGCCGGCCCCGGCAGTAACGGCATCGTTTCCACGGAGGTGAAGCGGGAGACCTCGTCCCTTATCTTCAATTTGCAGCCTGAGTACATTCGGCGGGCGTTCAATACTGATACGTGCAACTGTGCTGCCGGAATGCCGCTGGATGTTGTTCAGCCCTTCCTGAACGATACGAAAAATCGCCGTTTCCATCTCGAGAGGAAGACGACTGAGCGCTTCCGGAAAGTCGAGCGTCACCCGAATGCCGCTTCGCGCTTCGAATCCCTGAGCGAACCAGCGCAGGCTCACCAGCAGACCGGCCTCTTCGATCATGGGCGGATGCAGCAGATAGGCGAGCGTCCGCACTTCTCCGATCGACTCATCGGTGAGCGCGATGCTTTCGTCGACCGACTCCAGCATTTTGGCATTCGCGGCATCGAGTGAGCGGCGCACGATTGCGAGGTTCAACCTGATTGCGGCAAGGTTCTGCGCGGTCGTGTCGTGCAACTGGCGCGCGATGCGGCGCCGTTCCTCGTCCTGCAATTGCAGCAGGTGTGCGGAGAGTCGCTGCACCGCGCGCTCAGCTTCCTTGCGGGCCGTGATGTCGTGCAGGAACGCGCAATGAAAACCGGGCAGCACGTCCATGACCAGCGCGTACGCAAGCTCGCGAGCTTCTCCATCTTTGCGAATGATCGTGCACTCACCTCTTCCGCCTCCGCCGCTCCAGAGCCTTTGCAGGGAATCGCGGTTCCCCGAGAAGTCACTCAACTGCTTCGACAAAATCTCTTCATGCGTGTAGCCGAGAAGTTTGCTCGCAGCCGCGTTGGCATCGACACAGCGGCCGCTCGCATCAACCCATACGATCGTGTCGAGGGCGGCGTTGAATAGCGCCGCCATTCTCAGCGCCGTTGCCTCGAGCGATGTCTCGGCGCTTCTCCGCGCCGTCAGGTCGCGAACGAACAGCTGCAGAATCGGTTCGCCTTCCCGGTGAATGCAGACGCCGGCGATCTCGACATCGATCGCGTGGCCGTCGAGTCGCATCCACCTCATGTCGATCGACCAGAGACGTCCGGTCGCGCGGAGCTCAGCAATCGCCTTCTCCAGCCTGTTCGCCGACTCGGGACACGCAAGGTCGATGAGACGCCTTCCAACGAGGACGTCCGAACCGGCAGCTCCGACGAGTTGCACGAGCGCCGGATTCGTCGAGAGGATCTCCGCACGCGCATTGCAGATAGCGATGCCGTCAGGAGCGGTGTCGACGAGAAGACGATATCGCTCCTCGGCGTCGTGAACCTGGGACGCGGTCTGATGGCTGAGGCTGGCCACCGTCGAAGCGGCAATGAAGAAGAGCACCAGACGAATCAGCAGAAAAGGGATCGGGCGATCCGGAAACGCCGTTGGCAGAATGTAAAACGCAAGGACGATGGCAAAACTGAGCGTCGAAGCGATCGCGGCACGAAAACCGAGGAACCGAGCGGTTAGCGAAACGACAATGAGTCCGATGTAGCCGGGAAGGGCCTGAAAGAGCGGGTTGTAGTTTTTCCAGCCAATCGCAACAGCGACAGGCGCGACGATGGCAATCGTCACGCAAATGACGGCGATGCGGGACCTCGGGTTGACTGGCATAGACGAAGCGCACTCCGCAGTAGCATTATTGATCCGAGGAAGCTTCGGCGCCGCCGCGGAGAGGGATGGACGGCATGATCCGGATTGCCATTGCTGATGATCACGCAATCGTCAGAAGAGGGCTGCGGCAGATCATTTCCGACGCACCCGATCTTGCAGTCACCGGCGAAGCGTCATCCGCCGATGAGTTACTGACGTTGCTTCGCACGCGTCCATTCGACGTCGTGGTGCTCGATCTCACGCTCGGCAGGCGCGACGGCATCGAGCTCCTCAAGCACATCGGCAGCGAATTTCCGCGACTGCGCGTGCTCATCCTCAGCATGCACTCCGAAGAATTGTTTGCGGTCCGCGCGTTGCGCGCGGGTGCCTGCGGATACATGCAAAAGGAAGGCGATCCGGAGGAGTTGCTCACAGCGATCCGCCGCATCGCCGCCGGCAAAACCTGGGTGAGCCCGGCCATGGCGGAAAGCCTAGCCGCCGGTGTGGGTCGCGGCAACACGGAGACATTGCCGCACGAACGGCTCAGCGACAGGGAGTTCGAGGTCTTCCGCCTGCTCGGCGCCGGTAACTCGGTGACCGACGTCGCGCACGCACTGAACCTGAGCGTGAAAACCGTGAGCACGCACCGCACGCGCATCCTCGCGAAAACCGGCCTTCACGATAACGGTCAAATTGTTCAGTACGTCTTCTCGAATCACCTCAATAAACCGGATTCAGGATAGGAACCCGTCCTACAAGACGTTCGGACGTGCGTACCCCTGTTGCGGATCGATGTGGCTTTACCTTCAGTTGTGCTGCTCATGCAACACGCTGAATCTCCTGCACCCGTTCCGCCGCGCGATCCGGTCGATCACGACGCTGCCGATCTTCTGCAGCTGGCGATCGCCTTCTGTGACGTTCGATTCGGAGCGATCCGATTGCGCGCGGAACGAATCTCGATCGTCAGCGACGATGCCGTCCCGCTCAACGCGGCAGAGCGCTTTGCAATGCTCGCCGAACAGCAGACGGAATCGTTCTTCGTCGCCGACGAACGAGTTCTGCAGGCGGTCGCGCCGGCGATGCGCTTCGCGGCCGCGGCGAAGATGCTCGATTCGAACGGGACGTTGCGCGGAACGCTCATCGTGCTCGATGACCGGCGACGCAACATGAGCGCGAGCCAGCAGGCGTTGCTGTTGCGAATGGCCGGACACGTTGCGCGCGACATCGAGACGGCCGATCTTCTGCGCAGCTCGATCGAAGAGCAGGGTCGCCTGCAATCGCTGGTCGACGAAGCGCCGGTGGCGGTTTTTCGTTATGGGCTCAGCAGCGGCCGTTTCTCTTACGTGAACGCCAAATTCGCGGAGACGCTCGGCTACAGCGTCAGCGAGATTCTCGGGCTCTCGTCGGTAACCGACATCATCGCGGAGGATCAACGCGACACCGTCCGCGAAATGATCCGGCACCGCCAATCCGATGACGACCGCGAGATTCGTTATGTAACGCGCGTGCAGTGCCGCGACGGCCGCGAGCTCGATGCCGAGGTGCACGGATCGGTGGCCGACATCGAAGGCGCACGAATCGTCATCGGCGCCGCCGTCGACGTCACCACCCACGTCGCGCTCAATCGCCAGCTGCGCGAACGCGAAGAGTACTTCCGCGCGCTCACCGATCACCTCTCCGACATCATCGCCATCGTCAGCCGCGAGGGCGTGCTCACCTACGTCAGCCCGTCGATCAAACGCGTGCTCGGCCACGAGCCGGAGGAACTTCTCGGCACCGTTCACTGGGCGAATATTCATCCCGAAGATCAGAAGCGGCTCTCCGACGCGCTGGCGAACGTCGTCAAAGGCGGCGCGCTCTCGCCGCTGGAGTTACGCATTCAGCACAGCAACGGGAAGTGGCGAACACTGGAAGTGGCCGGCACGAATCTGCTCGACCATCCGCAAATCAGCGGCATCGTGCTGAACCTCCACGACATCACCGATCGCAAGCGGATGGAGGACGAACTTCGCCAGCTCGACCGGCTCACCAGTCTCGGCAGGCTGGCGATGCAGGTGGCGCACGAATTCAACAACGTGCTGATGGGCATTCAACCGATCGTCGAAGTCGTTCGTCGCCGCGCGACCGCCGATGCGACGCTGCTTCGTCTTACCGACGTGATCAACAGCTCGCTCAAACGCGGGAAGCGGATCACGACCGACATTCTTCGATTTGCACGGCCGGCGACGCTGACGGTTCAGGCGATCGACGTACGCGAGCTCGTCGAACACGCGGCGGATGAGATCCGGCCGTTGCTCGGTGAGCGGATTCAATTGCGGCTCGCTCTCGATTCGGCACCGCTGCACATCGAAGGCGATCGCGCGCAACTCATTCAGGTGCTCATCAACCTCGCGCTCAACGCACGCGATGCGATGGAAACCGATGGCGGCACGCTGACTCTCGACGCGCGGTGCGGCGACGAGGAAGAAATCCCCGGCTCCGGCGAGTGCATCCACATCAGCATCAGGGACACGGGATCGGGGATCGACGAGAGCGATCTCCCCTACATCTTCGAGCCGCTCTTCACGACCAAACAACACGGCACCGGCCTCGGCCTTTCCATCGTTTTGCAGATGGTCGCGGCGCACCGCGGACGCATTACCGTCGACAGCGAACCGGAAGTTGGAACGACGTTCCATCTCCTCCTTCCTGCGGTACCGCCGAAGGAACAGGGCAACGAAGTCGCGCTGCCGGCCGAGCGGACGATACCGAACAGACCGCTCCGCGTGCTGATCGTCGACGACGAGGAAGCGATTACCGAGGGACTGCGCTGGTCGCTCGAAGCCTCGGACATCGACGTTCACGTCGTCGCGCGCGGAGCGGAGGTGCTGCCGGCCATCGCCGCGTTTCAGCCTGACGTCGCGCTGCTCGATCTCACACTGCCCGACGAAGACGGACGCTCGGTCTATCAGCGCATCGCCACGCATGCGCCGATTCCCGTCATCTTCTCGAGCGGCTACGCCTCCGAGGGCGACATCGCGAAGCTCGCCGAGCATTCGCGCACTGCGTTCTTGATGAAACCGTATTCAACCGAGGAGTTGCTCGATGCCATTCACGGCCTTGTCGGCAGAGGAAGAACCGGCGTTGCTGATTGATGAGTGGGTTCTCGTCATCGACGAGGACGCCGAAACGACGGCGTTCCTTCGAGAGGCATTCGAAGAGGCCGGTGTGTCGACCGATACGGTGACGGATGCGTTCGCGGCGATCGAGAAGCTGCGCGAACGGAGCTACGCCGCAATCGTCCTCGATCCGATGATCCGGCATCGTCTGAACGGCTACGCCGTCCTGAACTTCATCGAGCTCGAACAGCCGGCAGTCATCGAGCGGCTGTATCTGCTGACCGGCATGTCGGAGCAGACGATCCGCCGAACCGCGCCGGCGGTGGCGTCGCGACTCTTCCGCAAACCGGCGGCGGGCAAAGCGGTCGACGCCGTGATCGCGTCGTTCGGACAGAATCCCGTCGAGCGCGAACCGCAGACGCGCGGTTCCGTGCTGCTCGTCGAGGACGATCACGTCACCGCGAACGCAACCATCCGAATCCTCAGTGAGCTCGGATATTCAGTGGAGTGGGTCGAGGACGGAAGCGACGCGCTGGATGCCATCGCAGAACGATCGTTCGACGCCGTCATGCTCGACCTCGTGCTGCCGGACGTCGACGGCTTCACGCTGCTCGAACACTTTCGCAGCGACAAACCGGGCCTGCTGCGCCGCGTGATCATCACCACCGGAATGCCCGACAAATATCTCGAGGCCATCGATCGCACCGCGGTCGGCGGCATCCTCGAGAAACCGCTTCAGCTCGGACGGCTGGAAACGCTCCTGGACGCGTGTATGCAACCGGAGTTCGAGCCGTTCGAGGCCGGCGGCGAATTTCCGTAGCGCGCGGCTTCACGTGCGCGGCGTTTTTTCAATTATCTTGTCGGCGCACATGAGCAAGTTCTACATCTCCACGGCAATCAACTACGTCAACGACCTGCCTCACATCGGCCATATGTACGAGGGCGTCGTCTCCGACGTCATCGCGCGGCATCGCCGGCGGATGGGCGACGACGTCTGGTTCCTGACCGGCACCGACGAGCACGGACAGAAGATCGAGCGGCAGGCGGCGAAGGAAGGCATTCTTCCGATCGAGCTCGCCGATCGCGTCGTCGCGCATCATCACGAGCTGCTGAAAACGCTCAACATCTCGAACGACGATTTCATCCGCACCACCGAGAACCGGCATCGCGTCGGCGTCTACGAAATGATCCGGCGCATTCAGGAGCGCAATCCCGACGACATCTACTTCGGCGAGCACTCCGGCTGGTACTGCCAGAACGAAGAGACGTTCATTCCCGAAAACCAGGTGAAGGACGGGAAGGACGAAAGCGGTCACGCCGTCGAGTGGACGACCGAGCGCAACTACTTCTTCAAACTCTCGCGCTACACGCGGCCGCTGCTCGATCACTACCGCAACAATCCGGCCTTCATCCGTCCGGCGACGCGCGCGAATGAAGTGATCTCGTTCGTGCAGTCGGGACTAAAGGATCTGTCGATCTCCCGCTCGTCGATCAAGTGGGGATTCCCGTTTCCCGGCAATCCCGATCACGTCGTTTACGTCTGGCTCGATGCGCTGACGAATTACGTCTCGGCGCTCGGGTTCGGCAGCGGCGACGACGAGAAGTTCCGCAAATACTGGCCGGCCGACATGCACATGATCGGCAAGGACATCATTCGCTTTCACGCCGTTTACTGGCCGGCGTTTCTGATGGCGGCGGGTATCGAGCTGCCGAAGCAGATCGTCGCGCACGGCTGGTGGCTGCGCGACAACCAGAAGATCTCGAAGTCGCTCGGCAACGTCGTCCGGCCGTACGAGATCATCGAGACGTTCGGCGCCGATCCGTTTCGCTTCTTCCTGATGCGCGAGATGGTTTTCGGCCAGGATGCGAACTACTCCGACGAAGCGTTCATCACGCGCTACAACGCCGATCTCGCGAACGATCTCGGCAACACGCTGTCGCGGGCGATCAAGATGAGCGACACGTATTTCGGCGGCCGCACGCCGCCGACGCCGTGCGACGACAACGATCTCCGCACCGCCGCGCAGCAACTCATCCCCGAGTATCTCCGCGAGATGGATGACCTCGGCTTCAATCGCGCGGTCGACGCGGCGTGGCGGCTGCTCACCGCCATCAACGCGTTCATCGTCACGCGCGAGCCGTGGAAAAAATTCAGGGAAACGGGAGCGGACGAAGCGCTCTCGCGCATCATCTGGAACACGCTCGAAGCGTTGCGCATCGTCTGGGTGATGGTCGCGCCGCTGATGCCGGCGTCATCGCGCGAAGCGCTGTCGCGGCTCGGAGCGAATCCGGATGAGATCGGCGCCGACGCGCTGCGATGGGGCGTGCTCGCCGGCGGCGCGCCGGTTCGCGTGACCGATCCGATTTTCCCGCGCATCGACGCGGCGACATACATGGGAGGGAACACGGTGGAAGAAACGAAGAACGAAATCAAAGGCGAACAGTCGGGGCCGCCGCTCGAGACGACGCAGGCGGCGGCGCCGGGCATCGCCCGCATCGGCATCGATCATTTCTTCGAAGTCGATCTGCGCGTCGCCGAAGTGCGCGCCGCCGAAAAGGTGGAGAAGTCGAAGAAGCTGATCAAGCTGCTGGTCTTCACCGGCGATGAAGAGCGAACCATCGTCGCCGGCATCGCCACGAAGTACACGCCGGAAGAACTGGTCGGACGCAAGATCGTGATCGTCGCGAATCTGCAGCCGGCGAAGCTGATGGGAATCGAGTCGAACGGCATGGTGCTCGCGGCGTCGATCGATGGCGAGCCGTCGCTGGTTTCGGTGGATCCGAATGTGCCGCCGGGTACGAAAGTGAAGTAGCGGGGTACGGCGCGGCGCGCTGGAGGCATAGCTTTCACGACGTGCGGTGCAGCAAGAGAAACAATCGTCGAGGCTTCCATAAAAGTAGAGACCGGGCGATGCAGCGAACATAAGTGGAAGTCTGTAGCTGATCCGAAGTCTCCAGCGACCCAGTCGTCGCGCTCGTGCGCGCTGTCCCGCTTCCCCCGGCCAGGGGAAGCGGTTTTTTTTGTCCTCTTGACTCCCACAATTACTGACTCCATAGTTACTGCCAATCACCACCTCCTTACATTTTCATTCGCGCAGTCGACATAAGGAGGACCATGTCCGTCATCAGGAGAAGTCTCGTCGTTCTGCTCGCCGCGCTCCTCACGGCCGCCACTCCGACGCCGCCGTATCTCGCCATTCGCTCGACGCCGGCGCCCGATCTGCCGCGAAGCGCATCGCAGGAAGACCTCGCGAAGTTCGCCTGGCAGGAGTTCCTCGCGCTGAACTGGAAGGCGTCGATCGACAGCACGCATCCGCCGAGTCCCACCAATCCACGCGGGACGCCCGACGCGCAGTGGACGCACGCGAACCCGGCGCCGCAGTTTCCCGATCCGCTCGTCTGGCAGACGTACGCGCAAACGACCGAGCTGCGTCCCAACAGTCCGCTCACGATTGCCTGGGCGAACCTCAGTTACCCGAAATACAGCTACGCGCAGCCGCCGGTGTCCGGCATCGGCAGCTTCAACCTCTGGAACAACCTCGACGAGGACAATGAAATCGGCTCGTGCGACATCAACGGCCAGTACACGAATCAGCCGAGCCCGCGCGAGCTCGTCCTCTTTCAGGTGAAGGTCAATCGCGACGAGTATGAGTATGTCCGCACGAACTACGGCGCGGACCAGAACCTGCCCGGCGGCAAGCTCGGAACGGCCGGAGCGCAAGCGAAGAAGAACATCCAGTCGTTGCCCAATCACGCGTACTACCCCGGCGCGACCAACACCTGCAATTGCCCGCCCGAACAAGCCATTTGCCTGCCGTGCGGCCTGCAGGCGGCGACGCCCATCGAAGGGGCCATCGAAGTGAAGAGCGCGTGGCGTCGTCTGCTGCCCTCGGAAAATGCGGGTCGCTTCTATACGACCACGGCGATCTATTACGACACCGACGCGAACGGCAACATGGTGTATCGCAACGGCACGTTCGCACTCGTCGCGATGCACATCATCCACAAGACGACAAACTTCCCCGACTTCGTGTTCGCGACCTTCGAGCAGGTCGACGTCGAACAGTCGGACGCGAACTTCCTCCTCCTCGAGGGAAGCGGGAAGCAGGTGGGACAGCCGCCCATCCCGATCAAACGGCAGACCGACCAGACCAATCGCCAGCAGATGCATCCCGTGTCGCCGACTCTCGACAGGGTCACAGCAAACGTGCGTGCGCAGTTGAAGACGATGAACCCGAGCTCCGTCTGGCAGTACTACCGGCTGACTGGCGTGCAGGGTCGTTCCGTCGACTGCTCGCCGCAGCTCCATGGCCATCCGGCAACGACGAACAACTGCATCAGCTATCAGAACTCGACGCAGTGCACGTCGCTCGATGAGAACTACTACATGGCGAACTTCATGGTGGAGTCCGATCCGTTCCTCAACAATTTCAGCGGCCCGGGCTTCGGGAACGGCGGCAACGCGATTTTCGGGAACGGTTGTCAGAACACCGTGTACGCGAACAACCTGTACGACAACGGCGGCTGCAAAGGATGCCACGGCGCCGCGCAGACGGGGTTCGGGACGGACTTCAGCTTCCTGCTCGACTTCGGCAACAACAAGCCGTCAATCGTCCCGGCGACGATTCACTACGTCGACCCGACGGTGAAGAAGGCGCCGGCTCCGCTGAAGCAATTCATGCGGATGATGAAGCAGTCGTCGGACTGATGCTGGGTGTGGCGCCCGATTACATTCCCATCGGGTGCCACACCGTCTTCATCTCCTGAAACTCGAAGATGGCCATCATTGCGGCTTCTAATGACACCGCAGGTGTCATGGTGATCACTGCGGCCGGCGAACTGCGCTAACACGGCGAAGGCCTGGCCAACAAACGCAGCCGGCCGTGCCGGGAGCGGACGACACGCTCTCGCGCATCATCTGGAACACGCTCGAAGCGCTGCGCATCGTCTGGGTGATGGTCGCGCCGCTGATGCCTGCGTCATCGCGCGAAGCGCTGTCGCGGCTCGGCGCGAATCCGGATGAGATCGGCGCCGATGCGCTGCGCTGGGGCGTACTCGCCGCCGGCGCGCCGGTTCGCGTGACCGATCCGATCTTTCCGCGCATCGACGCGGCGACATACATGCCGGCATCGCCCGCATCGGCATCGATCATTTCTTCGAAGTCGATCTGCGCGTCGCCGAAGTGCGTGCCGCCGAAAAGGTGGAGAAGTCGAAGAAGCTGATCAAGCTGCTGGTCTTCACCGGCGATGAAGAGCGGACCATCGTCGCCGGCATCGCCACGAAGTACACGCCGGAAGAACTGGTCGGACGCAAGATCGTGATCGTCGCGAATCTGCAGCCGGCGAAACTGATGGGGATCGAGTCGAACGGCATGGTGCTCGCTGCGTCGATCGATGGAGAGCCGTCGCTGGTTTCGGTCGATCCGAATGTGCCGGCCGGAACAAAAGTGAAGTAGGCGGGCACGCTTCCATAAAAGTACGGACACGGCGCGGCGTCGGAACTAAGTTGAAGTCCGTCGCTGATCCGAAGTTTCCAGCGACCCAGTCGCCGCGCTCGTGCGCGCCGCCCCGCTTCCTCCGGCCAGGGAAGCGGGGATTTTTTTTGGTGTAGCTTTCCACTATGCACAAGCTCGCACTGCTTCTCGCGTTCGCGATTGCAACACCGCTCGCGGCGCAGATCGCCGACAACAGCTTTCTCATCGAGGAGGCGTACAACCAGGAACCGGGCGTGGTGCAGCACATCTCGCTCTTTCAACATGCAACGCGCGGCGGCGACTGGACGTCGAGCTTCACCCAGGAGTGGCCGCTCGGCAGTCTGCGCCATCAACTCAGCTACACGGCGGCCGCGCTGCGCGTCGACGGAAACGGCGCCGGCTTCGGCGACTTCGCGATCAACTATCGCTATCAGCTGATCGGCGACGGAGAGTCGCGAGTCGCCGTCTCGCCGCGGCTCACGATCATCCTGCCCACCGGCGACGAGCAGCAGGGTCGCGGCGCGGGAGCGACCGGCGTGCAGGTCATGCTGCCGGTCAGCACCGTGCTCTCACCGCAATTCGTCGCGCACTGGAACCTCGGCGCGACCGTCACGCCGGCTCGCGATTCACGTTCGTGGACCGCGGGGCAGAGCATCATCTGGCTTCCGCAAAAGCGCTTCAACGCACTCGTCGAAACGCTCTGGACGCGCAACGACTTTCGCGGCGGCTCGCGCGAAACGTCGCTCGTCGTCAGTCCCGGAATCCGCTGGTCGTATGACTTTCCGAGCGGACTGCAGATCGTTCCAGGCGTCGCCGTCCCGTTTTCGCTGCGCGGCGAAGACAGCCGCAGCGTTCTGATCTATCTCAGCTTCGAGCATCCGTTCGGGAGAAAACGATGAAAGAGCAGTATCTGACCTTTAACGCGTGGAACACGTTCGGCGGTAGACTCGTTGTGTCTACGGTGAACCTATGAAAACAACAGTGCAGAAGTGGGGAAACAGCCTCGCGGTGCGCATTCCGCGGCCGTTCGCGGAAGAGGTAAAACTCGCTGAGAACAGCGCGGTGGATTTGACGGTTCGGGGCGGGAAGCTCGTAATCGTGCCCTCAGCACCTGAGATCACACTGGAGTCGCTGGTTGCTGAAATCACCGACGCGAACCGGCACAATGAAACAGAGACGGGGAGCGCCGTTGGTAACGAGGTCTGGTAAGAAGTCATACGTTCCTGACCGCGGTGACGCTGTCTGGTTGCAATTCGATCCTCAGACAGGTCATGAGCAGGCGGGAACGCGCCCGGCCGTCGTCCTCTCGCCGCGTCGCTACAACGAGCGTGCAGGTCTCTTTATCGTTGTCCCGGTGACACGGCAACTGAAAGGCTATCCTTTTGAAGTCATTATCCCGCCTGGCTTCCCGCTGGCAGGTGCGGTGCTGAGCGATCAATTGAAGAGCCTCGACTGGCGCGCTCGAGACGCGCGATTCATCTGTGCTCTTCCGGAAGAAACCGTTCTTGCGGTTCTCGCCCGTTCGGCTGCACTTCTCTCAGCGGGTTAGCGCGCAGATCACGGCGACGGCAGCGTGACCAGCACCGCCGTGATCACCAGCACCACAGTCGCGGCAATCAGTTCCGCGATCGCGGAACGCCGCAACACCGCGGCCGCTGATTCGGTGCCGAGGAGTGGTCGCTGGCGGCGCCAGTTCCATGCGCCGAGGGCGATGACGACGATCACGACGCAGAGCTTGGCGATGAGCGCGTAACCGTACGGCGTCGTCCAGAGATTCGACAGTTGCTTGAGATGCCGCCAGGCGGTGTTGACGCCGGTGAATGCGAGCACGGCGAATGCGGTGAGCGCGAGTGGCGAGAAGGCGTGGACCATCTCCGAGACGATCGCGCCTTTACGCACCAGAGCGATTCCGGCGACGACGAGCAGGAACAGCGTCCCGATCCAGAGACCGCCGGCGAACCTGTGGATCGAATTGATGGAGCGGTTCCAGTCGCCGAAGATGAGATTCGAGAACGGGCCGATGACGACGCCGAGCGCGGCGATCGCCCAGCCGGCGGACACTCGCGACAACACGAGCAGGAACCCGACGACTGCGAAGAGCAGCGCAACGAAAAGGATCGTCGTCGCGCCGCGCGAAACGATCGCGCCGGCCAGCG
The DNA here is from genome assembly GCA_034667465.1 of Acidobacteriota bacterium. Lineage (GTDB taxonomy): Bacteria > Acidobacteriota > Thermoanaerobaculia > Gp7-AA8 > Gp7-AA8 > JAOBAU01. The sequence goes on along the minus strand of JAXDJV010000014.1, from coordinate 162,321 downwards.
AAGTGTGATTCCTCGCGGCCATGCGCGGCAGGCTGCGGAAGACGAAGAAGAGAAACGTGCCGAGCGCTCCGATGGCGCCGAAGATCGCGGCACGTCGCGCGGCGGCTGCGAACAGCGCCGGCTCCGACTTCGCAACGGGACGGAGCACCACGTAGCGGAAGCCGATCGCCCCCGTCGCAAAGAACGAGAGGAAGAAGCTCGCGAGCTCGAAGAGGGCGTCGTTCCAGTCGATCAGGAGCTACATCCCCATCGGATGCCACACGGTCTTCAACTCCTGAAAGTCGAAGATGGCGTACGGCGACTGCGACAGCCGCGCATCATTCCAGCCGATGGACGCACCGTCGAAGTGCACGACACGCTTCACGTTCTCGGCGGCCGTCTGCTGCACTTTGGCGATCGCATCGGCGACGACACCGGTCGTATCGATGGCGTTCACGTCCATGTGCGCGGCGAGCCAGGGCACGAGCTCCGACTTGATGCCGGAGATGAGGTTGATGACGCCCGGCGGCACATCGCTGGTCTCGAAACATTCGGCGAGCGTGATGGCCGGCAGCGGTTTTGATTCCGACGTGATGGCGACGACGACGTTACCGCCGACGATTGCGGGGGCGATGCGGCTGACGAGTCCGAGCAGCGACGGCGTTTCAGGAGCGACCACGCCGACGACGCCGGTCGGCTCGGGAATGGTGAAGTTGTAATACGGTCCGGCGACCGGATTCACGGAGCTGAAGACCTGCGGATACTTGTCGCTCCAGCCGGCGTAGTAAACCCAGCGGTCGACGACCTGCTCGACTTCGCGCTTCGCCTCGGCAGCGCTCGAACCGGCGCGGCGCAACTCATCAATGAGTTCCGCAGCGCGCGCTTCGCACACTTCGGCGATGCGATAGAGGATCTGGCCGCGGTTGTACGCGGTCTTTCCACCCCATCCACTCTGCGCCTTGCGCGCCGCCTGAACGGCGTTGCGCAGATCTTTTCTCGAGCCGCGGGATGCGTTGGCGAGCAACTCTCCCCCCTTGCTCATCACGGCGTAGGAACGTCCCGACTCGGTGCGCGGGAACTCGCCGTTGATGTACAGCTTGTATGTCTTGCGAACGTTGAGTCTCGGCATCACGACACCTTCACATACGGCGCGAGCCCGTGCAGCCCGCCTTCACGGCCGAAGCCCGATTCTTTGAAGCCGCCGAACGGCGAGGTCGGATCGAATTTGTTGTACGTGTTCGCCCAGATCACGCCGGCGCGAATCTTCGACGCCATCTTCAGAATGCGCGAGCCCTTCTCCGTCCAGATGCCGGCGGAGAGTCCGTACGCCGTGTTGTTCGCTTTCTCGATCGCTTCTTCGGGCGTGCGGAACGTCAATACTGAGAGTACAGGACCGAAGATTTCTTCCTGAGCGATGCGGCTCGACGCGGCGACGCCGGTGAAGAACGTCGGACGGAACCAGAAGCCTTTGTCGGGGACCGAGCACGCTGACTGGAACATCTCAGCGCCCTCTTCGACGCCGCTGTCGACGAGCTCCTGAATTTTCTCCAGCTGCGCGCGCGAGTTGATCGCGCCGACGTCGGTGTTCTTGTCGAGCGGATTGCCGACGCGCAGCGTCATGATGCGATCGCGCAGCTTGCGGATGATCGGCTCGAGCACCGACTCCTGCACGTAAAGGCGCGAGCCGGCGCAGCAGACGTGCCCCTGATTGAAGTAGATGCCGTTGATGATTCCTTCAACAGCCTGATCGAGCGGCGCATCCTCGAAGACGATGTTCGGCGCTTTGCCGCCGAGCTCCAGCGTCAGCTTCTTCCCGGTTCCCGCGGTCGCGCGCTGAATGCGCTTGCCGACGTCGGTCGAGCCGGTGAATGCGATCTTGTCGACGCCCTCGTGACTGACGAGCGCGGCGCCGGTCCCGCCGGCACCGGTGACGATGTTGACGACGCCCGGCGGCAGATCCGCTTCCTGCATGATCTCGGCGAGGAGCAGCGACGTGAGCGGAGTCGTCTCCGCCGGTTTGAGCACGACCGTGTTGCCGGCGGCGAGCGCCGGCGCGATCTTCCACGCCGCCATCAGCAGCGGGAAGTTCCACGGAATGATCTGCCCCGCCACGCCGATCGGCGAGACGTTGCGATTGGGAAACGCATATTCGAGTTTGTCGGCCCAGCCGGCGTAGTAGAAGAAGTGTGCGGCGGCGAGCGGGATGTCGATGTCGCGCGATTCTTTGATCGGCTTGCCGCCGTTCATCGTCTCGACGACGGCCAGGGCGCGCGACTTCTCCTGAATCAGCCGTGCGATGCGGAAGATGTATTTCGCACGCTCGCTCGGCGCGATTTTGCGCCACACCTTGTCGTACGCACGCCGCGCTTCCGTTACCGCGCGATCGACGTCGTGCGCATCACCTTCGGCGATCTCCGCAAGCGTCGCTTCCGTCGCCGGATTGATCGTCGCAAACCACTTCTTCGAATGCGGCTCGACGAACTTTCCGCCGATGAAGAGGTTGTAGCGCGACGCCAGCCTGAAGTGATCGGTCGCTTCGAGCGACGGCGCGTAATCCCAGGAAATGGCAGACGACGCGGCGCCGGGAGTGAGCCGTTCGCGAGTTTCGATTGTTGTCGTACTCATGATGTCGGAAAGGATGAAGGATGAAGGATGAAGGATGAAAAAAGATCCTTCTTCAGCCTTCATCCTTCATCCTTCATCCTTCCTCTCAGTCCATCGTAAAGTAGTCGCCGCTCTGATACGCCCCGGTCTTCTCCTTGCGGAGCTGCATCAGGATGTCGTTGAGCAGCGTTGAAGCGCCGAACCGGAACAGGTCCGCGTTCATCCACTCGGAACCCATCGTCTCGTACAGCAGCACGAGGTACGCGAGTGCGAGCTTCGCGTTGGAGATGCCGCCGGCCGGCTTCATGCCGATCTTCTTTCCGGTGGCGTGGTGGAAATCGCGGATCGCTTCGAGCATCACCAGCGTGACGGGAAGCGTCGCATTCGTCGGTGCCTTGCCGGTCGAGGTCTTGATGAAATCGGCGCCGGCGAACATGGCGATGAGCGACGCGCGCCGCACCTGATCGTAGTTGGCGAGCTCGCCGGTCTCGAGAATCACTTTGAGGTGCGCGGGACCGCACGCCTCTTTGATGTCGGCGATCTCGTCGAAGACTTTCTGATAGTCGCCGCTGAGAAACGCGCCGCGATCGATGACCATGTCGATCTCGTCGGCGCCGGCGGCGACGGTCTGCCGCGTCTCCGCGACCTTGATGTCGGTAAAGGTCTGGCCGCTCGGGAAGCCGGTGGCGACGGCGGCGATCTTCACGTCGCTGCCGGTCAGCGCTTCCTTCACGAACCCGATCATCGTCGGATAGACGCAGACGGCGGCGACATGCGGCACGTCACGATCGGACGGATCGGGACGCATCGCTTTCTGACAGAGCGCCCAAACCTTGCCGCGAGTGTCTTTCCCCTCGAGCGTGGTGAGGTCGATCATGCTGATGGCGAGGTTCAGACCCTGGACCTTCGCTTCTTTCTTCAGCGAACGTTTCGCGAGTGAAGCCGCGCGCTCTTCAACAGCGACGGCGTCGACGCCGTGCATGATCTCCAGAGCATCAGCAAGGCTGCGGCGAAACGCCACGGGCGGGAGCGTGGAACCATGCGTGACGAGTTGTTCGGTCATGGCGGGCGATACGTTAACAGAAACAGAAAGTGCTGAGTGCTGAGTTCAGAGTGCTGAGTCAAACCAGTCTCAGCACTCAGCACCCTGCACTCAGCACCCGGTGTGGAAAAACTACTTGCCTGCGGAACGACGTCTTGGAATCGCCGGCTCCGCAACAAACGTCCAGTTCCCGTCTTTGAACGACCAGACGTCGGAGTGGTAGAAGCCGGAGAAGCCGCCGAAGAGCGTCAGGGCGCCGCGCGACGGATCGTAATCGAAGAAACCGTTCTCGCGTGCCGGAGGCGTCGTGGCCGTGGTGAGCTTCGTCCACGTTTTTGCGTTTCCGTCCCACTGCCACGTGTCGTCGACGTAGGTCTGCGTCTGCAGCGTGCCGTTGACGTCGGTGCGCAATCCGCCGAAGAGAATCGTCTTCTTCGTGACCGGATCGACCGCGACCTGTGCGCCGTAGCGGAGGCCGGGCGTGGTCGTGACTTCCTTCATCAGCGTCCAGCCGGCGCCGTCGAACGACCACATGTCGGAGTAGCGGGAGATTCGGTCTTCGGTTCGCTGACGGCCGAGGCCGCCGTAGATCACGGTGCGGTTCAGGATGGGATCGAACCACATCATCTGCAGTGAGCGCTTGGTCGGCAGGCTCTTCTTCACCTGCGTCCATGTAGTTCCGTCCCACATCCAGGTGATGTCGAGATAGTCGGGATCGTGGAAACCGCCGAACAGCACGGTCTTCTTCAGGTTCTTGTCATAGACCATGCTGCTGAAGCGGCGGCCGATCGGGAACTTCTTCTCGTCGACCACGAAGGCCGTCCACACCGCGCCGTCCCACTCGAACGTCGAGGAGTCGGAGCAGATGACGACGAGCTTTCCGCGATCGGAATCGTACGCGGAGTTCGGCGTGATGCACGTACTGGCCGGGCCGCCGGTCGTGGTCTGCTTCGCCCATACGCCGTTCTGATACTTCCAGAAGTCGGTGAACGTGTCGGACTCGTTGAAACCGCCGAACAGCCACATCGTGTTGTTCTTCTCGTCGCCGCGCAGCGCGAAGAGCGAGCGCGGGCCGGGAGTGAAGTTGTCGGTGAACACGCCCCACGCGTTGTCGTGGAAGACGTACGTCCGATTCTGCGGAAGGCCGAACGCTTCGGTGCCGCCGAACTGGACGATGACGCCGCGCAACTCATCGAACGCCATCGCCTGTCCGAACCCGGCGCCGGAGATTGCGGTCGGCGCGAGCTTCGTCCAGTTGGTGCCGTCCCACTCGAGATCTTCTTCGATCAGCGCGTCGCTGGTCGTGCAGACGCCGCCGGTGACGAATGCCACCTTCCTGATCGGGTTGTAGACGAAGCCCGCTTCGTTGACACAGGACGGCTTCGTCGCGGGCGTGATCGCTTCCCACGTCGCGCTGTCGGCTTTGTAGCGATACATCAGCGTACCGCCGGTGCTGTCGATGCCGAGCATCAGCACTTCAGCGCGCGCCTCGTCATACACGAGGATCGGTTTGTTGACCGTGGGACCGGCCGTGGAGCGCTGCAGCCAGTTGGTGCCATCGAACTCCCACGTGTCGACGTAGGCAGTCGTGGTGCTGATGTTGGTCGTCGTGTTGGTGACGGTGTGTGAGCCGCCGAACACCACGAAGCGGTCGCGCACCGGATCGAATGCGCCGCCGGCGTAGTTGCGAACGGCCGGAGCGTTGGGCGTCTCGATCTTCGTCCAGTCGCCGTCTTTGAACGCCCACGTGTCGTTGAACTCTTCTTTGCCTGCCGCGCCACCGAAGAGCAGGGCGCGATTGCGATTCGTGTCGTAGACGAACGGGAACGCCGAGCGGCCGGCCGGGCTGTGCGCCGGGAAGATGCGCAGCCAGCGGACGCCGTTCCAGAGCCACGTCTCCTGGAGCGAGTAGGCCTGCTTCGTTCCCGAGTCGGTCGGCGATTCGCCGCCGAAGAGGATGACGTTGGTGGAGGCGCGGTCGTAAACCATCCGTGCCTGAGTTCGGGCGGTGGGCCAGGAGGCGAAGAGGGACGACGCCGCCATCAGCGACATCGCGGCCGTTAAAACAAAGATTCGATTTCGCGTCAGAACGCTCATCAGGAGGAGTGCCTCGTGCGCTGCGAGATTTGGACTGCCGGTTTACGGCGAAAACAGCTCCCGTTCGAACGCCATCCGTCAGGAGACAAATTTCCCCGGTTCCTCTGAGACGAGCGAGGCGCAAAAAAGAAACGCGCCGGACGTGAGGCCGTCCGGCGCGTCAGAGGAAAGAGCCGTGCTCTACTTCTCGGCGCGAGGGTGCACGCCGTACTGCTCGGCGATACTGACGAGCTGCTGCTCCGCGTCATCGCCGCCGATCGTCTCCCGGATTCTGGTCAGCTCGGCCATTTCAGCCTCTTCGAGCGCAAACCCGTGCGACTGCAGCGCATCCTTCGGATCGTCGATCAGCCGGCGCCGAAACTCCGGATGCTCAATGGCCCGCCGAACCACCGCCCCAATCATCTCGTTTCTCATTCGGAACCTCCACGTGTATCCGAGAGAGCAATTCGAGCGCCACCATAAGGTGCGGAAGGTGCTGAGTGCAGAGTGCTGAGTGCTGAGTCAAACCGCCAGCCTTTACTCAGCACTCTGCACTCTGCACTCAGCACCTTCTTCATCAGACGCGAATCCGCAGCGTAACCAGCGTTTCGTTAATATTCGGCTTCCTCGCCCGGGGCGTAACGATGTTGTGTTTCGCTCGTTCCAGCGTCAGGTCGACGTTTTTTGCGAAGCCGATGCGGAGGCCGTAGTCGAGCTTGACCCAGTTCCACCACATGCTGGGATCGACGAAGTTGCTCGGTCCTTTGAAGAAGTTCTGGAGCGCGCTGATCCGTACGGCCGGCTGGATCGACTGGACGATCGAGTCGCCGCGCACGTTCGGACCGAACGGCGTGCTGAACTGATAGCCGACTTCCAGCTCTTCTCCCTGGCGGTAGAGTCCGGCAAATTTCTGCTTCGTGAACTGGACCGTCGACGTCAAGCCGTGCCACTCCGTGTAGACGCGGGCTCCCCACTCTTCTTTCGTCCGTCCGTGAATCGGGAGCGAGATGTTGAAGCCTTCCGGTCCGTTGAGCAGATCGAGATCGCCGCCGTAAAACGTTCCGGTCAGCTTCTCGGTATCGGCGAGCTCGCGGCGGTAGTGAAAACCGACCGCGTCGAAGCCGAACGTCTGCGCCGCGTTCTGCCAGCGGTAGCCGATTCCTTCTCCCCACTGCACGTGATCGGTGCGCAGAAAATAGCCTTCGGTCTCCGCGTTGTAGAGGATCGGCAGTCCCGACTTGTAGCGCGGATTCGGATTCTGCGTCAGCAGCTCTTTGACTCCGTTGTCGCCGGCCAGCGCGTTCGTATCGCGGAAGTAGAGCGGATTGCCGGTCGTCGCGCTGACGCGCCAGTAGAAGTTGCGGCCGATGCTCCCGCCGCCCTGAAAACCGACGTCTTCGAAGCGATTGAACGCCGTTGCCGCCAGTCCGTAACTTTCCAGCAGACGAATCGGCTGCCGTTCCATCTTCGGAGCCTTGCCGGCCAGGAGGAAGAATGACGTTTTCGACGGACGGTCGAGGAACTCCGGCTTCTCACCGACGCGGATGTAGAGCTCGTCGGCGTCGACCTTCCGGTCTTCGCTGGTCGGATTGCGGCGATGTTTGTCGACGAGATGGATCTTTGCCCGCGCGCAGAAATTCGCGCCGTACGCGAGGTCGAGCTGGAGCTGCGCGACGTTCAGCTCCACGTGGCGGCCGGCGTCGACCGTCTCGAGGAAGCCGGCCTTCGCGCCCGGCGGCAGAAAGTCGGAAGGAAACGGGAAGCGCAGCTGGAAGCGCTCTTCATGCGAGTCGCGATAGTCGGCGCGAATCTCGATGCGATGCGTCAGCGTCCAGCCGCTCGGCGGCGGCGCTGCATCCTGGGCGAAGAGCGGAAATGCCGTGAACAGAAAAGCCGCGACCGCCAACTGACGCATATCCATCCTCACTCACACACCTACGTTGGGGAGGTCCGGAATGGATTCTACTTAAAACAGAGGCGGCACGGTTCGAGACCGGCAACCAGTGCGTCATTTACTGACGCGAACTCGCGACGCGCGCCTGCCGCGATCCGCTTCGCGTTCATGCACGACGGGCGGTGATACTTCGTCGATTTCGCGGAGGTGCTGCCGACCACCGGCTCGCTGTCATCCCGAGCGTCGCGAGGGATCCGGGTGGGCGGGGCTGTGGTCAGCGGTTCCGCGCCGCCATCCCCCGGATCCCTCGCTGACGCTCGGGATGACATCGTCAGCCGGTTCACGACGTGCGTCGCCACCTCGATCCGCTGCGTTTCCTCGCCGCTGAACAACTCGTCCCGCTCATCAGTGATCGTCGCATCGCCATCGAACGTGCTTTCCGCGATCGCGATCGCCGGCGGCGGCGCGGCGCCGCCACTCAGCCGCTTCACGACGAGCGTCGCCACTTCGATCCGCAGCGGCACCAGCTGCAGCGCCGGAATCTCGCCATCGACGAACACATACTTCGCGTCGCGCCACGTAAAGACATCCGCGATCTCTTCCTCGGTTTTTTTCAGCATCACGTCGATCAGCTGCTGTTCAGTGATCGCGTCGAGGATGAGCAGAATCCGGCCGATGGCGAGATGCGTCTCCTGCGCGATCTCCAGCGCCTTCTGTCTCTGCTCCTCGGTGATATATCCACGCTCGACGAGCATCTGCGTCAGAAAGCGCGTCGGCTCATTCGATGCGCACGAAAAGATCTTCCCCTTCTCAAAGAAGATCTCCTTCTCACGCTCGCCGTTCGCGATCAGCAGCGTTCCCGTCCGCACCTCGGTCGCATGCGCGACGAGCATTTCGGCCGGCGACATCTTCCCGAGTTTCTTCCACGCACGCGCCGGCGGAACCGCGGTCGCAACCACTTCCTCTTCGACAAGCGGCGGCGCGGGTGGCGGAGGCGGCGGCGCGGCGAGCTCCTCGCGTGCGGCGCGCAGATCGTCCTCGACGATCTTGCGCCGATCGATCTCGTTGCGCAGCGCGACCGTCATGATGCGGAGCTCGTTCATCGTCTCCTCACCCATGACGCGAACCTGTTCGAGCGCGTCGCGCAGCGACTCCTCGGTACGCTCGCGCTGCGTCAGCTCTTCGCGCAGCGTCTCCACCGTCCGCTTCAGCTCCACGCTCTGCGCTTCCGACATCGCCCGCTTCGGCGTCGGCGCCGTGATCACTTCGACGTAACCGCGCACGGCGCCGTCGCGCTTCAGCGGCGTGATGCTCGTCTTCACCCAGAGATGCTGGCCGTTTCGCGCGACACGCCAGTCCTCGAATTCGAGCCGTCCGCCGTCGGCGACCGACGTCAGCTGACTGGTCGGCTTCCCTTCCCAGTTGTCGGCGTCGCGATAAAGAAAGCGCCGATGCTTGCCGACCACTTCGTCGCGCCCGTAGCCGAAAATCCGCTCCGCGCCCGCGTTCCATCCGGTGACGAGACCGCGATCGTCGGTACGAACCAGCGCGATCTCCGCAAGCTCATCGATCGCCGCGACGAGGAGCTGCTCGCCATCGCGAACCTTCTCCCCTGCCTGTTTCGCGGTCGGCTCTTCGAGCACGTGCACGAAGAACTCGATCGTTCCCGCTTCGCTGCGAACCATGCCGGTGGTCACGTCGAGCGTCCGGTATTTGCCGCGCTTGTCGATGAGCCGCTTCTCGATGCGGTAGTACGGAATGTCGCCGGCGATGAGGCGGCGCACGAGTGCGAGCTCTTTCTTCGCGTCGTCGGGATGCGTCAGGTCATTGAAGGAGATGCGACCGAGCTGTTCGCGCGTGTAGCCGACCGCCTCGCGAAAGCGCTCGTTGTATTGCAGCCAGTGTCCGTCCGGCCCGACATACGCGAGTCCGACGGGCGACTGCTCGAAGCCGCTGCGCAGGCGGTCTTCACGCAGCTGACCGGCCGCCGGTTTCACCGCACTCGCGCGCGGTTTGCGCACGAGTGAGATCACCTGATCGACGAGGGGAAGACGGACCATTTCGGAAGAGACGAGAGTACTACATGCGACTGACGAGCGTACCGGCGCGGTCGACGTCCTGACGGCGCTCGCGGCGCGCCACGAACGCTTCGTCGAATGCGACCTGAACGATGGCGGCGACCGGGATGGCGATGATCGCGCCGACGATGCCGAGGACTGCGCCGCCCATCATGAACGCAATGAAGATCGCGAGCGGAGCGACGGAGACTTTGCGCGACATCACGCGTGGCGCGATGAAGAGATTCTCGGCTTTCTGCATCACGAGAACCATGACCAGCACCGACCAGAACTGCCAGCGTGAATGGAGAATCGCGATCGCCAGCGCCGGCGCGGTGCCGACGATCGGTCCGATCACCGGCACCATCTCGCCGATCGTGGCGATGATCGCCAGCGGCAGCGCGTATGGGATGCGGAGCACGAGCAGTCCGATGAACGTCGCCACGCCGATGATCGCGGAGAGGATCAGCTGACCGGAAAGCCACGAGCTCATCCGCGCCGCCATTCGCGTCAGCATTCGTCGCCGCTCGCCGCGCACCGACGCCGGATAGAAAAGGAGGAAGAGATTTCGGAGGCGATGCGCGTCGATCAACATGTAGACGATCATGAAGAGCACCGCCACGATCGATGCGACGAGCGTCGCCGCGCTGCGGACGTAACCGAAGACGCTGCCGTGCGGCAGCGCGACGCCATCCTTCAGATATGCGCGCACCGGTCCCATCGGGATGTAGTGCGAAAGCGGCGTGATGATGTTCGACTCGATGAGCGCCGGCGCCTGTGCGCTGAGCGCGCGCGTCTCGACGATGAGTCGCGGCACCATGACGATCAGCAGCACGACCACGAGCAGAAGAAACGGGACGTAGACGACCAGCACAGCCGTGCCTCGCGCGAGCCGTTTGTGAAACCAGTGCCGCCACCAGACGCGCACGCGATGAACGGCAGGCGCGATCCCGGCAGCGAGCACCGCCGCGATGAAGACGAGCAGCAGGACATCGCGCACGGCCCACAAAAGCGCGACCGCCGCGCATGCGGTGATGACGATCGCAACCTTTCGGATGAAGAGCTCCAGATCATGCGTACGCCGCTCTTCGCGTGGCTGAAACACCATGACCATGCCTCAGCCGAGGTACTGACGAATCGCCGACTCGATCTGCGGGCGAGGGACGGCGCCGACGAGACGTCCCTTCTCGACGCCGTCGCGGAAGAAGACGAGCAGCGGAATGGACTGCACGCCGAACTTCGAAGAGGTGCGCGGATTTTGGTCAACGTTGAGCTTCGCGATCCGAACGTCGCTCCGCTCCGCCGCGATCTGTTCGAGGATCGGACCGATCATCCGGCACGGCCCGCACCACGGCGCCCAGAAATCGACGACGACCGCGCCGCCGGCGATCGTGCTCGCAAAGTCCGCGTCAGTAATCGTGACCGGCTTCCCGCCATTCGAAACCGCCGGCAACGCAGCCTTGCACTTTCCGCAGACAGCCGCTTTTCCACTCGAAAGCGAAGGAACGCGATTCGATTGACCGCAGGCCGGGCACTTAACTACGTTGTCCACGCTCTCGGATGTTGCGAAATGCGCGCCGTTCTCAACGCCCCGGTGCTGAGTGCTGAGTGCAGAGTGCAGAGTGCTGAGTCGCTTCGCCTCCGCGCCAATCGCCGTGAACGCGAAGCGTCTCTCAGCACTCTGCACTCAGCACTCAGCACTCAGCACCGATTTAGGTTTAGGTGCCGGGTGGTGGATTGCCGTTATTGAACGCCCGATCCGCGGTGATCTGCGAATCATTCACCGACCGCCCTTCCTTCCAGTCCTGCCACGCGATGATCGCTTCCTTCTGACAGACATTGCACTCCTCGGCGTGATGCGTCTGGAAACACGTCCGAAGACTGCGATGCTTCAGGTGCTCGTGGCAGTGGCAGTAGCAATACATCTTGTCGAGGCGATCGGGAATCTGCGCGGCCTTTGCGTATGCCTCGCGCGCGGCGGGTATGTAGAGCTGACTGGCGGTGAGGATCGGCGCGTCGGGCGCGGCGGTCTCGGTGATCTCTCTGTCGCCGTGCGTCATCTGCATCGCCGGCATTTCGGCGGGCGGCGGCGCGGACGCGGTCTGCTGCTGTGATTCGGTCCGCTGGCAGGCGGCGGCGATCATGAGAGCGAGAATGACGAGCGGCTTTTTCATACGCCGATCCGCAACGCGCCGCGCGTGTGGTGTAATCCGCCGCCGTGATCCGCGACGCATCTGCCGCCGACCTCGATGCGATTCGCGAGCTCCTCTCCCGCGCCAACGACACCGATTACGACCTCGCACGTGTCGCCGAAGAGAAGTGCTTCGGCCGAGGTGTGAGCGGCGTGCCGATCGTCCGATTGCACGACGACGACGGCATCGCCGTCACCTGCGGCCACTACCTTCGTCTGCTCGCCGTCGATCCCGCCAAACGCGGACGCGGCATCGGGACGTTGCTCCTTCGCGACGCGGAATCGCGCGGCGCACGAATCATCGGCGCCGAAGCGGGCAACTACTTCGTCCCCGGCGCACCGGAAGAGCTGATCGGATTCTTTCGCGAATACAAAGAGACCGCGCGCACGAACAATCTCGTCGCGTCGACGGCCTTCGATGCGCCGCCGGGCGTTCGGCGCGCGATGCATGCGGAAAAAGATCGCGTCCTCGACTTCGTCGCCGAACACTTCGGCGCCATCTGGCGCTTCGAAGCCGCACGCGCGTTCGATGCCGGCGAGCCGACGCTGATCGTCGCAGAGCGCGACGACACGTTCATCGGCTTCGCCGCGCACGAAGCGAACAACCGCGGTCTCGGCACGTTCGGTCCGACCGGCGTCGCGAAAGCATTCCGCGGACGCGGCGTCGGACGCGATCTCCTCCTTGCTTCCCTCGCCGATCTTCGCCGCCTCGGATACGCGCAGGCGATCATCCCGTGGACCGATGCGATCGAGTTCTATCGCCGCGCCTGCAACGCGGAGGTGACGGGAACCTTCGTCACGCTTGCATCGGCGCGTTGATCGGAGCAATCTGAATCCGGTCCAACCATGTCTCGAAGGAAGTTGTTGCTCGCGCTTGCGTTCGTGGCCGCGGCTTCAATCGGAGTCGCGCCCGGCGATGCCCTGCGCAACGAGCGCGGCTTCCCGCTGATCACGCTCTACGGCCAGGCGCAGTACAAAGCCGGCGCGCAGACGTTCGACGTCGCCCAGGACGGCCGCGGCGTCATCTACTTTGCGAACCTGCGCGGCGTCCTTTCGTTCGACGGCGCGTGGTGGCATCTGCTGGCGCTCCCCAACCAGTCGGCAGCGTTCCGCGTGACGAGCAACGACCGCGGCGAGATCGCGGTCGGCGGAGTCGGCGAGCTCGGTGTCGTCGACGCGTTGCCGAACGGCGAGACTGCGTATCGCTCGCTCGTCGCGAAGATTCCGGCGGACGCGCGCGACTTCGGCGACGTCCACGGCATCGCGCCGGCCGGCGACCGGAGCTTCGTCTTCGTCACCGATCACTTCATCTTTCTCTGGAACGGGAGCGAGATGCGCGTCGTCGCCGACGGGCGGCGCTCGCCGTCGCCACTGCCGAATCGCTGCTACCGAATCGGCGGGACGATCTGGCTCACCGGCGCGAACGGCGTGGAGAAACTCGATCCGACGTTTAGCCGCATCGAGCCGGTTGCGCTGGCCGGGAAACAGATCGACGTCGCGCTCGACGGCGGCGACGGACGCGTGATCATCTTCACGCATCAGGACGGAATCTTCGCGCTCGCTTCCGCCGGCATCGTGCCGTTCGCTCCCGGCGCGGCAACATGGTTGAGCGGGAAGACGATCACCGGCGGCTGCCGCCTGCGCGACGGACGCATCGCCATCACTACTCGGCAGGACGGACTGCTCATCGTCGACGCGAACGGCGATCCCGATCAGGTCATCGACCATGCCGCCGGTCTTCCCGACGACGTGCTGTCCGGCGCGATCACCGATCGCGAAGGCTCGCTCTGGCTGGCCATGCACGGCCCGATCGCGCGCATCAGCGTCGCCGCGCCGGTCACGCTGCTCGACGCTCGCAGCGGAATCAAAGGTGCGGTCAACGCGGTGAAGCGCGTCGACGGCCGGCTCTGCATCGGCACATCACACGGACTGTTCGTCATCGATCCGCGCGCCGCGCGCGGCATCTCGGCGGCGAACATCGCCGGCGCCGTCGACGGCGTCCCGGGCGCGGTCTGGCAGGTCGCCGACGATCGCAAAGGCTCGATCCTCGTCGCGACGTCGGACGGTCTGTATCAGCTGCGCGGAACCGCGAAGCCGTCGCTCATCGACGGAACCGCGGGACTCGTTTGCTACAACGTCATCGTTGCCGCCGACGGTTCGCACGCGTGGCTGCTGACGCGGCAGTTCATCGCCAGACTGAATCCCGACGCGAGCAACTCGTGGCACCTCGGCGCGCGAATTCCGGCCGCGCCCGCTCATGCGCGAACGCTCGTCGAACGCGACGGCGTGCTCTGGTGCGGCACGATCTTCAACGGCATCGCACGCATCGATACGAACGTTCCGCAGCCGCGCATCGATTACTTCGGCAGCGGCGAAATGTCGGCAGTGGATCTCGGCGGCGAGATCGTCTTCAACAACCACCACGAGCTCTTCCGCATCGGCGCGAGCGGCACGCTCGAATCCGATCCGATATTCAGCGGTGCGCACGCCGAGCCGGAAGATATTTTCTACCACGCCGCGATGGATGCGCGCGGCGGACTCTGGATGAACACGCATCCGCCGCGACGACTCGAGCGCGATGCGAACGGACGCTTCAGCGACAGCGGCGAATCGATCGTCGCCGTCGAAGCGATCAACATTCCGCTGATCGCGCCGGAGCCCGACGGCGTCGTCTGGATCGGCACCGATAACGGTCTCTATCGCTACGAGCCGACGCCGCCGGTCCCGCAGCCGCGGCCCGGCATTCACGTCAGCGGCGGCAATCGCCTCGAGCACGGCTTCGGCCGGCTGCGCGTCGAGTTCGCGCCGGTTTCTTACCGTCCCGGCCTCGCCTATCAATACCGGCTGGAGCCGCACGATCTGGCGTGGAGTCAGTGGACGACCGATCCCTTTATCGACTTCACGAATCTCGCGCCGGGCGACTACACGTTCCATCTCCGCACGCGCGGCTCCGGACCGGCCGTCAGCGACGAAGCGCGCTGGTCGTTCACCGTCGTTCCGCCGTGGTATCGCACGCCGTGGGCGATGGTGCTCTGGATTCTCCTCGCCGCCGCGATCATCTATCTAATCGTTCGTCTGCGCACCGCCGCGCTCAACCATCAGGCGGCGCGACTGCGTGAACGAATCGCCGAACGAACCGACGAGCTGCGCATGACCGTCGATCAACTGCGCAACGCGCAGCAGCAACTCGTCGACAAGAACGATCTCCTCCTCGAAGCGAACGGCCGGCTCGAACGGCTGTCGCTGCTCGATGAGCTCACCGGCATCGCCAATCGCCGCTACTTCCAGCGCGCGCTCGCCGACGACTGGGAGCGCGCGCGCGAACGTCAGCAGCCGCTCGCGCTCGTGCTCATCGATCTCGATCACTTCAAGGATCTCAACGACACGCACGGACATCAGGCCGGCGATGCCTGTCTGCTGCAGATCGGAATCTTCCTCGCGCAGCAATCGAGACGAAGCGGCGACCTCGCCATCCGCGCCGGCGATCTCGTCGCACGCTACGGCGGCGAAGAGTTCGCGCTGCTGCTCACCGATACGACCGGCGAAGAAGCGCGGAGACTCGCCGAACGCCTGCGCGCCGGCATCGAAGCGCTCGCCATTCCGTACAACAACGACACGACTCTGCGCGTGACGGCGAGCTGCGGCGTCGCATCGATCCTCCCGTCAGGAGATGAGACGAGCTCCACGCTCATCGCCCGCGCCGATCACGCGCTGTATGCCGCAAAGTACGAGGGGCGGAATCGGGTTTCGCTCTCGCCCGATGAGCGGCCAACGATGCTGTCATCCCGAGCGTAGCGAGGGATCCGGGCGGTGGTGCGCGCTACTGTCCGCCCCGCCCTCCCGGATTCCTCGCTACGCTCGGAATGACACCTACTCGAACCGCAGCGCTTCGATCGGATGCAGCGATGCCGCTTTCCACGCGGGATAAAAACCAAACCCGATTCCGATCACCGAGCAAACCACCAGACCCGTGATCGCCCAGCCCCACGGAAACACCATGCTCATGTCGAAGAGCAACGCGATGCCGTTGCCGCCGACGACTCCCGACAGGATGCCGGCCAGTCCTCCGAGCTCCGACAGCACGATCGCTTCGAGCAGGAACTGGCGGACGATGTCGTCGCGTCGCGCGCCGATCGCTTTGCGCAGCCCGATCTCGCGCGTTCGCTCGGTCACGCTGACCAGCATGATGTTCATGATGCCGATGCCGGCGGCAAGCAGCGCGATGACGCTCACCACGAACGCGCCGATCTTCACCGTTCCCGCAATCTGTGCGAACGCGGAGACGAGCGTGTCGTTCGAGTAAATCTCGAAATCGTTTTCCGAACCGAGCTTCAGCCCGCGCGCGACGCGCATCGCGCCGATCGCTTTGTCGAGCGTCTGGTTGTACGTCGCCTGCGACGTCGACTGAATGGCGATGTTGACCGTCCGATTCGCCGAGCCGAAGTCGAAGAAGAAACGCGTGATCGGCACGATCACCATGTCGTCCTGGCTCTGCCCGAACGATGAGCCTTTCTCCGCGAAGACGCCGATGATCTGGTACGGCCGCTCGTTCACTTTGATGATCTTGTTGAGCGGCGTTTCGTTCGGAAACAGCTTCTTCCGAATGTCCGCCCCGACCACCGCCACGTTCCTCCCGAGATCGACATCCTCGGCGCTGATGTTGCGTCCGTATCCGAGCGCGTAGCTGTTCGCGACGAGAAAGTATTCGTTCGTGCCGGCGATCGTGTTGCCCTGCTTCTTCTCGCGTCCGTACGAAACCGGTTTCCCGCCGCTGAACACCTTGAAGCAGATCGCGTTCGCCTGCCCTTCCATGAGCCGCGCGAACGTGCGCGCCTGTTCGAGCGAGATGTCGCGGCGATTCGCAAACTTCTCCTCCGGATCGTTCGTGTTGATCGTCGGGTACTTCGCGAACTGGAAGATGTTGCTGCCGAGAAAACTGAGTCCAGACTCGATGGAGCCGGAGATCACGTTCAGCGCCGTCATCACGCCGATGACGGAGAAGACGCCGATGGCGACGCCGAGCATCGTCAGGAACGAACGAAGCTTGTTCGTGCGAAGTGCGTTGACCGCCAGGCGAAAGATTTCAGTGATGTTCATTCGTAACGCAAGGCCTCGATTGGATCGAGCCGCGACGCGCTGAGCGCCGGCGCAAAGCCGGAGACGATGCCGGTCAGCGTCGAGACGATCATCCCGACGATCACCAGTCCCGTCGAAAAGCTCATCGGAAATGACGGGAACGCGATCGCCACACTGGTACACATCACATACGACAGCAGCAGTCCGGCGGCGCCGCCGATCAGACAGATCGCCACCGCTTCGACGAGGAACTGCAGCAGGATCGTCCGCCGCCGCGCGCCGAGCGCTTTGCGCGTTCCGATCTCACGCGTTCGTTCCTTCACGCTGACGTACGTGATGTTCATGATGCCGATCGCGCCGACGAAGAGCGCGAGACCGGTGACGAAGAGTCCGGCCACCGCGATGCCGCTCTTGATCGGATCGATCGTGGAGCGCAGCGCCGACTGTTCGTTGATCGAAAAATCATCCGGCTGCTCCGGTCTCAGCTCACGCACGCGACGCATGGCGCCGGTCAGTTCGTCTTTCGCCGCGGTCATGTGTGCTTTGTCTTTCACCTTCACGCGAATCGACGTATCGAGTCGCGCGCTGAACGTCTTCGTGAATGCCGCGAGCGGAATGACGGTCTGCGTGTCGAAGCTGAATAGCCCGAGGAACGTTCCCTGTTTTGCGTAGACGCCGACGACGCGGAACGGCGCGCCGCCGATCAGCACTGTCTTGTCGAGTGCGGAACCGTCGGGGAAGAGCGATTCCGCAACGTCGTAGCCGAGGATGCAGACGGGGCGACCGGCGCGCGACTCCATGTCGGTCATGAAGCGCCCTTCTCTGAACGACGACGTCGACGTCACCAGAAACTCCGCGGTCGTCCCCTGTGTGAAGACGCCGCGTACTTCGCTCTCGCCGAATTTCACGTTGCGGGAGGTTTCCAGCGTCGGAACGGCTGTGACGAGCTGCGAGTTCGGCGTTGCAGCAATGATGCGTTTGAGATCTTCGGCGTAGCGCACCTGCATCGTGCGGCGATTGCGATAGTTCCACCAGTCGTCGACGCGATGCCACGGCCACTTCTCGACGTAGAGAATGTCGTCGCCGATGACCGCCAGGCTGCGCTCGAATCCGGTCTCGATTCCGCCGATCGCCGATCCCATCAGCGTCACGGCGATGATCCCGATGATCACGCCGAGCGCGGTGAGGATCGAGCGCATCTTATGCGCGCGAATCTGCGCGAACGCGATGCGGAAACTCTCGACGAATTCGAGCAGCATGGTTCAGCCCTTTCCGCCGCCGCTCTGCTTTTCAATCTGCACTTTGGCGTCGTTCTTCAGTTTGCGACTGATGGCCGTGTAACTGCCGGAGATCACTTCATCGCCCGCCTTCACGCCCGACTTGATCTCGATGTGCGTGTTGTCGGCGATGCCGGTCTCGACGACCTGCATCTTCGCCTTGTCACCGTTCTTGATGAAGACGACGCGCTGCAGCTTCTCGCGGTCTTCGCGCGCTTTGCGCTTCTCCATCGCTTCGTTGGTGACGTCGGCGCGATTGTCGTCTTCGGATTTGCTGCCCGACGCAGTCTGCTTTTCGCGCTCTTCCGGCGAGAGCTTGCTGTCGGTGCTGCGAACGGTGACGCTCTGAATCGGAACGGCGACGACGTTCTGCACCGTTTCCGTTTCGACGTCGGCCGTGGCGCTCATGCCCGGACGCAGTCGAACGGAATGATCGGGGATGCTGATCTTCACTTCGAAGTTCGTCACCTCTTCCTGCGTGCCGGCGTTGTTCGTCTTCGCCGTCGAGGCGATCTCGCGCACGATTCCCTGAATCTTGCGATCGGGATAGGCGTCGACGCTGATCCGCGCGACGTCGCCCGGCTTCACGTTGACGACGTCGTTCTCGTTGACGTTGACCTGCGCTTCCATGCGATTGAGATCGGCGATGCGCATCACTTCGGTGCCGGCGAACTGACTCGTGCCGACCACGCGCTCACCGACGCGGCTGGTGAGTGAGCTGATCGTGCCGTCGGTCGGCGAATAGATGATCGTCTTCGACAGCGATTCGCGAATCTGCCGCAAGCCGCCCTCGGCGCGCTGAATCTCGAAGTTCGACGCGTCGAGCGCCGCCTTCGCGCTCTGGAACTGCGTCTCGGCGCTCTTGCGATCGGTCTCCGAGACGAGATGCTGCTCGAAGAGACGCAGCATGCGCTGATACTCGTTCTCCGCCTTGGAGAGCTGCGCTTTGTTGCTGACGCTCGACGAGCGAGCGCCGCTGAGAGCGGCTTCCTGCGCTTCGACCTGTGCACGATAAGTGTCAGGTTTGATGCGCATCAAAAGTTGCCCGCGCCTGACGATCTCCCCTTCTTTAACAGGGAGCTCGACGATCTCGCCGGAGACTTCAGGCGAAATCTTCACTTCGACCTCCGGCTGAATCTTGCCGGTGGCGGTGACGAGCTGCGTGATCGTTTTGCGGACCGCTTTGTCCGTAGTAACGAGGATCGGCTTCTCTTTCTGCTTCGCGCGGATGGCGAAAACCACCGCGACGACGATGACGACGAGAATGCCGATGATCCAGTACCACTTCTTTCGCGACCGCCGCGGGCGCGCACCTGATGTGAGCGCAAATTCACTCATGCTGGTCAACTCCAATGCGGGGCAAAGCCCCCGATGATGGGACTACGAACGGATTTCAACGCTGAAGGTTGCAGACGTTTGGATGCCACCCAGTTTATCGCGCCGGTTGACGTTGCGGATGATCACGCGCGATTCAGACGAAACCACAACAGCACCGCGCGGCGCAGCAGCTCGATCGCGATGATGCCGAGGAGCACGAGACCGGCGAGCGTGAGGCGATCGAATGCGATCGCGCCGGCAAAGTACGCGGCGAGCGCTGTCGAGGAGATCGACGCCATCAGTCCACCCATCGCGAGCAGCGCGAACAACGCGAGCACATCGAGGAGCGGTCGTACCGGCATTTCGTCGCGGGCGCGACGCGGCCGGCGGCGCCGGCGGAAAAACCTGGTGACGACGAAGAGGAACATGCAGGCGTTGTCCTCCGCCGCGCAATGACACGCGGCGGAGGACAACGAACTTACTGCACGTTCAGAGCGAAATCATCAACAACAAACGAGGTCTGCAGCGTCGTGTCTTCGGTGCCGACGAGATAGACCTGCACGGTCTGTCCCTTGTACGTCAGCACGCTGAACGACTTCTGCGTGTATCCGGACGCGGCGTTCGCATTCGAGTAGGTCGCGAGCGTCGCGAGGACGGTTCCCGACGTATTGCGAATCTGCACTTTCAGCGTGTCGTACGCCGTCGTGCCGGTTTCCGCGGTGTCGATGTGCAGCCAGAACGAGAGCGTCGCGCTGGTAGCGGTCGACGGAATCGTCACGGTCTGCAGCAGCGAGTCGGTGTGCGTCGCGCCGTAGCCGTCGAGCCACGCCTTCCAGCTGCCGGAGTGCGCTGCTTCGCTCGTGCCGTTGTCGATGATGCCGGTGCTCGCGGTCCACGGCGAGGCGGTACCGGTCTCGAAGCCGGGGTTGACGATGAGCTGCTGCGAGCCGGTCGAGTTCGAGACCGTCACGCTGACGTTCGACGACTGCCCCATGTTGTTCGCGGCGTCGTACGCCTTCGAGACGAGCGTGTGCGTGCCATTCGCGTACGCGGTCGTATTCCAGCTGTACGAATACGGCGAAGTCGTGTCGGTGCCTTTCAGCGTGCCGTCGATCCAGAACTCGACGCGCGAGACGCCGACGTTGTCGGATGCGTTTGCGTTGATCGCAACCGCGCTGCCGCTGACGGTCGAGCCGTTGGTCGGCGCCGTGATCGACGTCGTCGGCGCGGTCGTGTCGCCACCGCCGCCGCCACCGCTTCCGTTCGCGAGCCACGCGACCGCGTTCGCGATCAACAGACCGTTGTCCCACGCCGGATCGTTGTAGCCGAGGTACGTCGTGTGGCCGCAGCCGTTCGTCGCATCTTCAGTGATCGACGAGTCGCCGACGCCGGCGACGCGGCCCGTGCCGTAGGTCGACGTCGCGAACGTCACGAGTGACGTCGAGCCTTTCGCTGCGGTCGACTTCCAAATGTGCGCGACTGCCGCGCCGCTGATCGTCATCGACGTCGAGCCGAAAAGGCCGAGGCCTTTCGACGATGAAGGAACGCCGTACGGGCCCGTCCAGACGATCGGCGACGTCGTGTCATTCGTGTAGTTCGCGTCCGGATGATCGTCGAACCAGCCGCCGGTCTTGTCGGTGGAGGTGGCGTTGTACGTGATGCCGAAGACGCTCGGGCTGCCCATCAGATCGTTGAAGATCTCCGGCGGCTCCCAGCCGTCGCTGTTGCGATCGGCGCCGGCGTGATCGGCGATCATCAGCAGTCCGCCGCCGTTCTGCACGAAGCTGCGGATCGCCGTGACCTCGGCCGTCGTGAAACGGACGTTCGGCTCGGGGATGACGAAGACGTTGTAGTTCTTCAGATCCTGCGCGTTCGTCGTGTCGTTGTACGTGATGCGCGCGCCGGTCGGCAGGCTCTCGACATGAAAGCCTTTCTTGACGAGATCGACGCCCATCGCCGAATGACCGCCGCTCCAGAACGTCTCCGGAGTCGACGAAGTGATCCCGGCCTGATCGGGAGTCGGATAACGCTGCGCGGTACCGCACGAATCTTCATCGAGCGTCCAGTCGGCATTGCCGGCCGTCTGCGCGTGGCCGGCGTCGAAGAGAACGCTCTTCTGCTGCGCGAAAAGAGAGGGAGAAACGAGAAGCACGAGGGCAACCAGAAAACCAGGGAGAGAACGACGATTCATGAATCCTCCAGACAAAGATTTGCGGGAACGGTGGAGAGAAAAGCGTTCGCCGTGGCCGCTTTCATGACCACAACGACAAAGATTGACCCTGGGGAGTGGTACGGAGTTGACCAGCACGAGTCGGCGTATTAGAGAGCGGCGCCGTTGAAGCCCTCGTGTAATCCACGTGAATTGCAGGGCAAATGCCGCAATATGGCGAAATGCGCCGGCTGCTGCCGCTCGTCCTCACTCTGGCCGCACTTCCGGCCTTCGCGAGTCTCGGCCTTACACTGAAGGTGGATAAGCAGCCGGACACGTACCTGGCCCTCGGAGGGACCTGGCTCCGCTATGAGCACGATGGCGAGGTGACGATCCGCGACTTCGCGACGCGCCGCGTCTTCACGACCAACGCGAAGGGGACGATTGAGAAGTCGCTGTTCGCGGAGGTCACACATGAGCTCTCGGACACAAACAAACTGCTGATCGCCGACTTCTCCATCTCGAGCATCGAAACGACCGACGCCGAACGAGCCGAGTTCATTCGCTTCGTCCGGTACACGTTCAATGCAAGGCCCGGGATCCTCCTCGACCTGCTGAACCGGCACGGCATCCCGCGCGAATTGCGCACCTTTGAGCATCACATCGTGATCACGAACGCGATGCATTTCCCCGACGCGCCGTACCCGCCGATCACGAATCCGCACCTCACGATCGAGTCGAATGCGATGTTCGGCGGCGCGGCGGTGAAAGCGCTCGAAGGCGTGCCCCCCGCCGTCGAAGTTAAGCTTGCAGCGGACGCGGTCGCGTTCATGAACGCAAACGACAATCTCGACGCGCTGCTGACCCTGGTCGAGTACGAGATGACAACGTCGAAGCCGCTGCCGGCGGCGGTGATGGAACGCGCGCGCTCCGTAATCGCCGATCCAAAACTGCGTGCGATGCAACTGGCAGCGCGGGCTCGGCCGCCGGAAAACGGCGCCGCCCTCGCAACGCTGGCGCATGTGCACGATCAGACGACGGTTGCCGATGACGTCGTCTCGATACTTGAAGCCGACGTCATGAATAACGGCGGTGTGACCGGAGACAAGGTCGCCCTCCATCTGCGCGACCCACTTTCCAATCAACCGTGGATCGCCGGCGCGTGGAAGATTCTCGGCGATGCGTTCTTTAACAGCCGTAGTCAGGTCGAGGCGTGGGACGCCTGGACGATTGCGCGCCGGCTCGATCCGAAGTACGCGTCGCTCATGTGGGTCGACGTGCGCGAACGCACGTTCGTGCTGCTTCACCCGGAGTTCTTCTGAGTTCTGACTCGTGGCACAATCGCCCGCCCGTGACTTTGCTTTATCAGGGCTCAGCCCTCGACGACGCCGCATCGCTCCGCCGCTTTCTCGCCGACTCATCGCCGCGTCCGCGCTTCGGTCGTGTACTGATGGTCGACCCGACGCACTTCCAGGTTCTCCACGTGCTCAACCCGCACATGGAAGGCAACCTCGGTTCCGTCGACGCCGACCGCGCGCACGACGAGTGGTCCGCCATTCGCCGCACCTATGAATCGCTCGGCTTTCCGGTGACGGTCGTCGAAGGGATCGACGAGTTTCCCGATCTCGTCTTCGTCGCCAATCAGATCCTGCCGTACGTCGACGCGGACGGCGCGCCGGCGCTCGTCCTTTCGCACATGGCGAAAGCCGAACGTCAGGGCGAAGTGCCGTACCTCACCGAATCGCTGCGCGCGCTCGGCATGCGTGCGCATCCGCTGCGGACGATCATGCCGCTCGAAGGAACGGGCGACGCGATCTGGCATCCCGGAAAAAATCTGATGTGGGGCGGACACGGTTTCCGCACCAGTGAAGAAGCGTGGGAAGAGGTCGCGGAGCTCACCGGCGCACACGTCATCACGCTCTCACTCGTCGAAGAGCGGATGTATCACCTCGACGTCGCGCTGATGCCGATCGATGAGACGACCGCGTTCTCGTATCGCGGCGCGTTCGACAACGAATCGTGGGCGCGACTCGAAGCCGGCTTCGAGCGGTTGATCGAAGTCGACGCCGAGGAAGCGCTGCACGGCTTCGCGCTCAACGGACACTCGCCCGACGGAAAGAATTTGTTGTTGCCGGCCGGCAACCCGCACACACGCGCCGAAGCGGAACTGCTCGGACTGACCGTGCACGAACTGTCGACGAGCGAGTTTCAGAAGGCGGGCGGCTCGATCTTCTGTCTCAAGAACGTCCTGCCATAGAATCGCAGTCGTGAAAAAGAGCAAACCGAAACGGCGGCAGCGCTTCCTTCCGCTCGCGATCGGCACCACCGGCGGCGTCGCGCTCGCCTCGATCGCATTCTGGTTCTTCAAGGAGCAGGCAGAGCACGTCGTGACCGGCCGCGCAGACCGCTACGACGACATGATCATGGAAGCCGTGCACACGATCGACAATCCGTCGATGCATCGCACGATGGAAGCGATCACGCAGCTCGGCTCGCACGCCGCGATCTCCACCGCCGCCGGCCTGACCGCCATCGCCATGCTGCGCAAAGGAAAGAAAACCGACGCGTGGACGGTGATCATCTCCACCGGCGGCGCGATGGCGATCAACACCATCCTGAAGAACATCTTCCAGCGGCAGCGTCCGATCGAAATGGCGCGCCGCATCAAGCTGCCGCGCTCGCACAGTTTCCCGAGCGGCCACTCGCTGCTCTCCGCCGCGACTTACCCGATCGTCGCGCACCATCTCGTACAGAACGAATCGTCATCAACGCAGGCGCTGGTGCACACGCTGGCCGGCATGACCATCCTCAGCGTCGGCTTCTCTCGCGTCTACTTCGGCGTGCACTTTCCGTCCGACGTCCTCGGCGGCTTTGCTGCCGGCTTCGGCTGGCTCGGCCTCACATCGCTTTCCCACACGGTCGTGGAAAAGCGGTCCTGAGTCATCCAACGCGGCGGAGCCGCTTCATCGCTGCCTTCTCGCCGCGCGAGCAGATCTCGCATGCCGTCAGCCCCTTCTTCTTCGCCGCCCGTTCATTGACGAAGACGACGCGCGTCGCCGCGGCGATGCGCCGCGCCGCGATGCAATCCTCGCGGTGGTACTTCCGGCCATGCGCCGCCGCGATGAACAGCGGCCGCTCGCGCTTCTGCTGCCGCCGGACGATGTCAGATACGCGCACGCGCATCGGCACGAGCTTGGCCGCTCCGATCTCGCTCGCCGAGAACGTCCACAGCATCTTTTTCCACGTGCACATCTCTCCGATCTCGACGTCGATCTTCCGACGCAGCGCCGCGATCAGCTCCTCCTCGGTCACGTAATCCATGATCAGAAGGACGCGGCCAAACGCGAGTTGCGTCTCTTCGACGACCTCCAGCGCGCGGACACGCTGCGCGTCGGTGATCACGTCCTCGGCGACGAGCCGCTCGCTGAGCAGCATCGCCGGGTCGTCGGATGCGCACGACAGGATTGCACCGCAGTGGAAAAAGATCGCGCGCTCGCGCACGCCATCGCTGGCGATGAAGACTCCGGTCCGCGTCTCCTTCGCGAACTCGCGAAGCAGGTCGAGCACTTTCTTCCCTTCCAGCTCCTGCCACACGGCCTCGGGCTGAGCCGCGACGGCCGATACGATTTCCGTTTCGAACGGCACGTTCTCAACGACCGGGATGGCGGGCAGCACTTCGGGGATCGCCATCACCTCGTGCACCGGCGGCGCGTCCGTCAATGACTGCGGCTCGACCGCCGGCATCCAGATCTGATGCGGTGCCGCAATCGGCAGGATCGCCGACGCCGCCTGTCGTGCGTCGGCGAGCTCGTCCTCGGCAGTCCTGCGACGCGCGACTTCGTGCAGCAGCGCCGCCTTCAGAGAGCGAATCTCGTTCTCGCTGACCTCCGCTTTGCGATTCGCTTCGTGCAGCGATGCCTCGACCGACGCGCAACGCGCGCCTGCTTCGTCAGCGGACGTCCGCAGTTCGGCGATGGCGCGCGACTGCTCTTCGATGTCCGAAACCGCGGCAGGCGCGATCGTTTCGACGAAGCCCTTCACCACGCCGTCGGGTGCGAACGGCGTGATCGTGGTGCGGATCCAGAGATCGGCACCATCGCGGCGCATGCGCCAGTCTTCAAATTCGATGCGTCCCTGCGTCGTGGCGTTGGCCAGGTGCCGCTCCGGCTGGTCGGTGTACGACTCGCAGCTGCGATAGAGCATCCTCCGATTTTTCCCGATCACTTCGTCGCGCCGGAACCCGAGCAGACGGCGAGCACCTTCGTTCCAGCCGGTGATGATGCCGCGGGTGTCGACGCGGATCACCGCAACCTCGCGCAACTGTTCGAGGAGCTGCGCCGCGAAGCGATCGGAGTCGTATCCGCTTTCGCGTTGCGCCTCGGGTTGCTCGGCAACGTACACGAGCAGGTCCGGCTGCCCGTCGCCGCCGTGCGCGATCCCGGTACTGACGTGAACCGGCTGATAGACGCCCCGCTTGTCGATGACTCGCTTCTTCATCCGATACGAGGCCATGTCTCCGGTCACGAGGCGACGAAGCAGCTTTGTTTCGCGAAGCGCATCTTCCGGATGCGTGAGCGACATCAGAGAGATGTTCATCAGCTCCTGCCGCGTGTATCCAAGCAGTGCCGGGAACGCGTCGTTGAACTGCAGCCACTGGCCGTCAGCAGTGCAGACGCCGACTGCGATCGGCGCCGCCGCGAAAGCGCTGGCGAGCTGCGCCTGCCGCGCGTGGAGCTGGTGTTCGGCGCGAGTCTGCTCGCGCTTTCGCAAACCCGGAACGGGGAAGAAACTCGCAAACTTCACGTACAGCCTCCGTTTTTGCTGAGACGCCGGACCAGGGCGCGATGATCAATCTGGGTCCGAAGTCGTCGAGGCGCTGTCAGTAGTTTGTAAAATCGCCGTCAGGGGGAGACGGTTCGCGCACGAAATCAGCGGCCCGGACCGTGAGGTAGACTGCGCGGCGTCGTCGGAGTCGCAGTCGCCCCCGCCGATCCCGCGAAATCATCGCATTCACTCATTCGTTAGGAACGTCTCGCCATGTCCGTTACCTCCGCCTACGGCGCCAACATCGCATTCATCGAAGAGCTCTACGAGCGCTACCGCAGCAATCCCGACGCAGTGAGCGCCAGCTGGCGCGAGTTCTTTCACGATTACCAGCCGCAGCTGGACGAGGAAGATGAAGAGGAGGTCGTCGAGCAGCGCGTAGCAAGTGTGGCGGCGGGCGCTTCGCCCGCCCGCGTCTCAGCTCCGCCACCGGCGGCCGAAGCGGCCGCCGCCACACCGAAACCGGCTCCCGCGCCCGCAGCCGCTCCACGTCCGACCGCCGTTCCCGCGAACCAGAACATCGTTCCGCTCCGCGGCGCGGCCGGCAAGATCGCCACGAACATGGATCTGTCGCTGACGATGCCGACGGCGACGTCGATCCGCAACATCCCGGTCAAAGCGCTCGAAGAAAACCGCCGCGTCATCAACAACCATCTCGCGCTGACCGGTCAGCCGAAAGCATCGTTCACGCACATCATCGCGTGGGCGCTCATCAAATCAGTCACCCGCTTCCCGCGAATGAATGCCGCCTTCTCGATGATCGACGGTACGCCTTCGCGCATCGATCGCGAAGACATCAACCTCGGCATCGCCATCGATCTCGAGCGCAAAGACGGTACGCGTTCCCTCCTCGTGCCGAACATCAAACGCACGCAGACGATGGATTTCGCGCAGTTCCTCAGGGCGTACAACGACGTCGTCCGCAAAGCGCGCAACAACACGCTCGAAGTCTCCGACTTCGAAGGCACCACGCTTTCGCTCACGAATCCCGGCACCCTCGGCACGATCGCTTCCGTCCCGCGCCTGATGCAGTCGCAGGGAACGATCATCGCCACCGGCAACATCGATTACAGCGCCGAATACTCGGCGTCCGATCCCGCCGTGCTCGCCGACCTCGGCATCTCGAAAGTGATGACGATGACGTCGACGTACGACCATCGCATCATCCAGGGCGCCGAATCGGGCGCGTTCCTCGCGCGCGTCCACGAGCTCCTCATCGGCGCCGACGCGTTCTACGACGACATCTATCGCGACCTGCGCATCCCGTACGAACCGGTGCGCTGGGGCAAAGACCGCGCGCGCATCAATCAGCAATCCGACGAGCTCGTCGCGCGCGAAGCAGCGGTCCTGCAGATGATCAACGCGTATCGCGTGCGCGGACATCTGCTCGCCGACCTCGATCCGCTCGAATACAAAGTCGGACATCACCCCGAGCTCAATCCGCAGCACTACGGCCTGACGATCTGGGATCTCGATCGCGAATTCGTCTGCGGCGGTCTGTGTGGAAAACAGTCGGCAAAGCTCCGCGACATCCTCGACACGCTGCGCGAAACCTACTCGGGAAAGGTCGGCCCCGAGTACATGCACATGCAGGACACCGATCAGAAGAAGTGGCTGCAGGATCGGATGGAGCCGCAGCGCAATCAGCAGCCGCTCGACGGCGCGACGAAGCGCCGCATCCTGATGAAGCTCAACGACGCGGAAGCGTTCGAGAAGTTTCTGCACACGAAGTACGTCGGCCACAAACGCTTTTCACTCGAAGGCGCCGAGGCTGTCATTCCGCTGCTCGACTACCTGTTTAATGAAGCGACCGCTGATGGCGTGCAGGAAGCGGTCATCGGCATGGCGCATCGCGGACGTCTCAACGTCCTCGCCAACACGCTCGGCAAATCGTACGAGAAGATCTTCCAGGAGTTCGAAGGCGACATCGATCCGAACACGACGCAGGGCTCCGGCGACGTGAAGTATCACCTCGGCGCAGAGGGCGTGCATCAGTCGCCGTCCGGGTCGTTCATGAAACTGACGCTGGCGTCGAACCCGTCGCATCTCGAAGCGGTCGATCCGATCGTCGAAGGAATGGTTCGCGCGAAGCAGAAGCTGATCGGCGATCGCGCACGCGCGTGGGTCATGCCGGTGCTCATCCACGGCGACGCGGCGTTCGCCGGGCAGGGCGTCGTCGCTGAAACGCTCAACCTCTCGCAGCTCAAGGGCTACAAAACAGGCGGCACGGTTCACGTCGTCATCAACAATCAGATCGGCTTCACGACCGGACCGGAATCGGCGCGCAGTTCCGTCTATGCGACCGACGTCGCGAAAGCGGTGCAGGCGCCGATCTTCCACGTCAACGGCGACGATCCGGAAGCGTGCATTCGCGCGATGAAACTCGCGTACGAATTCCGCCAGCAGTTTCACAAAGACGTCGTCATCGACATGATCTGCTATCGCCGTCACGGCCATAACGAAGGCGACGAGCCGTCGCTGACGCAGCCGAAGATGTACAAGCTGATCAAGGAGCATCGCTCGGTCCGGAAGATCTATACCGAGACGCTGCTGCGCAAAGCCGACATCGATCCGAAAGAAGCGGAGCAGTGGCTCGACGCGTTCCAGTCGAAGCTGCAGGAAGCGTTCGATCGGACGAAGGAAGAGAGCGCGCCGCCGTCGCATGGCGCCGATGAAAAAGCGCTCTACACCGACGAGGAGATCACCGGCTATCAGAAGTCGCCGTCGCCCGACACCGGCGTGGCGCGCAACGTTCTCGATGCCGTCGGCAAAGCGCTGACGACCGTGCCGGAAAACTTCACGCTCCATCCGAAGCTAAAGCCGATCATCGCGAAACGCGCGGCGATGGTGGAAGGCCGCGAGCCGCTCGACTGGGCGTTCGCGGAGCTGATGGCATTCGGTGCGATCGTCGCCGAAGGATTCCGCGTCCGTCTCAGCGGACAGGACTCCGGCCGCGGCACGTTCTCATCGCGCCACGCGTTGCTCTTCGATTACATCACCGGCGAGGGCTACGTCCCGCTCAACGCGCTCGCGAAAAATGCCGTCGAGTCGAAGGTCGCCGATCCGGTGATCGTCGACAACGCGCTGTCGCAGGAAACGAACAACCCGGTCGCGGACGTCAGCTTCTCCGTCTACGACTCGCTGCTGTCGGAGTACGGCGTGCTCGGATTCGAGTACGGCTACTCGGTGTCGGATCCCGGCGCGCTCGTGTTGTGGGAAGCGCAGTTCGGCGACTTCATGAACGGCGCGCAGATCGTCGTCGATCAGTTCATCTCATCGGCGGAAGAGAAGTGGGGACAGCACAGCGGTCTCGTGATGCTGCTGCCGCACGGTTACGAAGGCCAGGGACCGGAGCATTCGTCCGCGCGCCTCGAGCGTTTCCTGACGCTCTGCGCCGAAGGAAACATGCAGGTCGTTTATCCGACCACGCCCGCACAGCATTTCCATGCGCTGTGCCGGCAGATGAAAAACGATCCGCGCAAGCCGCTGATCGTAATGACGCCGAAGTCGCTGCTGCGCCATCCGCAGGCGACGTCGCCGATCGAGTCACTGACGAACGGCCGCTTCGAGCCGGTGCTGCGCGATACGCAAATCACCGGCGGCGACGTGAAGCGCGTCGTGATCACATCGGGCAAGGTTTACTACGACCTGCTCGCGGCGCGCCAGAAGTCGAACGTGAACGTGCCGATCATCCGGCTCGAACAGTTCTATCCGTTCCCGCAGGGAATGCTCGCATCCGCGCTGCAGCCGTTCGTCAACGCGACGGAACTGATCTGGGTGCAGGAAGAGCCGCGCAACATGGGCGCGTGGCCGTTTCTACATGATCGGATGCAGCAACTCGTCGGCGGCAATCAGCGACTGAAGTATGTGGGACGTCCGATCAGCGCATCGCCGGCAACCGGATCGCATCATCGGCACGAGGAACAACAGAAGGCATTGGTGGCCGCGGCGCTGGGCATCTGACGTATTACGATTCGTTGAGCGACTCGAACTTGTCCGACTGCGCGACCTCTTCGAGTGCCTCCTCGGGCACAAAGTACTGGAAGTAGCCGCAGGAACAGCAGACATACACTTCGAGCTGTACGCTCTTCCACCATGCGTGTGTACCGGGAAGCAGATCCGGCGCGTAGCCGCCGCCGGCTGAGACAGTTGTCGTACGAATGTCCGTCCCACCGCATTCATTGCAACGTCCGTTTCGTTTCAATGTCGTGCCTCCTGACTTCGCTCATTGTCGCAGTACTGAACACCTGAGTAGTCCGCCTCCCCGATCGCGTTGGAAAAGTGCATCACGCATTTTCGATCGGGACAATGAACGAATCCGAACGTGTGTCCCAGTTCATGGATCGTGATCTTCAGAACGCGCTGATGAAACCGCGCGACGTCCTCGGGTCGCGCACGCAACGACTGCCGCAATCGAGGCAGCGCAACGACTGCGAAGCGACCCGGCAGCCGCGCCTGCCCGAAGACATAGTTGAGACCGGGCGCGTATGCATCGCTGTCAATGATGCCGACGACGCGAGCTGCGTCGGGCCGGTCGTTCCTTTCCAGCTGCTCGAGCACAGCGTCACCGAGGTATTGGTTTCGTGACTTGTCGAAGCCGGCTGGCGGCGGAGGAATCTCGTTGCCGATTGTGACCTCTCGTTTCAGGATCGGCGCTAACTCACGCTGCAGATCGGCGAGCAGGTTCGCCGGCAGAGGTCCGATCGGAACGAGCACGACTCTGCCCGGCGGCACTGCACGCTTACAATCTGCGAAAAGCAACAACAGGAGCAGCGCGAGTCTCTTCATCGGTTCGCGTTGTTGACGGACGACCTCAGCGATCGGTTTCGGCAACGGCAGATCGCGTAGTGCAGTAATAACGTTGCGGTTCGCGCTTCTCGTCTCATGATGAAACGAATCGTGCTCCTGCTGCTGGCGGTCGCGCTCCCGGTGCAAGCCGGGCTGTCGTACCACTTCACCACGAAGTTCCGCAGCAACGGTTACGAATCGGAGAGCAGCGGGCGCGTGCTCGTCAGCAATGAGAGCTACCGGCTCGAGCTCGAACACGATCCGACCGGCCAGCGCGAATACGACATCGCCATCTCCACCGACGGCGATCAAACCGCCTCGCTGATCAATCTCGCGAAGAGCACTGTCTGGCAGCGCCGCCGCGTCGAAGGTCGCGTCGTCTCATCGCGACTCTTTCTCCTGCCGGGCGGGTTCGAATCGAAACTTGATGGCGAAGCGGTGATCTCACAGTCGAAGGCGCCGGGCGGCGTGATCGCCGGCTTCGCGACGACGAAGCACACCATCACGATGACGTTTCATCTCTTCGCCGATTTCGACGGCACGCCGTTCCGCGGCCTCGTCCACGCCGTCGCCACGATCTGGACCGCGCCGTCGCTCCCTCGCCTGCCGCTGCAGCGCGGACTCTCCACCGGAATCCCGACCATCGATACGGAGCTCGCCACGATCAACAGCGATATTCGCGGCATGACGCTGCGTCACGAGCTGAAGGTGACGCGAACGGTCGAAGGCGGACCGGCCATCACCGAGAGCGTCGTCACCAGCGTCGACTGGGTCGTCACTGCTGCGACGACGCGCGATTCATTCGCGATTCCCGCCGGAATGCGCGAGCGCGAATACGCGCTCGAGATGAAGCAGCCGTAGCCTCACGCCAGCAGTTGCCGGTGCCACGATTCCTCGGCCGGCCGTTCCCATCCACCGCCGCGAATCTCGCCAAGCCGTTCCGCCGTCGTATCGAAAACGATCGTGTGCAGATCGGCTTTCGCTCGAAAGTCGGCGCGCGACATCGCGTCGATCGCACCGGAACCGTGCCGGAAGAAGACGCGATCGGCATCGAGGACCTGCACGCCGAAATCGCGCTCGAACTGGCGGAAGAGACCGAACATCCGATCGATCGAGCAGCCGGACGTTTCGCTCTGCTTGTCGACGGCGATGATGAGGAACGTGTGATCGATCAGCGCGCGTGCCGAGGTGATCGGCGTGCCGTGCGCGGCCCACGAATCGAGGAAGGAATCGACCTGGCTCAGCAGCGACTGCGCCTTCGCGTCATCGAGCGCGGGAGTGATGCCGAACATCCAGATTCGTGCACCGTCGGGAAGCGTACTCAGTTCAGTTCGAGCCATGCGCTACACTCCGGCCGGTGAGCTTTGCAAAACTCATCGGAAGATTCAAAGACGGGCTGTGCGAGCAGCGCGCCTCCTCCCCATCAGAACACGATCCGCTGCGACTCGCCACCGCCGCCGTGCTGCTCGAGATCGGCTACGCGGACGGAGAATTTTCGCCGGCCGAGGATGGCGATCTCGCCGGATTTCTGCAGCGGGCGTTCGCACTTTCGGGCGACGTCGCACGCGAGCTGATCGCCGCCGCGGCGGAGATCCGCGCGAAGACGATCGATCACTTCGCGCTGACGAGCTTCATTCGAAAAAATGCGCCGCTCGATCAGCGCATCGAGATCGTCCGGACGATGTGGCGAATGGTCTACTCCGACGGCCGCCTCACCGACTACGAGAACTATCTCGTTCGCAAGCTCGCCGATCTCCTCGGGCTCGAGCATCACGTGATGATCGACGCGAAGGTTTCGGTGCTGCGCGAGATGGGATTGACGACGTGACGGTCGCCGTCATCGGCGCGGGTCCGATCGGCATCGAGCTCGCGGTCGCGCTGAAGCAGGAAGGGATCGACTACATCCACTTCGACGCGGGACAGATCGGCAGCACGATCGCCTGGTATCCGATCCAGATGCTCTTTCATTCGAGCTCCGATCGTCTGTCGCTCGCCGGCGTGCCGATTCAGGTGCCGAACCAGCAGAAGATCACGCGCGAGGAGTACCTCGCGTACATGCGCTCGGTCGTGATGCAGTTCGGCCTGCAGATCCGAACGTACGAGAAGGTCGTTGCTGCGGATCGTCTGCCGGACGGCGGATTCGAGCTGCGAACGGAAGCGCTCGACGGTGAACATCGATACCGCGTCGATCGCGTCGTACTCGCCATCGGCGCGATGCACGCGCCGCGAACGTGCGGCATTCCGGGCGAAGAGCTGCCGCACGTCAGTCACTACTTCGTCGATCCGCACACGTACTTCGGGAAGAAGCTGCTGATCGTCGGCGGACGAAACTCGGCGGTCGAAGCGGCTGTGCGCTGCCAGCGCGCCGGCGCCGACGTGACGATCAGCTATCGCCGCGACGACTTCGATCCAGGCATCGTCAAGTTCTGGCTGCTGCCCGAAGTGCGCGCGATGATCCGCGACGATCGCATCCGTTTTCTGCCGCGCACGTTTCCGCTGGAAATCGAACGCGGAACCGTGCGGCTGCAGAACCTCACCATCGAAGCCGACTTCGTCCTGATGATGACCGGCTATCGCCAGGACCCGACGCTCTTCAATCTGTTCGGCGTCGAACTGCGCGGCGACGATCGTCAACCTGTTTACGATCCGGAAACGATGGAGACGAATGTGAACGGCGTGTTCGTCGCCGGAACCGCCGTCGCAGGAACCCCGCCGCGGAAAGTGACCGTGATCGTGGAGACGTGCCATGTGCACGTGCCGCGAATCGTGGCGGCGTTGCGCGGTGTTCGTGTTCGCGTGGCTGACGGTGAGATTGACGATTGACGGGGGGCCTCCGGCGGGCCGGCACGGCCGGCAGCGTTGGTTGGCCCAGCCTCCGCCAACAGTGGCGCGTTGAACGGAGATGTCCGCCGAGGCTGGGCCAGCCAACGCTGCGGCCCGTGGCCGCCCGCCGGAGGCCCCCCGGTCGTCGTCAACCCTGCGTCAGTAACGCAAAGCCGATCATCTTGTAGAGCAACCGCGCGCCGACGTTCGCGTCCCACTCCGTCTCGCCGGGTGCGACTTCGCAGAGATCGAGACCGACAATCCGTTTGCGTAGGCGGACGATTGCGCGCAGCAGACCGATCGCCTCATTCCACGAAAGACCACCGGGCACCGGCGTGCCGGTCGACGGACAGAGCGTTGGATCGAGACCGTCGATGTCCCACGACAGATACACGTCGTGCGGCAGTTGCGCGACGATATCGTCGGCGATGTCGGCGAACGAGTGACCGTTCTCTTTGCGCGCGGCGACGTCGGCATCGAAGAACGTCACGATCCGCCCCTTCGACGTCTCGATCATCCGGTTCTCGGCGGAGCCGAGATCGCGGACGCCGGTCTGCACGAGCTTCGCGACCGGCAGCTTCGTCATCACGTTGTGGAAGATCGACGCGTGCGACCACGTGAAGCCCTCGTATGCCTCGCGCAGATCGGCGTGCGCGTCGAGGTGAAGAATCCCGAGCTTCGGATATTTTTCAGCGTAGGCGCGGATCGCGCCGTACGGCACGGAGTGATCGCCGCCGAGCGTGACCGGCATCTTCCCGGCGTCGAGCAGCGCGCGCGTCTTCTCGTACACCCACTCGTTGACGGAGTCGCTGATCTCGTTCACGTACGCGGCGGCGTTGCGCGTTTTTTTGTCGACGACGCCGCCCTTCTCGATCACCGCGGCGGCGCGCTCTTTCGCATCGCGATTCCAGCCGGCGATCTTTCGCGGAATCGGCAGCATCGAGATGCCGGCGGCGTACGGACGCCCGGTCTCGTGATCGTGGAGGTCGACCTGCTTCGACGCTTCGAAGACCGCGGCCGGACCTTTCGACGTTCCGCCGCCATACGACGTCGTCGCTTCGTACGGAACCGGCACGACGACGACCTTCGCCTCCTCGGGAGTAAACGGCAGCCCGTAGATTCCGGAGCCGGCGGGCGCGGCTGCATCAGGATCGAAATCGGCCATCAGTCGACGTCGAGAGGATTGATGTACGGCTTGTCGGATTTGTCGGCGCGTTCCATCGCTTCCTTGAAACGTTCGTCGAGGATGCGCGCGCGATCTTTCTGACTCTCGAGCTGGCGATCGAAACGCTTCTCCATCTCGCTCTTCTGCGTCTCGAGGTTCGTCACCATCGCTTCCAGCGACTGATTCGAGCGCGTCTCCCTCGCCTTGTGCAGCAACACCTCGCCCGAAAGCCGATCGATGACGATCGTCGCCTCACAGCACGGACAAACAATCTCGAAGTTCTTCGCCATAACCCCGCAATTTTATAAGCAGGGGGTCAGATCTAAAAACTTAAGTTAACGCCGGTGAAGCAGGCGTTAACTTAAGTTTTTAGATCTGACCCCTGCTTTACCTTCCCACGGTGCGGCGGCGCGGAGGGGTCAGGCCGTCGAAGTCGGTGACCACGCTGGCGCGCCCGCCGGTGGCGATCGGGAACTTCTCGCGCAACGTTTCGCGGTAGCCATCGACGGCCGCGATCTCTTCCTCGGTGATCGGTCGATCGGGATCGGCGAGCAGCACGAAGAGCGTGCGGAAGGTTCGCTGCGTGTTCGGATACGCCGGCTTACGCGTGCCCATGGCGTCGATCACCTGCTGAATGACGACGTCGCGCCGCTCGCCCTGGAACGTTCGGCTCGGCGGCGGGTAATACGCGTCGCCGAGGCGCGGATTGGAGTTGGCGATGTAGTAGAGCGGCTGGACTTCGGCTTTGTCAGCGAGCCCCATCAGATAGAGATCGAGCCAGCTGTAGCCGAAGTTCGCGAACTCCGTCGACGCGAAGCTGCCGGCGCTTTCGGTGAACAGCCCGCCGCCCATCACCGACGCGTCGTGATCGGTGCGGACGCTGAACGCTGCCCGCGTATCGACGAACTGCGCGGGATGCTGGCGCAGCGGATTGAGCGCGAACTTCTTCTGCCCGTTCTCCATGATGCTGAAGTAGTAGAGCCAGCGATGTCCGAGCTCGTGCATCACGACATGACCGGCGTTGTTCGGCGTCGCGTTCCAGCTGTAGCCGATCCTGTTCATGTGCATCAGCGCCGGCGTGCGCGGCGCGTTCGGAGTGATCGACGTCGACGCGGTGATCCCTTCCACCTGCGCGTTGCCGCCGCTTGAATACGCACCGGCGTAGAAGATCAGATCGGTGTAGAAGTTCTGATAGATGGCGACGGCGTCGAACGCACCGTCCTGCAGGCGGTAGAGATCCTTGACTTCGTTCCAGGCTCCTCTGGTGCTCACGATCGGAATCGTGAACGCTTCGTACAGCGGTCCGTCGATGGTCCGCGCCGCCGCGCTGAAGTCGATGCTCCGCGCGCTTCGCGGCGCGTCGGCGGTCAGCTCGAAGATCGATTGATCGGCGGTCGTTGCGACGCTCGAGAGATAGGTCACCGATCGCGGCACGAGCTTGCCCGACCACGGCACGATCAGACTCTGCATGATCGTCATCACGATCGTGTCGCCTTCGACGCGCGCGCCCGGACTCGACATCCCGCCGCCCCACGCGCCGGTGTAGTACTCGCTGCTGCCGTCGCCGTAGAGATAGAACGACGATTGCGCATTGCCGATGGTCACGTAAAACGCGGCGTAATCGCTCGCGCCGCCGATGAGTTTCGGATCGATCGCCGCGCGCATTTTGATTCGCGCTTCGAGCACGTCGGAGTCGGCGACGCGCGAGATCGTCGTCGTGTCGATGTCGAGCATCGCCTGCGCGGCGGTTGGAATGCGCGTGCTGACGTCGTTCGCAACATCGCCGATCGACGCGAGCGTCGTCAGTTGCGATCGCCACGGTTCGTGCCCCGACGTAACGATCACACTGCCGGAGATCACCGCCTCCGTTCCGCGATACGAAAAGCGGATGTCGCCGGTGCGGCTCAGCTGCGCCTGCACGTCGTAATTCAGGCGCGTGCCGGTCGTCGTCCACGTCACGGTGATCGCTTCGCCGCTCTGCTTCACGTAGATTTTCGGCACCTGCCCGAACTGACTCTCGTTCGTCGTCAACAGCGGCGCGATCACCGCCTGCCGCTGCGCGACCAACTCGACGTCGCCGTACTGTCCGATCCCGTATTCGTCGGGCGGATCGAGATAGATGCCGTTGTACTCGGAGACGAAAAGCGTCGTCGCGTCGCGATCGAAAAACGGAAAGTGAAAAAGCGTGAGCGGAATCTCGACGTAGGACTTCCCTGCCGGCAGCGTCACTTCCATTCCGCGATCGTCGTCGTACGCCAGCGCCGCATTCGTCACATTGAATGACTGCGTGCCGCTCCGCTGCATCATGAGCGATCGGCCGCCGAGATCGAACGGATGCCGGAACGGCGCGTTCACCTCATCGGCGGGAAGCACGACGATGTTGCTTTGCACCGTCGCGTTCGGCGCGATGCGCGCACCCTTCGACAACAGCATCTGTTCGCGCGCGGTCGACCACGCATCGAGCTGACGGACCTGCTCATTCGTCCGTTCGCTCGTACCGCACTGCAAGTGCTCGCCGCCGGCAGCCGTGATCGCGACGAGGAGCAGCGGAGCGACAACGCGAACGAAGCGCATGGAGATCTCCTTTTGAATGATGAGACGCCCGCGTCAGCCGAGTGCCTGTTGCAGATCGGCAACGAGATCGTCGGGATGTTCGAGGCCGACCGACATCCGCAGCAGATTCTGCGGCATGCGTGACGTCGGTCCTTCGCTCGACGCGCGATGCTCGATCAGACTCTCGACGCCGCCGAGCGACGTCGCACGCCGGATTACTTTTGTCTTAGCCGTCACTTCCAGCGCCTCGCTCCGGCCTCCGCGAACGCGGAACGACAGCATCCCGCCGAAGTCGCTCATCTGTCGTTTGGCAACGGCGTGTCCGGGATGCGACGCCAGTCCCGGAAAGTGAACGGCCTCGACGCGCGGGTGTGACGCGAGCATCGTCGCCACCGCGAACGCGTTCGCGCAATGCACGCGCATGCGCGGCGCCAGCGTTCGAATGCCGCGCAGCACGAGCCACGAATTGAACGGCGACGCGACGCCGCCGGTGACGTGTCGCGCGTGCAGCGTCGCATCGTACAGATCATCGCGGCGCGCGAATGCCAGCGAGCCGCCCTGCACGTCGCTGTGTCCGCCGAGGTATTTCGTCGTCGAGTGAAGCACGACGTCGGCGCCGAGCTCGATCGGACGCTGCAACGCCGGCGTCGCGAACGTACCGTCGACGCCGAGGAGCGCACCGTGATCGTGGGAAAGCGTCGCGAGTGCGGCGATGTCGACGATCGTCATCAGCGGGTTCGACGGCGACTCGCACCAGATCAGTTTCGTCGACGATGTGATCGCGGCGCGCACGGCCTCGAGATCCTCCATCGCCACGAACGTCGCCGTCAGATTCCACCGCGGGAAGAAGTCGTTGGCGATGATGCGCATCCCGTAGTAGCTGTCGTCGGGCATCACGACATGCGAGCCGGCCGGCAGGGAACCGAGCAGCGCCGAACCGGCTGCCATGCCCGACGCGAACGCCAGCGCCGCCTCCCCGGAATCGATCGCGGCCAGCGCGGTTTCGAGCCGGCTCTGCGTCGGGTTGCCGTCGCGAACGTACGAGTAGCCGCGCGGCGTTTCACCCGATTCGTCGCGCTCGAACGTCGTCGAAAGATGTAGCGGCGGCGCGATCGAGCCGGTCAGTTCGTCGGGCTCATTTCCGGAGTGAATTGCGGTCGTTTCGAAATGCATCGGTCGAGTGTACGCGCCATCGGAGATATGATCGGCGCCGGTCCCGCTGATGTCCGAACCGCTCAGAAACCGTGA
The DNA here is from genome assembly GCA_034667465.1 of Acidobacteriota bacterium. Classification (GTDB taxonomy): domain Bacteria; phylum Acidobacteriota; class Thermoanaerobaculia; order Gp7-AA8; family Gp7-AA8; genus JAOBAU01. The sequence continues at coordinate 123,258 of JAXDJV010000014.1, read as the reverse complement.
ACGCCCCAGCCCGGTGCGCGCCGCGCGCCAGGCGGTCATTCTCGTCCTCGATGACGACGAGGAGGTCGGCGTGTTCGTTCGCGCGGCGTTGCCTGAAGCCAGTTTCCGGACGATCTGGAGCGGCAGTGCCGCCGCCGCAATCGCCGCGGCGGATGAAGATCCGCCCGACCTCGCGCTCGTCGACATCGGACTCGCGAACGACGGCAGCGGCTGGGAGCTGCTGAAACATCTGCGCGCGAAAGACGGCGCCGAACGGACGCCGATCGTCATGATGACCGGCTCCGACGCCACGCTCGATCGCGAGCGCTCGCTGCGCATGGGCGCCGATCGCTATCTCATCAAACCGGTGCGGCCGGAAACGCTGCGGCGCGTCGTCAACGAGATGCTTTCGGCGCGCGACGACATCTGGTGGAGTCTCACGCTTCGTCAGGATCAGGTGACGCGGTTGCGCGAGCTGTTCTTCGATGCGACGACCGAGGTGCCGACGCTGGCCGTGGTGGTCGACGACTTGCGCAAATTGATCGAAGCCGGCGAGACGTTGCAGGTCTACTGTCTGGAGATCGAGCCGCTCTTCCGACTCGGCGAGCGCGATCACTGGGACCTCTTCGACATCCTCCGCCGCGAGTTCGTTCGCGGGCTGCACGTCATGATCACGCCGCTCCTCGGCAACGACGTCGTCGTCGCCACCAGTCATTCCGGCGCGAACGATTTCTATTGCTTCGCGCATGGCCTGAAAGGAAATCCGCAGACGACGGCGAAGGAGCTGGAGCGAACTGCGCGACTGGCACTGAAATCGATCGACGTCGATCCATCGATCATCGACGAAGTGACGATCTTCGGCGGCGGCGCAACGACGCACGCGCAGCCGGTCTTCGCGCCGCGCATCCTCTACAACGCGGTGCGCGAAGCGAAAGACGTCGCGGAGCGCCGCGAGACGCGTTACTACCACGCGCTGCGCGAACGGCTGATTCGAGCGATCCGCGAGAAGTCGATCACGACCGTTTTCCAGCCGGTGGTGAAACTCGAGACGCGCGAGGTGGTCGGCTACGAAGCGCTGTCGCGCGGACCGGCCGGCAGCGAGATCGAAAGTCCGGAAGTCATCTTCGAACTGGCGCGCGACTTCGATCTCGTCTGGGAGCTCGAAACGCTCTGCATCGAGAATGTGAAGCCGTTGCTCCAGGATGTCTGTTCGCGCGGCCTCCTCTTCTTCAACCTTGAGTCGCACTTCATTCAGCAGCTCCAGCAGCGCGGCACCGGCGTCTTCGATTCGTTCTTCGACTGCCATTCGAGCGTCGTCATCGAAGTGACGGAGCGGAGCGCCATCCGCGACTACCGCAACTTCCGCCGCACGCTGCTCGACCTCAAAGCGATGGGCTTCAAGATCGCCATCGATGACTGCGGTTCCGGCTACGCGACACTCGAAGCGGTCGCGGAGCTGCAGCCCGATTACCTGAAGGTCGGCCACTCGCTCTTCCACGGCGTGGAAAAGGATCCGATCCGGCGGCGGCTCGTCGATCTCGTCGCACGCTGCGCCGACACGATCGATGCGCAGACGATCGCCGAAGCGATCGAGACCGAGGAGCAGTTGCGAATTTGCCGCGAGCTCGGAATCACTTACGGACAGGGTTACCTCTTCGCGGCGCCCGCGGCCTGGGAAACGATACGGAACTGGAAGTAGCCCAAAGGCGGTGCTGAGTGCCGAGTGCTGAGTGCTGAGTGCTGAGTCGCTCCGCCTCGGCGAGCATGATCGCGGTCGCGAAGCGTGACTCAGCACTCTGAACTCAGCACTCAGCACCCGGTTTCCGTACAATCACACCTCCCCACAATGGCCAGACTGCCTCCCGTCGTCCGTACGGGTCTGATTCGCATCGGTCAGATCGCGGTGACGTTTGCGTTGTTCGCGTTGCTCAACGCGCTCGCGGTTCACTTCGAGATTGAGAACGGCGTCTCGATTCTTTTTCCGGCGACGGCGGTTGCGATCGTCTGCTGCATGTACTTCGGCATCTGGGCGGCGATCGGCATCGTGCTCGCCACGTTCGCGACGCCGTGGAGTCCGAACGCCGACTTCGAAGGATTGCTGCTCAGCGGTCTGGTGAGCTCGTGCGAAGGAATGATCCCGTGGCTGGTCTTCCGTCTGCGCCGTGATCTGCACACCGATCTGCGCGACATGCGCTCGTTCCTGGTCTTCCTCCTTTTCGGCACGGTCATCAACACGGCGTTCAGCGCGATCGCCGGCAATCTGCTCGTCGTCAAGCATTCGACTGCCGGCATCGTCTGGCGCGAAGTGTTCGTCTGGTGGATTGCCGACTTCACCGCCGCGCTGCTGCTCGCAACACCGATCCTCGCGTTCGGCAGCAACCTCGGCGCGAAGCTGCGCGCCGATCGTCAGGAAGCGCAGCCGCGCACGATCGTCAACGCGCTGCAGATCCTCACCGTCATCATTCTCCTCGGCTGGGGCGCATCGTTCGCGATTCGTCTCTATCTGCTCGACCGTCTCGAAGTCGATCGGCTCGCGCAGCAGAGCACGTGGTCCGAAGCGGCCGGCGTCGCGAACCGGATGCACTCCAACTTCCTGCGCGCCGCCTTCATCGAGCGCGACGATCCGCACGCGCTGCCGGCGCTCGAAAGTGCACGCGCCACCAACGCCGGGCACATCGCGAAACTGCAGTCGCTGTTGCGCAACGTCGCCCCCGAACTGCAGCGCGCGCTGCCGCCGATCGCGAACGGCACCGCGAACTGGTTCGCCGCGCAGCGTGAAGTTCTCGAGGGAAAACGAAGTGACATCGGCGGTGAAGAAAGCGCGCATCTCATCGGACGGAGCATCCTCGCGCTTCGCTCGATGATGGAGCGTGGCGATCAGAAAGCGTGGGTGAACTTCTCGATCAAGCGGCGGCGGATCATGTTCGTGACGACGCTCGTCGACGTCTTCGTGCTCGTCATCCTGCTTCTCGCCTCGGCGACGCTGCTGCTCAACATCTCGCGCCCGTTCGCGCAGATTCGCGGCGCCATCGCGGCGATGCGCGAAGGAGCGACGTTCGAATCGCGCAGCATCGATTCGCGATACCTCGAGTTCCGCTCGCTCGCCGAAACGATCGAAGAGACCGCGACCGAATTGCGGCGCCGCGAAGAAGAGCTGCGGCTGCAGACCGAGCGCGCCATCGCGGCGTCGAAACACAAGAGCGACTTTCTCGCGAAGATGTCGCACGAGTTGCGCACGCCACTCAACTCGATCATCGGTTTCTCCGACCTGCTCATCGAGCAGGAGGACGTGATCACGACGCAGAAGCGGATCGCATTTCTGTCGAACGTCTCATCGAGCGCCACGCATCTGCTCGGCCTGATCAATGACCTGCTCGACATCGCCAAAGTCGAGGCGGGCAAGATGCCGATGAATTTCGAGGAGATCGATCTGCGCAACGCCATCGCAAACACGGTCGCGTCGACGGCGCCGCTCTTCGGGCGGAAGGAGCAGGAAGTCGAGCTCGACCTCGCGCCGGAGCCGATGATCGTTCGCGCCGATCAGAGCCGCGTCGAACAGGTGCTGCTCAATCTGTTGTCGAACGCGAACAAATTCAGCCCGGCCGGCGGGAAGATCACGATCCGCACGAGCGCAACCGAGGATCGGTGGCAGATCGAAGTCGCCGATCGCGGCATCGGCATCAGCGTCGCCGATCAGCAGCGGATCTTCAGCGACTTCGAGCAGGTCTACAACGGCGGACTGCATCCCGGCGGAACGGGACTCGGGCTGGCGCTGGCGAAGCGATTCGTTGAAGCGCACGGCGGCGCGATCGACGTGCAGAGCGCGGTTGGAAAAGGCTCGATTTTCCGCGTCACGCTTCCGCGATCACACCGGGAAGGAGCGTAACTTCTGAGCCTGACGTCAGGCCGGAAGGACCATCCGCTGATTGCGTGAGCTCGCGCAGTGTCGTGATGAGCTTCTCGACTTCGAACGGCTTGCGCATGAAGCGAGTCGACGGCGGCAGCTGACTGAGCTCGCTACCCGATGCTGCCGTGAGCACGATGATTCGTTCGGCGAGCGGATGATGCTGCCGCATGAGCTCGTCGATCACGCCGAAGCCGCTGACGTTCGGCATCATCAGATCGAGCAGGAGGACATCGGGTTTCGCACCTTCGGCAAGTTGCCGCAGAACGTCGGCGCCATCGGATGCTGTCGTGACGGTGAAGTCGTAACGTTCGAGGATCGTTGCGAGAAGCTTTCGGATCGCCGGTTCGTCCTCTGCGATGAGGATATGGGATTGGGTCATCAGGTTTTTCATCACGCCCGCCCGCACGGGAAGTTTCCGCTGCAAGACGTAAGCCGCGACTGACAAGCGCAACTGTCAGCGACGTCCGACACCGTGGCTCGGTTATTGAATCTTTTTTCGACGGTCAATGTCCGCGACGCTAAACCGACGCCGTACCGACGGCGCAAGCGATCCCCGCGCGCTTCGAGTTCTCATCGTTGATGACGATGAAAACTATCGAACCTGGCTGGGTGCGCTCCTTGGTCGCTTCGGCTTCGCCGTAACGACCGCGTCGGACGGCGCCGAGGGAATCGACGTCGTCGATCACTCACCCGCATTCGAATTGCTGGTCGTCGATTGCGAGATGCCACGCATGGACGGGCTCGCTTTCATCCAGCAGGCGCGCGCGCATGAACGCGGCGCCGATTCCTTTGCGCTGATGATCACCGGCCGCGAAGACGTCGAGACAAAAATTGCCGCGCTGCGCATGGGCTTCGACGATTTCATCGAGAAGTCATCAGACGAGCTCGAGCTCGTCGCGAAGCTCGGCGCCGCACGTCGCGTCGTCTCGCGCCAGCAAAGGCTCGACGCAACCGTGCGCGAGCTCTACGGCCTCGCCACGCGCGATGAACTGACCGGTCTCGCGAACCGCCGCTTCTTTTTTACCGAAGCCGAGCGGCTGATCGGACTCGGCGCAGACGTCGCGCTGGTGCTGTTCGATCTCGACGGATTCAAGAACGTGAACGACACATACGGCCATCTCGGCGGCGATCGCATTCTGCGCGACGTCGGCGCGCTCTTTCTCCGGCGCACGCGTTCCGAGGATTTCGTCGCGCGCTACGGCGGCGACGAATTCGTGATGCTCGTGAACGGCATGCCGATCGAGACCGTCGAAACGCTCGCGGCGCGGCTCGCCGAGGAGATGGGGCGCATTCAGTGGACGTTCGGCAACGACACGATCAACGTCGGCGTCACCAGCGGCATCGCATGCACGTCGCTGTTGCAGGGACCGACGATTGCGCGACTGCTCGACGCCGCCGATCGCGATCTCTACAAGAACAAATGGGTGCGCCACAACCCCGACGCCGATCCGTCGCTATACGAATATCCGGATGAGCGCGACGCATCGATGCTGACGTTTCAGGCGGCAGCTGACGACGCATCGAGTGCGACCGGCGAGTGATCGCTACCGCAACGCTTCGACCGGATTGAGTCTCGCCGCGCGCATCGCCGGAATGATCGTCGCGACGAACGATGACGCCAGCGAAAAAAGCGTGATGAACGCGAGGTCCGACGGCAACGTGATGAAGGGAATCGACGACACGTAATAGACCTCGGCGATCTCCGGCGGGAACGAGACGAGGTGGAAGCGCGTGATCAGCCAGCAGATCAGCGTGCCGAGGCCGACGCCGAGCAGCGTGCCGATACAGCCGACTGTCGTGCCGTACCAGAGAAAAATCCGCAGCACGAATGTGTTGCGCGCGCCCATCGACGTCAGGATGCCGATCTCTTTCCGCTTCTCGATCACGGTCATGATCAGCGTCGAGACGATGTTGAACGTCGAGACGAAAACGATCAGACCGATGACGATGAAGAGCACACGCTGCTGAATGCGCAGCAGTGAAAAGAGCTGCCGGTTCATGTCGCGCCAGTCGCTGACGGCGTAACGATGTTCGGTGCGTTGCTCGATCTCGTGCACGACCGTGTCGAGGTTCGCGCCGGCGCGCAGCTTCACCTCGACGAGGTTCGCGCCGCCGGCGGAACTCATCAGCCGCTGCGCGTCGCGGAGATCGATGAAGAGCCAGCGCGCGTCGAATTCGTAGAAGCCGGTGTCGAAGACGTTCGTCACGACGAACGACGAAGTGTGCGGCATGAACGATCCGGAGTTGTCGCTCGGCACCGTGACGCTGATCGATGAGCCTTTCTCGACGCCGAGTTTCGTCGCGAGGTAACGGCCGACCGCGACGCCGGCTTCGCCTTCGCTCGTGTCGAAGCGCGCGCGCTCGCCGATGATCTTTGCCAGCATCGGCGACGACTTCCCACGCGACGGCTCGATCCCTTTCAACGTGACTTCGTTGCCGGTGGTGTTCTTCTCCGTCGTCACGAGCGCGCGCATGAAGAGAACGGGAGACGCTTCCCCGACGCCCGGCGTCGTCCGCAACTGCGTAAGCAGCCGCTGCGTATCCTCCATCGGACCGCCGACTGAATAGACGAACACCTCCGCGTTGCCGCCGAGCAGCTTGCGCTGCAAATCGCGCTGATAGCCGGTCATCAGCGCCATCGAAATGACAAGCGCCATCACGCCGATGACAAGTCCGAAGATCGAGACGATCCCGACCGCGGAGAGGAGCGCGTCGGTGGGACGTTTCAGATAGCGCCACGCGATGGCGCGGGGAAGGTTCATTTGTTTGCGAAACGCATCTTAGCCGTCATTGCGTTGACCGCTAATATGTGCGCGCATGAAACGACTGCTTCTCGCTTTCCTTCTCGTCGCCGCGTCCCTTCCCGCCGCGGAGATTCCGTCGCCGTCGTCGTTCCTCGGCTTCGACGTTGGTGCGGATCGGAAGCTCGCCGATTACCGGCAGGTCGTCCGCTATCTGCGTGCGGTTGCGACCGCGTCGCCGCGCGTGCAGATCGTAACGCTCGGAAAAACGACGCTCGGCGAAGAGATGGTGATGGCGGTCGTTTCCTCGGAAGCGAACATGCGGAATCTGCCGCGACTGAAAGCGATCGCGAAGCAGCTCGCCGATCCGCGGGGACTTTCCGATGCGCAGCTCGACGCGCTCGTGCGTGACGGCAAGTCGATGGTGCTCGTCACCTGCAACATCCACTCGACCGAAATCGCGTCGAGCCAGATGGCGATGGAGTGGACGTACGACCTCGCTCGCGCGAACGACGACGAAACGAAGCGGCGCCTCGACAACACCGTGCTGCTGCTCGTTCCGTCGCTCAATCCCGACGGCCAGATCATGGTCACCGACTGGTACCGCAAATACGTCGGGACGAAGTACGAAGGCGGGTCGCTGCCGTGGCTCTATCACCACTACGTCGGCCACGACAACAATCGCGACTGGTTCATGCTCACGCAGGTGGAAACGCGCAACATGAGCCGCGCGATCTACCACGAGTGGTTCCCGCAGCTCTTCGTCGATGAACATCAGATGGGCAGCGAAGGGCCGCGCATGTTCATCCCGCCGTTCGCCGATCCGGTCGATCCCGACGTCCATCCGCTGATCTGGCGCGAGGTGAACATCGTCGGCAGCAACATGGCGTTCCGGCTCGAGCAGAAGAACAAGGCCGGACTGATTTACGGCTACTCGTTCGACGCCTACTGGCTCGGCGGCACGCGCAACACCGGCTGGTGGAAGAACATTACCGGACTGCTGCTCGAAACGGCATCGGCGCGCATCGCCACACCGATCCGCGTCGAAGCGAACGAGCTGCACGGCGGCGAAAAAGGTCTCGTCGATTACAAGGCGACGATCAACCATCCGAATCCGTGGAAGGGCGGCGTCTGGCGGATGCGCGACATCATGGATTACGAGCGGATCGCGTCCGACGCGCTGCTGGAAACAGCAGCCGATCGTCGCGAGGATCTGCTGCGCGACATTGTCACGCGCGCACGTGCCGCGGTCGCGAACGCGACACCCGGCGAGGCGTATCGCATTCCGAAAAAGCAGCGTGACTGGCCGACCGCGCAGTTCCTCGCGTCGCTGATGGCGGAGCACAACGTCGAAGTGCGCCTGGCGGCGAACGGCGATTACTGGATTCCGATGGCGCAGCCGTACGGAAAATTCGTAACGGAGATGATGGAGCCGCAGCGTTACCCGGAAGTGCGACTGCAGCCGGGAAAAGATGTACTTCGTCCGTACGACGTCGCGACCTGGACGCTGCCGCTGGCGATGGGCGTGACCGTCGAGCACACGACGATGCCGGAGTCGCTGACGACGAGCGTCGTCACCGACATCAAACCGGAAACGAAGGAAGTGCTGCGCCGCAATCAATCGCTCCATCCCCGCGTCGCGATTTACAAGCCGTGGGGAAGCAACCTCGGCGAAGGCTGGACGCGCTGGCTGCTCGACAGTTACGGATTCAAGCCGGCGTCGCTCTCGCCGCAGGATGTGAAGTCGGGCAAGCCGCTGCCGTACGACGCGATCATTCTCCCGGACGCGTCGAAGTCGGTGCTCGCCACCGGCGCGCGCGAAAGCGAGGAGCAGGCCGGCAGCTATCGTGAAGAAATGCCAGCCGACTATCGCGGCGGCATCGAGCGCGCGGGCGCCGACGCGCTGCGCGCGTTCGTCGAAAACGGCGGCACGCTCATCGCGTTCAACCAGGCGTGCGACTACGTCATCAGCGAGTTCAACATCCCGGTTCGTAACGCGCTCGCCGGCGTGAAGCGCGACGACTTTTCCGTCCCCGGCTCGCTGCTGCGCGTCAGCATCAACACCGATCATCCGGTGACGAAGGACATGCCGTCGCAGGCCGCGATCTACGTCGATCGCGCGATTGCGTTCGATACGACGTCGCCCGCTACCGACATGCAGCGCTGGGTGCTGGCGACCTATCCGGAAGAGCGCCGCGACGTGCTGCTGTCAGGCTGGATCGCCGGCGAAGATCGGCTGCTGCGCAAAGCGGCCGCCGTCGCGGTGACGTACGGTAAAGGAAAGATCGTGCTCTTCGGATTCGCGCCGCAGCACCGCGGACAGACGCACGGCACGTTCCCGATGGTGTTCGATGCGCTGTACTGGAGTGTGACGCCGAACTAACGCGTCACGACGAGACGCAGGAATGAGCATGGAGCTTCTGACGATCGGCTTCACGAAGAAAAGCGCGGAAGAGTTCTTCACGACATTGCGCAATGCGGGCGTGCGGCAGGTCGTCGACGTCCGGCTGAACAACGTTTCCCAGCTCGCCGGCTTCACGAAGAAAAACGATCTCGCGTTCTTCCTTCGCAAAGTGCTCGACGTCGACTACGTGCACGAACTCCGACTCGCGCCGGCGGCAGAACAACTCGAAGCGTACCGAAGCGGCGCGATGTCGTGGGAGGAGTACGAGGTTGCGTACGCCGCCCTGCTTCGCGAACGAAAGGTGGAGAAGAACGTGCCGCGCTCAGTGTTCGAGGTGCGGTCGGTACTCCTCTGCAGCGAAGAAAAGCCGGAGCACTGTCATCGGCGGCTGGCGGCGGAGTACCTCGCGAAGAAGTGGAGCGACGTGACGATCGCGCACTTGTGAAAGTGACGCTGCCTGCTCAGTCGTCCTCTTCCTCACTCTCACGCTCGCCCGCGATCCGTCGCAACGTCAGATACGTCAGCACCTCGGGATCCGTACCGCGCGCACGCACGACGTAATCGGCGCGCGGCGATGGCTTCCAGATATACGTGTGGTTTCGGCCGTCGGTGCGATGTTCCGCGGCGCTGATGTCGAGCACATCGGCGTAGCGAATCTTCTCCTTCGCCACCGCGGTGATGTAGCGAACGCGCCACTCCTCGTCGTAGCCGACGATCGCAGACGCGAATTGCGGGTCGCGCAGCTCCCACACTTCCTGCCGTTTGCGCTCTTCGCGCAGCATCGTGCCGTTCGCGCCGAGCTTCGCGTGCACGGCCTTGCGCGACATGCCGGTGCTCACGCCAACAACTTCGCGGCGTGGCGTCGACATCGACGCACACGCCGCGAGAAGGAGTACAGCAACACAAATACGTTTCACTTCGTATAGACGCGCGCCGAATTCGACCAGCCGGACGCGCCGTTCGCATTCACGGCGCGCACGCGGTAGAAGTAGATCGTCTTCTTCTGCGCGGTCGTGTCGGTGTACGACGTCGCATTCACGCCGACCGTTGCCAGCGTCGCGAAGTGCGACTCGTCATTCGTGGAACGCTCGATGACGAACTGCTGCTCGCTCTTCGAATGATCGAGCCACGTCAGCTTCACGTTCGGCTTCGCGTAAGACGCCTGCAGATACGTCGGCGCTTCCGGAATGTCGTACTTCGCGTAAAGCGTCTTGCCGCCAATCTGGCGAACGATCGTCGCCCGTTTCGTCAGATCGTTGTCGTAGCCATTCACTTTGCCGTCGGGAACGCCGGACGTGCCGCCGGTCGGACTCGTCGACGCGCCGTTCCAGTCGACGCCATTGATGCAGTTCGCGGTGATGCAGCCGTCCGCAAACGCCGCGTGCGGGCGGCCCTTCGCATCGATCTGCAGATCATTGAAGTCGAGCAGGTTCCGCGTGCCCGACGGACATCCGGTCCCCTCGGTGCAAATGACGCCGCGCTGCACCGGATCGCCGGGCGTTGCGTTCTGCGTCACCCACGAACGACCGCCGTCGAACGTCGTCGCCATGTAGCCGTGCCACACGCCTTCGAACGTCCGATCGGTCGAGAGACCGCTCGCGCCCGCGGTCTTCGAGCCGAGGAAGAAGAACGCGGCGCGATCGGAATCGCCGGCGGTGACCTGTGCGAAGACCGTGTTGTTGATCCCCTGCGAAATGCCGACGTCCTGAATGTTCTGCCACGTCAGACCGCGATCGTGCGTCACCGCCATCATCGCCTTGCCGCCACCGTTCGAGAATCCGAAGTAGACCGTGCCGTCGGTAGCGATGCCGATCGACGGATCGGTGTCGCCGGAAATGCTGCCCGGCACCGTGCGGAGATTCCATGTCAGGCCGTTGTCTTCCGACACCGCGAAACCCTGACCGCTGAAGCAGCTCTTGTTCGGCACGTAAACCGTTCCATCCGGCGCGACTTTGATGTGGCCATGCAGACCGCCGCACTGCAGGAGGTTCCACATCGGCACCGCGACACCGAACGTCTGTCCGCCGTCCTGGCTCAGCGCGATCGACGCGAGTCCATCATCCTGCGACGCGTAATAGATCGCGTTCGGATAGGAGCCGAGCGGACCGCGGCCGGTGATACCGGGCTTGAACGGACCACCGCCGATCGTCTGGTGATCGACGCCGGAGTTGAGGCCGCTGCCCTGACTCGGCGTCCACGTCTCGCCGTCGTCGTCGGTGAACGACATCAGACTCATCTTCGTCGGCAAAAGTTGCGAGACGAACGTGCGACCCGTTCCCGGATCGGTAAAGAGAATCGGATCGAAGCTTTCGATTGATGTGTTGAGCGCGCTCTTGTCGACCCATGTAGCAGCGTTCGGATCGTTGTCATCGAAGGTGATGCGCAGCGTCTCGAGACCGGCGAGAAAGAAGGCTTTGCCGCTCTTGCTGATGCCGATGCTCGGCTCGCCGGCATCTTTGCCGAGCGGAGCGGGCGCGGCGTAGTTGCGATACGAAGGCGCGTCGGCAGTGGCGATGCCGGGATCGACGAACGGCGACGGCACGACGTCGATGGTGCCGTGATACTGGTCGGCCGCGGTCGCTGCGAAATAGACGACGTGTACGACGAACGTGCCGACACCGTCGCGCGAGGGAACGATCAGCGCATCTTCACTCGTCGTGAGTCCGTCGCCGGAATGATCGCTCTCCGGTCCGGTGAGACTTCCCTGATGAATGTAGATGTCGTAGTCGGTTGCCGGCAGCAGCCAGTTGATGCGAACGCTCGCCGCTTTGCCGGCCCAGTCATTAACGGTACCGTTGACCGTGATCGTGAACGTTTCGCAGTTCACTCCTTCGACGCAGGTGGTTTCCGCCTGTGCGGAACTGCCGCCGGGCGAAGTGCCGACCCAGGTGATCGGCGTGGTGGTCGTTGAGTCAATATTGCCGGTGGCCGGCTGCGCTGCCGCGAGAGGCAGAGCGACAAGCGCACTCAACAGGAAGCTGATAATCAGTCGTGACGAAATCGGAGCCAAACTGCTGACGCTGCTCATCTTCTCTCTCCTCCGCAAAATGCGGCACGGTGCGTGGTAGTAACGCCACCGGCCCATTATTTGCGCGGGAAATGCGAGAAGTATGCCGGAGATACGAGGCATGAGGTATGGGGCATGAGGTTAGCGGCGAAGACTCATGCCTCATTACTCATGCCTCATTACTCATGCCTCATTACTCATGCCTCATTACTCATGCCTCATTACTCATGCCTCATTACTCATGCCTCATCCCTGTAAAACAAGCTCAGCGCCGATTGAAATCACAGCATTCGCGAGCGCATCAAAGTCGGCGATGCGACTCCGATGATTCGTGATGGCGACCCGGATCGCGTATCGGCCATCGAGCACCGTTCCGGACGGCACGGCGATGCCGCGCTCCTGGATCCGCAGCAGGATCTCTTCGTTGATCGCGTTCAGCTTCGACTCCTCCGCAGCGCGATAGCGAAAGCAGACGATGTTCAGCGACACTGGCGCGAGCAACTCGAGCTCTTCACTCGCTTTCACGCGCGCTGCGAGGTGTTGCGCCTGACGGACGTTCTCCTCGATCGCGCGCGCGAACGTCTCGACGCCGTACGCTTTCAACGTCATCCAGATCTTCAGCGCGCGAAAGCCGCGCGTCAGATCGACACCGCGGTCGGCGAACGGCAGGCCGCCCGCGATCACGCCGCGCGTCGTCTCGGCGAGATAGCTCGGCGCATGCGCGAACGTCGCGCGATGCAGCGCCGGATCGCGCACCAGCGTGCAGGCGACGTCGAACGGCAGATACATCCACTTGTGCAGATCGAAACCGATCGAGTCGGCTTCGTCGATGCCGGCCACGAGCGGCCGCAACTCCTCCGACCAGTTTGCGAGCGCGCCGAATGCTCCATCGACGTGAAACCAGAGCGACTCTTCGCGACAGAAACGCGCCAGCGCGCGGAGATCGTCGATCGCGCCGGTGTTCACGGTTCCCGCGGTCCCAATGACGCAGAACGGACGATGTCCGGCCGCGCGATCGCGCGACACGGCATCCCGCAACTTCGCGACGTCGATGCGATAGTCATCATCGATCGGCACTTGGCGAAATGACGAGCTGCCGAGTCCGAGGAGCTCGGCGGCTTTGACCGCCCATCCGTGCGTTTCCGTTGAGCCGTAGAGCAGCAGCCGCGGATGACCGGACTGCAATCCTTCATGACGAACGTCGAAGCCGGCTTTGGCGTGACGGGCGACGGCGAGACCGATGACGTTCGCCATCGTCCCGCCGAGGACCAGGACGCCGCTGGCGTCGCGCGGAAAACCGGTCAGCTCGGCGAGCCACGAAATCACCTGATGCTCGACGAGCGCCGGCGCGTGATTGAAGCCGGCCATGTGCGGATTGAGCGCCGACGCGAGCATGTCGGCGAGCACCGCCAGCGGCACGCCGCTCCCCTGCACCCAGCCCCAGAATCGCGGATGACTGTTCCCGTTCGGATACGGCAGCACGCGCTCGACGAATTCGCGATACGCCGACTCCGCGCCATCGCCGGTTTGCGGCAGCGGCTCGCGAAAGGACGAACGAACGTCATCGGGCATCGGCTGCCACGCCGGCCGCTCACCGATCGTCGAAAGATGATCGACCATGTCGTCGATCATCGAATGCGCGAGCGTGCGGAACGAGGACCAGTCGTCGGGATCGAGTGTGTGTGTCATGGCGGCGCGACGTTATCGCGCTCGAAGCTAAAGTTGTCATTCCGAGCGTTAGCGAGGAATCCGGGTGGTGGTGCGGACTGCGCGCGCCACCACCCGGATCCCTCGCTACGCTCGGGATGACAAGGCCGGCGCTTACGAAAGCGAGACCAGCTCGAGATTCGCGATCTCGTGATCGAGGAACTCGCCGGCGATGCGGCGGAAACGCTCGGTCGCATCGGTGACGAGGAAGTGATACTCCGGCGTTCCTTTGCGCGGCGTCTGTCCGTTGAGCGCGCTGCGCACCGACTGCGCGGTCGTCTCGGCGCTGTCGACGATCGTGATGCGGTCGCCGGCCACTTTCTGGATCGTGTTGCGGAGGATCGGATAGTGCGTGCAGCCGAGGACGAGCGTGTCGATGTTCGCGTCGATGAGCGGCGAGAGATAGACCTCCGCGACCTCGTGGGCGACGTGCGTGTTCGCCCATCCTTCTTCAGCGAGCGGCACGAAAAGCGGCGCCGCCGACTCGATCACTTCGATCGACGAATCAATCGCATGAATCGCTTTCGTGTATGCCTGCGAACGAACGGTTCCTTCCGTTGCGATCACGCCGACGCGACCGCGCGTCGCCGCGACGGCAGCGCGCGCACCCGGCTCGACGACGCCGATCACCGGAACACTCAGCTTCGCCTGCAACGCCGGCAACGCCGCGGCCGTCGCGGTGTTGCACGCCACGACGAGCATTCCGATGCCGCGATCGAGCAGATGCGCGGCCGCTTCCAGCGAATAGCGAACGACCGTCTCCGGCGACTTCGTCCCGTACGGAACACGCGCCGAATCGCCGAGATAGACGAGCGGCTGATGCGGAAGCGCCCGCGAGATCTCGCGAAAGACGGTCAGCCCGCCAACACCGCTGTCGAAAATACCAATCGGCCTCATAACAAATCAGTGCTGAGTGCTTTCCCGAAAGTGCTGAGTGCTGAGTGCTGAGTCGAAAACCATCGACTGAACGCCGCCGACGCGAAAGCGTCACTCAGCACTCTGCACTCAGCACTCAGCACCTTCATGTCTGCACTCAGCACTGGTTTAATCATTCCGTTTCCGCAAACATCGCCCCGCCCGCTTCACGCCTGATGTTGTACTGCTCGATCTTTTTGTACAGGTTCGAGCGCGGGGTATCGATCGCTTCCGCAGTTTTCGAAACATTCCAGCCATGCTCGCGCAGCTTTGCGAGGATGAACGCTTTCTCCGCTTCGTCCTTGAACTCCTGCAGGGTGGCAAGGCGCATCGCGCTGGTGATGATGTCGCCCGGCGCGCGGAAAAAGTCCGATGGCAGATCGCCGATGTCGATCGAATCCGACGGCACCATGATCACCAGCCGCTCGATGAGATTGCGCAGCTCGCGCACGTTGCCGCGCCACGCCGCGTCCTGCAGCGCCTGGGTCGCGGCCGTCGTGAACTTCTTCGGGTGATAGTTGTGCTCCTGCGAGAAGAGCGACGCGAAATGCTGCGCGAGGACCGGAATGTCGTCCTTCCGTTCGCGCAGTGGCGGCGTCCGGATCGGAATGACGTTCAGTCGATAGTAGAGATCCTCGCGAAAACGGCCGGCGCGGATTTCTTCTTCGAGATCTTTGTTCGTCGCCGCGATCACGCGGACGTCGACTTTCACCACGGTCGCGGAGCCGACCGGCTCGACGTCCCCTTCCTGCAGCACGCGCAGCACCTTCGCCTGCGTCCGCATCGACATGTCGCCGATCTCGTCGAGGAAGATCGTGCCGCCGTCGGCCGCGACGAACTTCCCGGTCTGCTTGCGGACCGCCCCGGTGAACGAACCTTTCTCATGTCCGAACAGCTCCGACTCGATCAGCTCGTCGGGAATCGCCGCGCAGTTCACCTGGATGAACGGCATGTTCGCGCGCGACGAGCGGCGATGAATCTCGCGCGCCACCAGCTCCTTGCCCGTACCCGATTCGCCGGTGATCAGCACCGTCGCTTTTGTCGGCGCGGCGCGCTCGATCTGTGATTTGAGATCGCGCATCGTCGACGCGTCGCCGACGAGCTGATACTCCTTCTCCTGCTTCTCGCGCAGCTCGACGACCTCTTCCTCGAGCTTCTGCTGGCGCACGGCGTTGCGGACCGAGAGCAGCAGCTTGTCGCGATTGAGCGGCTTTTCGAGGAAGTCGAACGCGCCACGTTTCGTGCATTCGACGGCGGTCTGAATGTCGCCGTGGCCGGAGACCATGATCACCGGCGCGGCGATCTTCTGCTCTTTCAGGTTCTCGAGCACTTCGATCCCGTCGAGCACCGGCATCTTGATGTCGAGCAGGATCGCGTCGTACGGAACTTTCCCCGCTTTGTCGAGCGCATCGGAGCCGGAGCGCGCTTCGTCGATGCGATAACCCTCGTACTCGAGAGTCATGCGAATCGCTTCGCGGATGGCAGTTTCATCGTCGACGACGAGTACTCGGAACGGCATGGCAAAGAGCTCCTTCGTGCATGAGTGCGGCCAATTGTATGTGCGCGGATGCGCGTGCGATGATCGCGATCATGAAACGACTTTCCCTGATCGCTGTCGCACTGCTCGCCCTCGCCGCCGCCAAAGGCACCGATCCGTCGCACTTCGTGCCGATCGTCGGCAACTGGTCGGTCGTGAACGAAGCGTCGATTGGAAAAGTGGCGCAGGTCGATGGACGGCAATGGATCAAAGGTCAGCCGTCCGCCGGTCTCGCCGCGAAAGCGCGCACGATCTACGGCGCGAAGCACGAGGAGTTCATCGACGCCGTGAAGGCGTACGCGTACTTCCCGTACGCGGTTGATAAAGATGTTGACGACTTTCACAACGGCTCGATCTCGATGCGCTTTCGGCTGCTCGGCGGTCAGCTCGATCAATGCGCCGGCATCCTCTTCAACGTGAAACCGAACGGCGATTACCTGACCGTTCGCTTCAACGGCAAAGAGGACAACCTCGTGCTCTGGACGTTCAGGAGCGGCAAGCGATCGTTCGTGAAGAAGGGCTCGCAAAACGTGCGCATCCCGATCGGCGAGTGGCACACGATGAAGATCGACGTCGACGGCGTGCAGCTTCGCGGCTATCTCGACGATCAGCTGCTGCTCGAATACACGCTGGCCGAGCCGGTGTCGGGCAAGGTCGGGCTCTGGTCGAAAACCGACAGCGTCAGCCAGTTCGCCGACTACGCAGTAACAGCCGCGAAGTGACGATCGCGACCGGCCAGAGCAGATAGAAGATCAGCGCCGCGCCGGCCGGTTCTTTTGCGAGCGGATAACCGGGATATGTCGATTCGCTCGCGGCCGGTCCCGGCAATCCGGCCAGCTCCGCAATCGTCTCGACCACGATCTCTTCCGTCGTCGAGCGACTGACGGCGGTCTTTGCCCCGAGGCGGTAAGCGACCTCGCCGTAGCGCTGATCGTTTTCGAAAAGTCCGCTGCGACCGGCGTACGGATAAACGACACGCAGTCGCGGAACGGCGCGGCGCAACTTGATCAGCACGTTGCGATCGAAATCGTTCATCCGCGGATCTTCGGCGGCGAGAAAGATCGTGATCGTCAGCGGCTCGCTGATGCGCGCGAGCATTCGCTGTTCGGCCGGCGGAAACGAGTTGCGGCGATTTTCGGAGAGGTCTTCGCTGGTCGGAATCGCGGATGCGCCGATCGCAGCGACGAGCGAGATCGCACCTGCGACGACGCTGCGCAACGTCCGCGAGCGGATGCTGCGGCCGATGTCGAGCCAGATCGCCGCGAGTGCAAAGCCGAGCGCGGCGACGACGAGCATCACCAGCGCAACGTCGAAACGAAAGAGACCGCGCTCGAAGTTGCGAAGGGTCGCGACCGGCGTGAACGACGCGATCGTTTCCACGAGACCGCCACGGCCGGCTGCGAGGAAATCGAGCGCCCACGTGCCGATGGTGAAGCCCAGGACTGCGATCGCGGCGTTTGCCGCGCCCGGCATCGTTGCGGCGGCCGCGACGGCGATGCCGGCCGTCAGCAAAAAGCGAAGCGTGTAGCCGGCGGCGAGATTCAGCGTCTCGCGCGCATCGAGATGTCCGCCGTACGAGAGCCAGAGTCCGAGCGCGAGCGCGAACGGCACGAGCGCGATCAGCCAGGCGATCAGCAGCGCGATGATTTTTGCGCTCAGCTGGCGCGTCAGACTGGCCGGGAACTGGAGCATCAGCTTCAGCGCGTCGGACGATTTCTCGACAGCGATCAGCCGGATCGCAACGAACGGAAAGAGCAGCATGATGGCGAGGTCGTACGCGCCGAAAGTCGGCGACACGATTCCGTCGAGCGGCGACAATCCCTGCGCGAGCGCGGCCGGTCCGCCGCCGATTCCGCTCGCTTCCGCGTACGCGTTCACCGCGCTGATGAAGCTCTGTCCCGTCAGCAATCCGATGAGAAGAAGCAGCAGCCAGAACGCCCGTCCGGCGAACAACTCAGCAAGCTCCTTGCGTACGAGCACGGTCAGCTCACGTGAGCGCAAGGAAAACCTCCTCGAGTCCGCCGACCGCGCCCGATCGCGCGGTCAACTCGTCGAGCGTTCCTTCCGCGACGGAACGTCCGTGATCGAGCAGCAGAAAGCGATCGCAAACGCGCGCGGCGTCGCTGAGCTGATGGATCGAAAGAACGAGCGTTCGTCCGGCGGCTGCACGTTGATGGAGCAGCGTCGCCACCTGTCGCATCTGGCGGAGATCGAGTCCTTCGAACGGCTCGTCGAGAAAGAGAATCGGACGTGGAATCGTGAGCCCGAGTGCGATGCCGACGCGCTTCGCTTCACCCTTCGAGAGTGAGCCGACTTTTTGCGCGAGGAGCGGAACGAGCCCAAGCTCCGCGTACAGCGACTCGTCGACATTCGCGCCGAACGTGCGCGCAAGAAACTCGAGCGTCCAGCGAACCGTTTGATCGGGCCAGGGACGGATCGCGTCGGGTACATAGAAGATCGAGTCGCGATCGACGACGACTTCGCCGCGACTCATCGGCAATACGCCGGCGACACATTCGAAGAGCGTCGTTTTGCCGGCGCCGTTCGGACCGATGACGCCGAGGATCTCGCCGGAGCGGACGGTGAACGAGACGTCGGTGAGAACGTCGCGGCCGCCGCGTTTTGCGGAGAGCCGCGCGACGCGCAGCAGTTCGGTCATTGCGCCGGGAGATAACGCGGCGGGATCGGATGCGTGGCGTCTTCCGCTTCCCAGAAGATCGTCACGATGCGCCAGTGATCGCCGCTGCGAACGAGCTGCATGCTGTTGATGCCACGCACGAACGGCTTCTCGTCGGACGACGCGTGACGCGATTCGTACGTGCTGAAGACCTGCGCGATGTCGCCGAAGCGTTCGATGCGCGTCGCCACCGGCTGCTCGAAGAAACCGTTGTCGGCGAAATACGTCTGCGATTGCGTCGCGTACTCGTCGGTGGTCATGACTTTCGTCGTGACCTCGCCATCCTTCGACTTCGCGACGATCATCCGTGCGCCCGGAACGAAGAGATCCTTGAAGCGGTTCCAGTCGCGCCGACCGGCCGGGCCGGAGATGACGTTGTAAACCGCGAGCACCGTCGTCTCGATCTCGAAGTCATCGCCGGACGTGACCGGCATCGGAGCCGGTGGCGTCGTCGCGCAAGCGATGGAGGTGAGAACGAGCAGCGCGACAAGGGAGGTTTTCAAACGCATCGCGCGAGTATATCCGCCGCCTGCCGCCTCCCGACCCGCGTGCTAACCTCGGGTGCGCGATGCGGTTCGATGAAGTGCTGCGGACGTTTTCCGAGTTTTTCGAGCGGGAGGGGATTCGGTACTCGCTCGCGGGCGGATTGGCGCTTCTTGCCTGGGGACACGCGCGGACGACGAATGACGTCGACTTCGTCGTCGAGCTCGCGAATGCGGAGCGCGTTCAGAAATTCGCCGAGTCGTTCGGTATGAAACGACGCACGCCTCTTCCGGTTTTTCGAACCATCGCCATCCGGGGCATGCGCTCGGGAACGTCGATTTCATTTACGTGACCGGCGATACCGCGGAGCAGGTTTTCGGCGGTGCGACCCGTCGGCGTCGAGCTTCCGGTCATGCGGCCCGAACATCTCATCGTGATGAAAGTCGTGGCGATGAAGAACCGCGCCATGCGGAAAAGTGCGGGAGTACTTTCAGCAGCACGGACTGTTGAAGATCTTCGATGAGCTCGAACGCGAACAACGCTGACCCCTTCGCGGGGATCGACTTCGAGCGCGACGTGACCATCACCGCCGCCGACCTCGAGGCTTTGGCTCGCGCGCGTGAGCTCCGGCCGCTGTCTGCCGAGGAGTATCAGGAGTGGGTCGACCTCATTCATCGCCACCATCCCGCCACCCGTCCGGAGCCTTCGGACGACGAGCCGTTCACCCTTCCCATCTAAACGCTTCGTACACGGCGAGTTACGCCGCGACGAACTTTTTTTCATTTTCAGGGTAGGGAAAGGACAGGCTGGAGACACTCCTGAGTTGGAGTGCCCTTTTCAATGAAGCTGGTCCAGTCGATGGAAACGAGGGTCGCCGGGCAGAGCCCGGCGACTGAGACGCTCGTATTGTCCGGTGCGCATCTCGAATATCTGGATGAGATGTCCCGGGTGATGAATCCGGAGATGCCGGTGGCGTTCGGAGGGCCGCACGCCATCCGGTTGATACTGGACCGCATTTTCGACAGCGGTATCGATCTCACTGCGGCCAGCAGTGAGCAGGAAATCGCGGCGCTGGCAGCGGGACGACTTCGCGGGAAGTCCCGTCGTCGGGCGTCGTTTACTACCGGCTCGCTTTGCGCTTCGTCGAGGCTGAACCGTTCAGCAGGTCGACGAGCGAATCGATCGATTCTGCCTGCGAAAGATCCACACCGCTCTGAAAAGCCGCCTCGATGAGGCCGCGGATGATCTCTGCACGGCTGATCGCCTTTCCGTGCTTCAGGCGAATGTCGATGGCAAGGCGATCCAGATAAGCGACGTGCCGATCCAGCAGCACGACGGTGATCTTCGCCCAGGGCTCCGTATGAACAATTGGCCGACCTCGATTGCTTTTGACAGGGCTCACACGCTCTCCTCTCTAACTCGATTGTGAAGTGACTCGGACCCGCTCAGTCTACGCCTGGTGGCGGGGCCAAGTCCATCTGTATTTACGTATCGCAGTACCGACAGGACGACGCGGCTTCCCCGGCCTCTTATTTCCAGGACGGGCATCTATACGTGCCGACTGATCCGCAGACATCTTACCCGCACTGCTGCCGAACGCAACGGTTGAAAATCCTTACACCGGTCGGAGCGAAGCTCGGTGATCGTTCCCGCAACCCGCGAGTGAGGAATTGATCGCTGAGGCGCGTGTTATCCTGAGCTTCCGTACACCGGTCGTCTCAACCCACCACTGGAGGCTTTTCGCGATGCGTTTGCGCCACCGTCTCTCGACGGCAGTTTGCTCGTTGCTTCTCTTCCTTTTCGCGGTTCCGTCGATATTCGCGGCATCCTCGACCATCGTGATCAGCCAGGTCTACGGCGGCGCCGGGTGCGGTACCGTCGGCTGCTCGACATACAAGAACGACTACATCGAGTTGTTCAACCGCGGAAACACTACGGTCTCGGTGAACGGCTGGTCCGTGCAATATGGCGCCGCCACTGGCACCGGCGCATGGTCCGTCACGAGTCTCCCGAACGTCTCACTCTCGCCCGGCCAGTACCTTCTTGTCGCCGAGGGAGCGGGAGCGAACGGGGTGAGCTCGCTCCCCACTCCTGATGCCACAGGAACGATCGCGATGTCGGCGACCGCCGGCAAGGTAGCGCTCGTGAGCAGCACAGTCGCATTGAACGGCGCCTGCCCAGGCACAAACGTCGTCGACCAGGTCGGCTTCGGAGCTACGGCAAACTGCTCCGAAACAGCACCGACAGCGGCGCCTTCAACCACGACTGCGGTCATCCGGGCCGTCAACGGCTGCACCGAAACGGATAACAACAGCTCCGATTTCGCGGCCGGGGCGCCCAATCCGCGGAACACGGCGACGACGCTCGCGCCGTGCGGTGGTTCCTCCCCCACCGTCTCCTCCATCACCCGCGTCAGCAGCACACCGACGAACGCCGCTTCCGTCGATTTCACCGTCACATTTTCGCAGAGCGTCACCGGCGTCGACTCCTCCGACTTCTCGCTGACCACCACCGGCGTCACCGGCGCCTCGGTTTCCAACGTCACCGGCAGCGGCACGACGTACACCGTCTCCGTCAACACAGGCAGCGGCGACGGCACGATCCGCCTTGACGTGACCGACAACGATTCGATCATCAACGGCACCTCGGTACCGCTCGGCGGCGCCGGCGCCGGCAACGGCAACTTCACGACCGGTCAGGTTTACACCGTCGACAAGACGGCACCTCTCGTCTCCTCGATCACGCGCGTGAACGCCGACCCGACCGGCCTTTCGTCGGTCGACTTCACCGTCACCTTCGACAGCGCCGTCACCGGCGTCGACACTTCCGACTTCTCGCTGACGTCAACCGGGCTCACCAGCCTCTCGATCACCGGCATCACCGGCAGCGGCACGACGTACACCGTCAGCGTCAACACCGGCAGCGGCGCGAGCGGCACGATCCGTCTCGACGTCAACAATGGCGCGTCGATCTCCGACGCGGCCGGCAACGCGCTCGGCGCGGGCTTCACCTCCGGCCAGACTTACACCGTTGATCGCAACGCACCGACCGTCACCTCGGTCGTTCGCGGGAACTCGAATCCGTCGCGCCAGGCGAACGTCGATTACACCGTCACCTTCTCGGCGGCCGTCACCGGCGTGGACAGCGCCGACTTCACGCTCACCACCACCGGCGTCACCGGCGCGAGCGTCAGCAACGTAACGGGCAGCGGCACGACGTACACCGTCACGGTCGCCACCGGCACGGGCGACGGCACGATCCGTCTTGACGTCGTCAACAACGGCACGATCCTCGGACCGACCAGCGTGCCGATGAGCGGCACGTTCACCTCCGGCGAGGTCTACACGATCGACAAGACTCCGCCGACGGTCTCCTCGATCGTTCGCGCGAACGCCAGCCCGACCAGCGCAACGTCGGTCAACTTCACCGTCACCTACAATGAAGCGGTCTCGGGCGTCTCGGCGCAGGACTGGTCGCTGACCACCACCGGCGTGACCGGAGCATCGGTCACCGCCACGAACGGCAGCGGCACGACGTACACCATCACGGTCAACACCGGCACCGGCGACGGCACGATCCGTCTCGACGTCGTCACCGGCGGCACCGTCATCGACATGGCCGGCAACCTCCTCGCGGCCGGCTTCACCGGCGGCGAGACGTACACCGTCAACAAATCGCCAGTCGCGCAGGGACTCGTCATCAGCCAGCTGTACGGCGGTAACGGCAATGCCTACGCGAACGATTACGTCGAGCTGTTCAACTCGACTGCGAATCCGATCGACATCAGCGGCTACTCGGTACAGTACGGTTCAGCGACCGGCCAGTTCGGTTCCTTCGCCGGCAACGTCTACGTCTATCCGAACGGCACGACCATCGGCGCAGGTCGCTACCTCACGGTGAGGTTCGGCACGGCCGGTTCGGGCCTGCCGGTGGCGTTCGATCTCGACGCTCCGGGCGGACCGAACATGTCGGGAACGAGCGGCAAGGTTGCGCTCGTGGCCAACGGCACCGCGCTCGGCTGCGGCGCGACGGCGACGCCGTGCGCGCTCCCCGACCTCCGCATCATCGACCTCGTCGCGTACGGCACGTCCAACAACGCCGAGGGTGGCAGTTCGGTGAATGACGGAACGGCCATCAGCGCTTCGGCTGGTCCGCTACGCAAGGGCGAAGGTTGCCAGGACACCGACAACAACCTCAACGACTTCACGGTTGCAACGACGGCTGCCGGCCTCGCGCCGCGCACCGCCGCCACGGCGCCGCACACCTGCCCGCCGCCGAACCACGCACCGACCATCACCGCGCCGGGCAATCCGATCATCACCGTCGCGGAGAACGCAGCGCCGTTCACCGTCAACCTCACCGGCAATGACGACGGCGGCATCTACAACTGGTCGGCGACGCCGGGCACCGGCGTCACGTCGGTCACGGTTTCGGGTGGTCAGGGAACGAACAGCATCACGTACAACGTCACGCTGCAGACGAACTTCTACGGCACCGCGACGTTCACCGCATCGCTCAGCGACGGTGTGAATACCGCGGCGACCCGCCTCGTCAACATCACGGTCACGCGCGACACCAACATCAATCACCCGCCGACGATCACCGCACCGGCAAACCCGGCCGCGTTCGCCGCGCAGAACGCCGCGCCGTTCACCATCAACCTCACCGGGTCGGACGACAACAGCCTCTACACGTGGGCGGCGACGCCGGTCAACGGCCTCTCGAGCGTCATCGTGACGGCGGGACAGGGAACGCCGACCGTCACGTATCAGGTCACGCTGCAGAACGGCTTCATCGGAACCGCGAGCTTCACCGCGTCGCTTTCGGATGGCGTCAATCCGGCGACGACGCAGACGGTGAACATCGGCGTCTCGCCGACCGGCTCCGCCGTCACGCACGTCGTCATCAGCCAGGTCTACGGCGCCGGCGGCAACGCCAGCGCGACCTGGAGCAACGACTACGTCGAGCTTTACAACCCGACCGGCAGCCCGGTGAACATGGCCGGCTGGACGATCCAGTACGCATCCTCGACGAACACCGCCGACTGGGCCAGCATCGCGCCGATCGGTGGCGTCATCGGACCGGGTGAATACTTCCTCGTCGGTCTCGCATCGGGCGGCGCAACCGGCGCGGCTCTGCCGGCCACGAACGTCAACGGCGACATCAACATCAGCGCTTCGGCCGGCAAGGTGGCTCTCGTCAGCAACGGCGATCCGCTCACCGGTTCCTGCGGCACGCTCCTCACCGATACCGACATCGTCGACTTCATCGGCTACGGCAGCGCGAACTGCAGCGAAGGCAACAGCACCGCGACCGCGCCTGCAAACTCGACGCTGGCGATGTATCGCGCGGGCAGCGGCAATACCGACACGAACGTCAACGGCGCCGACTTCTCCACCGCCGCGGCAAACCCGCGCCGCACGTCGCCGATCCAGGAGCTTGGACCGTCGGTCGTGGCCGTCGATCCGCGCAACAACAACGCCATCGCGCCGCGCGACGCGAACCTCGTCATCACGTTCAGTGAACCGGTCGACGTGAGCGGCCCGTGGTATGACATCAACTGCAATACGACCGGCAACCACGTGTCTGCAACCGTTGCCGGCAGCGGCACGCGCATCGTCACGATCGTTCCGAACGTGAACTTCCTCGCCGGCGAACAGTGCACGGCGCAGCTCTTCAAGGACTTCATCCACGACGTCGACACCGACGACAGCGCACCGGGCAGCGACATTCTTCCGGCGAACTTCTCGTGGACGTTCACGATCGCGTCGGGCACCGCTCCGCCGTATCCGTCGAGCGTTCATCTGACGATGGGCAATCCGACCGGCGCCGTCGCAGACACCAACGTTCCGAACAACTATCTGATGGAGAAGCCGGAGATGGCGCTCTCCTACAACCGCGACAAAGGCACGCCGAACTGGGTGAGCTGGCATCTGTCGGATGAATGGGTCGGCTCGCTGACGCGCATCGACACGTTCCGCGCCGATCCCGCCGTTCCGTCCGACTGGTACCGCGTGCTCGGCAGCGACTTCCAGAGCTCCGGTTTCGATCGCGGCCACATGATGCCGAACGCCGATCGCGACAAGGAAACGTCGGTCCCGATCAACCAGGCGACGTTCCTCATGTCGAACATGGTTCCGCAGGCACCGGACAACAATCAGGGTCCGTGGGCGGCGATGGAGAACGATCTCCGCGCGCTGCTTCCGGTCAATGAGCTCTACATCGTTTCCGGTCCGAACGGCACCGGCGGCACCGGCAGCGCCGGCGGCGTCACCAACACGATCGCCAGCGGTCATGTGACCGTTCCGGCCAGCACGTGGAAAGTCGTCGTGGTGTTGCCGAAGGCGTCGGGCGATGACGTCTCGCACGTGACGGCGGCAACGCGCACCATCGCGGTCATCATGCCGAACGTGCAGGGCATCCGCAGCGACGACTGGCACAACTACATCACCACCGTCGACGCGGTCGAAGCACTGACCGGCTACAACTTCTTCTCGAACGTGCCGGACGCGATCCAGAACGCGATCGAAGGCGGCACCAACGGCGTGAACCACGCCGGCGCAGGCAATGAGTCGGTGACGACGAACGAGGATGTCGCGAAAGCGATCACGCTCGACGGCGTCAGCCCGACGAACGGAGCGCTGACGTACACGATCGTCGCGCCGCCGTCGCACGGCAACCTGACCGGCTCCGCCGCGAGCCGCACTTACACGCCGACGCTCAACTACAACGGCAGCGACAGCTTCACGTACAAGGTCAACGACGGCAACGACTCGAACACCGCCACCGTCTCGATCACCATTCCGGAAGTCAACGATGCGCCGTCGGCGGTCGATGACAACCAGAGCACGACCCGCAACACGGCGCTGGTGTTCGCCGCGTCGACGCTGACGACGAACGACAGCGCCGGTCCGGCCAACGAAGCGACGCAGACGCTGACGGTTACCGGTGTGACCGGCACGGTCAACACGCACGGCACCGTCTCGCTCAACACCGGTAACGTGACGTACACGCCGACGGCCGGCTACAGCGGCTCGGCGAGCTTCACCTATACGGTCTGCGACAACGGCACCACCGCCGGCTCGAGCGATCCGCTCTGCACGACGGCTTCGGTGCTCGTCACCATCACTCTCCCGCCGACGATCACGAAGTCCGATCTCAACGGCGACGGCAAGTCCGACATCGTGCTGCAGAACACGAACACCGCGGCCGTGGCCGTATGGCTGATGAACGACACGGCCATCATCGAAGGGAAAAATGTCGCGAGCCCGTCGGCCGATCAGCAGATCGTCGCTACCGGCGATCTGAACGGCGACGGAAAAGCGGACATCGTCCTGAAGAACAACACCAGCGGCGCGATCTCGGTCTGGCTGATGGATGGCACGACGCTCGTGAGCGGCGCAGTCATCAGCACGCCGGCCACGTCGTGGCGCGTCGTCGGTGCACGCGACTTCAACGCTGATGGCAAGGACGACATCGTGCTGCAGAATTCGTCGTCGGGCGCGGTTGCCCTCTGGCGGATGAACGGTTCGACGCTCGTCACCGGCTACAGCCTCGGCACTCCCGGTGCCGGCGCCGCCAGCCGCGCAGTCGCTCTCGGAAGCCTCGGCGGCAACGCCATCGTCTTCCAGAACACGACGACGAACGCGATCTCGCGCTGGCTCGTCGACACCAACAGCGTCGTCACGTCGCAGATCGCGATCACGACGCCGGTCGCCGGCTGGTCGGTCGTCACCGCGGGTGACTTCAACAACGACGGCTTCGGCGATCTCGCGCTGCAGAACACGTCATCGCGCGCTGTCGCTGTCTGGCTGCTCGACGCGCTCGGCACCTCGATCTCGTCGGCAGCAGTCGTCGCAACGCCGGCCGCCGACTGGAAGCTCGTCGGCTCCGGTGATTACAACGGCAACGGCAACTCCGATCTCCTGCTCTACAACAGCCTCACCAACGGCATCGCGCAGTGGCAGATGAACGGAACCACGATCGCCGCCGGCTGGAACATCGGCACCGCGCCGGGCTGGAAGCCGCTCGGCAACTAAAGCAGCTTTTTGCAGACAGAAACGGCGGCGGGGCAAAACCCCGCCGCCGTTTTTCGTTTTACCGGCGCACCGTCATCCCGAGCGTCGCGAGGGATCCGGGCGGGTGGGGTACGCTATCGCGCGCCCACCCGCGCAGATCCCTCGCGGCGCTCGGGATGACTACCTTTCCTGACGCGGCAGCCGGATCTCGAACGCCGCTCCCTTTTCTCCATTCGACGCGTGCACAGAACCGCCGTAGCCGTCGACGATCGCCTTCACGATGGCGAGGCCGAGTCCGGTGTGACGGCTGTCGCGCCACGCGGTCGCCGGGCGATATGTGAAGAAGCGATCGAAGATCTTCTGCATGTGCGATTCGGAAATGCCCGGCCCTTCGTCTTCGATGCGCGTGACGACCATCGCACTTTCGGCACGCGCGCCGATCCGGATCACACCGCCGGCCGGCGAAAATCCGGCGGCGTTGTCGAGCAGATTCTCGAAAACCTGGATGAGACGATCTTCCGACGCGTCGACGATCAGCGCGTCGTCAGCCGGCAACTCGAGATCGAACTGAATGCGATCGCGCTCGCGCAGACGGAAGCCATCGACGATCTTCGCCAGCAGCTCGGCGACCGCGATCGATGACTGCTCTTCATGCGCGAGCCGCGCATCGATGAGCGAGATCTCGCGCACACCGAAGAGCAGCTTCTCCATCCGCGCCACTTCCTGCTCGACCATCTTTCCGAAACGCCGACGATCGGCGGGATCGTTGACGTCGGCAAGCATCTCGTTCGCGTTGCGGATCGACGCCAGCGGATTCTTGAACTCGTGCGAGACGTCGGACGCGAACGTCTCCATCAGTTTCACGTGACTGTCGAGGCGGCGCATGATCCGTTCGAGCGCGCGCGACAACTCGCCGATCTCGTCATGACGACGCGAACCTTTGAAGTGTCCGCGAATTCGTCCGCGACGATCGAGCACGGATCGCGCATCGAGTCGCAGCTGACGCAGCGGACGAACGATCGTCGTCGAGAAGAAGATACTGACGATCGTGGCGACGACCAGCGCCGCGACGAAGATGCGAAGAACGCCGAGGCGGACGGCGTAGAGATCCTGGAGGATCGTGTTCGTGCTGCGCGACGCCAGCACGGCACCTTCGAGGTTGCCGCCGACGATGACCGGCACGGCGCGATAGAGCGTCACGGAACGCTGGCCGCCGGCGGTGATCTTCTTGTCGAATCCTTCCTGTCCATGCAGCGCCTCGACGATCTCCGGTCCGCGCAGCAGCGTCTCGCGATCGTAAAGATCGACTTCCAGCGGCGGATCGGGCGGCTGCACGAGTCGGAGAATCGGCCGCAGCAGAAACGCGCCGATGCGATAAAGCGTGTTGTGCCGCGGCGATCCGACGCTCCGCGCGGGCGGCGGCGGCACGAGGCGATGCGAGTCTGCGAGCAGCCGGCCGTCAGAGTCGAGAATCCGAAACCGAACCTCTTCCTGCTTCGACGGCGCACTCCCGCGCGTCCGCCGCAAAAGCTGCTCCGCCTGCTCGCCATCGAGCCGCCCGCTTCCCGCCAGCGCTGCCGCCACGATCCGCGCCTGCTCCGTGATCGAGCGAACCTCCGCGGATTCAAGCCGCGTCTCATACGCGCCGAGATAAAGCACGCCGGCAACAGGAAGAAAGACGAGCAGCAGATTGAACGCAAGGAGCCGAATCGGCAGACGGGAAACGAAGCGAGGGCGCTTCATGGGAGCGAGGCATGAGTAATGAGGGATGAGTAATGAGTCGCTCCGCGTCCTTGCTTCATCTCATTACCCATGCCTCATGCCTCGTTACTCTTTGTATCGATATCCCAACCCATAAACCGTCTCGATCCGATCGAACTCGGGGTCGACCTCTTCGAACTTGCGGCGCAGTCGTTTGATGTGGCTGTCGATGGTGCGGTCGCTTACGTACGCGTCGTGCGGGTAGCCGTCCTGGCGAAGTTGCTTGCGCGTTTTCACGTGGCCGGGATGGCGGACGAGCGCGTGGAGCATCATGAACTCGGTGACGGTGAGGCTGACCGGCGCGGCTTTCCATCGCATCGTGTAGCGCTGCAGGTCGAGCTCGAGCTCGCCGATGCGCAGCGGCGCGTTGTCGTTCGGGCGCGTCGTGTTTTGATCGAGCGCGGCACGACGGAACAGCACCTTCACGCGCGCGAGCAGCTCGCGCATCGAAAACGGTTTGCAGAGGTAATCGTCGGCGCCGATCTCGAGGCCGAGCACGCGATCGATCTCGTCGTCGCGCGACGTGAGGAAAATGATCGGAACCGATTCCGAGAGCGAGCGGATGCGGCGACAGAGCTCGAGGCCGTCCATCTCCGGCATCAGGATGTCGAGCACCACGAGGCCCGGCAGCTTGCGCTGAAACGCCGTCCACGCTTCGAGACCGTGCGCGTAAAGCTCGACCGGATAGCCATCGCGCCGCAGCGCGAACGCAAGCGTCTCGCGGATGTTGTCTTCATCGTCGACGACCGCAACCGTCGGATTGGCGGGACGCATCGCGCAATTGTAGTTGCGTGGCGACATAGAATCGCGCCATGCTGCGGCGCCTCACGCTTCTCCTCCTCATCATCGCGAGCTCCGCGTGCGCGCTGCGACCGCTTCCGCCGCCGCGTCCGGCCGAATGCACGATCTCCGATCCGGCCTCGCTCTGGCAGTGCGTCGGACGTCCCGATGCTCGCGATGAGGAGAGCGGGTTCGCCGGCACGATGCGCGTGGTGTGGGGCGACATCGTGCAGCGCTACAAAAATCAGCGTCCGGGCATGTCGTGCGATCGCGCGCCGCGCGCCGGCTACACGCGCGTCGAGCTGAGTGTGGAAGCCACACCGCCGCTGCGCGCGTACTTCGCGCCCGGCGATCCATCGAAGCCGATCGTCTTCGTGCTCCACGGACTCTTCGACAGCAATGCCGATCTCTACGTGATGCGCGCCGCCGACGCGCTGATGCGCCAGCACTATGGCGTCGTCGTTCCCGATCTCCGCTGGCACGGCTGTCTGCTCGCGGATGAATGGCTGTCGACGCTCGATCTCGAAGAAGCGCGCGATCTCGTCGCGTGGGGACAACGGATTCGCCGCGACCATCCGAATCGTCCGATCGGCATCGTCGGATTCAGCATGGGCGGACTAAACGCCATCGCCGCGTTGTCGCAGCCGGAAGCAGCGGAAGTCTTCGACGCCGGAGCGATCGCCGTCTCGCCGCCGGCCGAGCTCTCATCGCTGATCGCGCATCTCAACGAACCGGCATCGCTGCGACGCGAAGGACGCAACGCGCTCTTCCACTTCTCGTTCCGCACGCATCTTCACGCGCGCATGAAGGCGCTGCATCTCGACGACCGTCACGCGCCGTTCACCGCATATCTGACGTATCTCCTCGCGCACTGGCCGGCGGGCACGCCGCCGTCGTCAGTCGACGCATTCATCGCCGCCGCCGAGCCGTCAACGCGACTGACCGCCATCCGCCGCCCGCTGCTGATCATCACCGCACCCGACGATCCGGTCCTCGGCGAAGCGTCATCGCGCACGCTGGTCGCCGCGGCGAACGGACTGCCATACGTCAACGTGTTGACCACCGCGGACGGCGGCCACATCGGCCACCTCGGCCGTTACGCGCAGTGGCTCGCCGATACGTTCGATCGCTTCTTCACGAACACAACGCGCGTGAACCCGTCACGAAACCGCGCGCCTGGCGAAAGACCGCAGCCCGATCCAGACGAAGAACGCCGTGAGCGCGAGCAGCGCGCCGACGATCGCGAAGACGTTCATGTGCGGAATCGTCGGCGTCAGCGCGGCGCGCATTCCTTCCGCGACATAGACGAGCGGATTGATCAGCACCGCGTACTTCATCACCGGCACCGCATCGAGTCCGCGCCACGGGTAATACGCGCAGCCGAACATGATCATCGGCGCGACGATCACGCTGAACATCAGGCCGATTTGCTGTGGCTCGATACCGGTGCCGAGGAAGAGACCGAGTGCGGAGAATGCAGCGCCGCCGAGGATCGTGATGGCGAGGAGCAATCCGAAATGCGCGAACGTCAATCCGCGAATTGGACCCATGATCAACCGTGAGATCGGCAGCACGAACAACGCCGCGATGATTCCCTGCAACACGCCGGCGACGATCTTCTCGATCGCCACGAGTTGCATCGCCACCGGCGCCAGCAGCCGGTCTTCGATCTCCTTCGTGAATCCGAAATCCTGCACCATCGGCAACGCGACCGACTGCACTGCAGACAGCGCCAGACTCAGCGCGATGATCCCGGGCAACATCGCCGCGGAGTAATCGCCGCGCACCATTCCCATCTTCGGCAGGATGAAACCGAAGACGATCACGAACATCAGCGGCTGCAGCGTCGTGCGCAACAGAAAGTACGGCAGCTCGCGCCGCGCCACGGTGAGGTCGCGCAGCAGGATCGCAAAGAAGACTTTCGCCGGCGAAACGGGTGCAAGCTCCTTCATGCGAGCTTCCTCCCGGTCAGCGTGATGAAAAGCGTTTCGAGACTCGGACCGGAAACGTGAATGTCGCGCACGTTGCGGCCCGCCGCCTCGGCGGCCGCGATGATCGGCGAGAGCACTTCGCCGGCGCGTGCGCTGAAGATCCGCAGCAGTGCGCCTTTCGCTTCGGCGCGCGAGACGCCGGCGATCGTCTGCGCCGCGATCGCGATCGCGTCCGCATCGCCATCGAACGTCAGCTCGATCAGCGTGTCGCCCGGCGCCTGCTCTTTCAATCGCGATGGCGTGTCGAGCGCGAGCAGCTTTCCCTCATCGACGATCGCCAGCCGATCGCAGAGCTGATCGGCTTCCTCCATGTAGTGCGTCGTCATGACGATCGTTCTCCCCTGCGCGTGCAGCTCGCGCAGGATGTCCCACAGCGCGAGGCGCGCCTGTGGATCGAGTCCAACCGTCGGCTCGTCGAGAAAGATCACGCGCGGCTCGTGCGACAACGCGCGCGCGATCATCAGCCGCTGCTGCTGGCCACCGCTGAGCGCATCGACTTTCGCGTCGCGCTTGTCGGCGATGCCGAGGCGTTCGAGGAGTGCGTCGGCGCGCTTCGTCGCCTCGGCACGCGGAACGCCGAAGTACGACGCATGGAAGATGAGATTCTCGACGACGCTCAGGCCGCGATCGGGATTCGGTCGCTGCGGCACGACGCCGATGCGCAGCCGTACGTCGGCCGGCTGCGTGGTGACGTACGCGCCGGCGACGATCGCTTCGCCGCTCGTCGCATTCACGCGCGTCGTAAGAATCCCGATCGTGGTCGTCTTACCGGCGCCATTCGGACCGAGCAGTCCGAAGAACTCCCCTTCGCGCACATCGAGATCGAGCGCATCGAGCGCCACGATTCCTTTGCTTGGCGGCGCCGGCGGCGCGCCGCGCTTCCGCTTCGCGGCGGGAGCGGGAAAAACCTTGCGCAGCGCGCGGGTGTGAATGGCGTCCGACATCGCCGCAGATTGTGAAGGCGAATCGCGGATTTTGGTACCGTCGTTCCGCATGCACCTCGAGCAGGTTCTCGCCGCCGCCGCCGTGCTGCTCATTCTGAGCATCCTGGCGAGCAAAGCGTCCGGCCGCCTCGGCGTCCCGTCGCTGATCCTTTTTCTCGCGCTCGGCATGCTCGCGGGCTCGGAAGGAATCGGCGGCATCTGGTTCGACAACGCCGCCGCCGCGCAACACCTCGCGGTCGTCGCGCTCGCGTTCATCCTCTTCGCCGGCGGACTCGAAACCGAATGGCGCTTCGTCAAACGAAGCGCGTGGCGCGCCGGATCGCTCGCGACGATCGGCGTGCTCGTCACGACCGTGCTCGTCGCCGCGTTCGCGCAGCACTTCGCCGGACTGACGTTCGGGCAGGGACTGCTCCTCGGCGCAATCGTTTCGTCGACCGACGCGGCCGCGGTGTTTTCGGTGCTGCGCGGACGCGGCGTCCGATTAGCCGATGACGCGGTCGCGACGGTCGAGCTCGAATCGGGCAGCAACGATCCGATGGCGGTCTTTCTGACGACCGCGTTGCTTCAGTGGCTCGCAACGCCGGCGATGAACATCGGGCCGTTGTTGTTGCAGTTCGTCTGGCAGATGAGTTTCGGCGCGGCGGCCGGCATCGCCATCGGCTTGATCGCGGTGCGACTCGCCAATCGGCTGCGGCTCGATCAGCCGGGACTCTATCCGGTGATGAGCATCGCCGTCGTGCTGCTCGCGTACGGCGCGACGTCGCTGCTCGGCGGCAACGGATTTCTCGCCGTCTATGTCGCCGGCATCACGATGGCCGATCGCAATTTCATCCAGCGCCGTTCGCTGACGCGTTTCCACGACGGCGTCGCGTGGCTGATGCAGATCGCGATGTTCGTCACGCTCGGACTGCTCGTTTTTCCATCGCACCTGCCGCCGGTCGCCGGCGTCAGTCTCGCGCTTGCGGCGTTTCTGATTCTCATCGCCAGACCGATCGCTGTCTTCATCGCGCTTGCCGCTTCGCGCATCGGCGTGCGCGAAAAGTTGCTGATCTCGTGGGTCGGTCTGCGCGGCGCGGTGCCGATCGTCCTCGCAACGTTTCCGCTCATCGCCGGCGTGCCGATGGCGTCGGCGATCTTCAACATCGTCTTCTTCATCGTGCTCGCCAGCGTCGCCATTCAGGGCACCACGATTCCGGCCGTGGCGCGGCTCCTCGGCGTCGAAGCGCCGGCGAACGATCGTGCGAGCAGCAACGCGCGGCTCGCCGGCCGCGCGGAAAGTACGCTCGTGACGCTGGAAGTCGATCGTGGTTCGCGCGCCGCGAATCGCCGCGTCGTCGATCTCGACTGGCCGCGCGAAGCGCTGATCCTCGTGCTCTATCGCGGCGATGAGTTTCAGGTGCCGAACGGCGCGACGGAAATCGCGGCCGGCGATCGGCTGATCGTGCTCGCACCGAAGGCGACGGAGGAGCGCCTGCGCGATACCGTGTCATTCCGAGCGTAGCGAGGAATCCGGGCGGGCGGCGGCGGTTCGGACGCGCGCCCCGCCCACCCGGATCCCTCGCTACGCTCGGGATGACATTACTCAAGCGCTTTCGCGAGCACCGCTGGATCGCTGATCGGCAATTTGCAGACGTAGTGCTCGCAGAGATACGCGGCCGCGCGCGGACGCGGCGGCGGAGCCGGCGTGCGAATCGGCAATCGCGGATCGGCGAAGAGCAGCGTCAGGTTCGGATGGAAGCGCTGCGATGCGGCGCGCATCAGCGCACGAGTTGAGGCGTCGCGACGATCGCCGGCGATGACGAGCTGTCGCGCAGGAGTGAGCGATCGCGACAACGCCGCGGCAAGCGCCGGCATCGACGCCGAGGCAAGACGCGATGAGAACGTAGCGATGATCGTCGCCGCGCGGTTGCGCCACTGTTCGTTGTCGGTCAGCTCGCCCAGACGAACGAGATTCATCGCCGACTGCGAGTTCGCGGACGGCGTGGCGAGATCGCTCTCGTCGATCGCCGCCGCGATCTGCTCCGGCAGCCGGCCGCCGGTCGCGTAACGCGACGCGCCCCGGAAAAGCGCGTCCTGTCGTTTCTGCAATTCGATGGCGAGGCGGAGCCAGTGCGGATCGCCGCCGCTCTCGTACAACTCGACGAGGCCGCCGATGACCATCGCGTAATCCTCGGCGTACGCGTCGATGGATACGTCGCCGCGATGCCAGCGCCGAGCGAGCCGCTTCGTCTTCGCGTTCCACAACTTCGTCTCGATGAAACGGGCGGCGGATGTCGCGGCGTCGAGATAGCGCGGCTCGTCGAGCGCGCCGCCGGCACGCGCGAGCGATGAGATGGCGAGCCCGTTCCAGCCGGCGATGGCTTTGCCGTCGCGCGCCGCTGTGTCGGCGTCGAGCGACGAGCCGAACGCGCCGCCGTCCAGCCGAAGATCGCGAAGCATGAAGTCGAGCGTCTTCCGCGCAACGGCCGCGTAGCGAGCGTCGTTCGTCAGCTGATACGCGATGACGTAGTCGCTCGCCAGCAGCGCCTGGTCGTACAGCATCTTTTCAAAGTGTGGCTTCTGCCACGCAGCGTCAGTCGCGTAGCGATAAAAACCGCCGCGCTCGCGATCGAAGAGCGCACTCTTCGCCATCGCATCGAGAGCTCCTGTTGCGAGAGTGCGCGGCAATGCGTCGCGTGTCCGCACCGACTCGCGCAACAACAGCTCGAGCAGCAGCGCGTGCGGGAACTTCGGCGCGGAACCAAAGCCGCCATTCACCGGATCGTGCGCACGCTGCGCCGCTTCGACGAATGCCGCAAGCGTCAAAGCCTCCGCCGGCGCGGCAGCCGGAACGTGCGACATTTCGCGTGCCGCCGCGATGACCGCCGCCGCTTCCGTTCGCAGCGCCGCACGATCGCTCGACCACTTTTGCGACGCGACCTCCAGCAATTCGATGAGCGACGCGCGCGGAAGATACGACGCGCCCGCCAGCGGCTCGAGCTCCGGCGACAGGACCAGATTCGCCGGCCAGCCGGCATTGCCGTCGTTCAGCAACTCGACGTACGTCATGAATGCCGCGTCGACGTCAGGATGCTCTTCGCGATCGACGAGCACCGGCACGAAGCGCTCGTTGAGCAACTTCGCGACGCCCGCGTTCGTGAACGACTCGCGCTGCATGACGTGACACCAGTGACAGCTCGCGTAGCCGATGGAAAGAAAGATCGGCTTCTGCTCCCGCTTCGCCCGCGCGATCGCCGCATCGCCCCAGCCGTTCCACTTCACCGCGTCGGAAGTATGGGACGCGAGATAAGGACTCGGGACGGATACGACGGCCGCGAGGAGAAGTGAGAGCAGCATCCGCAAACTCTAACCGCTGTCATCCCGAGCGTAGCGAGGGACCTGTGCGGGCGGGGCGCGCTGTCGTGCACCACCCGCCCGGATTCCTCGCTACGCTCGGAATGACACATTCGCCTTGACAAATTTAACTTGCTAACACATATTCCCAATCACGAATATGAAAGGAGCAGTCATGAACATCCTGAAGCCACACATCTCCATCAACGTCCGCAACGTCGAGTCGAGCATTGACTTCTATCGCCGCATGCTCGGCATCGAGCCCTCGAAAGTCCGCACCGGTTACGCGAAGTTCGACGTCGCCTCCCCCGCTCTCAACCTGGCTCTCAACGAAGTTCCCGATCTCGCCAGCCGCGGCGCGCTTTCACACCTCGGCATCCAGGTCGGCTCGACCGATGACGTCCTGGCCATGCGCACGCGCTGGGCCGACGCCGGACTCATCACCCGCGACGAGCTGAAAACCAACTGCTGCTACGCGACGCAGGACAAAACATGGGTCCGCGATCCCGACGGCAACGAGTGGGAAGCGTTCGTCGTCCTCGTCGACGACCTGCCCGAAGCCACCGTGGCGGGCTCGTGCTGCACCGCGTAACAAATCGTGCATGAGACATGCTTTGCGGAGCCGTGGAGGTTTCATGATCCGCAAAGCACATCTCACTTCTCTCTCCGTTCTCGTCGCCGTCATGCTCGCCACCGGCTGCGGCTCAGGCGGCATCGGCAGCGGCGGCTCCGTCTCGCTTGAAGACGAATGGCGCCTCGGCAATCAGCTCGCGCAGGAAGTCGCGAGTCAGGTTCGCCTGTCGAACGACGCGCAGCTCGTCGGCTACGTCCGAGAGGTTGGCGAGCGCATCCACGCGAAGACACCGCTCGCGAACCTGCCGTTCGACTTTCAGGTTGTCGTCGATCCGTCCGTCAACGCGTTCTCGCTTCCCGGTGGCCACGTCTACGTCAACACGGGACTGATCGCGCAGGCCGATCACGAAAACATGCTGGCCGGCGTGCTCGCGCATGAGATCGCGCACGTCGTGGCCCGACATTCGATCAAGCAGATGGAGAAAGCGCAGGGCATCAACGTCCTCGGCTCGATCCTGCTGGGCAACAATCCGTCACAGGCGAACGTAGTCCTCGCCAACATCCTCGCCGGCGGCACGATGGCGCGCTTCAGCCGCGCGGATGAAAAACAGGCCGACGAGCTCGGACTGCAATACATGACGGCCGCCGGCTACAACCCGAATGGCATGACCGACATGTTCCGCAAACTGCTCGCGCTCGAGAAAGGCTCGCCGAGCGCCGTCGAGAAATTCTTCCTCGACCATCCGCTGACGCAGGACCGCATCAACGACATCCAGAAACGCATCGACAGCATGGGCGCAACCGGCGGCACGGTCGACACGCCGCAGTATCAAAGTGCGCGACAGCGCGCGAGCTAACCTGCCGGACCGCGGGCGTTCTCGTCTGCGGTCCGCAACAGCCGCCGCAACACGATCTGCCCGACGTCGTGCAGCGTCACATCATGCGGATCGACGAGGTGCAGCCCCGAAACGCCGACACCGGCGAATCATAGTGCTGAGTGCTGAGTGCTGAGTCGGGGAACGGTTTTACTCAGCACTCTGCACTCAGCACTCAGCACCTTTCTTCGGAACTAGAAGAGCTCCTCAATCACCTTGTACGTTCCGTCCTTCGCGAACGGCACGTATTCAAATCCGCGATTGAGCGGATCGTCGTGGCGCACGGTGGTGAAGTCGATGCCGAGGGCGGAGTAGATCGTGCAGGTCACGTCTTCGGGGCGGACGTCGCGGTTTTCGCTCCAGCCGTAATCGACGACGTTGCTGCCTGCGGCGTCCGTCGATCCGATCGCGCGGCCACCACGTACGCCGGCGCCGGCGAAGCCGATCGACATCCGGAGGAAGTGATCGCGTCCGCCCTGACCGTTGAGCGGGCCGGTCGTGCGTCCGAACTCCGCGACGATCACGACGAGCGTCTCATCGAGCAGCGTCTTGCCGGAGACGGAGCCGGGAGTCGCGGCGAGATCGGTCATCAGCGCGCCGAACGCCGGATCGAACTGCTTGCACTGCGAGTAGAGCGACGTGTCGGAGCCGCTGCCGGTCGCGTTCTTGTCATAGATCTGATCGTGATGATCCCAGCCGCCGAGCGTCGCCTGGACGAAACGCGTTCCCTTGCGCGCGCCGACGAGATTGCGCGCGATCACGAGCGAGTCGCCGAACGTCGAGCTGCCGTAGCGCGCGTGCTCCGCGTCAGAGAACGAGAAGAGCGCGTTGATGCCGGGCGAATCCATGAGCGCCTTCGACTGATCGTAGAAATCGTTCATGTCCATCGACGCCTTGCCGAGCGCGCCGCTGTTGCGATTCACATCCATCGAATGCAGCAGGTTCCAGCGATCGGTGAAACGCGCCGCCCCTTCCGGATGCGTGAGCGTCGCGAGCCCGGTCGCATTCGGCTGCACGCCGAACGGCGCGTACTTCGCCGGGAGATAACCGGACGTCGGAATCGTCCCCGAGTTCAGCGCGATGAAACCGGGCAGCACGTCAGCCGGCGTGCGCGCCGCCTGCGATTCGAGCGACACGACCGCGCCGATGTGGGGCGCAATCGCGCCGGTGGCGCCGCCCGGATTGCGCGCGATCTGCGCCCACGTCTGGCCGAGCGAATGAACCGCCGCCCACGACAGACCGCTGCGAACGAACGCCATGTGATCGAGCTGCTTCGCCGTCTCCGGCATCAGCCCCTGCGGGAAACGGAGATTGCCGCCGCCGAACGTCGCCGGCGCGAAATCGGCCGGCGTCCATGAACCTTCTTTCAGATCCCACGTGTCGACGTGACTCGGCGCACCGGAGAGAAAGATGAAGATGCAATTCTTTGCGGTGTTGCGGAGCGTGACGCCGGTCGACGTCGTCGCCGCCTGCAGCAGCCGCGGACTGAGCACGTCGGCGAAGTACGTCGCCACGAGGCCGGTGCCGGCGATGCGCAGAAAGTTGCGGCGGGAGAAGCCGTCGCCGCCGATGGCGAAGCCGCTCGCCTTGTCGCACGTCGGGCACTCGATTTTCGATTTGGGTAGCTTCGGTCTGCGCATGATGATCCTCAGTCGAACAGGAACTCGAGCGAATTGAGCAGGACGAACTGCAGGTCTTCCGTCTTCGTGGCGAGCGTCCCGCTCTTCAGGTAATCGATCGCCTGCTGCTTCTCGGTTGCGGATGGATGTCGCGACAGTGTCGCGACATAAAGCTGATCGGCGACGGATGCGGGATCGGTCGTCGACGCCAGCACTTTCGCGACCGTCGAGTTCGCGGTGGCGCGGCGAACGCGCGTCGTGACGACGGTGTTGTTCATCAGCGACAGCGCCTGCGTGATCGACGTGTCGTTGGTACGCGCCACGTCGTCACGATCGCCACGGCCGAACTCGTCGAGGAACATTCCGGTCGGCTGGCGCGGCGCTTCGATCGTGTCGGGCAGCTTCATCGCCGCCGTCACGGTGCCGAGACCCTGGACCGTGAACGACACCGGCACGTTGGTCGCCCGCGCAATCGCGTCGAGCATTTCTTCCGCGGTCAGTCGATGCGGATAGTGGCGCGCGAAGTACGTCGTCCACGCTTCGTTCCACGCGCCCGGCGTGTATTGCGATGACAGCTGATACGCGCTCGACATCGCCATCGTGCGAAGGATCGCGCGCAGATCGAACTTCACTGACACGAACTCGGTGGCGAGTCGCGAGAGGAGCGCGGGATGCGTCGGCTGCAGCGTCTGTCCGACCGGCAGCGTGGCGGGATCGAGTCGATTGAGATCGAACGCGTTGGCCGGCTCGACGATCCCGACGCCGAACATTTCTTTCCAGAGATAGTTGACGGTGGCGCGCGCGAACTGGGGATCGGCAGTGAGCATGCGGCCGTACGCGTCGCGCCATGGCTCGCCGGCGCGCGGCGTTTCGCCGGTCAGGATGAACGCCGGCGACACGGTCGTCGGCTGACCGGGCGCCGCGGAGCGCGGCGTCTTGTTCCCGGAATCGGTGTTGAGGTTGTAGCTCCCGACGGCGGTGTCTTCGACGTCGAACTTCCGCACGTTCGGATTCGTCGGATCGCCGGCCGAGGCGACGGCGCGCGTCCGAGCGAAGAAGGCCGCGTTCGCCCAGAAGTTCGAGCGCGACTTCGACTTCAGATATTGATTGACCGACTCGAGATGGCCGAAGCCGTTGTGGCAGGAGATGCAGAGCAGCGGCATGCCGAGGAACCGTTCGCCGCTGTGCGCGGAGAGATTGTCGTAGGTGTCCTGAATCGGACCGTTACGCTGGATCTGGCGCACCCAGTAATTCGATTCGCCCTTTGTGAAACTGTCGCCCTTCCCGGCGAGGATCTCGCGCACGGTCTGGTCGTACGGTTTCGCCGTGCGAATCGAATCGCGCAGGAATGTGTAATACGCGTTGCGGCCCTGGTAGTACTCGCGCGAGCTCGTCGACGCCTGGACGTTCTGCACGAGATCGCCGAGCCACATCGTCCAGCGATCGTTGAACGCATCCGACGCGAGCAGCGCATCGATCTTTTTCGCGCGCTTGTCGGACGCGGGATCGGCGATGAACGCCTGGACGGTCGCGGAGTCAGGAATCTGTCCGGTGAGATCGAGCGTGACGCGGCGGAGGAACTCTTCGTCGGACGAGAGCTTCGTCGGAATCACGTTCGCCGCCGACATCGTCGAGAAGATCTCGCTGTCGATGAAGTTGACGATCGGCGGCGTAGTGGCCGATCCGTTCGTCGGCGCCGCGACCGTGCGGCGTCGCGAGCTCGGCGCGACCAGCTCCGCATTCGCGGAAACCGTCGCGTATGCGAGGCGTTGCGCGTCGCGCGGTGAGACGAGCGGGAGCCGGCAGACGAACTCGTTTGTTGCCGCCGCGA
Source organism: Acidobacteriota bacterium (assembly GCA_034667465.1). Lineage (GTDB taxonomy): Bacteria > Acidobacteriota > Thermoanaerobaculia > Gp7-AA8 > Gp7-AA8 > JAOBAU01. The sequence goes on along the minus strand of JAXDJV010000014.1, from coordinate 82,176 downwards.
GCAGCGCCGGCGCCATCGCCACGAGCACCACAACGTACTTTGTGTTCATGGCCGCTTTGACGCGGCCCGGACGCGCGACGTTTACAGCATCTCGACTTCGTGCAATTTCCGGATGTCGACGCTGATCAGCCCGTCATCGTTCGGAATGTTGAGGATCGACTTGAATCGCGCGTTGCAGACCACTTCATCCGGTTTGTACGACGAGCGCGTATGCACGGTCTGCGAGAAGGTCTCGTCGAACCCGTTCAGCAGGATGAGAAATTCGCCATCGCGTTCGCGCAACGCCTCGGGGGAAAGGCCGAACATCGGACTGGCGCTGTCGATCGGATGGACGATCGTCCACGACAACGGAAAGAACGCCACGCGATCACGCTCGAGCTTGAGCGTGAGGAACTCGCGGTCGTTCACGTCGCCGTCGCGGCGACGGATGCTGAGCAGCACCTTCGCTTCCATTTCCACGATCTCGTTCGACCGCTGGTTGACGATGCGGAACATGAACGCGGTGATGTTGCGATACGGCGCGATCAGCGCAACGTCGCTGAAGATGATCTGCGCGGTCGGCCGCGCGAAGCGCGCGAAGACGATGCCGGCGACGAGCGAGAATCCGAGCAGACCGACGAGCGACTCGATGGTCATCAGGAGATTCGCGGCGATGGTGATCGGGGCAATCGAGCCGTAGCCGATCGTCGCCACCGTTTCGACGCTGAAGAAAAACGCGCGCGCGAAACGCATCTCGGGCGTCTCGCCGTGAAAACCGGCAAGCGCGTCGGGACCGCAGGCGACGTAGCCGAGGGCGAAGAGCGTGTTGATCGTGATGTAGACCGCACCGACGACGCCGATGAAGCGCGCCCAGCTCATCGTCAGGATGTAGTGATACGCGGAGAGCGACTGCCAGAAGCCGAGTCCTTCGCGGCGAACGTTGAATGTGCCGTCGCGGTTCAGCAGGCGACGACGACTCTCGCGCGCGACGACCGAGCCGAAGCCGAGGTCGGCGTTGATGTCGGTGGTTACGGGAGGTGTTTGCTGTTCGACGACGGACATGGAGTCGTCATTGTAGTGAGGGAACGGGGCATGAGGTATGGGGCATGAGGTACGAGCAGAGGCAAAGGCTTTTACTCATGCCTCATTACTCATCCCTCATGCCGCTCCCTCAATGAATCACCAGCGCCAGAATCACCGCAATCAACAGCATGCCGATGACGACCGCCGACACGTAGAAGGCCTGAATGGTCTGGCGATGCATGTTGACGCTGTCGCGCCGTTCGCCGAGGAGGTACTGCAGGTATTCGACGCGCGGCCGCACCGAGGCCACGGCTTCCTCGGCATCCGGATAAACGACCTGGTTGATGTCCGGAACGATGATGATCGGGATGAAGGTCGCGCCGCCCATGCGCGTGATGTAGCGCGCCAGCAGTTCGTTGTGCGGCTGATCGCCGGGAGCGACGAGCACGTGATAGACGGTCGTCGACTGCATCACCGACATCGCCTTCTCGCTGGTGCTCTTCGCTTTGTACGTATTCACGACGCTCTCCGACGTCTGGCGGAGGATTCGTTCGGAGAGCTCGGGAACGGCGGTGAAGATCACGATCGTCTCACCGCGCACGACGGAGATCTTCTCGTCGCGGCGGAAGATGATCTCGCCGAAGTCGCGCCACTCGTCCTCGCTCTGTTCGGTCGTGAAACCTTCGCCGCGCAGACGGGCGATGAGGCGAGTGACCGGATCGGTTCCGGCCGGCGATTCCAGCGGCTTTTCAGCTTTCAGCTCTTGCATATTTCCTGACGAGACCGATGAGGTCCTCGAATTCAAAAGGTTTGCCCATGTAGTCGTCGGCGCCGCAGACGCGGGCTTTCTCGGCGATGTCGCGATCGCCGGAGAGCACGATGTACGGAATGTCGCGCGTCTCCGGTGCTGCTTTGATCATGCTGCAGAGCTGCTCGCCGCCGATGCCGTTAATGGTGAGGTCGGCGAAGATGATCTGCGGGCGCAGCTCACGCGCCTTCACCAGCGCGCTCGCGCCATCCGCAACGACCTCCGATTTATGTCCGTTGCGTTGCAGCACCAGCGCGATGAGACGCGCGACCTGCGGATCGTCCTCGACGACGAGAATCATCGGAATCCTTCTATGCGAACTGTACTCGGAGACGCTTTCGTGCGTGGCCGAGCGTGGCGCCGCAAAGCGCGCCGAGAACGTTCCAGGGGAGATCGAGCCAGCCGGTGACTCGCGTCGGCAGCGCGAACTGCCACGCGTCGACCGCCACGCAAAATGCGAGCGCGGCCAGGGCGGTGAAAAGATACGTGCGCCGACGCGGCCGGTCGTCGCGATCGAGCGCCAGAAACGCGAGAAAGCCCCACGGAATCAGCGGGAGAAAGTTCGCGATGACGGGCGCCAGCGAGGCCAGCGCCGAGTCGGCCGTCCGCGCTTCGAAGACGCCGAGCGGCAGTCCCCGTTCGCGCAGATACGCCTTCCCCGAGAGGAAGTGCACGAGCGCGACGAGCAGCAGCGATACGGCCAGCAAAAGCACGACCGTCATCCACCGCCGCACCCGCACCACCCGGACCTGCTTCTTCCCCATGGCGACGCATTATCCAACGAACCATCGAGGGCGGCCGGAGCGAGGAACGTGCCACGGGGGATAAGGCATGAGTAATGAGGCACGGGGCATGAGTCGCTTCGCGTCGGCCAGCATCACCGCAAGCGCGAAGCGTCACTCATTACTCATCCCTCATCCCTCATGCCTGGCGCGCTGGCACAACCTCAGCAGTACCTCGCCCGCGTGGAGGAAATATGGGCAATCTTTTGTGGCTGATCATCGTCATTCTCATCATCATGTGGCTCGGCGGATTCGTGATGCACGTCGGCGGAGGACTGATTCACATCCTGCTGGTGGTTGCGGTGATCGTGCTGATCTTCCAGCTGATTACCGGCCGACGGGCGCTTTGAACGCGGCGACCAGCTGCGCGACACGGGCGCGGTCGACAGCTTCGTCGACCCGTCCGTGCTGCTTGATCGACGTGCCGACGAACGCGCCGTCGGCATCGTAAGTACTCGCGTTCTCCGCGGTCAGTCCGCTGCCGAGCAGCAGCGGCGCATCGGTGGCGTCGCGCAGTGCGCGCAATCGTTCCGCGTCCGGCGGGGCGCCGGTTTCCATTCCGCTCACGACGATGGCGTCGGCGAGGCCGCGCAGTCGAAGGTCTTTCGCGACCTGCAGCGGCTCGACGTCGCCGAGCGGCACCGCGTGCTTGACCATGTGATCGGCGAAGATCGCCACTCGCGGCGCGATCGCCGCACGGAGCCGCAGCGTCGACGCCGCTTCCCCTTCGATGATTCCCTGATCGGTGAGCATCGCGCCGACGTGCACGTTCACGCGGATGAACGACGCGCCGGTCGCTGCCGCAACCGCCAGCGCCGACGCGGCATCGTTGCGCAGCACGTTCACGCCGAACGGCAGCGACACATCGCGCACGACATCGGCGATCACGCGCGTCATCGCCGCCACCGTTTCCGCGCCGACACGTCCGCGAAAGAACGGACGGTCGCCGAAGTTCTCGAACACGAGCGCGTCGGCGCCGCCGCCGGACAACGCTCGCGCGTCGGTCAGCGCGGCCTCGATCACCTCATCGAGCGAGCCGGCGTAGAGCGGTGCGCCAGGCAGCGGACGGAGATGAACCATGCCGAGGATGGCGCGCGGCGCGAGAAGGCTGGCGAAGTCGGAACGGGAAAGCATGCACGAAGGATGAAGGATGAGGGATGAAGGATGAAGTGGAATCTTTGCCGAGGTTCTCTTCATCCTTCATCCTTCATCCTTCATAATTCGCCCTCCATGTCGGATTTGAAGCTCTGGAACACACTCACGCGCGAGCTCGAAACGTTCGCGCCCATCGTGCCTGGCGAAGTGCGGATGTATTCGTGCGGGCCGACGGTTTACAACAATCCCCACATCGGAAATCTCCGGACGTTTCTCTGGAGCGATCTGCTGCGCCGCTACCTCGAGTTTCGCGGACTGCGCGTGCGGCAGGTCATGAACATCACCGACGTCGAGGACAAGATCATCCGCAACGCGAATGCGGCCGGAAAAGACATCGACAGCTACACGGCGCCGTTCATCGTGTCGTTCCACGAATCGCTCGCGCAGCTGCGCATCCGTCCCGCCGATTCCTATCCGCGCGCGACCGAGTTCATTCCGCAGATGGTCGATCTGGTCAAGCAGTTGACCGATCGCGGACACACATACGTCGCCGACGGCTCGACCTACTTCAAAGTCGCCAGCCTGCCGCAATACGGCCGGCTCTCGCAGGTCGAGATCGATCGCAGCAGCGAATACAGCCGCATCGAGAACGACGAGTACGAGAAGGAGTCGGCGCGCGATTTCGTCCTCTGGAAAGCGAAGAAGGAAAACGAACCGTCGTGGCAGACCGCGCTCGGCGAAGGACGCCCCGGCTGGCATCTCGAGTGCTCCGCGATGTCGATGCAACTCCTCGGCGAGACATTCGACATCCACACCGGCGCCGTCGATCTCATCTTCCCGCATCACGAGAACGAGATCGCGCAGAGTGAGGGAGCGACCGGGAAAACGTTCGTTCGCTACTGGGTCCACGGCGAGCACCTCAACATCGACGCGCAGAAGATGTCGAAGTCGCTCGGCAACATCTATTCGTTGCCGGAGATCATCGAGCTCGGTTACGACCCGCTGACGCTTCGTTACGCGCTGCTGTCGGTACCGCATCGGACGAAGCTGAACTTCACGATGCAGTCGCTCGACGACGCGAAGAGCGCACTCAATCGCATCGAATCGTTCCTGATCCGGCTTGAGGAATTGTCGAAGTCGGCGCCGCACGACGCGCAGCATTCCGACGGACACGCCGATCAGCTCATCGGCCGCTTCCTGATCGATTTCGAATCGGCGATGGATGACGATCTCAACACCGCCGGCGCGCTCGGCGCGCTGTTTGGTCTGATCCGCGACGCCAACATCGCCATCGACGCCGGCCGCATCAGCGCCGGCGATGCCGAGGGGTTGCGAGCGGCGCTGATGAAGATCGATCCGGTGCTCGACATCTTTCCGAAGCGCGACATGGTGCTCGACAGCGAGATCGAAGCACTGATCGAGGAGCGGCAGGCCGCAAGAAAATCACGCAACTTCGCGGAGTCGGATCGCATTCGCGACGAGCTGCTGGCGAAAGGGATCATTCTCGAAGACACGCCGGCGGGTGTGCGGTGGAAGAGAAAGTGAAAGCAAAGGTGCAGAGTGCTGAGTGCTGAGTCACCCCGGTCGCTCGCACTCAGCACTGGAAACGAATGATCGGTTACCTCAACGGAACATTGAAGCGCCTCACCGCCACCAGCGCGCTCGTGCTCGTGAACGGCGTCGGCTACGACGTCCACATCTCGCTCTCCACGTATTACAAACTCGAAGGGCGGAAAGAGATCGAGCTCGAGATCTTTACGCACGTCCGCGAAGACGCGCTGTCGCTTTACGGATTTGCGACCGCGGACGAGAAAACCGCGTTCGAAAAGTTGATCTCGATCTCAGGCATCGGACCGACGCTCGCGCAGAAAATTCTTTCCGGCATCGACGCTCCCGCGCTGGCGGAAGCGGTCGCACGCGCTGATACGCGAAAGCTGTCGTCGATCCCCGGCGTCGGCAAGAAAACCGCGGAAAGAATCTGTCTCGAGCTGCGCGACAAGCTGGCGCTCGGGGGCGAGACGCCGTCCACTGCGCCGATCACGCGCACCTCAATCGACGATGACGTTCACTCCGCGCTCATCAACCTCGGCTACAAGCCGGCGTCCGCCGACGCCGCACTCGACGCCGCCCGCAAACAGCTCGATCCCGACGCTGAGTTCTCCGTGGTGCTGAAGACGGCGCTCATGCAGCTCACTAAGTAACGCGTCGTCCTCCGCGGCTGAAAACGCTGTCGAGGCTCCAGATGCCGGAGCCGTACGCCGCAATGAAGAGAAAGACGAAGCAGTAGACGACGGCCAGCTCGCCCTTGTTGATGACCGGCCAGAAACCACCCTTCGCGTGGACCATGAAGTAGGCGACCGCCATCTCACCGCTGGCGATGAATGCCGCGATCGGCGCGAAAAGACCGACGGCGACGAGCAGACCGCCTATGAGCTCGATCAGCCCCGCGACGCCCATGAGCGAGGCGATCGGCGGCGACGGATGACCGCTCGGCGGAAATCCGAACAGCTTCTGCGAGCCGTGACACGCGAAAAGCAGCCCGATCATGATGCGCATCAGCGCGTAAGCGTACGGAGCGAAGCGGGTCGAAAGAAACGGCATTTGCATCAACCTCCGCGAGTGCGCGATTCAACGTGCGCGCCAGCCGCGGCCGCCTGGCAGCCGGTTCGCAACGCCGCAGGCTCAGAATGCGTCGCCTCCTCCTCGCGCTGGCCGTTGTTCTGACGCTGGCCGTTCCGGCGCTGCCCGCTGATACCGCCACGAACGGCATCACGCTGTTGTCGCGCGCCTGGCCTCCTGCGCCGGCGACGACCGTGAGTGAGATCGGCCGCGGCGTCGGCGTCGTCTTCAGTCCCGATCTTTCGGTGGAAGGGAACTGCCGCTTCTATCAGTCGCTCGGCTTCGCCTGCTTCGAAGACAGCGACTGGCACCAGGTCCTCGATCAGCTCCATCGTTACAACGTCCTCTATCCCGAGCGCCACATCAACGCGCTCGTTCTCGAAACACACGGCACGAACGGCAACGGCCTGAAACTGCAGCGCAGCTACGCGCCGGATGCCGACCGTTCATACATCGCCGTCGGCGCACTGCAGGAACGGCTGGAAGCGGAAGGAATCTCGTACGTCATCATCAGCGCCTGCAACAGCGGCCGTCTGCTGCGTCCGGAGATCTACACGACGCTGAATCCGAATCCGGGTGACAAGCTTTTCCTTCCGCCGACGCGCGGCATCATCGATGCCTCGCCGCAATTCGATCCGCTTCGCAGCCGCGTCACCGTCATCACACCAGACGAGAGTCACATCGAAACGACGCTGGTCGGTTCCGTCGCGGAGCTGAAGCCGGCCACGCGTCGCGCCATCGCCGCCGCCGCAAGATCGCGCAGCATCGAACCGCCGAAGCAGTTCGCCATCTCCGACATGATGGTGCAGATGCTCCTCCGCGATCCGCGGCTGGCGCTCACGACGAACCGTTACGTCGAAGAGATGTCGAAGAAGATCCAGCCGGTCGACGAGAGCGAGCGGCTCTTCACGAAGTTCGTGAAGCACCTCAACACCGTCGCCGCGAAGCGGAAAGTGACGCCGAAGTCGCTGCGCGCGGCTGCGCGGCCGGCGCGCCGCACTCGCTGACGCGAATTCCGCGCTCGCGTCCGTCGATTTCAATATGGCACTAAGTGGACCGAACGCTGCGGTCAGCGACCGCTTCATGAGGATTGCCGTAAATGTCACACGGGACGAATTCCCGCAATCCGCCTTTCCCGTTTATCCTCTTAAGACACCTTTAATGGACCCGGAACGCCTGCTGGTCGAGCATCTGCCGGAGGTCGAGCGCACGATCGCGTTCATCTGCCGGCGCCATCACCTGCGCGATGCAGACGCGGAGGACTTCGGTTCGTTCACGAAACTGAAGCTGATCGAGAACGACTACGCGATCCTCCGGAAGTTCGAAGGGCGCAGCGAGCTGCGCACGTTTCTCGGGGTCGTCGTGCATCGCATGCTGCTCGACTATCGCAATCACCTGCTCGGGAAATGGCGGCCGTCCGCGGAGGCGAAGCGACTCGGCGCCAGGGCCGTCGCGCTTGAAACGCTGCTGCATCGCGATCGTCGTCCGATGGATGAAGCGCTGCAGGCGATGCAATCCGCCGAGAGCGACACATCGGAGGCGGAGCTCCACCAGATCGCCGATCGCCTTCCCAAACGGCCGGTCCGCCCGCGCAATGTGCCGATCGACGAACTGATGAAGGAGCCGGCCAGCGAGGCGGACGCGGAGCTCCAGGCAATCGATGCTGATCGCCGCCGTCTCGCAGAATGCGTCGCCGAGGTGGTCCGCAGGACGATCGACCGCCTCCCGAAAGAAGATCGTGCGATCCTCCGCATGCATTTCATCGGAGGCATGACCGTCGCACGCATCGCACGCGCCCTCGGCGTCGAACAAAAGCCGCTTTACCCGCGCCTCCTCCGCCACTTCGCGACGATCCGTCGAGCGCTCGAAGAAGCCTCGATTACTCAGGAAGACATCGAAGATCTCATCGGCCGCACGGATATCGACTTCGGCCTCGCCCGTGAGGATGACGGCGAGGAGGCGGCTCCGTGATCCAACCGGCGACCCACCCCGCCACCGAAACCCTCGCCGAATTCATCGACGGAAAGCTCGCCGGAGAAACTCGCGATGCTGTGGTGGAACACATCGAGGAATGCGACGACTGCCTGATGATCGTCGGCGAGACGTCGCGGCTGCTGAATGAGGCGCCGGTGGCGATAAGGCGAAGCGGGCCTCGCCGATACGCACCGTGGATGTTGATCGCGGCAACGATCGCCGGCATTACCTTCATGACCGGCGGCTTGTATCGCAACCGCGATCCGCTGAGCGGGCTTGTACGCGCCAGCCGCACGCTTTCGAACCGTCCTGTCGAAGGGCGCCTCTCCGATTTTGACTGGCTTCCTCGCGTGCATAACCGAGGAGAAGAGATGAGCGCGGACGAGCGGCTGATGAGCGTTCAGGGGGTTGCCGGAGAGGTAATCGAGGCGAACAAATCGGCAGTCGACAACGCGAAGAAACAACATGCGGCAGGCGTCGCGGCGCTGATCGCCGGATATACCCCGCAGGCGATCTTACTCCTTCATCGCGCAACCGAGCTCGCACCAACTGAAGCGTCCTATTGGAACGACCTCGCGACCGCTTATCTCGAGGCGCATGAGAAAAAGGCTGACGCCGCGCAACTCGCTGAAGCGCTTGCGGCCACTGATCGCGCCCTGGGAATTGATGCGGCAAACCTGCCTGCATTGTTTAACCGTGGTGTGATCCGCGATCGACTCGGCCTCCGTGAACAGGCGATCGCCGCTTATAAGAACTACCTGCTTCACGACTCCGCTTCGCCGTGGGCGGAAGACGTACGAGGGAAACTGTCGCTGCTGGAGCAGCGTGGCGAGAATGATTCGTGGGAAGCCGACAGCCAGCGCCTCGAACAGGCGGCGATCGCAGGCGACATCGAAACGGTGCGGCGGCTCGTCGACGCGCACCCGTACGAAGCGCGCGCATCCGGTGAGGTTTCTTATCTCGGCGCGTGGGCTTCGAGCAAGGGAAACCCGGCGCGCGAGCGCCAGCTGCAGGTAGCGGCTGCGATCGGCAACGCGCTGCAACAGCGCGCGGGAGAGTCAATGCTTGGCGACGCGGTCGCCGTGATACGCGGCGCAACGACCGACGGCATACGCAACGCGCTGATTGCCGGCCATCACGCGTACAGCGTCGGCCGAGGCCTCTATCGCGACCGTGACATCGCCAGGGCAAAACCGGAGTTTGAGAAGGCTGCTGCGGCATTGCATGAAGGCGGAAGTCCGTTCGCTGCAATCGCCGAATACTATCTGGCGAACTGCCTTTACGATACGAATCACGGTCACGACGCGCTGCTCGGCATCAACTCGTTGCTGGCCACCGTACCGCCGAAATATATGGCGCTGCGCGCGCAGCTGTTTTGGGAGCGCGCATCGCTACTTGCGAGAGAGGGCTCCGCCGGCGAAGCGCTGAAGGATCAACGCGCATCCATCGAGTTGTTCGACAGCCTCGGCGAGCAGAAGCCCGCGAACATCATGCGCAGCGATGCCGCAGCGAGTTATGCACTGCTCGGTCGCCGCAGCGACGCATGGCGGATGCGCGCGGGCATCCTGCGAACTACTCGTGAGCCTTCGGCGCGCACATCGTACCTGGAGCTCGCCGCGCGAACCGAAGCGCTCGCCGGACGCTGGGACATCGCCGAGTCGCTGCTGCGCCTCGTGCTCGAACGGCCCGACGACCTGTCGCCTCGTGTCGCCTCCAGCTGTCTCGTTTGGCGAGCGCTTGCCGAAATGCGTCTCGCCTATGGCGACGAAGCGCGCCGCACCCTGACGGAAGCGGCGATGGCGACCAGCCGGGTTCGGGATCCCGCGATGCGCGCAGCTGCTGATGCCGAGGTGACATTCGCAACAGGCATCATCACGACTGATTCCGATCCCGAGCGCAGCGTTGCACTGTTGTCGCGCTACATCACCGACGCGACCGCGCGCAACGATCCGATCTATGTCGCAGAAGCACTGGTCCAGCGGGCGCGCGCATTTCGGCGTTTGCGGCAGCCGGCGGATGCGGAGCGCGACCTGCGCGACGCGCTGCAGTGGGTGGCCCGGCGTCAGCCTTCAGACGGCAGCGATTTTCGCGACGCGTATTTTGCAACCGGAGACAGCGCACGCCGCGAGCTCATCGACGTTCGCGTTGCCACCGGAAACGTCGCAGCCGCGATGTTCGGCGACGCCGCCGCGAAACGACCGTGGCTGGAGTTGCCGGCCGGCAAGGTGATCGTCCAGTTTGTAACTCTGCAAAACGAAACGATCATTCTCTCCGCAACAAGTCAGGGGCTGCAGGCGGAACGCTCCGCGATCTCCGAGCAGGATCTAACGCGCAACGTCGATGATCTGGTCGAGGCAATCGAAGCTGACGACACGCAACAACAGCGAGGAGTTGTCGACAGGCTGGCCGGCGCGCTCATTTCTCCTGTGACATCGCTGCTGAAACGAGCCGATACCGTCGTGATGATTCCCGACGGCGCGCTCTTCCGTCTCCCCTTTTCGTTACTGGTGACCGATCCCGTCGCGGTGGCGGAAGCGCCCGATGTCACGACCGCGATGGCTCGCCAGCGTCAGCCGTCGAAGTCTCCGCTCACGTTCCTGGCCGTCGGCAATCCCGCGATCGATCGTGCGACGTACAACCTGACTCCGCTGCCGGCAGCCGAAGCGGAAGCACGCGAAATCGCGATGATGTACTCCTCAGCGGCGCTGTGCGGCCGCGAAGCGACAAAAAAACGCATCGCGACGCTGTTGACGCAGAGCGACTTAGCGCACCTCGCGTCGCACGCAGTCGCGTCATTCGCTGATCCAGGCGCATCGGCCATCCTGCTTGCGCCTGACGGAGCCGAGTCGGGAGCGCTTTCCGCTCGCGAGATCTCAGCGCTTCCGCTGCAGCGGTTGCGCGTTGTGGTGCTGGCCGGCTGCCGCACGGCGGAGTCCGCACAAAACGGCGGCGCCAACGACAGCATCGCGCTTGCGTTTCTCCGCGCCGGTGCCGGCAACGTCATCGCATCGCTATGGAAGATCGATGACGACATCGCGCGAACATTTTCTCTCTATCTGCATCGTGAGCTCCGAACCGGCGTCTCGGCCGCCGCGGCTCTCCGGCGCGCACAACAGATGATGCGCGACTCGGCAAACCCGAGGCTGCGAGCGGTTCACAGCTGGAGCGGTTTCGTCGTGAACGGCAGCGGCGACCGGTGAAAAACGCCCTCGAGGTCCGTCATACAACCGAGAGGAGAAGCTCATGTTCGAGATCCAGTTTCAGGGTGTAATCACACACGCGCGCGTCGCGAGCAGCGTCGATGGAGAGACTCGCCAGATCGCGGTTCTCTATAACGTGCCCAGGGTGCCACACGTGCCGCTGATGACGCTTCGCAATGACGACGTCATCTCGATCGACTCGCGCGGCGCTAAGATCAAACCGGTCGGTACCGGCGCAGGCGTCAGGTGCTACCGGATCGCCGGAGAGATCACGACGGATCTTCCGGAGGGATTGCCCACGCAGTACCTCGCGCACGTTCCATGTCTGAGCGCTCTGACCACGGCTCGCACTCCGAGAGCCACGATCGGAAATCGTGATACCGATCCGCGCTTCAGCGCCTACATCGTGCTGGCGAAAGGAGCGATGCACGAAGCCGACTGGTTTCCGCGGAAAGCGCAGTTCGACAGTCAGGAGCCGCGCTGCGTGCCGCGCACGATCACCTTCACGACATTTGTAATGCAAAAGAGTGTGACGCTGACGATGTCGATCGAGGATGACGACGGAGATTACAAAGAGACGACGTTCGAGCTGGTCAAAGACGCTCTCCTGCGAATTACGAATATCGAAGCGAACGCCAATCCCTCATCCGAGCACTTCGACACCTACGCGAATTTCTTCGCAAACAAGAACACGACCGTGAGGCGTCCGACGCAGTTGCGTGACCGCTGCGAAGCTACGGCGCATGCGCGAGAGATTCCGACCTGCTACCGAAACGCTCATCTCTCGGTCGAATGTTCGAACACTCTTTATCCCTAACGCTCAGGCGCTTTCATCACTTTCCCGTGCTGAGCCTGCTTTACTGCTGTGAAGAGATCGCCGTGCGGACCGATCTTCTGCGCAAGGAGTGCGGCGATGCCTCCGGCGATCGCGGCCGACGCACTCGTTCCGTTCGCACGCCGGTGTTTGCCGTCGATCCACGCTGACCGCACGCCGACACCGGGCGCTTTCACCTCGACGGGATCATTTTTCGCTTCAACGCAGGAAAACTCGGCGGTCTTCAGCCGCCGGTCCAAAGCGCCGGCCGCAATAACGGACGGGCAATTCGCGGGATAGTTGACAGGATCTTCGTCGCCTTCGAAGCGATTGCCGGCGGCGGCGATCACGACTCCGCCCAGCCTTCTTACGCACAGTGACGTCGCCTCGAAGAGCGCCTTCGACTTCGTGCTGCTCATCGTCATGCCACAACAGAGAACGATGACACGAGCTCTGACGGTGTAGGCGGCCCAGTACAGTCCGTGCAGCACATTGCTGTCGAAACCGACACCGTCTTCGTCGAGCACTCGTCCGATGTGAAGATTCACTTTGGGCGCCAGCCCGTAACCGCCGCCGGCGCGGCGCGGTCCGGCGATCAGGCCTGCACAATGCGTCCCGTGACCGTTCCGGTCATCGACGTCTTCCGAATCGTGCCCGACGAAGTTCCTGGTCGATTTCACTCTCTTGTAGAAATCGGGATGAGGATAAAAACCGGTATCGAGCAGCGCGACGTTGACGTGTTCGCCGGTAAACGTGCTCTTCAGCGCGCGCACCGGCTTGAGATGGTCGTACAAATCGCTTTCGTCATCCTCGGTCAGGTCTTCGTTGACGGGCGCGGAGACGGTTCCTTCCGGGGTGCAATACAGCAGATCCGGAAATTCCGCGCAGACGTCGGCAGGGTCTGCCGGAATGATCGCCACGCCGAACTTCGGCAGGAACTCGGGCCAGGGTGGCGACACGCGCGAATCGAGATCGACCGGCGCCCTCCGCTCTGCGACGAACGCGTTGACCCTCCGCCGCGTCGCCTCATCGATGTCGTGCCTGAACATCGCGATCGTTCGTCCGGTTTCCACGTTCTGTAGCGCCATGATGGTCCTCCTCATCTTGAGAAGGACCGGCATCGCCGTTTTCTCGCTCGCTTCGCGCGCTGGTCGCCGGTCACCGCGCATACAGCGTCGCACGCAAGCTCGATCATGAGGGCGATATCGAACGGCAAGGATCGAATTTGAAAAGCGGCCCCCGCGTTGAGAGCTCCCTTGCGGGCCGCAGTTCCGAACACGCGTCTGCCGCTCCCGTAGCTCTCCGACGCGCACAATAGATGATGCGCGAGTCGGCAAACCCGAGGCGGCGATCTGCCCATCGTTGGAACGGTTTCGTGGTGCCGGCAGCGGCGACTGATTGAAAAACGTCCTCGAGGTCCGTCATACAACCGAGAGGAGAAGTTCATGTTCGAGATCCAGTTCCAAGGTGTGATCACTCATGCGACGCTGACGAACAGCAGCGACGAAATCACAAGGCAACTCGCGATACTCTACGATGTTCCAAACGTAAAGCATGTTCCGAAGCTCACCGTACGAGACGCCGACAACGTCGTCACAACGCTAACGTCGATCGGTTCTGGCGTCGGCACGACGTGCTATCGACTCGAAGGGCTTGTCGAGTTCGATCTTCCGGCGGGTCTGCCGAGTCTCTTCCTGGACGGCGTACCACGTCTCACCCAGGTAACGACAGGACCGGGGACTCCGCGCACAGTGCTGCGCAATCAGATTCCGCATCCCGACTTCCACGCCTACGTAGTGCTGCCGCGTGGCGCGGTGTATGTGGGCGACTGGTTCAAATATAAGGGCCAATTTGGCGCCGGTCCGGCGGTCTGCGTTCCGAAAACAATTATTTACAGCGTTGCCGCCACCGCACCCGTAAAGATGACGATCACAACCATCGTCTCAGGAGTCACCCACAAGGAAACCGCCACCATTCCGGCGAATGCCACAATTCTAATATCCAATAACGAACGTGCAGAGGACGCGCCGATGCCGCACTTCGGAACCTACGCCAACTTTTTCGACACAACAGTTTTTGTTGTACCGGTATATCAGTCCGGTGAACGCTGCGATCTTCAAACCGGCATGATAGAGATACCGGCGTGTCTCGGCGATTCACACCTCAGTGTGGAGTGCTCGAACACCCTGTACCCATGAATTGCCGAGGCATCGAATTGGAGGCTTAAATGATCTTCTCAAATTCAACAACGGAGCCGGTTGCAGCACGTAGATTATCGGGACGTTCGCTCATCAACTTTCGCGATCCGAGCGTGACTCAGGAATATGCGATCGGAGTGATGCGAGCCGCGCTACAGAGGTTTCCGGATGTGGCGAGATTTAGCAACGTCCCGCAGCCATTTCGCATTCAATACATCCCTGAGCTAAATATCGGAGCAGTCGCACTGCCTCCAGAGTTAGTTCGCGTGGCGTTGCGTGATGAACACGTCGACATCAACAGTGAGCGAGTCGTGAGTGCGGCACTCTTGACGCCAGGTGCGGACGATGACGCGACCGATGCATACTCGCCCTTCGCACAACTCGGCGTTGACACGACGAGCTACACCGGCAAAGACGTGACAATCGCCCTTTTGGACAGTGGTACGCCGACTCATGCCGATCTTACTGGCGCGTTTGCTGACGAGAGCAATTTCACTCTTTACGAAAACCTCAACGAAGATAATTATGGTCATGCTACGCACTGTGCCGGACTAATGGTCGGACCACGCGCGAGCGGGGGATACGGCGTCGCTCCGGAAGCGAAGGTCCTTTACGGCCGCGTCCTGGACAGAAACGGTGACGGGCTGGACATGAGCGTGATCAGTGGAATCGTCTGGGCCATCCGAAAGAAAGCCAAAATAATCGTCATGTGCTTGGGATCACCAGTTCCGCCCTACTCGACGCCCGATATCTATTATCGGAAAGCGGCCGCAGCCGCGACGGGCAAAGGTATTCTGTTGTTGGCCGCCGCCGGAAACAAGATAATCGGTTCGAACGCGCCAGTTCATCATCCGGCTAACTGCCTCGAAATTCCTGCAGTCGGTGCCGTGCTGCGCAACTTGCAGCCGGCACCCTTCTCTTGCGTTTACGAGCCCGAAGGAGACACGGTAGAGATGGTCACCCCCGGCGAGTTGCTGCGATCCTCGTGGCTGAATAATTCGTATCGCCGATATAGCGGCACGAGCATGTCATGCGCCCTCGCGGCTGGCTTAGGCGCCCTGTGGATACAGCAAGGCTCCGCTAATCCGCTGAATGATCTGATCACACACGTTATCAATGGTGTCGTGCAAGCTCCTTGACACTCTGCTTCTGGCACCCGTGTTAGCCTCCTCCCTACACCATGCTCACCCGCCACCCTCACCCTCCCGCCCTCCTCCTCCGCCTCGCCCACGGCAAGGCGTCCGTGCTCGACATCGAGCTGCTCGAAGCGCTTGAGCGGGAGCTGGACGACGTCGGGAACGCGGGGGCGGTGGTGTTGACGGGGACGGGCGGGATTTTCTCGGCGGGCGTTGATCTGTATCGGATCGTTGATGGCGGGGAGAGTTATGCGCGAGCGTTCTTTCCTTTGCTGGTGCGCGTGCTCAGGAAGCTTTTCCTGTTGCCGGTTCCGCTCGTCGTGGCCTGCAACGGGCATGCAATTGCGGGTGGGGCGATTTTTGTCGCGTCCGGCGATCGGCGGTTGATGGCGGAGGGGCGGGGGCGGATTGCGGTGCCGGAGTTGCTTGTTGGCGTTCCCTTTCCTGCTCTGGCGCTGGAGATCGTCCGTTTCGCGGCGGGGACGAGGACGCAGGAGCTGGCGTTTACCGGGAAGACCTACTCGCCCGATGAAGCGAAGAGCATTGGGATTGTTGATGAGGTGATCGCCGCCGATGCGCTGGAGGCGAGAGCGCTCGAGGTGGCGACGCAGTTGGCGGCGATTCCTCGCGATGCGTTTCGGCTCGCGAAGATGCAGTTGCGGCGACCCTTCGTCGAAGCGGCCGATCGCGCGGGCGATGCGGATGCCGAGGCGCTCGAGCTTTGGGCTGATACGCGATCGCACGCGCACATTCGCGAGTACCTCGCGAAGACGATTAAGAAATAGGTTTGCGCCGCATTCGGCGGATCAGCCAGTCGACCGAAAACCTCCCCGGTCCGAACGCGAGGACGATCAGCGACACGATGAGAAACGGGAACGGGGCGGCGGCTGTGAAGCCATCCGGCTCGGTGAACATCTTCGAAAGCGCGTCGTGGTCCGCGGTTGCGAACGCGACGATCATGGCGATCGACAACGGAAGCGCGATGAGTCGCGATGCCAGTCCGATGAACAGCAGAACGCCGCCGACGGTCTCCAGCCACGCGATGAAATGCGCGTTCAGCGCGGGCGCCGGGATGCCGAGGTTCGTGAAGAAATCGACGATGCGATCGATGTGCTCCAGCTTTCCGCGGCCGGTCACGTAGAACTGCCAGCCGATGAACAGCCGCAGCACGAGCAGCAGCGGATCGCGCAGGCGGTCGAATACTTTGGTGGCTAGCAGGTCGTACCACGCTTCGAGTTTCGTCATTTACGTCCCTTCAATTTCGATTGCCGTGAACAGTCCGGCCGCGGTCCAGTCGCGGAACCAGGCAAAGAGCTCGTCCTGTCGCGGCGGCTCATCGAAGCGCGACGCGAACGCGACCACCGCGTCGCCGAGCGTCGCGCCTCCGCAAATGAGCTCCAGCATGGCGAATGATCGTGACTCCATCGGCAAACGGATCACCGAGTAATCGCGGCGATGGATCGCCAGCCACGTCGGCTTCCGACGCGGCGTGCGCATCGGCTCGTCGTCGCGGAAGAGCTGAAAGAGATCGTTGGCGGGATAGTCGAACGACAACAGCCGCAGTGCGCGAATCGGCACGAGACGCATCGATGCGACTTCATCCGCCGGCACGGCCGCGATCGCGTTCGCATCGATGAGCGGCGATTCCTCTTCATCGAATACCTGCGTCATCGCCAGCTCGAGCCGCGCAAGATCGTGCAACGCGTGACGTCGCGGCATCGTCGCCGCGAGGAACTGCGGGAACGCATCGCCGAGGCGGTTCAACGTGTAGCTCACCGATGGATGACGCTGCACATACGCGTTGACGATGTGGTGAAAATCGTGATGCCCGAGGAGCGCGGCGACGGCTGGATAATCAACCTCGAGCGCCTCCTCCATCCGGATCGCGTACATGTCGCGATAGATGTCGAGCCGCTGCTCCGGCGCAAGAGTGCGCGACGGAAGAATGCGCCGCGCGACGTCGTCAGCCGGCGGCGGCTTCGGCGCGACGATCGCGCCGTGCATCCATGTCTGCAGCTCACGCACACGCCACCTCACGCACGTCCGAGCGATACACCGCCGCTTTCAACGCCTCGGCGAATACGACGTCGAACTCCGGAATGTCGGCGTCCCACTCGACCATCGTCGAGACGTCGCCGAAACGGCGACAGGCATCGGCGTACAGCGACCACACCTCATCGATGACGTGACCTGTATGCGTGTCGATGATGTGCGTGCCGTGATTCGTATGTCCGGCGAGATGAATCTGCACGATGCGATCGGCCGGCATCGCATCGATGTATTCATCCGCGTCGAAGCTGTGATTGAACGCGCTCACATAGATGTTGTTGACGTCGAGCAGCAGTCCGCAGTCGGCCTCCGTGGCGAGGCGCGCGATGAACTCCCACTCGCTCATCGTCGTCTGCGCGAACTCCACATATGACGACGGGTTTTCAATGACGAGCGGCCGTTCCAGAAAATCGGAAACGATGCGGACACGCTCCACGCAATGTCGCAGCGTCTGTTCGTCGTACGGCAGCGGCAGCAGATCGTGCGCGTTGCGTCCGGCGACTCCGGTCCAGCAGAGATGATCGGAAATCCAGCGCGCATTGACGCGCTTCGCGAGCGCTTTCAATTTGCGCAGGTAATCGAAATCGAGCGGATCGGTTCCGCCGATCGACATCGAGACGCCGTGCAGTACGACCGGATAGCGTTCGGCGATTTTGTCGAGCACGAACGCCGGTCGTCCGCCGGTATCGAGATAGTTTTCGCTCAGCGCTTCGAACCAGCCGGCCGGCGGACTATTGCCGAGAATGTGCGAATAGTGCGTCGTGCGGAGACCGAGTCCGATGCCGAGGTCGGGATAGCCGAATCGATTCATGTTTGTGTGTACGCGTATTGTGCCCCTCACGCGCGCAAACGCGTGAGGGGCGAGCGATCGCAGTCTTACGAAGCCTTCGGCGGAACGGCGCAGGAGCCTTTGCTCTTGCAGTCGTTCTTGCCGCCGGCGCCCTGGCCTTTGCAGGCGTTCTTGCCGGCGCAGCCGTGCCGCACGGACTTGGACGCGCAACCGCCTTTGCCCTTGCAGGAGTTCTTGCCGGAGCAACCGTTGTCGCCGCTCTTACAGTTTCCGTGGCCTTTACAGGCGTTGAGGCCTTTGCAGGCGTGTTTGTCGACTTCGGCGGTCTTCTTCTTCGACATTTCGATGATGGAAGACTGGCCGTTGTCGGTGGTGCTCGGAGCGTTTGCAGCGAGAAGCGTGGTGCCGGCGGTCATACCGGAAAGAACTCCACCGAGGACGAGGTAACGAGCGAGATCACGAGTATTCATTGGGTTGAACCCTCCTATGACCTCAAGCTACGGCCGAGTTGTCACGCCGGATTCGTCAAAAGATCACAAAACCATCCCGCGCCGGCTAAACCGCAAACGTAAACGTCGTTCCCGCGTTCACCTGGCTCCGCGCCGTCAGCGAGCTCCCGTGCAATTCGACGATGCGCTTCGCGATGGCGAGTCCCAATCCGGCACCGTCGGCGCGTGACGCGGCATCGTCGCCGCGATAGAAGCGGTCGAAGATGTACGGCAGGCTTTCCTCGGCGATTCCGCATCCGGTGTCTGACACGCGCACGGTCAGACGTCCGTTCTCCGGCACGAGCGTCACCGTCACCTGCCCGCCCGCGGGCGTGTAACGGATGGCATTTTCGATGAGGTTCTCGAGCACGCGCTCCATCAGCGCGAGATCGCCGGAAACGAGCGGCAGCTCGGCGCTCAGCTCCGCATCGACGCGCACCCCTCCCTGCTCCGCGCGCAGCTGGAACTTCTGCACGACGTCCTGCACGAGCTCGGGCATCGAGAATGGCTCGCGGCGGATCGGTGCGACCTGCGCGTCGAGTTTCGCGAGCTCGAACAGCTCGTCGACGAGTCGTCCCAGTCGAATGGAATGCTTGCTGGCGATCTCGAGAAACCTTCGCTGCTCCTCGGCGGTCAGCGAGCCTTCCTTCAACAGCAGCGTGTCGAGGTAACCGCGCAGCGACGCGAGCGGCGTCCGGAGATCGTGCGACACGTTCGCGACCAGCTCGCGACGAAGGAGATCGACCTCCTTCAGCTTCGCAACCTGCAGCGCGATGCGCGATGACATCTCATCGAACGTCGCCGCGAGTCGATCGACTTCATCACCGTCTTCGCGTCCGCCGACGCGCACCGTATCGGTGAAGTCGCTCCGCTTGAACGCTTCCATCGCCGCGGAGAGATTGCGAAGGCGTCGCGTCATCAATGCGAAGAGCAGCAGTCCGGTTGCGAGGACGAAGAGCACCGCGGCCGCGGCGGCTTCGGCGCTTTGCCGCATGATGAAACTGCCGCGCAACCGTTGCACCGCGGAGTCGTACTCCTCGCCGCCGAGGATGACGTAGAGGTAGCCCTGGGTCTGAGGTTGCGGCTCGCCGATGCGGACGGCCGGCAGCGGGGTCACGGAGAAGATTTTCTGTCCGGCGACGTCGCGCGGATCGTCGCCGCGAATCGGCAGCGGCGCGCCGGCGAGGAAACGTCGAACCGGCGCGAGCGAAACCGAATCGCGTTTCACTTTCCCGGGCGGCGCGGAGAACGCGAGCATGCGGCCGTCGCGATCGAGCAGATAGATCTCGATGTTCGGATTGACGGCCATCAGCGCCTCGAAGACTTTGTCGAGCATGGCGCGATCGACATGCCAGTCGCGCATCGGCGGCTTTTCGAGCGCGATCGTTCGGGCGAGTCCGCGATTCAACTTCTGCGTCGCTTCGTCGAGATAGAGACGCGTCATCCGGACCGTGAGCCAGAACCAGACGCCGGTCACCGCGCAGAAAAGCGCGAGGAGCACGAGCGCGAGTTTCGTGTAGAGACTCTTAAACATGCGCGTCGCGGAACTTGTAGCCGACGCCCCAGACGGTAAGGATGTAGCCGGGCTGCGACTGGTCGTGCTCGATCTTCGATCGGAGCCGGTTGATGTGCGAGTTGACGGTGTGCTCGTAGCCTTCGTGGCCGTAGCCCCAGACCTGATCGAGCAGTTGCGCGCGCGTGTAAACGCGTCCGGGATGCCGCGCGAAATGGAGCAGCAGCTCGAACTCTCGAGCAGTCAGCTCGACCTCGGCGCCGCGCAGCGTCACGCGACGTTTGATGACGTCGATGGTCAGCTCGCCGAACTCCATTCGCGAGATTTCTTCCGGTTCGTTCTTTGACAGCGCATCGACGCGGCGCAGCAGCGCTTTCACGCGCGCGACGAGCTCGCGAACGTTGAACGGCTTGGTCAGGTAATCGTCGGCGCCGATCTCGAGTCCGACGATGCGATCGACGTCTGTCGAGCGCGCGGTCAGCATCAGGATCGGCGTGTAGCGATTCTGTGCGCGCAGGCGGCGGCAGATCTCCAGTCCGTCGACGCTCGGCAGCATCAGATCGAGCACGATGAGATCGAAGCTGCGCGCCATGGCGAGGTCGAGTGCGGCGCGGCCGTCGTGTACGAGCGTGACGTCCGCGCCGAGATCGCGCAGGTGCAATTCGACGAGCGCCGCGATGTCGCGGTCATCTTCGACGACGAGGATCTTCCGGTTCATGACACCCGCGAAACTAGTTGGTGAGTGTCACGAAAGTATCACGTGGAGTCAGAAACGCCAGCTCACGCCGATCGAAGCTTTCGTGTTCGGATCGAAGGTCACGCTGTCGCTGCGAAGAAGGTGTTTGACGTCGAACTGCAGATTGACGCGCGGCGTGACGCGCAGCAGCACGCCGCCATTCACTTCGGCGCTGCTGCGGTCGCGGATGACCGTCGTCGCTTCACCACCGCCCGGCCCTTTGACATAGCGAGCACCGGCGCCGAAGTACGGCGTCCAGATCGACGAGTTGGTGAAGTGATAGCGGGCGATCAGATCGACAGGAAATGTGGAGCCGCTGCGACGTTCCGCGCCGACCGACAGGACGGTGGAAACGCGGTCGGTCCACGCGTGGTCGAGAGCGAATCCGCCACCGCCGCTCCATGACGAGCCGGTCGTCGAGCTGTGAACGAAGCCGACGTCACTGAGATAAACGGAAATGCTGGTGCTGCCGGCGCGAAGCTCGCCGGCAAAGGCAGCGGTGGTCGAGAGGACAGCGACAGCAATGGCAACAACAGTCCTGCGCATATTGGAACCTCCGTCGTTCGCCCTTGTGACGCGTGCGAACGACGGGAGGTTCCGCGACGACGTCAGCGTGCTTCGGATCTGTCGCCGATCACCTTCGAGAGAACGGCCGCTTTCGCAGTCTTCACTTTCGTCGGCATCAGCTTTCCGGCGGCGCTCTGCGCTTTTTTCACCTGACGCAGAATCGGGTGATCCCACATCGCTTCGATCTGTTCGCGGCGGGCCTGCATCAGGTCGCCGATCTCGCGGAGCTGTTCGTCGCCGACCAGCTGCCGCATCTTCGGGAACATCTCGTTCTCTTCTTCCTTCACATGATGCTCGACCAGTTCTTTGATGACTTTCGCCTTCGCTTCGAACTCGTGCGACTTCGGGTTCGCCGATTTCAGCGCCGGCAGCACCATGTCGACGAGGTGATGTTCTTCGGCCGCTTCGTAGAACATGTCGACGGCGTCGGTCTTCCCGGCGGCCGCTTTGAACGCCGGATAAAAGACCTCTTCCTCGATCTGCGTGTGCGTCTTCAGCTCCCGCTCGATCTCTGCGACGAGCGACTCGCGCTGCTTCGGCGCGGTCACCTGGTTCAGCTCGTTCAGAAGGCGTTTCACCTTCACATGGTCGGCTTTCAACATCGTGATTGCATTCGGCATCGTTGCTCTCCTTTTTCCACCAGGTGTAATGCGCGCGGCGTACCAAAACCCGTCGATAATGCGCGCGTGAACGAAATACTCGACCCGCGCGTCCGGGCCGCTCTCGACGCCGCCGACATCGCGTACGAAGTCATCGAATGTGCGCCGGAGCTGGCCGACACGGCGGAGTTCTGCGCGCACTACGGAATCCCGCCGGCGAACGCCTGCAACACGATCCTCGTCGTCGCGAAGACGGCGCCGAAGCAGTACTTCGCCTGCCTGGTCGCCGCCGACACGAAGCTCGACGTCAACCATCGCGTCAGCGCTCTGGTCGGCATCAAGCGGCTGTCGTTCGCGTCGTCCGATGAGACCGCGGAACTGACCGGCATGCTGATCGGCGGTGTGACACTGCCGGCACTTCCGGCCGGGATCCCGCTCTACATCGACAATCGCGTCCTCACCCTCGACTACGCGATCCTCGGCGGCGGCAATCGCTCCAGCAAGATCAAAGTCGCGCCGCGCGAGCTGACGAAGTTGCCGGGCGCCGAGTTCGTCGACATCGCCGTTCCGCGGGCCTGATCGGTGCAAGGCTCTCGTCCATGAGCCGACTCGACGACGCCGCACTGGACCAGCTCTTCCGCACCGCGCGCACACACAACGCGTGGCTCGACAAACCGGTCACGGACGAAACGCTTCACGAGATCTACGACTTGATGAAGTGGGCGCCGACGAGCGCGAACTCGAATCCGGCGCGGTTCGTTTTCCTCCGCTCGAAGGAAGCGAAGGAGCGGCTGCGTCCGACCCTGGCGCCGGCGAATGTCGAGAAGACCATGACGGCGCCGGTCACCGTGATCGTCGCGTACGACCTGCTCTTCCACGAGAAGTTGCCGAAGCTGTTTCCGCACAGTCCGTCGATGCGCAATCTCTACGCGACGAATCCGCAGCTGGTCGAAGCCACGGCGCGACGTAATTCGTCGCTGCAGGGGGCGTACTTCATCCTCGCCGCACGCTCGCTCGGAATCGACTGCGGACCGCTGTCCGGCTTCGACAACGCGAAACTCGACGAGGAGTTTTTCGGCGCCGGGAACGAGTGCACCGGCTGCGAGCAGGAGTTCTTTCCCGAAGGCCACGTCCGCTCGAACTTTCTCTGCAACCTCGGCTACGGCGATTCGTCGAAACTGTTCCCTCGCCTGCCGCGGCTGGACTTCGCCGAGGCCTGCTCGATTCTCTAAAGTCAAAATCGGGGGTCACATCTGGAAATTTGACTTTAGAGCAGCGACGGATTGGCTAAAGTCAAATTTCCAGATGTGACCCCCGATTTTGACTTTAGACTTTCGGGTAACACTTCGTAAGGAGAGTCAGATGAAGGTACGTCATGTCGTTATCGCAACGCTGTTGTTCGTGCTGGGAGTCGCAATCGGGTATGCGGGCTCTCGCAAGGTTGATGCGAGCAGCTACAGGTCGAAATCGAAGCAGGAAGCGGCGCGCGCGCTGCTCGAGCAGGCGCGGCAGCAGGCGGGCAAGGGAAGCTGGGAGCGGATCGCCGTCGGCCGCGTTTATTACCTCGGCGGGATGAAATCCGAGGGACAGGCGATCTTTGATGAAGTGCTCAGCCGCAAGCCGGAATCGAGCGATATTTTCCGCGTCGCACGCGTCTATCGCGAAGCGGGCGAATGGCCGAAAGCGAAAGCGCTCTTCGATCAGTACGTGAAAGACAATCCGAAGGACGACAAAGGTCTCGCCGAAGTCGGCTCGTATTACATGCTGAATGGCGACCGCGCCGGCGCCGAGGAGTTGTTCGATCGCTCGTTCAAGCTCGAGGCGGAGATGTGGGCGACGGTCAGCGCCGCCGGCTCATACCTCGGCGTCGCACCGCAGGAGTAAATCGCGCATCAGAAACGCGCTCCGAACGAGAATCGGTATGTCCGCGGCCTTTGATACGCGAGGTCATTGAGCGGCTGACCGAAATTCGCGGCGAGCTGGTAATTCGCGCCCATCGCAGTGCACGCAGCGGCGGCAACTCCGCGCGGGCATTCGATGGGCGTTTGCGTGCGCGGGTCGAACGGCGCAAAGGTCGCCGACGTCGCAGCGGTGCTGACGGTGAGCCCAAGGCGCTGCGGATCGGCGATGCCGTCATTGTTGAAGATGTTGAGCAGATCGCCCTGTGCGAAAAGCTCCGCCGCGCCGACGCGGAAGCTGTAACGCAACGCGAGATCGGTCGAATGAATATTGTCGGTGCGCAAGGCGCCGCGATCGCTGAAGTAATAGATGCCGTTCGGAATCGAGTTGTAGCCGGGATTTACCGGCGCGCCTGTATAACGCGTCAAATTGATCGGGCCGGAAATCGAGTACGGCAGGCCCGAATCGAAACTGTGCAATAGCGACAATGAGACGCTGCGCAACGTGTAGCCGGCCCACGCGCGGAGACGATGACGCTGATCGCCCGGCAGGTAACCGATCGGCGTAGCGCGTTCGTAAGCGAAGAACTCAGGATAGTACAGCGTCCGATCGATATTCGTCGCCGCACCGTTCGTCGCTGTTTCCCCTTCGTCGTTGCCGCGCAATTTCGACCACGTGTAATGGATGCCGGCGTCGAAAGGCGACGGCGTCCAGCGCGCCTGCATTTGTACGCCGCGGTATGTGCGCTCGACATTATTGCTATTGCGAATGAGCGTCAGATCGATCGGAATTCCGAGCGGCGTATTGAGCCGCTGCGTCGACTGCGTAACGCTGGCGACGTAGAAATCGCGCCAGTCGCGGCTGATCAGATCGGCGCGAACATACGCATCGCGGCCGAGTTGCATCCCGTAACCGAGCGTCAGCTCGCGCACATACGGCGACGCCAGCGTGCCGTCGAAATACGTCGAGTAACCCGGTACAGTGCGCGTACCGTTCGCGCGCAAATTGTTCGCGGCGCGATTATCGGTACCGCCCTGCGTCGTATTGAAATATGCGAAGACGCTGCGGATCACATCGGCCAGCGGCGTGTTGAGATCCTTGTCGTTGAACGCGGGACCGCGATAAATGAAATCGATTGATGCGGCATTACCGGCCGCCTGATTCGACGCTGCAATACTGTCGGCAATGCGCGACGAATATTCGGCAAACGACGCATTGATCCGATTGCGTCCGTTACCGGAGATGTCGAACTGCACTGCGACGCGCGGCGCCAGCCGGCGATCGTCGGAACTGACGACACCGTCCGCATCGGCGGCGTGATTGCGATCGAGACGCGCGCCGAGCGAAACCTGCCACCGCCCGCCGATCGACCAGACGTCGTTCACGAACGCGGAGTCGGTGCGCAGCTCGTCCTCGCGCGCGGCGGTCAGTACCGGAGTCCAGCGGATGAATGAGCCGCCGCCCGTTGCGGTCGTCGGTGTGACAACCGGATAAAGCACGCCATTTTTCGTTTGCAGGCGGCTCACGAACAGTGAGAAGTCGCTCCCCGACTGATGATTGTTCGCGTAACGCTGCTCGGTGAAACGATCGACGCCGCCGACGATATCGTGCGTCCCGAAACGTCCCGCTTCCAGGAACTGATGCGCCTTCAGCAGGATGTCGTCGTTATCGCGGCGTTCGACGTCGCAAACGCCGCAAAGCGTTGGCGCATTGAAGCGCGTGTTGTTGTTGGAGCGATCGAGCAGCAGCGTCCCGCCGACGATGTCGGTTGCAAATGAGCCGGTGCGATCGGCGAACTTTCGCGACGAGTAGTGTCCCTCTGCCAGAAAATTCGTCCGCAGCAACCCCTCGTAATGAACGGCTACGAGCGATTCCGGATCCTCGCGCGTCGTCAGACTCGCCGTGTCGTAAAGGTTCGCGTTGAAGCGGACATTCGTCCCTTTCGTGTTGATCCCGAAATACGAGGCGGCGAGGCTGTGATTCGCGGCGAGCTGTCCGGTCAGCTTCACTTCGTAGCGCTTCTGATCGTTCCCTTCCGTGTAGCTGATCGGCGTGCCGGCCGCGGACGCCGGATTCGCGAACGGCGGCACCGCCACCGTTTGCCGCGCGGTGTCATTTTTCGCCCAGCGTCCGGCGGTGAAGAACCAGAGCCGGTCGCGAAGCAGCCGCCCGCCGAGCGTCGCTTCCCATACGTGACTCAGCGACGATTCGCGCGCTTCGAGCGCCGGCGTCTGCGCCGACCAGCTCGGATTCGACAGCGAGTCGCGCAGCGATGCGGTCAGCTCGTTGCCGCCCGATTTCGTGATCGTGCTTACGACGCCGCCGCTGAAACGTCCGTACTCGGCGGAGATCGCGCCGGTCAGCAGCGTCGTCTCCTGAATCCCGTCTTCGACGTACAGCGGCCGCATCTGCCCGCGCGTGTTCTCGGTGACGGTGACGCCGTTCACGAGCACGAGGTTGTCGTAACCGGGGCCGCCGGAAATCTGCAGCTGGCCGTTCGACAGCACGTTCGCGGTGACGCCCGGCGCGAACTGCGCGGTGGCGAGCTGATTGCGCTGAATCGGCAGACGCTCGATCTGCGCGAGCGTCAGGTTCGTCGAGACGGTCGGCGTCTCGAGCACCGAAGGCCGCGGCGCGGTCACGATCAGGTCGCCGTCGAAGATGTACGGCTCGAGCAGCGATGCGTCTGCACGCGCGAGTTGCGAGAGACGCAGCGTGACGTTGCGCGTCGCGGTCGTCACGCCGGGCTGCTCGAACGTCACGACGTACTCGCCCGGCGGCAGCGCGGCGAAGCTGTAGGCGCCGTTCTCGCCAGTCATGGTGCTGCGCGTTCCCTGCAGCGACGGCGAAGTGATCGTCACCGTCACGCCGGCGCGCGGCCCCTTGCGACCGGTCACGACGCCGGTCAGCGCCGCGGTCGTTTGCGCGACGGCGGACGAGGCGATGATGATGAGAAGAGCGAAGACGAGCGCGACGCGTGCGAGCATGATCAGAATGTTAGACGGTCAGGTGCGAACTTGCGTGAAGACGCTTCGCTGATTGAGGTCACGGCAGATGAGCGGCGCTGGCTGCGCGACCTCTTCGCCGGACGCGACGCCGCGCCGCCGGCCGATCTCGCGCCTCTCCTGCGCGCCACGCGCGAGCACGGACTGCAGCCGCTCCTCTTCACGCTGGTGCACGGCGACTGGCCGCGCGAGCTCGTCGACGCGCTGCGCCGCGACGCGTTCGGAAACGCGATGCTTGCTGAGCGCGGCATCGTGCGGATGACCGAGGTCGTCGAAGCGCTGCGTGCACACGAGATCACGCCGCTCTTCATCAAAGGGACGGCGCTCGCCGAGTCGATCTATCCATCGCGCGGACTGCGGCCGCGTGCCGACGTCGACCTGATCGTCGCGCCGTCCGAAGCGGAGCGTGCCGTCGACGCGCTGCGCGCGCTCGGGTACGTCGCCGAGATGTCGCCGCGCAATGCGCCGTCGGCGCAGGTGATGCTTCGCGGCTCGCACGCCGGCGACGTCCTCGATCTGCACTGGGCGATCAGCAACGCGCGCGAACTGGCGCGGCTCTTCGACGTC
The DNA here is from genome assembly GCA_034667465.1 of Acidobacteriota bacterium. Lineage (GTDB taxonomy): Bacteria > Acidobacteriota > Thermoanaerobaculia > Gp7-AA8 > Gp7-AA8 > JAOBAU01. The sequence goes on along the minus strand of JAXDJV010000014.1, from coordinate 54,335 downwards.
GACGCGCTCCGCGCGAACGGAACGACGACCGCGTCCGGCCTGCGCATCCCGGCCACTGTCGACTCGCTGCTCATCGCGTGCGTCCATCGCGTCGCACATCATCACGGCGACGATCGGCTGATCTGGCTTTACGACCTCGTGCTGCTTTGGCGCGCGCTCACTCCCGACGAACGACGGCTCTTCCGTCAGCGAGCGGTCGAAGGAGAGATCGTCGCCATCTGCGCCGACGGTCTTTCGCGCGCGTTCGAATGGTTCGCGTCCGATGAAGCGCCGGCGTTCGAACGGACATCGCATCGCGAGCAATCGGAGAGCTTCCTCGATCCGCAACGGCTTCACATCAGCGAACTGATCGCAGAGTTGCGCGCCGCGAAAGGCAAACGCTTGCGATTCCTGCGGCTGCTCGCGTTTCCGTCAGCCGAACAGATGCGCGCTCGATTTCCGGGAGCGAGCAACGTCGCGCTGCCGTTCCTCTACCTCCGTCGCGCGCTCGGTGCGGTCGCAAAGCTCTTCACGCGCGTACGCGGCTGACGAGCTTTCCCTCTTCGAGCGCGGCCAGCAGTTCGACGGCATCGGCGCGGATGACGTCCGGCGCCGCGTCGTACTCGCTGGAGAGCTCGTCGATCACCTCATCGACGCTGCGCTTTCCGTCGAGCAGCGTCCAGATTCGAGCCGCGACTGCGTTCAGGGTGAAGACCGAATCGAGATCGCCGACGTTGCTGCGCACCGGGACGAGGATGGTTTCGCCCCCGACCGACCGCATCACGAGATTGTCCGATTTCGCGTAAATCACGCTTTCCTGATGGGTTGTCATCGTTCGTTTCATCATACGGTGCAATAATCTTTTCCCGACACCCTTTGGTCCAAAAGGGTCCATCGACAATTTATGAGTATCGAGAGCGGGAGCTACGCCGAGTTTAGTGCGTTCATTCACCGCGAGGTGAACGCGACGCGTGTACCGGTCAACGGCACCGTCGAGATCACCAACCGTTGCCCGCTCGATTGTGCGCATTGCTACAACAACCTGCCGATGCACGACGGCGTTGCTCGCGCACGCGAGCTGACCACCGCCGAGCATCACCGCATCATCGACGAGCTGGCCGATCTCGGTTGTCTCTGGCTCCTCTACACCGGCGGCGAGATCTTCGCGCGCCGCGACTTCCTCGACATCTATCGCCACGCCATCCGCCGCGGTCTGCTCGTCACGCTGTTCACGAACGGCACGATGGTCACCGAGGCGATTGCCGATGAGCTGGTGAAGTGGCCGCCGTTCTCGATCGAGATCACGCTCTACGGCGCGACACGCGAGACGTACGAAGGACTGACCGGAATCGCGGGATCGTACGACCTCTGCATGCGCGGCATCGCGCTGCTGCTGGAGCGCGGACTGCCGCTGAAACTCAAAACGGTCGCGGTCTCGATCAACAAACACGAGATCGGCGCGATGGCCGCGATGGCGGAGAACCTCGGTGTCGAATTCAAGTTCGACGCGATGATCAATCCGCGCATCGACTGCTCTTCGAGTCCGCTCGCGGTCCGGCTGACGCCGGAAGAAATCGTGTCGCTCGATCTCGACGATCCGGAGCGAATCGTCGCGTGGCAGGAGCTGGTCGCGAAGTTCCAGCCGATGCCGGTGCCGGAAGGTCAGACGCCGCAGCTCTATGACTGCGGCGGCGGCGTGAACTCGTTCGCCATCGATCCATACGGCGACATGTCGATCTGCGTGCTCTCGCACGTCGATCGCTACAACGTCCGCGACGGCTCGGTGAGCGATGGCTGGAATCACTTCCTCCGCGGCGTGCGCCAGCGGCCGCAATCGCGTCCCGGCAAATGCACGACGTGCTCGCTGAAGTCGATGTGCGGAATGTGTCCCGCCAACGGAGAGCTGGAGAACGGCGATCCCGAAACGCCGGTCGATTTCCTTTGTGAAGTCGCGCATCTGCGCGCCATCACGTTCGACATTCCGGTGCGGCCGCACGGCCACTGCACGATGTGCGACGACGTTTCGCGACTGCGGGGCACCGCCGCCGCGCTGCGGAACGGCGGCGCCGAACGAATCGCCGCCATCGCCGCGGCGCAACCACGTCCACTCGTCTCCTCCTGCGGTTCGGGAGGCTGTGACAACTGCTCGGCCGGGGCCGGCCGATAAAGAGGATCAGCATGCAGAACGAAGGTCATACCGAAGAGAAGAAACCGTACGAGAAGCCCGAAGTGCGGCGCTTTCCGCTGCGTCCCGAAGAAGCGGTGCTCGGCTTCTGCAAGTCGGCATCGGCGGCGGGCGCCAGCGGCGGCAACTGCTTCGTGACCGGCCCCTGTCAGACCGCCGGGTCATGAGCGTCTCCGGCGAGCACGCGGTTGTGATCAGCTCCTCCTTTCTCACGATCGGAGGGCTCGGCATCGCGTTGCACTACGCCGATCAGTCGCTCGGCCGCGGACTTTCCGCGACCACCGGCCGCTTCGAAGTTTCACCGCTCGCTGACGCCGATTTGACGCTGACGGTCGATCGCCTCGACGAACGCGACCTCCATCCGCGCGGTGAGCTGCTCTTCGAATCGGGCGGCGTCTGGCGTCTTTACGCGGACGGCGACGGCTATCGGATCGAGTGTCATTCGGCGATGTTCGGCGACGCGCCGTACAAAGTGGCGCTGCTGAATTCGAGCTTCACGTCGGGACGCATTCTGCTGAGCGCCGATGCCGATCTTCCGACGATGCATCCGCTCGACTATCCGCTCGATGAAGTGCTCGTCGCGAATCTCCTCGGCCGCGGACGCGGCGTCGAGCTGCACGGATGCGGCGTCATCGATCGCGACGGCCGCGGCCATCTGTTCGTCGGCCAGTCGGGCGCCGGCAAGACCACCACCGGCAAAGTGTGGCTGCGCGAAGCAGGCATCGACATCGTCAGCGACGATCGCGTGATTGTGCGCGACGTGGACGGCGTGCTGCGGATGTTCGGCACGCCATGGCACGGCGAAGCGGAGCTATCGTCGGCGTCGACCGCGCCGCTGGCCGGCGTTTACATCCTGCGCCAGGCACCCCTCACCGAGCTCGAGTCGCTCGCGCCGGCAACCGCGTCGGCAATGTTGTTCGGCTGCACCTTTCCCCCTTTCTATGACCCCGCCGCACTCGCATTCACGATCGAGTTTCTGGCGGACATCTGCGCGCGCGTGCCGGTCAGGCTGCTGCGCTTCACACCCGACGACAGCGTCGTCGAGGTGGTGCGGAGGAACGGATGACGATGTTCGTCAACACGCTGCAGGACGTGCTGGCCGCGGGCTACGACGCGCGGTTCTGCGCGTCGGGACACAGCATGATTCCGACGATTCGCAGCGGCGAATTCGTGCACGTCACGCGCTGCGATGAAGAATCGCTGCGCGTCGGCGACGTCGTGCTCACCGCCGCGCCGCGCGGCCTGACCGCGCATCGAATCATCGAGCTCGACGCGACGCGCGGCGAGCTGCGCGTTCGCACGCGCGGCGACAACTCACTTACCGCCGACGCCATCGTCGCCGGCAGCGCCGTTCTCGGCCGGATCTCCGGCGTCGAGCGCGACGGCCGTTGCGCCGCCGTCGATTCGCGCGGCGCTCTCACACAGCAGGCCCTCGCCGTGTTGCGGCGTGTACGTCACTCGCTTCAGCGGCGTTTCGGCCGTGCCACATCGAATGGAATTCCGGAGACCGCGCAGGTTCGCGCGCTTTCCGTCTGAAATGACTACGGGGCAATCATGAGCAATCGAAATCGTGTCGTCGCAATCGCAACGTTCTTCCTGGGGCTGCTGTTTCTGCAGCCGCATCGCGCCGATGCGCAGCTGGCGCTGAACGGCACGACGACTTCTCAGGGCACCTTCGCTCCCGCGGCGCTGACGATGACCGTCGCGCACACGACACCTGTGCGCGCGAACCGGCTGATGATCGTCGCCGTTCATATGAACGTGACCACGAGCACGGCGACCACGATCGCGTCGGTCACATACAACGGCGCGGCGATGTTTCTCGCAGAGGCGCTCACCGAGGGCGCCAACGACGTTCGTATCGAGCTGTGGTATCTCCTCGCGCCGTCGACCGGCACGAACAACGTCGTCGTCACGGCGCAGAACGTCGCCGCAGGACAAACCGTACCGTCGCTGGTCGGCGTCACGACGTTCGTCGACGTCGATCAGGCGCTCACCGGATCACTCGGCTACACGGCCGGTGGAAACAACAACACTCCGACCTCGACGCTGGCGGGAACGGCGGCCGGTGATCTCGTCGTCGACTACACCTCCGCACGTCACAACGGCACGCTGACCGCGGCGGTCGGCGCGGGCCAGACCTCGATGTACAACACGACGTCGCCGGCGCCGCTCACCACCGCCGACGTGCTCGCCGTCGCCAGCACCGAGGTTTCGACCGGCGCGAACGTGACGATGTCGTACACGCTGAATGCGAACCGCGTCTGGGCGAAAGCGGGCGGCAGTCTGCGCGGCGCGCGCACCGACGTCGAGATCACCGGTTACGCCTCGCCCGATCTCGTCGACGGTTCCCCGACGCAAGTCACGTTCACCTGGAAAATCCAGGCGCAAAGCGCCGGCGCCAACAACGTCAACTTTTCGAATCCGCTCCCGGCCGGACTGACGATCGTCTCCGCGACGACGACGCTCGGAACCTGTACGCCGGCGGCAACGACGACGTGCGCCATCGGCTCGCTCATGAACGCCGGCGATTCGGCAACCGTCACGATCGTCGCAACGGCGGCGAGCGGCGGACTGGCTACCGTCTACAACGTTCCCGCATCGATCACCGTCGGCACCACGGACGCGATCGCGGGAAACAACACCGCCACGGTCGTCGTCCGGACGCAGTCGCATCTCTGCTCGAATCCGGGCAAAGACGGCATCGGCGGCACGATCACCGGTTCGGTGAATACGTACTGGCCCGGCAGCGCGAACGCGGCAGCCGCCGCGACCTCAGTCACGGTGGCCGCGGGAACAGGACCGACCGCGATCGCAGTCGGCGACCTGCTGCTCATCATGCAGATGCAGGACTCGTTGATCGACGCGAACAACGACGATCGGTATGGCGACGGGGCCGGCAATGGCAGCCTCGGCACCGCCGGCAATGGATCGTCGCTACTGAACAGCGCCGGCCGATACGAGTACGTCGTGTCGCGCAGCGCGCTCGCGGTCGCTGGGGCCGGCGCCATCAACATCACCGGCGCCGGCCTCGGCGGCGGTTTGATCTACGCCTACACGAACGCGGCCGCGTCGGGCACGCAGGGCGCGCGCCGTTACCAGGTGATTCGCGTACCGCAATACACAAGTGCAACGATTGCCGCGGGAACGCGCGCATTGCCGTGGACCGGCTCGATCGGCGGCGTCTTCGCGATGGACGTCTCCGGCACCGTGACGATGGGCAGCGGCGCAGGCGCCGGCACCGTCGCGACGACGAACGGTTCGGCCACTGTCACCGGCACCGGCACGACGTTCACGAACGTCGTGCACAGCGGCGACACGATCACGATCACCGGCGAAGGAACGCGCACCGTTCTCTACATCAACAACAATACGCAGCTGACGCTCACCACGAACGCCACGACCACGGGAACCAACCGCGCTTACACGGTTCCGCAGCTCAGCGTCACCGGCGTCGGATTCCGCGGCGGTGCGGGACGCCAGCTCGCCGGCGGCGCCGGCGCGAACACCGACTATCGAACGACCGCCGCGACGGCAACGAATGCGTCGAAAGGCGAAGGAATCGCCGGCACGCCGCGCTATCTCTTCAACAACACCGCGACGGTGCTCGATACGACGATCGACGGCTATCCGAATGGCAGCAGCGGACGCGGCGCGCCGGGCAACGCGGGCGGCGGCGGCACGGACGGCAATCCGGTCGCGAACGATGAGAACACCGGCGGCGGCGGTGGCGGCAACGCCGGCGACGGCGGCGGGGGCGGCAACGCCTGGAACAGCTCGTCGGCGACCGGCGGCTACGGCGGAACCTTTGAAGCGCCGACGACCACCCGTCTCGTGATGGGTGGCGGCGGCGGCGCCGGCACGAGCAACAACGGCACCGCGGCGGGCAGCGTCATCCTCGGCACCAACGCCATCAACAGCAGCGGTCAGGCCGGCGGCGGCATCGTGCTCATCCGCGCGAACGAGCTTCTCGGCACCGGCACCATCGCGGCGAACGGCTCGCACGCGCTCGACGTCAGCAACGACGCGGGCGGCGGCGGCGGCGCCGGCGGCACGGTCGTCATCGATACGCGTTTCGGCTCGCTGACCACGCTCACGATCACGGCTCGCGGCGGCAACGGCGGAAACGCATGGCTTGCGCAGGCCAGCCCATGCTCGAATCCCACCTGTCCGCCGAATGCGCGCGACTTCCCCGGCGAGCGTCACGGCCCGGGCGGCGGTGGCGGCGGCGGCGCGATCTATCTTTCCAGCAGCGCCGCGAGCACCGACGTCACCGGCGGTACGAACGGTTTGACGACGACCGATCTGGACAACTTCGGTTCCGGCCCCGGACTCGCCGGCATCGTCTCGACGCCGCTCGCCGTCGTAGCGGGCGCCGAAGGCGGATACTCCTGCGCGGTCGCCGACCTGGCGGTGACGAACGCCGACGCGCCCGATCCGGTCACGCCCGGCTCCAACATCACCTACACACAGGTGCTGACGAACAACGGTCCCAGCGCCGCCGATCAGCCGGTCTTCACGACCTCGGTACCGGCGAGTGCCACGTTCGTCTCGATGACGCCGCCGGCCGGCTGGACATGCATCACGCCCGCTCCGGGCGGAACGGGAATCATCACCTGCACGGCGTCAACGCTCGCATCACTTGCCACCGCGACCTTCAGCGCGGTCATGCAGGCGCATCCAGGCACACCAGCCGGCTACATCATCAGCAACACCGCGAACGCGACGAGTCGGACCACTGATTCGAACTACGCGAACAACAGCGCCACGACCACGACCAACGTCGTCACCTCCGCGTACGCGGACATGGCCGTCGTCATCAGCGCGCCCGCGCGCGTCGTCGCAAACACCAACATCGCCTACACGCAGACAGTCACGAACTACGGCGGAGCAACCGCGGTGAATCCGACGTTCACCGAGAACACGCCGCCGAATACGACATTCGTCTCGATCGCCCCGCAGCCAGGCTGGACCTGCATCACGCCGGCTCCCGGCGGCACCGGTGCGATCACCTGCTCCGCTGCGAACCTTGCAGCCGGCGCGTCGGTGAGCATCGGGATGGTGGTGAAGGTGAATGCCGGCACTGTCGCGACAACGGTCATCACCGAGACCGCGACGGTTTCGACGACAACGCCCGATTCCAACTCGAGCAACAACATATCCTCGGCATCGACGACCGTCGTTGCAGCCGGCAGTGCCGATCTCGCCACGACCATCACCGCGCTAAACGATCCGGTCGGCCCCGGCGAGACCGTCACGTTCGTCGAGACGGTGACGAACAACGGCGTCACGTCGACCAACGCTTCGTTCACGCAGACGGTTCCGGCGAACACGACCTTCGTCTCAATGACGGTTCCGGCAGGATGGACCTGCGTGCTTCCCGCGGTCGGCGCCGCCGCCGGCACAGCGATCCCGTGCACCACGACCGCGTTGCTGACGACCGGCACGACGTCGACCTTCTCGCCGGTCTTCCAGAGCATCGTCGGCACCGCGCCCGGCACGACGATCTCGCAGACGTGCAACATCGCCACGACCGGCGGCATCGTCGATTCGATCGCGGCCAACAACAGCGCCACCGACACCGCGCTCGTGCGCGGAAACGGTGAAGCCGATCTCGGTATCACGAAGACCGATTCGCCCGATCCGGTCGGCGCCGGCCAGCTCGTCACCTATCTCATCACCGTCGTGAACAACGGACCGGAAGTCGCAACCGGCGTCACGGTCAGCGACACGCTGCCGGCCAACGTCTTCTTCATCCGCGCATCACCGAGCGCCGGAAGCTGCGCGGGCACGACGACGATTGTCTGCAGCGTCGGCACGATGGCGATTCGTGCGACCGAGACAATCTCGATCGTCGTCCAGACGCAGGTCGCCGGCACGCTGACGAATACCGCGACGGTGAGCGGCACGAAGACCGATCCTGTTGCCGCCAACAACAGCTCGACCGCGACGACGACCGTGCTCTCCGTCACGCTCGTTCGCCTCCGCGACTTCAGCGTGAAGCAAACGAATAAGAACGTGATGATCTCGTGGCAGACGAGCTTCGAAGCCGACAACCTCGGCTTCAACATCTATCGCGAAACCGGCGGCGTTCGTACGCAGGTCAACGAACAGCTGATCGCCGGCACCGCGCTGCTCGCAGCGAAACACGATGGTCAGTCCGATCATGGATATCGCCTGAAGGACAAACTCGACAGCGGCGTCTTCGCGCAGTACTGGCTCGAAGACGTCGACCTCAGCGGCGTGAAAACGATGCACGGTCCGGTCTCGCCGATCAGCGGCTACGTCGATGAGCCGGAGAACGCGACGCCGCTTCCCGGCCTCGGAGCCGGCGGCAGCGTCGTCGCCTCCCCCGCCGGTTACGGCGTCGTTCGAACGTACTCCGAAGACGTCACCGACAAACAATTCAAAACGCAGAGCGATCTCGCAGCCGATGCAGGATTGAAGATCTACACGACGCAGGAAGGGTGGTATCGCCTGACGCGCGCCACCATGACTGCCGCAGGATTCGATCCGGGCAGTGACGCACGCGGACTCGCGCTCTACACCAGCGGCATCGAACAGCCGCTCATCGTCTCCGATGGTGGCGACGGCAAGCTCGATGCGACCGACGCGATCGAGTTCTATGCAACGCCGCTCGACGCCATCTCCACCGGCGTGCGCACGTACTGGCTGCGACTCGAGAAGAGCAAAGGCGGCGGACGGATCGACACGTCGAAAACGAAAGGCGGCGATCCGCTGACCGGCAGCATCGCGTTCACGTACGAGCGAAAAGATCGCGCGGTCTTCGTCGCGGCGATCACGAACAACGGCGAAGGCGACAACTTCTTCGGACCGATCGTGATGCCGATCCCGGCGACGCAACCGCTGACGGTCGGCAATCTCGATCCGACGTTCGGCGGCAATGCGCGACTGGAACTGACGCTGCAGGGAACGACGCATCCCGCCGTGCACAACGTTGCGGTCTCGCTCGGCGGCCACGACCTCGGCACGGCGACGTTCGCCGATCAGCAGCAGCAGACCTTCACGTTCGACTTCCCGCAATCGTGGCTCGCCGCCGGCACCAACACGCTCACGCTGCAGTCGCTCGGCGGCTGGTCCGACATCAGCGTCGGCGCTTCGACGCGGCTCACGTATCAACATCTCCTCAGCGCTGACGACGGCGCGCTCGAAGCGACGCTCCAGGGCGGACGCGCGGTCACCGTCGGCGGCTTCACGGCCGCAGGTGTTCGCGCACTCGACGTGACCAACTCCATTGCACCGATCGAGCTCGAAACGGTCGTCGCACCGCAGGGAAGCGGTTATGCCGCGACGTTCACTCCCGCCGGCAGCGGCGCGCGCGTCGTGCTCGTCTTCCAGCCGTCGCGCGTCCTCGCACCGGCGGAGCTCGCGGCCAATCGCCCGTCGACGCTCTCCGCGGCGAAAGGCGCCGACCTCGTGATCATCAGCAACAGCGCATTCATGGCAGCCGCTTCGACGCTGCAGCCGGTGCGCGAGCGCGAAGGGACCGCGACCGTCGTCGTCGACGTTGAAGACGTCTACGACGAATTCGGATTCGGCATCCGTTCTCCGAAGGCAATCCGCACGTTCCTCGCGACCGCGGCGAAGTGGAAGACCGCGCCGCGTTACGTGATGCTCGTCGGTGACGCCAGCATCGACCCGCGCAACTACCTGCACAGCGGCGCGTACGACTTCGTTCCGACGAAGCTCATCGCGACGACGCTGATCAAGACCGCATCCGACGACTGGTTCGCCGACTTCAACGACGACGGCATCGCCGAGATGGCGGTCGGGCGCGTGCCGGTCCGCACCGCCGCCGATGCAGCGCGCTACTTCGCGAAACTGACCGGCCGCGGAACGCCGAGCGGAACGTGGAGCAACGACGCCGTGCTCGTCGCCGATCATCCGACCGACTACGACTTCGCTGAAGTGACGACGTCGCTCGCGGCGCTGCTGCCGCCAACGATGACGAGCAGCACGATCGACTTCGCGCGCACGCCGACGCCGTACGACGATCTCGTCAACGCGATGATGCGCGGCTCGCTCATCGTCGATTACATCGGTCACGCATCGGCTGAAATGTGGAGCGAAGGAGTTTTCGGCAGCGCCACCGCCGACAATCTGCAGAACGGTTCCCGTCTGCCGTTCGTCGTTTCGATGAGCTGCCTGAACGGTTACTTCCACGACATCTACACGCGCAGTCTCGCCGAAGCGCTGATCGGTTCGCAGAATGGCGGCGCGATCGCGGTCTGGGCGTCGTCGTCGCTGACGCAGCCCGATCAGCAGGCGCTCATGAATCGCGAGCTCTTCCGCCGTCTCTTCGCCGCGCCGCACGTCGCGCTCGGCGACGCCGTGCGCGGCGCGAAGTCGGCTGCGAGCGATCCCGACGTTCGCAAATCGTGGATCTTCTTCGGCGATCCATCGATGACTCTCAGGTAAGTCTCTCAGCAGGCGCGCCGAAATCGGCGGCGCGCCTGCTACCCTTCCAGCCAGGAGCCCGCATGCGACGACTCAGCAGTCTGCTCACGATTCCCTGTGCCCTGCTCACCTGCGCGGTCGCGATGGCCGCGACGCCGCCATACACGATCGCCGGACACGTCTTTGATGACGCCGAGGCGCTGGCATTGCCGCAGCGGTTCGTTCCGGTGAACGGGGCGACGGTAAAGCTCTTCAGAGATGGCGGCGATGGTCGCCCGACCGCCGACGACACGCTCGTTTCATCCGCGCACACGTCTTCGGATGGCGCATACGCGTTTCATCCGACGCAGAGCGGTACCTACTTCGTCGCCGTCGATTCGAAAAGCATCGCGCACGGCGGCGCATGGCCCGAACAGACATACGCACCGGTCGGCGGGCTTTGCACTCTGCGCGATGGAACGACCGTCGAGCGCAACCAGGCCGGCGCCTGCTTCGGCGGACGCCGCGGCTCCGTATCCGACGACGCCGTTTCGGCCGCGACGAGCGAGCACATCGTGCGCGTCGTCGCCGGTGATCCGCTCACGAACGCCGACTTCGCCTTCAGCTTCAACGCCGTCACCTCGCTCGACGACTCGGCGGCCGATGCGAAACCGATCCAGGGCTCGCTGCGCCAGTTCTTTGCGAACGCGAATGCGATCGCCGGCGCGAACGTGATGCGTTTCGTTCCGCTGACGCAACCGAAGTCGGTTCCCGATCCGTCCGGTCTCTCCGTTCCGACGCTGTCGTGGACACTGCGCGTGCAGCGTCCGCTGCCGGCGCTGATTGAAAGCGGCACGACGATCGACGGCACCGCGTACAGCTTCGTCGCGCCGAACTCACCGCTCAACGTCAGCCGCGGCCGGATCGGCACCGAGCTCCCGGCCGTTCGCAACGTCACCGACATCACCGATCTGCTGAAGCCGGAGCTCGAGATCGTCGCCGCGCCCGAAGCGACGCTGACGTGCGAAGGCGGCTGCACCATTCGCCACGTCGCGATTTACGGCGCCACGACTTCGATCATCACGCGCGGCGATTCGCTCATCGATCACGCCATCGTCGGCGCAACCGCCGACGCGGCCATTCCGAGCGTCTTCGGTGCGACCGGCATCCAGATCGAGCGCGGCACGACGAAGCTGCGCGAAGTCTATGTCGCCTGGCAACGCACCGCCGGCGTCATCGCAGTCGGAGCCGACGCGCGTCTCGACGCCGATCGCATTCACGTCACCGGCTGCGGTGGCGCGACGTCGGGCAGCGCGATCGCGCTCGTCTCGAACGCTTCGGTGATTCGCAACAGCGCCATCGAATCCAACCTCGGCGCCGGCATCGTCATCGGTCTCCCCGGCGCGAACCAGCCGGCGAAATACAACGTCATCGAATCGACGACGCTGAGCGGCAACCTCGCCGGCATCGTCCTCGGCGCCGGCGCATCCGACAACGTCATCATTCGCGATCAGCTGATGTGGAACCGCGTCGGCGGCGTCATCGCCGCCCCCTTCGCCGGCGCCGCGATTCCGGCGCGCAATCGCATCACCGGTTCGCACTTCAACGAAAACGGCGGGCGTCCGATCTCACTCGATCCGAATCTCCCCGCCGGCAAGCTGATGGCGTCGAGCGCTGACTGCGTCCGCAACAACGCCGCCGCGAACAGCGGCGTCGCACCGCCGAAGATCGAGAGCGTCGAAGTCGAACACGATGCCGCCGGCAAAGAAGTGATCGTCGTTCGTGGCCGCGGCTGCGCCGGCACCGCGGTCGAGCTCTATCAGTCGTACGCGACGACGAAGATCCGCGAGAACACCAGCCAGGTCGAGCGCATCCACATGGGCGACGCCAGCGATGGAACCGAGACGATCGCCGGCGCGCAGAAGAATCTCCTTCCGTCGATCGGCGAGTTCAGCCCTGCCGGCGCGATGAAGATCGGCGCCGACGGAAAGTTCTCGTTCACCGTTCCGGTCGTCCGTCCGGAGCAGCGCGAGTGGAAAGACACGCGCGACCGCGGCAACCTCATCGAGATGGACGCGAGAAAAATCCTCCGCTCCGATCCGCTCGATACGTCGTTCTCCGTGCTGGCGATCGATCCCGAAGGAAACACATCCGAGCTCGGCACACGACATCTCGTGCACCGGCTCGAATGATCTGGCGGTGAAACCGCCCGGCTAATTGCCGAGCGGTTTCCATCCCGGCATCGTGCCGATGTTCCAGCCCTTCGCGATCGTCGCGCCGTTCATCTGCCACTGCGCGATGCCGTTCGTCGGCGCGTTGTGCAGCAGCAGATCGGCGCGGCCGTTGCCGTCGTAATCGGCACCGCCGACCACACGCCAGTCAGCGACCGGCGTCGCAATCGCCGCGGAGCTCGTGACCGTGAATCCGTCGGCGGCGAGGAGCTGCACGGTGACCGTCCGCGTCGCGGTGGTCTGCAGGGCGAGATCATCATCGCCGTCGCCGTCGAAGTCTCCGGCCATCATCACGCTCATCCCGGCGCTGTTGGCAATCGGGCTCGTTGACGTGACCGCGTTGTTGACGATAACGGCGCGATAGAGCGACTGATCGGTCGTCGATTCGAAGACGATCGCGTCGCCGCCGAAGTTTCCGAGCGCAACCGCGCGCGAGGCCGTGTCGGTCGTGACCACGACTCCCGACTGCACGGCGGCGCCGTTCATCTGCCACACCGCGACCGCTCCGGTCGAGCCGTTCTGCAGCACGAGGTCGTCGCGTCCGTCGTGGTTGAAGTCGCGCGTTCCGACGACGCGCCACGCGATGCTCGGCGTCGCGATCGTGGCGATCGACGCGAGCGCAGAGCCGTTCATTTTCCAGAAGGCCAGCGCGCCGGTGTTGTTGTTCTTCGCGATGACGTCGGCCTTGCCGTCGCCGTCGAGATCGCCGCTGGCGACAATCTGCCATTCGGCGCCGGGCGTCGCGATGACCTTCCCTTCGAGAATGGCGTTGTCGTTCATCAGCCAGACCGCGACCGCGCTCGTGTTCGTGTTCTGCAGCAGGATGTCGGAGTGGCCGTCAGCGTTGAAGTCGCTGCGAACGTGCGGAACCATCACGTTGATGCCGCCTGCAAAGATCGTCAGCTTGCCGTTGCCCGGCGTCTCCAGCAGACTGCCCCCCTGATTCGAGAGCGTCGCCGAGGAAGCGTCGATCGGAATCTGCAGCAAGCCGGCGGGAGCGTTCGGAGCAAGCGTCACCTCGAGCTCCCCGATCACATCGCCGGAGGGGCCGTTGAGCGTGAAGGCGAGCGGATTCGTCGACTGCGCAAACGACGCGACGTATCCGGTCGGCGCGCCGTTCTGCGCCTGCATGCTGCGTTCGTACAACGGCGTCTTCGCAGACGCAATCCCTGCGCGCCGGAAGGTCGCGTTCTTCACCGACGTCGATGGCGAAAATGAAACGCGCAGACCGACAGCCTGAATGCGTGACGCGGCCGGTTGATCGACGCCGAGCGTGGTACCGGAAGCGTCGCGAACGTAGACCGGGACGACGACCGTGGTGCCCTGCATCGCGCTGACCGTGCCGAGCGAGAGGATGTCTGTCGCTGCAAACGACGGAACAGCAACGAAAGCGGCGGCGAACATCACCGCGTTGCGAAAGAGTTTGATGGATTTGTTCATGGTGTCGTTCCCGTCGCTTACGGCAGCGGCGCGGGACCGGTCCCACGCTTGTAGTTGATGAGGTAGAAGAGATCGTCGGGCGCAACCGCGCCGTCGGAGTTGACGTCAGCCGCCGGACCGGAGCCCGGGCCGCCGCCGTACAGATAGAGTGCCAGCGCGTCGATGTCGGCGTCGGTCACGAGACCGTCGCCGTCGAAATCACCACGCGCGTAGCGGGAGAGCGAATAGGAGACGAGCTCGATCGAGTAGGAGTACGACAGCAGCATCTCGGGATTCGTGTCGCCGGTCGTCTCGTAGCTGCCGATGCTGTTGATCTGCGCGCGGCTGACGTTGCGCAGCAGCGGAGTCGGACAAGCGGAACCGGTCAGCGGATAGAACCGCAGATTGCCGCTGTTGTCGCCCGTAGCCAGCTGCAGCTCGCCACCGAGTTTGTAGAAGTTCAGTGCGGTAGGCGCGAGGCTGTACGAGGATGAGCATTCCCACTTCAGCGTCGACGTTCCCGAGTACAGACGCAGCACACCATTCGACGTGCTGACGGCGAAGTAACCGCCACCCTCGGACGTCGCCGCAACATGGTTGACGTTCGAGAGCGTAATGTGCGAGCGGACCGCGCCGGTCGACGCATTGAAGACCCAGAAACCGCCGGACGTAGCCGCGACGACTTCCAGCGTGCCGTCGTGATCGACGTCGGCGACAGAGAGATCGTAGATGTAGCCATCGAGCGCCACCGAGCTCCACTGAATGAACGAGCTGGCACCATTCAACACTTCGACCTTCTGGTCTGTCGTGCCGACGACGATCTCATTCGTCGCATCGCCGTCGACGTTTCCGACCCACAGCGCGTTCATCGAAAATCCCGCGCTCGAGTAGGAAGTGTAAGGACTCTGGTATTCGAGCACGCCGGTTACGCCGTCGAAGACGTAGAGGTAAGGATCATACGAATTGAGCGCGAGCATGACGATCTCGAGCGCCGGGTCGGCATCCATCTGCGCGACAGCGATCCGCTGAATTCTTCGCGACGAATAGCCGGTCGGCGGCGCGATCGAAAACTTCAACGCACGCGTTTGCAGGTCGAAGATCTGCACGATCCCGCCCGAGTTTCCGCTCTCGGTTGACGTCGTTTTTGTGACCAGCTCGAGCTTGCCGTCGCCATCCACGTCGGCAACGACGCCGCCGAAATCGTTGTCGAGATCGGCGCTGTGCCATTTGACGGTCTGCGTGGTCGCGCTGCCGGTGTAGAGGACGCTCGACGACCCCCAGATCACCTCCGGAGCACCATCGCCGTCCAGGTCGCCGGCAGTCACCGCGTTTGTGTAGTAATTCGGATTGCTGATCGCCCAGATCACCTGGGCGTTCGAACGTCTGATCCCGCGGATCGTTGAATATTGGCCGCCGACGATGAGCTCAGGCACTCCGTCAGCGTTGGCGTCTGCAATCGCGATCTTGTCGATCGATGCAACCGCAAGGTTCGAGACCTGAAACGTGTCGCCTTCGATGATCGTCACCGTGTCGGACGGCGAGTTCGGGATGAAGACGATCTCCGCTTTCCCATCCTGATCGACGTCGCCGACGGCCATCGAACGGCCGAACCCGCCGACGTAGCCCCATTTCTCGTACTGCGCGTACGCGTCGAGGACGTGGCCGGAGCTTCCGTTGACGACGATCTCAATGCCGCCGTCGCCTTCGAGATCGCCGAGCGCGACTTTCGAACCGCCCTTGCCGAGGGCCGACCATTCGAGCGTCAGCGTCGCGGCGTCGTAGACGAACGCGTCGACGGAGGTGATGGCGATGATCTCCGGACGCCCATCGCGGTCGACGTCGCCATACGCGATGTCCGTAATGGCGTTCGTGCCCGGGATGACCACGCGCGCTTTCGCAGGACCGAGCGTCAGAGGGTCGTAAACGACAACCGAGCCGCCCGTTGCGTAACCGTTGACGATGTTGGAAGCGCCGACGATGACGTCGTAGTAGCCGTCGCCGGTGGCATCGCCAACCGTCACGGCGGAGCAGCCGACCGGCTCGCTGAACCACGACGGCGTGAGCGTCGTGCCGCTGCGCGTCAGCACGAAGGCCGCGCCGTCGCTGCACGAAACCAGGTCAGGGATGCCATCGCGCGTCACGTCGCGCACGACGAGATTCGCCGTACCGATGGAGTCGGTGAAGACCCCGGTACGGAACTGAGTGAGTGACGTGAGGTCGTCAGCAAACGCTGGCAACGACACCAGGAAAAGACAGAGGACAACCAGACGAGCGCGTCTCATCAATAGGAACTCCCGATGGATTTAAGAAACCCGGACCGCAGAGAAGGATAAAGGATCACGCGCCAAAAGTCGACAATAACTAACGCCGCGCCCGCCACCCCGTTTCCCGGAATATCGCCCTCGCGTCCCTGTTACCCGCCCTTGACCGCGGAAGAGACGCCGTTGTATCTTCCGCCTCCCCTCGCATCACGGCGCATTCGTCTAGGGGTCCAGGACGCCGCCCTCTCACGGCGGTAACACGGGTTCAAATCCCGTATGCGCTACCAACTATCCCTTGCCGCTCCAGTAATTTAGGCCGGAAGTCGCGCAGATGATCGGCACCTCGCGCGAGACCGTGACCCGGCTGCTGAGCGATTCAAGGGCGAGGCAAAGGCTCTCGACCATTCTCATCCTGCGTCCCAAAGCCATTCGCGCGCGATTGGCGAAGGAAAACGATGCTGGACCATCGCGCGGAGTTTCTCACGATCCTCAACTCTCCGTCTGTCCCGCGATCGCGCCGAGCGCGCCGGTCACGCAGATGCCTGCGATGACGTAGACCATCGACTTGCCGAACTCCGCCAGGGTCGGCTCCTGGCCCATCGCCGGCATGTTGCGCCACACGCCGACGACGCTCAGGGCGACGACTGCAAGCGCGATCACCGCGTCGAGCAGCGGCGCCGGCTGGTGGAGGTAGTGCGTCGCAAACTCCGTCACCTGGGATGGCAGCCATCCGGTCACACCATAAAGGTTGCTGATGAAGAGCAGGACCGCGATGGAACTGCCGATGGCGACCGCTCCGATGATGACGCCGTAGCGACGGCGTCCCGCGGAGAGCGCGCCGTTGATCTGATCGAGCAGCAACTGTCCGACCGTCGCCACTGCCACGATCAACAACGCACCCAGCAAAAGCTTCGCGATCAGAGCGACGATGAACAGCACGACCGCTCGCAGGAATGTCGCGAGCGCGACCAGAATCGGCTCGATCCACCGCCAGGCCCGGATCAGCGCGAACAACACTCCGCTCGCCGCCGCGCCCGCGAGCAGAACGCGGCCGATGAGCGCGAGCAGGTCTTTCGGGCTGGTGCGTGATCGCAGCATCAGCGCCAGCATCACGACGACGCCTGCGACGGGCACGATCCACCAGAACGCGCCGAGCCAGTTTGCGAGCAGCTCATAGATCCACACGAAAATCGCGAAGATGGCCTGGAGGATCCACGTGAGCACGGCGCCGAAGAACCGCGCGATCCCTCCGAAGACCCACAAGACGAACATTACGATCTTCGCCACGATGAACGACACCCAGATCAGCACGTGCAGAATCGCCACGGAAAACGCGAGCGTGGCCGCGCCCCATCCGAACAGGTTCAGCTGTCCGTGGTGCACGCCGAGGATCAGCAGCGAGACGAGGTAGATCACGACCGCCCACGCGACGTAACGCATCAACGTGGAGAAGTCGGGAATGGCGCCGGCCAGTCGCTGATTAAATGCGAGGCTCCATTCGCCGAGGCGCTGGACCGCCAGCCATTGCCGCTCGGCGCCGAGCGTCGCCAATCCCTTCGGCAGCGTGAAGCCGATGTAGAACGTACCCAGAGCGAAACTGGCGATGAAAACGGCCCAGCGTTTGCTCGTCGCGGAATCGGGCTGTTGCCCGGCGGAGTAGCCGACACCGCCCAGCAACGCTCCGATCAAGAGGAGAACGAGCAGAGTGGCCAGCGTGCCGCCACCCTCAGTGGCAACGGGAGCGGGCGCCGGCGGCGCGGCGGGAATCATTTCGACGTATTTTTTCGCCAGCCAGCCCTCGGCGCTGCTGCCCGCCACGCGCACGCGACACCACGTGCGCCGCGTCTCGAGGATCTCGAAGGTGTCGGCCGTGCTCAACACGGCGATGACTCTGCTCCTCCGCGTGTTCGGCGCGGTGCGCAGGTTGACATCGGTGCGCGGCTTGCCCGTCTCGCCAAGAGCAATGACGGCGACCAGCCACACCATGAGCATGCAGGCGGCTCGACGCATAAGTATCCTCGCTGTGCTGAAGCTGAAGCGGAGATATTAACAGAAGGCTGGCTATAACGCCGTAATACATCGCGCAGCAGCTATCTCCGCGACTGGGTTTACCTCGCCGGGAGGACGTTCGTCTCGCACCTGCCGCTGTTCCCGGCTACATCTTCGTCCGCGGGTGCAGGGACTCCGCGAGACGCTCTGGCGCACCAACGCCGTGCCAACATGCTCGAGGTCCCGGCCAGCCGAGGCTCACCGCCGAACTGTTGCAGATCCGGCAGCTCCAGGCCAGCGGCGCCGTCCTGACCCCCATCGACGAGATCACCGTCGGCGCCCGGTGGACATCAAGGAAGGCTCATCAGCGGTACACCGGCGTCGTGCTGCAGGAGCGCGGCGCCTTGCGCCTGATCGTCTCCGTCTCCATTCTCGAAAAGTCGGTGGCCGTCGAGTTTCCGCGCGAAGTGCTGCCCCGGATGGACCGGCCCGAAGTCCACGAGCGCCGAAGGGGCTGATCGAACTCCAGTCGCTGGTCACCGAAGGCTGTAGCCGCGGCTACAGCACTCCAGGACGAGTACCGTTCGCGGCGCAGCTGCCAGGTTGCGTCTTGATCGTGCCTCATCGGCAGGTCCAATCTTCGTCCAGGAAACACCCCACTCGCGAGACCGCTTGGAGTGCTGTGGCCGCAGCCACAGCCTTTATATGTTCCAGCGCTACACCAACACTGCAGCAGGGGACGCGCACGATGTACGCCCGGCGCGTGGCATTGCCACACGGGTGCGCGGCGCGCGTTGCCCCACCGGTTAACGGCCACGCAACGTTCCCCGGGTTGGCCTGCTAATAATCACCCTTGGCGCACGAGAGTGGGGTCACACCCTCGTTTTGCGGCGGAGTCGAAACGAAGGTCTGACCCAGCTTGGGATGCGAAACAAGGAAGAAAGGTGTGACCCCATCCAGCCGCCTAATGTCACTCCTCGTCACCCGACGAGACTCGCAGTGCCGGTCCCCACTGTGCAAGAGCGCAAACGCCCCACCGCGTAGGCGGCGGGACGTCACGTTCTATTTCAAGAACAATAGGACCAGGAGCACGACAATGATGAATAGCAGTATCCAGAAGAGCCACTTCCACGTCTTGCAGTCCTTGCGAGGCACCAGCGGAGCGGGTTTGGACGGTGCGACAACGATGGGGGGGAGGCCGGGTTGGACGATGACGACGCCGGGATCGGCGCCGGCCGCGACCAAGACCGGCACGGTGTAGGAACCGTCGCCATTGTCGACCGGCGGTCCGGTCACGGACGTGCCGGAGATGCCAGCGATGGAAATGCCGTCGGTGCGGCCGGGCCCGAGGTTGTTGTCGTAGCGGTCGCGCGGTGTAAACGTAACCGTTCCGGTCGTCGAGCCGTCGGGATGCGTCGTTGTCGTCGTGCTTGTCGTGACGGTATGCGACGGATCGATGCCGATGTCGACGTGAACGCTCCAAAGCATTTCACGCGTTGCAGTGCAGCCTTCGCCGTACGTTGCGCGGCAGTGGAACGTGTAGTTGCCTTCCGCGGCGAGAAGATCCGTAAAGCGCCTACCGAACACCGCCGCTTCTTCGAATTGCCCATCCGTATCCGCCGATTCGCCGCTGAGCTCGAACGTCTGCTCGTGGTATCCGATCACCGGCTTGCCGTGTTGTTCGAGAGCGAGCAGGGTCGTCTGCCTCGAGGGGACTGTATCGGCGTCGATCGTCATCGGCGGCCGGAGTCCCCCACGCGAGAGCAAAGTTCCGGCATTGATCGTCGGAATCGATATCGTGATCTCGACTTTGTGCACTCGTTCGGGCCACGTGTTGTCGTCGTAGCGAAGCTCGACCAGCGGATTGATCGTCTGGCCGGTGTAGTAGCGGCGCTTGTCCGGCATCCGCCGCAGACGCGGACCGCCGGTGGGGACGACGCTGACAAAGTAACGTAGATCTGGTGATGGAGGCGGAAACTCGCCGCCGCCGGGACGGACCACGGTCAGCGTCCAGACGCCGTCGCGTTCCGCTCCTTGAGGCAGCGGCATGCGCAGGAACGACCACGTCCGGCCGGAGTTCTCGATGACGCCGGGTGATGCTCCGGTGATGAGCGCGCCGCCGGGAGTCCGGACGTTGATACGAAGCGCACCGTTGACTTCGTTCCATCCGATGATCGCGGTCACCGTTTCCTCGCCGCAGATATTGAACGACAGCGGTTTCGATTCTCTCTGGGTGGCCGGAAGATCGAACTCCGGATCAAACAGAACGCCGTTTTCGAAGATATTTCCGAACGCATGAGAGAAGAACTTCTCGAGAGACAGGCCGTTGGCGGCGCGGGTATAGAAGCCGTTGTGCGCCGCAGCGAGATTGTTGAGGATCGCGCCGTCGAGACTGGCATCGGTTCCGAATCCGATGGCGTGCAAGTCGATACCCGCCAGAGCTCCTTCGACGTCGCCGATCATGCGCGGCGTGTTCTGCAGGCCGTCGGTGAGCAGCAGGATCGCGCGCGGATTCACGCCGGGCGCAGGGAACTGCAGACGTGCCGCATCGAGCCCTTCGCCGATGCTTGTCGCCCCGCCAGGCATCAACGCTCCGACCTTGCCTCCCGAATACGGCGCCGGCCCAATCAGCGCGAGCTTGTGCGGATCGGTGACGCTGGTGATCGCGAAGTCGACCGGCATGCTGGCCGTGGTGCTGAATGACACGAGACCGGCGCGATTGCCGGCGGACGATTTGACCAGTTGCACGAATAGCGAGACGGCGTCGCGCGCGACATCGATCTTCTTGCGCCCGGTGCCGTCGTCGAGCGACATGCTGCCGGACCGGTCGAAGACCACCATCACATCGCGCGTTACTGCTGGTGGGGGAACGGGGACCAGATCGGTCATGACCGTGGCCGTGGGGAAGTACGACAGCGCGCCGCCGCCGCAGGGGTCGCCGTTCGACAGCACGCCGACGATTCGGCCGGCCGTGTCGAAGAGTCCCGATCCGGAGCTGCCGCCCGACACGTGGAAGTTCGTCGGCACGGTGATCGACATCGCCGCGCTGGTCACCACAGTGTCGAATCCAGGATGGGGAACGGACAACTTCTTCGGCGCGCCGTTCGGTTGGTGAACTCCGAACACATGCTCGCCGACGCCGGGGAGATCGTGTCGCATCTGCACGATCGGAATACCCACTGGTGCTTCCGCGAGCCGGAGAATGCTGTAGTCGAAGCCGCCGGCGTAATGATGCTTGACGACGCTCTTTACCTTGTAGAAGCGGCAGGTGTACGGATTCGGCCTCTTGCCGTCGGCGGTCAGGCGCCAGTCGAACGTGACGGCACTGTTGAGTGCTTCCTGGGGCGTGTGGCAGTGCCCGGCGGTGATGATCTTGTCGGTATCGATCAGTGTCACCGAGCACGTGGAGAGCTGAATGGTGGGGCTGGAGGTGCTTTTCTCGACGGTGAGGATCATGCCGACGCTTCGCGCAACATGCGCCCGGACGTCGGGATCGACCACCTTCGACGCGTTCTCCCAGTTCGGTGGATTGACGCAAAACCAGAACGGGTCATACGTCGGCTCGACGTAGTTGAGTTCCTTCTGAAACGGGTCGGAGTTCGAGATGCTGGGATGACCGGGCTCGCCGGCATGCTGTTCGCCGCGACCCCAGACATCGAGCTCCACGGTTCCCGCGCCGCCGCCCTGAATGTAGCGGATCGGGACTTTGCCATCGAGTCCGCCGAGGGCGGCGGGATAGATGTTCGCGGGACGCGTCCAAAACTCAGCGCCGTCGGCGGAGGTGAAGACGTCTGTGGCATAGCCCAGATCCACTTCGAGCTTACTCGTGCCGGGAAGGCTGACGTTCTTGAAATGCAGCACCGCCAGCTTGGTTCCGCCGGGCGCGTCCGTGGGAATGAAGTTGAAACTCCACACCCCTGGTGAGCTGGGCGGATCCCCCGTTCCGGGGCCGATGGTCTTCGACGGCGCGACTGGCTGGAGCGTCCCGGTGACGTGTGACATATGGATCTCCTCACCTTGTGTAGTGACGAAAGAGAGCAATTCGTTACAGTGAAGGCGGAATGCGTTGGAGGTCAGACCTCGGTCAATCGTTTCCGCAACTGTGGCCGGGGTAGTTGCCTTCGCAAAACCCATCGCATACTTGGCCTTGGAGGTGCCCGAAATGGCATATTTCGGCGGACCCGCAAGATGGCGATGTCGCGCTAAACATTTGGAATCAGATAGATATAGATTCGCCGCTATAGCCCTCTCACGGCGGTAACACGGGTTCAAATCCGTATGCGCTGCCAACTACCCGCCAGGTGCTTGAGCTGCAAGGCTCGCATCGGCACGCAGGCGTTCATTTGCATCGCCAACATGCTGGCAGTGCGATTCGAACAGCAAACGGGTCGAACCGACGACGACGATGTCGCGCAACCGGCGATCAGTGTCGGCGTCGCCGCGATCCGTGTCGACATTCTGGAGACGCTCCGTGTTTCCGACCCGCGCTTCTTTGCCATACCGGAGCTCGATCCGCACCACCCAGGCACGTCGTTCAAAGTTCGCGGCCCCGACCTCCGCGTAGATCTCCTGACACCCGGCAATCGGGACGGTGCGAAGCCGGTGCATCTTCCGCAGCTCAATGCTGCCGCTCAACCGCTGCCCGGCCTCGGATATCTCCTTGCCGAAAGTACGGAAGCCGCCGTCCTCGCCGGCGCCGGAATCCTCGTGCAGATACCAACACCGGCCGCCTTCGCACTGCACAAACTCTGGGTCGCGGAGAGACGACCGGTGTCCGAGCAGCAGAAGGCGCGCAAAGACCGGCGACAGGCCGTACAACTTATTGAGGTTCTCGCAGAGGACCGCCCGATGGATCTGCGCAAGGAATGGAAGCGTCTTCCCCCGAAAATGGTGTCATCGATTCGCCGATCATCGCAGGCGATCGATAGCGAGTCTCGGCAAGCGCTTGGACACGCGGTCCAGGACACCGCCCTCTCACGGGCGGTTCCATAATCCCCACCCCCGCCCCACCCATCCCTGAATCTGCTGCATCCGTCCCTTTCGTCTTCGGCGCGCGATCGACGCGCAGCAAACTCGGCCGGTGATGAGTGCCAGCGCGCAGCCGCTCTACCGCATCAAATCGTCGATCGATCGCGCGCAGCTCGACGCGATTCGGGAACACGAGCGCGCTGTCCTCGTCTTTGGTCCCGGGGCCGTCGCATGCGATGTGATCGCGGTACTCGACCTCTTCGCCGGGAAGGGCACGCGCTGTACGAGCATCGTTCTCACTGCGCGTGACCAGCTCGCGGACTTTCAGCCGCTCATCGACGCCGATCGGCTCTTCTATCTCTCATGCGGTGACCTTCCGGAACGCCAGCTCGACGCGCTGATCGACGGCGCGCGCGCGATCGATGGGCGTGAAGGTTCGGACGAGCTGTTTCTGCCCGCCGAGGATTTGCGGAGGATGGCGACGGCGGAGAATGTCGCCGACGTCGCCGATGCGGTCGAGCGCGCGATCGGCAGCGTCATCGAGACCCGTCGCAGCCGCTGCGTGTTGTTCGAGCGCGAGCACCAGGTGCTCTGGAGTCCGGGCGACGCGAGCGAAGAAGCGAGCGCCGCGGTCGGCCTCGTCAGTTTCATCGTGCGGACAGGGATGACCGTCTGTCTGACGCGGCTCGACAGCGATCCGCGCGGCGCGATCGTCGCGGTGCTCATCGCGCTCCGGCCGGAACACGATCCGCCGTTCGAGCCGAAGGACGTCGCGATGCTCGAAGCACTTGCCGCGCATGCCAGTCCCTACCTTGTCACGTGGCTGATCGAAACGCCGGGCAGTCCGTTTCGGCACAACGCGCTGCGCGAGATCGATCAGCCGCTGCTCGCCGGTGCCGAACCGCTGCGACTCAACGCCGCATGGACGCGCGGCACACCGTGGCTCGCGGTGGCCACCGTCGCCGCGCTGCTGCTGGCACTCGTCTTCGCGGTGGGACTCGGTCATGGCTAAACGCATCCCCTTCGTCGCGCAGACCGCGGCAACGGACTGCGGCTCGGCATGTCTGGCGATGACGCTGGCACTGCACGGCAGACACGTCTCGCTCGACGACGTGCGCGGCGTGACCGGTCTCTCGCGGCACGGCCTCGACGCGCAACGGTTGCTCACGGCCGCGGGGACTGCTGGCCTCTTCGCGCGACGAAAACGGCGCGTGGTTCTCGATTCCCGACTGGCTGCCGGACTGGCAGCGCGAGTTGATGCCGCGCGGCCACTACAACCTCGGCGTCGCGCACGGCATCCCGGGCGTGATCGGTTTTCTCGCCGCCGCGCAGCATGCCGGCGTGCGCGATCGGCGCGTCGCGCAACTCGCGAACGACGCGGTGCAATGGGTGCTCGCGCAGAAAGGCATCTGGCCCGGCTCGCTGTTCCCATCGCACATTCCACCCGATTCCGCGCCGCGGCCAACGCGCACGGCGTGGTGCTACGGCGACCTCGGCGTCGCCGCGGTGCTGCTTTCCGCCGCGCATGCGTTCGACCGCTCCGAATGGCGCGACGAAGCGATCAGCATCGCGCGCGTCGCGGCGCGGCGCTCAGTCGAAGACACGATGGTCGCCGACGCCGGTCTGTGTCACGGAGCAACCGGCGTTGCGCACCTCTTCAACCGCATCTGGCAGGCGACCGGCGACGACGAGCTTCGCGAAGCCGCGCTGCGGTGGTATCGGATCGCGCTCGACATGCGCCGGCCCGGCAAAGGCCTCGCAGGATTTCTCAGCTGGTACGAATCGACTCCGAGCGCAGAAGGTTCGTGGAGAGGCGAGCCGGGATTCCTCTCCGGCATCGCCGGCATCGGTCTCGCGTTGCTCGCCGCGGCTACCGACGTCGAGCCGTCATGGGATCGGCTGATGGTCGTCAGCATTCCGCCACGCATCGAAACTCAACGTGGAGCGATCGCGTCATGACCATCCCAACAGAGTTCGGCGCGAGCGGTCTGGTGGTAATGCGCACGCCGTTGCTTCCACGCGAAACGCTCGATGCGTGGACGGATGGACTGCGCGCAGCGTCAGCTGATGACACAACCCTCGAGGACGCGTTGACGCAAGATCGCACGCTGTTGCGCGAGCGGTTGCAGGCGTTGCTCAGTCGTCCGGAAGTCGCCGATGCGATCTTCCTCGCCTCGCCCGACATCATGGAGAGCATCGGAGCGTGGCGGCGCGAGCCCGACTCGAAGAAAGGGCGGCGCACGGAGCAGGGACTGGTGCGCTACTTCCTGCGCATGGTCACGCGCTCGACGCCGTTCGGGCTCTTCTCGGGCTGCACGCCCGGCCGCATCGGCGAGCAGACGCGGCTGGCGTTGACGGAACGCAACGCGTATCGCCGGCACAGTCGCCTGGACATGGATTACCTGCACGCGCTCTGCGAGCACCTCGCGCGGATTCCCGAGATCCGCAGCGATCTGACGTTCCGTCCGAACTCGACGCTCTACGAAACGGCGGGACGTCTGCGCTTCGCGGAGTCGCGCGTCGCGGGACGCCAGCGCACGTATCACCTCGTGGCGTTCGACGCGTTCGATGCATTGCGCGACACGCTGCAGCGCGCGCGCGGCGGCGCGCGTTTGCGTGAGCTGGCCGAGGCGCTCGTCGCTTCCGATCCGGATGGTGAGATCACGATGGAGGATGCCGCGGCATTCGTCGATGACGTCGTCGACAACCAGCTGCTCCTTCCCGACCTCGCACTTGCGGTGACGGGCGATGAGAGCACCGCCGATCTGCTGCAGCAACTCGAAGGCGTCGCCGCCGCCGGCGACGCACGTACGCGACTCGCCGGCGCAGCTCACGCGCTCGCGAGTATCGATCGTTGCGCGAGCTCTTCGACGGAGGAACGCTATCGCCTGATCGCGCGCGAGCTCGAACCGCTCGGCGTTCCGGTCGAGCTCAGGCGGCTCTTTCAGGTCGATCTCATCAAGCCGCCATCGGACGTCGTCCTCGGCGAAAACGTCGTCGCGGAAATCCTGCGCGGCGTCGAGATCCTGCACCTCTTTTCGCAGCAGCGGGGAGAGCCCGCGTTCGACGAATTTCGCTCCGCGTTTTCGGAGCGCTACGGGTCCGATCGCGAAGTTCCGCTCCTCGTCGCGCTCGACGAAGAAAACGGCATCGGCTACGAGCGCGCCGGCAGCGCGGCCGCCGAAGCGTCGCCGCTACTCGCCGGTCTTCCGCTCCGCTCACGAGTCGAGAGACAGCGCGTCGCGCTGGGCCCGAGCGACGCCGTGTTGCTGCAGTTACTCGTTCGCGCACTCGGCGAAGGGCGGACGGAGATCGAGCTCATTGATGAGGATCTGGCGCGACTGCAGAACATCGATCGGCCGCCGCTGCCCGACGCGTTCCATGCCATGGCCACGATCGCTGCGACGTCGCCCGAGGCGGTGGAGCGCGGCGACTACCGCGTGCACCTCCACTTCGCGTCGGGACCTTCGGGCGCGCGCATGCTCGGCCGCTTCTGCCACGCCGATGCTGCAATCCGCGAAGGCGTCGAGCAACATCTGGCGGCGGAAGAAGCGCTTCGTCCCGGCGCGCTGTTCGCGGAGATCGTGCATTTGCCCGCCGGACGGATCGGCAACATCCTCGCGCGCCCCGTGTTGCGCAAATACGAGATTCCATTCCTCGGCCGCTCGGGCGCGCCGGAAGATGCGCAGATTCCGCTCGACGATCTGCTCGTCAGCGTCTCGGGCGATCGCATCCGTCTTCGCTCGAAACGGCTCGACCGCGAAGTGATTCCGCGACTGACCAGCGCGCACAACACGACCTCTGAAAGCCTGGGCGTCTATCGGTTTCTCGCCGCGGTTTCGCAAGGACTCGGCATGCAATGGAACTGGGGGCCGCTCGAGACGTTGCCGTTCCTCCCGCGCATCGTCAGCGGCCGGCTGGTCCTGGCGCGTGCGCGCTGGCGCATCATGAGCGCGCAGATCCAAACGATCGCTGCGAGCTCCGGCGCCGCACGCTACCGCGCGGTTCAGCGCCTTCGCGAGGAGCATCGCATGCCTCGCTACGTCGTGCTGACGGATGGCGATCACGAGCTGCTCGTCGACTTCGAAAACGTCCTCGCGCTCGACGCGGTAGTCGAGCTCGTTCGCAACCGCGAAGACTTCGTCTTCACGGAGCTTTATCCCGCGCCCGATCAACTCTGCGCAGAAGGTCCGGAAGGGAGCTTCTTCCACGAGCTCGTGATCCCCTTCGCGAAACGCGCGCCGGTCGCGGCGCCGGCGCCGGCGGTGAGGAAGTCGCCCGCGCCACTCATTCAACGAACGTTTGCTCCCGGATCGGAGTGGCTCTTCGCGAAGTTCTATACAGGCACCGCGACCGCCGATCGCGTCCTGGCGGAGGAGATCGCGCCGCTTGCGGCTGACGCGATTGCGAACAGTGCGGCGGACCGCTGGTTCTTCATCCGCTATTCCGATCCGCACTGGCATCTGCGCATCCGCTTTCACGGCGATCCGCGCACGCTGCGCGAAAGCGTGCAACCGGCGCTGCAGGCGGCAGGAAGCCGTCTGCTCGATGCAGGTCTCGCGTGGAAAGTGCAGTTCGACACGTATGAGCGCGAAGTGGAACGCTACGGCGGCGCGGAGGCGATCGATCTCGTCGAAGAGATCTTCTTCCGCGACAGCGTCGCGGTCATCGAGTTGCTCGAGGCCTGCAGCGGCGACGCCGGCTCCGCGTCTCGCGCACCGTTCATCGCCGCCGGCATCGACACGCTGCTCCGCGATTTCGGCTGCGACGCCGCGGGCCGGCTGCGACTGGCGGAGACGTCACGCGACCTGCTGGCGAAGCAGTTCCAGTACGAAGCCGTGCGCGAGTTGCTCGCGGAGCGGTTCCGCCGGGAGCGCGGCGCGTTCCAGCGACTGGTCGATGAATCAACGTCCGTTCGCGCGCTGCAGCGGAGATCGGAAGCGATCGCCGGCGTCGTCGCGGAGTTGATCGCACTCGAGCGCCGCGGCCGTCTGCAGATGCCACTGCAGGCGATCCTTCAGAGCGTCATCCACATGTTCGTGAATCGTCTCAGCCGCTCCGCCGGGCCGGAGCACGAGCTGGTCGTCTACGACTATCTCGTGCAGTTGTACCGCTCGCAACTGGCGAGGAGCGGGGGTCCGCGAGTGAATCGTGCAACTGCGCTCCGAGGTTCGAGATGAGGCGCTGCGCGCCGGCGACGTCCGTCGCGATGAGCGTGGAGATTCGTGCCAGTGCGGCGTCGAGTGATTCAGGCTGCAGACGTGCCGACGCCGCCTTCAGCTCCGCCCTCGCGATCGCCGCATCGAGCTCCGCCGCCGCGGCGAGACGCCGGTCATCGACCGCCCACGAATAAACCCCGTAGGCGATTCCCGTGACGATCGCGACGTAGAACGCGGCGCCGTAGAAACCGGCCGGCAGATACCTGAGCCACCGCCGCACGAATGGCTGCTGATGGATGATCGAATCGAAGAGCGCCCGAACGGTGATGATCGCCGCGGCGAGCGTGGCGATGCCGGCCGTCGCCACCACCATCGCCGCGAAGCGCGGCTGCGGACGCAGTTTCTCCCTCCACTCGACCACGGCGAAAATGAGAAACGCGACACCGGTCCAGAGCAGGCTGTCGAAGAGCACATACGCCGGCACCATCCACCACCACTCTCCGTCGAACCCGCGCGCATGGGTCGCCGCGTTCAGCACGGTGAACACGATGATCGGAAGCATCAGGCTGCGCCGCACCTTCGCCACACCGAGCAGATGAAGCTTCGTCATGCGGCGATCCTCTTTTTTTCGACGAGAGGCATCGTGACCGTCACGACCGTCATACCGGCGCCGTCGTCCGTCAGCGTCACCCGCTGCGCAGCTCCGAAGAGGAGCGACAGCCGCGCGCGGACCGCGGCCATGCCGATCCCGAAGCCGGGCGAGTCAGGCGTGCCTGCGCTGCTGTTCCGAATATGAATCGTCAGCATCCCGACGCCACGCTCGGCGTCGAGCGCGATCTCCCCTCCATCTTCGCGGCGCGCGACTCCGTACTTGATCGCGTTCTCGACGAGAGGCTGCAGGATCAGACGCGGGATCCGGCAGTCGAGGAGCTCGGCCGGGATCGCGATCCGCGTGCGGAGCCGCGTGCCGAAACGGAGCGACTGAAGGCGGAGGTACTGGCGGACGAAATGGACTTCGTCTTCGAGCGAAACGGTGGCTGCAGCGCCGTGACGGATGGAGTACGACAACAGCTCGCGCAGTCCTGTGAGCATGTCGCGCGCGGCGGACGCGTCGTTCGTCGCGAGCGCCTGGATGCTCGTCAGCGTGTTCAGCAGAAAGTGCGGTTCCAGTTGTTCCGCCACGACGCGCAGCTCCGCACGAACGAGAGTCTCTTCACTTTCCGCGCGATGACGCGCCGCCTGCAGCTGCCGTTGCCACCAGCGCATGCCGACCGCCGTCGCGGCGAGAACGATCGTGAACACGGCGACGCCGGAGGCGCCGGACTGCAGCGCACGCACGAAAGACGCGCGGTCGATCCGCGGCGGAGTGCGGAGCAAGGCGAGGGTGAGCGCATAACAGACGAGACGGAGCGCCCACGTCGCCACGACTGCGCCGAGGAACGCTGCGCGCCGGGCAAAAGGCCGCCGGCGCGAGAGGGCGAAGTCGCACGCGCGAAAGAGAAGCCATGAAAAGGCGGCCCAGACCGCGGAGTGCAGCAGCGTGGTGAGCGTCAGCCGCGGATACGGAACTGGCGCCGCCGCCGAGCGCAGGACGGCGACGTCGAACGAGGTATGGAAGACTGAATACAGGAGCCAGAAGAGCGCCAGCGTGCGGCCGAGGTGCGCCATCGGCGCCGGACGGAATTCATGGCCATCGCGCATATCCATTTATATGCGTAAGGACCGCCGGAACGCCATCAACCTTTCGATACGAAAGTGTGAATTCAGAGGCCTTCGATCAGTTTGCGCAAACCATCCCGGTAGGGGGCGCCGAGGCGGAGGCGCGCGCCGTCGCACAGCAGGACGACGAGGTCGCGACCGAAGGTGGATTGCAACTCCACGATGCGGTCGACGTTGACGATCGTGGAGCGATGGATCCGCACGAAGCGCGCGGGATCGAGCCGCGACTCGATGGCCGCCATGGTGGTCCGGTAGAGATACTCCGCTGCACCGACGTGCAGGCTCACGTAGTTGCCCGCCGTCTCGAGCCAGTCGACGTCGTCGATCCTGACGAGGTGGATGTGCGCGTTCTTCCTGACGGCCACGCGGGTGAGAAAGGCCGCTGCCGGCGATTCCGCCGCCCAGGCCATCTGCTGACGCAACCGCGAGAGCGTTCTGGCCATGCGGTCCGCGCGATACGGCTTGAGGACGTAGTCGAGCGCCTGTTCCTCGAACGCGCGCACGGCGTATTGGTCGAAGCCGGTCACGAAAACGACGTGCGGCTGCGCCCCCGCGGCGTGGAGTTGTTCCAGCACCTCCAGCCCCGAAAGAGCCGGCATTTCCACATCGAGGAAAACGAGGTCCGCGCCGATCGCCGCGGCATCGCGCAGGAAGGCCGTGCCGCTCCCGTACTCGGCAACGACGTCGATGTCCTCCTCGTGCGCGAGAAGCGCGCGCAGCCCCTCCAGCGCCAGCGGCTCGTCATCGACGAGCACCGTCCGGATGGGACGTACCGTACGCACCGCCTGCCTTCCGTTCATCATGACGAGTATACGGATTGCCGGAAGGTTGGATTCATGCCGGTTAAGGAGGTAACGGGCAGGAGCGATCTTTCTTTCTTCATCTTCACGGGCAGGGAAGTGACTGCTTGCGCACTCTCCCCTTCCGGAGCGGCGAAAACGCCGTTCATGTCCCTCCAACGGGCAACACATCCAAAAAACAGGTGATCGAATGTCCCATCGCGCTGCGTTCGTACTGCTGCTCCTCCTCTCGCCCGTCATCGCCTCCGCGCGCGGCAATCTCAAAGAGCTGACCGTGCCGCTGAAGTTCGCGACGCAGGAAGGAGTCCATACCGAGAGTCCCGACATTCAGCCGTCGGTACTCCATACGGCGGTCGTCATTCGAGTGGAAGACGCGCGCAAGCTCGACGATCCGCTGCTGATCGGTGAGGGCACCGGCGGTGACGACAGGAAGTTCCCCATTCATGCCGACCACCCGATCGCTCCCTTCGTCGAGGAAGCGATCGTCGCCACCGCAAAGGATTGGGGTGTCTCACTCGCGACATCGGCGACGCGTACGCTGATGATCCAGATCACCCGTTTCAATCTCGATGAGGCCAACAAGGCGCTCGGTTCCATTTACACCGCTGAGGTGAAGCTCGCATTCATCCTCAAAGATGCCGGTGGCAGGACGCTCGCGGAAGGCTCAGGAAGCGGATCGGCACATCGCTATGGACATGCGCACAGTCCGGACAACTGCTCGGAAGTACTGAGCGATGCGCTCAAGGAAGCATTCTCCAACGTGATGGCAGATACGGGTCTGCAACAGGCATGGACGTCGGGCCGCCGGACCGGCGGTACGAGCGCGAACGCTGCGACATCGGCTCCGGCGGCAGCGAAAGAAACCCCGGAAGAACGGCTGCGCGCTCTGGACGGCCTCCTGAAGAAAGGGCTGATTACGAAGGAAGAGTACACGGCCAAGCGCGCCGAGATCCTCAAAGAGATGTAGCACCGATGCGCCCCGGACCGCACCCGCCGCGCTTACGCCACAGGGAATCGACGTGCGGAAATGAGGGAAAGCTGTGAATCGCAGTTCCGCATTGTTCGTTCTTCTCGCTGCAATGGCCGCGCTTCTGCCGGTCCCGCTTCGAGCACAATGTCTTTCGACCGTCTCGATCAATCAGAGCATCAGCGGAAGCCTCAGCGCGTCGTGTACGTCGGTTCACCGCAGCGGCCGTTATGCCCGCTATTACGCGTTTACCGTCAATTCCACGACGTCCGTCACCGTCTCGATGACCTCAGGCGCCTTCGACACCTATCTCTATCTGCTCTCCGGTAACGGAACGAGCGGAGCAGTCGTCGCCTCAAACGACGATTACAGCGGCACCGACTCGCGGGTGAGCCAGACGCTGAGTCCCGGTACATACACGGTCGAAACGACGTCATACGCGCTTTCCACCGGCTCTTTCGCGCTGCAGATCAGCGGCAGCAGCGCCGGCGGCGGAGGCGGAGGCGGCAGCTGCCAGACCTCCGTCGCGCTCAACGAGAGTATCTCCGGTGCGCTCGATTCCTCCTGCACCTCCGTGCACCGCGGAGGGCGGTTCGCGAAGTACTTCACGTTCACCCTCTCCGCATCAACACTCGTCACGATCTCGATGAACGCCTCGTCGTTCGACACATACCTTTTCCTGCTTTCGGGGAGCGGCAGCGGCGGGACGGCCATCGCATCGAACGACGATTACAGCGCGACAAACTCGCGCATCAGCCAGACGCTCGGCGCCGGCACGTACACGATTGAAGCGACCTCTTACGACACCTCCGTCGGTGCATTTACGCTTCAATTAACAGGAACGGCGTCGGGAGGCGGCAGTGGCGGCGGCTCGTGCCAGTCGACCGTAGCAGTGAACCAGAGCATCTCCGGCACGCTCGACTCCGCCTGTGCTTCGGTCCATCGCAGCGGGCACAACGCGCGCTACTTCACTTTCACTGTCAGCTCATCGACCGTCATCACGATCGACATGACCTCGACGACGTTCGACACCTATCTCTTTCTGCTCTCCGGCAGTGGCAGCGCCGGCAGCGCGATTACGTCGAACGACGATTACAGCGGCACAAACTCGCGGATTAGCCAGACCCTGAGCGCCGGCACGTACACGGTCGAAGCGACGTCCTATGACGTCAGCAGCGGGTCGTTTGCGCTGCAGATCAGCGGCAGCAGCGGCGGAGGAAGCGGCGGCAGCTGCCAGTCGGCCGCGGCGCTCAATCAAAGCATCTCCGGGACTCTCGACAGCTCCTGTAATTCCGTTCACTCCGGCGGCCGATACGCGAAGTACCTCACGTTCACTCTCAGTTCGAGCACAGCGGTGACGATCGACATGACGTCGTCGTCATTCGACACATACCTTTATCTCCTCTCCGGCAGCGGCAGCGGAGGAACCGTCCTTGCCTCGAACGACGATTACAGCGGGACGAACTCACACGTCGGTCAGACGCTCGCGGCGGGAACCTATACGATCGAAGCGACCTCTTATGACGTGGCGACAGGTTCCTTCTCGATCCGAATTGCGGGCAGCAGCAGCGGCGGAGGAAGCAGCGGTTGCACGACGCCGGTCGGAACAAATCAGAGTGTGAGCGGCAGCCTCGACTCCGCGTGCGCTTCGACACACCGAAGCGGCAGCTACGCGAAGTACTTCACGTTCACTCTGGCCTCGACGACCAGCGTTACGATCGACCTGACCTCGAACAGCTTCGATACGTACCTTTTCCTGCTGGCTGGAAGCGGCAGCAGCGGAAGCGCCATCACGTCGAACGATGACGCCGACGGGACCAACTCGCGTATCACGCAGTCGCTCAACGCCGGCTCCTATACGATCGAAGCAACGTCGTACACTCCCGCGACCGGTTCGTTTGGATTGCAGATCGCGGTCGGGACAACGACGACACCGCTCATCCGCGTATTCGTCCTCCACGGCATCGGGCAAACAGCGAGCGACATGCACAACCTCGGCGTTCATCTTGCCGAGGCACTGCCGTCCAACCGATTCGTCGTGAATGACGGATTCACCTATTGCGCGAGTTGCAATTCCAGCTGCACGCTGGAAAACGGCGGACGCGCACTGGCGACCTACATCGCGGATCACAGCAACGCGAACTCTGACGTCATTCTGATCGGATACAGCATGGGCGGCCTCATCGCGCGCGAAGCAATTCTCCGGAATTACGGCGGCGTCTTCTCGGGACGACGGGTCCGCGGATTGATTACGCTCGGCACGCCGAACGGCGGCTTCCCCTATTGCGATCGCCTCGATCCTCTCTTCCGCTGCCCGAGCCTCGAGCTCGACATGGCCAGCCAGCTTCGGCTCAGCCCGCCGATCTTCTCTACCGCACTCTTCTCGCTCTATACCGGCTGGAACGATCCGGCGTCGCTGGCCGGCCAGCCCGGCTACTGGCTGGCCGCCGCCGGAACCTTCTGCAATGAGGCACTTCGTGCTCCGGCGTGCGACTGGAACGACGTCAATGACAGTCAGCCGAATGGTTGTCCGGCCGGCAGTCCTTCAAATGACGGCGTCGTTTGCTCTTATAGCGCGCTCTATTATTTCGGCGCGAACCATCTGCCATCGGAACGGTGGTCAAATTCCAGTTACGTCCACACGAGCCTCAGCCTTTTCGATTGCAGCGCCACCGGCGTGATCTTTCTTTATGACCCGCCTCCGACGTCGACGCTCTTCATTCACATGGTGGAGGTAATGACCAATGTCATGTAACGTGAAAACTCTCTTTGTGGCCTTCGCGCTGACGGCAGTTCCGCTGCTCGCCGCCGATCACGTTACGTCGCTCTCCGACGTACAGGTTCTCGGCTACATCGACCGGGTGCTGGCAACGTCTGACGCGGAGGAGTGGGAGGATTTGACGAGGCTCGCGCAAAACCGCCCTGCGGTCGTCGTTCCCGCGCTTCTCGCACGCATCGAGGCGGGGCGCAAGGGAACGATGAGCGCCGAGGAGATTTCCCGGCTCGCACACGTCGTGGCATTTGCCGGTGAAGACAAGGCGGTGGAAGGACTGACGAAACTTGCTCTCGCTGATTCGACTCGTTACACCCCGTTTCTGCTCGAGTGTCTCGGCTATGCATTCGATCACGGTGCGGGCTTTTCGATGGCGCTTCTCGCCGGACACCGCAGTGAGTCGATCGACGCGCAGCTGGCCGGCTGGATCGCCGTTCATGTCGGCCAGGAACGAGACGCCGCGGCACTTCTCGACGCCATCGCGCTCCGGCACGGAAAGGATCACATAGACGAAACGCTCGAGACCGATTCGCTTTTCGCACGCCTGCCGGCTGCATCACGGGAACAGATCGCCTTCGTCAGGGCAACGCGCGCGAACGCCAGCGGGAGTGCGCAATGAAGGGGCGACTCAACGTCGCACCACTCCTCGCCGCGATCGTTTTACTCGCGGCGCCGCTGGCCGCGTCCGATGTCTTTCTGCCGATCGCCGGCAGCGTCGGCAATTTTCGAACGGACGTGCGGATCTTCAATCCGTCAGCGAGCAAGGACGTGGCCGTTACCGCGCGTTTCCTGCCGGTGGGCAATATCGACAACAGCGCGCGGTTCGAAACGCAGTCGACCGCGGTCGTGCTGACCATTCCAAAGCGACAGTCGGCGGTGTACAACGACGCCGTCGCGTCCATTTTTTCGGCGACCGGGCTGGGCGCCATCTATCTGACGAGTCCCAACCCCATCATCGTCACCAGCCGAATTTACGCGCAGACGGGAGCGGGCACTCTCGGGCAAGGGTTCGGCGGCACTGACGTGCACGACGTGATCACCCGCGGCATCCTGCTGCAACTCCGCTCCGACGCGACATTCCGCACGAACATCGGCGCGGCAAACCCGCAGAAAGCCGCCGCAAATGTCACGTGGTCGCTCTACGACAGGAACAACCTCCTCGTCTCGAAACGGACAATCACGATGCCCGCCTATTCCGTGATCGGACCGACGAGTATCACCGCGGGATTCTTTTTTGATTCGGGCGGCGCCGACCTCAGCGAAGCATGGGTGAGCTTCAGCTCCGACGTCCCGATTGCCGCCTATGCGTCGATTATCGACAACAGCACGACCGATCCGACATACCTCGCGGCACAGGTCGATTCGAGCACGCAATGACGATTGAACGCGGACGTCGGTAGCCACTGATGGTTCGTTTTGTTAGCGTTGTCAGGCCGCGGCGATGTGATTTCTGATCTCCGAAACTACGGTGATCGTCAATCCCAAAACCAGGCCGCACCAACCAAGCGCACGCAGGATAACGCCCTGCAGGTAGAATTCGGTCGAGTGAACGAAGCGCGTGAGACGAAGAAGTGCGCCCCGATCTCCGAATGGTTGCGATGACCCGGCATTACGGACCTTCAGGAAGTACCTGCCGGGCGTGAGGTCGATCCTGGCCGGCTCGCCAGTGAATGTGTCCATCGAGCCGCGCCCACTCGCCCGAAATTCCGAGAGCACGATTTTCGCAGAGACCGCCCCATTGTGCGTCACAGAGGCTTCGATCCGGCAGGGTATGACCTGCGGGTCATTCACGGCCGATGTGGAACGCGTTACCGGAACAGACGCCTCGAGCTCAAATTTACCCGATGTTGTGATTTCGAAGGTCTCCTCCACGACAAGGCCTGGACCAGGAAGAGGAACTTGAAGCGGCGCCCAGTTCCAGTCACTCGCCCAGTAGAACGCGCCGGCGAATGCGAGTGATGAAAGCGCGAACGCGACCGCGGCAAGAATGCGAATGGCGCCACGCATCACCACAATCTACATCATTACGCTCGTTCGCTTAATCGATGCACTGCCGGATACCAACATGTTCCACGTGCATCGGCGTCGTACAGCGAACGGAATTCCCCTCCCTACTTCGCCATCTCCTTCATGAACGCTTCGTGGCAGGCTTGCGCGCTGCGACGAACCTCCGCGTATTCGGGAAGCGCGCGAGCGGGAGCCCAGAGTGGATCGCTCTCGACGGCGGGATACGAACAGTAGTTCCTGCGCACCGCCTCGCGGAGGAGGCCGAGCGCTTTCTGCGGATCGCCACCCAGGCTGACGACGTTGCCGATGAAGTACAGCGGCTCGCCGTCACTGCTCGATTGATTGGCGGCCAGAAGCCGGTCGGCCACGCGATCGACTTCCTTCCGATCGTGATTCACTGCTGCCCGAATCAGAGCCTGGCGCGGACCGCTGACCAGGTCCGCTGCTTCCTGATACTTCCCCTGCCGCAGATAGATGTTGCCGGTGATGCGGTTCGCCCATTCCGTTCCGCCATCCACGCGTGTGAACTCGAGTGCGCGATCGTAGTCACCGAGACCCATGAACACGATGGCGCAGGAACGCGCGCTGCGGTTGCCGTGATCGATGGCCCATGCGCGATTGCATTCGTCCGCCGCTTCTTTGAGGGCACCGCCGTAGCGCATCACGTACGACAGCGTGAAATGAGCGTCGGCGCTGTCGGGCCGGCGGCGTACGAGCGCCACGGCATCGTGGTACGCATCGGCGATTCTTCCGTTTTCGGCATTCATGGAAATGAGGCGCAGGGCCGGATTGACACGATCGGGATCGATGGCCAGCGCGCGCTTCGCCGCATCCTGCATGCGCGCCAGTGCAGACGGACCTCCGTTGGAGAAACTGGAGTCGAAGTACTCGCGCTGCGCCAGAGCTTCCCAGGCCAGTGCGAACTTCGGATCGAGCGTGACCGCCCGCTGCAGCATCGCCACAGCCTCCTTGTTGGGCGCGGGATCGGTCGATGCCACCGTGGCGCGGAGATAAAGCGCGTAGGCCTCGCCGCTCGTCGGCTGGCTCTGTTCCGGAGTGGCCGTTCCGCCCGCCAGCTTCGGGCAGCAGATTGTTCTGAATGCGCGTCGAGAGCTCGCGACGAATCGACAGGAGATCTGAAGCCGGGCTGTCGAACACGTCACGCCAGAGCAGCTTGTTCTCGCTGACGTCGATCGCCTCCAGTGTGATCGACAGGCGCTCGCCCTCGGCGAGAAGATGACCGCTGATGATTCCGCCCACATCGAGCTTTCGCGCCGCTTCCTGCGGATCGGTATCCGCGCCGAGGTGTCGTGTGGCCGAGAAGGGGCGCACCGACAGGTTGTGGCTGTTGCTGAGGATCGTCGTGATCTCGTCCGGAAGAGCGCCACCGAGATACGTGTGAGCGTTGTCGACGCCGAGCGTGGCGAATGGGAGCACGGCGACCGTTCTTGCAGTCGACACCGCGCCCGGGCTTTTTCGCGATTGACCGATCCACCATCCGCTGCCGGCGAGGAGGAGTGCGGCCGCGATCGATCCAGCCACGAAGAATGTACGGCGCCGGTTCAGGCGCGGTGATGGCGTTGCCAGGAGATTCGAATTCGGACTCGAGCTGAAACCTGACCGGAGATGGGACGCCGTTTCGTCGCGAAGGTCCTGGAGCGCGATGGAGAGATCGTGCGCGCTCTGAAGTCGATCGTCCTGCCGCTTCGCCAGGCAACGGCGCACGAGTTGATCGAGCGCCGGCGGCGTCATCGGTGTGCATGCGGACATCGGCTCCGGATCGCGGCTCATGATGGCCGTGATGATGCTGGCGGGACTGACTCCATCGAAGGCGCGGTGCCCGGTGGTCATCTCGTAGAGAATCGCGCCGAGCGCGAAGAGGTCGGTGCGAGAGTCGGCAGGACGCGCTTCGAGTTGTTCGGGCGCCATGTATTGCAGCGTGC
This sequence comes from Acidobacteriota bacterium, assembly GCA_034667465.1. Taxonomy (GTDB): domain Bacteria; phylum Acidobacteriota; class Thermoanaerobaculia; order Gp7-AA8; family Gp7-AA8; genus JAOBAU01. The sequence continues at coordinate 15,538 of JAXDJV010000014.1, read as the reverse complement.
CGACGATCGTTCCCTCGGCCGTCAACGCCATGCGCGCCGTCGCGTCGTTCGCGCCGAGCAGCATCGGAGTCTCTTTGGCCAGGCCGAAGTCGAGCACCTTCGCGCCGGATCGGGTGAGCATGATGTTGCCCGGCTTGAGATCGCGGTGAACGATTCCATCACGATGGGCGCGATCGAGCGCATTGGCGATTTCCGCGCCGATGCGGAGTACCTGTGGAAGCGGAAGCGGTCCGCGGGCGAGCGCGTCGGCCAGCGTTTCGCCATCGAGGTACTCCATCACGAGGTAGTCGATTCCATCCTGATGGCCGATGTCGTACAGCACGCAGATGTTCGGGTGATTGAGCCTGGAGATGGCGCGCGCCTCGCGGTCGAAGCGCTCTTTCAGGTCCGCGCTGCCTGACGATTCCGTGAGGAGAATCTTGATGGCGACGGTCCGGCCAAGACGCTCATCGACCGCGCGATAGACCTCACCCATCCCCCCGACGCCTACGGACGCAACGATCTCGTAGGGGCCGAGCTTCATTCCAATCTGAATCATGTAAAGGGCTTGAAGGATACGGCAATGAGCGTGCTTTTCTGCGGCTCAGTTCGCCGGACGCTGTCGTAAGATCGCCGCGTCGTCCAAACGAATTCATTCCGAGGAGTGCATGAAGAACGTTCTGTTCATTCTGGGACAGCTCACGGATCTCGACGCCGACTGGCTCGCGGCGAATGGGCAGAAGGTCACACTTGCCTCCGGCGGGACGTTGATCGCCGAAGGGAAGGCCGCCGATGCAATCTCGATCGTGCTCGACGGCGACCTCGTGGTGACGCTGGAGGCAGCGGCAGGCGCCGAGCTCGGCCGCGTTGGTCCGGGGGAAATCGTCGGAGAGATGTCGTTCATCAGCGCGGCGCTCCCATCGGCGACCGTCAAAGCAACGACGCGATGCGAGATCCTTCAGGTGCCGCGCGAGACGCTCACCGGCCGGCTCAGGAGCGATGACGCGTTCGCGGCGCGCTTCTACAAGGCGATGGCCATGATGCTCTCCGATCGCCTGCGCACCGCGAATGAGCGCAAGGGATCGACGCGAAGTGCGGGCATGCTCGAGGAAGATGAGCTCGATGCAAACTTTCTCGACTCGGTATCGATGGCCGGCGATCGATTCAGCCGCATGCTGAGGCGCCTTTCCGCCGGTCAATGAAAGACGAATCGATCTTCCGGCGTGCTTCGCTCGAACGGCTCTCCAGCCCCGAGCGGCTCGACACACTACTGGAGGTGACGACGCCGCGCATCTGGTTCGCACTCGCCGGACTCGGCGCAGTCGTTGTCGCTGCAATCGCGTGGGGTGTCTTCGGCGCGGTCCCCGACTCGCTCGAGGGAGAAGGGCTGATGTTGCGGTGGTCGGGACTCGTCAACGTCGAATCGAGTGCCGCGGGCGTGGTGCGCGATCTTCACGTGCATGTCGGCGACACGGTGAAGGCCGGCCAGCCGATCGGCCGGCTCGTGCAGGCGGACGTCGAGGACAACCTTCGCCAGGCGCGCGCCCGCCTCGCTGAGCTCGAACGCAATCGCGATGTGACGCGCGGAAAGATTGCCCGCGATGCCGATCTGGAGCGCGCCACGATCGCCCAGCAGCGACAGCAGACGTTGCAGACGCAGGAGTCGACGCGCGCGCGAATCCGCTATCTCGAAACGCGCATCGCCGCGAATCAGGAACTGCTTCGCGCGGGCCTCATCAATCAGCAGACGTTCCAGGATGCGGTTCAGCAGCTCGATGATGCCAGGCAGACGCTTGCCACCGGAGAGTCGCAGCTCAAAGCGCTGACCGCGCGTGAAGGATCGGTGGAGACACAGGCCAGTCAGAGTGTCTTCTCCCTCGAGGAGGCCGCGGCGGAATCGCGGCGTCAGATCGAAACGCTCGAAAGTCAGCTGGCGGAGTCGGGAACGATCAGCAGTCCCGGCGCGGGAAAAGTCGTCGAGCTGCTCACCGGCGACGGCGCCCTCGTCACGCGCGGACAGCCGTTGATCACGCTCGAACGCGCAGACGCGCCGCTCGTGGGACTGACGTTCATCGGCAGCGCGGCGAAGCAGGTGCGACGCGGTATGCGCGTGCAGATGTCGCCGGCCGGCGTCCCCTGGGAAGAGTACGGCTACATGCTCGGCCACGTCGTCTCGGTCTCGGACAGCCCGCTCTCACCGACGGCCATGAATGTGCTGCTGCGCAACGACACGCTCGTTCGCGACTTCACCGCGCGCGGCGCGGCGTATGTCGTCTCCGTGGAACTGGAGCGCGATCGCACGACGCCGAGCGGTTTCCACTGGACGAGCAGGCAGGGTCCCGATCTCTCATTCGGCAGCGGAACGCTGTTGCAGGCGAAGATCACCCTCGAGCAGCGCCGGCCGATCGCACTCGTGATTCCGGGTCTGAGGAAGTGGCTTGGGCTCTGAGCCTGTCCGACGAGTCCGCACTCCGACGGTTCTCCAGATGGAGACGATCGAGTGTGGCGCCGCCTCCCTGGCCATCATCCTCGGCTACTACGGCCGCATCGTTTCGCTGGAGGAATTGCGCTCGGCGTGCGGCGTGTCGCGCAACGGATCGAAAGCATCGAACGTGCTTCGCGCCGCGCGCAACTACGGCCTCGAGTCCAAAGGATTCAAGAAGGAGCTGAACCAGCTCGCGGATGTACCGCTGCCCGCGGTGCTCTTCTGGAACTTCAATCACTTCCTCGTCCTCGAAGGACACGGCAACGGCCGCTACTACCTGAACGATCCCGCTTCGGGACCGCGCGTGGTCAGCGAGCAGGAGTTCGACGACTCGTTCACCGGCGTGGTGCTGACGTTTCGTCCGGACTCCGGCTTCCGGAAAGGAGGCTCGCGGCCTCGTCTGATTTCCACTCTGCGTCAACGGTTGCGTGGCTCGAACACCGCGGTGCTGTTTGCGCTGATCGCCGGCCTCTGCCTCGTGGTTCCGGGACTGATCGTCCCCGCCTTCGCGCGTCTCTTCGTCGACAAGGTTCTCGTGGCGCACGCGGAAGGATGGCTTCGTCCGCTCGTCATCGGACTGTTGCTGACCGCATTGCTGCGAGGCGGTCTCGCCTGGGTGCAGCGGCACGCGCTGCTGCGACTGGAGACGAAACTCGCCGCGGTCGGCGCGAGCACATTTCTCTGGCACGTGCTGCAACTTCCGATCGAGTTTTTCACCGGGCGATCTGTCGGCGATCTCACGAATCGAGTCGCGCTCAACAGCAAGGTCGCGGCGTTTCTCTCCTCCCGTCTTGCATCGACGCTGATCGACGCGCTGCTCGTCGTCTTCTTCCCGCTGCTGATGCTTTCCTACGACGTCTCGCTGACGATGATCGCGATGATCGCCGTGGTCGTCGTCGCCGCCGTGACGGCCGCGGTGAATCGGATGCGCGTTGATGGCTATCGGCGCATGCTGCAGGAGCAGTCGAAGCTCGCCGGCACGATCGGCGCCGGGCTTACGACGATTGAAGGAGTCAAGGCCACCGGAACGGAATCCGATCTCTTCGCGCGATGGGCCGGTCACCACGCGAAACTGGTCAACGCGCAGCAGGCTCTGAATCGCATCACGCAACTCTTCCTCACCGTTCCGACCTTCGTGATCGCCATGGCCAAAGTACTGGTGCTGGTCGCGGGCGGCTATCGCGTTGCGCAGGGCGAGATGACGATGGGCATGCTCGTCGCGTTTCAGACGCTCGCGGCGAGCTTTTTTCTGCCGGTGACGAACCTCGTCGGCCTCGCCGCCGATCTGCAGATGATCGAGGGAAACATGAACCGCATCGACGACGTGCTTGGCGCGCCGCTCGATCCGGAGGTGGCGCGCGACGACGGCGGCAGCGAAGTCGTCACCGAGCGGCTGGCGGGAGACCTCGAGTTCCGCGGCGTGACGTTCGGCTATTCGCGACTCGATGAGCCGCTGATTCGTAACGTCAGCTTTCGTCTCACGCCGGGCGCGCGCGTGGCGCTCGTCGGCCCGTCGGGCTGCGGAAAGTCGACGGTCGTGCGTCTCATCACCGGTCAGTATCAGCCGTGGCAGGGAGAGGTGCTGTTCGATGGCCGCGCTCGCGGCGAGTTGCCGCGCGCACAGATCGCGAGCTCCGTCGCCGTCGTCGATCAGGACATCGCGCTTTTCGCAGGCACCGTGCGCGAGAACCTCACGCTGTGGGACGCCACCGTTCCCGACGCCGTGCTCATTCAGGCATGCAAAGACGCCTGCATCCACGACGAGATCATGTCGCGGCGCGGCGGCTACGACGCGCGCATTGAAGAAGGAGGATCGAACTTCAGCGGAGGACAGCGGCAGCGGCTGGAGATCGCCCGCGCGCTGGTCGCCGGTCCGCGGGTGCTCGTCCTCGATGAGGCGACGAGCGCGATTGATGCGGTGACGGAGGCGCTGATTGAAAGGAACGTGCGGCGTCGCGGATGTTCGTGCGTAACGGTTGCGCACCGCTTGTCGACGATTCGTGATGCGGACGAAATTCTCGTGTTGAGCGAAGGGAAGGTCGTACAGCGCGGACGGCACGCGGAGCTCGTGGCAGATGTGCAGGGTGATTACGCGCTGCTGGCGAGGGAGGCGTAGCGATGGAGCGCGACGGTTCGCCGCTGCCTCTCGATGACGCCGGCTGCGCCTGGCTCGTCGTCGAAGGAAGTGTCGATGTCTTCGCCGTGCCGCTCCTCGCGGAAGGCTATGGAGCGCGGCGCTATCTCTGGTCCGCCGAGGCAGGCGATCTGATTCCGCCGGCGCCTCCTCCGCCGGACGCGCGATTCGTGCTGACCGCGGTGGGTCATGGCAGCACGCGTCTTCGCAGCGTGCCGGTTTCCGCGCTGGCCGATGTCGTTCATGCAGCGGCGATCGATCGTCTCGTCGCCAGTCTCGCACCGCTCCTCGCTTCGCCCGATCACGTTGCCATGCATGAGCTGCTCGCACCAGGACAGCAATTCATTCTGCGGCGTGGAAAGCATGCAAGCGTTCGCGAGCGAACCATCTGGATCCGGCACATCGAAGGTTCGACGCGGATCGGCGCGCGCTCGTGGCTCGAGCTCGGTCCCGAACATGGATGGGTCCCGCTTCACGGTCTCTGGATCGCTGCTGTAAACGATGCGCGCTTCGAAACGCGCGACACCGAGGAACACCTGCGCGACGGCGGCGACACATCCGGCCTCGGCGTACTCATCGATCTGATGCAGGCAGGTCTCTCCGGTGCGATCGACATCGAAGACCAGCAGACGACGCAGCGGCTGCAGGCCAGAGCGGCGTCCGATCAGCGGATGTGGCAACACGCACTCGGCAACCTGGCGTCGGTTCTCGAACCGGAAACGACGGCGGTTGATGCGTCGGTCATGCGCGATCCGATGATGGCGGCGTGCCGCGCAATCGGTTCCGTCGCCGGCATCGAGTTTCGCGATCCTCCGCGATGGGAGGTGCGGCACGCGAGCGATCTGCTTCCGGCGATTTGCAGAACGTCGCGCGTGCGAAGCCGGCGCGTGGCATTGCGCGATCTCTGGTGGCGGAGCGATGCCGGCTCGCTGCTCGGATATCTGAAGGAAGATGCGTCGCCCGTCGCGCTCCTTCCGGCGGGCCGCGGGTCTTATGTACTTCACGATCCGAAAAGCGGAGGCAGACGACCGGTCACGCCGGCGGTCGCCGCCGAGTTGCAGCCATTCGCCGTCACCTTCTATCGCCCGCTCCCCGATCGCGCGCGCGAAGTGCACGATCTCGTTTCGTTCATCGCACCGCTCGTCAGGTCGGACCTTGCCGGAATCGTGGTCGCAGCGCTCGCCGGCGGCCTTCTCGCGCTGGCCATCCCGCTGGCCACCGCGCACATCTTCAACCTCGTCATCCCGAATGCGCGATCGGTGGACTTCGTCACGGTGCTCGTCGCGCTCAGCGCCACGGCAGTCGGCGCGGCACTCTTCGACATCACGCGGGCATTCGCGCTGACGCGAACGGAAGGGCGGATCAGCGCCGCACTGCAGACGGCGCTCGTCGACAGATTGCTCTCTCTTCCGGTTCCCTTCTTCCGCCGCTACGCGGTGGGCGATCTCAGCCAGCGCGCCGCGGCGATTCAGACCGTGCAGGAAGTCATCGGCACGTCGACGCTCACCGTCGTCCTCACCAGCGCGTTTTCCGCGGTGAACGTGATCATCCTTTTCTATTACGACTGGCGGCTGGCGCTGATGGCCGTTGCTTTGATCGCGGTTGCGGGGACGATCAACGGACTCCTCATCCGCGAATCGCTGCGCCACGAGCGCCTGCAGCAGGAAGCGCACGCGCGCGTTTCCGGCCTCGTCTTTCAGATGATCGCCGGCATCGCCAAACTGCGCGTCTCCGCGTCGGAGCGACGCGCCTTCGCAGTGTGGAGCGCGGCGTTTTCGAAACAGCGCGCGGAGGCGCATCGCGCCGGATCGTTCAAAGCGGCGATCAACGTCTTCAACGATGTGTTGCCGGTACTCTGCACCGCGCTCCTCTTCGCCATGGGCGGCTGGCTGCTGTTCGGAAAAGGCGAGTCGTTCCGCACCGGCGACTTCGTCGCCTTCAGCGCGGCGTTCGGAACGCTGTTCGCCAGCGTGGTGGCGCTGAGCAACGCTGCGACCGGCATCGTCTCCGCGGCAGCTGTGATGGAGAAGTCGGCGCCGATTCTGGAGACGGCGCCGGAAGTCACGGAGACGAAGAACGATCCGGGTGCGCTCAATGGGCTCATCGAATGCGCGCATCTGACGTTTCGCTATCACGCCGACGGACCGGTCGTGCTCGACGACGTCTCGTTCCGCGCCGGACCCGGCCAGTTTGTCGCGTTCGTCGGTCCATCAGGTTCCGGCAAGTCGACGACCCTCCGTCTGCTGCTCGGATTCGAATCGCCGGAGACCGGCGCCGTTTACTACGACGGACAGGATCTCGCATCGCTCGACATCTCGGCCATTCGCAACCATCAGCTCGGAGTCGTGCTGCAAAGCAGCCGGCTTCTCGGCGGCGACATCTTCACGAACATCGTCGGCTCGTCGTCGTCGCTGACGCTCGATGATGCGTGGGAGGCGGCGGAGGCGGCCGGCCTGGCGGATGACATACGAGCGATGCCGATGGAGATGCACACGCTGATCTCCGAGAGCGGCACGAGTACGTTTTCCGGCGGGCAGCGTCAGCGCCTGCTGATCGCCCGCGCGCTCGTGCGCAAGCCGCGCATCATCCTCTTCGATGAAGCGACGAGCGCGCTCGATAATCGGACGCAGGAAGTGGTGACGCGCACGCTGGAGCTGAGCAGCGCGACACGGATCGTGATTGCGCATCGCCTGTCGACGATTCGGAAGGCAGATCGGATTTTTGTCATGGATCGCGGGAAGATCGTGGAAGAAGGAGCGTTCGATGAGCTCGCAGGAGCAGGCGGACTGTTCTCGCGACTCATCGCCAGGCAGTATGCGTAATCACGACGCGAAAACTCCGGTGCTCGGAAGGCTCGCTGAGTCTTTGCTCGCGGAGGAGCCGTTGCCGGCGCGCAGTGCGGCGAAGGCGCTGCTGTTCGCGAACGTGCATCTCGCCACGAGCGAACGGCATTGGAAGCAGGCTGCGATCCGGCATCTCAACGTCGCCATCGCTCGCGCGGACGAGCTCTGCTCGACGAAACAGTGGGGACTCTGCGGAGGTCTCGCGGGACTGGGCTGGACCGTGGAAATCGTGTCGCGCATGCTTGGCGTATCCGATGATCTCAATGAAGACACCGACGCCGCGCTGCTTCGCGAACTGGAGCGCGGGCGTTGGCGAGGATCGTTCGACGCGGCGAGCGGTCTTGCCGGAATCGGCATCTACTTTCTGGAACGAAACCATGCGGCGGGTATCAAACTCGTGGTCGATCATCTCGAATCGCAACTCGATCGCGCGCGCTCGGCGCGAGGGGTGATGTATCTGCTTGCCGAAGTTGCATCGCCATCGATGCTCGAGCGTGTTCTCGATGCGCTGCCGTCCGATTCAGCGGCCACCTGGTCGCGTTGCGCGCGCATCACAGGCCGCGATCAGGATCACCACGAAGCGTCCCGTCTTCTCGAGGAAGCGTGTGCAGTTTCGCCGGAGACGATCACCGATGCATCGCTGCGCCGCGGGGCGGCCGGGATGACGCGGATGTTCAGCCAGCTGGATGAGGTGCGCGCGAATCTCTGGTACGAGCGAACGCTGGCGATCGTCGAGCGCGGCGAATGGACGCCTGATCCCGGCGGAGATTGTCTGATGGATGGCGAGGCAGGCGTTGCTCTCGCGCTGATGAACGTGAATGTTCGGATGATGGCGGTTTGATGACGATGAAGATCCATTTCATTTCGGGTTTGCCACGCTCCGGATCGACGCTGCTGGCGGCGATCCTTCGACAGAACCCGCGGTTTCACGCCGCGATGTCGGGCCCGCTTCTTGGCTTGTTCGAATCATTGCTGCGCGCGATGAGCGAGTCGAACGAGTACGCGATGTTTCTCACCGAGCGGCAGCGCACGGGAGTTACGCGCTCGCTCGTCGAAACGTTCTATGAGGATGTCGCGGGAGAGAAGGTCATCTTCGACACGAACCGCGGCTGGTGTGCGCAACTGCCGGCCATTCACGAGCTGTGGCCGGACGCCAGAGTCATCGCGTGCGTCCGAAGCCCGGCATGGATCCTCGACAGTTTCGAGCGCCGCGTGCAGGCTGCACCGCTGCGCCGCGGAAAACTGTTTCCCGCTGACGCCGCGGCCAATGTCTATACGCGCGTCGAGTCGATGATGAAGAGTGGTCCGGTCGGTCCGGCGCTGCAGGCGCTGCGGCAGGCATGGAGCGGCGAACAGGCGGATCGCATGATCGTCGTTCGGTACGAGTCACTGACGGAGCAGCCCGCCCAGGTGATGACGCGCCTCTACGAGTTTCTCGGAGAAGAGCCGTTCGCGCATGACTTCGAACAGGTCGAATACGACGAGCCGGAATTCGATGAACGTTTAGGGATGCCGGGCCTGCACAGAGTGGCGTCGCGCGTGCGGCCGAACCAGAGGAACACGATCCTGCCGGCCGATCTGTTCAGCCAGCAGGATCGTAGTTTCTGGGATGTCCCCGGCCAGAACGCGCGCCGGGTCATCGTGTTGTAACGTCAGCTTCCGTTACCCGGGTCGTACCCGTAGCTGCCGCCGCCGGAAACCTTGTCGAGCTGCGAGTCATCAAGCTCGTTGTTCTCCGGTTTCTCGATATCCTGGATCTGGACCTTGTGGATGAGTTCGTCTTTCGGATCTGCCATATCTATCGTTCCTGCCTTTCTTCTCTGGTGTGCGAAAAGGAGCGGGGAATTGATGGAGCGGGGACTTCATCGAGTGTAGCAGACCCGCGCCGCTTCCAGTCGAACATGCTCCGCGCTCCGGTCGCGTCGCCGCCGCTCACGGCATTACGATAGCGTCATGACCGCTACGACTCCCCTCTCGGTCGCGCCGCAGCAGGAGCAGGTATTCCCGGTTCTGACACCCGCGCAGCTCGCACGCATCGCGACGCATGGAACGCGTCGAACGGTCGAGCGCGGCGAGATCCTCATGGAGGCCGGTGCGCATCAATACCCGGCCTTCGTCGTCCTCAGCGGAGAGCTGGTGGCCGTACGAAACTCGTGCAGCGGCGAAGAGATTGCCACGACCCATCGACCGGGCCAGTTCAGCGGCGAGCTGAATCTGGTCAGCGGCAGGCGGAGCCTCGCAAGCATCCGCGTGACGGAGCCGGGTGAAGTCATCGAGATCGAACGCGAGAGCGTTCTCGCGATGCTGCAGACCGACGCCGAGCTCAGTGAGATCTTCATGCGCGCGTACATCCTCCGTCGCGTGATACTCATCGATCGCGGCTTCGGAGACGTCGTCGTGCTGGGCTCGCAGTACTCGCCGCGGACGCTGCAGGTTCGTGAATTTCTGTCGCGCAACGCACACCCGCATACCTACCTCGACCTCGACAATGACGAAGTCTCCCAGGAGTCGCTGGAAAGATGGAACGTCTCGGCGGACGAAATCCCGGTCGTGATCTGTCGCGGTGAATTCGTGCTCCGGAATCCGACCAACGCGCAGATCGCCGATTGCCTCGGTTTCAACGAGGGCATCGACATCGACGAAGGTCACATCCGCGACGTCGTGATCGTTGGAGCAGGTCCGGCCGGTCTCGGCGCCGCCGTGTATGGCGCATCGGAAGGTCTCGATGTGCTGATGATCGAAGCGAATGCTCCCGGCGGTCAGGCCGGTTCCAGCATGCGCATCGAAAACTACCTCGGCTTCCCCTCCGGCATCACCGGCCAGGAGCTGGCGACCCGCGCATTCAGCCAGGCCGAGAAATTCGGCGCGCAGATGATCGTCGCGAAAGGCGCGACGCGCCTGAATTGCGAGCGACGACCGTACGCCATCGAGATCGACCACGAAACGCGCGTCGTGGCGCGCACGGTCATTCTCGCCACCGGCGCCGAATATCGAGGATTGCCGATCGAGGGTCTCTCCCGCTTCAACGGCCTCGGCGTTTACTACCTCGCCACACCGATGGAAGCGCAAATATGTAAAGGCGAGGATGTGCTCATCGTCGGCGGAGGTAACTCGGCAGGACAGGCGGCCGTATTTCTCGCCGGCCACGCGCGCCGCGTGATCATGCTGGTGCGTTCGGGCGGACTATCGGAGACCATGTCGCGCTACCTCGTGCGGCGCGTTGAAGACAATCCGGCCATCGACGTCAGAACGAACTGCCAGCTCATTGGTCTCGAGGGAGAGACGCATCTGGAACGCGTTCATAGCCGCGACAAAACCACCGGCACTGACACTGTTGAGAATATCCGGCATGTATTCGTAATGACCGGAGCGGTGCCGGCAACGAAATGGCTCGACGACTGCGTGGCGCTCGATGATCGCGGTTTCATCAGAACCGGGCCCGATCTCACACCGGAGGACCTCAACACCGCGCAATGGCCGCTCAAGAGGCAGCCGCATCTGCTCGAGACGAGTCTCCCGGGCGTCTTCGCAATCGGCGACGTTCGCGGCGGCAACATCAAGCGCGTGGCCTCAGCCGTCGGCGAAGGCTCGATCGCCATCGCATTCGTGCATCAGGTACTGCGCGAATAACTGGCTCACCGCGGCGGAGCGTTCTTCACATACCGATCAAACCATGTCAGCGTTTCGTAGAGCGTGTGCTCGACCGACTCGCGCGCGAAATATCCGTGTGCCTCCAGCGGCAGCATTACCAGGCGAACCGTTCCGCCGACTCCGCGAACCGCTTCGAACAGTTTTTCCGACTGCAGCGGCACGGTGCCCGGATTGTTATCGCGCTCGCCATGAATGATGAGCAGCGGCGTTTTGATTCGATCGGCGTGGACCAGTGGCGAGAGTTTCAGGTATGTATCCGGCGCCTTGTACAACGTCCGCCGCTCGTTCTGAAAACCGAACGGACGCAGCGTCTGGTTGTACGCACCGCTGCGCGCAACACCGGCGCGGAAAAGGTCCGACCACGCCAGCAGATTCACGGTCATCAGCGCGCCGTGACTGTGACCCATGACGCCGACTCGGTCACGATCGGTCACTCCGAGCTCCACCGCCTTATCGATCGCTGCCTTCGCATTGGCGACGATCTGATCGATGAATGTGTCGTATGCGGTTTCCGTCGGTCCGACGACCGGCATCGCCGTCTCGTCGAGTACCGCATAACCTTCCAGCGCGAGGAAGATCGGCGACGCACCGAAGACCGACGTGTAGTTTTGCGCTGTTCCCGCGACCTGCCCCGCTGCATTCGGATCGGTGTAGTCGAGCGGATATGCCCAGATAATGGTCGGCAATCGCGTCCCGGCCTGATATCCCGGCGGGAGATAAAGAGTGAATGACAGCTTCACGCCATCGGGCCGCTGATAGGTCACGAGGCGTTTCGAGATCCGGCGAAGCTGCGTGGCCTGATCGACGAAATGGGTGATTTGCCGTGACGTCGATCGGAAGTGCGTCTCCCCTTCCACAGTATTCGCCGGAAGAGCGGCGCCGAGCGAACGAAGGTAAACATTGGGAGGATCGACGATCGATTCGCGCCGCGTCAGAAACGTCATGGTGGCTGGATTGATCCAGTCGACAAACGACTCCAGGCTGTCAGGCGAAGAGCGGAACAAACGCTCCGTCTTCAATGTGCGGAGATCGACGCGATCGAGAAACGGCCGATTGCCGGCCGGCGATGCGCCTTCGCCGGAGGTGAAGATCGCTCCTTTGAATTCGCGTACGGCATTGAAACCGTTCGCCAGCCTGCGCAGTACCGGTTCGCCGGGATTCTTATAGCCATCGTCAAGGCTCTGGCTCCAGACCACTTTCGGAGCAGCGGATCGATTGTCCGCATCGACGAGATACGTCCTGAACCAGCGCTTGTCGTAGTCGACTTCCGTTACCAGAGCCAGACCGCCACGTTCGATCCAATTGATGTTGTCGAATCGCTGCTCCGTTCTTATGAGCTCCGAGGCGGTGCCGCCCATCGGCTTGAGCATTACGCGGTCGTGATACGGAACCTTCTTATAGGTATCGCCATCGTCCAGCGCTTCTTCCCACACCACCGTCGCCGGCGCGGTCGGGCGCCATCCGTGGTCACGCGGCCCGACGCGCACACCGTCGACCGGCACCTGTTCGGCCAACGGCTGACGTGCGAGCGTCTCGAGTTTTTTTCCGCTGATGTCCCAAATCTCGACTTCGGTCGCGAAACGATTGAACATTCGGAGCGACGAGTAAGGCGTCAGCAACCGCTCGACAAGCAGATACTGGCCATCAGGCGACCGCACCAGTTTCGTGATGACCGCCGGACTGCCGATCTTTGTGATGTTGCCGGAAAGGACATCGACCATCGCCAACTGCGTGGTGGTGTAGTACTCGAATGCTTCCCGGTCATACGGCGTCTTGAGCAATTCCACCGCTTCGTATGTGCTGCTCGCCGATTTGACGCCGCTGCTGTCTTCCACGCGCGGTCCTGTCGGCGCACCCGTTTCGGACGGCGGCGTTCCGCGTTGCTCGGGGACGGTCTTGATGAGCAGCGTCTTCTGATCGGGCATCCATTGAAGTGCGTAACCGAGCGCAGGATTCAATCGAATGCCTTCAACGCGATGTACTTTCGCGCCTGCAGCGTCGCCAGCCCACAGCTCGACTGAAGTCGCCGTGACATTGGTGAACGCGAACAGCGAACCGCTGGCATTCCAGCGCGGATCGGTGACGCGCGCGCCTGCCGGAAGCGCGATCGGAACCTCGGGACCATCCGGAATCTGTTGAAGCTTGAGCGCAACGTTGTAGGCGAAGAGGTGCGATCCGTTGTTGCGAGGATTGATGCGCGTGCCCGCGCCGCGCAACATCGGCTCAGCAAGATCGGAAATCGGCCGATAGCGCACCGGCGTCGCAAGAATCAGCGCGTTTCCGGCGGGACTGACCAGCGGCGTCGGCGGTGGCGGTGCGTCGAGAACGTCGACGATCTCACGCGGCGGATGCTGATACGTCTGCTGCGCTGCGAGTGGCTGGGCCGCGAGGACAACAGTCAGGAAGACGCCGACGGCGGTCGACGGGACATTGATTCGCATGCGCCAATTATGGCGCCACGTTGCGACGCGCGCGAAAATGTGTCCCCCGGGCGCTAACCGTGAGTTTGATGAAGCACGATTGGCAGAACGCGAGCGAATCGGACGAAATCCTCGTCCGTCGTAAATATTGAGAACTCGCTGCGGACCGCGACCGCACAGATCAGGAAATCGGTGTTTGACCCCTGGATTCCCTTCCCGCGGCAGCGACTAAAGAAGGCTGCCGCCTCTTCGTAATCGGTGGAAATGACTTCCGTGTCCGAAAAGGCGCGTAGTCGTTCTCGCACCTGTTCGAACTGCGTGTGCTCCTTCATACCAGAGAGAAGCTCCTGCCGAATGGCGCCGATGATCGCGACGCGGCTGTCCAGCACCAGTTCGACAAGCTGAGACGCTTCGGCACTCTCCACGATGTGATGCCGACGGCGCAACGCCAACGACCAGATCGCCGTATCGACCAGGACCTTCACGACTTGCGCCGTTGCTTCTTGTAGTCGTACCTGGCGTCAAAGTCGATCGTCCCAAACAGCTCAACGATCCTCGCCTGCTTGCGGTGCTGAATGTATTCCTGCAGCGCTTCGGTGACAGTCGCCTTCTTCGTGCGATGTCCGCCAATCCGCTGCGCCTCGAGGAGCAGGCGATCGTCAATCGCAAGGTTCGTAGCCATTACAGACTCATTCTACACACTCGTATGTGTAGAGCAAGCGACAAAGCCGCCATCAAAAAAAACAAAAAGGGGGAAGGCCTGAGCCTTCCCCCTTCCATTGACTGCTGCGATTTCGCGTTTACGGCGTGGTGACGATCGCGTCGTCGATGAAGACGTTGTTGCCGTAGGCGCTGATGCCGAGGAAGCCGAGCTTGACGGTCTGTCCGGCGTACGCGCTCAGGTCGATCGTGTGCTGCTTCCAGCCGGTCGAACCGTCGTAGCGGTTGACTGCCGTTCCGACGTTCACGAACGTCGTGCTGGTCGTGACCTGCACCTGCACATTATCGGCGGACGTCGAGTAACCGGTGTCGTGGTACATCCAGAACTTCAGCGTCGCCGAGCTGCCGCTCGGAATTGCGAAGCCCGTCGTCTGAGAAACACGCGTCTGCGATCCGCTCGCAGCATCGTACGAATTGAACTTCGCCATTCCGGTGCCGCCGTGCGGCGCAGCCGTCGGCAACGTGCCGGAGGTCACGAACGTCCAGGCGCCGGCGGTACCGGAGACCTGCGTCGTCGTCCAGCCGGTGCTGCTGTCGAAGCCGTTCGAGAAGAGCGTCGATCCGCCGCCGCACGTGGCCGTGAAGTTGGCGGTGGCGTTCGCGGAGGTGATGGTGACGGAGGCGGAGGCCGGCGAGAACGTGCAGCCGCTCTTGCTCGGCGTCACGGTGTACGTGCCGTTCGCAAGTCCGCTGATCGTGTAGTTGTTCGAGGCATCGCTGGTCGCGCCCTGCGAGCCAGCCGTAATCGTGGCGCCCGGCGTACCGGCGCTGCCGGAGATCGAGTACGTCGCTGCTGCTGTCGTCACCGTGCCGGTGACGGTGAAGCTGCCGGCCGCGTAGCCGTTCACACCAACCCACCACGTACCCGAAGCGGGATTCGTGGCCGAGCAGGTTTCATTACCCGAGCCGGTGTACGGACGGCAGATGTATGCGCTCGACGTCGGCTTCGCGTTCACCTGCGTGTAGATGTCGACGTCGCCTGTCGCCGCGGTCGTTGCGAACGTGAGGTTCGTCGCGCCGGCGGGAACGGTGATGTAGTAGTACTTCCAGGCGCCCTGCGCGACGCTCTGGCCGGTCACGGCCACGCCGCTGGTCAGCTGCGTGTCGCCGGTTCCGCACGTCGCGGTGAAGTTCGCGGTGACGTTCGCCGAAGTGATCGTGACGGAGCTCGAAGCCGGCGAGAACGTGCAGCCGCTCTTGCTCGGCGTCACGGTGTACGTACCGGCCGCGAGTCCGCCCAGTGAGTAGTTGTTCGAGGCGTCGCTCGTCGCCGAGACGGCGCCGGTCGAGACGTTCGCGCCGGTCG